>NZ_LT670848.1:1336666-2673332 GCF_900142975.1 Salegentibacter salegens
GAGAAATCACAGATTTACTTTTATGATGTTCCCGGCGCAAAACAATCGGTTATAAGATTTGGCGCTCCTGCCCTGGCCGCTACCGATGATGATTTTTATACTGCCGAAGTGATGAATTACCGTTTAGGTGGCGGAGGCTTTGCCTCGCAGCTCACCCAGGAATTACGAGAAGGAAAAGGTTATACCTATGGAATTCGCTCAGGATTTAGTGCCGGTAAGAACAAGGGTACATTTCTAATTTACAGCGGAGTAAGAACAAATATTACCTACGATGCCGTAAAATTAATTAAAGAAATTATTGAGGAATATCCTCAAAATTTTGACGGGGAAGATATGGAAGTCACCCGCGGATTTATGATAAAAAGTAACGCCAGGAAGTTTGAGACCCTAAATTCAAAACTCGACATGCTAAGTGAAATCAGCACTTTTGGCAGGGATCACAATTATATAAAGCAACGGGAAAAAATGGTGAATGAGCTTACCGTTCTGGATATTCGTGAGCTAGCAGAGAAATATATTAATCCTGAAAAAATGTATTTTTTAATTGTTGGAGATGCCGAGACACAAATGAAAAAACTGGAAGAGCTTGGTTTAGGAAAACCTGTTTTATTAAACGAAACTAAAGAATAATGATACTGCCTGTTATTTTACTTGTGCTGGGCCTCGTAGTCCTTATTTTTGGAGCCAACTACATGGTTGAAGGCGCTTCTGCCCTGGCGAAAAAATTCAATATTTCTAACCTGGCCATCGGATTAACAATTGTGGCTTTTGGAACATCGGCACCCGAATTGGTAGTAAATACCTTTGCCGCTGCCGATGGGTATTCAGATATTGTTTTTGGAAATGTGATAGGTAGTAATAACTTCAACCTCTTTATAATCCTGGGAATTACCGGGCTCATCACTCCGTTAGCGGTGCAATCCAGTACTGCGTGGAAAGAAATTCCTATTTCGCTTATTGCCGTAATTATTCTTTTTATGATGGTAAATGACCAGGTTATTTTTTCCGGTAAAACCAGTATTTTAGGTACTTTAGACGGATTTATTTTACTTTTCTGTTTCCTGGCTTTCCTTTTTTATGTGTACAAACAACTTAAAAATGATGATGTAGCCGAAGATGATAATATCAAACTGCTGTCTCCTTTAAAAACTACCATTTTTATCATTGGCGGTTTGGCAGGATTGGTTTTGGGTGGTCAATTGGTAGTAAACAACGCTATAGACATTGCCGAAAGTATGGGAATTAGTCAGAAAATTATTGGACTTACGGTAGTAGCTGCAGGAACTTCCCTTCCTGAATTAGCAACTTCTATAGTAGCCGCTGCAAAAAAGAATGCTGATATTGCTGTGGGAAATATTATTGGTTCTAATATTTTTAATATTTTCCTCATCCTTTCCACCGCCTCGCTTATAAAACCTATTGATTTCAACCTGAATTTCAACCAGGATCTTTATATTCTTGCCGGTGGTACTCTTTTTCTACTTTTAGCGATGTTCACCGGAAAACGTAAAAGGCTGGACCGCTGGGAAGCCTTAATTTTACTCGTATTTTATCTAGGCTACACCACCTATTTAGTAATGCAGGAATTGTAAAAGATAGTAGATAGGAATGTTTTGGAATTCTTTGTTGATTTTATGAATTCCTTCTCATTTTTTGGAACTTAATTGAATTAATTCAGTCGTATGAAAAAGATATTACTACTCCCCGCCCTGGCTTTGTTACTTAGCTGCACTAACGAGGCTGAAAAGGAAAAGACAAATTTGCGCATAGATACGCTTGAAGCTGATCTCACCAGTTTAAAGATTGAAAATGATTCTCTGGAAAAAGAATTGCGATTATTAAAAAGTCGAAATCCCATAGTTTTTACTGAAGATTTTGACACACTGCAAAACCCTGAAACTTTTATAGTAGAATCTTTAGAACGAAATTCACAACTTATCCCTGAAAAATCTGTTTTAGGTGGCACCATGCGATTTGTAGATTCTGAAATTCTAAATCAACGCTTTATCTGGGCAGCATATGAAGACGGTCACATAGCCGGCGAAGCAATTTTTCAATATAAATTAAACGAAGCTGATAGCGTTGACTTTAAACTAATTTCGGAAATTAAAAATTAAGCAACGGCTGGTTTCGCGAACTTCTCCCGAAGTAAGTCTAGATCTTCTTCAGTAAATCCTTTAAGTTCCACCATATCACCGGTAGCTTTTGGTGCCTTTATAATCAAGTGATAGTTGCTTAAATGAATATTTACTTCCGGAGTAAAATGGTAGGTTTTTGGTTTTTGATGTAATCTTGCAACGATCAATTTTTCGTCGTCCCAGGTGATATATTCAGTGTTTCTTCCGCTTTGCTTATAGGCGAGAAAAGCATATAGAGAACCGGAAATCACATACAAAACGGGAATTAAATACCTGCCGCGGTCTGCAGTTAGGTAAAATGAAAAACCCATTAAAACCCAAAAAACCGCAAAGATATAATTGAGGTTTCTTTTAAAGAAACTTATTTTTTTTCTATCTTTTTCATGTTAAGCGCTGGCCAAAGTTTGCGCAAAAATCAATTCGCTTTTTAATTTTTCAATATCGGCTTCAGTGTAGCCTTTAAGATCCACCATAGTCCCATCGGCCGGCCCCGATTTTATAGTCAGGTTAGATGGGGAGACATTAATACCGTCAATAGTTGACCAATTATAAGACCTTGTGCTTTGTTGCCATTCGCTAATCTCAATTTTTTCTTCATCCCAGGCTATAAATTCTAAGGGCAAATCTTTCTTAAAATAGCCTACACAGGCATAAGTAAGTCCGATAATTGTATAACCATAAGACATCACATCATATACCTTAAAAATGATCATTAAAAGGCTATACCCCAAATACTTCCGGTAATATAAAAATAGTTGCTTCGGAAAAAGCTGGATTTTTTTGAAATTCGTGGCATAGCTTTTAAGATATTGGAAAAAAGATAATAAATATTTTGAAATTTGAATTTGAGATTTTAACAATAATTGTATATCCGTATAGTGTCCTAATTATAAAATTTAGCTTTATATGTCACGTCGAGCGCAGTCGAGACGTTTTTGTTAGACCTTTCGACTGCGCTCAAGGTGACAAAAACAAGCTTAGGATTGTTTACGGACAATCATAAACTATAAACACCACCCCTTTCTTCTCCTTCGCAGAATTCATTTCCCTCCTCGCGGAGGAGGGAAACTTTAAAAAGCGTCCTGCAAGGTTTTCAAAACCTTGTAGGTATAGGAACTCTAATAATCAATAAGTTAAAATTTCAGCTAAAATCAATACCTTAATAGCATGAAACAAGGTTTACGCTATCTCATAAAATTCCTTTTAATCCTGATTGTGCCCCCGGTCATTTACCTGCTTTTTGCTTTAATTGGATCTATAATTCCTGTGAATTCTAATTCCGAATCTAAAAGTGCCGAAATGGAAATCTATCTTTATAAACAGGATATGCATACCGATATTTTGCTCCCGGTAAATACTAAAATCATTAGTTGGGATAGTATTTTTAAACCTGAGCATACTTTGGCGCAACCAAAAAATTCGGAATTTATCGGTTTTGGATGGGGCGATCTTAATTTTTATAGAAACACACCGCAATGGGAAGATTTAAAACTAAGTGTTGCTTTTAAAGCACTATTTTTAAAATCGCAAAGCGCACTGCATACTCGCTTTTACCAAAAAGTAACATTCTCTGATAACCTGGTTAAAATTTCGGTTTCAGAAGATCAATATATAAAACTGACAGAATATATTTTAGAAACGGTAAATATTAAAAAATCAGGAAAAATTCAGCCGGTACAAGATTTACATTATTACCGAAGCGATGCATTTTATTTATCCAAAACTTCTTTCAGCCTTTTTAAAACCTGTAATACCTGGACAAATTCCGCATTAAAAAACGCCGGACTTCAGGCTTGTTTATGGACACCTTTTCCGCAGGGAATTTTCTACCAATACAGCGATTAAACTACGCCAGTATACATTTTACAAACTACAGTATACAACTTTTACACAGTTTTAACCTTCAACTCTTTCCTAACCGGTTTCGGTGCGGCGTGTATTGGCTCAGCATAAAGATCAAAATCGGCGGCGTCGGTAACTTTCACTTCGTAGAATTCCCCGGTTTTTAAGTAAATAGAACTTGCATCGATTAAAACTTCGTTATCTACATCGGGAGAATCAAACTCGGTTCTTCCAACAAAATAATTCCCTTCTTTTCTATCGATCACTACTTTAAAAACCTGCCCGATTTTTTCCTGGTTCAATTCCCAGGAAATCTGGCTCTGAATTTCCATAATCTGGTTAGCACGATCTTGTTTCACGTCTTGCGGTACATCGTCTTCCAAATTGTAGGCGTGGGTATTTTCTTCGTGAGAATAGGTAAAACAACCTAAACGCTCAAAACGCATCTCCTCTACCCAGGTTTTCATTTCTTCAAACTGTTCTTCGGTTTCCCCGGGATAACCTACAATAAGTGTAGTTCTGATAGCCATTTCAGGAACATATTTCCTGAAATCCCTAAGCAATTTTGTAGTTTTCTCGCTGGTAGTTCCGCGACGCATAGATTTCAACAATTCAGTATTGATATGCTGTAACGGAATATCTATATAATTACAAACCTTTGGTTCACGCTTCATCACATCCAACACATCCATGGGGAAACCGGTTGGGAATGCATAATGCAAACGAATCCACTCAATACCTTCTACCTTAGCCAGGTTTTCCAGCAATTCGGCAAGATTTCTTTTTTTATAAAGGTCGAGTCCATAGTAAGTAAGATCCTGCGCGATAAGTATCAATTCCTTTACGCCGTTGGCCGCAAGGTTTTTTGCTTCTTTTACCAGATCTTCAATTGGAGTCGACTTATGCCCGCCACGCATCAGTGGAATAGCGCAAAAAGAACAGGGCCTGTCGCAACCTTCGGCTATTTTAAGGTAAGCGTAATTTTTTGGTGTAGTTGTTAGACGCTCACCAAGCAATTCGTGTTTATAATCGGCTTCCAGCGCTTTTAACAAGCCGGGAAGCTCTGTAGTACCAAAATACTGGTCTACATCGGGAATTTCCTTTTGAAGATCGGGCTTGTAACGCTCGCTTAAACATCCGGTAACAAAAACTTTATCTACTTCACCCTGCTGTTTTTGTTCTACAAATTCTAAAATGGTATTCACCGATTCTTCCTTGGCGTTGTCTATAAATCCGCAGGTATTAATCACCACAATATTCCCGTCCTGCTCGTGCACCACGTCTTTATTGTTACCTTTCAGCTGCCCCATCAACACCTCACTATCATACACGTTCTTGCTGCAACCAAGGGTTACTACATTAATACGGTTCTTTTTTATCGACTTCGTCCTCATATAATTCTAATTTTCAAAGCTGCGTCTACATGTCTTCGGTTCGTCAAGCTGAACTTGGTTCAGCTTCTAATATAATTTGATTATGAACAAATTAGATCCTGAAACAAGTTCAGGATGACGTCTAAAAAATAATTATACAGCTTCTTAAAAGCGGGTGCAAAGATACAATCTATAATTTGAACTACAGCGTGTTAAAGCTTAATGCTTAAAATTCTCACCCAGCTTTTTTAAGTATTTTGTATCTTCCCGAAACTAAAGCCTTAGCACCAATATTTTATCAATGAAAAATTACATCCTCCTCACTTCCCTCCTATTTTTTATGTTGAATTTGCTAAATGCACAGCAACGTGTGGAAGAAATTCCGCTGAAAATTGGCGTGATGGAAAGAGGAGCGCTAAACGCGATTACCGATGTGAGGGGCGTAAAAGTTGGTCATACCACTTTGGTGAAAGGCGATTCGGTCCGGACGGGTGTAACGGCTATTCTTCCGCACGGCGGAAATATTTTTCAGCAGAAAGTACCCGCAGCGGTTTTTGTGGGTAATGGCTTCGGAAAACTTGCCGGCAGCACCCAAATTAACGAACTCGGCAATCTTGAAACTCCAATAATTCTTACCAATACTTTAAATGTTCCAACTGCCATGGACGCAGTAATAAAATATACGCTGAACCTGTCCGGAAATGAGGATGTGCGCTCGGTAAACGCGGTAGTGGGCGAAACCAACGATGGGTATTTAAACGATATTCGCGGGCAACACGTAAAAAACGAAGATGTAATTTCTGTGATTCAAAATGCGAAAAACGGTAAAGTGCCAGAAGGAAATGTTGGGGCCGGAACCGGTACAATTGCATTTGGTTATAAAGGTGGAATTGGAACTTCTTCCCGAGAACTTCCCAAAAGCCTGGGCGGTTATACTTTAGGCGTTTTGGTGCAAAGTAATTTTGGTGGGGTTTTGCAAATTGGCGGCGTCCCGGTTGGTCAAAAGCTCGGGAATTATAGTTTCAGCAATAATCTGCTGAATAATGTAGACGGTTCCTGTATGATGATAATAGCTACCGATGCTCCATTGAACAATCGAAACCTTGAGCGCCTGGCAAAACGTGCCTTCCTGGGGCTCGCAAAAACAGGAGGAATTGCTTCAAACGGCAGCGGCGATTATGTGATCGCTTTTTCTACTGCGGAAGCTGTGAGAGTTCAGTATAAAATAGAAACAGAGACTTTGAAACAGGAAATTGTACCAAACGATTTAATGTCGCCGCTATTTATGGCCACCATTGAAGCCACCGAAGAAGCCATCTTAAATTCTATTTTTATGGCTGAAACCACCACTGGTTTTAAAGGCAGAACTATAAAAGCTTTGCCTAAAGAGGAAGTGTTGAAGTTGTTAAAAGAGGCCGGGGTTTTAGAGAATTAGAGGTTAAATTCTTTTAGCTTTGTTCTAAGATGAATATGTCTTATATTTGTGTAAAACTATATAGATATGATACCTTCAGATTTCAGGGATTTTTTCGTTAATAGTCCAGCGACTGTTCAACAAGAGATAGTGGCTTCGTTGCTATCATTGTCTTTGCAAGAAAGTGAAGTAAAGGACAGCAACGAGGCAAAAGCAGTTACCTGTCCTCATTGCTCAGAAAAGCGTGTTCGTGCCAATGGCAAGCTCAAAGGCGTTCAACGCTATGTTTGCAATGGCTGTAAGAAGAATTTCAGTGAGACCACAGGTAAGTTTTGGTATAATATAAAAAAGAAAGAGAAGTTAAATCGGTATTTATACTGTTTGTTGTCGGGCTACAGTATCAGGAAAAGTGCAGAAGAGACGGAGATATCAATTCAAACGTCCTTTGATTGGAGACATAAATTGCTCACGTCATTTTCCAGTGTTTCGGTAGAAGAGTTTCAGGGCATAGTCGAAAGCGATGACCTGTTCTTTGCCTACTCAGAAAAAGGAGGACGTCATTTAGGTAGAAAACCGAAAATGCGAGGAGAAAAAGCAAGCAAAGCAGGCATAAGTGATGAAAAAGTAGCTGTAGTGGCAACTTGTGATAGATCTGGAAACAAAGACTTTAAAGTGGCCACAAGAGGTCGTATCAGTAAAGAGGATCTGAATAGAATACTTAAAGGGAAACTTGATAAAGCTGACGTACTCTGCAGCGACAGCCATAGAAGTTATGGTGCTTTTGCAAAAGCCAACACAATTGCCCATAAAAAGTTCAACACCTCAAAGGGACAGCGAACCGTAGATAAGGTGTACCATGTCCAGAATGTAAACAATATGGATATGAGATTGAGAAAGTTCATGGATTCTTTCAATGGGGTAGCTACAAAATACTTACAGAATTACTTGAATTGGTTCTTGGTACTTGAAAAAATCAAGAACTCAACCAGTAAAATGGCAACAGTTACAGCCATTGCCTTTGCTTCAAATAGCGCATGGTACGAGTACAAACAACAACTATTCAATATGCTAATTAGAACTTAGCCATTCTTTTTTATTCTGAAGAAATATAAAATTGAGAAAAAAAAATTAAGGGTCACATTTACCTTATAATATCTTGATCATTTACTGGAATTTACTGTTTTTCGGGGTAGGATGTAGCTTCTAAATTTTTTCAATAAAATTTCAGTAAATTTATAAGGATACTAAAAATCCTTGTTGAACTAAACGAACTTATTGGTGACCTGCTACCAACAATTCGACAAAAATTTAAATTGTAAATTCCTGTCACTCTATGATAAAGTCATTTTTAATAAGTTTGTTTTTACTAGTCCCGTTAATGGGATTCTCACAACTAAACGACAGCCTGCCTGAGCCTATTATTCCTAAAGAAAAGATAGAACTCTTAAAAAATATCAATTTCACCTTCGATATGCGTATGGGTTTCCAGGCATATACCTTTAGAGGTGGAGACAACTATTACAATGGTATTCAGTTTTTAAATGGCTTTACAGCGCTGGGAATTTCGGGGAAATTACACGAAAAGGTGCATTTCACTTTTAGAAACCGCTTTAATAAAAATAGCGATGTCCAAACTCTAGATCGATTAGGTAGTAATATCGAGCTGGCGTTTATCGACATTAAAGCCAGCCCGTCCCTTGAAATCAGGCTTGGAAAAATGAATCCTTTTTATGGCGGTTATGAATACGAGTTCAGTCCGTTGTATGTTTTGGAATATAATGATGTTTACAACAATGTTCTCGCATTTGTTACCGGGGCCGGAATTACCTACCAGGCATTAGAAAATCACAAATTCGGCTTACAAGTTTTAAACTCACGCACCATGCATTACGACGATCTTTATGGGGATATAGTTGCTGAAAACATCCAGGAACCAGATTGGCCGGTAGCCTTTGTTGGAAACTGGCGTGGAAGCTTTTTTGACGGAAAACTGCAAACCATCTATAGTTTAAGTCATTCTTATGAAGTAAAAAAAAGAGGAACCACTTTTTTCACCTTAGGCCACAAATACCAAAACCGAAATCTTACCCTTATGTATGATTTTCACTACAGTTATGAAGAGGTAGATACTAAAGGTATTCTTACCAGCATTATCAGTGACGAATCGATAGCGGAAGATGTATTATATGTGGAAAACTGGTTAAGGGCAGAATACCGTTTCAATCCAAAATTCACGGGTTTATTAACCCTAATGACTAGCAGTGCCTACGATAACGTAAAAACCAGCAATGACCATATGCGAAGAAGCTATGGAATGATCCCTACTGTATATTACAGTCCGTTTAAAAATATTGATCTGCGGTTTTTCTTAGCTTATATTGGCCGGTATTTTGATTATTCAGATTTTGCTAGAGACAATTTTGATGTTTCCAGTTATAATAAAAATGAAGTAAGAATCGGCTTTATTGCTCCTCTATTACTATTGTAAGTTCGCAGCATCATTCAGTAATTAATCAAACAGACAAAAAATGAATACCTACAAAATACCTGCTCAAACCCGTATTGGGCACGTGCATCTTAAAGTAGCAGATCTTGAGCGTTCGCTAAAATTTTACCGTGATCTCCTGGGTTTTGAAGTCACTATGCATTATGGGGATCAGGCTGCATTTATTTCTGCCGGCGGCTACCATCATCATATTGGTTTAAATACCTGGCACAGCAAGGGCGCACCACCTGCTTCCCAAAATACCGTAGGTTTATATCATACCGCAATTCTTTATCCTACCAGGAAAGACCTCGCACTTATCTTCAACCGATTGCGAGAAGCAGATTATCCGCTTACCGGGGCAAGTGACCACGGTGTCTCAGAAGCATTATATCTCAATGATCCTGATGGTAACGGCGTGGAGCTTTATTGGGACCGCCCTAGAGATCAATGGCCAACTAAAGAAGATGGTTCCATAGAAATGTTTACGCACGTGTTAAACCTTCAGGACTTACTTAAAGAGATTAAATAAGAATTTATTGATAAAAAATCTGATAAATTCTTAAAAATTAATAGTTTTATAGCTATTCTTTATTTAAAGCCTTGGGGATGAGTTATTTTTTTGAAAAAATAATATCTCCTTATGGATTCTAATGAATAAGCAAACCACTTAAAGCTAAATATTGAAAAGCAAAACAAACATTTTCTTATTAACCAGTTTTCTATTTGCCGCTGCATTAACCGGATGGTTTTATTATCAAACAGCGAATAGAATTGGAGACTTAAGTGAAAATAATAAAACCGATCGTGATTTTGAGGTTTGTGATAAAGACTGGATAGGTCAGAATTATGGAATGACTGCAGGTTATGAAGGAGGTAAAAAAGCAATAAAACAGGATATTCTAAATGATTTAGAAGCCATGAGTTTTGAAAAATCGGGTTTAATCACATTTCGCTTCATTGTAAACTGTAAAGGAAAAACAGGCAGATTTCAGGCTAAATCAACTGATTTAGACCTACAGGAAATGGAAGTTAATCAGGCAAAAATAAAAGAGCTAGAGAAGGCATTGCTTCAATTAGAAAACTGGATTCCGGCAAAAAACGAATTTAATTCTTATGACAGTTACTATGTCTTAAATTTTAAAATTAGAAACAACAATATTGTAGATATATTCTAGCCTGATGAAAAGATTTTTCAAAATATTTAAAATAGTTTTAGGAGTTATATTAACAGCCTATACGGTAGTAATCATCTCTTTTTTACTCTTCTCACCCTTTGAAGACCGGTACAATCTTGCGGCACATATGCAGGGCGTATTCTTTTCCCAATCGGTTTTCGAAATATTAAAGTTTCAGCAGCCCGAAAATGATGAATTATATTTTGAGCAATCGGTACCTTTTAATAAAAGGGGATATTACGCGAGGGGATTTTCTCTTTTAGACAAAGCTGTAGCATTGAATCCCAAGGTACATTTGGGGTATAGAGGATATATGAAACTTAGGTTTTTAAGAAATTATAAGGCGGCTTTAGAAGATTTTGACAGGCTGGACGCTTTAACTCCAAATTTTGTAGACGCACCCTGGGGAGAGGATATAGATTTCCTGAGAGGAGAAGCCTATTTTGGACTGGAAGATTATGAAAATTCGATAATTCATTTCAAAAAAAGTATTGAAAATCAAGGTGAAGACTGGGTAGACAATCAAACTTATGTGTTTCTTGGACTTTGTGAGTATAGACTGGGCAACCTCGAAGAAGCCATTAATTATCATCAAAAAGCGCTTAGCCAATCGGAGTATACGGTAGAAGCTCACATAGAACTCGCAAAAATATATGCGGAACAAAACAAAACGGAAGCCGCAAAGACTCATTTAGAACAAGCCGATAAATATTTCAGTTATAAAAGAGATAATCCTTATAATGAATATTTAAATGAAGTTTATAAAAGTGATTTGGTGCTTTTAGAGCATTCAGAAGCATAGAAGAAACCCCTAAAACAAGTGTCAAAAATTTAATTAATTAACATTTTTTTGCGTCGCTCCTTTATTTATTTGTATTTTGAAGGCTATGATTTTAAAAAAGTATGCTTTTTTCATTGTTGTTTTAATAATTTTTTCAAGTTGTTCCAAAGGAGATAGAGACTCTAGTGATGGAGCGTTTGGAGACAAGAAGGACACCAAACCCTATAAAATTTCCAAAGATTTAGAAGCCATAAAAGAAGATGGCGTTTTACACGCGATAACCATCTATAATTCCACAAGCTATTTTTTGTATAGAGGAATGCCTATGGGCTTTGAGTATGAATTGTTGTCCCGCCTGGCCAAAAACTTAGGTTTAAAGCTGAAAATTACAATTGCTGAAGATATAGACGATCTATTCGATATGCTGAACAATGGCAAAGGTGATTTAATTGCCTATGGCCTGACCATTACTGAACCCAGAAAAAACCTGGTAAGTTTTACAGAAAATCATTACGTAACGCACCAGGCGTTAGTGCAGCGAATGCCCGATAACTGGCGCTCGCTACCCGGCTATAAAATCGATAAACAACTAATTTCGAACACGCTAGAATTAATTAATGATACCGTATGGGTTAGAGAAAATTCATCTTATGCTGAAAGGCTTAAAAACTTACAAAATGAGATTGGTGGCGAAATACCGATAGAGCATATTGAAGGAAATATTACTACAGATAAAATAATTAGAATGGTAGTGGATGGTGAAATTGAAAGAACAGTTGCAGATTACAACATTGCATCTATCAATAAAACCTACTACCCTATCCTAAATATCGATACCAGAGTTTCTTTTTCTCAACGCATAGCCTGGGCGGTTAGGCAGAATTCTCCCGACTTACTTAAGGCGATAAATAAATGGATAAACAAAGAGAAACAGTCCGACGATTATTATGTAATTTATAATAAGTATTTTAAAAATACCCGATCTAATAGGAGTAGAATTAAAAGTGATTTTTACAGCAAAAACAGTAATAAGATTAGTAAATACGACGATATTATAAAAGAAAATGCTTCTGAAATAGGATGGGATTGGCGTTTCCTTTCTTCTCAAGTGTACCAGGAATCCAGGTTTGACCCTAAAGCGGAATCGTGGGCAGGTGCAACCGGCTTAATACAACTGATGCCGGCTACGGCAAAAGAAGTTGGCGTTAGCAACAATTATAATCCCGAACAAAATATAAAAGGAGGCGTAAAGTATTTAGACAGGATGCGTGACAATTTTGAAACTGTAGAAGATTCAATCCAAAAAGTAAAATTCACTCTCGCTGCTTTTAACTGTGGCGCCGGCCACGTTTTTGATGCTATGCGCCTGGCAGAAAAAAATGGAAAAAACCCCAATATATGGGACGAAAATGTAGAGGAATATATATTGAAATTAAAAGATAAGGAATACTACCTTGATGATGTGGTTAGACACGGTTTTGTAAGAGGAACAGAACCATATAACTATGTAAGGGATATATTTTTACGCTATGATCACTATAAACAATTTATTGAAGAATAAAACCCGCTTTTAAAGTCTAAAAAACCAGCCAATGGAAAAAATTTGGATAATTGCAATATCACTTTTTTTAATAATCACTTTCCTTTTTTGGAAGCTTACCAGGGGGCATTTCAAAAAAGAATATGGTAAAAAGATGTGGAAAAAATGGGGAACCAGAACCTTTTATTGGCAAGGCGCAATATTTGTTGGTGTGGGAGGTACTTTCCTAATCATGTTTCTTTTAAAATGGACAAATGTTGTTAGCTTTTAGAAGTTAAAAAAAGAGCAAAAATATTATGAGAAAAATAAGCTTAAACGATGGAAATAAAATACCAATAGTAGGATTGGGAACCTACAAAGCTACAGAGCAGGAAGGAATTGAATCGGTGGCAGCGGCTATTTCCAAAGGCTATTCCCTAATAGATACGGCGGCAATATATGGAAATGAAGAAGCTGTAGGAAAAGGAATAAAAGCCAGCGAAGTTTTAAGGGAAGACATTTTTGTAACTACTAAATTATGGCGGGAGAACTTAGGTTATGAATCAACTAAAAAAGAATTTGAAAAATCTTTAAAGAGACCTGACGTAGACTACATCGATCTATATTTAATACACTGGCCTGCCAATGCTAAAAATTACGACAACTGGCAAAAAACCAATGCTGATACCTGGCGCGCAATGGAAGAATTACAAGCTGAAGGCAAAATAAAATCTATAGGGGTAAGTAATTTTTTTCAGGAACATTTAGAAGCTTTATTTCAAACAGCCAATGTTATTCCGGCAATTAATCAAATAGAATTTCATCCAGGCTATTGGCAAGAGGAATTAACAGCCTACTGTAAAAAACAAAATATAGTCGTTGAGTCCTGGTCTCCTTTGGCAAGAGGAAAAGTATTTGAAAATAAAGTCCTGGAGACAATCGCCAAAAAACACAACAAATCTGTTTCCCAGGTTTGTTTGCGATGGATTATTCAGCACGATGTAATTGTGATCCCAAAATCTACATCGCCCGAAAGAATTCAAGAAAATATAGATCTTTTCGATTTTGAACTCTCCGCAGCAGAAATGGAAAAAATTAATAAACTTCCCCAAATGGGCTTTAGTGGAGAATTGCCTAACATCTGGCCAGACAAAGTTTAAGAAAAAGGCTTGCTTAAATCTAACGCATAAATTATAAGCGATGAAATCAAAAACACTACTTTTTAGCGCATTGGCCATTCTAGTGATGTCTTTTACCAGTAAAACTGCAGATAAGACAGACACACAAGCCGGGGACTTCAATATCGAAGAAGACCTGTTATTAGTGCAATATGATTCTAAAACAGATGTAGATGATCTTCATACTATTGCCGGCTTTGCCACGCTATTATCTGATGCTGATTTTTCAGAAATAAAGTATCACGCAGTAGCCGGTGCATATGGTATTCAGGAAGGTTTATATGTTCCGCCAAATGATTTGTTCCAGCTTGCCTTTGGAAACAATTGGACAGACGCCCATAATAATAGCAAAGCTGCAGTTGAAAAAGTTACGGAGATCGCTAAAACTACGCTTAATGCTGAAGGAGATATATGGATTGCAGAGGCAGGCCAATCAGATTTTTCTGCAAAGCTGATAAAAGCTATTCAAAAAGAATTTCCTGAAATAAATACAAAACAGCGTATCCATCTGGTACAGCATAGCAACTGGAATGAAGAATCTACTTCGCCTGAAAGTCTTAAATTCGTTAAGGATCATACTAACTATCACAAAATACCTGATGGTAATGAAGTTGGGAATGGAACCCCGGGATTTCGAGACCCAGATTATACCCAATGGAAAGCTAAAATTAAGAATCCGAAATTGATTGAAATATGGCAATTGGCCACAGATCTTGCAAATAAATACAATGGAAAAGACGGCCGTTACAATAACGAGGCAATTTCAGCAGGAGGAATGGACTTCTCCGACCTGGCCGAAGTATGTTGGATTTTAGGGCTTGAAAATATCGAAGACACCGCACATTTTTTTAATCTTTATGCAAATTAATGATTTATCGAAATTAGAGGTGGAAAATTTTACATCCCGGCCCAATTTGGGTTACAAACTTGTTATTAAAATGGCTGGATTTTACGTTTTTCCGCAGTTTTAAGGGTCTGGATTGGGTTATATTTGGGAAAACTAAGGATATCCCTGCAGTAACTTCGTTAAGAAAATAGTTTATACGGGATATAACAAGTTAGCTGTTATTTTTAATCAAAATTTGAACTTTAATGGAAAAGAAAAAAATTGATTTTGCTGAATTTCTAAATTCAATTAATAAATGTTACAGCAAAAATTGTCAAGATAAACTACCAAAACCAAAAGATTTTCCATTCCAACTATTTGATCACGAACAAAACATATTAATTGAAGAATTAAATAGTTTCCGACAGAATTTAACGGATTCATATTTAAAATCTGTCTGTTATAGAATATCAGCAGTTATTTCAATTCAAAAAGCGAGGGAAAATGACAAAAAACTTGATATAATAGAGACTTGGAATTTAGTTTCTAAATCAATTGAAATAGTTCCAAAAGAATGTGTGATTTCTTCCATAGGATCACAAGGATTTTTATCTATTCCACTATATAAATATGAATTGGAAAAGAAAAATTTCGACTTTTTAAGATTACACATTTGGGATGAAAGTCTTAAAGCTTATATAGATGAGGAAAAATGTGAAAAATTCTCTATTCATACACATTCCTTTTTTGCAGAAAGTTGGCCGATTTGTGGTAAAATCGTGAACGACAGATATTCTGCTAAAATTACTGAATCTCCGAATGATCACTCTCTCTTTACAGTTCAGTATAACAAGACTTTGAACGAAGTTAATCAGCATACTTCAAATGCGGTAAATTCAGGTGAAGATGTGAATTTAAGACAAATAAGCCACGAGATTTATATGCCCGGTAGTCATTATCAAATAAATGCAGGAAATTTTCATAAATCAATTTCCAAAGGAGATAATGGTATAAGTGCAACATTCTTTAGTTTCACAGCGAAAAATGGATTGGTTGATCAATCATTTGTTATAGGAAAAAGCGAAATTCAATCTTCTGAGATAAATAGAAAAATGTACATAGATCCAACCCCATTAATGAATAAAATTACAAAGGAAATCACTTCATATGCAGGATAAAACTCGAAGAATGTTATTAGATTGGATGAGAAAAATTCATCAATTAGAATATGCACATTGTTATCAATCAATTTTCTGGAACAAGTTTGAAAATTGGATTGGAATATCAGCCTTCATAATTTCCACGATTGTAGCATTCTCATACAGATATCCACCTCTTAAGGAAGATTGGATTCAAGATTATTTATTTCCGTCAATTTTATTGATAGTTGCAATATTAACTGGACTTCAAACTTTTTTCAAACCGAGTGATAAAGCTGGTAATCATAAACGAATTGGATTTAGTTACGAAAAGCTTAGACATCAAATTGAGATTTTTTTAAATACAGATATGCCCGAGAAGGATTTACAAAGAAAAATTGAAATTGTAAAAAATGAATGGGACGAACTAAAGTCAGTTTACGTATTTAATCGATATTTTATAAAAGGAAAAAATAGAGTAAACGGTTTTGGAAAGTACCCAGAAGAATTAAGTTTTTTAGAAGATCTAAACAAGTAAAAAACAACAGCTAATAACTAAGTATTCGGCTCGCCGATAGGCAAGAGCTGAATATTTTGTTGACGAATCCGGTTGATTTGCCGTCTATGGGTAAAACGATGAATTGAGGGAAGGATAATTGGAGGTTAAGCTGTCTTTACGTGGCTAAAATGTATAGAACCTACTTATTTTATAACGTCATCTGGACTTTTTTAGTGGTTTCAATTTACAATAGTTGGTTTTTATCGTTTAATTTTAAAGTTAAGGCATAGCAGAGTCTGCCCGCCTTTGCAGATTAATTTTTAGTTGCTCCTATTTAATTTTTTATCTTTTAATAGAACTCTCCAATTTGCGGGAGGCCCACGTGCATCAAACAACAGAATGGTATGCAGTCTTCCTTTTTTACAGGTAGAACATCTGCGGTGCAAAAGTGGCTGGATGGTTCTGACAGGTTCCATCTTTACCGTAGCCAGTTCAGCTTGTAGTTTTGGCAACTTCTCCTTTTTCCAACTGCTACTCAAAATACCATAATGTCGTATTCGAGTAAATCCCTTGGGTAAAATATGCAGGGCAAACCGCCTGATAAACTCTTGGCCCGATAAGGTTAAGTTGACTTTCTTTCCTGCACGACGATAATCTTTTGCAGTAAAAGTCACCTTTCTGTTTTTGCGATCTACATCCGTAATCCGATGATTGCTAATGGCTATTTTATGGGTATATCTGCCCAGGTATTCAATGACATATTTTGGACTTCTAAAAGGTTGTTTGGCATATACCACCCACTTTTTACTGAATACCTTATCGTAAACTTTTTGAGGAATTTTCAACTCACTCTTTCTTAGCTCAGCTATATATTTTGCCCTAAACACTTGGCTCATGGATTTTACATTAAACAAGTATTTTCCATTGTTCTTTGCTTTTTTCCATGTTCCTGATTTGTTCAAACCACCTCCTGGTACAATGCAATGTAAGTGAGGATGCAAACTCATATTCTGGCCCCAAGTATGGAGCACCGCAATCATGCCCATTCTGCCACCCAAGTGTTTGGGGTTTTCCCCAAATTGCTGCAAGGTCTGCCAGGCGGCCCTGAACAAACTGCCGTACACTATTTTGCCGTGGCTCAAGGCATAGCTGTTAAATTCACTTGGAAGGGTAAACACCAAATGAAAATAGGGAACGTTCAAGAGTTCGTTTTCCCTTGCCCTAATCCATTCTTCACGTTTGTGCCCCTGGCATGTTGGACAATGCCTGTTCCTGCAACTGTTGTAACTGATGTGCAGCTCGTGGCAACAATCGCATTTATCAATGTGTCCGCCCATAGCTTCTGTTCGGCACCTCCTTATGGCCTGCAATGCACGGTAATGCCATGAGGTTAGGCTCAAGCTTTTGAGCTGTAGCTGTTCCATCTCTAAAATGTCAGCTACCTTATGTTGGGGCCGCATTAATCGTAGAGCTTGTCTAGAGGAGAAAACTTCGAACAACTAGGTAAATTGGCTACATGCAAATAAGTCAAAGTCATTTCGATGTGGGCATGGCCCAAAAGTTCCTTTAAACTGACAATGTCAACGCCATATTCCAACAAATGCGTAGCAAAGCTGTGCCGCAGCGTGTGGGCGGTTATTTTTTTAGAACTGCCTATCTTACTTCGGTTCTCTTTGATCACCCAACGCACTCCGTTGGTAGTCAGTCCCCGCGCTTCTCCATCTTTGGATACCTGGCTGTTAAAAAGATATACTTGGGGGTTTTCCGTTTTGATATACTTTTTTAGTCCTCTGGTCAAATGTTTACTCAAAGGGACGTAGCGGTCGATCTTACCTTTTTTCTTGGGAATAAAAACTGTTTTGCGATCAAAATCGATGTCAGCCAATTTTAGATTGCACAGTTCGTAGCTGCGAAGTCCACAGCCATATAGCATTCCTATGATCAAGCGGTGTTTAAGGTACTTCGGCGCTTTTAAAAGACGCCTGACTTCCTCCTTGCTCAAGACGGTTGGCAGTTTAAGGTCCCGTTTGATCTGGGGCAAGGCTACGCGTTTGGCCTCCATACCCATTACTTTGTAAGCAGCCCTGAGGCCAAAAATGGTGTGCTTAAAAAAACTTTCAGAAGGGGTTTTGTGAAGTTTTTGGCAATAATAAAGGTAAGCCTCAATGTTTTCCACCGAGAGCGTTTCTGGGCTTTCTTTATAGTGCAAAGTAAGATGTGCCAGACATCGGAGGTAATTGTTTAAGGTGCTTTTTGCTTTGCCGTTAATAGAAAAGCTCTGCTCCAATTTGTTTTGAAGTGTACTGAAACCCGCTACCTCCTCAAAAGCGCGTTCAGCAATGGTTTTACTTTTTTTTAAACATGAGATTAGATTTAAAATTTAGCTACAAATTAATAAATCTATTACTTTTACAAAATGAATATCTTATCTGGGCTGTTCAGGCGGGTAGGGCTTCCGACCGATAGGGAGGATTCGTTCAACATCGGTTAAGCGCAAATAGCGGGCATTCTAGTGAAAAGTGCTATTTTAGAGACTAAGTAAAAAACAACAAAGCCGACAAGTTCGCGTCCCTACTCCACGCTACTTGCCTTGACCAAGACCGTTATAAACAATTTTATAAGAAATTCTTTAGTTCAAAAATATCTAAATGGAGAAAACAGAAATACTTGAAAATATTAGCAAATCTGTCAACGAAAGATTGAAAATCCCGATAATTATTACTTACATAAGTGTATTAATAATTTATAATTGGGATATATTATTTTATCTATTTTTTGAAAATAGTTCTGCCTCTACTAGAATACTTGAAATAAAAGAAAATTACAGCGCTGTATACTATCAACGGATTCTTATTTGTCTGGGTATTTCCATTCTCTTAATAGTCATTTTCACAGCCTTAAATACCTTATTAAACTTAAGTTTAAAATGGTTTTATAGAAAGGATAAAGAAACTAAATCTGAAATCGAAAACTTCGAAAAAATTAACCAATTGTCTGAACAACTCTCTCAATCAATTGAAAAAACAAAAAATTTAAGTTCAGAAATTGAAAACCTCCAAAAAATAAACTTAAATCTATCTTCAAGTATTCTAGACATTGATATTAGTGAAATTTCAAAGAAAGACTATCAATTATTATTAGATGAAATAAATTCAAGAGCAGATAAAGAAAAAATAAGATATAGTCTTAAACAATTCATTGATGAGTTTAAAAAAAATCACAAGATCACTAAATTTCAAATTTTAAATTCAGCAACTTATGAACACGAAATGAAAAGTCTATTAGAAATTTTACAAAATCGTAAACTTTTGAAAACTAAAAATAAATACCAAAATGGTTTTACAACAGAGTTTTTTGAATTAAATAAATCGTTTGAAGATATTTTGAAATTGAAAACCTGATGATATTTAAATTCTAGCATAATACTGTTTACAACAAAGAACTGAGCTAACTTCCAAATCATTTATGCCATTTTTGACACAAAATTCTCATCATAAGGTAGTCCTGTTTTTGCAATAGCAAAGGCCTGCTTCAAGAGCTTATTGCATACGGCAATCAAGGCCAGTTTCTTGCTCTTTCCCTTCGCTATTATTCGCTCGTAAATCTCTTTACAGGCCTTGTTATGTTTACAGGCTGTAAAACTGCACATGAATAGAAGATTCCGGAGTTTAGAGTTACCTACTTTACTGATCCTGCTTTTACCTCTCACACTTTTCCCTGACTCCCGTATGGTTGGAGTGATCCCGGTATAGCAACACAACTGCCTAGCATTTTCAAAATTGGAGAAACCATCCGTCAGCACAATCAACATAATAGCTGTTTTATTCCCCATTCCCGGAATACTTTTCAATAATGTGAGTTGCTGCTGTTGTTCCTCTTTTACTATTTCAGTGAGTCGGTTTTCAAGTACCTGAATCTCTGTCTGAACATTCTTGAGAGCCCGGTTTAGCGAATGATAAACTGCTTTGGAAGGTTTACCCAGGACTTTCTCTCCATGCAGTTTGTTCTTCAATGCTGTGCTTTGTTTGATGTAGACGTCTATCATTCTCAGTAGCTGGAGACATTCCGCCTGGTTTTTATTCCTGGCAGTATACAAAGGAACTTCATTTACAGTAGCATATTCACAAATTGCTTTGGCGTCAGATTTATCTGTTTTAACCTTAGACAATTTCATTTGAATAAATCTTTTTACCGACAATGGATTGACTACAGAAACCTGAACATGCTGCTCATAAAGAAACTGAGCTAGCCTGTAATGGTAATATCCGGTAGCTTCCATCACAACTAAGCCTTCTGAAGAAAGAGTTTTAAAAAGCGCTTTAAATCCTTTAGGATCATTGGAAAACTGAGAATGTTTTCCGCTAGAATCTACCACATCAAACACATTTTTGCTGATGTCTACTCCATAAATTTGTTTACTTTTATTCATAATAGAACTATTAGGAAAGGACGCCTACTTTGGTTTCATCGACTTAAAAACGAGATCTAAAGTCTCACAGAACTGAACGAAATAAAAGTAGAAAAGAGAGGGGATTATCAATGTTGACGGAATCTAAAGTTCCCACGGTTCATATAACCTTACTCCTCTCCTTTGTTCTTTCTGATTAGAAATAAAATTTAAGAAATTTAAACTTAAGTCGGTTCATCGCAAATAACGGGTAGCATTTCAAAGAAAAAATTAAATTAACCAATAATTAAAATCTAAGCCGATAAGTCCGCGTCCCTTACTCCACCAACTTGTTTAATACGAGACCGTTACCCAAAAGCAATAGAAAAAATTGTGACAATGAACAAAATCTACGGAATTCTAATTATCGCAATATTGATAATTGCTTGTAAAGAAAACAATACAGAAAAGCGATTAACTTCGAATCAAACCAACTTCAATCAGGACTTAGCAAATGAACTTAGAAGAATTGCTAAAATAGATCAAATTGCTACATACATTCCTCAAGGCGAGTACAAAAAATTAACCCAGGAAGAATGGAATGCATTTAAAGACAGGGTTTTTACAAGCCATCAAAAATCTCCTGTAATTTTTTGGTAACACTGTCTTTTCAGGTGGTATAGACTTTTTGTTTTTGTGGGTAATGGAACTTATGGGAATAATTTGCGTGGTGGTGCCGGTAACAAAAATTTCTTCTACTTCTACCAGTTCATGACCATGGCTCTCCTTTTCTTTTACTTTTATGTGCAGCTGGGCAAAAGTTAAATCACAAAATTTCCGGTAATACTTTCAAAAATATCCTGATTTTTGGAACCATTTTAAAGTATTACATCGATGGCACTATAAGGATGCATGTGAAAAGTTTAAAGGATTTAGGAACTATATCATAGGCTTAAAAGGATTATACTAAAAAAGTGATAAAAATTCAGAAAAAATGAATGATTCATCGAATATTTGTTTGTCTTGTGGGCTTTGTTGTGATGGCACCTTGATTGGTTTTGTAGAGCTCGAGAAAGAGGAATTGCCGGGAATGAAGGCAGTAATGGATATAGAAAATGAGAATGATAATGGTTTTTTTCTTCAACCTTGCAACAAGTATTGTGATGGTTGTACTATTTATTCGGAAAGACCAAAACAATGTGCCAGTTTTGAGTGCAAACTTTTAAAAACTTTCGAGGAAAAAGAATTGAATTTTGATTCGGCTATTGAAATTATCAATAAGATTAAACAAAAAAAGATCGCGATAGAGAAAAAGGTGGCGATACTAAAACTTGATTTACGGTCCCAATCATTTTATTTTAAAATGGTGGAATTGAAAAAGTTATTGCGAAAAAACAAGCCTGAATCATTATTAACACAAGACCATCTAGAATTAATATCGGACCTCGAACAACTCGACCATCTACTATCAAAAAATATGGGCGTCACATATTGAAATATGACAATGGTAAATTATATTAATAATTTCATTTTGAAACACTAGGTTAGCTTTTCCCTCGTCCTCTTAATAAAAATCTCCTGTAATTTTTTGGTAACACTGTCTTTTCGGGCGGTGTAGACTTTTTTGTTTTTGTGAGTAATGGAACTTATGGGGATTATTTGCGTGGTGGTGCCGGTGACAAAAATTTCTTCTACCTCCACCAGTTCATCAATATGCACGGCTTTTTCAACCACTTTTATGTTTAAGTCGGTGCAAATATTAATCACTTCTGCCCGGGTAATTCCAGAGAGGATCTTTTGGCCTTCGGGATGTGTATGCACCACGCCGTATTTTACAAAAAACAGGCTGGAGTGTGAACCTTCGGTAAAATAACCTTTGCGCACCAGGAGGTTTTCAGCAAAACCGGCAGCAATAGCTTCCTCGTTCGCCATCACATTCGCTAATAGTGCTGTCGACTTAATATCGCAGCGGTGCCAGCGTTTATCTTCCGTTGCCATTACTTCCCAGGATTTCTTTTCAAATCCCTTCAAAGTCACGGGAAAGGCATACAGCAAGACAGTGGTTTCAATCTTTTCGGGAACAAAATGGCTCCTGGTCGCCGCTCCCCTACTCACCTGGATATAAACCGCGGCATCGGCTTCATTTAATCCTGCCCGGGAAATGGCTTCCAGCATCGTTTCCTGAAGCGCAAAAGGATCAAATTTAATCTGAATCTCATCAAGGCAGTATTTCAGGCGCTTTAAATGTTCTTTTAAAAGAAAAGGCTTCCCCGAGTAAAAAGGCGTGACTTCATAAATACCATCGCCAAACATAAACGCACGGTCAAAAACCGACACAAAAGCTTCATCGTGTTTTAGCCACTTTCCGTTTAGGTAAACTTCCGAAGGATACTGTTTTTCAGGTTTCATAGTAATAAATTTGTATATCCGTAAAAAGTCATACTTTAAAATTTAGACGTCATCCTGTCCCGACGCTTCGGGATGTTTCAGAGCCTGCTCCGAAATTTATTCGGAGATCTAAGTTGAGTGTATCGTACTGCCCATGTTAGATGCTAAAATAAATTCAGCATGACGATTTATTCATGATTTTGATCTTATGAGTAAACAACTTCGGAGCAAGCCCACGAAGCATTATTATTGGAAACTATAATTTGATTTCGAGGCATCCCGATGGTTCGGGAAGCAGCATTTAAATTTCGATTATTAACCAAAATACTCATGTAATTGATGCATCCATTCTATTTCATAATAACGTACAATGCTAATTATAATTACCCCGGCGGCTACATAGATCCAGGAATAAGAATCGCGTTTTAGCATAAAGCCACCAATAATTGCAAAGATCACAAACGGAATCGCAAGTATAAGGTTTGGCAAAGGCCAGGCATCCTGGAATAACACGGCAATAATCTTCATAGCGCCATAAAATATGCTGTAGAACAAAATGATCTTGCTTATTAGCGCTTTCAAATTCCGTTGCTTCATTTACTCGTAATTTTTTGGTGATTGTCGGCGTTTGGAAGCCTTTTCGAAAGCAAAAGCCCACTGGTAAAGTTTATTTTCCTGCGATGATTTTGCGAAGAAAGTTAGGCCTTTTGGCGCCCCTTCCTTATTATAACCCATAGGCACGGTAATGCCGGGATAATGTGCCACCGCAGCAAAACCGGCATGATAATTATTTATAGATAAAATTCCGTCTAAATTATGTTTCTGCATTGGCGTTTCAAAATACTTTCTCCCTTTTTCGCTCAAGTCACTTTTTATAGAATCGAGGTTGGTAGAATCACCCGATTCCTGTAAAATTCCTTCAAAAAGGGCCTGGCCATAAGGCATCCTGCTAACCGAATCTTCTATATTGAATTTCACAATATCGTCTACGGAAGTAAAACCTGTTTCAGCGCCATATTTTTCAAAATATTCCGGTAGATCTTTTTTCATATCCAGGCTTAATAAGCGTAAAAAGTTTTCCAGCTCAATTTTTTCGGCTTCAAATTCTACAATTTCGGCTCCTGCATTTTTAAGATCATTAACCGCACGCCTGTACAGCGAATCTTCTTTCATTAATTGCTTAAATGCGCCAAAACGTTTTCCTTCAAGACTTGTATTTTCGAAATTGAAATCGGTATTTTCTACTTCAACTGAAAGAGCATCTTCCACATCTTTACCGGTCATTGCCGAATATAAAATCGCATTATCTATCACCGATTTTGTAATTGGCCCGGGAGTATCTAAATAACTGGAAATGGGAACAATCCCACCCCGACTTAAATTTCCCATAGTTGGCTTTAAACCAACCACTGAATTTTGGCTGGAAGGTGAAAGAATAGAGCCGGAAGTTTCTGAACCTATCGCAACAGGGGCCAAATTGGCTGCTACAGCAACCGCGCTCCCTGAACTGGAACCGCCGGTATCAAAGATCTTTCTTCCGTAAGGATTTAAGGTTTGTCCGCCAACCGCTGAATAACCACTGGGGCATTCGCCGCAAAAGAAATAAGCCCATTCGCTTAGATTTGCTTTCCCTAAAATTAACGCACCATTTTCTTTTAATTTCTGAACGATAAAAGCATCTTCGGTTTGATTGTTTTGCAAAGCAACTGCTCCGGCGGTGGTCGCCATGTTCTGCGTGTTGATATTATCTTTAAGCAAAACCGGAATTCCATTAATTAAATGATTTTCTTCTGAATTATTTAATTTTTCGTCTTTTTCCCGGGCTTCTTCCAGCAAGTTTGGATTCAGGGAAATAACCGAGTTTAAAGAAAGCTCATTTTCACGGTCAAATTTTTTAATGCGGTATAGGAAAAACAGGGAAAGTTCTTCGTAAGTAAGATCAGCATTTTTAACTGCTTCCTGGAGCTCAGGAATGTTTTTATCAAAAATAAACGGTTTTAATTGGTTGTATTTTTCTTCAGAAAATTCAGCTAAATCGCTTTCAAAAGGAGCCCAAAGAGAATCCTGTGAGATATTTTTAGAATCTAAAACTTTAAATTCTTCTTCTTTTTCGGTTTGTAATGAGTCCCGGATTTCGCTATTTTCATCTTCGGAATCTTTCTCATTTCCGCAGGAAAATAATGCGGGCAGTAAAAGAAGGAGTAATAGTTTTTTCATCTATTTATACATTTAAAAAGCTAGAAATTCCACTACTAAATATTAGTCGGTATAGTGCCGATTTTCCAATAACAGCCTGGTTTATTGTTTAAAGAAAGAATCTACAAATTCATATTTATTGAACACCTGCAAATCTTCAACACCTTCACCTACACCAATATATTTCACTGGAATTTTAAACTGATCGCTAATCCCAATCACCACGCCTCCTTTTGCGGTACCATCTAGTTTTGTCACGGCAAGTGAAGTCACTTCTGTAGCCGCTGTAAACTGTTTTGCCTGCTCGAACGCATTCTGCCCGGTTGAGCCATCTAAAACCAATAAAACCTCGTGAGGAGCATTGGGAATTACCTTTTGCATCACTCGTTTCACCTTGGTTAGCTCGTTCATTAAATTCACTTTATTGTGTAATCTCCCTGCGGTATCGATAAGGACTACATCAGCATTTTGTTTTACGGCACTTTGCACGGTATCAAAAGCTACCGAAGCAGGATCGCTCCCCATTTTTTGACGTACAATAGGGACATCGGTCCTATCGGCCCAAATTTGTAACTGGTCTATGGCTGCCGCCCTAAAAGTATCGGCTGCGCCCAAAACCACATTTTTTCCCGCACTTTTAAATTGATGAGCGAGTTTCCCGATGGTAGTGGTTTTCCCAACTCCGTTTACGCCAACCACCATAATTACATAAGGTTTTACATCTGGAATTTGAATGTTTGCGGCTTCGCCGGTTTCGGTTTCAGAAAGAAGTCCGGCAATTTCTTCACGTAATATTTTGTTAAGCTCTTCGGTACCCAAATATTTATCCCGGGCTACGCGTTCTTCAATACGTCTAATTACTTTTATAGTAGTTGCCACTCCAAGGTCACTACTAATCAATACATCTTCAAGATCATCTAAAACTTCTTCATCTACTTTAGATTTTCCGGCAACCGCCTTACTCATTTTAGACATAAAGGTGGTTGTGGTCTTTTCCAGACCCTTATCCAGGTTTTCTTTTTTGTCTTTTGAAAATATTTTTTTAAATAAACTCATTTTTTGGAAGGTTTAAAAATCAACAAATTTCGAAAATAGCTTCCGAAATTTCAGTTGTAAATATACATAAAAACAAAAAGCCGTCCAGAGGTTATCCAGACGGCTTTGTAAATGTTTTCAAGAAGTTGGTTGAACTAGTTTTTCTTCAAAAAATCGTTCACCTCTTCCGGAGTCATAATTTGTTCAACAAAAGTATAGGCGCCAGATTTTGGAGATTTAACCATCTTGATTGCTTTGGTTAATCTTTTAGCCCCTGTTTGTATCGTTCCTACTGATTTCTTAGCCATAACTTAATTATTTTATCTCTTTATGAACCGTCATTTTCTTAAGGATTGGATTAAATTTCTTTATCTCCAACCTATCCGGTGTATTCTTTTTATTCTTGGTAGTAATGTATCTTGAAGTTCCCGGTTTTCCGGTTCCTTTATGCTCTGTACACTCTAGTATAACCTGTACCCTGTTGCCTTTCTTTGCCATTGTAATGTGTTTTTATGCTTGAGGATTATTTCTTCAAAAATCCTTTTTCTCTTGCTTCTTTAATTACAGCAGAGATGCCTTTTTTATTAATATCTTTAAGTGCAGATGTAGATACCTTTAAAGTCACCCATTTATCTTCCTCAGGAATAAAAAAACGTTTCTTTACCAAATTGGCATTAAATCTACGTTTGGTTTTGTTCATAGCGTGAGAAACATTGTTCCCAACCATCGCTCTTTTACCAGTAAGTTCACAAACTCTTGACATTGCTCTATTCTTTTCTCGTTATTTCAAAACAGACTGCAAATTAACGATTTTTTCACCTAACAAACAATATTAATTTAAAAAAATATTCAGGGTTTCTTAAATTTCCCAGCTGCTTCTATTTTTTAGCTAAAAACTCGCTGTTTGCCTTCTGTTGGAAGCTTACCGGATTATTCTCCTGTTTAAAATCGAGCTTATCCAAACCTTTAATATATTTAAGCTTCTGAATTTCAAAGCTTCCAAAAGGCAAATTTAAAACTTTTAGATTAAATTTTAAGCGGTTACGGGTAGGTTTTTATTTGCTGAAATAACTCTTCCCTTATCAACTCCATGCTTTTATTCACTGCTTTGCCAATTACTTTATCCCGATGATTTCCGAAGATAAATTTTTTGGCATACACTTCATTGGGGGTTGCAATTCCTATAAAAACGGTTCCGATTTCTGCTTCACTGTCGCCTTTTGCCGGGCCGGCGTTACCGGTGGTAGCAATCGCATAATCGGTTTTAAACAATTCCCTGGCGTTTTTGGCCATCGCTATCGCCACTTCCTCACTTACCACTGAATATTCTTCTATAAGCTTTTTATCTATTTTTAAGATATCTTCTTTAGAACTTGTGGCATAACTCACCACGCTGCCTTTATAGTAGTTAGAAGCTCCAGGAGGATTAGCAAATAAAGCGGCGAGTTTCCCACCGGTACAGCTTTCGGCTGTGGCAATTGTAGCTCCTTTTTTAATTAGCAACCTGGAAATTTGGATCTCTATAGATTCATCGTCTTCGTACCCAACAATGATATCCCCAATAATACCATGAAGATCGCTAATTAAGCTTTCCACACTGTTTTTAAGATGTTCTTCGTTATCACCCTTTGCGGTTAACCGCAACCTCACTCTTCCTAAATTAGGTAAGTAGGCAAGTTTAATATAGTCTGGTAAAGCATTTTCCCAATCTTCAATTTTATCGGCTATGGCACTTTCTCCCATTCCGTAAGTCAGGACAGTTTTATGCAAAATTACCGGCCTTTTATAACTTTGCTGAAGTCTTGGCACTACCTCGTCTTCAATTAAAGCCTTCATCTCAAAAGGAACTCCCGGAAGGGAAACATAGGCTTTGCCTTCGCTCTCAAACCACATTCCCGCAGCGGTACCATATTTGTTTTTTAAAGCCACAGCTTTAGAAGGCAACATGGCTTGCTTTCTATTAAGACCTGAAATTGGGGTGTCTATATATTTTTCGAAAAGGAATTCTATATGCTGAAGTACTTCCTCATTTTTTACCAGTTTATCTTCAAAAAACTCGCACAAACAATCTTTGGTAATATCGTCTTTGGTTGGTCCAAGACCGCCGGTTATAATTATAATATCGGCGCGGCCTTTGGCTTCATTTAAAGCTTCCAGGATATGACTTTTCTCGTCTTCTACCGTAGAAATTTGCTTTACCGAAACTCCAATTTTATTCAATTCTTTAGCGATAAATGTAGAATTGGTATCTATAATCTGGCCAATTAGAATTTCATCTCCAATGGTAATTATTTCTGCTTTCATTCCAGTTCAAAATCACGTTTAAGGGCAATACTGGCTACATTTACTTTCTTTGTGATTATAGATGCCGCATTTGGAACTTCGTCTTTCTTTTTCCCGGCTTTTGCCCAGGCTTCTATAACTTTTATTTCGTCCATAAGTTCCAATCCAAACAATTGTAAATTTGGTTTCATTTTATGCGCAAATTGATAGGCAAGATCGGGATTATCGTTAGTAATAGCCTCGTTCATCGCTTCTACATCTGGCGGAATTTCTTCTAAAAAGGTTTGTACCACTATTTTCATGAAATCTTCGTCGCCCCCGGCCATTTCTTTAACCTCACTTAAATCGTAGTTGCTCATAGTACTATTTTATTTGAATTGAAAAGATTTGTTTGTCTTCTATAAATCCGGTTAATTTATCTTCTGCCGCCACTTTGCCAACGCCCGCGGGTGTTCCGGTAAAGATCACATCACCTATTTTTAAAGTAAAAAACTGTGAAATATAGGCAATTAGCTCATCTATTTTCCACAGCATTAATCGGGTATTACTTTTTTGAACGGTTTCCTCGTTCTTATCTAAACTAAAGTTAAGCATATTTATATCGCCAACCGCACCTTTGGGCAACCATTTTTCGCCTATAACCGCGGCTCCATCAAAAGCTTTTGCCTTTTCCCAGGGCAAACCTTTCTCCTTTAATTTTTGCTGAAGATCTCTCGCGGTAAAATCTATCCCGAGGCCAATTTCGTCATAATATTTATGTGCAAATTTCTCCTGAATATGCTTTCCTACTTTTTTGATCTTTACCAAAACTTCTACCTCATAATGCACTTCTTTAGAAAAATCTGGTATAAAGAAAGGTTGTTTTTTTAATAAAATGGAAGTATCAGGTTTTAGAAAAATTACCGGATCTTCGGGTTTTTCATTCTGTAATTCAGAAATATGATCGGTATAATTTCTACCTATACAAATTATCTTCATGCTTCAGCAATTAATCGGTTAGGGTAATTTTAAAGGCCGGCGCCGGAATTTCTCCTTTAAAAACCGAATGAGAATTATCTAAATTATTCATTTTTTTCCAACCATTAGTATCCTTAAAAAAGGAATTGAAATTTTTATCCTCATCTTCAAGCACGCCTTTAAAAACAGGTAAATATTTAACTACCTTAAAATCTTCGTAAAGAAGCGTATCGGTTTCCCTGTAGACGCGGTAATCTTTCTTTTCAATATACTAGTTTTCTTTAATAAACAAATGCTCTACCGCTACAAAAAAGCCTTCTTTTGGTATAGGAATTCGATACCTGCGCATTGGAATTTTAGTTTTAAACCTGTTGTCTCCGCGTTCTATAATTAAATTTGAGGTTAACAAATCCCCATCTGGTTTTCCGTCATCGCCAACTTCTAATATTCTTAACCTGAATTTTGACTTTTTATTCATCTTCATATCGGTAGAAAAAAACCTAACCTCTATCTCTTCCAAAAAACAGCCTGCTTTAAAATTTTCGGGTCTTGCATAGTAGCGTGCTATCATACTTGGAAACTGTCCGCCGCTAAAGTTCCCCAAACCTATGCTTTCCCTTCCGCGGAAATCATTGATCTTTTCAGAATTATTTTCGGTGATATTATATAACTGAACTTCAGAAAGTGAATTTACATCGGGCTCCAATTTTATAACCCTACTATTAAGCTCGGCGAGCTTTATATTTTTTGTTTTAAAACCTACATAACTAAATTTTAAGCTAACTGAAGTATCTACACCCTTTAATACGAAAGAAAATCTTCCCTGCGCATCTGTAGACGTGCCTCTATGCTCCTCTTCCAAAACAATATTTACATACGCTAAGGCTTGTGAAGTAACGGCATCTACCACCTGACCTACCACACGATTTTCCTGGGCTGTAGAAAACTTGCAGCACAGCAAAAACAGTACGATAAAGGTTTGCTTCATTGCTTATTAGGACAATTTATTATTCAGCTTTCTCAGCTTTATAGCGGTAAGCACTTTTTTGGTGTACAGCGGGAAATCGGCATTCTGGATCCAACCGTAATAACCGGGTTCGTCTTCCAGCACCTTTTCTACATTTTTACCTTTAAATTTTCCGAAAGCGAAAACTTCTTCTTCTTTTTTATCGAAAGCAATAAATCCTGCGAAATCAGCAAAACGTTTCCTGGAAGAATAATCGGCCAGGTATTTCATATCATTTTGCAAATCTCCATAGCGGTCTAGTTGAGATTTTAAAACTTCGTAAGTAGCCGTAGTATCAGCTTCGGCACTATGGGCGTCTATTAGATCTTTTCCGCAGTAAAACTGGTAAGCTGCAGCTAAGGTTCTTTGTTCTTTTTTATGAAAAATGGTTTGTACATCTACTGCCACCACGTTTTTCATTTCAAAATCTACCCCGGCACGCAAAAGTTCTTCTACCAACAATGGAATATCGAACCGATTGGAATTATAGCCTCCAAGATCACAGCCTTTTATCATATCATGAACCTGGGAAGAAAGCTGCTTAAAAGTGGGCTCATTAGCTACTTTTTCATCTGAAATTCCATGAATAGCAACAACCTCTTGAGGAATTGTCATTTCAGGATTTACCAGCCAGGTTTTACTTTCCTTGTTTCCGTTAGGAAAAACTTTAAGGATGGCAATTTCTACAATACGGTCTTTCGCCACATTTGTTCCGGTAGTTTCCAGGTCAAAAAAACAAATGGGTTTGGTTAGGTTTAATTCCATAAGAGGAGCTTGATTTTGGGGATAAAGATACTATAATTTATGAGCTTTGCTTTTCCAGAAACTTGCAATTTAAGCTCTTTTGAACAAAAATAAATTACATTTTTTACCTTTGAATTTATAAAAATAAACAGAATGCTTAAATATATTGCGTACGTAAGCAGGCAAAGTCACGTGATTACTGACAGGGCTTTAAAAGAATTACTTGAAAAAGCGCGAAATAACAACACTGCGATTGCAGTAACCGGAATGCTGATCTATTTTCACGGAAGCTTTATTCAATATCTTGAAGGAGAAGAAGAAAATGTTGACTGGCTGTATAGTAAAATAGCTAAAGACAAACGCCACCAAAACATAACCGAACTGGATTCTGGCTTCAGTAAGGAAAGAGCTTTTTCTGACTGGTCTATGGCTTTTAAAAAGCTACAAAAAGATGAAGCTTTTGAAATTCTTGGTTATAAAGATCTGGAAACAGAGCAGCTTTTTGAAAATTACCAAAGCCAGGATGAGCACCCGGCTTTAAGCCTATTAAATAATTACGTAAAGAATCTTTGAATAGGATATTTAAAAGCTTAAAAAGAAAAAACCGGCTAATTTTAGCCGGTTTTTTCTTTAAATATTATTTGAATTTATATCTCGCGGTCTTTGTCAAAACCTTCAAGATATTGCGCTACACGTTGCACAAATTGACCACCAAGCGCTCCATTTACAACCCTGTGATCGTAACTGTGCGAAAGGAACATCTTGTAACGAATACCTATAAAATCACCATCTGGTGTTTCTATAACAGCCGGTACTTTTCTAATGGCTCCCAGGGCAAGAATTGCAACTTGCGGTTGGTTAATTATAGGAGTTCCCATAATGCTTCCAAAAGTTCCTACGTTGGTTACGGTGTAAGTTCCACCCTGAATATCATCGGGCTTTAATTTATTTTGGCGTGCACGGTTTGCAAGATCATTTACCTTTTTAGCAAGGCCAACAAGGTTAAGCTGATCGGCATTTCTAATTACCGGCACTATTAAGTTTCCGTCTGGAAGAGCTGCTGCCATTCCAAGATTTATGTTTTTCTTCTTGATAATCTTATCGCCATCTACAGAGATATTGATCATTGGGAAATCGCGAATTGCTTTCGCCACGGCTTCCATAAAAATTGGAGTAAACGTAAGTTTTTCTCCTTCTTTTTTCTGAAAATCGTTTTTATGCTTATTTCTCCAGTTCCAGATATTGGTAACATCTACCTCGATAAAAGATTGAACGTGGGCTGAAGTTTGAGCGCTATCTACCATATGATGTGCGATCATTTTACCCATTCGGCTCATTTCTATAATCTCATCTTCTCCAGAAGGAATCACTTTTTCAGACTCGGCTTTGGCGCTGGCCATTTTTCCGGTATCTGCAGAAGACGCTTGTTTTGCCTTTGGCTTTTGCTTAGCAGAAGTTCCTTTCTCACGGTTTTCAACGTAAGCTAAAATATCATCTTTAGTTACTCGATTATCTTTACCGGTACCTTCTACTTCTTCTAACTCGTCAAGGTCTATCCCTTCTTCTTTCGCTATATTCTTTACCAGTGGAGAGTAAAACCTGGAAGCATCAGAAAAATCTTTGCTCCCTGCAGTTTCTTTTGCAGTCTCCACACTTTCGGCTACTTCGTCAGCATAATCCTCTTCTTCGCTTTCATCGTCAAGATCAAGATCTAATTCATCATCATCGTTGCCGGCAGGAATTTCACCTTCGGTTTCAATAATAGCTATGGTTTGGCCTACCTGCACTACATCATCGGCTTCAAAAAGTTTTTCTACCAATTTCCCTTCTACTTCACTGGGGACTTCGCTATCTACTTTATCGGTAGCGATTTCCAACACCGGTTCGTCGGCTTCAATGGTATCTCCAACTTCTTTTAGCCAGTTGGTAATAGTTGCTTCGGCGACACTTTCGCCCATTTTTGGTAGCTTAAGTTCAAACTTTGCCATATCTATAATTGAAAGCTTATTTTAAGGTTTATGCTTGCGAATTTAATGAAAATTCAACTTTAAAAGTATTAAAAAATCAATAAATTAAATTTTCACTATATATTTTCTCTCGTAGAAATGAAATCCGCTTTTGGGTAAAATTACAATTTCAAAAGCTGAAACTAAATTTTTCAGTAGAAATATTATTGATTAAGTGGAAGTTTTCGGGGATCCTGTCGTGTATCAAAAACATGCAGAATCCTAATAAGAGTTTTATTCGGAACACTATAAAAATAGAATTATGTTTTGTTACCACACATTTATAAAACCTCTTTTCCTTTGAGAGTGCAGGAAACTGATAAGGATTTAACTTAATTAACTCTACCGAATGGTTTAAGATATTAAAGAAATTTTCACTAACTGTCTTGCTCCAATTATTTTCAAGATATTCAAGAATATTATCTAACTCCTGTATGGCTGAAACAGCCCAAACAACTTCCCTTTTAGAAGCCATATTTATCTTTTAGCTTTCTTGCAACTTCTTTATGCGGAACTCCTGCTACCCTATCTAAACTTTCTTCAGCATCTTCAATTCTTTTTTTTTGCCAACCAGGCATTAAATCCCATTCTTCAAGTTGATAATCGGTTTGCGGTTCTTCAATATTTTTTTGTTGATGAAGATGCTCAAGCAACTCCTGAACTTGAAGCAATTGAGCTTCATTAAGTCTCTCCAGTTTTTCAATAATCGCCTTTTTTAATGCTGAAATTTTCATCTGCTTATTTTTTAGCGCGAAGCTTAATTAAAGATATCAACTTTTAGTAGAACTTTCAAAAGGAATTCTATTGGTAATACTTCTACCTAATGTAACCTCATCTGCATACTCCAGTTCGTCTCCTACTGAAATTCCTCGAGCGATGGTTGAAGTTTTAATACCGGTGCTTTCCAATTGTCGATAAATATAAAAATTAGTGGTATCGCCTTCCAATGTGCTACTTAGTGCAAAAATGATCTCCTCTACTTTTCCTGCCTGCACTTTCTCAATTAAAGGTTTAATGCTAAGCTGCGAAGGGCCAATGCCATCCATAGGGCTTATTTTTCCACCTAAAACGTGATAATGCCCGCGGTATTGATCGGTATTTTCAATAGCCATTACATCTCGAATATCTTCTACCACACAAACAATTTCTGAATTTCTGGAAGGATTAACGCAAATAGCACAAAGATCGGTATCACTAATATTGTAGCAATTTTTACAGAGTTTTATTTCGGTTCTAAGTTTGGTAAGAGCATCTGCCAGTTGTTTGGTTTGCGACTCAGGTTGCTTTAGCATATGCAAAACCAACCTTAAGGCCGTGCGTTTTCCGATGCCGGGAAGTTGAGACATTTCATCTACAGCCTGTTCCAATAGTTTTGAAGAAAAATCCATAACGCGAATTTAGGATTTTTACTCGATAATCGAGATTTAAATGCTCCCGCTTGATTCGACTGAAAGAATAATTTTCCGTTTCATAGCTCTTGGGCTTGCCCCGAGGTCTTTGATCGTTCATTTTTATGGAAGCAGGCTAAAGTTTAAGCTTAATTTGTAAATTCGCCACTTCAGAAAATCATCGCTATGCAGCCTTACCAGATTTTAATTTTAATCGCCGCCTATTTCGGACTTTTATTTTTGGTTTCTTTCTTTTCCAGCAGGGCCGGTAGCAATGCCGAGTTTTTTAGGGCCAACCGGGAGTCGCCGTGGTATATCGTGGCTTTTGGAATGATTGGTGCTTCGCTTAGCGGGGTTACTTTTATTTCTCTTCCAGGAACAGTAGCCACAGATAGTTTCAGTTACTTCCAGGTGGTTTTGGGTTATACCGTGGGTTATGCGGTAATCGGTCTTATTCTCCTGCCGCTTTATTATCGATTAAACCTTACTTCTATTTATTCTTACCTGGAATCACGCTTTGGAAAATATTCTTATAAAACCGGGGCTTCATTTTTCTTGCTTTCAAGGATAGTCGGCTCCAGTTTCAGGTTGTTTTTGGTGGCGAATGTTTTACAACTGATTCTTTTTGATGAATTAGGTGTTCCTTATTATGCCACAGTTTCCGCGACAATTTTTCTTATTTGGTTATACACTTTTAGAAGCGGAATTAAAACCGTGGTCTGGACAGATACCCTGCAAACATTTTTTATGCTGTTATCGCTTGGAGTGACTTTAATCGTAGTTTCAGATGAATTAGGGATTACAGCGGGGGGAATGATTAATCACCTTTCCGAAAGCGGACTTACAAAAATCTTCTTCTTTGAAGACTGGAAAAGCAGTGATCACTTTATAAAACAATTTCTAAGTGGAGCTTTTATTGCAATTGTAATGACAGGTCTCGACCAGGATATGATGCAAAAAAACCTTACCTGCCGTAACCTGAAAGATGCTCAAAAAAATATGTTTTCGTTTACTATAGTGCTTACTATAGTAAATATGATGTTCCTTATACTTGGGGTTCTACTGACACAATACGCCGATCTAAGCGGAATTGGCGCTATTAAAGATGAGCTTTTCCCTGCAATCGCCACCGGCGGAGAATTAGGAATTGGAGTCGCTATTCTTTTTATTCTGGGGCTTATTGCCGCAGCCTATTCCAGTGCCGATGGAACTTTAACCGCGCTTACCACTTCGTTTAGTATTGATATTCTAAATATTGAAAAGCGATACGAAGAAGGCAAACAAATGAGGATAAGAAAACAAATTCATATTGTTATTTCTATCTTATTTATCGCCGTAATGCTGATTTTCAAATATGCGATAGCCGATAAAAGTGTAATTAATAAACTGTTTGAATTTGCCGGATATACCTATGGGCCGCTATTGGGACTTTATACACTGGGATTATTTACTAATATTAAAGTAAAAGATAAACTTGTACCAATAGTTGCGATTTTAGCGCCAATTTTATCTTATATAATTAGTATAAACAGCCTGGTTTGGTTTGGCTTTGAATTTGGTTTCTTTATTTTAATCCTCAACGGATTTATAACCACGCTGGGGTTAATATTGATTCGTACCAAGCATCACTAAGGTGCAGGCTACTTCAATTTCAATATTATTTTTTCTAAGTATTTCGTAAAATTCCTGGTTTTCGGTTCCCGGGTTAAAAATTACCCGAACAGGATTTAAAGAAACAATATAATCGTAGTATTCTTCCTGTCTCGGTGGGCCCAAATAAAGGGTAACCGTATCTATATCCTGAAAAGGAATTTTTTCGGTTTCTATTTTTACTCCCGCGACTTCACCTTTTCTTAAACCAATGGCCACCGTAGGTTGATTATACCTTACCAGGCGTTCTATAGCGATATTAGAATAGCGGGAACGATTAAGAGATGCGCCAAGTACTAAAGTTTTTTTCTCCATATTACAAATTTAAGGTTTCAGAATAAGTGTAACAAAAATACTTCTCTTTAGTCTTTAAGGTAGCTATAATTGCAGGAATATAGATGTGATGGTTAGTAAACCTGCAAATTACGGCAGCCCGTATTTCTAGAATGCGGGCTTTTTTTAAAATTCTTTTTAAAATACTGTAACAATTCCATTTTATATTCGTCTTTATAGTAGAGGAAAGATCAAAATTTTAGAATTGCACGTTTACCTATTATGCAATACAAAGTATAAGGTATAACATTTAAGGGGTCATTCATCAATCAAAAATCGGTAAGTTCTATTCATCAAAACTAAGAATTTGCCAAAAGAAATATTCTGGTATTATGCAATACAAGGATTTATTTTAAACATACTAATCATCAAAATCAATCAAAAAATGAAACAGTTATTTTTAATTTTAGCATTATGCATTTGCAGTTTTACTGCATTGGCCAACGAACCCGTGGGCAAAATTTCGGGTTCTATTGTGGATGGAGAACTGGAAGAACCTATCCCCTACGCTACCATAAGTATTACCGATATGGATGGCAACCTGGTCTCGGGAAATACTTCTGCAGACGATGGAACTTTTTATATTGAAAAGATCCCAAACGGAACTTATATGTTCAAAGTTCAGTTTATGGGTTACAAAACCTTTTCTAAACAAATTGAAATAACCAAAGACCATAGCACTCACAATTTTGGCGCTATTCAATTAGAACCCGATGTAGCAATGCTGGACGGCGTTACCGTTGTTGCAGAACGCACTACCATAGAGCAGCGAATTGACCGAAAGGTGATAAATGTAGGAAAAGATCTTACTACCACCGGGGCCAGCGCTTCAGAGATAATGAATAATGTGCCTTCGGTAAATGTAGACCAGGATGGAAATATTGCGCTTCGCGGAAATTCTAATGTGCGCATTCTTATAGACGGAAAACCCACCAATATGGATCCTGCGCAATTGCTAAAACAAATTCCTTCAACTTCAATAAAAACCATTGAATTGATTACAAATCCGTCAGCAAAATATAACCCTGAAGGGATGAGCGGAATTATCAATATTGTACTTCACAAAAATGCTAATGACGGTTTCAACGGAACTTTAAATACCGGTGTAACCATTGGTGATAACACTCGCTACAATGGTTCGCTTGATATGAATTACCGAAAAGGAAAATTCAATTTTTACGGAAATTTTGGCGCTCAGTTTGGCGATCGTAACAACCTTGGAAGAATTAATTTTACCGAAGATAATTACCGACAGGCTTTCGATATTACAAACAGAAGAGAATCTTATTTATATAAAATCGGAGTTGATTTTTATTTAAATGATTCAAATACCTTTTCCTTTTACACCAATCAAAATCATTATGATGGTGGGCCTTTAGGATCTTTAAGAATTATTTATCCCAATAATCCAGAACTTAATTTAGCCCAGAACCTGGATTCCAATTATGATAATATTAATAGCACCTACAATTTCGCTTACGACCGAAAGTTTGAAAAAGAAGGGCATAAAATTATATTCGAAGTAGATTATAACACTTTTGATGAAGATGAAAATTCAATCTTTAACTTTGAAGGAGACACCGAAGGTTTCACAGATTACCGTGACCATGTAAAAGAAAGCCGGGAAAATATTATTGCGAACGTGGATTATGAAAATCCGCTTTCAGAAAATAGTAAACTGGAAATTGGTGCAGAAGCCAGGCTTTTAGACACCGATAACAATTATACCACAACCAGTGATTTCTTAACCGATGCCACTTACCAGTATAAAAGAGATATTTATTCGTTTTATACAACTTACGGACAGAATTTTGAAAAATGGTCTTATCAGCTTGGAGCAAGATTGGAGAATTTTAGTGTAGATGCGATTTACAACGGCGAAAATGTATTTAATGACGATTACTTTAATATTTATCCCAGCGGATTTCTTAATTATACCCCAAGTGAAACAAATTCCTACCAGTTAAGCTATAGCCGAAGAGTAGATCGTCCAGGTTTTGGGCAGGTTAATCCTATTCGTGAGATAAGTACACCAAGATTAACGGTTTCAGGAAATCCTGAATTAGATCCTCAATTCACCAATTCCCTGGAATTTAATTACACCCGAAAATTAAGCAAAAAAGGAAGCCTAACTGCAGGAGTTTTCTTCAGAAATATAAACGATGAGATTAGCCAGGTTTTTATAGAAGACCCTAATGAAGAAGGTTCGCTACTATTGCAATTTGACAATTTTGAAGATAATAATGCTTACGGTTTGGAGCTTGGCACCAATTATAAATTCACCGATTGGTGGAGTACCAACACCAACTTTGAATTATACAGCCAGCAATTAAAAGGAGTAGTTGGCACCGAGTATTTAGAAACCGATAACACCGCCTGGACCTTTAGATCCAACCATAGTTTTAAAGCAACAGATAAATTGACTTTCCAGCTATTCGGGTTTTACCGAAGCAAAGCTAAAAACCTGCAAATGGATATGGACCCGATGTATTTTATGAATATAGGCGGACGTTACACCTTCCTGAATGATAAGGCAACCTTAAGTCTTAATTTTAATGATGTTTTTGATACGCAGGAGTTTAGTTTTACAAATGGCCGCCCCCTACCACAAACCGGAAGGTTTAAAGGTGAAACCCAAAATGTATACGTAGGATTCTCCTATAGATTTGGGGGCGGAAAAAACAGAGCGTTGAAAAGAAAACAAAGAGACGACAACGAAGCCGAAGGCGGTGGAATGTTTTAGAAATTAAAAGTTTGTAGTTTAGTTTGATTAGCCAAAAAACCCGGTATTAGCACCGGGTTTTTTATTTGAACTATTTTCATTTTAACTTCTAAACTCTTGAATAAGTAACATCTTAGATCCCGAAATAAATTCGGGATGACGATATAAGTTTAAGCCTCTACAGCATACATTTTATCACGTTGCTCTTTGATCTTTTTGTCACTCATATATTCATCAAAAGTAGCATAACGATCTATGGCGCCTCCTGGCGTTAATTCAATTACACGATTTGCTACTGTTTGGGCGAATTCGTGGTCGTGGGTGGTAAACATCACAGTCCCTTTAAAATTCTTCAGAGAATTATTAAAAGCAGTAATAGATTCCAGGTCAAGGTGGTTTGTAGGCTCATCTAACATCACTACGTTAGCTCTCATCATCATCATTCGGCTTAACATACAACGCACTTTTTCTCCCCCGGAAAGAACTTTAGAGGTTTTTAGTGCTTCCTCGCCACTAAACAACATTTTACCTAAAAATCCGCGAATATATACTTCTTCTCTTTCTTCATCGGTTTTAGCCCATTGTCTAAGCCAGTCCACCAAAGTAAGATCATTATCAAAAAACTCTGAATTATCTAGCGGAAGATAAGACTGCGAAGTAGTAACTCCCCAGGAAAATTTTCCTGCCACAGGCTGCTGATTCCCGTTTATAATTTCGTAAAAAGCAGTGGTAGCTCTCGAGTCACGAGAATAAACCACAACTTTATCTCCTTTTGCAAGATTGATATTTACATTTTTAAATAATGTTTCCCCTTCAATTGAAGCTTCCAGTTTTTCTATATTCAGAATTTGGTCACCCGCTTCACGTTCTCGTTCAAAAATAATTGCGGGATACCTTCTGCTTGATGGTTTTATATCTTCAATATTAAGTTTATCAATCATCTTTTTACGGGAAGTAGCCTGTTTAGATTTGGCTACGTTCGCACTAAAACGCTGAATAAACTCCTGTAATTCTTTCTTCTTCTCTTCAGATTTTTTGTTCTGTTGGGCACGTTGTCTCGCTGCAAGTTGAGAAGACTCGTACCAAAAGGTATAATTACCACTAAAATGATTTATTTTTCCGAAGTCAATATCAGAAATATGGGTGCAAACGGCGTCAAGGAAGTGACGGTCGTGAGAAACCACGATCACGGTGTTATCGTAATTAGCTAGAAAATGCTCTAACCAGGAGATGGTTTCGTAATCCAAATCGTTGGTAGGCTCATCCATAATTAGCACATCTGGATTTCCAAAAAGCGCCTGGGCTAAAAGCACCCTAACTTTTTGTGTACCGTCCAGATCTTTCATTAAAGTGGCGTGATATTGCTCTTTTATTCCCAAATTAGACAATAAAGAAGCTGCATCACTTTCGGCATTCCAACCGTTCATTTCTTCAAATTCTACCTGTAAAACGCCTACCCTTTCCCCATCGGCATCGCTGAAATCTTCTTTCATATAGATTTCATCCATTTCCTTCTTAATCTTAGCCAGAGGTTGGTTTCCCATAATCACAGTTTCCAACACCGGGGTGTCGTCATACAAGTTGTGATTTTGCTCCAGCACAGACATTCTTTTACCAGGTTCCAGGTTCACCCTACCAGAGGTTGGTTCAGATTTTCCAGAGAGGATATTTAAAAATGTGGATTTTCCAGCGCCATTGGCTCCAATTATTCCGTAGCAATTGCCCTGGGTAAAAGTGGTGTTCACTTCATCAAACAAAACACGCTTGCCAAATTGAACCGAAAGATTTGATACTGAAAGCATAAAATAGTATTTGTAAATTTTTTGCAAAAATAGCCAAACTTCAACACTTATCTAAAGATTAACGTTTTTATTATTCTTTTAACTCCCGATTAACATTCGGGATATTTGGCTCGGGCTATATTTGCTATCGTTGCTGGATTTAACAGCACTACAAGCCCTTAGTTCTTAAAGATCTGCATGAAACAATATTTACTTTTATCTCTTATCGGAGTTATTCTTTTTACCGGGTGTGACAACTCTAAAAAAGACCAAAAAGGAACTTTTGTTGGCGGTCAAATTATGAACCCCTACAACCCCTATTTTATACTTTCTAAAGACAATAAAACCATTGATACTCTATTTTTAGACCAAAACAACCAGTTTGGGAAAAAGTTTGAAAATTTAGAATCTGGTATTTACAGTTTTAAACATCCACCCGAAAACCAGATTATGTACCTAGAACCGGGAGATAGTGTTCTGGTTTGGTTAAACACTATGCAATTTGACGAATCGCTTAATTTTAGCGGTCCTGGTGCTGCGAAAAGTAGTTTTTTACTTGAAATGTTCCTTAATAACGAACGGAACAACAATTTAATGCTTTCCTATTATAAAATTAATCCCAGTGATTTTGCCGGAATTACCGATTCTATTAAGAACACCCGAAAGAATAAATTAAAAGATTTAAACGCAAAGAAGAAGTTTTCTAAATCGTTTATAACACTCGCCAATAACAGTATAGATTACGATTTTTATCATCTTAGGGAACGCTACACGTTTCTGGTGAAGAAATACTACAACGAACTCGCCCAGCAAATTCCTGATGATTTTCATGATTACAGGAAAGACCTAAATTTTAACGCCACCCAGCTTAAAGAATATTACGGCTATTTAAATTTTATTGAAGATTACCTAAGAACCCGTTCTATTGAAAGGTGCCTCGAAAAATTTGATACTAATTCTGATTGTTTTGAACTTCATTCGGTAGCAAATATTAATTATAGAATTAACCTTGCTGATTCTTTAATTGAAAAGGATGAAATCAAAAATATTTTTATAAATCGTCTTGCAATTCAGGGACTGGTATTTTCCAGTAATGCTGAAAAGATTGATAGTATCGTTGGTATTCTAGAAAAAATTGAATTTAAGGGAAAAAATCTTCCCGATCTAAAGCAAATGGCCAATATTCAAAAAAACTTGCTTCCCGGAAATAATATTGGCGATTTAGAACTGGTAAATTTTAAAGACGAAATAGTTCCTTTAAAGGATGTTTCAAAGAAACCTATTGTCACCTACCACTGGTCTATGGAAGCTCCCGAACATTTTAAATGGCAACATTCCATCATTTCCAACTTAAGAAAGAAATATCCGGAACTTGAATTTGTAGGGATTAATATTGATGAGAATTCTAAACAATCCTGGAAAAATACCGTAGAAATTTATGCCATGGATAAAGATAGAGAATACAAACTGAACTCTCCAGGCATCAATATGAATTTGCTTATGAATTATCTCAATAAACTCATATTCCTGGACACCAACGGAAATATATTCAACGGAGAGGCACAGCTAAATACTCCTAATTTTGAAAGACAAATTCTGGAGTTTTTAAATGATTAAAAAGGCTATTTAAAGATTCTGGTTACGTTACGTCACGTCAAGCTGTCCCGAAGCTTCGGGATTATTTCAGCTTCTAACATGTTAGATCCTGAAACAAGTTCAGGATGACGTTAAACTTAATACCTCCTCAAATAGCCTTTCTGGAAAATCTTAATCAGAAAATCTTACTGATTTCCTTTCTTATAATCGGCAAGGAATTTCTCTAAACCAATATCGGTAAGCGGGTGTTTTAGTAAGCCTTCAATAGAAGAAAGTGGCCCGGTCATTACATCGGCCCCTAATTTTGCGCATTCCAGGATATGCATGCTGTGACGCACAGAAGCTGCAAGGATCTCAGTCTCAAAACCGTAGTTATCGTAGATCAATCTAATATCTTCAATGAGGTTTAAACCATCGGTAGAAATATCATCTAAACGACCAATAAAAGGGGAAACATAAGTAGCTCCTGCTTTAGCCGCCAACAGGGCCTGCCCTGCAGAAAAAACTAAAGTACAGTTGGTTTTAATTCCATTATCACTAAAGTATTTTATGGCTTTAATTCCCTCCTTGATCATAGGAACTTTTACAATAATTTGCTCGTGCAATTCTGCCAGTTCCTCACCTTCTCTAACTATTCCGTCAAAATCGGTTGAGATAACCTCAGCACTAACATCTCCATCTACAATCTCACAAATCTCCCTGTAATGTTTGTAAATATTATCTTTGCCAGAAATTCCTTCTTTCGCCATAAGCGATGGATTGGTAGTTACTCCATCTAAAACACCAAGTTCCTGGGCTTCTCTTATTTGGTCAAGATTGGCTGTATCAATAAAAAATTTCATAATCTATAGTTATTTGTTAATATGTTGTCTTTGCAAAATTATAATTTATAATGCTTAAGCAGCATTTTTTCATATACTTTATCGGGTAAAATTCGCTTTAACCCGACAGAAAATTTTTGAAGCGCCTCCCCCACTTTGTAATGCCCGCGAGGATCTTTTTCCTGAATAATTTTATGCACCGCTTTTGCCATTAATAATGGATCTTTCCCGGCATCAACATCCTGGTTCATTAACTTTAGGGTATTCCCGTAAGGTTCTTTATAAGGAGAATCATCTAAAACAGGAGCGTGATAACGACCGGCAGCGATATTTGTAGCAAAATCGCCGGGCGCCACGTTTGTCATTTTTATATTGAAATCTTTTAATTCCATTCTAAAAGCTTCGGTAGTAAGTTCTAAAGCGCCTTTTGAAGCCGAATAAATTCCGCGGTAAGGCAAGCCCATATAACCGGCGATGGAAGTAATATTTATGATCAATCCGCTGTTTTGCTTTCTCATTTCAGGCAAAACCGCTTTTATCACTTTTATAGGTCCAAAATAGTTAGTCTCAAAAGCTTTTGCGATTTCTTCATCTGGAGTCTCCTCTATGGGACCGGTAATTCCAACCCCTGCGTTATTAATAAGCACATCAATTTTGCCTTCTTCAGCAATAATTTGTTGAATGGCATTGGTGATAGTTTCTTTTTTGGTTACATCTAAAGCAACCATCGCAAAAGGAGGATGGGAAATTTTTGCAGGATTTCGACTGGTACCGTAAACTTTAAAATTCTGTTTAGAAAGATATTCGCCTATAGATTTTCCAATTCCGGAAGAAGCCCCGGTAATAAGCACTACTTTTTGAGGAGAAGTATTTGTTTTCATAGGTTGCAAATATGCGATAAAAATTAGAACCTTTTAGAAACAAAAAATGGCAAGCTCCCCACATCACACCGCTACGACCGCTTACCCTTGCTGCGTTCCCGCCCTGGGGGATTCAGCAGGAGCTGGTTGTGTGGGACTTGCCGATGCAAATATACAATCTTTCCTACTTTGCGCAAGTATTTTTTAAAGCGAATTAAGTATTTTAGCAAGGTATTTAATGCAAAAGAATAATGAATAAATTTAAGTTCCTGTGCCTGTTATTATTAGGCTTTATAATTTTTTCCTGCGGAAGTAATTCTGATAAAAAAACTTCTTATTTTAAGCTGAATACTGCGGAAAATAAGACCGAATTTAAACTTGGAGAAACGATTGAAGGCTCTATTGAAAACCTAAAAGACCGTGAAATTGATTCTATTCAACTTTATTTTCAGCAGCAATATCTTCAAACTTTAATAGCAGAAACTTCTTTTTCGGTTCCACTTGAAAACACAAAATTAGGTCGGCAAAAACTGGAAGCCATCGTTTTTTCTGAAGGGGAAACCGATACTATTAGTGGCGAACTAAAAATTTACAACAATAAAGCGCCGAAGGCTTATACCTATAAAGTGATAAAAGAATATCCGCACAATAGTGAAGCTTACACGCAAGGCCTGGAGTTTTACCAGGACACTTTATATGAAAGCACTGGCCAATACGGAAATTCTTCCTTACGAAAACTTAATCTAGAAACCGGGGAAGTTTTAAATAAAATCAACCTGGAAGACACTTATTTTGGCGAAGGTCTTACCATTCTTAATAATAAACTTTACCTGCTTACCTGGAGAGAAAAAGAAGGCTTGATCTATAATCTTGACGATTTTAAACAAACTGGCACTTTTGGTTATAACCAAAGTAAAGAAGGATGGGGTTTATGTAACGATGGCGAAAAACTTTATAAAAGCGATGGCACCGAGAAGATTTGGATCTTAGATGCAGAAACGCTTGCTGAAAAAGATTTTATCCAGGTAGCTACTAACACTAAAATCTATTCAAAATTCAATGAGTTGGAATGGGTTAACGGAAAGATTTATGCCAATACTTATCAATTTCCCAGCGTTACTATTATTAATCCTGAAAATGGCGCAATAGAAGGCGTTATAGATTTTAGAGGATTACGGGAACGTTTATCTAATCTTCAGGATCTGGATTCTCAAAACCACGTTTTAAATGGCATTGCTTATAATCAAAATACCAAAAAACTATACGTAACCGGGAAAAACTGGGATAAGATCTTTGAGGTAGAAATAATAGAAAAATAATGGCTACTACTCCCGAAATATTTCAGCAGAGTTTTTTAGTTGAAGAAAAACATTTAGACGAGCAAAACCACGTAAATAACGTGCAATATGTGCAATGGGTGCAGGATGTGGCCAGGGCGCACTGGGATGCCCGGGCAACTAAAGAACAGAATGAAAAGTATTTCTGGATCGTGGTAACCCACGAAATCAGCTATAAACAACAGGCTTTTTTGGGCGATAAGATCTTGTTACAAACTTATGTTGGCGAGACTTCTCACGTAAAATCTGTTCGGCACGTGATTATAAAAAATGCTGAAACCGAAAAAGTTTTGGTAGAAGCCAAAACCACCTGGGCACTTATGGACCAGGAAAAGAAAAAACCTATTAAAATTTCAGAGGATTTAAAAAAGGTCTTTCAGCAATAAATTCAACCTGACTTCAGTAGAAAGCACAAAAAAGCTTATTTGAATTTGCTCATCTTAGATCCTGAAACAAGTTCAGGATGACGTTGGGCTCCTCAAATAAGCTTTAATATATTCTGTTTTAAAAGGGATTACACTTTAAAAAGTGGTTTTCCCTTCATCATCGCTTTTACCTCATTTTTCACGGCTTCCAATTCACTATCATTTTCAATATTAGTGATCACACGCTCAATAAAATCTACAATTTTAGGCATATCAGCTTCTATAAGTCCGCGGGTTGTAACTGCGGCAGTACCTATTCTAATTCCTGAAGTCACAAATGGTGATTTATCGTCAAAAGGCACCATATTTTTATTCACAGTAATTTCGGCTTTACTTAAGGCCTCCTCTGCTTCTTTTCCGCTTACATCTTTATTTCTAAGATCTATAAGCATACAGTGATTATCGGTGCCGCCGGAAATAACTTCATATCCTTTATCCATAAAAGCTTCAGCCAGTTTCGCCGCATTCTTTTTTACCTGAACGGTGTAATGTAGAAATTCGTCGGTTAAAGCTTCTCCAAAAGCCACCGCTTTTGCAGCGATTATGTGCTCTAACGGCCCACCCTGGTTTCCGGGGAAAATTCCGCTGTTAAGCAAAGTAGACATTTTTTTAAGCTTTCCGTTCTTAAGTTTTTGTCCAAAAGGATTATCAAAATCTTTACCCATCATTATAATTCCGCCACGAGGCCCACGAAGGGTTTTATGCGTCGTTGAAGTTACAATATGGCAATGTGGCATCGGGTCGCTAATTAAACCTTTGGCGATTAGGCCGGCAGGATGAGCGATATCTGCAAACAAAATTGCTCCTACACTATCGGCAATTTCTCTAAATCTTTTATAATCTATTTCTCGTGAATATGCCGAAGCCCCGGCAATAATCATTTTAGGTTTTTCTTTTTTTGCAATTTCAGCAACCTGGTCGTAATCTATAAGTCCCGTTTCTTTATCTACCCCGTAAAATACCGGATTGTAAAGTTTTCCAGAGAAATTTACTGGAGAACCGTGCGTTAAATGCCCACCGTGAGAAAGATCAAATCCTAAAAATTTATCTCCCGGATTTAGGCAGGTATGAAATACAGCTGTATTTGCCTGTGAACCCGAATGGGGTTGCACATTAGCATATTCAGCATTAAATAATTCTTTTAAACGATCTATAGCCAGTTGTTCTACTTTATCTACCACTTCGCAACCGCCGTAATAGCGCTTGCCCGGGTAACCTTCAGCATATTTATTGGTAAGAACAGAGCCTGCAGCTTCTAAAACCTGCTCACTCACAAAGTTTTCGCTGGCAATTAACTCAAGTCCATTTAGTTGGCGTTCTTTTTCTTCCGCAATTAAATTAAAAATTTCGGTGTCTCGTTGCATCTCAAAAGTTTACGTTAAATATTCCTCAAAAGTAAGAAATACATTCGGTTAATAACAGGAAAATAATATATTTGGAAACATTAGATTTCTTAATAAAAACAAAAAATTATATGCCTATTACAGCTAACGACCCAAATAGAAAAACCTGGTTGGAAACCTCGGAAACCACCGATTTCCCTATTCAGAATATTCCTTTTGGGGTATTCCTAACCCGGGACGATGTAATTACCATAGGCTCCCGTATTGGAGACTTTGCGATAGATCTTGGTGCTTTGCATCAGTTGGGCTATTTTGAAGGAATTCCGTTAACCGATGATATATTTTTACAGGACACCCTTAACGATTTTATTTCTGACGGAAAAAAGACCTGGCGACTGGTTCGTAACCGAATTGCCGATATTTTTGACGCAAATAATGAGAAATTAAGGGATAATGAAGAGCATAGAAGCCGTGTGCTTTTTACGCTAGATGAAATTGAAATGCAAATGCCGGTTCAGGTTGGTGATTACACCGATTTCTACTCAAGCAAGGAACACGCGACTAATGTTGGAACAATGTTTCGAGATCCAGATAACGCCTTATTGCCAAACTGGCTGCACATTCCCGTTGGTTACCACGGAAGAAGTTCTTCTATAATCCCGAGTGGAATCCCTGTTCACAGGCCACAAGGACAAACCAAACCAAAAGATTCTGACACTCCTGTTTTTGGCCCGTCAAAAAGAGTAGATTTTGAAGTTGAAATGGCCTTTATCACCACAGATGCAAATCCTTTAGGAGAACCAATCCCAATAGACGAAGCCGAAGAATATATCTTTGGAATGGTCTTATTTAACGACTGGAGTGCAAGAGATATCCAAGTATGGGAATATGTGCCTTTAGGGCCATTCCTTGCCAAAAATTTCGCTTCTTCAATTTCTCCATGGATTGTTACTTTAGATGCTTTAGAGCCTTTTAGAACTGAAGGACCTAAACCTGAAGTAGAATTATTTCCATATTTACAAAGCTCAGGTAAGAAAAGCTTTGATATTAACCTTGAAGTTTCCCTTAAACCTGAAAATTCTGAAGAAACCCCGTTGGCAAAAACGAATTTCAAGCATATGTACTGGAATATGAGTCAACAACTGGCGCATCATACCGTAAATGGTTGCCCGGTGAATTCTGGAGATATGATGGCTTCGGGAACAATTTCAGGGAAAACACCCGATAGTTATGGTTCTATGTTAGAGCTTTCCTGGAAAGGTGAAAAACCAATTAAACTTAAAGACGGAAGCGAACGTAAGTTTATTGAAGATCACGATACGGTAATTATGCGTGGTTATTGCGAAAGCAAAGGTCGCAGAATTGGTTTTGGTGAAGTAAGTAGCCAGTTGCTACCGGTATTTGAACCTAAGAAAAAGTAAACCACCCCGGAGTTTTAAATCTCGATTATCGAAAATTTACTGCAATTATATAAAAAAGGCTGTCTTGGACAGCCTTGTTTGTTTTAAATAAAATATCTAATTAAGTCCTGTTCTTTTTCTTCGCTGCTTTCGCCGCGCGTTTTTCCTTTAAACTCAATACCGGTTCTTTTCTAGCCGAATTCTTTGAAGGTGATTTTTCTTTAGGCATAATTTCTAAATAGTTTAACATTAACCCGGTAAAGATAGTGAAAGAAAGCTTTGAAAAGTATTATTTACAACCTAATAGATTTTTAATTAATTTCCTCTAAAAAAATTTACTTTTCAATTATAAAGGTTAAATCAACCATCAATTGGGCAAAGACCTATATTACTCCTTAACTATAGTAGAATGTAACAATTGTAGTTTCCAACCCTCTTCAGTGAGAATTGCCGAGGCGCTTTCCAGCCAATTTATTTCCCTAACAATCCTGTCTCCCGATTTGAATTCAGCTTTATTCCGATAAGCTATCCAGGCCATTTTACCTTCGATCTTTATCTCTATAAAATCAAAAGAATTTATCCTTTTTACCTGTGTATTTTGTTCACTGGCTTTTTTAATATAATTCCTCATCTTTTCCATATCCCAAACTTCACCGGTCTCCAGGAGCAGGAAATCGGGAGTACAATAGGTCTCCAACGCCTGGGTGTCCATATCTGAAAATATTTTTTGAAAGGAATTTTCAATGAGATCTTTGATTTGATCTTCATTGGTTTTTTCGGAATTCTGTCCTATAGTGGTTACTGCTAAGAACATAATTAGAATTTGAAGTATTCTTTTCATTTGTCTTATAATTTTAAATATAAATCTCGAGGATTCGGTTTTACAAATTAAGGTATTTATATAACCTCCTGTTTTCTTAATATTAAAATTTTTAAGAATTTATGTAAATAAAACTTTACATTTAAAATATTTGTTTATTTTTGTAAAGTAAACATTACATATAGTAAACTATTAATTACATTTAAAATGAAAAAAGAACGAAAAAAGAACCTTTACACCCTTGCCGTATGGACCTGGAGCTGGGTGGCTACCATGGCAATTGCCGCCTTTGGACCAAAGTACATTTGGGATGATCACACTGTTTTAACCACATTGGCAGTATCAGTCAACTTTATTCACGGAATTTTAATGATTTTCGCTAACCGAAGAATGTTTAATAATTTTGATGAGCTGGAGCGTAAAATCCATTTGGAATCTTTGGCTTTAACATTGGGATTAGCAGTTGTAGTGGGACTGTCTTATTCTTTACTTGACGCTACCAATCTAATTAAATATGATGCAGAAATAAGCAAGCTTGTAATATTTATAGGCTTAACTTATTTAGTTTTGGTCACCATAAATACCAGAAGGTACACATGAAAAATAAATTAAAAGTACTTCGGGCCGAACATAGTTATACCCAGGAAGATTTAGCAGATATTATTGGGGTCTCCCGGCAAACAATTAATGCCATAGAAAAAGAGAAATTTGACCCTAGTTTGCCCACAGCTTTTAGAATTTCAAAACTCTTTAAGTTACCTATAGAAGCTATTTTTAATTTTGAGGAAACTTAAATGTGGTCTCTTATTTTTGGAATCTTAGACGACCGGTTACCAATAAACCTATACCCAGACCTGCTAATAAACCAGCAGCTATATCGGCTAAATCTCCTTCGACTAAGGGAAATAAAAAAACTCCAATTGCTAATAATACTAAACCGATAATTCTTACTTTATTCATAATTTTTTAAAGTTTGAAAGACCCTTGGGATCTCTTGAATGTTGAACACTTATTCAATTATATAAAATTTTAAATAATGATTTCTACCGAAGCTTATTGGATAGAAGATATATATTAAAAGAACTGCGGAGAAACCACTCATTAAAACATCATTGATTTCAATTATGTAAGATAACACAAGCAAACTTATTTGAACTAAAAGCAATACCGGCAGTATCCATTTATTTTTTGGAAACCCTGTGAGTTCAAATTTTGTTAGCTCATTCTCTTTAATTTCAATAGCATGTACCGGGCTACCGCACCAATCAATTTTTGCTTTCAATTTATAATTACCGGGTTCTAAATCAAATCCTTTTGATTCTCCGTTACCTATATATTTGATTATTAAGGTGTAACCCGATTTCTCTGCCCCTATTTGCCCATTCAGATCTCCTATTTACTATTAATTTGCTCATTGATGAGGAATTTTAAAAGCGCACATAGCGGTGTATATTTAATGAGTAGCATTTACAGTTCACAGAAGTTTATTAAAGAGATTTTAAAAATAAGTAAATTTCTAAAATTTAGGAGAAAAGGAAAATATTTTCTAAAAAACACTTATTTTAAAACTACCCCAATTCCTATTTTTTCCAACAAATACGGATTATGATCAATAATCAGAATATCATTGGCTTCACTAAGTTTTTGTAGTATCGCATACAGCAAATCAATATCAGCATAATGCAATCCAGTGCTGGGTTCATCTAAAATATAAAGCGCGTTGGTAGTTTGGTCCTGAAGCCAATTTAATAATAGCAAACGCTGCTTCTCCCCCGAAGAAAGAGATTGCACAGCTTGATCCAGGCGAAGATGGGCCAACCCAATCTCCTCCAGCTGATTTAAGAATTGGAAAGTTTTATCAGAAACCTGAGTGTTCGTTAACCATTCTTTTAATTCGTTTAAATTCAAGGCGAGTACCTTAGCAATATTTTTCGAATTAACGGTATGTCGCAGAATGTGCGGCTGATAGCGCTGCCCTTTACAAACTTCACATTTTTCAATGGCATTGGCAGCTACATCAAGGCTGGTTTCCATATAGCCTTTGCCCTTGCAGTTTGAACACTGACTTGTTTTTGTTTTATATGAAAAGTCACGAGGCTTGAGGCCTGTTTCGTTCGCAAAGATCTTGCTTGTTTCCTTCAGCAAATCCAAATAAGATACTAATAAGGTATTGGCATGGGACCTTAGTTTTTTAGACTCAAAATAATGCGCAACTGCATACTTTTTTGGAAACTTTATACGCTCACAATTCACCGGCATTCCTGTCTCAATGCTCGGGATCAAAATATCTTTTACTAAGGTGGTTTTCCCTATTCCCGATTTACCACTAATAGCTGTAATTCCCCCAACTGGAACTTCCAGGGCTACTTTCACTAAAGTATGTTTGGAGAGTTTTTGGATAGAAATGGACTCCTTTGCTCCTTTTAATTCAATTGCTTTAGAAGGTTCTTTCAAAAAAGGATGACAATCTTCTTGTTTCAAATAATCCTGCGGACTTCCTTGAAAAGTAATATATCCACCCAACTTACCCGCCTGTGGGCCAAGCTGAACCAATCGATCAGCCTTCAGAATAATCTCTTTATTATGTTCAATCACGATCACCGTATTTCCTTTTTCAATAAGTTCCTTCAGAATATTGATCAGGTCGGGAATATTGTCATTAGATAATCCTGCGGAAGGCTCATCTAACAAATAGGTAATGCCTTTAAGCGGAGAGTTTAATTGTTTTATAAGTGTTACCCGTTGATTTTCTCCGCCAGAAAGCGTGTTCGATTTACGGTTTAATTGCAGGTGATCAATATGCAATTGCTTTGCCCGCTTGATGGTATTGATTAGATGAGGCTGAATGTTGGAAATGAGTTTTTTATCCATCACCTCTTGATTGGAATCGGCCAAAAGCCAATTTTCCAAAGCTTTAAAATCCAATGATCGTATTTCGTGAATAGATTTTCCCCCAATTTGGAAAGCTAAGCGTTCCGGTTTTAATCCACTTCCAAAACAATGGCTGCATTCTTCAAGGGAGAAAAGTGCCTTAAGTTTTTCAATATTTTTATTCTTTCGGGTCTTATAATATTCTTCTTTTAAGTAATGAAAAAGGCCTTCCCATTTCATACTTACCTCCTGAATTCCTTCCCTGGTTTTAGTTTTGAATAGCCAGTTAGTTTTCCATACGGTGTTCCCCGCCCCGTGAAATAAAATATCTTTTTGTTTGTCGGTTAACTCCTTAAAGGAAGTTTCCAGGCTAAATCCATACGTGGCACCCAGCTCTTTCACGATCGCCATATACTGACTGCTCGCTTGACCATAATAAGCCAGGGGTTTGTTGTGGTCAAAGAGGCCGCCGGCAATACTCTTGTTTTGATCCAGGACTATTTTATCCAAATCGGGCAACAATTCCTGCCCCATACCATCGCAGATGGCACATTTCCCAAGTTCGTGATTATTAGAAAAATGACTGGCAGATAAATCGGCTCCTTCGTACTGCGCTTTTCGGGAAAAGGCAAAGCGTAAAATCTTATCTATTCCGGTTTGTTTGGCAATGTCGGAGCGGTCTGTAAAACTTTTTTCTTTACGGGTAACGCAAATAGTTGGACTAAGCCCTTCAATATGGTCAACTTCAAATTGAAAATTCACCCCTACCCTGGACTGTTGATAACTCGAAAACTGTTTCGTCATTTCCTGTAATCCATAGCCATGGAGAGTGTCAATCACCAAAGAAGATTTTCCCGAGCCTGAAATTCCAGTGATTACCGATAATTGATTCTTTGGAAGATTTACATCCAGATCTTTAAGATAATGCGTTCGCGCTCCCTTTAAAAATATCGTATCCCTACGCTGATCTGGCGGTTCTTTCAAATCTGGTGCCTGGGCTTTTATAGTGTTATTTACCAACACATTAGCCGAGGATTGAAAAAGCGGATGATTCTCAAAACAAATTATGCCTGCGGTTTGTTTCTTGAGCCTGTGCAAAGCTTTTAGCAGTTGCCTCACATTTTGCTGATGCAATCCAATACTGGGTTCTTCCAGCAATAAAAGCGTCTTCTTTGATTGTTTTGCAAAGTGTTTAGTGAGTTTAATTCGTTGTGCTTCACCGCCCGACAAGGTGTTAGATGGCTGGCCAAGTTTGATATAACCCAGGCCAAGCTGCAGCATTAACGAGATTATTTTGGTGATCTTCTTCTCTTCGGAAAAGAAATCAAAAGCTTCTTCTATACTTAAATCATAGATTTCCGAAATATTTTTATTGTTCCAGTGTATTTTCAGTACCTCCGGCTTAAAACGCTTTCCATTACAGGTGGGACAAACCTGGTTAATGGTGCCCATCACATTCATAGAAAGGCTAATTACCCCAGCCCCTTCACAGGCTTCACATCTTCCGCTCTTGTTATTAAAAGAAAAAGCTCCTTTAGCAAGCTTCAGAGCTTTCGCTTCCCGAGATTTTGCCAGGAGATCCCGTATTTTATCGGCCAGGCCGGTATAAGTGGCGGGGTTACTTCTGGGGGTTTTGCCAATAGGTTGATCAGATACCCTAAGCAGCTTTAAGTCCTCCTTTTCAGAATATGCGGAAAGCTTTTGCAGTATTTGAGGTGTTTTTCTGCTTACGATAGTCAATTCTCCACTTTTAGGCTGAAAAAAATCTGCAGATACTTGGCCCGTTTCAGAATCAGGATTGGAAGTTTCTTTTTGGAATTCAGCTAAAGTAGGGCTGGATAAACCTTCCGTATTAAAAAATTTGCGGATCGGTCCGTTAAAAATGATTTCTCCTCCGTAAGCGCCGGCAGCCGGACCTAATTCAATTATCCAATCGGCAGATCTTATAAAATTTAAATCATGTTCTACCACCATCACTGTATTGCCACGCCTTATTAACCGCTTAAGAATATGACGTAAATAGTTTTGGTAGTCCTCAGATAAGCCTATAGAAGGTTCATCAAAAACATACAGAATTCCTTGCAGACTACTGTTTACCTGTTTGATCAATTTTATACGTTGCGCGTCTCCAGAAGAAATATCGGGACTTGGTGTACTTAGTCGGTATTCCTCCATTCCGAGTCTTATGAGGTCAAACAATTGAGTACAAATCTTATCAACCAAAACTCGTTCACCGACTGTTAAATTATTACTATTCAGCTTATTGTATAAATCGTTTAAAGGAAGTTCCATCCATTCCTGAAAGTTTAGTCCTTTCCATTGATATTTTAGGTGTTCAGCTTTAATCCGTGCGCCGTTACAACTGGGACAGGTTTCGGAACTAGCAAATTTTATAATATTTGGATTACGGTCTAGCCTTAGAATATTTTTCATTATTGGAAGCATGCCTTTATAAAAACCCTCTTCCCTGGGTTTCGCCTTAAAACCTTCCCATTTTAATCTAGATTCTAAAGTATGTTTCCCATAAAAAACTTTTAGTCGGTCACTTCCATTTAATACCACATCTTTTTGCTTATCGGTAAGTTCTACCCAGGGAATATCTACACTAAAACCATGCGCCTGGCAGACTCTATTTAATTCATCTACTGTGATCTGGGAATATACGATGTAGCCATTAGGTAAGGTAGTGGTTATAGCTCCTTCCCTCAGGGTTTTGTTTTCATCGCCAATCAGTTTTTCAAGATCTATATATTCCGCCTCGCCAAGACCGTGACAATGTTCGCAAGCTCCTTTTGGGTGATTAAAAGAAAAGAGCGACTTGCTCATAGTTTCCGAAGCCGAATAACGAGCAAATAAAATTCTGAAGACCGCAGCAAGCTCTGAAAGTGTCCCAAAAGTGGCATTAATAGACTGGAAACGTTTAGATTGCTCCACCTTAATTACCGGCGGTAAGGATTCTATATCATCTACTTCAGCGGTGGGAATTAATTGCGCATTTTGTTGATTATATGCAGGGAGGCTTTCTAAAAAATAGCGGTAGCCTTCATTAGCAATAACATCCATAGCAAGGGATGATTTCCCTGAACCCGATAACCCGGTCACCACAATTAATTGGTTCTCCGGTATGTTAATATTTATGTTTTTAAGATTATTTTGGTGGGCATTAATGATGCGCATAAAGGCTTGCTCTTTTTTAAAAAATAAAGATAGAAAGATTATACAGCCTGGGATGAATTTTAAGGAAAGCATAGGAAAATTTCATCTCGTTTGAATTTATTCGATAATCGAGATTTAAATATTCTTTCCTTTCTAAATGCCTCCTGAGCTTACTTCGCAGTAATTTAATATGAACAAGTTTTGCTGAGTTTTACTATTTGCTCATTGCATCATTTATTTTTTTGGTATCTACATATTGCTGAAAGGCACTAACTTTTCCATCTTTTAAAGTCCATAGGTGAGCAACTTGTGCATTATAAGTTTTACCCGTTTCTTTAACTTTAGCATCATAGCGAAGTGTCGCCATTATTTGATTGTTATTCGTTTCGTGCAGCTTAATGTCTTCCAGTTTAAAATACTCGTGTTCCGCTCCAATTCTTGCGAGGACTCCGTTTAGAATCGCTTCTGGACCTATGTATGGATTACCATCGGCATAGGCGTTACCTTCGGCTTCGTTCCATATAATTTCTTCGTCCATTGCTTCGAGAACAGAAGGAATATCACCCTGGGCAAATGAATTGTAAAGCCCTTCAATAATGCCTGTATTTTGATTGGTACTTTCAGGTTTCATCTCCACCCTAATGAGGCGTAGTGGTTTAGTCTTGCTAAGATTCACGACAGAATGTGGTGCTTCCGGTTCCTTGTTCATGGTGAGCGGAAAGCTTAATGGTTCTGGAAGTTTTTGGGTATCAAAAATAACACTATCGTTGCTGTCATAATCAATAAAATCACCGGCTTCCTGAATATATAAAACGCTTGGCCATTTGTGATGGTGAAGCGGTTCTTTTTCTTCCGGAGCCAAATAAACTTCAAGTACCCTTACCTGGTCATTCTCTAATAATATTTTATGATTATTTGGAGCAGCTATAACGGCATCCAGTTCAGCAGGCCAATTAGCCGGGTTTCCTGTTTTATAATCTATTTTTTGACTTTCTTCATATTCCTGTCCAAAAGTGGTAATGGTCACAAAAAATACGGCCAAGAAAATAGCCTGGTTTTTAAGTGTTTTCATAATTTATTTTTTAAACTTTTTACTGTTCTAAATGCGCTTCCAATTCTATTTCAATTAAAAATTCGGGGAGCGCCAGTTCTTTTACGCCAAGCCAGGATCCGGTGGGGAAATGCTTTTTGTAAATTTTAGTTCTATAACCTGCAAAATTCCAGAAATTTGGGCATATTGGTGGTGAATATGTTTTCTACAACCAAACCACATCGTCAAAGCTGGAGTTATAGTGTTTCAGCACTTTCTCCAAATCGGAATAGCAGTTTTTCATTTGTTGTTCAAAATCACCTACAGCGGTTGGATTGCCTTCATTGTCCATACTCACGGCACCGGAAATTTTTATGCTGTTCCCAATTTTTACTCGATAATCGAGATTTGAATGCTCCGAGATTTGTCTCGAATCAAAATGTTTTTCTTATAAAATGCCTCGTGAGCTTCCCCCGAGGTAGTTCATTGCGTGTGAATAGCCATAGGATTTTTCTACTTCCGGCCTGAGCAAAAAATATTCAGATTTTTGGTTTGACTTTTCCATAATTAAAATTCATTGAATAATAGATGTTTTCATTTCTATCGCACCTTTCTTTGAAGCGTAGCCATGTATCTATATTTTAGATCACGCAGCGTCAATGCTTTTTCAATTTTTCCCATCTGTTCTTCAGATAAAGCTGGTCCCTGATTAGCCCAGGAGCTAAAAAGTTGTTCGTAATTTTCATACATATCTACGGTGATATGGGTTGCATAAACATCACTTCCCGCAGGCAACATATAACGCAGTAAATCCCAATTTGCCCTGAAGCCATCATCCACTTCTTTTTGATGCAAGGGCAGGAAAAGTTCTGATTCATTTTGCTCAAAGATGCTGTAATTCTCCTGTGAGACTTTCATTAAATTAATTGCTGCAACTGTTCCCAGGGGCATTTCAAAATCCCCTTTTGTGACCGCTATTTGTTCTAGATATATTCGCTTTGCCAGATCTCTTGATTTTCCGGTGTTGTAGAATTTTTCATTTAGATCATCTTCTGGCATGTCTGGATAAGCTGCATTTAAAGCGGCCTCAAAATCTCCGGCACTGCTCATCATTTTTAACGGATCGTTATAAATGCTTACCGTTAGGTATTGATAGCCCTGATCTTCACCTCCGGGCTGTAAACTCCAAAGGTCCCAGCCCAGAATATCTCCATTTTTAACGCGTTGTACGTGAATTTCTTCCCAGAATGCTTCGGTTTCCATATAAGCTTGTTCCTGCTCATTATCTACTTTCATAAATTCGAAAATTAAATAAAGTTTGTCCTGGGCTATACCGGTATTGCTAACCAGCATCAATGCCATAATAATTAGTAACTTTTTCATGATTAATATGTTTTAAATTCGGTAATTTTTCATTTAGAGTAACCCCTTAGGGTTTCTCTTACAGGCCTGAACTGAATTCCTAAATCCGTTTTCGCGAGATCGTTTTTATAGACGATTTGTGCTTTTTCTTTGGGTTCTTTATGATTCAACATTTGATGAATATCCCATACTTTATAGGTTTCACTCGTTAAAAGGTAATCCTTGCAGTGTAAACCCTTTTTCGTGGCCGCCTGGTACGTGGCATTAGCCACATCTTCAACATCTACCACGGCAAAAGGAACATTATTATCGTAGAGCCTTTGAATAAAATCATCTGGCGCTATCTTGTTTTTTATAAGAAATTGCAGGCCGTTAGAGGTCGAGTCTTCTCTATTAGACAAAGATTTACCCATAACCATGACGGGGGAAACAGAACAAATTTCAAATGGTAGTTCCGGGTTATTTGCAATAAATTCCTCTACGACCTGGTTGGCAATAAATTTGGCTTGAGAGTATGGATGACTATCTTCACTGGTGTACCTGTCCTCTTTTTCATCAAAAGTATCGGTGAAACTTTTGCCACCCGCAGGCATAGGGAAATTGGTATTCCAGGCTGCAACCGAAGCGATAAAAACCACTTTTTCAATATTCGAAGCCTCGCTTATGGCTTCGAGAAAATTTTGGGTTCCTTTTATGGTGGGATCAAAAAGTTCAGCCTGTGGGTCTTTAACATCCAGTTGAAACGGGGTTCCACTGTGGATTACGATGTCACAATCCTTTATAAAATCTTTTAAAGGATCCAGATCTTCCAGCTTGAATGCCCTGATGTTGAGGTTTTCTGAATTTTGAAGATCAAAAAGATGCTGATATTTTTCGCTTTTATGAATATTGGTGACCGAGACTTTTACCTCGTAGCCTTCTTCCAAAAATTTCCTGGTTATGTAGCTTCCAATAAAGCCCGAACCGCCTATAATTCCTACCGTTTTCATCATCATAGCATTTTAGTAAGTCATTACTGTATTAACAGCTAATTCCCTGTCCTTTCTTCTGAAGAACTTAATTCATCTGCCTGCTGGATATCCCTTATTATTTTTGAAACATCCCAGTAACCGAATTCCCGTACAATTTTTCCGTTAACAAATTGGGCAGTAATATGGGTGGGAATTTGATACACTTTATTGTTTGTTTTAAAAGTACCTTCCCAAAGGCCCCAAAAGTTCACCCAGGTTTCGCCTTTATCGTTTACGATCATTTCATATTCAGATTCATCGTCTACAAAATCCCAGCGAGAAAATTGAGAGGCATCTTTCTTATTTTCAGCTAAGAATTGCGTCAGGTTTTTCCCGTCTTCTTCCGTTACGTTGTTCATTATTTTAGCGGTGTCGCTATAATGTGCTACCATTGCTTCCCAATCCCTATCTTCATAATCTTCCAGTACCTGCTTGTAAGTTTCTATTTCGGGTGATTGCTGGGTGTAGCGTTTGCTTTGTTGGTTACAGGCTATAAATATGACTATTGCAATTCCTAATGACATTAATTCTTTCATGACTTTTATTTTTTATGTTATTCTAAGAAACCTATTATTTTACCATTTTTTAAAGACCAGTAATGCTTAAATCTCGTGGAGATGTATTCACATTCTGTTGCTTTGCGACCCTTGACTATCCCGGTAACTAATACCTTATTTTTATCTGATAGCTGAAAATTGAGATTTTTAAATAGAATGCTTTGCCATTCATTTTTTATAATCGCGCTAAGCGTAATATTGTCATTGGTTTTCTTTACACTTTCTATTTCATCCCAATTTATACTGTTTGTTAATGCTGCAATTTCATTTGAAGTTGCATTCTTATTTTGCAAAACTTCATATAGCTCTTTTACCATATCTTGATCAATATTTTCTTGCCCCTGCAAGTAGTTTGAATTAAACAATACAGTAAGTAATGGGATGAAATATAGGTGTAAGATTTTCATAGCTGCTCTTTTAATTAATTGGTGGTGTAAGCTAGATCTGGACGCATACGGCCTGTTTTAGATTCATATTTATGAACGTATTGCATTAAATCATCAAATAATTTCTCACCTTCTTCTCCCAGAAGTTTGTCTGTTTCTTCAGAAGTTTTTGCGTAAGATTGTGCATCTTTTGCTGAAATTACCACGAGGTAATAATCTCCATTACTTCCAAAACCATTACGATAAATCCTGAAATGTTGTTTAGCACCTTTTGTTTCGTAAAGGGATTTAACCTCCTTCATCTTGTTTCTAAGATTTGCAACATTTTGTGGTGTAACGTGGAAGAAATGCCATTTCCTGTAATCTTCTCCTTCAGTATTTGTGGTAAGGCCATTGGGCATATAAGACATATCGTCTATTAAATGCACCATATAATTGCGGTGGGTATCGTAGCATTTATCAAAACGAGTAAATATCGCCCTGAAGTTTTCTTCTCCCATTTTTTCAGCTAAAGGTGCCATTGGATTTTTATCAAAATCGGCCATACTATTAATAGGAGAAATACTTAAATAGGTTCCGTCACTAATGCTTGCCGTAGCCCAGTCTGCATCTTTAAGATCATTTTCTTTGCAGGCTTTAATAAAATCTTTGGTAACGGTTTCATATTCTTTTAGCATAGAAGGTTTAACCTGGTCTTCATGTATCCAGAAAGCCTGATTAACATTTTGAGCAAAGAGGTTGGTGGTTTGCAATAATAAAATTGTGAAGAGCAAGGTGATAAACTTTAGATTTTTCATAATTTCCTGATTTAAAATTAATTGTTAAGTCAATTTACATCAGGAAATAACTGAAAACAAGCGGGTTAGGACGAATAGGATAGAATACTGTCCTAAAGGAGATTATATTTACCGGGACTTAAATAGTTTGCAGTCTTTTTAAAAGCTCCGGTCGCATGCCTTTAGCCATGGGAATTGCTTTTTTTGCAATTACAACGTGGGTACCGGCTATTTCGTCTATCCTGGAGAGGTTGATGATGTAAGATCTATGTATCCTGAAAAAATGCCTTTGAGGCAGTTTTTTATCCATATCCTTAAGGGTTGTTACCAGCAAATATTCTTTATCGGTAGAAAATACCCGGCAGTAGTTGCGATCGGCTTCTATATATCTAATGGCTTTAATATCTACTTTCACCATAGTTTCCTGGTGGCGTATAAAAAGGCATTCTTTTAAAACAAAAGTTGAATTTTCTGTTTTAGTGCCATTTTTTTCAACCGCGATATTACATTTTAACTGATTTATAGTAAGCTCAATACTGCGTTGTAAGTCTAGTTTCTTAAATGGTTTGGAGATAAAAGCATAAGGATGGGTTACTTTAGCCCTGTTGAAATTGGCCTCATCAGCATTGGCGGTAAGATAAATAATAGCCAAATTACTATGAATTTTGAGCATTTTATGCGCAGTTTCAATTCCATCCAATTCACCTTTAAGTTGAATATCAATCAAAACAATATCGGGAAGATTATTTTTTATATGCGTCAAAGCGTCTTCACCCCTGGGAATAATACCTGAAACTTCATACCCCATTTCTGTAAGCTGCAGCGAAATATTTGCCGCAATAATCATTTCATCCTCAACTATTAATATTTGTATAGGTTGGATCATTTTACCACTTGTATTTAATTCCTCCCAGATTTGATATGAGGTATAATTTTTTCAAAAATTGAATACAGCATTTTTCTTCCATTTTTAGAGGCTATCTAAAAAATAGAAGGGCGCTGTGCAGGTTAAGAAAGATGGGGTGTAATTGAAATATCTTAGTAATATATTCTGGGGAGGGGGAAATTAACCAGAACCCTTAATTCTGTAGGCGTAATTTTAAAGTCTTTATAAGACTCTAAGTTAATGAAAATCTCCTAAATGCTGGTTTTAAAGTTTTTGACACTGGTGTCCTAGATTTTTCTTATTCTATCATCTTGTAAATGTTGTTATCGTTAACCCCGAAAATGATGAAGATCTAAAAAAACGCGAATGTGCAGAGTTAGTAGTTAAGGATATAAGACAGGCTACTGCTACGTCTTTATGGTGTTTTTATTAAGAGATTCAAAGATTTTTTCATCGTTAAATAATTTTCGAAAAATATCTGAATGAAATAGTAGTAAAACTCCCTGCAGCTTGCACTGTCCTTATTAAACTGAATTTTTGAACTATGAGCATTCCCATTTTTTGTAATAATATTTCTGGTTATTTTCCAATACAGAAGTTTTCAAATCCCTCAAACACTGGTAGTCCGAGGATATGAGGTGTAAAATAGGTACAAACCCTATTTTTAACATTTGAAACTTATCAACTTATAATTCATATTTGGTGAGCTCACCGGTTATTTCACCAGTTAGCTGATGCAATACTTTTACCTAGAAGTTGAGCTCACCAGAGTTCTCTGCTATAATTCTCGCCTGTGCGATCCACTAATGATTTCTCCGGTGAGCTCATCAATATTTGAACATTGTTGAAAAGAGTATTCATTCTACATCATATTATTGAATGTTCTTTCCAAGCAATTATATATAAGTGTAATCTATATAGCTTGATATACTCAAATTAAATATGGAATTGCAGGCGAGCTGGAGGTTTCAGTTGGAACTAGGCCTAAACATTCTTTTTGCCCCGTTTAATTTATTCCAATTATCATATTAATCGGTAAATGGTCAGAACCTATATTTGGCCCCGTAGATCTATTAATAAAGTGTAATTGATCTGAAACTAAAAAATGATCTAGAGTTGTTTGCAAAATACTATAATTTACCGGCCAGGTAAAAGCTAAAAATGAATGTGATTACTCCAAAAGGATGGATGTAAAATATTTTTTTTCAAATTATTAGAGAGCAAGGGAGTGTTAGCTCAACTCTGTCTGCTTCTTCTCCCGGGGGTACCCCCGGGAGAAGAAAATTTTAGTTTTTCGTTTCATTGGTGGCTAAGTCCAACTCTAGCCGACCTTCAAATTTAATAGCTAATTGTTGAACTACCAAACCCCAGTTCTGCAGTGGGGCGTTCCATTTCTTTTCAATTCTTCTGGTAGCTAGGTAAACCAGCTTCAATAGTGCCATATCATTGGTAAAAGCGCCTTTGGTCTTGGTTACTTTTCTTACCTGCCGGTGAAAAGCCTCTACGGCATTTGTGGTGTATATGAGTTTTCTAATGGGTGCGGTATATTCAAAATAAGCACTCAATCGGTCCCAGTTATCATTCCAGGAACGGATCACTATGGGATATCTTTTGCCCCATTTTTCTTCCAGATCCAGTAAAGCCGATTCAGCCTGGTCTTTGGTGTCAGCCTTGTACACCAGTTTAAGGTCTTTCATAAAATCTTTTTGATCCTTACTGGCCACATACTTCATACTATTGCGGATCTGGTGGACAATACATAGCTGAATATCAGTCTTGGGATAAACAGAATGAATGGCTTCACTAAAGCCCGTAAGATTATCCGTACAGGCAATCAGAATATCTTTTAAGCCACGGTTGTTTAATTGGGTCAGCACCTGAAGCCAAAAATTGGCCCCTTCACTTTCCGAGATATACATACCCAGCACTTCCTTTCTTCCAGCTTTATTTATTCCTAAAATATTATACAAGGCCTTGTGCTTTACTTTGCCTTCTTCGCGTACCTTGAAGTGCATCGCGTCGAGCCATAGGATGCAATATACCGGCTCCAAGGGGCGATCCTGCCATTCCTTAACCTTGGGAATCACCCGGTCCGTAATATCACTTAGAACGTGTGTGGATATCTTGGAATCATACATTTCCTCTATATGAGCTGAGATATCCCGCAGGCTATTGCCCATCCCGTACATGCCTATAATCTGCTTTTCTAAATTATCGGCCAGGATACGCTGGCGTTTCGCTACGATCTCCGGCTCAAAGGTACTGTTACGATCCTGGGGCGTGTTAATGGTGACGTCCCCTTGGCTGCTCTTTAGGGTCTTTTTGCCTTTGCCATTACGCTTATTACCTGCTTTTGAGCCTTTTTCTTCATCGGAAAGGTGCGAAGACATTTCTGCTTCCAGGGCCTCTTCCATAAACTCCCTAAGCATTGGAGCAAAAGCGCCGTTTTTGCCGGTTAGGGATTCTCCTGATAAAAATTGTTTTAATGCTTTTTCCTTTAATTCCTTAATCTCTTCTTGTGTCATAATCTAGTCTAAAAATTTTAATTTAATTTTCAAAGTCTAGACAGACTTGAGATTACACCCTCGAGAGCAATGCATAAATATATTATATTTGCAACACAATAAAGATACCTATAGAGTTTTAATGTAGTAGATAGTACAATTAGTTTTTAAGAGTTTTCTCTTCTTTCCAATTTTATTTTCCAATTACTTTTTCAATAGTTTTTTAAGTTAATAAATTGTTTTTACAATTTAATTATAATAATTCTTTAGTATACTTTTCATAACTAGGATATTTTTATTGTGAAAAAATAATTAGTAACTTAAAATTAAGTAAAAATGCAAGAAGGCACAGTAAAATTTTTCAACAGTTCAAAAGGATTCGGATTTATTAAATCATCAGAAACAGGCGAAGACATTTTCGTACATAATTCTGGTTTAAAAGATGATATTAGAGAAGATGACAAGGTACAGTATAATACTGAACAAGGAAAAAAAGGATTAAATGCTATTGACGTAGAAGTTATAGACTAATTCTAAATTATATTTATCTTTTACAGATAAAAAAATTCTTAAAGAGGCTGTCTGAAAAGACGGTCTTTTTTTGTTGTCTAAATAATGCTAAATAGTATTATTTTCAAGTTGGCTACTGGTATCCGGCCCATCAACCGCATCTTCTAACTTAGTATAATTTTATTTATCAGTTACCTTCTGGTAAACTTAATTTAAACATCTTTTATTTTGTGAGTGTTTTCATATATGTCTTTTTTTTGGGTTAAAATCAAACCATAAAAAGGGATAAAAAAGACACTGGAGTCAAATATTGAACTCTAAAGATAAATGGATCTACTTCGTACAAGAAATTTTATAATATTAGCAAAAGCTTAGTCGTAGCTATTGATATCCCTTCACCTACTATAATTTGCAAATCAAAATCTGAGTTTTTTCAGTTTAGGAGTATCTTTTTAGACTTTTTCCAGTCTACTCTATAAACCATAAAATCTTTATATTATGAATAATTGTAAATGCACCAATTGTAGTTGTACTAAATGTAATTGTACCAATTGCCAGGAAAACAACTGTCCTTGTAGCACATGCGAATGTGATACCTGCAGCTGCTGTAACTAAATCTTAATAAGAGCTGCCTTTAAATAGGCGGCTTTTTTATTTATAATATCTTAAATTTGAATATGGATACCCAGGAAATATGGAGAGCACATAGTGAAGAAGTATACTTTTTTATTCTTAAACGGGTAAAGGATACCGAGGCAGCAAGTGACATCTTACAGAATACCTTTTATAATACCCATAAGAACCTGAATCAAATAGAAGACCTCATCAAAATAAGATCCTGGGTTTTTCAAATTGCCAGGAATGAAATAGCCGATTATTTTAAACGGGAAGCTAAATATTCGGTCAGGTTAAAAGGTGAAGAAGATAAAGGAGCTGAGAAATATCAAGATATATGCTGTTTCAACCGATTTATTGAAGAATTGCCCGAACATTATAAATCTGTAATAAAATTGGTCTATATTGATGGAAAGACCCAAATAGAAGCTGCTCAAGTTCTAAAAATAAGTCTGGCAAATGTAAAAGCAAGGATTAGGCGCGCTAAATCGCTCTTAAAACAAAGGTTCAATGAATGCTGTAAGTATGAAATTAATAAAAATGGACAGCTGACCGGGGAACCTGATTGTGCGGAATGTTTTGATTAACCCATCTTTTCTATCTCGTAAAAAGCGCCATTTAGACCATATTTCTAAAATTTTAAGACAGACAGAATTAAAATAAATGATCACGCCTCTTTATACATCCAAAAAACTAGAAAAACATATTAGCGGATTAATGACCGATGCTAGTATTGAAAAAATAGAAACCGGAAAATTAGGTGCCTGGAATGTAAACCTTTTCTATGTAGAGCGAAGAAAGTGTTGGCTTGCAACTAATGCTAAAACGAAGTATTCTGTAATTCTTACCGATATAAAAGCAAAAGATCTCATTGAGATTAATGAAATTTTTGAGTCTTCCTTACAAATCCAAATTCGTTTCTACGGTATAGCTATTACTTTAGAAAAAATACGTCACCTAATTGGGAAACTACAGTTTTATCCCACCAATAACGATAAAAAAACCATAGGTTTTCAGAATTCTCATTTTTACACCCTGGAGTATAGAAAAGCTGAAAACGGTAGCCTGAAAAATATGCCTGTAAATGCTATGTCCACCAGTTAAACACTCATCCATTTTATATTGGTAAAAGGGCCATCTCGAATCTCACAAACCCTATTGAACAGTTAAAACTCATAATTGAAAATTGCTAAAATCTCGATTTTTTAAAGCCACTTTTATTGACGATTTAATTTATGAAGGAATTCTGGGCATCAATTGGATTGGTGAAATAATCACTATTGATATTCCGAATAAGAAATTAATAATACAATGATAAAAAGCAGTAAACTAATGTTGCCATGTTGGTTTATAAGGGCGCGATTAAATAAACTCCTATTCACAAAAAAATAAATACCAAAACGTAACATTTTGCGATCATTGGCAACTAATTACTGATTTCTATTTAATTCCCCTCTACAATGAAAGCGCTTAGTCTATTACTTCTACTATTTTTAAGTATCACTTCATTATCTGCTCAGCAAATCGAATCTGAAAAGGTTTTTCTGGGCTATAAGTTTACCTTGAACAATCAAAGGCTTGACCTTAAAGCAATGAAAAAATTAATGATCGCGGACAAGGAAGCTACACGTTTGATAAAAAAAGCTAGAACTAATAATACCATCTCAACCATTTTAGGAAGTATCGGAGTTAGTTTTGTAGGTATTCCAATAGGAATCGCGGCTTCTAATCAAGATGCCCCTTGGGTACTAGCAGGCGTCGGCGCAGCTTTTATTGGGGTAGCCATACCTATTTCTATAAGGTCAAATAATCAGGCGCTTGAAGCAACAGAAAGAATCAACCGGGTTAATTCTTCACCGCCCAACCCCCTCCAGGTCACCTTTAATTTCATAGGGAACCATCAGGGGGTTGGCCTGGCTTTATCTTTTTAAATTTTATTGGTTTACTTTTGAATATTAATTAATCGAGCTTTAAGAATCCCAGTTACGAATTTATTTTCTGCAGTTGCTTCAACCGGTATTGATAGTCCTGGATATAGTTTCGCTGGGTAGCCTCCTTTAAAAAAGATGCATGGGTTAATTGGATAACTTCTTCCGAATGCTTCATCATATCTGCCATTATCTGATCAAATTGTTTTGGCTTTAGCTCTACCTGTTCAGCCAAAATTTTAAACTGCCCTGCAGTTATGGTTTGCCCCATACTTTTTGGCAACAAGCCTTCATCCAAAGCAAAATCGCTATCATCTACATGGATACGAGTATTCAGTAAATCATAAGCTGGGCTTAACCGGTGATCTCCAAAAGGGGTTTCCAAAATGGCGAAGTTTTTCAGGTGGGCATCACCGTTAGAGAACAAAAAATTGAATAGCAGTAGTTTAAATAATTTAGGGATTTCCACACGATAAGCCGGCAGGAATTTTTTCATCAACTGAAATAATTCGAGATAATTCCCTTCGTATTTATAATGTTCACCGTGTGTCTGGGGAGTTTTACCGGCAAGGGTGGCAAAATCTTCTTTTGCTTTCTTGGAACCGTCCGGGCTTACATCAAAACGTTTCGTTATATAGGCTGGAGCTCCATTTTCAAAAAAAATAAGCGCATTTTCGGCAGTTTCAATATTGTATACCTGGCGTGCGATCTGCATGGTTAAATGCTCATTGGCTGGCATTTCATAATTCTTCTTGCCGACTCTGGGAATCGGTTTTAGTATATGAGTGCCTTGCTCCTCTTCCTTGATGAGACGTAACTTATTTTTTTCCAGCAGGATCGAAAATTTTTCCTGTACCCCGGAAATAGAGATCCGTTTTTGATTGTCTTCAAAAAGTTTATCGGTTTTAAGATTAGCGTTTGGCGCCTCATATGGTAGCACGTGCAAGACTTTACGTCCATCGAAAACACGCTTTAAACATGTTCTGCTATAAGTGCTAAATTCTTCTGCTAAAGTTCCTGGGCAGTGATCTATTTTCATTTAACCTCTTTATTTTTTTTGACAGTAATTGCACCCACAGTATCATAACGAGCGGTAGTCATAAGAATTCCAAAGTAATCATCAGAATCCAATCGGTTAGCCTTACATACCGTTTGTCTATTTGTCCCTTCCGGAAGCATATTGTAGAAAAAAGGGAATAAGTATTCAGCGTGATATTCCGGTTGTGATCTTGGCAGGGTTAGACTAATAGATGGATTTTCCGAATCAGTCAACCAGGCTTCAAGATACCGGAAAGTAAAACTGCCGTCGTCATGCTGTTTCAAAATACCAGCTTCCTTTCCCTTATAGCATATAGTCGCTTGCCTCATTTATATCTATACTTTTTTGACCTGCAGTGTGATCTCCATTCCAAGGACATCTGTTATTCTTTGTAAAGATTCCAGGGTAGGATTAGCCTTGCCTGTCTCGATCTTATACAACGTATTGATCCCTATATCAGCCATCTCGGCTAATTGTTTCTGGGTAATCAGCATATTATCGCGGCGTTGCTGAATTAGCTGACCAATCTTTTGTATCGCTGCCATAGTTTCTTTTATTTTTCACCTCTAGACCCACATTATACTGTGGAATTCAATATCATAAATATAGTTGGAATCAAAATTACATTAAAATACACACTTTAATGTGAAAATCAAAGTAATTATATTATGCCCCCTAAAATATATTATAATCCACATTATAATGTGATTACGAATGCCGTTTTCCATTGAATACTTAGAGTATACTGTTTAGGTAATAACTCAATTCGCGAATTGAGTATCACAGGTCTGGGTATTTTTTATTTTCGAATAGGCTGATCCTTCCCTTAAAACTTTCAGGTATACAAAAGCTGAATTTCCTTTATTCAAAAAAAGTGATTTGAGGTCCAGCCATTTTGCTACAGTTTCTCTTTCTTTTCTATGATCAATTGCCTCTACCATATAGCGCGTCCTTTATCCCAAATTTAGTGACAAATGGAGTGATTTCCTGATTTAGAATTAAATTAAACTTTTGGAATATTTGTACATGAATTTTTTATACTCCTACTTTACGGAAACTTAAACGTCCAGTTCCTGATACTATATCTGAGGTTTAAGAAAAACCGAAAAAACAGAACCTTTTCCCACTTTACTTGTCACTTCTATTTTTCCCCCTCGGTTCTCAACCATCCGTTTAACTATAAATAGCCCTAATCCCGATCCTTCAACATCATGGTTTATTCTAAAGTATTTATCGAATAAATCCGGAAGATATTCTGCCGCTATTCCGCTACTATTATCTTCAACTTCGAGAATTATTTCTTTAGAACTTTCCTTTGTACGCACCGTTATAACAGGTGACCTATGGGGGTGCCCATATTTTATCCCATTAGAAATAAGGTTAAACAAAATACTCCTGATTTCCTTTCTAGGATACTGAAAATCTTTTACCTGTATTTCAGATCTTATAATGGTTCCTGTTGATTTTATTATGTGACTTAAGTCATTCTCAATTTCATCTAATAAAACAGGGAAATTTATATTATGCATTCCATTGTTTCCTTTAGCTGTTTGAGCAATTAAAGTCATATCGTTCACGACCTCCTTAAAACGCTTCACCGTTTTATCAATTAAGTTAAGTAACTCTCCCTGGTCTTCTTTACCATTTTCGGTAGGTTTTAAGAGGGCAATAAGACCTTCCAAATTATTTAATGGAGTTTTAAGGTCGTGAGATGCAGAATAAACAAAGTTATCCAGCTCAAGGTTAATGCGACTTAATTCTTCAAAAGATTTGTTTAACTCATTATTTGAGATTCTAAGTTCTTCTTTAGTTTTTTCTCGTTCTTCTAGAATTTCTTTCTGCTCCTGAATATCCGTACAGGTGCCAAACCATTTCAGAATTTTTCCATTTTCATCTTTAAGTGCTTCAGCTCGGGCTAGAAACCAACTGTAAGTCCCATCGAACTTTCTCATCCTATATTCGATTTCGTAAGGATTTCCCGTATCCAACGAATTTTGCCATATTTCCCAAGAACGTTTGTAATCATCTGGATGAAGCACAAGTGACCAACCTTTATCTTTAGTTTTTTCATAAGTTAGACCCGTAAAGTCATACCATCGTTGATTATAAAAGTCATGATAGCCATCAGGCCTGGTAGCCCAAACCATATGCGGCATTAGGTCTATTACAAATTTAAATTCTCTCGCAATTTGTTCAAGGGAAATTTTGGAGATACTACCCTCAGTATTCGTGTTATTATTAGGCATGGTATAGGCTAAGATTTGGGATAAATAAACAACCTGGGAATGTTACTGATAGATTAAAAATAGAAGTATATCTCAAGCAAAAATTTAAATATTTAAGTATGCAAATATAAATATTTAACACGTTTAAGACTTATGAATATCTTATAGATTATTAATTTTTAATGGTTTGGAAATAAATCCTTCTACGAAAAAATAAATATTAACCTTTCCCTTGAAATCTTCAATTAAGGATAATAGTATATAAATAGTGAATTGCTTTTTTACCCAAGCCCCCAAATCTACCATAACTTAACTGCGCTGGATCCTATGCTGTTTTTATAGTGTACGGGAAGTTAAGCGTAAAGTAAAAACAGCATAGGGCGCAACACTTATATTTATAAAACCAGTAAATTTCAACCTGTTATCAGGGCCTTTTAGCCCATTTACTGGAATATCCACCCATTATCCACTGATTTAAAAACTTGCTGAAATTTTTTACTAAATTTTTGACGCAAATTTCAACGATTTTACTGGGGGTTTCAGGGCATTTGACGCAATTTTACTAATTTTTGCACCAGCGCATTTGTCATTACAAACCCAAGTATCCATCCTCTAGCCACTCACAATAAGCCTCCTGGATTTCCGGATATGCTGCAAAATAATCTTCGTATGACTTATTTTGTGATTCCATAATCGTTCGGTAGACCTCAAAATTGTTTTCTACTTTTTCATTTGAGGTATATCCAAAATAACCCACTGAACCCAGGGCAATAATCCCTGAAATTCCAAAAAGGATCAGCAGGTAATTGGGTATAATCCTGGCACGTTTTAATTTTCGATCAATTTCCTTCAGAATTTCATCTGTTATTTCCTTTTCCGCTTCCTGCTTTTGCAGGAATCTGCTTAGGTTCTTCTCCAAAGCTTCAGTGCTAATGGGGATACTCATCTTAGCCAGTTGTCCCGAAAGCTTTTTAAGCTCCAGGACAGCAGCTTTAAAATCCTCCATTTCATCTGCCATCAGTTCCATAATTTCGTCTAGTTTTTTCATAACTCAAGTGTTTAATATCCATATCCTATACCAGTATCTCTTACTGTTTTTACTATTCCTTTTATCAGCTCTTTGGCTATCTTGGTTGACAGGTTACTGCTTAGCTGCACCGATTTATTTAAGACCATGATGTTTTTTGGCGCTTCCATTAGCCGTGTATAACTCCGGTTTTGGGATATCTGGGGAATTAACCTATTCCCGCTCATTGACCGGTCCACTTCACTGGCCTTTAGGCTTACCCCTTTATATGCTATACGGAAGCCTTGCAGCTGGTTGGCTTTATTGATCGTTGGGATCACATCTACTTTAAGAGCTTTCATTTTGCTGATATACTCATCAATCGATTTTGGTCTGGTTTGAAGTACCCGGTCATTTATATTTTTGATTCCCTGTCTTAAGCCTTTTAGTTCGTGAAGCTTTTCCTTTTGAACTTCCCGAACCCTGGTAAGCCCTAATTCCTTGGCCACATTATCGGCTGCTACCTGGCTTCGTTTTCCAATAAAGCTGTCATTGTATGCTTTGCCATCAAAGCCTATTCTATTGGTATAGACATGAACGTGAGTATGCGCCTTATCCCGGTGGACAAAAGCAATAGATTGATTGTTTTGCAGGTTCATTTCCTTTAAAAACCTTTTAGCGATTTCTTCCAGGTTTTTTTTGCTTAAGTCTTTTCCATCTTCAATCGTTGGGCTTAGGATAAAGCTCAAGGTATTTCTAATGCAGCGTTCATTTTGCGACTGGATGATCTTAAACTCCTCCGCTATTTCAGCGGGAGTATCGCCTGCCACATGTTCCTTCAATACAATTGCAGCCTCTTTCTCCTGGTTCCACCCATAGTCGATAGAAGCCCTGGTGCTAGCTATAGCGTGTCCTTTCCCTATCATTTTTTAAAGTTTTTTAAATGTGTCCTGATTTCCTTAGCCAGATCTTCTACATTCCTGGCCAGCTTTGGATCCCGCTTCTTAAACATATTCCCAATACGGGTGAAATTATTCTTGTATTGAATTAACATTTTATAAGCTTCCAGTTGTTCCGGGGTGATTCGTTCCACAATATTTCTTTGAAAGGCAGAAGCGCGGATATATTCTGAAAGGGAAATTCCTGCCCTGACCGCTCTTCTTTGGAGCAGCTTCTTCTCGTAGATCGAGCAACGGATCTGGATGTATTCCCTTTTCATTTTTTTCTTTTTAAAACCTTTGCAACCATCGGGCGCAAAGCAAGATTGTCATTACAATGACACATCTTGCTTCCCCTTTCAACTGAAATTCTCCGATAGGGGTTCCCTATTTACCAACTCCACTTTCCTGTCTTCCTTTCCTAAATATTGTGACTAAGATTGAGCAGTAAGCCTCTATTTATACAACTTAATTTTTATAGTAAAACTTATTTACCCGAGGATTTCCCGCTCGTCAATTTTTCATTTAGATCTTTATATCCATTATAGGAATTGCTCCAATCGGTGATATTATCAAAAAGCCTTAATAGTGAATCGGCTGCTTTTTTTCCTGCGAGGTCATTGTCTAAATAAAGTGAGACCTTATCATAGTTAGGGAGGAGCATTTTAATCCTGTTCAAAAAAGCCAGGGAATTTAAAATGAGACAATCTGAACGCTCCACCAGATCTTCATCAATAGTTGCCAGTGATAGAAAATCAAACATCCCTTCTGTAATCAACAGATGCTTAGATTCCCTTTCAATCAGAGAATAGGTTTTAGGGCTGCTGGAGGTCTTAAAGTATTTATTTCTCAGTTCCCAACCTCCTTTATGGTTTTCAAGTCCGATCGCAAAAAACCGTTTTCCTTTACAGCCATACCAAACCTGCCTGCAGTATTTTCTTCCGATCTCAAAAGGTATATTCCGGGATTTCAAATAATCAATTAATCCCTGCAGGTAAATAAATTCAACGTCCAGTATTCGAATTTCTGCTTGTTTTAAAAGATGTTCAGTTTTTGGCGGGCTAAAAGAAAAAGACTCCAAATCATTTTTTAAATATTCCAGGACCTCCCTTACTGACCAGGATTTCATAAGCATAATAAGATCTATGGTATTCCCTCCTCTTCCCAACCCAAAGTCAAACCATAAGTTTTTAATTAAAGAGACGCTAAAAGAGGCTTGCGTTTCTGACCGCAGGGGACTCAGAAACCAAGCTTCTTTTTCCGTTGTTCTGGTGGGAAAGTGCCCTAATTTTGCAAGCGTTTTTACGATGCAAATATTACGGGCACTTTTACACGATAAGTTATTTAAGTTCATTTCTTAATTTTTTAGTTACCTATTTACCCAGGCCAGTAAAACCAAGGCTTTTAATTCATTTTTTGCTGTTTTTTGTATCTACCTTAATTACCTGGGTAGATTGGGTAAATACTTTTAGATGGCTATTTACCTCTATTCGTTCCTCTGCCAATGGCTTCTTCCAGACTCAAGGGTAGTTAGGTAAATAGTTTTTATTAAATTTCTAAAGGAGAGGTCTTAAACCTGGGTTTGATCAGGTAGCCATATATCCCACCTTGACGTTGTTTTACCCTTTCATAGTTCAGAGCTTTTAGCGCTCTTCCCATATAATACATGTTCAATCGTGGATTGATACAATTGAGTTGTAGCACGATATCTGATGCCGTTTTAAAATCGGCAGGATCTGAACTTCTGAGATAATATTTAGCAAGCAATTCTTCCTCCATACTTGCTTCCCGATAGGTCTTGTTCCTTTCATCATTTGCAACAATATCCTCCAGGGTCAATTCCGGGCAGAATTGTTCATCTACATATGCCAGGTAATAAGCCTGAGCCCATACTTTATCGATATCTATTTCCCGGGAATAAGCGAAGTCAATTTTACCAATAAGCTCAAAGCATAACCAACGCACAGAACCGGTTTCATCATTTAGAAATGTTGCCCTGTTTGTAGAACCAATAAAACTGCAGGTCCTTCTCAGGATTGAGTTTTTACGATCATAAGGCAGTCTTTCATTGATCATTGTTTTAGAGAAATAAGCTTTAAGCGCATTTATTTCTCTTCTAGCCAGCACAGATAATTCGTCTAAATTAATGATGAAGTTTCTGGTAAGCTGACTCCTGGCATCTTTATCTGTGTTCATATCTTCAGCAAAATACCTGGATAGGGCAGGGGGGCATAGGAAACGGCACCAAGTAGATTTTCCTGAATTTTGTTCCGAATGCACCAGCACCAAACATTGCTTATTGAAATAATTTTTTTCCAGTGCACCCTTAACTGTTCTAACCAACCATTTCCTTAAATGATAAAGAAATTGCTCAGGCTCTTTGGTGGGAAGAAATGAAGCGAGATTCCTTATATGATCCCCACCTACCCACTTCGGAAGTTTTTCAAAGTATTCCGCAATCGGGTTAAATCTTGAAATCAGGTTAGATCGCAGATAAATATCCAACTTACCCGGATTGATCTCAATGTTTGATTTGGCTAATTCTATAAGCAGAGAATTCACTTCAAAATCTTCCCAGGTGTTTGACTCTTTAATGGAGATCTGAAATTCGTGGGATATTTCATTAAACCGGATATCATATTTCTCAGACACATACTCATCCACAAAGTCATAGATGGTTTTTTTCTTTTGTTCGGAAACATGATATAGTATGGATTCAACTTTCTTCATAGCTCCCAGCTTTAAAACCTTTTATTCCTAAAAGTATATTCTACTGCTCCCCGTTTAATTTCATCTTTAGAGGAATGACTATTATTCAATAACCAGTTATCCAGTTTCTCACGAGAGAAGAAGATCAATTTACCTCTGGGTTTAGAGAATGGAATTTCTCCCCTGGCGGTAAGTTTGTACATGTAACTTCTTGATATCCCTGTATAATCACAGGCCTGATCAAAGGTCAATACGGCTTTTTGAGCACGGACTAATTTTTCTATACGGTCCCAGTTGCTCTAAAATTTTTAGTTCGTTCATTTTGAAAAATTTTAAGTTAAAAAATGAACAAAAGCGCTTTTGTTATTCGAATTCTGAAGCTAAACTAAGATCAGAAATGATAAGAAAGTCATACTATTTATACCTTGTATGACTTCTTTTTTTAAGTATGAAAAATCAGTTTAATTGAATCTGATTAATTCCAATCAAATTTTTATATGCAAAAAAATATAAATTTATAATTACCTTCAAAAATATACGTTTAAACATATAATTAAAGTATATTTGTATTAATTATATTCAATTACATATAATGAATAATCTCTCAGAGTTTTTAAAACAAAAGCGAAAAGAAAACCAACTCACCCAGGAAGAATTTGCCGAAAGGGCTGGTGTGGCTTTAACCGTAGTAAGAAAAATAGAACAGGGAAAAGAAAATCTGAATATGGAAAAGGTAAATCAGGTGCTAAAGATGTTTGGACACGTGCTGGCTCCGGTAGACCAAAATGATATTTCTCAAACTTAATTTATGAGACAGGCAAAAATTAATTACCAGGAGGTGCTAGCAGGTATTTTAACCGAAACCGATGACGGGGAGTATCAATTTCAATATGAAATTGATTACGCTAATAAATATCCAGATCAATTTATCACGTTTACGATGCCGGTTAGAAAAGAAACCTATGTAGAAAAACGGCTTTTTCCTTTTTTTGAAGGCCTTATTCCGGAAGGATGGCTTCTTGATATAGCCTCAAAAAACTGGAAAATTAACCGTAATGACCGAATGGGACTACTTTTAGCTTGTTGCAAAAATTGTATAGGTGCGGTCAGTGTTCACCCAATAGTTACAGAAAATGCAGAATAGATGTTTATATTGTTATAGGGAACTGGCAGATACAGACCTGAAAGATTTTCACACAAATTGCAGTGTAAATTTTTTTGGTACTGAAATTCCGCCTCAGCTAGAATATTCCCTGGATCAAATGGTAGATCTGGCAAAAAATGTGGTGGAAAGAAGAATAGCAGTTCCTGGGGTACAACCTAAACTTTCCTTATCCTTCATCGATAACGCACTAGCATCGGAAAATAACAGGTTAACAGTGGTAGGAGCGCTCGGAGGTAATTATATTTTAAAACCACCCTCTGAGGCTTTTGCTGAAATGCCCCAAAACGAACATTTCACCATGCGAATGGCAGAAGGCTTTGGAATAAGAACGGTTCCTTCAAGTTTAATAAGATTAAAATCTGGAGAGTTAGCTTATATCACAAAGAGAATAGATCGAACACTTAGCAATGAAAAAATTCATATGCTCGATATGTTCCAGATCCTGGAGGCCTTTGACAAATACAAAGGCTCGATGGAGAAAGTAGGCAAGGCAATAGGGAATTATTCCTCCAACACCTTACTCGATAAACTTTATTTTTTTGAAATAGCTGTATTTAGTTTTCTCACGGGGAATAACGATATGCACCTGAAAAACTTTTCTTTAATAAAGCGAAGCAGAGAATGGGTCTTGTCCCCTGCCTATGATCTTTTAAATGTGGCTATAGTTAACCCAGAAGATGATGAAGAGCTGGCACTCACTCTTGAAGGAAAGCGGAAAAAGTTAGCAAAAGAACATTTTGTGAGTCTGGGAGAAAAACTGGAATTGAACAAAAAGCAAATTGATGGAGTATTTAAAAGATTCATTAATAATAAAAAGATGGCACTCTCACTTTTAGAAAGCTCCTTCTTATCAAATGAATACAAGCAAAAATACTCTGATCTATTAGAGCAGCGTTATTTAAAACTGGAATAACCACCAACGGAAGAAAAACTCAAGTCTTCCAGGAGCCACCAAAACTGCTGATAAAAACAAAAACTATGAATAGAGAAAGAGAAAAATTTAAATCTGTAGAAAATCTATGGAATGATTTTCTTATTCAAAAACCTCAGAATAAATTAAAAGAGATACCAATTTCTTTTTATTTCTGTGATAATCAAAAAGACGCGAACGAGTGTGCAGAATTGGTAGGCAGGGGTATAAAACAAGCTACTGCTACGTCTTTATGGTGGTTTAAGAAGAATAACGAATCTTTGCCCAAAATTGGAAATCAACAAATTGTCACAGATTGGAATGGAAACGCCAAAGCTATCGTCGAAACCATAAAGATAGAGCAGGTTCCTTTCAATAAAATTACTAAAGAATTTGCAGCAATTGAAGGAGAAGGCGATAAATCCCTGACGTATTGGAGAAGAGTTCACAAAGCATATTACAAAAGAGAGATGGCCTCATATCCTGAAGATTTCAATGAGGAAATGATAATAGTTTGCGAATATTTTAAAAATATTTATCCACTCTAAATCCTTTGGATGGTGCCTGGTCTAAAGTCAGCTCTTGAAAAATTTTACTCAAACTATCATTCTCCTTTGGGGAGACCGTTTTTAACGGGGCACTTTTAATGGTATTATACTTATAGCATTTTCCGTCCGCTCTTACAATAAGATTGCTTAATTATTTGCCGATGCAGAAGTTTGAAAAGATATTACCAAGTAGCTCATCATTAGTGACCTGCCCAGTGATTTCGCCAAAGTATTCCAAAGCTTCTCGTATATCTATAGCCAATAGATCTCCGGACAAATCGCTGTTCAAGCCTTCCTCTACTTTATTTATTTCTTCTAGTGCTTTTAAAAGTGCATTGTAGTGACGGCTGTTGGTTACTATCGTATTATTATTTCTAAGCGCACCGGTGTTTACAAATTCCAGTAATTTACTTTTTAATTCCTCTACACCTTCGCCTGTTTTGGCAGAAATTAACTGCAAACTTGCACCTTCCAGTTCGTTTAAATTTTCAAATAAATTCTCTTTCTCCTTTTCTGTAAGTTGATCTACTTTATTAGCGATAACTACAAGTGGTTTTTGAGGAAATTGATTGTGGATTTTTTTAATTTCAACCTTGAATTTTGAACTTTGGGCTTTAAACTTTTCTGCATTTAAAAGATAAACAACTACCTGCGCCTGACTAATCTTTTCAAAAGTTCGCTTTATTCCGATGCTTTCCACAACATCTTCGGTTTCCCTGATTCCAGCGGTATCAATAAATCTAAACCCAACTCCACCAATACTCATTTCGTCCTCAATAGAATCCCGGGTGGTACCGGCAACTTCAGAAACAATGGCACGTTCTTCATTTAAAAGGGAATTCAATAGAGTAGACTTCCCTACGTTTGGCTCACCTACAATCGCCACCGGAATTCCGTTTTTAAGCACATTTCCAGTTGCGAAAGAATCTATTAAACGTTTTAAAACCTGCTGAATCCTGGCTACAAGTTCTTTAAATTGACCGCGATTAGCGAACTCCACATCTTCTTCGGAAAAATCTAATTCTAATTCAATTAAAGAAGCAAAATCTAATAACTCCTGGCGTAACCGATGAATTTCATTAGAAAATCCGCCGCGCATTTGTTGCAGTGCCATTTGGTGAGAGGCCTGATTTTCAGAAGAAATTAGATCGGCTACGGCCTCTGCCTGACTAAGATCCATTTTTCCGTTAAGAAAAGCACGCATTGTAAATTCCCCGGCTTCAGCAGAGCGACAACCTTTTCTAATCATTAACTGAATAATCTCCTGCTGAATATATGGACTCCCGTGACAGGAAATTTCGATAGTTTCTTCCCCGGTATAGGATTTCGAACCTTTAAATACTGAAATTAAAACCTCATCTAAAGTACGATCACCATCCAATAAATTTCCCAAATGCAAGGTATGACTGGGCTGGTCTTCAAGTTTTTTCCTGCTTTTTGCTTTAAAAAGTGGCGAAACAATAGCAAGAGATTCGGGGCCGGAAACCCTAATAATGGCAATAGCACCCGCTCCAGAAGGCGTGGCAAGCGCTACAATAGTATCGTTTAATTTCATAGCGCAAAGATAAAAAATCAGTTTGCAGTTCGCAGTTTTTAGTTCGCAGTATTTCTTTAAAGAAATATTATCCCTTAAAATCTTTGTAAAGCCATAAAAACCGAAAAGCTAAAAAATGTAACATTTTTTAAAATTTATCGTCTTATTTATGGGAGTTCTAATCAGCTCAATACTTAATACTAATTACTCGATACCAAATAAATGAGAGAAGACAACCAAATGCTCGTCATCACCCACTTAAGTCAGTTGCTGGATTTAGTTACAGGAATTGGCGGCTTTATAGTTCCACTTATCCTATGGCTTACCCAAAAAGATAAAGTTGCAGGGATGGATTTTCACGGAAAAATGATCATCAATTTCCAAATAAGTATGTTTATATACAGCTTATTATGTATTCCACTTATCTTTTTATTCGGACTTGGAATTATCGCTCTTATAGGTATTGCCATCATTATGATTATTCTACCGATAATAAATGCCATTAAAGTAAGCAACGGGGAAATCCCGCATTATCCCTTATCTATTGAGATTATAAAATAAATCTATAACATCAAAAACCTCACAGATTTTGAAACCTGTGAGGTTTTTTTTAGTCTGAAAAGTATGATTTCGTCAAGCTGAACTTGTTTCAGCTTCTAATATGTTTTGATTATCCACATCTTAGATTCTGAAATGAATTCAGAATGACGAGTTAAAAAACTTTTCAGACAATCTCTACTATCTACTCAATTCTCTCTACTCAGTACTCAGCACTCAATACTAATTATTAAGCATCACCGGCATAACCAGCATCGTGATTTTTTCTCCCGGGTCTAAACCATCTACAGGTGTTAAAATTCCTGCGCGGTTTGGTAAACTCATTTCCAATTGAACATCATCTGAAGTTAAATTATTCAACATTTCAGTCAGAAAACGGGAGTTGAAACCAATTTGCATATCGTCGCCCTGGTAAGAACAAGTTAAACGCTCTTCTGCCTTATTGCTGTAATCTACGTCTTCTGCAGAAATATTTAATTCGGCACCTGCAATTTTTAATCTCACCTGGTGCGTCGTTTTATTAGAGAAAATAGAAACCCTACGCACAGAACTCAAAAACTGGTTGCGCTCTATGGTTAATTTATTCGGATTTTCCTTTGGAATTACCGCTTCGTAATTTGGATACTTTCCATCAATTAAACGGCAAACTAATTGCGTATCATCAAAAGTGAATTTCGCGTTAGAATCGTTGTATTCTATAAGTACTTCACTTTCGCTACCCGCCAAAATTCCTTTTAAAAGATTTAATGGCTTTTTAGGCATAATAAAATCTGAAGCCTGGGAAGCAGAAACATCTTCACGTTGGTATTTCACCAATTTATGTGCATCAGTCGCAACAAAAGTCAGCCCTTCGGTAGTAAACTGAAAGAAAACCCCGCTCATCACAGGACGAAGATCGTCGTTTCCTGAAGCGAAAATAGTTTTGCTAATTGCAGTTGCCAGAATATCTCCTTCTATAACAGTGCTACTTGGCTCTTCCAATTCCACCGGATTCGGAAATTCCTCTCCATCGGCATACGCAAGGGCGTATTTACCGTGGTTAGAGCTTAATTCTATCGTGTTATTATCTTCAGCAACAAAAGTTAAGGGCTGCTCGGGAAAAGTCTTAAGCGTATCTAAAAGTAACTTGGCAGGCACTGCTATTTTTCCTTCGGAATCTGATTCTACCTTAAGTTTTGCAGACATTGTAGTTTCAAGGTCTGAGGCAGAAACCGTAAGCTCGTCCTGCTTAAGATCGAATAAAAAGTTGTCTAAAATTGGAAGGGTGTTGGTGTTGTTAATAACCCCACCCAATATCTGAAGCTGTTTCAGCAAGTAACTGCTGGATACAATAAATTTCATCGGCTTTGTGATTAATTAGAAATCAGTACAAATATATTTTAATCTATTAAAAATTGAGCTTGTACCGGCGAGTTTTTATTAACATCAAAAACATTATAATATGAAGTAATAATCTGAATAACAAATATTTAAAGCATATAATAAATTTATAATTGTTAATATGTTGATTTTAATTTAAGAAAAGTAAACATTGAAAAAGCTATTTTAGGTATTTCCTTTTTCTAAAATAATTAAATCCGAAAGCGAAAAGTCCCAGGATAATCAACGGAACCAGAATATTAATTACCTGCCATTTTTCCCGCTCTTCAGCAGCTTTTTGATCGTCCAGAAATGCGATATTTATTTCCTTGCTACGAATATCTATAAGTCCGCTATCGTCCAGCATATAATTTACAGCATTCAAAAGAAATTCTTTATTTCCGTAAGTATTCCCGGTATAGCGTTCAAAACCAAGTTCCAGCGGTTCACCTCGTTGAACATCGTTTTTAATCACATCTCCATCGGCAATTACCAGCATTTTAGTTTCCGGACTTTCATCTCGAGGATTTTGAATTTCGAATGGTTTAATCCGGTTTTTATAAACCGAAGTAAAATTACCTTCAAGCAAAACAGCCAGCGGTTGCTCACCATCTGCATAGGAAGCCAAATCTGGCTCCCTACTTACCATATCAAGGCTAATTTCACGAGGCGTACCTTCCAGCCTGGTTTGAGGCGAACTGCTTAATAAAATTGTTTTATCAAGCTTATTCTGAAGCGTATCAATTTGATTGGCATATTCAAATTTCACCGCTTCAATATTATTGATTATCGGGTGGCCGTTGGGCGAAGTGGTTAACGGACTGTAAAACCAGGGATACGGATTAAACCGCGTATTATTTCCCTGCCCTGAAGCCAGAATAATAGGCGCTGAATAGATATCGTTGATTAAAACCGGGTTAATTCTAATTCCGTAGGAAAAGAAGAAATCGCCCAAGTTTAGATCGCGTGGCAAAGCAAAAGCTCTACCTGAAGGATTCAGCAAACTATCGGTTTCCATCGCTACAGCTTCAGTGAGCCAAAGCGATTTTCCACCACTCATCGTGTATTGATCTAAAACAAATTTTTCGTTTTCGCTAAAAGCCTGGGTAGGTTTTGCCTCAAGAATCAAATCGTATTCTTTTAATTGTTGAAGCGTTTTTTGAGGATTTACAGCAGCCGAATCTAAAGTAAACGGTGCCATAAAATAATATTCCTGCAGGGTTTTTATAAAACTAGCTATGCGCGCATCGGGCAATTCCCCGTTACCACGCATCACTGCAATTTTCTTTTTGCGTGGGTAAATCAGTTTGTTTAAGGCATTAGCAATAGCATATTCCAGTTGCTGTACCGAGCTGGAAACCCGCTCTTCATCGGTAGCGCCAAGTTTATTTTTTAATAGAGGAATTTGCACTTCTTTTTCACCAAGCCTGGCCACGGCCCAGGGAAAAACCAAAGCTTCAGAACTTTTACCGTTTTCCTGAACACTTACTCTTGCAGGCGGCATCCCTCTCTGGTAAAAATCCTGTGCAGTAGCTTCAGCATCATTACTTTCTTCTAACGGATTGGTAAAAGTGAATTTTATATTACTGTTATAAGCTGAAAACTCTTCCAGCATTTGCCTGGTTTCATTCCGAAGTCGTCTAAATTCCGCAGGAAAATTTCCTTCTAAAAAAACTTCAATAATGATTGGAGAATCAGCATCTGAAACAATTTCCCGTGCAGCGGGAGAAAGGGTATAACGTTGATCTCGGGTGAGATCTATGCGCTCAAAAAAGTTGGCAGCTAATAAATTTATAGCAACCAGCGCAATGATTAACCAAAAAACAGCTTTATATGTGTTTTGATGTTTCACAGCCTAAGAATTTTTCTGAATTGATATTAACCTTAACTGTGTAAGTTTTAGAAAGAAAATTATAAAACTTAAAAAATAAATAATATCCCGGGTGTCTATCACACCTCTGCTTATACTTTGGTAATGAAAACTTATTCCCAGGTATTCTGCACCATAATTTGTGCTTCCAAAAAGGTTTAGATTTCCCAGTCCTTCAAAAGCAAAAAAGCTTAGAAAACATAAAAAAACTGCGATAATAAATGCGATGATCTGGTTTTGAGAAAGCGAAGAAGCAAAAATACCAATAGCAGTATAACAGCCTCCAAGAAAAATTAAGCCGAGGTAAGAACCAAGGCTTGCTCCAAAATCAAAATTCCCAACCGGATTTCCCAGTTGATGAATGGTAATTACGTATAAAATACTGGGTAAAATCGCCAAAAGCACAAGGATTAAAGCACCAAAATATTTTCCAAGAATAAGTTGTGTAAAACCAATAGGGCGGGTAAGCAAAAGCTCCATTGTTCCCTGTTTTTTTTCTTCAGAAAAACTCTTCATGGTAATTGCAGGAATAAGAAAAATAAAAATCCAGGGCGCCAGGTTGAAGAAAGGTTTTACATCGGAAAAACCATTATCCAGGATATTGTAATCCCCGGTAAACACAAATAAAAACAAGCCACAAACCACCAAAAAGATCCCAATGACAAGGTAACCGATCGGTGATGAAAAAAATGAGTTTATTTCTTTGTTTAAAATGGCCAGCATTAATTTCGGTTATCAGTTATCAGTTGTGAGTTGTCGGTTGTGAGTTATCGGTATTTGGTTTGGTGTGTTTTCTGCTGAAACTTTTTTTTAATCGAAATTCTAATGACATTTCCTTCCCACTTCACTCCTCACTTTTCACCCTTCACTACTCACTACTGTAGTACTCCAGGCTACCGGTTTTGCGTTAAAAAGCACTTTGGTTTTTTCCCATACTCCTTTAAATAATTCTGAATTGCGGTAACGTTCTAAAGAGGGCTCATCTACCCAGTAACTATACGTAAAAAAAATATTTGTATTGTGCTGGTCCTGTAATAACTGTAGCTTATAACAACCACCAAACGCCCTAATTTTCTTTTTATTTTCTTCAAAATTAGAAAGGAATTTTTCAACTTTTTCAGGGTCAAATTCCATTTTTACAATTCTGTTTATCATTTTTCTTCAAATTTAATAGTTACAGTATCCCTGTTCTCCAGTCCAAAAAGTGTAGATGCACTTCCAACGGTAGAAGGATTACTCTTATAAATTGCCAGTTCTATATATCCTGCAGAATTAAATAAGGCGAGTTTTTTACCATCTTCCTCTCCCCTGTTTTCTTTTTCAACTTCAAAATTAATCCAGTCGGAATAAGCTTCATAAATCTTCGGAAAAGTAACCATTCTTGCACTAATTAAATAATTTCTTCCTTTCCCTACATTATCAAAAAGCTTCCGACTAATATTGGTCACCACATTTCCGTAGTTATCAATATAAAGCACGTGCCCAACGATCTGGTTTTTTTCCGAATTAATAGTGGGTTCAAACTGTTTCAGGTACTTTATTTCATTAATATTTTTCCCAATAACTTCAAGGGTGCCGCCCCGGGCTAAATGGCAGGCTACTTTTACAAAAACATCTAAAACAGGAAAATTGGTTTCAATAGCATCGTGAATATTGATTTCCACAATTTTTTCAGGCTTTATTTCTGAAGCAAGCAAAGATAAAATCCCGTTGTTGGCACAAATAAAATAATGATCGTCCAGTAAAACAGCCAAATGTTTATTCTCTGGAGTAAACTCTGAATCGATCCCAATGATATGAATACTGCCTTTGGGAAAACTATTGTACGCGTTTTTTATAATGTAAGCGGCTTCACTAATATGAAATGGGGAAACCGAATGTGAAATATCAACAATTCTAACATCTTTTAATTCGCTGTAAATAGCTCCCTTAACCGCTCCCACAAAGTAATCTTTCTCGCCAAAATCGGTGGTTAAAGTAATGATAGCCATAGGTGATTGTTAATATTTTTTTAACTTGTAAGCGCTTATTTTATGTAAGTTTGTATAGTACGCGAAGTTAAGTTTTATTGGTTTTTCGAAAAAGAAAGTCAAGCACATGAACTTATCTTTTGGACTGCCAAAATTAGCATTAAAACTTAGTAGCAACAAATAAAGAATAACTATAAATAAAAATATTTTGACATTGTTTTTCAACTAAAACCATAAGCCTTTGAACGAAATTGTAATTGAACTTTCAGAAATTAATCCCCGCGAATTTTTTGGGCAACAAAACGAGAATATTGAACTTCTTAAAAAATACTTTCCTAAGCTGAAAATTGTAGCCCGCGGAAACAAAATTAAGGTTTTTGGTGACGAGGAAATGCTGGAAGAATTTGATGTACGCATCACGATGCTTATGGAGCACTTCGGAAAGTATAATAAACTGGACGAAAATGTGATTGAAAGAGTGCTTACCAGCGAGAAAAGTTCAGATTATCAAACCTCAGATGAGAGCGGCGAAGTTTTGGTTCACGGGGTTGGCGGTCGTTTGGTAAAACCCCAAACCGCAAACCAAAGAAAGCTGGTGGAACTGATGCGTAAAAACGATATGGTTTTTGCCATTGGCCCAGCCGGAACCGGGAAAACCTATACCGGTGTTGCACTTGCCGTTAAAGCTTTAAAAGAAAAACAGGTTCGCAGAATTATCCTTACCCGTCCCGCAGTTGAGGCTGGTGAAAACCTGGGTTTTCTTCCCGGCGATCTTAAGGAAAAACTAGACCCTTATATGCAGCCGCTTTACGATGCACTTCGGGATATGATTCCCCAGGAAAGATTGGATTCATTTATAGAAAAAGGAGTAATACAAATTGCACCACTTGCTTTTATGCGTGGCCGAACCTTAGATAATGCCTTCGTGATTTTGGATGAAGCCCAAAATACCACGCACGCACAAATGAAGATGTTTCTTACCAGAATGGGGAAAAGCGCCAAGTTTATGATCACCGGAGATCCCGGGCAAATAGATTTGCCGCGCAGGGTAATTTCAGGTCTAAAAGAAGCTTTACTCGTGCTTAAAGAAGTAAAAGGCGTAGGAATAATTTACCTTGACGATAAAGATGTGATTCGCCATAGATTGGTGAAAAAGATTATTTCAGCCTATAAAGAAATTGAACATACAGAATAAGTTACTTCCGGATAAATCCGGGAAGCATTAAGAATAAATAATTTACATCTCGGGAAAAGTCCCGGAACATTTAAATCTCGATTATCGAGTAAAATCCTATTTCAATTTTTTATAAAATTCAGTTTCCAAAATTCAGAATAGATTCTAATGAACAATACCATTATAAAAACCGATTTCAATTTTCCAGGCCAAACCGATATTTACAAAGGTAAAGTGCGGGATGTTTATACTTTAAAAAATAATAAACTCGTAATTGTAGCAACTGATAGGCTTTCGGCTTTTGATGTGGTAATGCCAAAGGGTATACCTTACAAAGGCCAGATCCTTAATCAAATTGCCACAAAAATGATGGAAGCCACACGCGACCTTGTACCCAACTGGCTGGAAGCCACTCCAGATCCTAATGTTGCGGTTGGCCAGGCTTGCGAGCCTTTTAAAATTGAAATGGTAATTCGCGGTTATCTTGCCGGCCACGCTGCCCGGGAATACAAAGCCGGGAAACGTATGCTGTGTGGGGTAGAAATGCCTAACGGAATGAAGGAGAATGATAAATTCCCGGAGCCAATTATTACTCCTGCAACCAAAGCTGAACAGGGCGATCACGATGAAGATATTGCTAAAGAGGAAATTCTAAAACGTGCTATTGTTTCTAAAGAAGATTACGAAATTCTTGAAAAATACACCCGAAATCTTTTTAAACGCGGAACCGAAATTGCCGCAAAGAGAGGATTAATTTTAGTTGATACCAAATATGAATTTGGTAAAAATGCTGATGGGGAAATTGTTTTAATAGATGAAATTCATACTCCCGATTCTTCTCGATATTTTTATGCCGATGGTTACCGGGAAAGACAGGACAACGATGAGCCACAAAAACAACTATCTAAAGAGTTTGTGAGACAATGGCTTATTGAAAATAACTTCCAGGGAAAAGACGGTCAAATTCTACCAGAAATGAGCGATGAATATATCGAATCGGTTTCTGAGCGTTATATTGAATTATACGAGAAAATTACCGGAGAAGCTTTTGTGAAAAGTGATATCAGTAATATTGAAACGCGTATTGAAAAGAATGTACTGGAGTATTTGAAATAAGAGTTTTAAAGCTCATAATTACGTCAATCTGAACTTGTTTCAGATTCTAACATCTTAGATCCTGAAACAAGTTCAGATTGACGGTTAAGAGGTTTTTATTACTAACCCCTAAGAAAACTGGTATCCAACCAACCGGGGATCGGTTAGGGTATCCTGGCGTTGCAGCCATTGTATGCTAATAGAAATATAATCCAGCTCATTATTTACCCTGCCGTAGCATTTGTAAATTCCTTTGCTTCGTAACGGATATTTTTCTGCGGTTACGGGGAATTGCACAGTATCGAAGACATCACCCTTCTCATCAAAAAAAGTCCCAAAATACATATATTTTCCGTTAGAAGTTCCGGTTTTTTTGGCGGTGATAAGGGCGCCATAGATCAATATTTCCTTTCCCACATAATGTTTTAGATCTTTTGCTCTTACCGATTTTTTAATAGGACTTTTAAGCAATTTAAAATGCGAACAAAGCGGAAAACCCAATAATTCCATCTGGTCAAAAGCTTCTATTAATGCTGAATATTGAAACTGCGGAAGTTCAAAATCCCGGTGAGCGGTATTAAATAACTTTTCCTGTTTAGCTACCGGTTTGGAGGCATTCAGTTTAAAATGAGCTTTCCATAGTAAATGATGTTTATCTATTTGTGTGAATCTAAAAGCATCTATTTTCAGCAAAATACTTAGTTGTTCTATAGAAATAGAAGCGCGATCTATAAAATCATCAAACGACTTGAAAGCTCCAAAAAACTGCCGGTTTTCCAGAATTTGCTGCACGGTTTTAGTCTCCAATTCTTTGATATAGCCTAATCCTAAATAAATATCTTTTCCAAAAATACTGTTGGGATGATCGCTTTTATTGATACAGGGTGGATATACCTTTCCACCGCATTTTCTAATTTCCTGGATATAAGTTTCTACACCATAAAATCCGCCACCATTATTAAGCGCAGCTACCATAAATTCCAGCGGAAAATATTTCTTTAAATATAAACTCTGGTAACTCTCCACCGCATAAGAAGCCGAATGCCCCTTTGGAAATGCATAGCCGGCAAAAGAAGAAATTTGCTCCCAAACCTCATCAATAATCTTATCGCTATAATTTTTTTGCCTGCAATTTTCCCTGAATTTCGCTTCAATTCGCTGCATCTGGCCTTTAGAGGTTTTCTTACCGCTCATTCCCCGGCGCAACACATCGGCATCTTCAAAACTAAGTCCGGCGAATTTATGGGCTACTTTCATCACGTCTTCCTGATACACCATAACTCCGTACGTGTCTTCCATAATTTCCAACATCACGGGATGAGCCTGTTTTCTTCGTGCGGGATCACGATGCCGTTTTATGTATTCTTCTTTCATCCCACCGCTGGAAATACCGGGCCTGATTATAGAACTCGCAGCCACTAAATTCAAATAATTATCGGTTTGCAGTTTGGTGAGCAGGCCGCGCATTGCCGGAGATTCTACATAAAAAACCCCCAAGCAATCCCCGGTTCTCAAGAGATTATTGATTTCCGGGTCTTTTTTAAAAAGTTTAATATTTTCAATATCCTTAATTTCAGCATTTGGTTGATTTTCCTTTACAATTTCAATCGCATCAGTGATTTTCGAAAGTCCGCGTTGGGCAAGAATATCAAATTTATGAATCCCAACTTCTTCCGCTATATTCATATCTATCTGGATGGTTTCAAAACCTTTGGGCGGTAAAAAAGTAGCGGCATAATTATAAACGCTATCATTCAGAATCAAAATCCCGCCGGAATGCACGCTTAAATAATTAGGAAACCCTTCAATTAAAGCACTATAACGCAACACCAACTTCTCCAGTTTATCCAGCTCATTTATACTAAAAAATCCTGCCGAAAGTTTATCGATATTTTCTTTGGGCAAACCAAAAACCTTCCCTAATTCCCGGGCAACCGCACGGCGTTTAAAGGTTACGTAAGTTCCCATTAAAGCGGTAAACTCGTATTTTTTGAAAATAAAATCGGTTACCTCGTTGCGGTCTTTCCAGGAGAAATCGATATCAAAATCGGGGGGAGAACTTCGACTTTCATTGATAAAACGTTCAAAATAAAGGTCCAGCTCAATGGGATCTACATTGGTGATTCCAATAATGTAAGCAATAATAGAATTGGCGCCACTCCCCCGCCCTATAAACGGAAAATTCTTAGTGCGCGCATAACTCACAATATCATAATTGATCAAAAAGTAAGAAACAAATCCAAGTTTGATAATGGCATTCAACTCTTTTTCTACCCGTTCCAAAACCTTTTCACTTATCTTGGGATAACGTTTTGCTAGATTTTCATCGCATAATTTCTTTAATCGTTCCTCATCAGCTTCGGGAGTTTTTCCTGATACCAGTAAATTTCGGTTTTGGGTTTTCCCGAATTTGAAATCTACCCGGCAGGATTTTACCAACTGTCGGGTATTTTCTAAAATATGCGGATAATCTTCAAATTCCGAAGCGATAATTTCTGAAGACAACATTTGATGAGAAAAAGAACCCTGCTCGCTTTCGGGAAGCTGACTAAGTAAAACATTATTATCTATGGCCCGCAACAACCGGTGTGCGTTATAATCGCGCTTATTTCTGAAACTCACGCTTTGTTGCAAGACCAGTTTCTCCTTAAATTCCAGGTATTTTGAAAATTTAAGTTTCCGCAGGCTTTCTACAGAAATTCCAATGAATTCATCGTTTCTGAAATTCGTCTTTTTGTGTGCTACTACTTTTTCGAAAGGATAAATAATAAAACAATCAGGTAATTCTGGAGCTTCAGGTTTAAAATCTTTTTTTGAATGAAGCTGCTGTGATAAATGCTCGTTCAACTGCCTGAAACCTTCATTATTTTTCGCAAGTCCTACATATTGTTGCTCGGCTCCATTTCTAAAATCAATTCCCACTTTTGGTTTTAACCCATATTCCGAAGCTATCTTTATAAAATTTAAGCAAGCCGAAGTATTATTAATATCGGTAAGCGCTAAAGCTTCAACTTTAAATTCCCGGGCGAGTTCACAGAGTTTTTCTACCGAAAAAGTCCCGTAGCGCAGCGAATACCAGGTATGGCAGTTTAAATAGATCATTATTGTTTTCTATGCGCCAACACAATTGGCGGTTCACCGTTAAACGGATTTCCCATGCGGCCAATGGTTTTTGTTCCCATTGTCACCGCGCGCATCACGCTATGTTCTCCAAAACGCTCTTTAATTTTATCTATAGAATTATATAAATTCAGCATTTCTTCAGAATCATCAAACAGGTTAATCTGGTAATTTCCACCTACAAGTCCGCTGAATTTCACACCGATTAACCTAATCAACAACCGACGCGAATAGAGTTGCTTAAAGAGCATTTCAACTTTAGGAATAAGAATATGATCGGCACTGGTATATGAGATTTTCACCTGTTTAGAATGTGTTTGATAATCTGAATACCTGATCTTCACACTTACCACACTGGTGAGCTTATTACCCCGCCGTAGCTGATAAGCCAGGCTCTCTGCCATTGCTACCAAAGTGGCGTGCAGGCGTACCATATCTATAGTATCTCGCCCAAAAGTGCGCTCGGTAGAAATAGATTTTCTTTCGTGATACGGGATAATTGGCGTATCATCAAGACCGTTAGCACGTTTCCAAATAGTTCTTCCGGCTTTTCCTAAAACGCTTTCCAACATTTCCACCGGCATTTCCTGGATGGTCTTTATCTCTCTAACGCCTAAATTCAGAAGTTTTTGAAAAGTCTTATTCCCAACCATCGGGATCTTATTCACACTTAAAGGAGCGAGAAAAATCTTCTCATTTCCATGTGGAATTACAATTTCTGCATTAGGTTTAGCTTCTCCCGTAGCGATCTTGGAAACCACTTTATTTTGTGATAATCCGAAAGAAATTGGCAAGCCGCTTTCCTTTATAATTGTCTGTCTCAACTCACTGGCAAATTGATTGATGCCGAAAAATTTATCCATCCCACTCAAATCGGCATAAAACTCATCAACACTGGCTTTTTCAAAACTGGGCACCTGGCTTTTGATGATTTCAGTCACCACGTGTGAATGCTTGGTGTAAGTACTGGCATTTCCTTTAATTACCGTAGCTTGCGGACAAAGCTGCCGGGCTACTTTCATTGCCATCCCGGAGTGTACTCCAAATTTTCTCGTTTCATAACTACAGGCCGCCACTACCCCACGATCTCCCATTCCACCTACGATAAGTGGTTTACCATTCAATTCAGAATTTTGCTTACGTTCTACCGAAACAAAAAATGCATCGAGATCCAGATGTAAAATAGACTTATTCTTCATATTTGGATTATTTCCTTTTTATAGGATATTTTCCAAAATTATAAAATATTTGAACTCAAAATTATTCTGCCTCGTTAAATTTTGAAAAGAATTTTTCGGCTTGATTATTCTGAAAAAGTCAAAATAAAAGCCCTTTTATTATTAAAATCTAACAGCCTAAAGTTTATAGTTTTAGTAGTTTTGCCGACTTAAAAGTACCAAGCCTGAAGTATGACGAAAATATTCAGAAGATTATCTTTCTTTATTCTAATCATGATGCAGTTTGCATTTTTGTTCGCTATATTTTTTGATAAGATGAATGCTCCCCTCGTACTTTTATTTTTGGGGATAATTTCGGTATTAATAAGTCTTGCTTATTTTAAAGCGCCACGGCAAGAAGAAAGGTATTTTATAAAAGATCTTTATCTTATTCTTTTTGCGGTGACCGGTGCCCTAAGCACATTTTTTATAAATATTGAACTTAAATTTGGCCCGGTACTTGCCGCTGGCTTTATAGGAACCCTGGCTTCTTTTGTGCCGTCAATAAACAGAAAATCAAATCTTTTAAAAGAAGCGCCACCCGCCATTTACTGCGGTGCTTTTGTGGGAATGACTTCAGCCAGTGTAGCGCCCAATTTAAAATTTATTCTACTGGCCGGTATTATCGCAGGTAGCATTCTTATTCTTTCTAAAAATATTTTTAACGGATTTGGTGGTAAACTGGGAACTATCGCTTTTGGTAGTATTGCCATCACTTCAGCCATTTTATATACCCTGTTTTAATGGAAATAAGCATTCTTTTTCTCACCGGTATTATTTCTGCCATCCTAACTTATGTAGTTAATAACAAGTACAAGCAGGGTGCTGTTCGTGCTTCAGCAAGCCTCTCGCTTTTGGTGGGTTTATTTTTCTATTCTTTTCCTGATATTTTTAATCCATATTTAACCAAAAACATCCCTATAGTTTTTATTGGCGCTACTTTTATAGGAATGGTTTCTTCCAAAATACTTCCCAGCTATTTATTGGTAGGTTTTTCAGGATTTATCTTTTCTATTATCTACCTAAATGCGAGTCCGTTTTTTAAAGGTTATGGCGGCGCTTTGGGTACTACTGCAGCTATTTCTGTATTGGTCTCTTTAAGCCTGGCTGTGGTTTCGAAAAGTGAAAAAATGAAGAAGATTAAAAATTACAGACCTTCCAGAAAGAATAAATAATTTCATAACTTAGGCTCCAGCCATAAACCGCCCATCGAAATAAGAAATATTCCAAAAAACCACAACGGATTAATGGCAATTGGCATTTTCACCGACTCTTCTTCTAAGATTTCCTGCTGAAAAAATCTATTATTTTCCTGTGAGGTTTGGTAAGATTTTAAAGCCTGCCAGTCCTTAGCTTGATGAACAAAATATTTAAAAACCGAAGTAGAATCTTGTTCCATTTTTAATTCCTGCCATCCTGCTTTCTGCGGATAGGTTTTACCGCTCCATAATTCCTGATTATTTAAATCCTGCTTTAACGGAATTAAATGTCCATTTTCATTGCTTACTCTTAGATTTTCTACTGAAGTCCTTATCTGAAACTCAAAAGCTTGATCTTTAAATGCGAAATCGGTTTTCGCTTTCCAGGATGCCGTGGCCGAAGTTCTCTTACTTATTTGTTCCATCAGCTGAGACCAAACCAGTTGATAAGCTTCCTGTTTACCTTCCAGTTGTAATTGCCAGGTATTTTCTAACAAAGTGGTACCGATCCTGCCCTGCCCTAATCGTTTATAGCCACTTAAAATTGACGAATTTGAACTATGAATTTTTTCCAGACCAAATTCATCTTTTAGCTGAAAAGGTTGTTTAGCAGTAGTAGTTTCTGAAAGATTATCCAACTCAGTTTCTGTAGCTGAAACCCGTTCTAATTCAAAAACTGAAAAATCACCTAAGGAATTCAGCGTATTAGCTTCTCCCAATATAAAAAGCCCCAAACCGGTTTCCCGAATTGAATTTTGCAGCGCACTATTTTCTGCGGAAGAGAGATTACGAATAGCTCCGGAATCTGAAATAAGCAGATCAAAATCTTCTGAAATTCCTGCGTTTAAATTTCCTAAACTCGTGTTTTCGGTATTAAAAAATTCGAATTTAAATCGTCCGGTAGTAATCCGGTTTTTCACCACCAGTTCGTGTCCAGATTCGGCTAAAAAGTTTTTTAGGTATTTGATCTCAAAAGTTGGGAAACTATTCAAAATAAGAATTCGTAAAGCTTCTTCTTTAGTTACTTTTACCGGCAAGGCATTGTTGCTTAAAATTTCTCCTAAAGAATCCTTTAAAGTGATATTAAAAACATAATTCCCGGCAACTTTTAATTCGGTTTCCAGGTTAAAGTTCTTATTTTCTTTTGAAGTAAAAACAATCGAATCCACCGCAGTTCCCCCGGCATCCTCTAAAACCAGGCGATTTCCTAATTTTGTTTTTAAAAATCTCCCCTGAACCTTAATTTTATTTCCAACCTGATTTTTCGGATTATAATTGAGCTTTACAATTCCTGCAACAGTATCACCCGGCAAATAAGTGACGGGTAGCTCTTTAAATTGATTTAAGTCATAGGCGCTAATTCCCTGGCCCAATACAAAGATTTGTTTTGAAGTTTTCAATTCAGGCAAAACCTCGTCTTTTCGATAATCAATTACTTTTATTTTTCGATATTCCTTTTTCAGACTATCTAACTGATTTTGTTTATAACCTTGAGTAAGAATTAAAACATTCCCTTCCCTAACTTCCTGAGGAATTGCCGGTTTTATAGCAATAAGCGCCAAAGAAGAAACCGCTAAAATTGCCAGGAAAATTTTGAAAAAAAAACGTTTTTTTCCAGCTTGTGACCATTCTTTCCAAAGAAAAATCAACAGTAAAATAAGGCAGCAGACAAGTACCGGCCAGAACCATGAAGCATTTAAAAAAGTGAGATTATTGCTCATTCAATTCCAGTTCTTTCAATAATAAATCGTTGATTTTTCCGCTAAAACCGGTCCTTTTTTGCGGTTTAGCATTAGCTTTTGGCAGTGCCTTCAACAAGCCTTTTTGTGTTTCAATTATAATTTCTTTTGCGATTTGTTGCTCTTCAGAAAGTTGTTTTAATTGCTGTAAAACCTTTAGATACCTACCGGGTTCAGCTATGGCTTTTTCGGCAAGTTCATTTCCCGCCTTTTCAAACAACTCCCGATCGCTTTCTGTAATTTTTGAATTTGAAGTTTTTAATTCTTCTAATCTTAAGACACTTTTCCGCATAAAAAGATATTCATCATTTTCCTTAATTTCTTCATTTTTCCGGTAATTGCCCACCTCGTCAAGCTCTCCCGTAAGCCTTTTATCTTCCTTAATTGGCGGTGGATCAAACCCGATACGATGCACATAAATTCTCGCGCTGTTCTTGATTTCCTGGATAAGCTCCAGGGCCTCATATTGAAAAGGTAGCGATTTTTCGGGCTCGTAAAGTCGTAAATGCAACTCGGCATCCCACATGATATTTAAGGCCTGCCGTAACTTCGCTTTTAAATTATCGGTAAATAAAGTTGAAGATTCAGGATCGCTGTGGTTGTGTAAATATTCTGCCAGGGGATCTTCTTCCTCGCCATCTTCGGCTTCGTGATTATGTTCTTCTTCTACCAAATTATGCTCATTGTCGCCATCGTGATCGTGGGTATAATCTGCTAAAGGATCTTCGTCGGGATCGTGATTTTCTCCTGAAGTCTCACCCCCGGTTTCCATTCCCCCTTCAGCTTCATCCCCCATAAACTGACCATATTTTAACCGAAGCGCTTTTTGATCAAAACCAAGATCATTACTGGTTTTATTAAATTCTTCTTTAGAAAGTTTTCCGCGCTCACTAATTAGTTTTTCGGTGTCGATAATCAATTGCCGCTGACTTCTGAAATAATCGGGCATCAGGTCTACCCCGAATCCGCCATCTACGCCGGGGCCGTAATCTACCGTGTCTTTTATTACCGCAAAATGCGTTTCGCTACGGGCAATGTTGGCTTGGGGCTGTTTAAGGTCGCTGGCTTCTACATAAAAATAAAGCTCGTCCCCTGGCTCCATTTCCATTTTATCCAAATCTATATTTTTGGTCAAATTCAGGCTTTTATTTCCACTTTCAACAGCATTATCAAAACTCAATTTTTCTTCCCTAAATTTTACCGATTCCCCGGTTCCCCTACTTACTGTAGCGATAATATAAGCATTTGCAAGTCCAAAATCGTCGGTTATGGAAGCGCTAAAATTGATGCGTTTTTCATCATCATAATTAAAAGAATTGAATTGCTTTAAACCCTCCAAAATAATCACCGGTGCTTTGTCTTTAGTGACTTCAATCGCATAAAGATCTGAAACATAACTCGCGCCAGCCTTATCGGTAAACCTAAAATTATAGAAACCTGAATTTTCCAAAACCGAAGTTCCTGTGTATGTTCCATTATTTTCTTTCATCGGCCGGCGCCTGCCCATACTTTCCAGGCTTACGCTATCTACTGCGCCTTCAAAACCAAGCTTCCAGGTTACCCGGGAACTTTCTACGGCTTTAATGTCCATTTTGGATGACGTGGAATTTGCAAGACCGGTATACCCGGGATAATTGATTGTTAGTTGCTGCTCTTTTAAAATCGGCGCTTTAGATTTCACTTCAGTAGAATCTGTAGGCCGAAAAACTATAATTTCTTCCTTCGGAATTTCATTTTCCTTTGAAAAATAATTTTCAGTTAACCCGAAATAAAACGCAAAAAAACCAATAGTAATCATTACTACAGAAGTAATTGCGGCTTTTCCCAGTTTATGCTCAGGCTGAATTTTTTTGCTCTCGGCTTCGACTTCTTTTGCTACTTTTTGCTGCTGAAGTTTTGCTAAACCAGACAGCTCCTCGGTTGGTTTTAGTAATAATCCGCTGCTATATTCCAGTTTATTGGATTTGCGATCAATAAAACTGCTGACTTTCTGCAAATCGATTTTCCACGGCCTTTTGAGAAAAGCAGCCACAATAAAAACAATTCCGAAACTAAAAATACAGATGAGTAAATTGAAAGAAAAGAACCAGATAAAAACCGCAGCAACAGTAGCATAGAGAAATACCTCCAGCCAAAGTAATAGTTGCCAGCGCTTTTGAAACCTGATTAATATGTCTTTTCCGGTTTTGCTCATTGTTTTCTATATCGCGACAAGGCTCTTTCTGATAAGATTAGTATGCTTAATAATATCCATAAATATTTAGAAATATCTCTGCCATTCCGGTTTTTTGTCGATTCTGAAGCTTCTCCAAAATTTGGCTTTAAAAGTGCCAAATTCATCACCCGAAAATCATACTTTTCAGCTTCTTTATTAATTTCGGTATAGAGGTTGAACATTTCCAAAAGCTGTTCGGCGAGATGTTCTTCAACAATATTTTCTGAATTTAGTTGGCCGGTTAAATGATATTCATTTTCGAAGTTTCCAGGCTCAATAATTGAATTTGCCAAAGAATCCCTTCGGAACTTCACAACTTTTCCTTCAGTTTTTGGTGAAGGTTCTTCACTCAACCAGATCAATATTTCTCCGGAATTTGAATTAAAATTTTCTTCTTCAAAATTTATAATTTCAATAGGCTGTTCCAGGTACTTTCCCAAAGCCAAAAACGAAGCTTTGATATACTTATTTTCCGACCGAAATTCTTCTTCGGAATATATTTGTACCCGCAAAGTATCCAATTCCACCACCGGAATATTTACGAATTCAGTTTCTATTTCTGAAGTGCTTAAATTTTGCTTTTCCTTCTGAAATTTAAATTCTTCAGTATCGCTAATCACTGAAATGCGTTCGATTTCTTCTCCTCTTTTAATCGCCCCCACCAAATTGGTTTTTACAGTTCCCGGATTCAGGTTAATCCAATGAATATTTTTGCTAATTTCAGGACGTTTTCCTTTAATTCCGCTAACAAAAGCATTGGTAAAAACCACTATACTATCGGTTTTTAAAGTTTCCGCTTCCCTGGCGAGTTTCCAGTAATTCGGGGTTTCAGAAAAAGTATCCTTTACAATTTCAGGTTCATATTCCGGAAAATCGGTTTCTAAAAACCGAACCTCAACGGTATTGTTTAAACTATCTGTTAGCGTTTTTACTTCCGAAGAAGAAAGCAAAGATTTTTCAACCAAATAGGTGATCGGTGAATTTTCGGTTTTATAATGTAAACGTGGTTCGGCCAGGATAAACACCAAAATCGTGATGAGCAACATTCTTAGCAACAACAACCAGAATTCGTTCAGTTTAATGCTACTGCTTTTTTGGGAATCAGATTCCTGTAGGAATTTTATACTCCCAACTTTAATGGTTTTTCCTTCTTTTTTACTCCATAAATGAATCGCTACCGGAACGACGAGTCCCAGTAAAGCCCATAAAAATGAAGGATTTAGAAAAAACATACTACATTAAATTATTACGTTTTTTCAGTAACAATTGAAGCGCCTCTCCAATCGGTTCATCAAGCCGAAAAAGTTGATAGGTAATAGCATTGGCCAGCATAATTTCTTTAGTTGTTTTAATCGATTTCTCCAGGGAATCCAGGTATTGCTTCCGGGCTTCTTTGGCATCTATCTTCATTCGCGCACCGGTTTCCAGGTCTTCAAAAGTAAGCGAACCTTTATGATTAAATTCCAATTCATTTTTTCCCAGAAGATGTAAAACCACCACTTCATTTCTGGGTGTTTTCAACTTGGTGATAACATTAGTTAATTCTGAAGTTTCTTCGTGTAGATCTGAAATAAAAAATATAAGTTCTTTGTGTCTCCTATCGTTAAGTTTTTCAGCGGCTTTCGGATTTTTAGGCCATTTCCCTTCAGTTTTAATGTTGATCAATTCCAGCAATAACCTATTAAAATGCTTTTTCTGAACTTGTGGATAAAGGGCGTGCAATTGGTGATCGTTCAATGCAAAGAGCCCAACAGCATCTCCCTGTCCCTGCGCCAACCAGGCCAAAGAAGCGACCAAAACCCGAACATAGTCCATTTTGGTTATTCCATCTTCCTCGTGTTGCATAGACCTGCTGGAATCGAGAATAAATTTTATCGAAATATTGGTTTCTACTTCAGATTGTTTGATGTAATATCGACCCGAACGAGCCAGCATTTTCCAGTCCAGCAATCGCATATCATCTCCCGGCTCGTAACCGCGATACTGGCTAAATTCCATTCCGGGTCCCAGCCTTCGGCTATGGTTTAGGCCAGAAAGATAGCCGTCTACCGTCACCCTGGCGATAAGTGCTAAACCACTCACGCTGTTGATGATCTCTGGTTTTAATAACTGCTGATAATCCTGCTTCACTCGATAATCGAGATTTATCCCGATTACTATCGGGAGCTCCGAGGCTTGCCTCGAAAATTAAACAATTCTTCACTATAAATGTCTCTTGAGCTTGCTGTGAGGCAGTTTACTCGATAATCGAGATTTAAATGCTCCAAAGCTTGCCTCGAATAAAAGAATAATTTTCCGACTCATACCTCGTGGACTTGCCCGAGGTTCTTGATTTTATTTTCTTGCTTTTTCTGCCGGTATTATTGATTTTAGTAATTCGGCGGTCACCTCATCTGAAGTTATTCCTTCGGCTTCCGCTTTAAAATTCACAATCACCCTATGGCGCAAAACCGGGTAAGCACAATGTTCCAGATCTTCGGGAGTTACAGCCAATCTGCCTTGTTGTAAAGCCCTGGCTTTCGCAGTGAGGATCATCGCCTGCCCTGCTCTTGGTCCTGCCCCCCAGTTCACCCATTCTTTTACAAATTCGTTGCTGCTGGTTTCAGGACGAGTGGCCCGAATAAGTTTATTAACATAGGAAATCAACTCATCACTTATAGGAACTTCCCGCACCAATTGCTGCAGTCTTAAGATTTCAGCGCCACTAAGAATTGGGTTTATCGTCGTCTTCTTAGATCCCGTGGTATGTTTTAAAATTTGGTTTTCTTCAAGTTCTGTAGGATAGCCGATTTTAATATAAAAAAGGAACCTGTCCTGTTGCGCTTCCGGTAAAGGAAAGGTTCCCGATTGTTCTATCGGGTTTTGCGTTGCCAAAATAAAGAACGGACGCTCTAGTTCGTAGGTTTTCCCGGAATAAGTCACTTCAAACTCCTGCATCGCCTCCAAAAGCGCCGCCTGGGTTTTTGGTGGGGTTCGGTTAATCTCATCGGCTAAAATAATATTTGCGAAAATCGGTCCTTTATTGAATTCAAAGAATTTCTTCCCCGTGGTATGGTCTTCCTCGAGAATTTCAGTCCCAATAATATCGGAAGGCATTAGATCTGGCGTAAACTGAATTCTCTTGAATTTTAAATCTATTGCCTGGGAAAGCGTTCTTATCATTAAAGTTTTGGCCAAACCGGGAACACCTTCTAAAAGCGCATGCCCACCTGCCAAAAATGTAATAAGTAACTGGTCTACGGTTTCTTCCTGCCCAATAATTACCTTAGCGATCTCGGTTTTTAGGTCTTTAAGTTTCCCGGTAAGGATTTTTACTTCCTGGTCTAAATCGGCTAATTGCTGATCCATATTTTCATCTTATTTTAAATTTACTCGATAATCGAGATTTAAATATTCCGAGGCTTGTCTCGAATCAAAAACTTTCCACTTTATGCCTTGTGGGCTTGTTCCGAGGTAGTTTACTCAAAGGGTGAACTTGTAATAGGTTTTATAATCATTGCCCTTCAATATTGCTAATATTGTGTCCAGCAGCCTGCTGGTTAAGATGTAAGGGCATACATCACGATATTCACCCCAAAACGGGTATTATCTATTTTATAAAATCGTTTGTTTCTAAAATCATAATCCCACTCGCAACCGTAATCTTTGTTGCTATAAAGCACGCCAATTCTTCCGTTTATAACAATTGCCTTTAAATATTCGTGCACCAGATCGTCTCCCCAACCGTTTAATTCCTGGGAAGTAGTTGGCGGACCGTTTTCAAACTCAAAAAACACATTATAAATTTCGTGATTGTTTGGGATCTTGTCCAATTCTCCCGGACCAAAGATCTCTTCCATTTGCCTTTCGAAAGATTTAGCAAAAAGTCCGTCGATATCGTGGTTGCAATCATCGGCAAAAACGAAACCTCCATTTTTCACATATTTTTCAAAATTCTCTTTTTCCTTAGCCGTGAACTGTACCAATTTATGTCCTGAAATATAACAAAACGGGCATTTAAAAATCTCATCGCTACTTAGCGGAACAATATTCTCCCGGGTATCTACTTCCAGCGTGGTATACTCCACCAGGGAATTCAGCAAATTGGAGGGCATCCTTTGATCCACATCCCAATCTCCCGATTCATATTGAAGCCTGGTAAAGAAAAAACTATTCATTTTTTATTGTATAATGTAGATTGTATAGTGTATAATTTTTTGTTGCCACGAATTCACTAATCTTGATTTACAAATATATGCTATTGTGCCAGTAATGGAAATCGTCACTTCGAGTGTCCCGATCTTTATAGGGATGTATCGAGAAGTGTGTTAAAGGTTTCAAATGTTCTCGATACGGTTTTTTATAGCTTTCGCTTAAAAACCCTAGTCGAACTGACGGGATATTTAGTAATTACGTAAGATCAATCTTGTTTCAATAAATTCCGCACATCGAAATCACTTTTAAAATTAGACTCCGCATCTCTCAAAAAGTAAAAAATAGATTTCAATTTATTTGGCAATTCGACTTTATCCTCCTGCAAGGTTTTAGAAACCTTGTAGGTCTACAAACAAACCTAAACCTTTTGTATTTTATAAATTTCAAAAAAATAAAACTGGCTGTAATGAAAATTCCACTACAACCAGTTTTTAAAGATCTATACGTTTTAAACTGCGTCTGAAAGGCTGGTAAAAGTAAAGTCCCTTACTTTCATATACGGAATTAAATTTCCGTTTATTCTCACCTGTTCTCCAAGGGTTTCCAGGTTATTCAGCATAATTATCGGACTTTCATTAAACCTGAAGTTTTTAACCGGATATCTTATTTCCCCGTTTTCTATGTAAAAAGTTCCGTCGCGGGTAAGTCCGGTATAAAGTAAAGTTTGCGGATCTACACTTCTAATATACCATAACCTGGTTACCAAGATTCCTCTTTTGGTACTTTTTATAAGTTCTTCACGAGAGGCATCGCCACCTTCCATAATGAAATTAGATGGATAAGGCACAGGGTCCACGCCCTTTTGTTCTGCCCAATATCTACTATAAGCCAGGTTTTTAACCACACCGTTCTCAATCCAGTTCATCTTTTTAAGCGGCATTCCTTCGCCATTCCAGGTTGAAGTTGGCACATCGGGATGTAGAGGATCGCTCCAAATATTTACGCGTTCGTCTACGATCTTTTCGCCCATTTTGGTGCCATCATCTTTAGACATAAAGCTTCGGCCTTCATCGGCAGTACGGGCATTAAATGCACGAGACATATTCCGCAGTAAATCTACAGAAGCTGCGGGTTCTAAAATTACCGTGTATTTCCCCGGTTCTATCGCCCTGGCTTCCCGAGACATTACTGCTTTATCTATAGCTACTTTTGCGGCTTCTTCAGGATCAAATTTTTTGACATCGTTAAAATCGCGGGAAACCCAACCTGAGCCAGTGCCGTCATTAGTTCGCATAGTAACCGTAAAATCAACATCGGTAGATTGGTTGTAGGCAAAAAGTCCGCTGGAATTTAACATCGCGCTAAATCCGTTAGAATCATTAAGAAAACCGGCAGCGGTCACGTCTTTTTCAGACGCAGGGTTAATACTTTTAGCGGCAACCTCAGCCCTATATTCCGGAGTGATATTCGCTGTAGATTCAACGAAACTTACCGACTCATCATAAGTTTGCGGGCCAAGTGGCGCCATAAATTCAGGATTCTCCGGGGCGAGTTGTGCCAATTCTTCGGCTCTTTTCACCACACTTTCCAAAGATTCATCATCAAATTCATCTACAGTAGCCGTTCCAGATTTTTTTCCGAAGCTAGCTTCAACTGCCAATGTTTGGTTAGAACGGTGTCCTGAAGTGGAAACCGTATTACGAGCATAACGAATATTTCCGCTCTCGCTGCCACCCATATTAATTACGCAGGCATCTGCAGTAGAAAAGCTCAATGCTTTTTCCATAATTTGCCTGGCTTCTTCTTTTGTATATATTGCCATTTCTATATTTCTTTTTAGTAAACCAGTTAGTTATTAAACACTTCTACCCGTATTGATCACGTTTACGCCATCAAATCTGGAGGTTGAACTTCCATGGGAAACAGCGCTAACCTGAGAAGGCTGGCCTTTTCCGTCAAAGAAAGATCCGAACATACGATAATCGCTTTCGTCACAAATTTTAGAACAGGAATTCCAGAATTCCTGGGTATTGGACTGGTAGGCTACATCGTCTAACATACCCACGATCTCCCCGTCTTTTATTTCAAAAAATACGGTACCGCCAAACTGGAAGTTATAACGTTGCTGATCTATGGAATAAGAACCGCGCCCGGCGATATAAATACCTTTTTCCACGTTTTTGATCATATCGTTTATAGAGTATTTTTCTTTCCCCGGCTCTAATGAAACGTTAGGCATACGTTGAAACTGAACATCATTCCAGCTTTGCGCGTAACAACATCCGTGGGATTCATTTTGATCTATCATATGCACCTGATCGCGAATAGCCTGGTAGTTGGTTAAAACTCCATTTCTCACAAGATCCCATTTCTTGGTTTTCACCCCTTCATCATCAAAACCTACGGCACCAAGAGAACCCGGTTGGGTTTTATCGGCAACAAGATTTACAATATCACTACCGTATTGGAAATCTCCAGACTTCCATTTATCTAACGTAGCAAAACTGGTGCCGGCATAATTAGCTTCATAACCAAGCACACGATCCAGTTCTAATGGGTGACCTACAGATTCGTGAATGGTTAATCCTAAGTGGTTTGGTTCTAACACCAAATCATATTTACCTGGCTCTACAGATTTAGCTGAAAGCATTTCTTTAGCCTGTTTAGCGGCTAAAGTGGCATCTTCTACCATATCATAACTGTTACGATATAATCTTAATCCTCCAGGGCCTTCAAGTTTTTCAGATTCCAGCCCATCCATATATTCATAACCCATTCCCATTGGGGCGCTCATAGCATCACGGGATTTGAACTTCCCGGCCTCACGATCTATGGCGGTTACACCAAAAGTTGGCCAGATTCTATGCACATCCTGGTCTATATAAGAATCTTCGGTTGAAGCAAAATATTTTTGTTCATTAACCATAAAAAGCGCTGAATTCACAAAGTTGGCTCCATTATCCATAGCAGCAGCATTCGCGCTAAGCAATAAGTCTACTTTTTCTGAAACAGGTACTTCTTTAAAGTCTTTTTTAATTGGAGTTTTCCAGGAAACTTCCCCGTGAGATTCTACCGGAGCAAGTTTTACCGGTTCTTTCTGAATTTTAGAATTTGCCTTTGCGATAGCAACGGCTTGCTGCGTGGCTTTCATAATACCATCTTCGGTGACGCTATTGGTAGAGGCAAAACCCCAGGTACCATTAGCTATTACTCGAATTCCTATTCCAAAAGACTCCGTATTTACCACGTTTTGAACTTTATCTTCACGAGTAAAAACGTACTGATTAAGATAACGGCCTATCCTGGCATCTGCATAGGTAGAACCCAGAGATTTCGCAGTATTTAAGGCTACGTCGGCGAGTTTTCTTTTGGTGAGGATATCCATACCGGGATGCAAGAGTGCTTCGGCAGAAATATTACTTCCCATTAAATAGGAAGGAAGCATTAAAGCCCCTGTACCCATACCGGCTAATTGAACAAATTTTCTTCTTTTCATAAAAAGTCTTCTGTTTTTAGATTGAATGAATCACTTTAAATTATTAAGAAAAGAAGCACTAAATGTTCAGGATTTAATAAGTCTAAAATTATTAAAAAATGGAATAAGAAAGGGTTTAGAGCAATTATTCTTAACAAAAGCCTAAAATAGCATTTTTTTTGAAAACTTTAGTGCCAAATGAGAAGAAGAATTGAAGTATTAAGAGGTATCCTTTTAAGTTAAAAAAAGGCTGTTCAAATAACTGTTCTGTATAGCTGAACTTATTTCGGATGTTAACAAACTCTAATGATAAACAACTTAGATTCTGAAATAAATTCAGAATGACGGCTAAAAGTTTTCTCAGTAGGCCCCAAAGCTTTAATTGTGAAATTATATTTACTGAAAAATCAATTTGAGATCATTCTTTCTCGACTACATCTTCCAAAACACTCCATACATTGTCGGCTACAATTTCATAACCTTCAGCGGTGGGATGAATTCCGTCTTGTTGATTGAGTTCTGGATCTCCAGCTACACCTTCAAGAAGAAAGGGAATGAGTTCTACATTGTTTTCTTCGGCAAGTTCAGGGAAAATATTTCTAAAATCGGTGGTATATTCTTCTCCCATATTCGGCGGAATTTGCATTCCCGCCAAAACTATTTTAGTATTGGGGTTTTTCTCTTTTACCGTGCTAATTATATCCTGAAGATTCTTTCGGGTTTCGGCTATGGGAATGCCGCGTAAACCATCGTTTGCTCCAAGTTCTAATACAAAAACATCCACATCCTGATTTAAAACCCAGTTTATACGGTTTTTCCCACTCGCAGTGGTTTCTCCGCTTAAGCCTGCATTTACTACTTCATAATTGTAGTTCAGCGAATCCAACCTATTTTGAATAAGCACCGGGAATGCTTCAGAAGCTTCTAATCCCATTCCCGCTGTAAGGCTATTTCCGAAGAAAAGAATCACGTTTTTCTCACTTACCTTAGCTTCGGTTTCGATTTGCGTTTCTTCCTTGCTTTTTTCTTCAACTTTCTTTTCGGCATTTTCTCCGCAGGAAATCATTATAAATATTGAAAAAATAGCAAAATAATACTTCAAGTTTCTCATAGCAACGGGGTTTATAATCAAATCATTTCCTTATTTTGTCTTCATTCAAAAAAGAAAATAATCAAGTAATAAGATGGCAAAGATATTAAACGTTCGCAACCTGGAGAAAAGCTATTCCAGCGGTTCTAAAAAACTTAAAGTTCTCCAGGATATTAATTTTGAAGTAGAAGAACAAAAAACCTTTGCTATTGTAGGTCCGTCTGGAAGTGGAAAAACCACGCTACTAGGACTTTGCGCGGGATTAGACAGGCCAGATTCCGGAACTATTGATCTATGCGGAAGCGAACTTAGCACGCTAGATGAAGATGAAAGAGCGCTATTGCGAAATCAACATATTGGATTTGTGTTCCAGGATTTCCAGTTGCTACCTACACTTACTGCTTTAGAAAATGTTGCCGTTCCATTAGAACTTCAGGGGAATAGAGATGCTTCTAAAATAGGAAAAGAATTATTGGAAAAAGTGGGATTGGGAGATCGTATTCATCATTATCCCTCCCAACTCTCGGGAGGAGAGCAACAACGAGTGGCTTTAGCACGTGCTTTTTCTACCCGGCCTTCTGTTTTATTTGCCGATGAACCCACGGGAAATCTTGATGCTGAAACCGGCGAAAAAGTAGAAGAATTACTTTTCGATCTAAATAAAGAAGCAGGCACTACCCTGATTATCGTTACCCACGATACTGAATTAGCAGCAAAAACACAGCATATCCTGAAACTAAAAGGAGGAAAAATTGTTGAAAATCAGGAAACGCAAGTATAAAAGATGAACAACAATAAACCTTCTAAACCCGGTATTAACTGGCTTTTTAAAATGGCCTGGCGTGACGGGAAAGCCAGCGGTAAAAAGTTAACGCTGTTTATGGCTTCTATCGTATTGGGAATTGCCGCGGTAGTTTCAATTCAATCTTTTGGAGAGAATCTAAAGGATAATATCTCTTTACAATCTAAAGCGCTAATGGGCGCAGATTATAAAATAGACAGCGACGATCCTCCCAATGAGCGTGTAATGCAAATTATGGACTCGCTGGGCGGAGCTGAAGCCAGGGAGATCAAATTTGCCTCGATGGCTGCTTTTCCACAAAATGAAGCCACAAAATTAATGCAGGTAAGAGGAATTGAAGGCGGATTTCCTTTTTACGGCGAATTGGAAACTCAGCCGGCAGAAGCTGCAAAAACTTACCAGGAAGATGGTGCGGCTTTGGTTGATGCCACCGTCATGCTTCAGTTAGGGATAAAATCTGGAGATAGTATTAAAATTGGAAAAGTCACCTTGCCTATTGCCGGTGCCCTTAACGGAGTTCCGGGAAGCACGGCTATTTTTAGTTCCGTAGCGCCACCGGTACTTATTCCTTATAGGTTTATTGAAGAATCGGGGCTGGTACAAACCGGAAGCCGAATAGATTACGAATTCTATTTCACAGCCGAGCCTAAAATGGATATGGAAAAACTGGGTGAAGGGCTTGATCCTATCCTTGATGCTGAAGAAGCCGATATAGATACCCACACTTCTACCAGCGACCGGCTGGGAAGGCGTTATGAAAATTTTGGTAAATTCCTTAATCTCGTAGCTTTCATTGCGCTGCTGCTTGGTTGTGTTGGTATTGCGAGCGCCATTCATATTTATATCAAAGAAAAGTTGCGTGCCGTAGCTGTACTAAAATGTTTAGGAGCCAGCAAGAAACAAACTTTTCTTATCTATCTCATCCAGGTTGCATTTATGGGTTTAATTGGCGGCATTATTGGTACTGCCCTCGGTTTAATTCTTCAGCAATTATTTCCCTGGCTTTTAGAAGGCTTGTTACCGGTAGATGTTCAAATCACTTTTTCGCTACAGGTAATTGTAATGGGAATTTTATTAGGAATATTAATGTCAGTTCTATTCGCATTATATCCCTTAATCGGTACACTTTATATCTCCCCTTTACAGGCACTACGGGTAATAAAAGAAGATTCTAAAAAATCCCGAAAAGCAATTATCCTGGTTTCCGCAGGTATTTTTCTTTTCATTTTTCTGTTTTCGCTCTGGCTCTTAGAGGATTGGAAATATTCGCTCTCTTTTGTAGGCGGAATTTTAGTTACTTTTTCAATCCTGGCCGGAATAGCCTATCTATTTATGAGGGCTATTCGTAAGTATTTCCCCCATAGCTGGGGTTTTGTAGCCCGGCAAAGTTTATTGAACCTTTTTAGACCACAAAATCAAACCTTAACGCTGGTACTCGCTATTGGCGTTGGTACTTTCTTAATTAGTACACTCTACTTTAGTAAAGATCTATTATTGGCGCAGGCTTCTATAGAATCCCAGGCCGATAGCCCTAATATGATTCTATTAGATGTGCAATCTGAACAACGGGAAGCCGTAGCTCAAACCATAAAAGCGAATAATTTACCGGTTTTAAGCGATATTCCTATTGTCACTATGCGTGTACAAAATATAGCTGGAAAATCGGTTAACGAAATAAGAAACGACACTACTTCTCAAATTAACGGTTGGGTTTTAGATCACGAATTCAGGGTGACTTATCGCGACTCTATTATTGCTTCAGAATATATTGAAAGTGGAGAATGGACCGCTGAAGGAGGCGATATTAATCCCGTTCCCGTGTCTATAAGCGATAATTTTGCTGAGGATGCTCAAGTTAAAATTGGCGATGAGCTGGTTTTTAACGTGCAGGGAGTTTTGCTCGATGCCGTAGTAGGCAGCGTAAGAACCGTAGATTGGTCGCGAATGCAACTAAATTTCTCCCTGGTTTTTCCTAAAGGAGTTTTAGAAGAAGCACCACAATTTCACGTGTTAACCACTAAAGTGCCAGATGAAAATGCATCGGCAAAATTACAGCAGGAATTGGTTAAACAATTTCCCAATGTTTCTATAATAGATCTTCGGCAGGTTTTAAATGTTATTGAAATGCTCTTAGGCAGAATTTCCTGGATCATTAATTTTATGGCATTTTTCAGTATTCTAACGGGAGTTATCGTGCTACTAGGTGCGATAAGAACCAGTAAATATCAACGAATTCGGGAAAGTGTGCTGCTACGCACTTTGGGTGCCAAAGGCAAACAGATTTTAAATATTACCGCCCTGGAATACATTTACTTAGGGGTATTAGGCGGTCTATCGGGTGTATTACTTTCTCTAATTAGCAGTCAGTTATTGGCATGGTTAGTTTTTGAATCTCCGTTTACACCCTCGCTGGTTCCGTTTTTGGTGGTATTCCCGGGAATTGTCTTACTGGTATTGATTATTGGATTAAGTAATAGTTTAAGCGTAATAAGAAAACCGCCTTTAGAAGTTTTAAGAAAAGAAGTGAGTTAAAATTAGTAACTTTAGAGGAAAGATTTCCAAAAACTATAATTTAGGATAGTTAATGACTTTTAAAATGTGTTCTAGGCTCAAGTTGAATCGTCACCCTGAACTGGTTTCAGGGTCTAAGTTAAATTGAAATACTTTTCATCTTAGATGCTGAAACGAGTTCAGCATGACGTTTACTGTTGCGTGGCAATTTTATTATATTAAAACCATTCTGAATTAAAAATGATATACAATGAAAAATTTACTTCTCACTTTACTTGTCCTTACTTTTAGTTTTAACGGCATAGCGCAGGAAAAATTTATTTCTGAAGAAATTCAGATAACAATGGCAAGTATGGCTGCGCCTGAAGAAAACCGGGACGAAGTTACAGTTTATGGATACGATAAGGACGGAAAAGTGGTTTTGCTAAAGGAAGGTACCAACAACCTGGTTTGCATTGCCGATAACCCTAATATGAGTGGAATTTCAGTGAGTTGTTACAATAAAAAACTCGACGATTTTATGTCCCGCGGCAGGGAATTGAAAGCGGAAGGAAAAGATATGATGGAAACCCGCGCAGTTCGCAAACAGGAAGTAGAAAGCGGAAAACTCAAAATGCCCGATGCACCAAGTATGACCTATATACTTTCTGGAAAAGAAGCGAATTTAAATCGGGAAACCGGGGAGCTGAAAGATGCAAAATTGCGATATGTAATTTATATGCCCTTTGCCACCACCGAAGAAACAGGACTTCCAGATAAACCACATACTCCAGGAATGCCGTGGCTTATGGATCCCGGTACACACCGCGCCCATATTATGATTACTCCTGCAGATAAGGATTAGTGATTTTTATGAAAAAAAGTTATTCCTGAGCATTTTCTTCTTTCTGCTTAAAAAACAGCTGCGAAATAGGAATAAGCATTAAAGCTGAAATAAAAAAGAGAATAAAAGAAACCTGTAGATTGAAAAGATGCGCCAGATATCCAACCAGCGGCGGACCTAAAAGCATCCCTACAATAGCGTAAGTAGTAATAATTGAAATAGCCATTCCCGGGGAATATTTTTTAGAAGAACCTGCCAGAAGAAAGGTCATTGGGATTATTGAGGCTACTCCAATTCCTACCAGGCAAAAACCTATAATTGCCGGCCAGAAATAAGGAAAAACGATCATTATTAAAACACCCAAACATACCAGGGAAGCGCTTATTATATAATTCTTTTCCATTCCTATTCTTTCCACAATTCTATCAGAAAAGAACCGAGAAAGTGCCATAAAAACCATAAAAATCAAATATCCCAATGTAAAGACATCTTCGTTTACCACTTCTTTAAAGTATACTCCGCTCCAATCAAACATCCCGCCTTCGGTAATTGCTGCAAGAAACACAAGGAAACCAAGATACATTGTAGGTTTATCCGGTTTTCCGAAGCGAAGTTTGTTACCCTGGGTAGACCTATCCTTCTTCAGTAGAAAAGAAAAAGCAATTAAAGATAAAATAAGGGTGAAAATAGAAACGGCCGGTAGATGTTGATAAATAGGTATTTCTAATTTTATAAGGATCGTAGAGAAACCTACTCCTAAAAGCCCGCCGGTGCTCCAAAGACCGTGAAAAGATCCAATAATCTTTCTGGGAAATGCTTTTTGTAGGGTTAAGGATTGCGTATTCATCGCAATATTAAAAATTCGCATAGAAAAGGCAAAAGTAAAGATCCCGATGATTAGCAAATAGAGCTCATCGGCTATTCCAATAATGCTAAGGGAAGCTGCCAATAATACGAAAGAAACGATTAGTGGAAACCTGCTTTCAAAGCGGGAAACCAACCAGCCTGAGACCGGCAAACCAATAAGGGAACTCACCGGCATTACCATAAGTAAATTCCCCAGTTCAGCTTCATTTAAATCGAAAGCCATTTTAATAGTAGGAATTCGAGAAGCCCAGGTAGAAAAGCAAAACCCAGATAGAAAAAAGTAGGTGCTTAGTGCAATTCGCTGTTGGTTTTCGGTCTTCATTTTTAAAACTTATGAGAGAATAAAATTGGTATTTATTTTTTATCAGGACAATAATTCAGAAAACTAAATATTTCTAAAAATTTAAAGTTGGCGGTGCCGGTAACGAATAGTCCTTAACTTCCAATAGCCCATTTTATAATAAGTGAAAGCTACAATTGCCGCGATAAGGTTAGAAATTGGAAACGCCCACCAAATTCCTTCAAAAGAAAGATCGGTATTATTAGATAAAATAAAAGCGGTAGGAAATCTCACAATCCAAAGCGCAAATACCGAAATTAACAGCGAAGCCTTGGTAAATCCGGCGCCATTAAAAACTCCATTTAAAACCTGCTGTACCCCGAGCACTCCAAAACTTGGTGCCATAATCTTTATAAATAAAGAGCCGTCCCTAATCACACCGGGATCGTTGGGTACAAAAAATGCGGTAATTGGTTCAGCTAAAAAGAAAAGAATTAAACCAACAGCGGTAAGTCCGAAAAAAGCGATTTTAGCACTTAGATTTCCAATTTTTTCAGCTCGCTTTATTTTTCCGGCTCCAATATTCTGCCCAACTAAAGTAGTTGTTGCAATGGCAAAACCAAGTGCAGGAACTACAATAAGACTTAAAATCCTGCTTCCAATTCCGTAAGCAGCTACTACTTCACTTCCAAAACTGGTTACCAGCATTACCATTACCGTCATGCCGCCGGCGCGTGTAGACATTTCTATACTGGAAGGAATCCCAATATTAAACATACTTCGCGTCCAGCCGAAATCGAATTTCATTCTGCTTAAATTAATTTTTATGCCTTTATTTCCGCGGAAAAGAATTAATAATCCAATAAAAGCCGATAAGCCCTGGGTAATCACGCTGGCTACTGCTGCTCCTGCTACCCCAAAACCAGGAATAGGACCAAAACCGAAAATAAATAAGGGATCTAAAATTAAATTCAGGAAAACTGTGGCCAAAACGATATACATAGGCAGCAGCACATTCCCTATCCCACGCATAAGCGACTGGAAAACGTAGAACATAAACAGGAAAATAAAGCCCAGGGAAGAAACCTTAAAATAACTTACCGAATCACTTAAAATCTCGGGCCCGGCTCCTATGAGTTTCATTAAGGGCTCAGCTGAAAAATAACCAACAACAGCCAGTAAAACCGAAATAAAAAAGATTACGAAAACAGTTTGTGAAGAGCTGTAATTAACCTGATCCTGGTTTTCAGCACCTTTATATTGCGAGACAATTACTGTACCTGCCAGCGTTAAACCGGCTCCCAGCGAAAGAACAAGAAAAAGAATAGGAAAACTAATACTCACCGCCGCTACGGCATTGGCTCCCAGTCTTCCCAGCCAAAACGTATCTATTAATTGGTAGGCTGTTTGCAAAATATTAGCCAGGATTATAGGCCAGGCCAGGTTGGCCAGGGAACTAAAAATCCTGCCTTCAGTATATTTTATCGGCTGCCTTTTTTTACGCAATTTCTTTATTTTTTTAAAAGCCCTTCCTGGTAAGAAAAATCTAATTCCCCTACTCAAACATTATTTTTTCAAAAAGTAATTTGCAAAAGTAAGAAACAAGCCCTGTTTTTCTCAAGTAAATTAGCCTAAACTGATTTTCCTCATAAAATTTCCCGGCTTCCGACTTTAAATTTGTGGTAATTAAAAACTAAAAGTTATGAAAGCTACTATGTTATTGGAAGAACTTAATGTTGGTAATTGCATAGCATACATTACCAGGGAACTTTCTAAAATTAAAGATATCTGTGATATTTATCCAGATTCGGAAGCGTCTAAAATCACATTTACCTATAATTCAGAATTTGCGGCTCTTGAAGCTGTGGAGGTTTTAAGTTCATTTCGAAATAAAGAAAAAGAAGAAGAATTTAACGAAACCCTTAAAATTGCATAATTTAGTGGAAAACTATAATTTATGAATTTACTGGGAATGATTGGTGGTACCTCGTGGCACTCTACCATAGAATATTACCGACTATTAAATGAGCTTGTAGGCGAAGAAATTGGGAAGCAACAAAATCCGCCGCTACTTTTATACAGCCTCAACGTAAAGTTGATGCGTGAAAACGATCCCGAAAAAATTAAAAATTCATATTTAGAAATTGCTCAAAAACTGGAAAATGCAGGTGCCAGGGCGATAATAATTTGCGCGAATACACCACATTTGGTGTATGATTTTGTGCAACCCAAAATCGATATTCCTATACTTCATATTGCCGATGCAATTGCGAAAGAAGCGAAACAGAAAGGTTTTAAAAAGCTTGGTCTCCTAGGAACAAAACCCACCATGAAAGGCAGTTTCCTGCATGGAAGATTAGCGGAAAAACATCAGATTGAAACTTTAGTTCCCGCGCAAGAACATATTGATGAAACCCACAGGTTTATTTCTGAGGAACTTACACAGGGAAAATTTACCGATGCCGCCAAAGACTTCTATTTAGAGCAAATGCAACTATTAAAAGATCGCGGTGCCGAAGCGATAATTTTAGGCTGTACTGAACTCCCAATGCTTATTAAAGAAAAAGATACTAAAATTCCGATTTTAGATACTACACAGCTACATGCGCAACTGGCTACTGAATTTATTTTGAAAGGAAACAACTAATCTTTCCAGCGTTTCACGCAACCTTTTTAAGACTTTTGCGTCTTATAAGAAAAGAGCCTTATTATGCTACATAGATTTATTTTACTCATCGGAATCATTTTATTCACTTTTTCCTGCGGAAAAGAGGATGAAACAGAATGCAACGGAATTTGTACCGAAGAGTTTAGAAGTATTAATATTGAAATAGCAAACGCTGAAGAGAACCCGGTAGTTTTAGATAGTATTGCGCTCACCGATATTACCAACAATCGCGAAATTGACCTCAATTCTACAGAAAATGCTGGAAATGGTTTTTATTCCATTTTCAATGATAATTTAGTCCCTGAATATAAAAATGAAGAAATAAATCTTCTTTTTAAAGGATTTCAGGAGGGAAATTTAATACTGGAACAGGAATATAAAGTGGGTGCAGATTGCTGCCACGTATACCATATCTCAGGACCTTTGAAAATTCAGTTAGATTAAAATCCGACTTTTCTAAAAATCTTTTACTGAAATATTCCAGCCATAGTTCTGGATCCTTAAAAATAGTTATAATCAAGAAACTCGGGGCAAGCCCACAAGGAATGAGTCGAAAAAAGAGTTTGGTTAAGTGAACATTTCCCTTTTATCCATTGGAAAAATATTATTTTTTGTGGCGATAAAAGTATTATTGACACCGATATAATGATAGACGATCATCTTAAAAACCTTGATTATTTTAAAGGAGAAACCATTATGTTTCGTGCATTCCATAACGTGAATTTAGACAATCTCACTCGGGCTAAAAATTGGCAGGAAGTTTTAGAATTTCTAGAATCTTCAGAGAGGTTTTGATAAATATTTTTTTACAAATAGTAAATTATTGTGATTACTTAGCAGCTTCTTTAGCTTCCTTCAAGTCTATTTTTACATTATAACCGTGCTTTTCCATTAAATACAAAAGATTACTACCGTTAATAAGACTCAAAGGTTTATCTTTTGCAAAGTTATAAGCTTCAGGTCCGTAATTAGATGTTGTTACTATTATTCCTTTTGAGGCACCTTCATTCATTGTAGTTCCCCACAGATCCCTAATAGCACTTACACCCACAGTATTTGTATACCGCTTCGCTTGAATAACAATTTTACCACCCATAATAGGATCCGGATTAAATGCGATAGCATCTACGCCTCCATCTCTACTCGATTGTGTGACTTTTACCTCCCCACCATTTGAGCTAAATTCCTTATGAAATAATTCCCTTATTAAGTGTTCAAAATCTTCCCAGTCCATAGAGGCTAAATTATCTCCTTCCTGAATATTTCCTGAAATATCTTTAGAATCAATAAATCGTTTATCAGTTTTATTGATATTTTGAATCGGTTTAATAGCAATATGGTTGTGAATTTTTGGACTTGCTATTCCTTTTAATCCTTTGAAACAAAGTTTGGGCTTTACTTGATATAGATCTATTTTCAAAAATTCTTCCCGAGATACATGAATAGAAGTAATACAGCAGTTTGTTTTTTGTCCTTTTGCTTTATCTACCGTTGTTACCCAACCATTAAAAGTTATATAATCCACAGCATTTATTACATCAGCTTCAAAAAGTTCGTGGAGAGATCTTATTACTATTTGGTAAATAATAGTATCATATAATTTTAATTTTTTAGTGTTAGATAGATGAACTTCCTTAAGTTCGTCCCTGGAAGCTATATATTTAATTTCCGTAAGTGTAGGAATATCCTCGATATCAGGTAAGTAATATTCAACTACTAGCGTGCTGGAATGTGCTAAATATTCTAATTCGAAATCTTTTGGGAAATTGAAATTTGAATAATCTGAATTGTTCAATACAATTTCAAAATATTCATTTATAGCATTTGGATCTCTTTGTAAAAATTGATTTTTTAGTTCATCTATAGATTGATTATTTCGGTCTTGCGCTTTATAAAATTCTTTTTTTCTATTTTTAAAAGCCGCAACATCATTTTCCCATTTTTTAACTTCTTTTTGGTAATTATCTAATTCTGACTGATACCTACGATTAATAATACTATTATAGTAGACAATATCATCATTCTCCGAATTCCATTTCTCTAAAGCCAAATCAAATTTATCTTTGGCTTCTTGAACTTTTTTCTTCCTATAAGAAGAAACTAATTTATCTAGAATAGAAAGTTTTGGTTCATAAAATCTTTTTAAAGGAGGATCTATTTTTGACTTATATTCTGATTCAATAGGTTTTGTTGGCTCCTCTGGTTTGGGTGGTAGTTGCTCATCAAAATTTGAAAAGTCTTTCAAAGAATTCCAATTAACAGCATCATCAATCTCGAGAGTATGATGAAGAATAGATTCTAAGCCTTCCTGAATTTCTCTTGCCTCCTTCGTCAACCTAGAAGCGCTTACTTTGCTCTTCTCTTTAGCTTCTTTATCTAATTTCCTGGAGTATTGTTGATCCCAGGTATCAAATTGGAGTTTTACTTTACTATTTAAAATATAAGAAGATGAATCTTTTAATGTTCTGAATTTATGAAGACCTAAATGTACTATTTCCGCTACATAACGAACTTCATAACTTCTAGTAAACTCTTCATAATAATCTTCGGAATGTAAATAACCAAATTTGTTTGGTGCCATATTTTAATTTTAATGAAAAATTGCAATGAATATAAAAGAAATAGTAGGGCACTTCTCGATTTATTAAAAATAGAAAAATATTATGGTTTTATTTCAAAAGGTTTAAATCTTAAGTGATTATATACTACGTATTAAAACAAAAATCCCGAAACTTATTTTCTTCCATTTAAAGAAATAAGTCCCGGGATATATTTTTCAGAAAAAATATTTTCTAATATAAAACTCTAAAACGTATTGTTCCTTTTAAGCCTTTTAGGTCTTTGATTACTTTTTTATCGTATTTCTTATCAATATCGGTAATTACATAACCAATGGTTTCATTGGTTTTTAAATACTGGCCTTCTATATTAATATCGTGCGCGGCAAGGATTCTGTTGATCTCTGCCAGAATTCCGGGCCTGTTTTCGTGAATATGAATAAGCCTATGCGCATTTTGAAGCACCGGTAATTGTAAATTCGGGAAGTTAACCGAGTTGGTGGTGCTTCCGGTATTTATATATTCTATAATTTTTCCAGGAACAAAATTCCCGATATTTTCCTGGGCTTCCAGTGTGCTTCCGCCAATATGCGGAGTTAAAATCACATTTGGTAAATTCCTTAATTCAGAAATAAATTCTTCGTTATTGGTTTTCGGCTCCTGTGGATAAACATCTATTCCCGCACCCATTATTTTACCAGATTCTATATTCTTTTTCAGCGCTTTTATATCTACTACGTGGCCCCGGCTTAAATTAAGGAAGATCATGTTATCCTTCATATAACCAAATTCCTTTTCACCAATAATATTTTTATTTTCTTTTCTTCCGTCTACGTGAAGGGTAACAATATCTACCGTTTCCAGAAGTTCTTTAAGGGAATTGCATTTAGTAACATTTCCCATTGGTAATTTTTCTTCAACATCGTAATAATAAACATCAAAACCAACAGATTCTGCTACTACCGAAAGTTGTGCACCAATATTACCATAACCAATAATCCCAAGTTTTTTACTCCTGGTTTCAAAACTATTTGTGGCAGATTTTTCCCATTTCCCTTCGTGCATTAATCGCATTTTATCGGGTAGGTTACGCATCAATAAAATTATCTCACCAATAGCCAGTTCAACCACAGATCTCGTGTTACTATAAGGAGCATTAAAAACTGCAACTCCTTTCTTTAAACAAGCCTGCAGGTCTATTTGGTTGGTTCCTATACAAAAAGCACCCACAGCAATTAAGCGGTTGGCATTTTCCAGTACTTTTTCGGTTAAATGCGTTTTAGACCGAATTCCAATTACCGATACATCTTTAATTTTTTCGCAAAGTTCATCTTCATCCATTGCGCCGGGATGTACAGTTACATTATACCCTTCTTTTTTCATAATGTCTACCGCGTCCTGGTGTACATTTTCAAGAAGAAGTACGTTAATTCTATTTTTTGGGTAAGAGATTGCTTTGTTCATATTGTGTACAAATAAAAATTCGTCTAAACTTGGTGTAATATGGTCTGCCTTTTCAAGAATATTTGCCCTTTCTACATTTTCGGTAAAGGCATAAAACTTATTAGCGAGTCCGGCGGCTTTTATTTCATAATCGGTATAACCATCGCCAATTACGTAAACATCGCCTTTTAATTTTAAGCTTTTTAGTTGTTCTACTTTTCCATTATTGGAAGAAAGCACGTTGTTTTTATCAAAACCAACAATACTACCATCTTCACCAAACTCAAAAGTATTGGCAAAAACATTTTCGGGTTTAACCCCGTAAGGTTCTACAATAGGAACTATAAATTCCTTAAAACCATTAGAAACAATATAGATATTTTCATGATAATCGTTAAAGAATTCCCGGTTTCTAACAAATGAGGAAGAGACCCGCTCACTTAAATTTTCTACCAATTTTGGCAAATCACTTTTATTAGCTTTTAAAAGTTTAATTCGTTCTACCAGGGAGTCTCTAAAAGAAATCTCTCCCTTCATTCCTTTATCGGTTAAAGCTTCTACCTCATCAAGGTTCTTTTGCTTATCGGGATCGTTGGCCAGGGAAATTTCTCCTAAAACATCCAGGGCTTCTACCTGGGTAAATGTGCTATCAAAATCAATTACAAAGTGCTTGTTCTCACTCATAGTTAAGGTACTCTAAAATGAAGCCTAAAACTACTATTTTTAGCAATCTTAGCGTACCAATTTCAGTAAAAATACGCGATCAAAATTTTGGTTATGGCAATATTTTCCACAATTCATAAAATGAGAGGCTATAAAATATGGAGCTCATAAAAACCCCCTGAAATTAGAAGTTAAAAATGAAATTTCTTCGGTTTTTCAAATAAAAAATCTTTCAGAAGAACTAAAAATAGCCTTCCCCATAGAAAAGGCTATCTAAAACAAAAATGCCTTTACGAAACGGAATTTTCCGTAGTAAAGGCATTTTCAACAAACTACCTCGAAGCAAGCTCACGAGGAATTGATAGTAAAAAATTATTTAAATTTCGAGGCAAGCCCCGGAGAATTTAAATCTCGATTATAGAGTAATATTATAAAAGTTCTATTATTCTACAATAAATTTACCTTTCATCACAGAATAGTGACCCGGGAAGCTACAAATGAAGTCATATTCACCAGCTTCAGGAGCTTCAAATTCTATGGTTACTTCTTCTCCGCCACCAATCATTTTAGTGTGGGTAATCACCGCATCGGTTCCTTCAGGAATATAATCGTTATCCTTAGCCTGAACAGCTTTTTGTCCAAATTCATTAATTACGGTCCCTTTGGTTAATAATACCCAGTTATGGCCCATCACGGTTTTTTCCATCTCACCAACGTGTTTTAAAGTAAGTCTAACGGTTTGTCCCGCTTTTACTCTAATTTCGTCTTTATTAAAACGCATTTGGTCGTTTCCTTCAATAGTAACCTGAACCACGTCTTCATCTGAAGCGCTCATTTCTGAAGCAGATTTATCTGTAGCGGCTTCAGTTTGAGATTGTGGGCTGGTACCATCACCAATAGTAATTTTATCTTCTTTTTCTTCTTTTTTATCTCCGCAGGCAATCATTGCTACGGCTCCTAAAATCAAAACAGTTTTACTTAAAAATTTCATATTGACTTATTTATAGTTTGTAATTAGTTATTTACGCTATCAAAGATAAATTAATTTTAATTGTTAACGTATTTCAGCTTAAATTTTTAATAAGCTAGAGAAAATCTAAAAGTTCTATAGACGCCAATTTTCCCAAAATCACTACCTTCATAGATTGAAAACAAAACCACACAAAATGAAAAAAGAAATTATAAAAAGCCTGGGGATTTTTGCGCTGGTCGCAGGATTTCAAGCCAATGCCCAGGAACAAAACGATGAAATGAAAAATATGGATAATATTTTACTTGCTGAATGGAACGGACCGTATGCAGGAGTTCCCGCTTTTCACAAAATGGAAGTAGACCTTATAAAACCGGCAGTGCTTACAGCGATGGAAAAACATCTGGCTGAAATTGATAAAATTACCGCTAATCCAGAACCGGCAACTTTTGAGAATACTATTGTGCCTTTTGAAGATTCCGGCGATCTTCTAAACCGGGTTTTTACATATTACGGCATTTTTAGCAGCAATATTTCCAGTCCTGAATTTAGAGAAATTCAAGGAGAACTTTCTCCTGAAATCTCTGCCTACAGTTCTAAAATCTCACAGAATTCTAAGCTTTTTGAAAGGATTAAAACAGTTTATAAAAATTCAGAAGAAAATCCGTTATCGGCACCCGAACAACGTGTAATTGATCTTATTTATGAGGAATTTGCGATGGAAGGTGCGAATCTAAACGAAAAAGATAAAAAGCGTTACGCTAAAATAAACAGTGAACTTTCTGAATTATATACCAAATTCTCTAATAATGTTCTTGCGGAAGAAGAAAACTATATTGTTTATTTAACCGAAGAGCAACTTAGTGGTCTTCCGGAGTCTTATGTGAAAGCTGCAGCCAGCACGGCTGAAGCTAATGGTGAAACCGGCAAGTATGCCGTAACCAACACGCGTTCTTCCATGGATCCTTTTTTAACTTATTCTGATGAACGCGAACTTCGCGAAAAAGTTTGGAAAAATTACTATTCCCGGGGCGATAACGATGATGAGTTTGATAATAACGAAGTGATTAAAAAGATCCTAAAACTACGAGATGAACGTGTAGAATTACTGGGGTACGATAATTTTGCCCAATGGCGCTTACAAAACCGAATGGCAAAAAATCCAGAAAATGCCATGGAACTTATGGAAGCCGTTTGGCCAGCCGCACTTGCCCGAGTTGAAGAAGAAGTAGAAGATATGCAAGCCGTAGCCGATGGTGAAGGCGCTAATATTGAAATTAAGCCGTGGGATTATCGCTATTATGCCGAAAAAGTAAGAAAAGAAAAATACGATTTGGATAGTGAAGAAGTAAAGCAATATTTAGAACTGGGCAACTTAACCGATGCGCTTTTCTATACCGCCGGTAAACTTTTTAATTTTGATTTTAAACCGGTAGAAGAAGGCAGCGTTCCTGTTTTTCATGAAGACGTAAACGTTTGGGAAGTACAGGATAAAGATACCGGAGAACTTATTGGGCTTTGGTATTTAGATCCTTTTGCACGCCAGGGAAAACGTTCCGGTGCCTGGGCAACGACTTACAGAAGCTATTCTGAACTGGAAGGAGCCAAACCCGTATTGGCTTCCAACAATTCTAACTTTATAAAACCCGCACCGGGAGAACCTGTTTTAGTTTCCTGGGACGATGCTGAAACATTTTTCCACGAATTTGGTCACGCCTTACACTTTTTAGCGGCAGATATTAAATATCCAACCCTAAACAGCGGTGTTCGTGATTATACCGAATTCCAATCTCAATTACTTGAGCGTTGGTTATCTACAGATGAGGTGATAAACCGCTTTCTGAAACATCATGAAACCGGGGAAGTAATTCCAGATGAATTAGTAGCTAAAATTAAAAAAGCAGCTACTTTTAACCAGGGATTTGCGACGACCGAGTTTTTAGCTTCGGCTTTAATGGATATGAAATATCACACCACAGATCCCGATAAAATTGAACCCAGAACGTTTGAAAAAGAAACTTTGGATGAACTTGGAATGCCAGATGAAATTGTGATGCGCCACCGTTCTCCACATTTTGGGCACGTATTTTCAGGTGAAGGTTATGCAACCGGCTACTATGGTTATTTATGGGCCGATGTATTAACCTCTGACGCGGCGGAAGCCTTTGCTGAATCTCCCGGCGGATTCTACGATGAGAATATGGCAGAAAGACTGGTGAAATATCTTTTTGCGCCAAGAAACGCGATGGACCCCGCTGAAGCCTATCGGAAATTTAGAGGCCGTGATGCTGAAATTGATGCGCTAATGCGTGACCGTGGCTTCCCGGTACCTGAAGAAAAATAAAATAATCCAATATAAATTTTACAAAACCTGCCTGGAATATTTCTTTAAGGCAGGTTTTTTATTTAACTCCATTTCAAATTAATCAATTGCTTTAGCTACTAGTTTTTCGGGACCTGCCATAAAACCATATAAGTGTATTTTATCTTCAGTGATTTTCTCAATGGGTACAGCTGTAATGGGATTACCATGGCGATGAATTACCAAAAAGAAGGTATCATCAATTTTCTTTAAAAAAGACTCCATTATTTTTCCATCAGTGTGATCCTGAAAGTCTATGATAAAGTTTTTTCCACCACGAACTAAATCGTATTTTATCTTTCTAATCTCTTCAAGCCTCCCGTTGGTCTCGGTAGGGATTAAACGTATATAATCTATAGGTTGTTCCAATCTTTCTGAAGAAATACTTAATCGGTTAGGATTTTTAAAACTGAAATCGGCAAAGGCGAGCGTATCTATTTTCAACTTGTTTCCTTCAGTTTGATAAGCAGTTTTAGTGACAAACTGATCAAAATTATAATGGGATAAGGAATCTTCACTCACTTCCATCAAATATATCCCGGGAAAACCACCAAAACTTTTATTTCCGGAAACAATCCACTTCCCTTCTAATTCCTGTGCGGTAACTGAGATGCTTAACAACAAAACAAAAACGACCAAATAGCTATCAATAAATTTCATACTTCCAACTTTTAAATTTGAACAATAATTTAAAGATAAGCTGGCTAAAAACCTTATTTATTCGATAGCGTTCTTATTATTTAGATGAAAAACGGAATTTTAAGTGTTTGTAGGAGAACATATTAAACTTGTAGCCATAAAATAAAAAGAGACTATATGAAAAATTTTGAAAATCGTCAAGCTGAAACGAGTTCAGCTTGACGAGATCAGACTTTTCAGACAGCCTCTTTTATATTACTTAAAAAGTTATGCTTAGAACATCTCTCTACCAGAAAAATGGAAACCAGCTTCAATCTGTGCGTTTTCGTCGCTATCACTTCCGTGAACGGCGTTTTCACCAACAGATTTTGCATATTTTTTTCTAATAGTTCCTTCAGCAGCATCTTCTGGATTTGTTGCTCCAATTAAAGCTCTAAAGTCGTCTACCGCGTTATCCTTTTCTAACACAGCCGATACGATTGGTCCACGAGTCATAAACTCTACCAACTCTCCAAAGAAAGGACGTTCGTTATGCACTGCATAAAATTCTTCAGCATCAGCGGTAGTCATTTGAGTCATTTTCAAAGCTACAATTCTGAAACCTGAAGCGGTAATTTGTTCTAATATTCCACCAACATTCCCTGCTTCAACAGCATCGGGCTTTATCATAGTGAATGTTCTTTTTCCTGCCATCTTATGGTTTTTTAAATTTTGGCAAAAATAATTAAATAAGCTGCAAATACAAGTGCTTTAAAGTTTTATATGGATTTAGCCCTCAGGCAGCTGCATTTTCAAAGTCTAAATAGAAAAAAGCTTAAAAAGAGCGATAAAATTATCTTCATTTTTTGTTGATTTGTTGAATACAAAAATCCAGATTGGTTTTTTAAGCTGGTATTAATAAATTGTACCTTTACTGCATACTCGTAGCGAGGTATAACATGACAACCTTGGGATTTTCACTAAGGAAAATGAGATTTGGAACCTTAGATGTTTCATTTTTTTCAACTTAATACCTTGAGAATTTATCTTGGGGTGTTTTATATTAAGATATGATAGAACAAGCAATTTTAGAGATCACTGCCGAACTTTCCCAGGCCAAAAATATAGTTATCGTACCACATAAAGGCCCCGATGGCGATGCCATAGGTTCATCTTTAGGACTTATGCATTTTTTAAGAGACAAAGGGCATAAGGTAAATGTGATAGCCCCTAATGATTACCCGAGATTTCTAAAATGGCTACCGGGAAATGACGACGTTATTATCTATGAAAAAGAGAAAACCAATGCCGAAAATCTTATAAATAATGCCGATCTGGTTTTTGCGCTGGATTTTAATCATTTAGACCGTTCGGGCGATATGCAGGAGATTTTAACAGCTTCTGAAGCGGTTTTTATTATGATAGACCATCATCGGGAACCATCAGACTTTGCTAATTATACGTATAGCGATGCCGAAATGAGTTCTACCTGCGAAATGGTATATCATTTTATAGAAAAACTACGTGCCGTACCTAAAATCACTCCCGAAATCGCAACCTGTCTCTACGTAGGGATTATGACCGATACGGGATCTTTTAGGTTTAGTGCCACAAGTGCCGAAACCCACCGCGTGATTGCCGATCTAATTGATAAAGGAGCGGTTAATCACAAAATTCATAATAATGTTTTTGATACATTTAATGAAGACCGGCTTCAGCTTTTAGGTACCGCCCTGCAAAACCTGCGTGTAAAACCTCAATTTAAAACCGCCTACATTAGTATAACACAGGAAGAACTGGATAAACATAATTTTCAAAAAGGAGATACCGAAGGTTTTGTAAATTACGGCCTGGCAATAGAAAATGTGGTTTTTGCCGTTATTTTTATAGAAAATAAACAGGAAGGAATTATTAAAATTTCGTTTAGATCTAAAGGTGATTTTAATGTGAATGAATTTGCGAGGGCTCATTTTGAAGGCGGCGGCCATAATAATGCAGCCGGAGGAAAAAGTGAACTTTCTATGGAAAACACCATCGCGAAATTCAATACAATTCTTCCAGATTATAAGGAATTGCAACAATGAATAAATATTTAATCTTTATAGCAATACTTGCTTTTGGAGCCTGCAAATCTCCCGAAGCTCGTTACCCTGTGACCCAGAAATCGGGTTCTCACATTAGTGAATCTATCGCTAAAAACCAGGCATTACTGGAAAAAGAAATGCAACTTATTGAAGCTGTTATAAACCAGGATTCCACGAGAGAATATCAGTCGTCTCAAGATGGCTTTTGGTACACTTACAATAAAAAAAGTGACGATACCACTAACACTATTACCCCCGAATTTGGTGATATTGTAGAATTCGATTATAGTATTTCTACCTTAAACGATGAAGCAATTTATGCTGAAGGAGAAAAAGCCACCAGAACTTATGCCGTAGATCAGGAAAAACTTTTTAGCGGTTTAAGACAGGGCTTAAAATTAATGAAAGAAGGAGAAACGGTAACATTTTTATTTCCTTCGTATAAAGCTTTTGGATATTATGGTGATAAAAATAAAATAGGCACTAACTGGCCTATAAAAACAAAAGTCACATTAAATGATATCAAAGAAAAAGAAGAAATACAAAATCAAGAATAAGTAAACCCAGGGCTAATAAAGCCTTTTTAATTTTTATAATAAATGAGAACCAGTAAATTTCTACTACTTTGTGCCATGGTATTTACCATGATTTCCTGTAACGATGAATATCCCGATTTAGAAGATGGGATGTATGCTGAATTTAAAACCAATTACGGAACGTTTGTTTCTGAACTCTACTTTGAGCAAACTCCAATAACGGTTGCCAGTTTTGTTTCCCTTGCTGAAGGCAATAACAAAATGGTAGACAGCACCCATAAAGGAAAAAATTATTACGACGAATTAACTTTTCACAGAATTATAGACGGCTTTGTTATCCAGGGAGGTGATCCCTCTGGAACCGGAAGCGGTGGTCCCGGTTATAAATTCCCAGATGAAATTGTAGACAGCTTAAGTCACGATTCTAAAGGAATTCTTTCTATGGCTAACGCAGGCCCAGGCACTAACGGCAGTCAGTTTTTTGTAACTCTTGCCCCTACTCCAAACCTTGATGGCAGGCATACTGTTTTTGGAAAGGTTGTAGAAGGCCAGGATGTTGTAGATTCTATAGGTAAAGTTGAAACCGGCCCACAAGACAGACCTGCAAAAAAGGTTACCATGGAAGAGGTGAACATCATTAGAAAAGGAAAAGCCGCTAAAAATTTTGATGCTCCTAAAGTATTTGAAGAAGAATTGCAGGCAATAAAAGACAAAGAAGATGCCGAAGCTAAAAAACGCCAGGAAGCTAAAACAGCCAAAGCCCAAGAATTTGAAAGCCACGAAGGCGAAGCTGAAACTTTAGATAGCGGTTTAAAGGTACATTATCTTCAAGAAGGTGATGGTGAAAGACCAAAAACCGGACAAATGGTAGAAGTGCTTTACGAAGGTTATTTTAGCGACGGTGAGATCTTTGATACAAACAAAGAAGAACTTGCAAAAGAAATGGGCTTATTTAATGAAAGCAGAAAGAACCAGGGCGGCTATGGTCCAATGACAGTAGTTTACGGCCCAGATGCTCCAATGATTCCAGGTTTTAAAGAAGGTATTCAACAACTTAAAGTTGGTGATGAAGCCTTACTTTATATCCCAAGTCATTTAGGCTATGGTGAAAGAGGCGCCGGTGGCGTAATTCCTCCAAACACCGATCTTGTTTTTAGAGTAGAATTGGTAGGAATACAGGAATAAATTTCCTGATTTTACATAATAAAGGCTGTTTGATTTTTAATCTTTCGTCATCCTGAACTGGTTTCAGGATCTATTTTCAAAAGAACTTAGAAGCTGAAGTAAATTCAGCTTGACGTGAGAAAATAACTCAAACAGCCTTTTTACTTTTTAAAAATATCCCCAATTATTTCTTTGGAATATTCTTTAAAACTTCAATTAAGAATTTCCAGTATTTTTGGGCTGAGGTAATGCTCGCGCGTTCATCAGGGGAATGTGCTCCTCTAATTGTAGGTCCAAAAGAGATCATATCCATTTCAGGGTAATGGTTTCCAATTATTCCACATTCAAGTCCGGCGTGACAGGCAGCAACATCTGCTTTTTCCTGGTGCAGGTTTTTATACAATTCATCTACTACTTTTAAAATAGCCGAATTAGGATTTGGTGCCCAACCGGGATATTCACCCGATAATTTCACTTTAAATTTCGCAAGTTCAAATGTTGCTTCTAAACTATTTGCCAAATCATCTTTTGAAGATTCAACCGACGACCTTGTTAGGCAATTAATTTTCACTTTCCCATCACCAACTTTTACACTGGCAATATTGTTAGAAGCTTCAACCAAACCTTCAATATCGGGACTCATCCTGTAAACGCCGTTATGCGCGGCCGAAATAGCTTTAACCACTTCTTGTTGATCTTCAACTTTCATTACCTCATTTGGAATTTCAGTTTCAGAAATTTCAATATCCATATTGGGTTCCAGCGAAGCAAATTCCGCTTTAATCTCCCGAACCTGCTGAATAATTTCGGTTAAAAAAGTTTCGGTATTCGATTTATCTACCACGACAATTGCTTCACTTTCACGAGGAATTGCATTTCGTAATCCGCCACCTTTTATGCTGGAAACACGCAAACCAAAATCACGATTAGAATCAAAAAGAACCCGAGCCATAATTTTATTGGCATTGGCAAGGCCTTTTATAATATCCATACCAGAGTGCCCGCCTTGTAGGCCTTTTACCTTTATTTGGTAACCAACCGAATTATCGGGTGTGTGCTCTACTTCGTAATCCCGAACTGCCGTGATATCCACTCCACCGGCACATCCAATTCCAATTTCATCGTCTTCTTCGGTATCTAAATTTAAAAGAATATCACCTTCCAGTAAATTAGAATCTAAACCTTTGGCTCCGGTCATCCCGGTTTCTTCATCTATAGTAAACAAAGCTTCAAGGGCAGGATGCTGAATTTCGGTACTTTCTAAAATCGCCATCATACTGGCAACTCCAAGTCCGTTATCTGCTCCCAGGGTTGTTCCTTTGGCTCGCACCCAATCTCCATCCACATACATATTGATTCCGCTGGTTTCAAAATCAAAATCGGTATCATTATTTTTTTGATGCACCATATCTAAATGCGCCTGCAGCACAATAGGTTTTCTATCTTCCATTCCCGCAGTGGCCGGTTTTTTTATAACCACATTTCCCGTTTCGTCTACCAGGGTTTCGAGATTAAGATTATTCCCAAAACTTTTCATAAACTCAATTACCCGTTCTTCTTTTTTAGAAGGTCGGGGCACCTCGTTAAGATCGGTAAATTTATTCCATAAGATTTTTGGTTCTAATTCCCTTATTTCTTCGTTCATTGTTTTATATTTTGGTCTTTCACAAAGGTATTGGTAATAAACAAAGAAGGAAAATTTAGAGGCTTTTTAAAACTTATTTAACCAAATGAGGAATAGTTATTTAAAATTTTAAGTCGTGTTTTGCTAATAATTGTAATTTTAAAAAGTAAACCACCTCGAAGCAAACTCACGAGGCATTCATAGAAAATAATATTTTTAATTTCGAGGCAAGCCTCGGAGCATAAAATCTCGATTACCGATTGAAGAAAAAAGGACTTTATATTTTAGTTTTACTGCTGCCGGTGCAGATCGTTTTTATCATTTTCCTGGCCGGATATCCCGAACTGGTAGAAAATTGGTACAGTCGATTTCTATACCCGGAAATTTCAAAATTAATGCGCTATGGGCACGGATTTTTGCCATTTTCTCTTGGCGACCTTTTATATACTTTCTTCGGAATTTTAATAATTCGTTGGATAATAAGACGTTTTCAGCAGAAATTTAAAAATCCACGGTTTTGGATTATAGATACTCTTGCGGTATTATCTGTGGTATATGCCTGTTTTCATATTTTCTGGGGATTTAATTATTATCGCTTACCGCTGCATGAAACTTTGGAAATTGAAAACGATTATACCACCGAAGAGCTCTACCAACTTTCAGAAATATTAATTAGAGAATCTAATAAACTCCACAATCAACTAACCGAAAATGATTCGGTTAGCGTGGCAATTCCCTATTCTAAAAACGAAATCTTTGAAAAAACCATAGAAGGCTATGCCAATATTAGCAAAGATTATCCAGAACTCACTTACAAAGGAGAATCTCTAAAGCGATCTTTATATAGTATTCCACTTTCTTATATGGGTTTTAACGGGTACCTCAACCCATTTACCGGCGAGGCACAGGTAAATACGCAAATTGTTGCCTATAAAATCCCTACCACAGCCAGCCACGAAATTGGCCACCAACTGGGTTTTGCGAAAGAAAATGAAGCTAATTTTATTGCCTGCCTAAGCACGATGAACCATCCTGATGCATATTTTAGGTATTCAGGATATACTTTTGCCCTGCGATATTGTTTAAATGAATTATACCGAAGAGATTCTGAAAAGTTTGAAAGCTTAAAAGCAAAACTTAATCCAGGAATTTTGGAAAACTACCGGGAAGTAGAAGAATTCTGGCTGGCTCATCAAAATCCTTTTGAACCCTTGTTTCAGGCATTTTACAATCGGTTTTTAATAGTTAATAACCAGGCCGATGGGATGAAAAGCTATAGTTATGTAGTCGCACTACTGGTTAATTATTTTTCTGAAGAAAAGAATAGACTTTAACCTAATAATTAGTGAATTTAGGGTTAAGAAAAATAAATTCAAGTATATCTTCAAAAACCAATTTCGGCTTTATTATAATTTTCTTAATTTACCAGCCTTTAGAGTAAAACCACATTTAATTCAACTACAATTTATGAAAATAAGACTTTTACTATGTCTGGTATTTCTGGTCGGTTTGCAAACCAGGGCGCAGGAATACTTCCCCAAAAACGACGGGGTAAAAAATCCACAAACTAACTACACCGTTTTTAAAAATGCGAAAATTCACGTAAGTCCGCAGCAAACAATAGAAAATGGGATGTTCGTGGTAAAAGATGGCAAAATTACTGCCATTGGCAAATCTGTTAACCAACCGCAAAACAGTGTTATTATAGATTTAGGAGGGAAAGAAGTTTATCCTTCATTTATTGATTTATACAGCAGTTTTGGAATAAAAGAACCCGAAGAAGCTAGCAGCGGAAATGGTGAGCCACAATATGATGCGAATCGTGAAGGTTATTACTGGAACGACCATATTAGACCGGAAACCGATGCAGTACAAACTTTTAGTTATGATGAAAAAGCTGCGTCTTCACTCCATAAAGCCGGATTTGGAGCGGTAAACACTCACGTTCCTGACGGAATTATACGCGGTACCGGGATACTGGTAGCTTTGAACCCCGGCGGAACAGAAGGTGATAGAATATTAAAAGATCGCTCGGCCCAATATCTTTCTTTTGATAAAAGCAAACTGTCCAGACAATCGTATCCAACCTCAACTATGGGAGCGATGGCTTTAATTAGGCAGACCTATTTAGATGCCGAATGGTACGGAAAAGGAAAATCTAACAACAAAGATTTAGCTTTAGAAGCCTTGAACAGAAACAGAAACCTGACGCAAATCTTCGCAACAGATAATCTTCTGGATGCTTTAAGAGCAGGTAAAATTGGTGACGAATTCAATGTAAATTATGCGATTTTAGGAGATGGTAAAGAATATCAACGTCTTGAGGAAATAAAAGAAACCGGAAGTACATTTATAGTTCCACTTACTTTTCCTGATGCTTACGATGTGGAAGACCCTTTTATGGCAGAACACGTGACTATAGAAGAAATGAAAACCTGGAACCAGGCACCGGCAAACCTTAAAATGTTAGCCGAAAATGAAATTCCGTTTACCATTACCAGTCACGATCTTGATGCTGAAAAAGATTTCAGAAATAATTTATTAAAAGCCGTTTCCTACGGTTTAAGTAAAGAAGATGCTCTTGCTGCCTTAACCACTACTCCGGCAAAAATTCTAGGCGAAGAAGATCGTTTGGGAACTTTAAAAGAAGGCGCCTGGGCAAATTTCATAATAACTTCAGGAGACTATTTTGATAAAGAAACCAGTGTTTTTGAAAACTGGATCCAGGGCGAAAAAATGGTGATTAACAAAATGAATACTACCGATATTACCGGAACCTACGATCTTAATTTTGAAGGTAATACTTATGAATTGAATATTTCAGGAAAGCCAGAAGCTCCAAAAGCAAGCGTAAAATCTGGTGAAACAAAACTGGGTGCAAAACTTAGTTTTTCAGATAACTGGATGAATTTATTACTTTCTCCTGCCGATACTACAAAATCTGGTTTTACCCGTTTAGTGGCCAAAACCGATGACAATAAAAAGAAAATTTCTGGAACGGCTTATTTAAGCGATGGTTCTGAAACCAATTTCACCGCGACTAAGAAAGCTTCAGTTGAAACCGCTGAAGTTGAAGATGACGAAGAAGAAAACGGAAAAGATAAAGAGGAAGATATTCGCGAAATTATGCCGGTAAGTTTTCCGAATAAAGCTTACGGATTTTCAGAAATGCCGGAAGAGGAAAACATTCTTTTTAAAAACGCAACTGTTTGGACCAATGAAGAGGAAGGAATTATAGAAAACACCGATGTTTTGGTGAAAAACGGGAAGATTTCCAGGATTGGAAAAAACCTTAACGCCGGAAATGCCAAAGTTATTGATGCTAGCGGAAAACATCTTACTTCTGGAATTATAGACGAACATTCCCATATTGCCGCTTCTGCCATTAACGAAGCAGGGCATAATTCTACTGCAGAAGTTACTATGGAAGATGTGGTAGATCCTACAGATATGAATATTTACCGAAACCTTGCAGGCGGGGTAACTACCGTTCAGCTTTTACACGGCTCGGCAAATCCTATTGGGGGCCAATCGGCAATTTTAAGGTTAAAATGGGGTGAAAATGCTGAGAATATGATCTTTGAAAATTCCCCGAAATTTATAAAATTCGCACTGGGTGAAAACGTGAAGCAATCTAACTGGGGAAGCCGTTCCAGGTTTCCACAAACCAGGATGGGTGTAGAACAGGTGTTTACCGATTATTTTACCCGCGCAAAAGAATATGAAGAAACAAGGGAAAACGATGAAGATTACAGGAAAGATCTTGAAATGGAAACCCTCCTGGAGATTATTAATAGTGAACGCTTTGTTTCAGCACACTCATATGTTCAAAGTGAAATTAATATGTTGATGAAAGTTGCTGAAAATTTTGATTTCAGAATTAATACTTTCACGCATATTTTAGAAGGCTATAAAGTTGCCGATAAAATGAAAGAACACGGCGCCGGTGGCTCCACTTTTTCTGACTGGTGGGCTTATAAATATGAAGTGAACGATGCCATTCCTTTTAACGCACCAATTATGCATAACCAGGGAATTATAACTGCAATAAACAGTGATGATGCCGAGATGAGTAGAAGATTAAACCAGGAAGCTGCAAAATCTGTAAAATACGGCGGAGTTTCTGAAGAAGATGCCTGGAAATTCGTAACCTTGAATCCGGCAAAGTTGTTGCACATAGACGATCGCGTTGGAAGTGTGAAAACAGGAAAAGACGCCGATTTGGTATTGTGGTCTGATAATCCTTTATCTATTTACGCCAAAGCAGAAAAAACCTTAATTCAGGGAAAAGTATTCTTTGATATAGAACGGGATAAAAAATTAAGAAAAGAAATTCAGCAACAAAGAAGTCAATTAATTACCCAAATGTTGGAGGCTAAAAATAAAGGCTTAAAAACCCAACCGGTAACGAAGAAAGAAGAACAACACATCCATTGTAACACTCTGGAAGAAATCCATTAAAAAGAACAAATGAAGATGAAATATTTAGTACTACTTGCACTATTTACCTGTGTAGGAAATTCTTTTGCACAACAAACACCTGCTTCAAAACAAACCGAAGCAATAACAATAGTTGGAGCCACAGCCCACTTAGGAAATGGCGAAATTATAGAAAACAGTTTAATTATTTTTGAAGACGGTAAAATCACCCAGGTGATGGATGCTACCGCTACAAAAATGCAATATCGCGGCCGAATTATTGAAGCGGAAGGAAAACACGTTTACCCAGGATTTATCGCTCCAAACGCTACCTTAGGTTTGGTAGAGATCGATGCTGTTCGTGCTACTGATGATGAAGATGAAATAGGCTCTATGCTTCCACATATTAGAAGTTTAATCGCTTATAATGCTGAAAGTAAACTGGTAGAAAGTATGCGTCCAAATGGAGTTTTAATGGGACAAATTGTGCCGAGAGGCGGTACAATTTCTGGAACTTCTTCCATCGTACAATTTGACGCATGGAACTGGGAAGATGCTGTAATTAAGGAGGATGACGGTTTACATATAAACTGGCCAAGTAGTTTTACAAGAGGCCGTTGGTGGGCCGGGGAAGATCCCGGTATAAAACCCAGCGAAGATTACCAGGAAGATCTCTTAGAACTTGAAGAATTTTTTACTTCGGCTAAAGCTTATTTAGCAGGTAACAATAAGAAAACAAATCTTGCTTACGATGCAATGAAAAATGTTTTTACCGGAGACAAACGTGTTTATATTCACGTAGACGGCAAAAAAGAAATTCTTGATGCCATAGATTTTAAACAAAAACAAGAGATAGAACATTTAGTAATTGTTGGTGGTTACGAAGCACATAAAGCTATTGAAGAACTTAAAGAGAATAATATTTCGGTTTTGGTACAGCGCCCGCATGACCAGCCAAATAGTGAAGACCACGATTACGATTTTCCCTATAAATTAGCCGGAATCCTACATAACAAAGGGGTGTTGGTAGCCCTGGAAAGCAGCGGAAGTATGGAGCGTATGAACACCAGGAACCTACCATTTTATGCGGGAACTGCCGGTGCTTACGGTTTAGGAAAAGAAGAAGCTCTTAAATTAATCACCTCGAATACGGCAAAAATACTTGGGATAGATGATATGGTTGGAACTTTAGAAAAAGGAAAAACTGCCACTTTATTTATTAGTGAAGGTGATGCGCTAGATATGCGGGGAAATATCTTAACCCACGCTTTTATCCAGGGGCGCGAAGTAAGTTTGGAAACTCATCAAACCGAGCTTTACCAACGTTATAAGGAAAAATACGATAGCGCGAGTAAATAGTAATAAATTCACAGATTTTAAAGAGGTTAACAACTAAGCCGAATTCGGTATTTTGTTAACCTCTTTTTCTTTGCAATAGGTTTAAACTCCCTATTTTTACACTTATGATTAAGCAAATTAGCAGCACACAAAACAAAGAGGTAAAACACCTGCTCCAGCTACAGGAAAAATCACGGCAGCGCAGGAAAGAAGGTGTTTTTTTAGTTGAAGGTGAAAGGGAAATTCAATTGGCTTTAAAAGGAAAATTTGAACTGCAGGCGGTTTATTTTTGTCGAGATTTAATCGATTTTCAAGAAATTGAAGAACTGCTTTCAAACGAAAATCTGATTACTGAAATTTCTAAGGAAGTTTATGAAAAAATAGCCTACCGTGGTAGTACCGAAGGTGTTTTAGCGATTTTCAAAACAAAAGAAAACAGTCTTGAAAGTATTAAATTTGAAACAAAAAATCCTTTAATTCTTATCGCTGAAGCTCCTGAAAAACCAGGAAATATAGGGGCGATCTTAAGAACTGCCGATGCTGCAAAAGTAGATGCAGTTTTTATCGCCAACCCCAAAACCGATCTTTACAATCCCAATATTATTCGTTCCAGTGTAGGTTGTGTATTCACCAATCAAATCGCTACCGGGAGCACTTTAGAAATTATCGATTTTTTAAAAGAAAATAATATTTCAATTTACGCTGCGGCTTTGCAAGCGTCAAAACCATATCACCAAATAGATTTCACCCAATCGGCAGCGATTGTGGTGGGAACTGAAGCCACCGGATTGAGTGAAGAATGGCGCGAAAATTCAACGCAGAATATTATAATTCCAATGAGTGGTGAAATTGATTCTATGAATGTTTCTGTTGCGGCAGGAATACTTATTTTTGAAGCCAAAAGACAGCGCGGTTTTTAAAGAAGAAACACCAAAACTCTTAAGTATAATTCAGCATTAAAATAAAAAGCCTTTGAATCCTGAAATCTTATTTTATATCATTATCGCCATTATTATTATCGACTTTATTATCGATAAAATCCTGGATACTTTAAACGCGAAACATTTTGATGATCCTGTTCCGCAGGAACTCAGTGATGTTTACGATAAGGAAGAATACGAAAAATCACAACGCTATAAAAAGGAACGTTACCGGTTTGGGATTCTTACTTCTACGTTTTCAGTAATACTCACCTTAGGTTTTATTATTTTTGACGGATTCGCCTGGGTAGATGATATTGCCAGGAACTTCACAGAAAACGCAATTTTAGTTGCTTTAATTTTCTTCGGAATAATTATGATTGGCAGCGATATTCTCACTACGCCATTCTCCTGGTATAGCACTTTTGTGATCGAGGAAAAATACGGTTTTAATAAAACCACCAAAAAAACCTTCTTTCTTGATAAAATAAAAGGCTGGTTAATGATGGCGATACTTGGCGGCGGAATCCTGGCGCTTATCGTTTGGTTTTATCAATTCGCAGGCAACGATTTCTGGTGGTATGCCTGGATACTTGTTGCTGTTTTTTCTGTATTTCTCAATATGTTCTACGCCAAACTTATTGTTCCTTTATTTAATAAGCAAAGTCCTTTGGAAGAAGGATCTTTACGAACTAAAATTGAAACCTATGCGGCAAGTGTAGGTTTTACGCTAGATAATATTTTTATTATAGATGGTTCTAAAAGAAGTACCAAAGCAAACGCTTATTTTTCGGGATTTGGCAAGGAAAAACGTATCACACTTTTTGACACTTTGGTAAAAGACCTGGAAGAAGAGGAAATTGTGGCGGTACTGGCTCACGAAGTCGGGCATTATAAAAAGAATCATATTATTGTGAATTTGGCCGCTTCTATCTTAACCACAGGTTTCACATTGTGGTTGCTTTCGTTATTTGTAGGAAGCCCTGCACTGTCGCAAGCGCTGGGAGTACAAGAACCCAGTTTTCATATTGGTTTGATTGCTTTCGGGATTTTGTACAGTCCTATTTCAGAAATTACAGGATTATTAATGAATTATTTATCCCGAAAATTTGAATATCAGGCAGATAATTATGCGAAGAGAACTTATGGTGCCGGGCCGTTAATTTCAAGTTTAAAAAAACTTACCAAAAATAGCCTAAGCAATCTTACTCCGCATAAAGCTTATGTTTTTATGCACTATTCGCATCCTACTCTTTTACAAAGATTCAGGAACTTAAAGCGCAGCTTGTAGTTGTTTCTTTACCATCTTAATTGTACTTTTAATTTATGACAGAAGCAGCTATAGAAAAAGAAAACAAACAAATTGCAAGGCAATATAAAGAACTGCTGCGCATAAGTTACCGTAGTTTAAGTGATGATGACAAAAAGCAAATTAGAAAAGCTTTTGACACCGCTGTAGATGCCCATAAAGACCAGCGTAGAAAATCTGGCGAAGCTTATATTTTTCATCCAATTGCAGTGGCAAAAATTGTAGCTGCAGAAATTGGTTTGGATGCCACTTCTATCATTGCTGCACTTTTACACGATGTGGTAGAAGATACCCAATACACACTTAAAGATATTGATGAAATGTTTGGGGGAACCGTAGCGACTATCGTAAACGGGCTCACAAAAATTTCAAGTTTAAAGAAAGATAAAGATGTTTCGCTGCAAGCCGAAAATTTCCGAAAAATGCTGCTTACCCTTAATGATGATATTCGGGTAATTATTATCAAAATAGCCGATAGATTGCATAATATGCAAACTATGGATGCGATGCGGCGCGATAAGCAGGAAAAAATTGCTTCAGAAACCCTTTATATTTATGCCCCGCTTGCCCACCGAATAGGACTTTACAACATTAAAACCGAACTCGAAGACCTGGGATTAAAATATACCGAACCCGAGGTCTATAACGAGATATATACCAAAATAAAAGAAAGTAAGGAAGAGCAGGACGCCTATATTAGAGAATTCTCCAAAGTAATTGAAGATTCCCTCACGCAGGAGAATTTTAATTATAATATTAAAGGGAGGCCTAAATCAATATACTCTATTCATCGTAAAATGAAAGCCCAAAATGTGAGCTTCGACGAGGTTTACGATAAATTTGCCATTAGAATTATATACAAAAGTGATCAGGCCAACGAAAAATTTCTTGCCTGGAAAATTTATTCTATAGTAACCGATCATTTTAGACCAAATCCTACCCGACTTCGGGATTGGATTTCTTCACCTAAATCTACAGGTTACGAAGCGCTGCACATCACCGTAATGGGCCCAAAAGGTCGCTGGGTAGAAGTTCAGGTTAGAAGTCAGCGAATGAATGAGATTGCTGAAAAAGGTTATGCAGCTCATTATAAATACAAACAAGGCGATATTCAGGAAGATCACGGGATAGAAGAATGGTTAAACCGGCTTCAGGAAGCTTTAGAAAATCCCGATGTAAATGCCGTAGATTTTGTCGAGCAATTTAAGCTGAATCTTTATTCAAAAGAAATATTTGTTTTTACGCCCCAGGGAGATTTAAAATCTTTACCAAAAGGTTCTACGCCTTTAGATTTTGCTTTCAGTATTCATACCGAAATAGGTTTAAAAACAAGGGGCGCCCGGGTTAATAATAAACTGGTGCCTTTAAGTCACGAATTAAAAAGCGGAGACCAGGTAGAAATAATTACTTCAGAAAACGCACAGCCCAATGTGAATTGGCTTGATTATGCAACAACTGCAAGGGCTCGCGCTAAGATAAAAACTTCTTTAAAAGACGAAAAACGGGAAATTGCCGAAGAAGGCAAAGCAATCCTTACCCGAAAATTACGGGCTCAAAAAATTCCGTTTAACGAGAAAATCATTAACGAGCTTGTGGTTCATTTTAACCTTAAAACCAGCCTGGACCTGTTTTATCGTGTTGGAATTGGAAAAATTGATAACCAAAAACTCAAAGAATTTGCCGCTTCAAGAAGCAACGCACTGGTAAGTTATATTAAGCGAAAGATCAAAAAACCGGTTATTGCCGAAGATCTTAATAAAGATGAAATCACTTCAAAATACGACCAACTTGTTTTTGGAAGGGATGAAGACGAAACTTTAGAATATAAATTAGCAAATTGTTGTAACCCAATTCCCGGAGACCAGGTTTTTGGTTTTGTTACGGTAAATGATGGTATTAAAGTTCATAAGAAAAACTGCCCAAATGCGCTACAGCTTCAAAGCAATTACGCCTACCGGATTATTCCCGCAAAATGGATAGATTCTTCACAACAAGACTTTAAAGCAGTGGTGAAATTAACCGGAATTGACAATTTAGGATTGGTAAGTGAGATCACTCGAGAAATTTCCAGTAACCTGAATGTGAATATGCAAAAGATTAATTTTGAAAGTATAGACGGGGTTTTTAATGGGCAAATTACGCTAAGGGTTAAGAACAATGCGATACTTACAAAAATCATGAACAGACTCAAAAAAATTAACGGCATAGATAAGGTTAGCCGTGAATAATCCCATACCTTTGTAAGGTATAAAAAACTATGAGTAAAAAAGTTGTAAATAAGAACGATCAGGCAGTAGTTAAAAACGTTTTCACCAAGTATTTGGAAGAAAAAGGGCACAGAAAAACCCCCGAACGTTTTGCGATACTTCAGGAAATCTACAATAACGACGATCATTTTGATATAGAATCACTCTACATTAAAATGAAAAATAAGAAATACCGGGTAAGTCGTGCCACACTCTATAATACTATAGAATTATTACTGGAATGCGGACTTGTTAGAAAGCATCAATTTGGGCAAAACCAGTCACAATATGAAAAATCTTATTTTGACCGGCAGCACGACCATGTTATTCTCACCGATACCGGCGAAGTAATAGAATTTTGCGACCCGCGTATTCAATCTATTAAAAAAACTATCGAAGAAGTGTTTGATATAGAAATTACCAAACATTCTTTATATTTTTACGGGAACAAAAAAACAACCAACTAACTTAAGATTTCAATGGCGGTAGATTTACTACTCGGTCTCCAATGGGGTGACGAAGGCAAAGGAAAAATTGTTGATGTACTTACCTCTAAATACGATATTATTGCGAGATTTCAAGGCGGGCCAAACGCAGGCCACACTTTGGAATTTGACGGTCAAAAACACGTATTACATACCATCCCTTCCGGAATTTTTCACGATGAAACCATTAACCTTGTAGGAAATGGTGTTGTGATAGATCCTGTGATCTTTAAAAAAGAACTGGACAACCTCAGCAAACACAAAATAGATTATATATCTAAACTACTTATTTCACGAAAAGCACATTTAATTTTGCCTACCCACAGGCTGTTGGATGCTGCTTCTGAAGCTTCTAAAGGAAAGGCCAAAATTGGTTCTACCCTAAAAGGTATTGGCCCAACTTATATGGACAAAACCGGAAGAAACGGAATTCGTGTAGGTGATTTAGAGCTTTCTAACTGGAAAGAAAAATACAGAACACTGGCCGATAAGCACGAGAAAATGATCAAATTCTACGATGTAGATGTTCAATATGATCTTGCCGAATTGGAAAAAGAATTCTTTAATGCAATCCAGACTTTAAAATCACTAACTTTTATAGATAGTGAAGCCTATTTACACGAAGCGCAAAAACAAGGAAAAACTATTCTCGCTGAAGGAGCGCAGGGATCTTTACTCGATATAGATTTCGGGACTTATCCTTTTGTAACTTCTTCTACCACTACTGCTGCAGGTGCCTGCACAGGCCTTGGTGTTGCCCCTAATAAAATTGGTGAAGCCTACGGCATTTTTAAAGCATATACCACCCGTGTTGGAAGCGGCCCCTTCCCTACCGAGCTTTTTGATGAAGACGGTGAAACTATGGGACGGGTTGGCAACGAATTTGGTGCCACCACCGGTCGCGCACGTAGATGTGGCTGGTTAGACCTGGTAGCTTTAAAATATGCAGTTCAGGTTAACGGAATTACCCAGTTAATTATGATGAAAGGTGATGTACTTAGCGGATTTAAAACCCTAAAAGTATGTACTGCTTATAATTATAAAGGAAAGGAAATTCAGCATTTACCATATAACATTGAAGCAGAAAATGTAACTCCTGTTTATACTGAAATTAAAGGTTGGGCGGCAGATCTTACCGGAATGACTAAGGCTGATGAACTTCCGAAGGAATTTAATGAGTATGTAGAATTCCTTGAAAAGGAGCTGGAAATACCTATTAAAGTGGTTTCTGTAGGACCTGATAGAACGCAAACTATTCAGCGCTAAGAAAAACTTAAATATCACATAATTAAAAAGCCGTTTCAAAATTGAAACGGCTTTTTTTGCCTCAAAATTCTCTATAACAAAAAATTAGAATTCAGTCAGATATTCTTATGAAACAATAAATAGACCCGCGATTTGTTGGGCAACTTCACCGCTTATTGGCTCATCGTAAGATTGCGAAACAGCTTCGGCGCTAAATCCAGTAGCATCTACAAGATTTACACCAGCCTGTACTACATTCTCTTCTCCATCGTAAACAGCCTGCGTTGCTTCCGGCATTCCCGGTCCGCGATTGTTTAGCGTGATCCAGCCTAGAGCATTTTCATTAGTATTATCGCCAAGAACATCGGCTCTTAACCTTCTAATCTCTGACGCATGCCTCGCTTCTACAGAATGTATTTGCAACGCAGGAGTCAAAAATTCGGTTCCCATTAAATTTGTAGCCTGTCCTTTATAAGCTCTCACCCCGGTATCTTCAAACGCCTGTGCTAAAGCTAATAATTGGGCATACGCCATATCGTTATTTGGATTAAAGGGATCGAAAGCTCCTCCTGCCGTAAAATCGAATTCCGGAGAATCTACCGAATTTTCCCCTAATCCTGCCTTAAGAAATTCAACGTGCGCCGATTCATGTTTGGAAATCTGATTATAGACTGCTTCGGCTCTTCCACCACTGGGCAATACCCCAGAGTCTAAAGCTTTAATATAGAATTCAGCTTCAAGATATTCTAAGGTAAGGGCAAGTTGTAATGCACTTATAGCGTCATTTCCACTATTCTGTGCAAATGCCTTTCCAGAAGTTGAAGCAAGGCCGAAAGGTACAGCTACCATAGCCGCCTTTTTCCCTAAACTCCCAAGATTACCAAGCATTTCTCTTCTCGAAGAAGCCTTTTTAGTAAGGTCTTCTGAAGTAAATTCGTCTAAAAATTTTATAATATTCATAATATTGTTTTTAAGTTGATTAATAATTATTGAGGTAGGTTATTGGCGGTAAATTCAGTTACCACAAAGCCGGTGGCTCCTACTTCGCTAAGAATGGTTTGCGGATCTTTGGCAAGATCTAAACCATTACTATCAATAATATCATCACCAGCAAAAGCCGTGTCACTTTCCAGGTAAATAGATCTTATTGCAGCAGCATGTCTTGCTTCCACAGAAACTATTTTTCCAGCAATTACTAAAAAGTCTGGTGTTTGCAATAGTCTACCTGCACCATTATACGCCGCTACTCCGGTATCTTCTAATACCCTTGCGGTAGCCAATACCGAATCTCTGTCTGCAAAATTTACACTGCTAAAATCAAATTCAAGTTCTGGTAAAACCTGGCTGGCCTCGGCATTTGCGCTAATAGCGGCCTTAAAAAATTCACGGTGAATTACTTCATGATCGTATAAATCTTCCAGGATCAATTTTTCTTCTGCACTGGCTCCTGCCCAGTAAGAGCCATCTAATACATTGGTATAGAAAGCTGCCTCAAGCTGTTCCAGAGCATAAGCATAATTTAAAATCCCAACATCGCCGCTTCCAAGATCAAAAACTTCTCCCGGTGGCATAGGGTCAGGGTTCATATCATCATCGTCACTACATCCATAAAGTAACAATCCCGAACCTGCCATTGCAAGTCCTCCCATTTTAAGGAATTTTCTTCGGGAATTACTGTTTTTTGAAGGTTTTGCATTAACTGCATCTACCTTAATACGTGGTTTTTCCATAATTTAAGTTTTTAGTTATTTAGTAAACATACGGGAGGATCGTCGGGACGGTTTTACTAAAGCAGTTAAAATTTTCTAAAGAAAATTTCTCAAACCTTAAATTTTAATAATATTAACGAAAAATTGTTCTTTTTTGTAAATTGTTTAAACTTTCATTACAATTATCTCTTTAAAAAAGAATATTTTTTATTAAATAAGCTTCCCCGTTTAAAATTCCATTACATTAAATTTTAATTACTTTTGAAAAAAATTTCAGCTTGAAAAAAATCATTCTTTTTATAGTATTTACTTTTATTGTCTTTCCTGGTCTTATTCTGGGACAGGAAGCAAAAGAAATTGACTATAGGGCCGACAGAAATATTCAGGATGAAAAATATCCGGGAGCATTTGTTTTAAGCAAAGTTGAAAACCAGGTTTATTTTAAGCACGAAGGGATTGAAGTTTGGTGTGATCTCGCCATTCATTATAAAGATGAAAATTTCTTTAGGGCTTTTGGAAATGTGAGAATGCAACAGGGCGACACCGTAAAGCTAAACAGTAATTATGCTGAATATAACGGGAATTCCCAGTTTGCCTTCGCCAGTGGTGAAGTGGTAATGAAACGCCCGCAAACTACCCTGGAATCTGACAGCCTTTTTTTTGACCGGTTAAAACAACAGGCCTATTATAGAAGTGGTGGAAAGGTAATTGACACCGGTGGGGTGATTACCAGTAATATTGGCCGTTACTTTATGGAAGATGACAAATATTCTTTTGTTTCAGATGTGGTGCTTACCAATCCCGAATACATCATCAATTCAGAACAACTTGATTTTTATGGCGAAACCGGTCACGCCTACCTTTATGGCCCTTCAACTATAGAAAGTGAAACCAGTACCGTCTATTGCGAACGTGGATTCTATGACACGCGGGGCGATACAGGTTACTTTGTAAAGAATTCAAAAATAGATTACGAAAACAGAACCGTTAAGGGCGATAGCCTGTATTTCAACAGGAATACCAATTTTGCTTCAGCCACGAATAATATTGAAGTGATAGATACCATTAACGAAAGCATCGTCACAGGGCATTATGCTGAAGTTTTCCGCGATAAAGATTCGGTTTTTATTACCAAACGGGCGGTTGCCGCGAGCGTGCAGGATAAGGATTCCCTTTTTATTCACGGCGATACCATAATGATTACCGGTAAGCCCGAAAAACGTATTATCCGCGGATTTTACGATGTTCGGCTTTATAAAAGCGATATGAGCGGGAAGAGTGATTCGGTACATATTAACCAGGAAACCGGACTTACTAAAATGATTAATATTACCAGCGGCCCGGTTACTTCGGTCACTAAGCGCAGAAGTCCCGTGCTTTGGAGTGGGCTCAGTCAAATGACGGGAGACACCATTCATCTACAAAGTAACACAAAAACCGAACAACTGGATTCTATGCGGGTTTTTAATAATGCATTTTTAATTCAAAAAGATACTATTGATGGTTACAACCAGGTAAAAGGAATGGACCTGGTAGGCTTGTTTGCTGACAACGAATTAAGACAGGTTAATATCAATAAAAATACCGAAACACTTTATTACAGCCGAAATAGCGAGCAGGAACTTATAGGAATTAATAAAACCCTGTCCAGTTCTATTACTATTATGTTTGAAAACCAGGAAATAGAATACATAGATTATTTTACCAATGTAGACGGTAATTTAACTCCGGAAGAAGATTTCCCCGTAAATGTTCGGGAATTGATTGGTTTTAACTGGCGGGGCGATGAGCGCTTACTTACAAAAGAAGATTTGTTTAAAGGCAAACCGGTACCCCAATTGGTTAAAATTGAAGGAATTCCATTACCGGAAGAAGATGAAGAGTTTTTTGATGAACGCGAAGAAGGAGACGATATGCTGCTTAACGATAAATCAAGACTTAAACCCGAAGACCTTCAAAACAGGGCAAAAAATAGTATTCCGCAGCTAAAAGAAGCCCAGCAATTGATTAATGCTGAAGAAGAGGATGAAGAAAATGCAGCTGAAACTGAAGCCAAAGAACTACAAAATAGGGTAAGAGATAGCATCCCAAAATTAAAAAAACCGCAATCCCTACAAAAAGCAGAAAAAACCCAGGAAGAAGCTGAAGAAGACCAACCCAATGAATAAAGATTTCCTGAGATACCAGGCTCAAACGACTCCGCACCCTTTAGGTTTGGAAGTAGAATCGGCCAAAGGTTCCTATATTTTTACAACTGACGGAAAAAAACACCTGGATTTTGTAGCTGGTGTTTCGGCGTGCAGTTTAGGACATTGTCATCCAAAAGTAGTAAACGCAATTAAAGAGCAGGCTGAAAAGTACCTGCACGTCATGGTTTATGGAGAATACGCACAGCAACCGGCCGTTGAACTAACAAAATTGCTGGCAACGCATTTCCCTGAACCTTTAGAGAAAACTTACCTTACCAATTCGGGTACCGAGGCTATAGAAGGCGCTTTAAAATTAGCGCGGCGTTATACCGGACGAGCTGAAATTATCGCATCCCACAAGGCCTACCACGGCAATACCATGGGTTCTTTAAGTTTAATGGATTATGAAGAACGTCAAAAACCATTTAGGCCACTTTTGGGAGGAATTTCGTTTATTCAGTTTAATGAGGAAAAAGAGCTGCAAAAGATTACCGAGAAAACTGCCGCCGTAATCCTGGAAAGTATCCAGGGTGGAGCCGGGTTTATACTTCCTAAGGACAATTATTTACAAAAGGTGAAACAACGCTGCGAGGAAGTTGGGGCTCTATTGATTCTAGATGAAATCCAGCCGGGTTTTGGAAGAACAGGAAAACTCTTTGGATTTCAGAATTTTAATATGGTTCCCGATATTGTAGCTTTAGGCAAAGGAATGGGCGGCGGAATGCCTATTGGCGCTTTTTCGGCTTCAGCTAAAATGATGGATACCCTTTCTGACAATCCAAAAATGGGTCATATTACTACCTTTGGGGGAAATCCTGTAATTGCTGCTTCAGCTTTAGCTACATTAAAAGAGATCACCGATTCAGACTTAATGTCAGAAAGTCTTAAAAAGGAAAAACTCTTCAGAGAATTATTGGTTCATCCGTTAATTTCTGAAGTGAGAGGAATGGGCTTAATGCTTGCTATCATTACCACTTCCGAAGAAATTACGAATCAGTTAATCTTAAAATGTAAAGAAAAAAACCTTATCCTTTTCTGGCTTTTATTCGAGAAAAAAGCGGTGAGAATTACCCCGCCACTCACCATTTCTGAAGAAGAAATAAAAGAAGGCTGTGGCATCATTATTGACGTATTGGAGGTGATAATGAAACAGCACGACACTGTTAATTAATTTGTTAACAACAATATTGATATTTGAGCTTTTTAACACTATTCATTTTTAATTTTAGGAAATACCTTAAAGCAGTGCCGCAAGGCATTAAGTTCAAAAAGATCAACAATTCCAACTAAACCCTGGAATGTATTAAATCTCACTTAGTGAGTAAAGTAGAAATCCCGTAATTACCTACGTATGCAATTAAGCCATAACGACGAAAACAATTTCTCACTTTCCCGATTTGAATCTATGCTTAAAACGAACGATGTTTTATTCTTTGATTCAGCGGAATTTGAAGATATTATTAACTATTATTTAGAGAACGGGAAATTTGCATTGGCTAAAAAAGCCGTTAAATTAGGCTTGGCCCAGCATCCTACTTCTACTAATCTAAAACTCTTTAAAATAGAGATTTTGGTTTTTGAAGATAAACTGGATATAGCCGAAGCAATGCTTACCGATTTACAACAATTAGAATCTTCTAACGAAGAAATCTATATACAAAAAGCACAAATTCTTTCTAAACGAGATCGCCACGCTCACGCCATTCAGGTTTTAGAAATGGCGCTTGATATCACCCTTGACCCTGCTGAAGTTTATTCCCTAATCGGGATGGAGTATTTGTTTCTTGAAGATTTTGAGAATGCGAAATTCAGTTTTATGAAATGTCTGGAAGCCGATGAAGAAGATTATTCGGCGCTTTACAATATTATGTATTGTTTCGATTTTCTGGATCAAAAAAACGAAGCCATCGAGTACCTTAATATGTATTTAGACAAAAACCCTTACTGCGAGGTAGCCTGGCATCAGGTAGGAAAACAATATTTTGATTTAAAAGATTATGACAAAGCCTTATCGGCTTTCGATTTCGCCATAATTAGTGACGATTATTTTATAGGTGCTTATCTTGAAAAAGGAAAAGTACTGGAGAAATTAGGTCGGTTTCACGAAGCTATTGAAAACTACCGTTTAACTTTAGAGCTAGACGATCCTACTTCTTTTGCTTATTTGCGAATTGGTAAATGTTTTGAGAAATTAGGTCTAAACGAGCTTGCACTTAAGCATTATAAAGATTGCGTACACGAAGATCCGCTTTTAGATAAAGGCTGGATTGCGATCACCGATTTTTATATTAAAAAGAAAAATTATCAGAAAGCTCTTTATTATATTAACAAAGCGATAAATATAGACGAGGAAAACGTTTTGTATTGGAAACGTTACGCCAAAATAAATAACCGCCTTAAGTTTTATGAAGAAGCTGAGCGCGGCTATAAAAAAAGTCTTGATCTTGGGAACTACGAATTGGAAACCTGGGTTAGACGCTGCGATATTTTAATAGATCTTGGTGAATTTGAAACGGCTATTCAAAACCTTAATCAGGCACTGGAATTTTATCCGGATACTGCCGAGATTGAATTTCGTTTGGCCGGACTTTATTTTAGCCATAATGAAGGGGAAAAAGCTTATTTTCACCTTAATAAAGGACTAAAGTTAGACGCCGAGTATTATATTGTAATCGAAGAATTATTCCCTCAAATCTTTAACCGAAAAAGCGTAAGACAAATTATAAATTCCTTTATAAACCTCTCTTAGTTATTTTACTAACTTTGAGCCGGAATTTTAATTTGTACACATGCGAAAAAGCTTTAAAGACCATCTTTCAGTATCCCTAAAAGGTATGGCGATGGGCGCGGCAGATGTGGTTCCCGGAGTTTCGGGAGGTACTATTGCTTTTATTTCAGGAATTTATGAAGAATTAATCTCTACCATTAGCGGGGTAAATTTTTCGTTAATTACTACCTGGAAAGAAAAAGGTTTTAAAGCCATGTGGCACCAACTTAACGGGCCCTTTATCTTAGCGCTCTTTACAGGAATTCTTATTAGTGTTTTTTCACTTATGAGGATTGCGAATTATTTACTGGAGAACCACCCGGTTTTAATCTGGTCTTTTTTCTTCGGTCTTGTACTTGCCAGTATTTGGTATGTTGGCAAACAAATCCCAAAATGGAATTTTAAGATCGTTCTTGCTTTACTTATTGGGGCGGGAGTAGCTTTTTATATTGTTTCCCTGCCTCCAATGGCAGCGAACGACAGTAATTTATTTATCTTTTTTTCAGGTGCTATTGCAATTTGCGCGATGATACTTCCCGGAATTTCCGGCGCTTTTATTTTAGTTCTTTTAGGAGCTTATAAAAGAATTACCGAAGCCGCGCACGATTTTGATTTCCAAACCCTGGGAATTTTTGCGGTAGGCGCCGTTATTGGATTACTTAGTTTTTCTAAAATTCTGAAATGGCTTTTTGTACATTACAGCAGTATAACCCTGGCAGTACTAACCGGTTTTATAGCTGGATCCCTCAATAAAATCTGGCCCTGGAAACACGTTTTACAAACCGAAATGTATGGCGATAAAGAAGTTGTGCTAAGAGAAGCTTCGGTTTTACCCTGGAATTTTAATGGCGAACCACAAACATTCTTTGCTATTATTTTGATGCTTGCAGGATTTTTATTAATTCTGGGACTGGAAATTTTTGCCTCAAAAAGTTCAACCAAAGTAAATGCAACAAACTAGAACCTTTACTGATAAAGTGCTTTTGGTGCTTAAAGGTTTAGCTATGGGAGCAGCTAATAAAGTTCCTGGTGTGTCTGGTGGTGTGGTAGCTTTTGTTGCCGGTTTCTATGAAGAATTCATCTATTCTCTTCAAAAAATAAATTATAAAGCTTTTATTCTGCTTATCAACGGTAGGTTTAGAAGTTTATATTACTATACGAACGGAAAATTCCTGAGCTTACTTATTCTTGGGATGCTTATTAGTTATTTTAGCGTTTCCAAAGTTCTGGATTACTTAATTCTTCATTACGAACTTTACGTTTGGGCCGCTTTCTTTGGAATGATCGTAGGTTCCATTTATTACATCAGTAAAGATTTTGAAGAATGGAGCAAACGTTCCCTGGTATTTGTTTTGCTGGGAATAATTGTAGGCGTGGCCATCAGTTTTCTAGAACCCGCAAAAGAAAACGATAATCTTTGGTTTGTATTTTTTTGCGGAATTATAGGTGTTTCAGGGATGACGCTTCCCGGCCTTTCCGGGTCTTTTATTCTAATTTTACTAGGGAATTATGTACTTCTTTTAGTAGATTCTGTAAATGCACTTTATGATACTATAGCCGATTTATTCCTTTGGGATTTAAGCTTCCTGGCCGATCCTGAACGTATAAGGTTACTGGAAGTAATACTAGTATTTGGCGCGGGTTCCCTGGCCGGTTTGGTCACGCTTTCCCACCTTCTCGGTTTTGTATTAAAAAATTATAAAACAGATACCTTCGCAGCAATTATCGGGTTTATAACCGGCTCCCTGGGCGTGGTTTGGCCGTGGAAAGAAAAGATCTTTAAACTTGACGAAGGGGGGAAATGATTTTAGACAGTCAGGGTAACGCAATAATAGATTATTACGACCGGTATTTCCCTGCATTCTCCTCTGCCGAGACCTGGCTCGCAATTTTCTTTATCTTTGCAGGAATACTTATAGTACTTGGACTCGCCTGGTACGAAAAGAAAAACCAAAAACCCGCAATGCGATGAAAAATTTTGGGCTAATCGGAAAAAATATCAGTTACTCATTTTCCCGGACTTACTTTACTGAAAAATTCAAGAAAGAAAATATTGAGGCAGAATATCAAAATTTTGATCTGGAGAATTTAAAAGAATTCAGGGATGTTATTAAAGAAACGCCTAATCTACAAGGCTTAAACGTTACAATTCCTTATAAACAGGAGATTATTTCGTATTTAGACGAATTGGCTCCTGAAGCTAAAGAAATTGGCGCGGTTAACACTATTAATGTAAACGGCAATAAACTAATTGGCCATAACACCGATTATATTGGGTTTTCGGAATCTTTAAAACCCTTACTGAAAGAACATCATAAAAAAGCGCTTATTCTGGGCACCGGCGGTGCATCTAAAGCGGTGGCTTACGCCTTAAAGAAATTTGATATAGCCTATAAATTTGTTTCAAGATCTTCAGGAGAAGGAAAATTGGGCTACGATAATCTTTCAGAAGAAATAATGAAAGAATACACCCTTATAATAAACACCACCCCGCTAGGAACTTTCCCCGATGTTGATGTGAATCCGCAGATTCCATTTCAACATATTAACGAAAAACACCTGGTTTACGACCTTATTTATAATCCTCGCACCACAAAATTAATGGCAAGCGCACAGGCAAAGGGAGCAACGGTAACCAACGGTTTAAAAATGTTGGAATTACAAGCCGAAAGCGCCTGGAAGATATGGACAAAATGACCACTACCTTTTGCTTATAAATTATACAAAAAAAGGGAATTGTTTGCCCAATTTTAGTGGAGTTACTATCTTTCAGCCTAATTAATTTACACGAACCTTTACATTGAAAGATATGGATCAGCAAGAAAATGATAAAAACAAAGAGGAGTTTTCTAACGAAAAAACTAATAATCCCGAGAATACCCAGGATAAAAAGAAGTTGACGGAAGAAAACAAGGATGCTAATGAAGAGGAGAATTCATTTTCTCAAAAGTCTGAAACCGAAAAAACTTCAGAAGAGAAAGGTGCTGTGATTGAACCGGCAGAAACTGCCTCTGAAATTAAATCTGAAGACGACAGCCTGGAAGATGCCATGATTGCTGAAGCAGGAGATACAAAAAATACTTCAGAAGAGAATAAAGCGAGCAAAGAGGAAGACGACGAAGATGATGCGCTGCTTGAAGAAAGTCGGAAGAAAAAGAACTCAGAGCAAGAAGAAGTTCAGGCTGAACCCGAAACTAAAGTTGAGGAAGAATCAGAAAAATCCAGTACCGAAAATTCAGACGAAGTCGATACAAACGAAAATGAGGATGAGGATGATGAGAATGAAACTTCCGAAGAAGAAGGTAGAACTTCAAAACATCACCAGGATCATATAGACGATTCGGTTGCTGAAGACAGCGAAGATGAGACAAAGGCCGAGCGGCACGATATTCAGAAGAAAGATTATCACGCCATGAGCAAGGAGCAGCTGGTAGATGAATTTGAATCGCTGTTAAAAAAGGAGAAAGTTCAGGCCATTAAAGATCACGTGATTGAAATTCGTGCGGAATTCAATGCGAAATTTAATGAAGAAGAGGAGGAGAAAAAAGAGGAATTTCTTGCCGAGGGTGGGAATATTATAGACTTCCACTACTCTACTCCGCTTAAAAAACGTTTTAATTCACTTTACTTTGATTACAGGGAAAAACGCAATAATTACTACAAACAACTAAAACAAGACCTTAATAAAAACCTGGCTAAGCGCCTGGAAATAATTGAAGAATTAAAAGGCCTTATTGATGTTGAGGAAAATATAAATACCACCTACAAGCATTTTAAAGAGCTCCAGGATCGCTGGCGTGTTGCGGGACCAATTCCGCGAGAAAAATATAACGATGTTTGGAATACGTACCATCATCACGTAGAGAACTTCTACGATTTTCTTCACTTAAATCGCGAATTCCGCGATCTTGATTTTAAACATAATCTAGATCAAAAACTAAAAGTAATTGACCGTGCCGAAGAACTGGCTCAGGAAGACGATATAAACCGAGCTTTTAGGGAATTACAAATGCTTCACAAGATGTGGAAAGAAGAGCTTGGGCCGGTTGCCAAGGAGTTTCGTGAAGATATTTGGGAGCGTTTTAGTAGCGCTACCAAACAAATTCACGATAAGCGACAGGAATTCTTCAATACGATGGATGAGCGTTACGAAGAAAACTGGAAAGCCAAACAGGTGATTATAGAGAAGATTAAGGAAATCGCCGACGAGGAGTATAAAAGTCATAATAAATGGCAACAAAAAATTAAGGAAGTTGAAGCGCTAAGGGAAGCATTTTTTAATGCGGGGAAAGTTCCGCGTAGTAAAAATGAAGAAACCTGGACCGATTTTAAACAAAACGTTCGCCGATTTAACCGAAACAAAAACGCTTTCTACAAAAACTTAAAAAAACAGCAATACGATAATCTTGAAAAGAAAAAAGAGCTTATTAAAATTGCTGAAGACAATAAAGATAGCGACGATTTTAAAACGGTCACGCCTTTAATGAAGAAAATACAGGCCGACTGGAAGAAGATTGGTCACGTACCAAGAAAAGATAGTGACAAGGTTTGGAAACAATTTAAAGCTGCCTGCAATCATTATTTTGAACGCATGCACGAAAGCCGTGATGATGAAAATAAAGAGGAATTTGAAGCTTTTGATAAGAAAAAAGAAATGCTCGAGCAGGTTAAATCTTTAGAACTAACAGGCGATAAAAAAGAAGATCTTCCTAAAATAAAACAGTTTATTGAAGACTGGAAAAATCTTGGAAGAGTACCTCACAACAAGCGTTTTATTGAAGGAAAATTTAATAAGGTTTTAGATCAACTTTTCAACAAATTGGATGTAGATCACACCAAAGCTGAAATGCTGAAATACGAAAACAAGGTACAGGCCTTAAATGATGCCGACGACGATAAAAAACTTCGCAATGAGCATTATTTCCTTACCAAAAAGATTGAAGAGACAAAGGCAGAAATTAGACAACTGGAAAACAACCTGCAGTTTTTCTCTAATGTAAATGAGGATAATCCGCTGGTACAGGATGTACATAAAAATATAGCCGCCCAGAAAGAACAACTGGAAGTTTGGAAAGAAAAACTTCTTAAAATCAAGTCGCTTTACTAAGAAAAAGCGGTTATGAATTGTATTCTTTGCGAAGGTTCAACAAAAGAATTTTGGAAGAGTAAGAACAGGGAATTTGTTGAATGCACCAATTGTGGGGGCATTCAACTTTTACCCCAATACTATATTTCTAAAAAAGCCGAAGAAGAACGATATCTTACCCACAATAACGACGTAGAAGATCGCGGGTACCAGGATTTTGTAAGTCCCATAACCTCCCGAATTCTCAAGGATTTCTCTACAAAACATTCAGGGCTGGATTACGGCTGTGGCACCGGGCCGGTTGCTGCTAACATTCTTGAAAAACAAGGATATTACATTGCTTTATTCGATCCTTTTTTCTATCCCAATACCAAAGTATTAAATACTACTTACGATTTTATAATTTGCTGTGAAGTAATGGAGCATCTTTATGAGCCAAAACGGGAATTTAGCGAATTGGCTGCACGTTTAAATCCCAACGGAAAACTATATTGTAAAACCTCTATTTATTCTAAAGAAACAGATTTTGATAACTGGTATTATAAAAACGATCGTACCCACGTTTTTTTCTATACTGCGAAAAGCCTGAAATGGATTAAAAATAATTTAGGCTTCAAAACGCTAAAAATTGAACCTAAACTTATTCTATTTAGCAAATAGGATTTTAGTGCTGCAGTAAACGTTTGAACCCTAAAATTTGAACTTTACATCAATTTGGCCTCGTTCCAAAAAACATCCATTTCAGCCAGGGTCATGTCTTTTAAAGCTTTATTCTGCCCTTTAGCTTTGCCTTCCAAATACTGAAACCGAGTTATAAATTTTTTGTTGGTGCGCTCCAAAGCGTTTTCAGGATTTATCCCAAGAAAACGGGCATAATTGATCATGGAAAACATTACATCGCCGAATTCGGCTTCCATTTTATCTTTATTATCGGTATTTATTTCGTGCTGTAATTCTCCTAACTCCTCCTGTAGCTTTTCAAAAACCTGCTCAGGTTTTTCCCAGTCAAAACCAACCCCGGCTACTTTTTCCTGAATTCGACTGGCTTTTACTACGGCAGGCAAAGATCGTGGCACCCCTTCTAAAACACTGGTTTTGCCTTCTTTTAGTTTCAGGTTTTCCCAGTTCTTCTTTACTTCTTCTTCATCTGCAACCTCAACATCTCCGTAAATGTGTGGGTGGCGGGATATCAATTTATCGCAAATTCCATTAGCTACATCGGCAATATCAAAATCTTTGGTTTCACTTCCAATTTTTGCATAAAAAACCAGGTGAAGCAATAAATCGCCCAGTTCTTTTCGAACTTCTTCCAGATCGTTATCTAAAATCGCATCGCCAAGTTCATAGGTTTCTTCAATGGTTAAATGCCGCAACGATTCCATAGTTTGTTTCCTATCCCAGGGACATTGTTCCCTAAGTTCATCCATAATGGTTAATAATCGATCAAATGCTTTTAGCTGCGCTTCTCTGGAGTTCATTTATAGGAATTTTGATTTCGGTAAAAATAAGGATTGCTTATAAGATTTTAGAAACTTAGGTGAAAAAATAAATACCTGGAATCGTCATTCTGAATTCATTTCAGAGTCTAACATTTTCTTACTCAAAACGTATCAGATACTAAAACCATCCTGAAGTTTCGGGACATGACATCTCTCTTAAACGTCACCCCGAATTTATTTCGGGGCCTAAGCAGTTGAGAATTCTAATTATTAGATTCCGAAGAAATTTCGGGATAAAAAACGTATTTGATGCTGAAACCATCCCGAAGCTTCGGGACAACATAACGTCTATTTTTTAATATTTTACGTTCCTCAAAATTACCCCATAAAAAAAGCCTTCAGAAAACTGAAGGCTTGAATAAAGGGGTGGAAGACCGGGTTCGAACCGGCGACCTCCTGAACCACAATCAGGCACTCTAACCAGCTGAGCTACAACCACCATTTTAATTGCGGTTGCAAATGTAGTTTATTTTAGCTATTTCCCAAAGAAAAATTTTCAATATTAGAACGATTCTCAGTACGAATTCCCGAACATAAAGCTAATAAGCTTCAAATTAAATAATTAGCAAAAACCAAATTTGAGCTTAGATCAAATCGAAAATTGAATCTACTGCCGGGTAGCGCTCTACCGTAAAACCTTCGGCGTGTTCGGTGTTAATTATTCTTCCAAGATCCCGCGCCCTGTAATTAATGCTATCTAAAAAGTTACTGCTGGAAATTGGAGTTTGAGGCTCTTTAGAATTTTCATCAAAAAATTGCGTTTTATATGCCAAAACCGATTCCATTTTTTTATCCATATATCCCGAAATATCTACCACCACATCGGGCTTTAAATTTTTCCACTGGATATAATGATAAACGTGTTTTGGGCGCCAGGCCTCCTGACTTTTCCTATCAAAAATAGTTTCTATTTTGCGCAATCCGCTTAAAAAACAGGCATCGCTTACCAACTTCGCCCCTTTTCCGTGATCAATATGCCTATCATCTACCGCATTGCATAAAACAATTTCGGGACGATAACGCCGCAAAACCTTTATAATTTCCAGTTTATGCGCAGTATTATTTTCGAAAAAACCATCGCTAAATTCCAGATTTTCCCTAACCGAAACTCCGAGTATCTTTGCAGCATCCTTTGCTTCTTTATCGCGGGTTTCGGCAGTTCCGCGAGTACCCATTTCACCACGGGTAAGATCTAAAATCCCCACTTTTTTACCTCTGTCTACTTCTTTTGCAATAGTGCCAGAACAACTTAATTCCACATCATCTGGATGCGAGCCTATAGCTAATATATCTAGTTTCATAATTAATTTTTAGTCATTTCCGTGAAGACGGAAATCTATTTTGTCATTTCCGCATCGATAATTCTCAGGATAAACTGTGACGGAAATCTTCTAACTGCTAACCTCTTTCAACGCCTGTTCCAGGTCTTCTATTAAATCTTCTTTTTCTTCAATTCCTACCGAAAATCGCATCAATCCATCTTTTATTCCCTGGGCTTCTCTTTCTTCAGGAGAAAGTAAACCGTGAGAAGTTTTTGAAGGTGATAATATAGTAGATTCTACACCTGCCAGGCTCATAGAAGATTTAATCAGCTTTAATTTCTTCTGAAATAGATCAAAATCGAGTCCGTCGCGCAATTCAAAAGACATCATTCCACCAAAACCTTTCATTTGAGATTTTGCCAGGTCGTAATCTGGATGAGATTCTAAACCGGGATAATAAACCCGGGAAATATCTTCGTGTTTTTCAAGAAAACGAGCTAATTCCAAAGCATTTTCATTTTGTGCTCTAACTCTTAATCCCATAGTTTTTAAACTACGTTCCAGCATCCAAACGGTGAAATCGCTTAAACTTCCGCCGAAATTCTTAGCCAACTGGAAGATTTTATCAATATGCTTTTCAGAAGCTATCGCCGTTCCTGCAAGAATATCACTATGCCCGCCCATATATTTGGTTGCTGAATGCAATACGATATCAATACCAAAATCTATAGGATTTTGATTTACCGGGGAAGCGAAAGTATTGTCTATCATACTCACCAGGTTATGCTTTTTGGTAATTTCAGCAATCGCTTTTATATCGGTTACGGTAAGTAATGGGTTTGAAGGGGTTTCAATATAGATCACCTTTGTATTTTCTTTAATTTCCGCTTCAAAAGATTCGGGTTTTGAGTCCTGGGTGAACGAAAATTGAATTCCGAATTTTTCAAATTCTTCGGTAACTAAATTACTGGTTCCTCCATAAAGGGTATTTTGAAATACCACGTGGTCTCCTTTTTGCGCAAAAGCCATAAGTGCGGTGCTTACCGCTGCCATTCCGCTACCAAAGATCAAGGCGGCTTCCCCGTGTTCCAAAGCGGCCATTTTTTGAGCTAAAGCCACCTGGTTTGGCGTATTAAAATATCTTGGATAGCGCTTCACCTCTACATCTTCAAATGCATAGGAGGTCGCCATATATAATGGTGAAACAGCGCCTTTAAATTGTTTGTCTTCCAGTTCGCCGCTATGGGTACAAATAGTATTTATTCCGGGATGTTTTTTCGTCATTTTTAAAACTTTCAAAATTCGCCCTAATGTAAAAAGAAATATTCTAAATGCCCTGTGTTTTTAGGCCGTTTCCTAATTGAGGCTTTTTGATTTTAAACAGAAGTTAAATAAAGTTAAACCAATACTTGCATTTAATATTAGCTTCTCTATTCTTTATCTTTAAGAAAAAATGAATTAATATGAGTGAAGTAAAAGCATACGGCGCGCAAACCAGTGATGCCGATTTAAAGTCCTTAAATATTGAACGTAGGGAAATTACCGAAGACGATGTAAAGATTGAAATAGAATACTGCGGTGTTTGCCATAGCGATATCCACCAGGTTAGAAACGACTGGAAAAATTCTAAATATCCTGTTGTACCAGGCCACGAAATTATAGGTCGTGTAACCCAGGTGGGGAAAAACGTAAGTAATTTTAAACAAGGTGACCTTGTGGGCGTTGGTTGTATGGTAGATTCCTGCCAGGAATGCGATTCCTGTAAAGAAGATCTCGAACAATTTTGTGAAAAAGGTGCTACCCTAACTTATAATAGTAAAGACAAACATTTAGGCGGACATACTTTTGGAGGTTATTCTGAACAAATTGTGGTAGATAAAGAATTTGTACTTAGAATTCCTGAAAATATAGATGCTAAAGCCACGGCTCCCCTACTTTGCGCCGGGATTACTACCTACTCTCCCCTTCGCTACTGGAATGTGAAAAAAGGCGATAAAGTAGGCGTAATTGGACTTGGCGGACTCGGACATATGGGCGTAAAATTTGCCCATGCTTTAGGAGCTCACGTGGTGATGATCACTACTTCTCCTTCAAAATCTGAGGACGCAAAAAAACTGGGAGCTGATGAAGTTTTGGTCTCAAAGAATGAGGATGATATGAAAAAACAAGCTGGTAGTTTCGATTTTCTTCTAAATACCGTTCCGGTTGGCCACGATATGAATCCCTATATCGCTTTATTGAAAAGAGATGCTACTATGGTTTTGGTTGGCGCTATTGAACCTTTAGATCCAGTTCACGGTGGTGGATTAATTGGCGGCCGTAAACGAATTGCAGGCTCGGTGATTGGCGGTATTAAAGAAACCCAGGAAATGTTAGACTTTTGTGGTGAGCATAATATTGTTTCCGATATTGAAATGATAGATATACAAAACATTAACGAAGCTTTTGATCGGGTTGTAAAATCTGATGTAAAATACCGTTTTGTGATCGATATGAAATCGCTTAAAAATTAGAATTTATAAAAAGCTGCCTGAAAAACGTTGGTATCGTCAAGCTGAACTGGTTTCAGCTTATAATATGATTTCAATTCTAATTAAGTTAGATCCTGAAATAAATTACCATTGACGTATTTTTAAGATGTTAGTATCTAGGCTTATTATCTGCTTTAATTTAAATCGAAACATGTCTGATTTGGAAGGTTGTTCTTTCATTTTTTGCTCGCCCAAAAAACGAAACAAAAAAGGGCGTCCTATGTGGAGGTGTTTTTTTGGCTACAAGGCCAAAAAATCGCAAATCAGCAGCTAAATTTTTTCCAAGGCTTCAAAAATTATTTACGCTGCTGATTTGCTACACTCACACACGGAATTTACAACTCGCTAAGCTCGCCGAACGTCAATTTCCTGGGCTAGATATTTTTTTTATTACGGGTCTCAGGATGACGTTTATAAAAATCATTGCTGGGTAGCTTTTTTGTTTCTATTTAAAAAGCCCGTTTTCCGGGCTTAGTTTTTATCTTTGTTTAACTCACGTTTTTCGGCAGAAAACAAACACAAAAGCTAAGTGAAATGAAACAATTATTTATCAATATTAAAGAACTCTTGCAGGTAAGAAACGAAACGGTAGAGAAACTTTCTGGTGCTGAAATGAAAGAGCTGCCCACGCTAAAAAATGCCTGGCTACTCATTGAAAATGATAAAATTTCCGATTATGGCGAAATGAATTCTTTACCTGAAATCGAAGCCGATAAAACTATTAATGCTGAAGGGAAAATAATCCTGCCCAGCTGGTGTGATTCCCATACTCACATTGTTTATGCCGGGAACCGGGAATTGGAATTCGCCGATCGCATTAACGGACTTTCTTATGAAGAAATAGCCAATCGCGGTGGCGGAATTCTAAACTCCGCTAAAACCTTGCAGGAAACTCCGGAAGAACAAGTTTACCAACAATCGGCGAAAAGGCTCGAGGAAGTAATGAAACTTGGAACCGGTGCTGTTGAGATTAAATCGGGTTACGGTTTAACCGAAGAAGGCGAGTTAAAAATGCTGCGAGTTATAAAGAAACTTCAGCAAAATTATAATATTCCTATTAAAGCTACTTTTTTAGGAGCGCACGCTATTCCAAAGGAATACAAAGAAAAACCAGATGCTTATATGGATTTGGTAATTGAGAAAATCTTACCAAAAGTAGCCGAGGAGAACTTGGCAGAATATATAGATATTTTTTGTGAAAAAGGGTATTTCAGCGTTGCTGATACTCAAAAATTGCTTTCTGCAGCAAAAAAATTCGGTTTAAAACCAAAAATTCACGTGAATCAATTTAATGCTATTGGCGGTATCCAGGCGGGAATTGAACACGATGCCTTAAGCGTAGATCATTTAGAAATAATGCGCCCGGAAGATATTGAAAGTTTAAAAGGGACCACCACAATGCCCGTGGCGCTTCCCTCCTGTTCACTGTTTTTAAGCATTCCATACACACCAGCCCGGGAAATTCTGGACTCGGGACTGCCGTTAGCTTTAGCAACCGATTTTAATCCCGGTAGTACCCCAAGCGGAAATATGAATTTGGTAGTTTCCCTGGCCTGTATAAAAATGAAAATGACACCGGAAGAAGCTATAAATGCAGCTACAATAAATGGTGCTTACGCAATGGAACTCAGCAAAACACATGGTAGTATTACTAAAGGAAAAAAAGCCAATTTTATATTAACTAAAGAGATTCCGTCTTACACCTTTTTACCTTATGCTTTTGGTACCAATTCCATAGAATCGGTTTTTATTAACGGAAAAATGCTGGAATAATGGAAGGCTTAAAAATCTATAATTATAAGTCGGTTGAAAAACACATTTCCATTCGTGATGGTGAAACGCGATTTGGAGAAAAAATAGGTTTTGTTGAAAATTTAGAAGATTTAGCAAAAACGGAAGCAAAATTTGTACTTTTTGGAATTCCGGAAGATATTGGAGTTAGAGCCAATCACGGGAAACCCGGTGCTTCAAAAGCCTGGGACGCCTGTTTAAATTCGTTGCTGAATATTCAAAATAATGAATTTACAACCCCTGGAAATATTATTCTACTTGGAGAGATTAATTGTAAAGCAGAAATGCAAAAAGCAGCCAATATTGATGAAGAAGACCCGAACTATTATCCGAAACTTGGCGACCTGGTAGAAAATATTGACGAAAAAGTAAGTTTATTGGTTGAAAAAATAGTTTTAGCCGGGAAAATTCCAATTATTATAGGCGGCGGTCACAACAATGCTTACGGGAATATTAAAGGAACTTCTAAAGCAATAAGAAAGCCACTAAATATTTTAAATATTGATGCGCATACCGATCTTAGAAAATTAGAACATCGCCACAGTGGTAACGGTTTCAGCTTTGCGCAACGAGACGGATTTCTGGGGAAATATTCGATGTTCGGAATCCATAAAAATTATACCCCACAATATATTTTTGATGAAATAAGTTCGGTTTCTAATATTAAATTTCATCTTTTTGAAGATCTTATTTTGCAAACCCACCAGAGAAAAATGGCGGCTTTTAATTCGCAACTGGAATTTGTAAATAAACAGCCTTTTGGATTGGAACTTGACTGTGACGCAATTATAAACTTTCCTTCCAGCGCGCAATCGCCATCAGGTTTTGCACTAAATATGCTTAGAAATTTTCTTCAAATCGCTTCCGAAGAAAAAAATTGTAAATACATACATATTTGCGAAGCCGCTCCCATGGAACATAATTACGCGCAAGTAGGAAAAGCATTATCATTTTTTATAACAGATTTTATAAAAGCATGACAGATAAAGTAGAAGAACTTATTGAAATAACAGCCTTGGTAATAGAAGTGGTGGGCATCCTGGTTATGGTGATTGGAACCTTTCTCGCCTTGGGCAGGTATGCTTTTAAACTACAGGGAGAAAATATTAGGAGTTTTCAAAAAATCAGGGAAGAATTAGGCCGTGCGATCCTGCTTGGCCTGGAGATCCTGATTGCAGCCGATATTATTGCTACCGTGGTTTACGGTGCCGAAATGGAGCAAATCCTCAATCTCGGGCTCATAATCCTAATTCGTACCTTTTTGAGCTTTACGCTGGAGGTAGAAATAGAAGGAAAATTGCCGTGGAAACAAGAAAAAAACCGAACTACCGGCCAAAAATAAAAGCACCTGAAATCTCTTTTCCCTATTTTTCTTTTGAAAGTTTCTGATAAACGCCATTGGTCCACCCAAAACCGTCCTGGGTAGGATATTCTCCTCCACCGCTCTCTTTACTCAGGTCTTCAACGTTATATTTTTCAAGTAATTTATAAGTATTCTCATATACGTTTTGGTTAAGATTTAACCAGCGCTGCTTAATTTCTGAAGCTAAGTAGTCTTTGTTATAATTGCGAAGTCCTTCAATACTCATATACTGCAACGGCGCCCAACCGTTTGGCGCATCCCATTGCTGCCCGGTATTGTGCGGGGTACTTACCAGTCCGCCCGGCCTCAGGAAAACTTGTTCCAGCGTTTTGGCAACCTTACCGGTTTGAGCATCTTCTGAAATTTTAAAAAAGAGAGGATAAACTCCGGCAAGGGAATAGATTCCCGTTCTATGAGCCTTTTTAAAATTATAATCGAAATAAAAACCGGTCTCTTCTTCCCAAAGGTATTTTTGAATAGCAATTTTTCGATTTTCGGCTTTTATACGAAATACTTCGGCCTTTTCTTCAGCTGCATCCAATTTATAAGCCCGGGCAAGCGTTTTCTCCAGATTATAAAGCAAGCTGTTAAGATCTACCGGAATAATTTGCGTGGTGTGAATGCTATAAAGGTTGAAGTCTCCATTTCCATTTATACTTAGCCAACGGCTGGAAAAATCCCAACCAGATTCGGCAGCGGCTCTTAGGTCACGATAAACTTCTGCTTTACTACGATCTGGGTTTTTAGTAATAGCCTCTTCAGCCGTTTCCACATCTTCGCGATAGCTTTCGGGCCTTGGAGTGTTTTTATCGTCCCAGTAACGGTTTAAGATTTCGCCATCAGAAAGTTTTACCACTCTTTTATAAGCTCCCGGTTCTTGATTTTCACTACCCTTCATCCAAAAATCATATTCTTTTTGTAAAGCCGGAAGATATTTTATGTAAACCTCTTCCCCCTCAATTTCAGCGAGAAGCTGTACCATTTTTGCAAAAAATGGTGGCTGGGACCGGCTTAAATAGTAAGTACGGTTTCCATTAGGTATAAAACCATAATTTTCGATAAGCCAGGCAAAATTATCAACCATATTCCTTATAGTTTCAGTTTCGCCATCTTCCTGGAGTCCAAGCATGGTAAAGTAACTATCCCAATAATAGATCTCACGAAACCTTCCTCCGGGAACTATATAAGGGTTTGGCAAAGGGATTAAAGTCCCTGAAACCTGCTCGTCAGCAGGGCGCTTCAGCACATCCCATAATTTATTTATATGCAGATTTATTGAAGAAGAGTCAGTTTTATACTCACTGTTTAAGGCCGGAATTTCGAAATTTTCATTCAAAAAAGCTTTAAATTCAGTATTGTTTGTAGGTTTTTCTTCAGCATATTTTTTCTGAATCTCTCTGGGAGCCATTCTCGGCACTGCATCTACAAAAGTTTTACTATCTGCAAACAGGGATTCATTCTCTTGCACATCGAAAAACAATTCGCCGTAAAGTTCTTCGGGCGGCAAAATGCTAAGCTGCTTTTCTTCTAGCTTAATTTTATCTGTTTTATTTTCTTCTGTCCTAACCGCCGAAGAACAGGCGTTAATTAGTAAAAAGGAACACAGAAACAGGAAATTTACTGAAAGCTTTTTCATAAAATTCATTTTTGGATAATCAGTCGGCTGTGAAAGTAAAAAATAATTTATAATTCAACGTTTTCGGCTTCAAGGTAAATCGGCTGAGACCGCTTTATTTTATATTTTAGCCAAAAATTTTAGTTTAGCAAAAATGGAAATTATTTCTTTTAATTCAGCTTATATCGAAGATTTTAAAAACTTAAACCTTGCCTGGTTAGAAAAATATTTTTGGGTAGAACCCCACGATGAAGAAGTGCTGGGAAAGCCCGAAAAATATATTATTGAAACCGGTGGTACTATTTTTTTCGTAAAAGATGATGAAAAAATAATTGGTTGTGTGGCCTTAATGAAAATTGAAAACGGCGTCTTTGAATTGACCAAAATGGCGGTTAGCCCGGAATACCAGGGAAAGAAAATAGGTCAGCAATTAATGGAACACAGCCTTGATTTCGCTAAAAAGAAAGGCTGGGATCATTTAATTATTTTTTCTAACAGAAAGCTTGAAAACGCGATCTATATCTATAAAAAATATGGTTTTAGGGAAATTCCTATTGGCGAAAACAATCCTTATACCCGTGGTGATATAAAAATGCGCCTGGATCTGGCATAAAAAATTTAAAAAAACGAGGCTATTCTAATGTAGGTTAATTAATTTTAATGCAAAATAATCAACTATGAAATATTTATTCACGTTACTTGCAGTGGGAATTTTATTTACCGGCTGTAAGGATGAAGGAAAAAACAATCAATCTGAAAACCAAATAAATAAAAATCCTTATGGTGAGGAAAAGAATGTTCTGGAAGCTGATTCGGCTTCTATAGACATTCAACCCATCTCCCACGCTACTGCCGCGGTAAATTGGAGCGATGTCACTTTCTACATCGATCCTGTTGGGGGTGCCGAAGCTTTTAAAGGAATTGAGAAACCAGATTTTATCTTAATCACCGATATTCACGGAGACCATATGAGTATTGAAACCCTGGAGGCTTTGAGTCTTAAAGGAACTCATATTATAGTACCACAAGCCGTAAAAGATGAAATGCCCGAAGAAATGAACGATAAAGTAAGGGTTTTGGAAAATGGTGCTACCACTCGTGTACTTGAGTTTTATATTGAAGCCATCCCTATGTATAATCTTCCGGAAGATCCTGAATCTCATCATCCCAAAGGACGTGGTAATGGTTATGTTGTAGAAAGAAACGGACAACGACTTTACATTGCAGGTGATACTGAAAATATACCTGAAATGAAGGAATTAGAAAATATTGAGATTGCTTTAATCCCAATGAACCTTCCCTATACTATGACGGTTGAAGATGCTGCCGATGGCGTTTTAGCATTTGCACCTAAAAAAGTGATTCCTTATCATTTTAGGGGTCAGGATGGTTTTGCCGAAGTTGAAAAGTTCAAAAATTTGGTAAATGAAGGTAATAAAGATATTGAAGTTGAAATACTGGAATGGTATCCTGAAAGAGAAGAAGAATAAAATTCAATTCTATTTATAAAAAATGAAACCCGGTGATGAACCGGGTTTTTTGTTTTTTAAATTCTTTGATTGAAAAATACTTAAGGTTTTAATCTTATTGGTAACTTATATTTTTTGACAGAAGAATCTAAAACTGTTTTAATCTTCTTATTATTCAAGTGTTTTTTAATCAACTTCCCAGCTAGGGTATGCTCGGTGCCAACGTACAGCACCTGCATTTCATTGTCTTCGTTAAAACTAACTACAAGATTTGCCACGACTTCTTCTTCAATTTCAATTTCTATGTTTTTCAACAAATCCTGAATTTCTTTTTTAAAGGAATCTGAAATTTCAGGAGAATTTCCAGGGGCAGCGTGAAGTAAACTTCCGGCGCTAAGCGCCAATGCACACAATACTAATTTTAAAGTCTTCATAATAATAAAATTTAAAGGTTATACATTTTAAAGACCGATCTAAAACTCTATATGTTACAAGGTTTATATTTTTTTATAAGATTTTAACTATTTAAAATTAGTGCATAAAAAAACTGTCTAAAATTTAGCATACGGTCTGTAAAGCCCCTCTTACGTCAAGCTGAACTTGTTTCAGCTTTTAAAATTCTTAACAACTTAGATTCTGAAATAAATTCAGAATGACGTTTTGTAAAACTTTTCAGACAGTCCACCTTAAATTTTAGACAGTCTTAATTCAACAGGAAATAAATTCCTGTCCCGAAGCTTCGGGATTATTTAAGTACTTCCTGTACTTTATCTGCAGCTTCCTGGAACTCAACCGCAGAGTGAATCTTAAATCCGCTATCGTCAATTAATTTCTTGGCGATATCTGCGTTGGTTCCCTGTAAACGTACAATAATTGGCACGTTAATAGTATCTCCAAGGTTTTTGTAGGCATCTACAATTCCCTGCGCCACACGGTCACAACGAACAATACCTCCAAAGATATTTACCAGGATGGCTTCAACTTTATCATCTTTTAAGATCAAACGGAAAGCTTCTTCAACTCGCTTTGCATCAGCTGTACCACCAACGTCAAGGAAGTTTGCAGGTTCTCCACCAGCTTGCTTAATAAGGTCCATTGTTGCCATTGCAAGTCCGGCACCGTTAACCATACAACCAACGTTTCCGTCTAGGTTTACAAAGTTAAGTCCAACTTCCCCAGCTTCCACTTCAGTTTGATTTTCTTCACGAATATCACGCATTTCAGCATAGTCTTTATGACGGAAAAGCGCATTATCATCAAGCGTTACTTTTGCATCTACTGCAAGAATTTTATCATCACTGGTTTTTAAAACCGGGTTAATCTCAAAAAGCGAAGAATCAGATTTTTCGAAAGCAGTATAAAGAGACATTACAAATTTTGTCATCTCTTTAAAAGCAGTTCCGCTAAGTTTTAGGTTAAAAGCTATTCTTCTAGCCTGGAAAGGCATAAGTCCTGTTGCAGGATCTATCTCTTCAGTAAAAATTAAATGCGGAGTTTCTTCAGCAACGGTTTCAATATCTACACCACCTTCAGTAGAATACATAATCATATTACGGCCGGTTGCACGGTTTAGTAATACAGACATATAATATTCTTCAGGCTCGTTGTCTCCAGGATAATAAACATCCTCGGCAACTAATACCTGGTGTACTTTTTTACCTTCAGCAGAGGTTTGTGGCGTTACCAGATTCATTCCAATAATGTTTCCTGCTACTTCTTCTACCTCTTTTAGATTTTTGGCTAGTTTTACACCACCACCTTTTCCACGTCCACCGGCGTGTACCTGGGCCTTAATTACGTGCCATCCGGTACCGGTTTGTTCGGTTAGTTCCTTGGCGGCGTCTACGGCTTCTTTTGCATTATGTGCAACTAAACCACGCTGAATGCGTACGCCAAAACTGCTTAAAATTTCTTTTCCTTGATATTCGTGTATGTTCATAATCAGCTATTTCTTCAGTATTAATCCCTCAATGAGGGTTTAGTTCCCCGAGGCTTGCCTCGTATTTTAAAATCATTTTCCAATTCAAACCTCGTTTGCTTCCATAGAGGTTCTTAATTTATGGTTAGCAAAAGTAACAAATGTATAGCTATTGTACCAATCTTTTTTAGGATATCCCCAGCCCCGCCATAATCTAAAGCCACACGAAAATTTAGCATTTCATTAAGGATTTCATATTTTTAAAATCCCCGTTATTACTGCGATTTCGCCACTATAAGCTTATCGTAAATTTTTGCCATAATTCCCTATTATTAAGTTTATCCCTTTTAATTTTGCCCTTTGCTTAAAAATTAACCTATAGAATGAATAAAGCACTTGTGGCACTGGCTATTGGAGGATTCGGTATTGGATTAACCGAATTTGTAATTATGGGAATTCTTCCCGATGTAGCTTCGGCTTTAGACATAAGTATTCCACAAGCGGGACATTTTATCTCGGCATACGCTTTGGGCGTGGTGGTTGGCGCTCCTTTGCTTACTGCTTTTGGCGGAAAATGGCCGGCGCATAAAACCCTGCTCCTTCTTATGGTTTGGTTTACGGTATTTAATTCACTTTCCGCTTTTGCTAATTCTTACGAATTATTATTGGTTTCCCGTTTTCTATCGGGATTACCGCACGGGGCTTTCTTCGGAATTGGCGCCGTGGTTGCCGGCCAACTGGCCAAACCTGGAAAATCGGCACAAGCTATTGCCATTATGTTTACAGGCCTTACCCTGGCCAATGTGTTTGGAGTTCCGTTGGGAACTTATTTAGGCCATAATTATAGTTGGAATGTTTCGTTTATGCTGGTGGGCGTGGTAGGATTAATGGCTATTGTCAGCGTAAAATTCTGGATGCCGCATCTTCCAAAATCTTCTTCTGAAGGCATTAGAAAAGATCTAAATGTACTGAAACGTGGCGAACTCTGGATGGTGGTTTTACTCACTACCATTGGCACCGGCGGGTTTTTCGCCTGGTACAGCTATATCGCACCTTTGATTACCGATGTAGCGGGGCATCCCGAAGGTTTTGTAAGTTATGTTATGATCCTGGCAGGCGTGGGAATGGTAATAGGAAATCTTATTGGCGCCAAACTCGCTGAAAAATTTTCTCCTATTTATGCTGTAATTATGAGTATGATCTTAATGGTTTTTGCATTAATAACCAATGCCTATGTAGCTGAAAATCAAATCGCCATTTTGGTGATGACCTTTCTTATCGCCACTATCGCTTTTTGTCTCTCCACTCCTATTCAAATGGTAATGATCAACTCTGCTAAAGGTTCAGAGAGTTTAGGTTCTTCTATGAACCAGAGTGCTTTTAATATGGGAAATGCATCCGGTGCTTATTTTGCCGGCTTACCAATTGCATTTGGCTACGGCTTTACCTCGGCATCTTTGGTGGGGGCTGTTATGGCCGGGTTGGGTGTTTTTATTGCCCTCGCAATTATACTTATTAGAAAGCGAAAAGAAAGTACCGTAGCAACCGCGAGTTAAAGTATCTTCTCTCTAAATATTAACAATTTCAGGGAATTCGTTATTTTTGAGACTTGCACTTGTGGGAGTTGAAATTTCTCCTGTTTTTTGCCACTTAAATTTTTCAATTGTTATGACCAATCAAGATCTGCTTGCTGTTGCCAAAGAATTCGGAAGCCCTGTATATGTATATGATGCCGAAAAAATCGCTTTTCAGTTTAACCGCTTAAAAAATGCTTTTTCAGAAGTTAAAGATTTGCGCATCCATTATGCGGTAAAAGCGCTTTCTAATATTTCTATTCTGAAATATTTGAATTCCCTGGGTAGCGGGATGGACACTGTTTCGGTACAGGAAGTTAAGCTCGCCCTGGAAGCCGGAGTTGCTCCAAAAGATATTATTTATACACCAAACGGGGTTTCTTTAGAAGAAATTGAACAGGTGGTGCGATTGGGTGTGCAAATTAATATAGACAACCTTTCTATCCTGGAGCAGTTTGGCGCCAAGCATCCAGAGGTACCGGTTTGTATTCGTATAAATCCGCATATTCTGGCAGGTGGAAACTCTAAAATTTCGGTAGGTCACGTAGATTCTAAATTCGGGATTTCTATTCACCAAATGCCGCTTTTGCTGCGTATTGTTGAAAATACCGGAATGAATATTAACGGAATCCATATGCATACCGGTAGTGATATTCTTGATATTGAAGTTTTTTTACGTGCTTCTGAAATTCTTTTTGATTCGGCTAAAAACTTTAAAAACCTTGAATTTCTTGATTTTGGGAGCGGATTCAAAGTGCCCTACCGCGAAAATGATATCGAAACCGATATTGAAGAATTGGGAGAAAAATTAACCGAGCGTTTTAAGAATTTCTGCAAAGAATACGGTCGCGAACTCACCCTGGTTTTTGAACCGGGAAAATTTTTGGTGAGTGAAGCCGGAAAATTCCTTGCTAAAGTGAACGTGATAAAACAAACCACTTCCACAGTTTTTGCCGGAGTTGACACCGGATTTAATCATTTAATTCGCCCCATGTTTTACGGGTCGCACCACGATATTAAAAATGTATCCAATCCCGCGGGGAAATTCAGGTTTTACTCAGTGGTTGGCTATATTTGCGAAACCGATACTTTTGCCAACAACCGCCGAATTGCCGAAATTACCGAAGGTGATATTATCGCTTTTAGCAATGCCGGTGCTTATTCTTTTTCTATGGCCAGCAATTTTAATTCACGCTACCGCCCGGCTGAAGTTTTATGGTACAAAGGTAAAGGCCATTTAATTAGAGAACGTGAAACTTTTGAGGATTTGCTAAGACATCAAAAAGTTATAGATTTTACCCCGAAGAAGGCCAAAACTTCTAAATAATACCCTTTATGGAAACAGTATTTAAAAACAAGTGGTTTTACCGACTCCTTATTGCTTATATTTTTCTTCTACTCATTTGGAATACCTACATGGTAATTTCAGGTAATCTCCTGGGATTAATTGCAGTAATTATAGAATTAGTGCTTTTATATTTACTATTTAATAAGCACAGACTGGCAAAAACGGCCATCCATTTTTGGGCAATTATCATGATGATTGGCCCCGGACTTTCTATAATTGGAAAGCTTATAAAAATGGCAACGGGAGACGATTTAAATTTTATGGTAGACAGCCTTGTACAAAATTTACTGTTGTTTACCTTTGGTTTGATCATCTATTATTTTAATAAGAAAACGGTTTTTGTAAGAGAAAGAGAATTAAATTAACTCTCGAAAATTCAATCTCAAATGCCTTTATATTTTCTCGCCATAATTCCTTCGAACGAAATTTGTAAGCGGGTAAAATCGCTGAAGCAGGAAATAGCTAAAAAATATGAAGCTGAACATGCGCTGAAACTTCCGGCGCATATAACACTTCAAATTCCGTTTAAAATTTCAGAAGCCGAAGAGGAAAAACTAATTGATATTTTAGAATGCTTTGCTAAAAATCAAAAAAGCTTTCAGCTAAATTTAAAAGATTTTGGAAGGTTCGGCCAAAAAGTAATTTTTATAAATATTGAAGATCACGAGCCATTAAAAATTCTTCACACCGAATTGCAAAAAGTAATCTCAGCAAATTTGCAGTTAAAGAAACACGAGAAATTTTCTAAAATTCATCCGCATATTACACTTGCTTCGCGAGATCTTCATTATAAACAATTTCCTGAAGCCTGGGCAGATTTTAAAACGCGCGATTTTACAGATTCTTTTACCGCCCAAAGCTTCAGCCTTTTAAAGCATGACGGTAAAGTTTGGCATCAACACCGCGATTTCCCTTTGAATTGAACAATTTTTCAAAAAATTTATTTTCTTAGCAGTTTTATGTAACATTTTAATATTTTTATCTACTTATCACGAAAATCAGGTATGGAAAATCATAAAACTAATAGAAAATATAATTTTAATTTTTTAGAAATCCTGGGAATAATAGCTCTTATTATTATTGCTGTTTATATCCTTGATTTTACCATAGAAGCCGCTTTAGACGGTTGGAATAATCCAGTGTAAGAATGCATTCGGAATATCTTAATCATTAGAAAATTTTCACTCGATAATCCGTCCCGAACCATCGGGATGCCTCGACATTAAAAATATTCTCTTTCCCCTCTTCAAAAAAACCATCTCTATTACAGCTTACAAAACCGATAATTTTTTAACCAAAACACGTATAAAAAACCTGTGTTTAAGATTAAATTTGGATAAAACATTTAAAATTCCTTATATTTACCCTTAGTTTTGTTAAAATTCAGTTTTGAAAAACTGAATTTCTCAGAGATTGATGCTTCCAAAATCAAACTGATTTTAACTACGGAAGCATTACCAAAATCTTTGTGTAACCAAAAATTTAAATATGAAAGATCGTATCAATATTTTAAAATTAGTAGGAATTATTTTTAGCGCCCTTATGCTGGTTATTATCTTAGACTTTGCCTTAAAAGCGATCGTAGCAGGTTAATCCCATCCTATATTTTCTAACTGTGAATAAAGCGAGATTATTTGGTCTTTTTCTTATTACCGGCGGACTCATTTGGAGTTCTATTTTTGAAGCTCATAATTTAAATTTCTTTGCCGGGATGATCATTGGTGCAGGAGTTCCATTTCTGCTCACGGGGAAATTCCGTTTTTGGAAGTGGGAATTTCCGGAGTCAAAACAATAAAAGGAAAGCATTAAATCTTCCAATGCGCCCTGACTTAAAGTAATCCACCACGACGTATTTAAATACTCGATTATTGAGTAAATTATAATCGCTATCTTCAACGTATTCACTTTTAAATTTGTTGATTTATGCGGTTGCTTTTCGTCATTTTCAGTTTTCTATTTATTGTCACCTCGCTTCAGGCGCAAGAATCTAGCTTTTCTCTAACAGGAAAAACCAATGACATTAAAGATGGCAGCTGGTTGTATTTTCAGGACCTGGTTAACGGTGGAACCTTAGATTCTGCAGAAGTCCAAAATAATAGCTTTAAATTCGACACCAAACTTCCTGAACCCAGTATGTGGGTAATGCTGCACACTAAAGATCGTTCTAAATTCAAAGAATTATGGCTGCAGGACAAACCTATGCGTTTTGATGCAAGCAATACCGATTTCCAGGATGCCGAAGTTACCGGCTCTATTTCTCAGGAATTAGTTGACGAAATAAAAGCAGTTTATGAAGATTATGATAAAATTAGTGAAACCGAACTTAGAAAACGCCAGGAAGAATTTATAAAAAGCAATCCTAACGCCCTAATAAGCCTGCGTATGCTTTATGAAGTTTCCGGAAAGTGGGGCCAGGAAACTACCAGCCAGTATTTCGAAATGTTCCCTGAGGAAATCAAAAAAAGTTCTTTTGGGAAGCGGATCCTCTCTTATTTGAATAACGATAATATTCCGCAAATAGGAGAAAAATATGCCGATTTTGAGTTGACAAATCAACATGGAAAAAACCAGAAATTTTCAGCTTTAACCGGAAATGTTACACTTTTACAATTCTGGGCGTCTACCTGCGAACCCAGCAAAATGCAAAATCGCGAACTAAAAAAGTTATACCGAAAATATAAGTCAGACGGACTGGAAATTGTAGCTGTTTCCCGTGATCTCCATAAAGAAGACTGGGTTAACTCTATAGAGAAAGACAAGTTAAAATGGGTACATCTAAGCAGTTTAAAGGGCTGGGAAGGTCCGGTTTTTACTAACTACGGAATAAGAAAAACTCCTTCCAATTTCCTAATAAATACCGAAGGCAGCGTAGTAGGACGCAATTTAAGAGGGGATGAATTAGAAGAAAATATTAAAGAATTATTGAAATAATGATATTTTTTGTTTAATTTCATTAAAATCACCCCCAAAATCTTTCAATAACTTAACCATAATTTTATTTGAATTTTCATTTATATACTTTCGAATTGCCACTTTACAGGCATCGATTTGGATATTAGTGTTTTTCAAATATCACTTTTAAAAGTTAAGTTGTGACTATATATTATCAAAAGAAAAGGCTAAAGTATAGGTTGCTGTACGGCATTGTTTCAGTAATTATTGGTAGTAGCTCGTTTATCATCGGGTCAGAAGCTATTTTTATTTATCCCTGGCTAATCCTGGGATTTTTAGAAATTGGCACCTGGTATTACGAACATAAATTTCATTACCTACAAATAGATAATAATATTCTCACTAAAAACTCACTCTTTCCTAAAAGTATAGATCTTACGCAACTTAGCGCCATTAGAAAGTATAAAAGCACTTTTGTTTTGGAATCGGGAGATGTGGATATCAAAATTCATAAAGATTTAATCGCAAGCCATTCGCTTAATCAGCTTACCGATCTTTTAAGCGAAATACAGTTAAGACCTCAACAAGTATAAACGCTTTTTTTATTGCATTTATTGATAAATCTGTATTTTTAATTCACTATAAAATTACAGGAAATGAAAAAGCTGCTTTGGCTAATTTTAATACTTCTCATTGGATTTATCGGACTTATTTACTTCTCGGTTTCCGGTACCGACAGGGAATTCCAAACCGCAACGATAAAAGAATTTAAAGACCTTGAGCATATAGATTTTCGTGAATACGATTCGGTTTTAGTGGCTGCCAGCAGTTTGTATAAAACCAATCCGCTTAAAAATATTATGCAGGGCGAAAATTATAGGGAAGCCTGGGCCACCCCGGTAAAAGTTCCGGTACTTTTTCTCGATACGCTTTACGGCGGGATGGAAATTGTAAAAGAAGGTGGCGGCAGCCAAACCCATTCCCTTCGTTTAAAAGATAAAGACGCTTATCTCTATTCCCTGCGCAGTGTAAACAAAGATCCTTCTAGCCACGTGCCCGAATTTGCACGAAGCCTCGGACTCGAAAATATTGTGATAGATGCTATTTCAGCTTCGCACCCATACGGGGCCATTCTCACCGCTGCACTTTCAGAAAAAGCTAATGTTTTACACACGCACCCCAAAGTGGTTTTTCTACCCAAACAGGATTTTTTAGGAGATAAATACAATGAAAAATACGGAAATCGTTTGTTTCTGTTAGAGTATGAAACCGAAGGTGAAAAGAACTGGACAGGCTATAAAAATGTAGATGCCATCCTTGACACCAAACACCTGCAGGAATTAAAAGAAGAACATCCGGAAAAAGTTTCGATAGATAAAAATGCCCTGGTACGAGCGCGGTTATTCGATTTGCTAATTGGTGATTGGGACAGGCACGCCAAACAATGGGGCTGGGCAATTCAGGGAGATGATGGTACATTTAAAGCCATTCCCGTTGCCGGCGATAGGGATAATGCTTTTTTCAATTTAGAAGGCGTTATTCCCGGGATAATTTCTAATGAAAATATTGAACCTGAAGTGCGCCCTTTTGAAAAGGAAATCGATTATATGCCGGGATTAGTGTATCCTAACGATGTTTATTTTCTAACCAATACTCCTGAAGAAATATTTACTTCTGAAGCAAAAAAACTACAGGAATTAATGAACGATGAAGCGATAACAGATGCATTTAAAGTATGGCCTAAAGAAATTTACGAATTAGATGGAAAAGAGATTTCCGAAAAAATCAAATCCCGCCGGGAGAACTTAGTAGCATACGCAAAAGAATTTCACCGAATTATCTCTGAAAAAGAATTGCTAAACGAACCATTAAAAGGTTCAGAAGATCTTGAAATTAGCCCAGGCTTAAGAAAGTGTTTTGAGTGTAAAGAGTAAGTTGGCATTTGCCGGTTTTCAATTGCGGGTTGCGAGTTCTCAATTTCTGTTTGTTGTTTTGAGTTGTAGTTTCCTGTCATTGCGAAGACTGCGATAGCAGGATGGGTCAATCTGTTTTTGCAAGTTCTGGCATTCGTAGTATCACCACCATCAGTTCGAGTGGCGGTATTAACCAGTAGAAGTTTGAACTTCTCGATGCTTCCACCTATCGCCGGAAACTCTAAGTGACAGAACAATTTAAACAAAATATAGCCACGCTCGTTCCTGGCTTGCGATGACGATGCAAGAGAACCTGACAACCCACATTCCACATCCCACATCCCACAACCGAGAACCGAGAACCGAGAACCGAGAACCGAGAACCGAGAACTTAATTAATAATAATATTCGTTTTATCAACTCCCGTATTACCGGTTACAGGATCAAAAGCATAGATGGTAATCGTATAGTAAGCTTTTTCTAAATTTGTTTTCGCAGCAAAAGTGCTGGGTTTATCGGTGGGATTTAAAGTGATTTCCCGGGTTTCTTTTTCTCCAGAACTTATAATTGCCTTTACTTCATATTGGTTGGCATCCCACACACCATCTTCGGTTACGGGGCAACCGCACATCATTATAATATTGGCTTTAAGACTAATTTCTTCTGAAGCTTTAATTCGTTCGTGTGTTTGTGGTGATAAGATGTCTACAACAAATCCGGGCACTTCCAGTACTACTCCATCGCCGGTAATATCTTTCCCGGGAATCACCCAAACTTGGGTGCTGGAAATTACTTTTGCCTGTTTTTTATTAATTGGGGCGTGGGCTTCCACAGTTATAAAAGTAGGTTCTTCAAGCTTCAATTTAGCTTCAAATCCGGCTGTTTGCTCATCGGTAAGTTTATCGTAGCGCTCTAGGGGAGTTTGCAGGATTAGTTTGGTGTTTCCCGTGCTTCCGGTGGTTAAACCCTCATCAAGGATTTCTCCTGTTTCAGCATTTCTAATAATAATTTTAGCACCACCAATAGAGCTTCCTATAAATTTCGCATCTTTTGCAAGTGCCCTCACCATCACCGTTGTTTCCTGGGCCGCAAGGCTTCCGAAGCAAAATAGAAAAGCAAAGAATAAATTAAAAATTGAAAAATTGAATTTCATAAAACCGAATTTCTTACTAAAATACAAAATCTGCAGGCATCTAAAGCACAATTTCCTGATCGCTTAAATCTTCGAATTTAAAGTTTAAAGGATCGTTTTTATAACGCTGGGCATAAACTCTAAGCGTATCTCTCTCTTTCTTGCTTAACTCATTGCTTCTCTGGTCTTTTTCAAGTTTAAACCAGGGTTGAATATCCTGAAAATCATATTCGCCAATTACCATAAACGGAGTTCCATTTTGTACGATTACATCGTTTTCCAATTCCCACATACTCGCCCAATCGTAAATAAATTTAGCATCTTCCTGGTACATCCTTACACAGCCGTGACTTGCAGGATATCCCGGTAGCGTATATTCGTGCGTACCAATCCCTTCAAAATTCATAAAATTGAAATAATAAGGCATAATCCAGGATTTATCTATGGTGCTAATTTTTCGTTTCGCTTTATAATTTCCATAGTAAAGACCTGCAGGTGTACCCGTGCTTTGTTTCCCGGTGCTCACCGGCCCCCAATGCAATAAATTTCCGTTTTTGTAAAGCGCAAAAGCCTGGATTCGTTTAGAAATTATCACAGTTTTGTCTATTGCATCCAAAGGTTCTAAAAGCGTCGGAAATGGTGCATACACTTTCAAATCGCTTACCAAAGAATCGGGAATTATAAGTTTGGTGCCGGGTTTAACGCGGTGTTTGTCAATTCGGTTTAGGGTATAAATCAATCGTGCTTCCTCATCAGAAAAATTATTAAAAAGACTGTCCAGATGTTCCTGCCCCGAAATAGAATCCAACCTATAGGAGGTTTTAAAGACCGGCGGGTTAAGAGAAATGGTATCTAATTGGGTTGGCAGAACTTCTTTCTTTATTTCCTGCTTATTGTTACAGGCCGAAAAAACTAGTAAAATTATTCCCGAAAACAGCAGGATTAATTGCGTGTATTGTTGTTTCAAATTTGGCAGGTTTAGGTTGTGTTATAAGGAAATAAAACTTTCTCATTTGGATACGAAATTAGACTGCTATTCCTTTTTCTGCTGCCAAGGAAGCGTTAATAATTTGTTGTGAGATTGGTAAAAGTTGTTCGGTTTGCTGTCAGTTTGTGGTTTGTGGTTTGTTGTTGCGGGTTCAAGGTTTTAAGAAAATAATCCTGATTCCTAACTCTTGTTTCCTGTATCTTTATTCTTTCCTCTGAACTAAACTAATATTTTTCATTGCAAAATCTCGTCGTCAGTTCGGGTAGCGGTATTTAAGCGAGAGTAAGAATAAGGCTGTATCGAGAACCAATAGAAATTCTAACTAAAATTGCACTCCTCGATACTTCCGTCTCGCGCCAAAAACTTGAAGTGACGTGACTTCCTTGTGGATAAAAAAGTTTTAATCTGCCGAGAGAGATGTGGAGTAAATAAGATCGTAATGAATTTAATAAAGCGGCTAAAATAAATTGACGTGCTATTCTTTTTCCATTGATGAAAAAGAACCAAAAAATCTAGGCTTACGAAAATGGATCTAAATTTTTCGTGCAATGTCTAAATTTTATGAACTCGCGGAAAAAGAAGAAGTAAGGAGGAAAAGACGTTTCGCTCAAACAGCATAAAATTTAAACGACATCTTACTTCAAATTTCACGATCAATTTTCGATAGGCCGCTTACCCTATATATTAATTTTTTATATCGCCCTGGAACTCTCTGATAATACATCTACCAAATGTAGAAGGTTATGCACGCGAAAATCTTTTCAATTACTACCTTACCTAGACAAAAGATCGCCGTGCTCATCCCTCGCTCGCGATGACGAAAAAGAAGACTCCTCACTCCTCACCTTTCACTCTTCACTCTTCACTATTAACTTTTCACTCTTCACTAAAAAACTAGCGAATAAAAACCGGCTCGTTTTCCTTTTCAGTATGCTCTTCGCTATAGCGGTAATCCATATAATCAAAACTTTTAAGATCTTCGATGGTTTTTACGTCTTTGTCTATAATATAACGCACCATCGCGCCACGGGCTTTTTTAGCAAAGAAACTGATGATCTTTAATTTTCCGTTCTTAAAATCTTTAAAAACAGGAGAGATCACCTCAGCTTTTAGTTTTTTGGTGTCTATTGCTTTAAAATATTCGTTGCTGGCCAGGTTGATAAAAAGTTCGCCTTCTTCCATTTCTTCATTTAGCAACTTGCTAAGCTTTGGCTGCCAAACTTCGTAAAGACTGTTCTTGCGCTCAATTCCTACCGAAGTTCCCATTTCTAAACGATAAGGCTGCATTAAATCCAAAGGTTTTAAAACACCGTAGAGTCCGGAGAGGATGCGCAGGCTATCTTGCAGACGATCCAGTTTTTCGGTGGGGATTGTATAGGCATCCAGGCCAGTGTAAACATCGCCGGCAAAAGCATACATTGCGGGGCGGGAATTCTTTTTGTTATGTTCCTCCTCGAAATCCTGGTAGCGGGTATAATTAAGATCGGCGAGCTTATCGCTGATGCTCATTAATTCAGAAATCTCATTTTTGGTCATTCTGGACATCTTACGGTTAAGTTTAGCCGTAGTTTCCAAAAAAGCAGGCTGTGTGCCGCGGGTAGTAGGTAATTTAGATTCGTAATCCAGGCTTTTGGCCGGAGAAACAACAATTTTCATAGTTGGGCGATTTTTACTCCAAATATAAGTGAAAGCATAGAAAACAGGAAAGTCGCCCTTTATTAGTTTTTTATGGAAGTATAGTTATGAGTTATTGCGATTAAAAAAATTTTATAATCAAAAAATTATTTTTTGATTCCTGCTGCGAAAACTTACTCCAACTCAATCTTATCTATTTCCAGCCGGAAATCTTCCGCCTTCTTATTCCCGATCAAAAAGCGAATTTCCTGGATCGATTCGGCTGAAAAGTTAGGCTGGTCTAATTTGTTTCCACGAAACACTGGTTCCATCTCTTTTAGCGGAACTTCAATTGTTTGCCAGTCTCCGGTGGTTTTAAAGGTATAAATATAGGAAGCTCTGTCCTCTAGATTGGCTTTCATCCTGAATTGCCAGGTCTTTCCATCCCCTTTCAATAAAATGAGCGCTTTTTTGTAGCCTTTAATATTTTTAGAATCAAAATGATATTGCAAGGAGGCAAAACCACCATTGTTTTCCAGAGAAACATGGCCTGTAAAAATAGCATTTCCCGTTTCACTGCGTTCCAGCTTACTCGTGGAATTTCCACCCATCACCACGTCGTTTTCTATTTCCCAGGCGGTCCAATCCTCGGTGGCACTAAAATCAAAAAGAAGTAATTTACTCATAACGAACACTGTTAATATTAAGAAGAATTGCTGCTGAAACATTTTTTGTTTTAAAGTTAGGGGATTTCTTTTGGTAAAACTGGTATTTAAGAAGAGATAGTTATGAGTTTTTATGGTTGATAAAAATTTATCGCATTACGGAAAACCCTTTTTGGTTTCTGAATTAAATGTTAAATTGAGCTACCTTATGGGAGATATGTACGATATAAAATAACAGTTTTAAGTGATAAAAAGAATTCTTTTAGAAAAAGGTGAATATTAAAATTTAATAAATAATATGATCGAATTTAAAGAAATATCCTCCTATACTGATCAACCAGTAACGTGTCCAAAATGCGGAAATAGAACCAATATAGTATTGGATTTATCTCATACAAAAGAAGAAACACAAGTGCATAAATGTTTATCTAATTACTGCCTGAATAAGTTCGTTACCCAAGCTGATAGCTTATGAAAAAAGGTCAAAAACTTTGGAGTCGAGAAGAATTGATTATAGCTATAAATCTTTATTGTAAACTGCCTTTCGGTAAACTACATAGATCAAATCCTCAGGTAATTCATTTGGCAGAATTGATTGGTAGAACCCCAAGTTCTATCGCATATAAATTAGTAAATTTCGCAAGCCTCGACCCAAGTCTTCAGGCAAGAGGGATTAAAGGAGCCTCAAACGCAAGCAAATTAGAGAAAAATATCTGGGATGAATTCTATAATAACTGGGAAGAGTTGCCATTTGAAAGCGAGAAATTATTAGCAGAATTAGAAAATAAATCAATTGAAGAACTGAACGATATCAGTACCTATGAAACACCCGAAGGAAGAACAAGAGAACAAATTGTAAAGGTGAGAATCAATCAATCATTTTTCCGCAGTTCGATTTTAGCTTCTTATAATAATACTTGCTGTATTACTGGATTAAAAAATAGTGAATTACTTATCGCCGGACATATTAAACCCTGGAGTTTAGATGAGAAAAATAGATTAAATCCAAGAAATGGAATTGCGATTAATGCTTTACATGACAAAGCTTTTGATCGCGGTTTAATAACGATTAATTCAGATTTCTTAGTTAGAATTTCACCAACAATAGAAGAAGAAAACTCTAGCTTTCCTCTCTCAGCTTTTGATGGAAAGCAAATTCTATTACCCGAAAAAGAAGAATGGTTTCCATCTCAAGAAGCTCTAAAATGGCATAATAAGGAAGTTTTTATGCTTTAGTTTAATAACGAACAAACTTTCCCGCGTTAGGGATTGCAGTGAAAATCCTTTTTCGAGGTACGAGCAAAAAGATTGTAGCGGAAAGCCCGACCCGTTAGGGGAACGCCCAAATAATTTTATTCTGCTTTAAAAAAAACCTTCACAAATGGGAAAGAGATCTCGAGGTTTAAATCTACAGCACAACGCCAAATTACCGGGAATCGAATTTCTAAAAAGAAATATTGAAATTTCCAAAAGCACTGAAAATCAATTAATTTTAGTCTAAGCATCAGTTTAACACTTCTTTTCCTTATCTTATACTTCCAAAAAACTCAAAAAAATGGAAGGTTCCTCTAAACATCCCAAACTTGTAAAAGCTTTTAGCGGCAGTTTTCTTTGGAGAAATACCGGAGGCATAATTATAGATTATAACGGGCGTTTGCTTAATTCGGCGCATTATCAATTTAAAACTTCCGGAGGGAAATTCATTAAGATCAGGTTTAAGAAAAAACTGAATTCGGCTAAAAAACTACCCGGGTTTAGCTGCGCCTGGAAGATGATGACCAACGTGAATTGTTCGTTGAACTAAGGAATCCCACGTCATCCTAAACTTGTTTCAGAGCCTGCCCCGATTTTTGATCGGGGATCTAACATGATTCGTGTTCTCCACAACTTAGACCCCGAAAATAAATTCGGGGTGACGGCAAGGACGTCTGAACTGGTTTTAAGGCCTGCACCGATTTGGATTCGGCTTACGAAAGCTACGTCATGCTGAACTTGTTTCAGCATCTAACATGATCTAAATTCTTACCAACCTATACTCTCGATTTCAAAACAGCCTGGACCCCGAAATAAATTCGGGATGACGTATTTTCTAAATTGTTATTTAGGCTTGTTTTCCATTATTATAATTCAAATTGAAACTTACTTAGTTTGGAGGTTCTCTCTTTCATTTTTTGCGTGTATTCCTCTCACTGCGTTCGTCGGATACAATTCAAACGAAACAAAAAAAGGCGCCCTATGTGGAGGTGTTTTTTTTGCAGTGCCTTCCTCTCCCTTCAGTCGTCGGAGGCAGAAAAAATCGCAAATCAGCAGCTAAATTTTTTCCAGGGCTTCAAAAATTTTTAACGCTGCTGATTTGCTACACTCACACACGGATTCTAAAACTCGCTAAGCTCACCGAATGTCAATTTACTACGCTAGATAATTATTTTATCACGGGTCTCGGGGTGACGAATCTCACGTCATGCTGAACTTGTTTCAGCATCTAAGTCGTTGATAGTTGAAAACTCCCTAGTTAAATTCCTGTTATTTCAAACTTCTTTAACGCCATAAGCTCTTAATTCCTCGCAACTTGCAAATCAATTAATAAACAACAACATGGATTTGAATGATAAAGTAGCCGTAGTAACTGGCGCAAGTAGCGGAATTGGAAAATCTATTGCCGAAGAACTTTCTAAAAAAGGCTGTAAAGTAGCTTTAGCCAGCAGAAGCCTGGATAAATTAAAAGATATAGGAAAAGGGCTTAGCGGTAGTTTTGAAGTGGAAATGGACGTTACCAGCGATAAAAGCGTTACTGAAGCTTTTGAGAAAATACACGAGCGATTTGGGCAAATAGATATTCTGGTAAATTCTGCCGGAGTGATGCCCCTCACCTATCTTAAAAACCGAAAACTGGAAGACTGGCTGCAAACTATAGAAGTGAACGTTAAAGGAACGCTGCGTTGTATTCACGCCGCGCTTCCAACGATGAAGAAACAAAACAGCGGACATATAATCAACATTGCCTCGGTAGACGGAAAAGAGATTTTTGAAGGCGGCGCTGTTTACGGTGCGTCTAAAGCTGCGGTGATAGAACTTTCCCGCGCCATGCGCATGGAACTTTCTCCTGATTTTAATATTCGGGTGACTTCTATAGAACCGGGGACTGTGGAAACCAGCCTTAGAGAAGATATCACCGATAAGGAATTACTGGAAGACAAGGATTATGGTAACGGCGAGCCAAAATTAGCTCCTAAAAATATTGCCGATGCAGTACTTTACGCAACTACCCAACCCGATAGTGTGAATGTGAATGAGTTACTCATAAAACCTACGGGGAAGAGTTGATTTTATCCACTTAATTTGAAAGTGAGAAATATTTTTCAACAGAAACCCCTCCGGCCTGCGGCCACCTCCCCTTGAAAATAAGGGGAGGAGCTTTAAATAGTATAAAACGGGATGAGGCGAAGGTAAAGCCACGTCATGCTGAACTTGTTTCAGCATCTAACATGATATAAATTCTTAACAAGCTTAAACGCGCGATTAAAAAACAACTTAGACCCCGAAATAAATTCGGGGTGACGGTAAGAGTGACGTCATCCTGAATTTATTTCAGGATCTAAGTTGAACATAAATACTTTTCATAATCGGAAAATTAAACATGTTTCGACCCTGAAACCAGTTCAGGGTGACGGTAAGGACACGTCAACAACTACAAGTCTTCATAAAGATCTTTTAAGCTTGGATTCTTAGATTTTGCCAGATTCCATTTCCAGTCCTTATGCCAGTTTTTTAATTGCTTCTCCCTGGCTATGGCTTGATGAATTTCTGAAAATTCTTCGAAATAAATTAAAAATTTAAGGTGATACTTTCTGGTAAAGGAAGAGCCAATTTCGCTTTTATGCTCAGTTATTCGCTTTTTTAAATCTGAAGTTACACCTATATAGATCATTGTTCTGGTGGAATTAGAAAGCAGGTATATGTAGCTCTTCTGCATTCATAAATATAAAGAAACTTTAGCTGCACTTAAATCTGGGCTGATGAAAGCCACGTCATCCTGAACTCGTCTTAGGATCTATCATAATTTTGAGTTCTCCACAGCTTAGACCCCGAAATAAATTCGGGGTGACGGTAAGAGTGACGTCATGCTATGCCGAAGTTTTCGGGATTACTTTATAAATTGAACATTCTAAACCTAGACCCCCAATAAAAAATCGGGGCAGGCTCAGGCATAAATTTGGGGTGATGAAAGCCACGTCATCCTGAATTTATTTCAGGATCTATCATGATTTTGAGTTCTCCACAACTTAGACCCCGAAATAAATTCGGGGTGACGGTAAAAAAGTAAAGAAAATCCCTTACAAAACCTCTTTCTGGTTTTTGGCGTAGTTGCGCCATTTCTCGATACAGGCCTGTATATCTTCGGGGATCTCGGTATTGAAACTCATCGCTTCTTTCGTTTTTGGATGAATAAAGCCCAATGTTTTGGCGTGTAGCGCCTGTCTTGGTAATATTTTAAAACAATTATCTACAAATTGTTTATACTTACTAAAAGTGGTTCCCTTTAGGATCTTTTCGCCTCCGTAGCGTTCATCGTTAAATAGCGTATGCCCAATATGCTTCATATGCACCCGAATCTGGTGTGTTCTTCCGGTTTCCAGTTTACAGGAAACAAGCGTTACATAACCAAAACGTTCTAAAACCTTATAATGGGTAACCGCTGGTTTTCCTTTTTCGGCGTCGTCACCTTCGTAAACCGTGTTTTGCAAGCGGTTTTTGGGATGGCGGCCAATATTGCCTTCTACCCTGCCCTCCTCTTCTTCAACATTTCCCCAAACCAGAGCCACGTATTCGCGCTCGCTGGTTTTATCAAAAAACTGTTTAGAGAGATGCGCCATCGCCTCTTCGGTTTTTGCGATAACTAGAAGTCCGCTGGTATCTTTGTCTATTCTATGTACCAATCCCGGGCGGTCGCTGGAGTTATTTGGAAGATTTTCAAAATGATAGATCAGCGCATTAATCAAAGTACCGCTGTAATTTCCGTGGCCAGGGTGTACTACCATTCCAGCGGGTTTATTCACCACCAATAAGGTATCATCTTCGTACACAATATCTAACGGAATATTCTCTGGGGTAAGTAAAAACTCATACGGCGGATGCTCAAACATCACCTGTACCACATCGCCGGCTTTTACTTTGTAATTTTGTTTTACCTGTTCTTCGTTAACGTAGATATTGCCTGTTTTGGCCGCTTTCTGAATTTTATTCCGGGTTGCATTTTCAATAAAATTCATCAAAAATTTATCTACCCTAAGTGGTTTTTGGCCGGGACCGGCATCAAATTTATGATGTTCGTATAAAGTTTCGTCCTGTTCCTCTATTTCGTGTTGCTCGTCTTCCTTCATTAAAATTCCATTTCTTCCTCTTCAGAAATTATACTATCCTGTTCTTCTTCACCTTCCATTCTATACCTACCCGAACCATCGCCCAAAACAAGATCAATTTTAGAAGTTTTCATCAGTTCATCTCCAGGCTCCAGTTTTTGACCTTTATGTCTTAATTCCAATACTGCATCTGCTGCAATATCGGGTTTATAACTCACGTCACCTATCTCAAATCCTAAAGATCTCAGGGTAGGTTCGGCCTGCCTGCGAGTTCTTCTAATCAAATCGGGGATCATTATTTTTCGGTAACCAGACGGATTTAATGTTAGATAAATTTTTCGATTTTCTTTTACGAATTGTCCCGGTTCGGGCACTTGTTCTATTACCGAATATCGAGGAAAATCGGGATTAAAATTTGCCGAATCCAGGATTTCATATCTCAAATCGAGTTCCGCCAGTTGATCATCTACCACGTCTAAAGACTGTTTAGAGAGGTCTGGAACTGCGATACGCTGATCCTGATTTGTAGAGTAATCCAGCCATTTTAAAGCTAAAAAAGCGATTACTATTATTAAAATTGCAGCAATCACTAATTGAATTAAAAATGTTTTGCTGAAAATAAATTTAAAGAATCCCATACATTTGTTTCTAAGCAGCAAAGATATAAAACCCCTGCTTTTGGTGGCAGATTGTTTGTAGATTTGTTCTCACAGTTATCGGTTCTGGGTTTTGAGTTCTCAGAGAGCATTCTAACCAGGCCAAATAGCTGAAAAACTGTTAACTGTTAACTGAAAACAGACAACCGACAACCGACAACCGACAACCGACAATTGATAACGGAGAAATGAAGAAAAAAATTGCCATCGCCATGGGCGGCTTTTCCAGTGAATACCGAATTTCCATTAATAGCGGAAATATGGTTTATAAACATCTTAACCGCGATCTATACGAACCTTACCGCGTGCATATTTTGCAAAAAGAATGGTTTGTGGTGGCCGATGATGATACGCCCTACCCGATTAATAAAAACGATTTCACGGTTAAAATTGGTGGAAAAACAATTTCTTTCGATTGCGTTTTTAACACCATTCACGGTACACCGGGAGAAAATGGCCTGCTACAGGCATATTTAGAATTGGTGGGAATTCCGCAAACTACCTGTGGTTATTACCAGGCGGCACTAACCTTTAATAAACGCGACCTGATAAGCGTTTTAAAACCTTACGGAATAAAAACCGCGGTGAATTATTTCCTGAATAAAGAGGATAAAGTAAATTCTGAAGAAATTATTGCCAAAGTTGGTTTACCGTGTTTTGTAAAGGCCAATCGCGCCGGCAGCAGTTTTGGGATCACCAAAGTTAAAACTGAAGAAGAGCTTATTCCCGCTACAAAAACCGCATTTAAAGAAGATGATGAAGTGATTATTGAATCTTTCCTTGATGGCACCGAGGTTTCTGTAGGGGTGATCACCTATAAAGGAAAAGTAAAGGCGCTTCCGGTTACCGAGATTATTTCTGAAAATGAATTCTTTGATTACGAGGCTAAATATTTAGGAAAATCGCAGGAGATCACCCCGGCGAATATTTCTGAAGAAAAAACCAAACAGGTACAGGAGATCGCAAAGCTGATTTATCGAAAACTAAAAATGCGCGGCTTTACCCGTTCTGAATTTATTTTTCATAATGGGGAACCTCATTTTATTGAAATGAATACCACCCCGGGATTAAGCCAGGCCAGTATTTTACCACAACAAGCTGAAGCCGCCGGCATCACTTTAACCAGTCTCTATGGAAGCGCGATAGAAACGGCACTTAAATCCCCCTTCGGGGGCTAGGGGGATTTAAGTGCTAGGTTTTCCAGGCATAATTGTTTTTCGTCAAGCTGAACTTGTTTTCAGCTTCTAAGTTGAACTAATATATGAACGACTTAGATCCTGAAATAAATTCAGGATGACAATTTAAGTACTTATCAAAAGTCTTATGCTTTTAGCCGGGTAGAACAATTGATTTTCACCCACATTTATTATTTATTATATTTCTTCCAAATTTTTAAATGACTAAATTTGGTTTCCCGCCGGAGTTTATACTGAGGAATCGAAGTGCGGGAAAGACAAAAAAGTTTTTATGAGAAAAGCAGTATTTCCGGGGTCTTTTGATCCTATTACTTTAGGCCACACCGATATTATTGAAAGGGCACTTCCGCTTTTTGATGAAATCATCCTGGCGATTGGGACGAATTCCGATAAAAAATATATGTTTTCGCTGGAAGAACGACTGCACTTCTTAAAAGAAACGTTTAAAGAAGAGCCTAAAATAACGGTAACCACTTACAAAGGACTTACTGTAGATTGTTGTAAAGAACAAAATGCCGGATTTTTACTACGCGGCTTGCGAAACGCACAAGACCTGGAATTTGAAAAAGCTATTGGACAAACCAACTACAAAATGAGCGGCATAGACACCCTGTTTTTTATTACTTCTTCAGGAAAAAGTCATATTTCATCAACCGTGGTTCGGGATGTAATTCGCAATAATGGCGATTATGAATTTATGGTGCCAGATGTGGTGAGGAAGTGAAATTCCCCCTAACCCCCGAAAGGGGAATTTAAAATTTAGAAAAGATCGCCACGCTCCTTCCTTGCTCGCGATGACGAATTCAAGAACAACTCGGAAACTCGAAGTGACGGGAAACTTCCAACAACAAACCAAAAACAACTAACCCCTGCCCACTGAGACTGCCAACCGCATACTGAAAAACTATCTTTTAATAATCGCTCGTTTTACCGTTACGCCTTCATTAGTGAAGATTTGCAGGGTGTAGACCGATTCTTCCACGCCCTGGATGATCATCCTGTAGAAGCGGGCGTTGGCGTTGTAGTCTTGCTGCATCAGGTAGCGGCCCCGGGAATCGAAAACCCGTACCTGCTCAATAAACACTCCTTCGGGGGTGGCGATGGTGAAAATACCGTTGTTGGGGTTTGGGTATAAAAACAAAAATTCATACTCTCCTATTTCCGAAAATTCACAAGATTCCCCGCTAATTCTTACCTGGATATTTTGATTGCTCCTGTTTCCATTTACGTCTTCTACCTCAACATTTACCGAGTTTACTCCCACATCTTTACAGGTGAAAACCGACTTGCTAAAACGGTAAATTAATTCTTCGCTGCAATTATCTTCGGCTAAAATATCGGCTTCTTCCAGGTAGGCGAAACCTTCAGGATTTAAGGTGAGTTCTACCAGGTTTGTATTGATTTCGGGTGGAAGTTTATCGCGTACTTCTACGTTTATCATACAACTGCCAGTTTCATCGCCAGAATATTCCAATTGAATAATGCCGGCACCCAAATCTTCGCAAGTGAAATTTAACTGACTTGCTACGAAATTGAGTCCGCTGGAATCTCCGGTGTACAGGTCTTGCAGGTTAAGACCGGCTTCGCCGTTTTCATCGAGAAAAACTTCAATATTCTCCCGGCATTCAAACGTTCCCGAAGCTTCACTAACTACTTCTACCGTAGTTTCACAGGAATCTATATTTCCGGCATCGTCTCGCACGGTTAAAGTTACCGGAACCACGCCAATATCGGCGGTGGTGAAATCAACCTGACTTAAAGCCATAGAAACAATTCCACAATTATCGGTTGAGTTATTGTCCAGGTCTTCAGGGTTTATTGTTGCGGTGCCGTCGTTGCCTAAATTCACCACATAGCCAGAAACACAATTTGCTACCGGATCTTCAGAATCTACCAGGTTCACCATAAAATAGCAGTCGTCTGTTTCGCCATCAAGGCTGGCGGTAAGTTTAATTTGTGTATTCTCGGTAATTATTGTCCCTGCCGGTGGCGTTTGTGTTATATCGGCAGCAGAAAAATTAACTTCGGCGGTATCGCTATAATCGGGCAGCCAAAAACTGCAATTAGCATCGGGGTTTACATTTTTATCTATTTGGCAGGAAATATTTAAAACATCGGCTTCGGTTAATTCCAGCTCAAAACTACAGCTGGCTTCCAGTCCGCCTTCATCTTCTACAAAAAGATTTACCGTGGTATTATTGTAAATTATCTCCCCGGCGGCGGGTTCCTGTCTAAAAATCACTTCGTCACAATTATCTGAAATCCCGGCCATATTTTCGTAATTGGGAACTTGAAAACCGGTATTGGGATCAAAACTTTCTATTTGATCGTCGGGGCAGGAAATTGTGGGCGGAATTAAATCTACAATATTTACCGAAAATTCACAATCTCCTACAAATTCATCTGTATCTGCATCCCTGATTTCAACAGTTATTAAATAGGTATCCTCGGTTAGCTCTTCGTAAGTTTGCGTGATCGCCGGGTTGAAATTTTCGGTTTCAATTAAACGGGTATAATCGGGAATATTAAGCTCACAATCTTCATCCAACCTAATATTGGGAATATCTTCTTCTTCGATACAGCGGTAAACACGATCTGTATCTTCGGGTAAAATTTCTATGGTAGTGGAACATTCATCGGTATTTCCGGCAGCATCTTCTACATACAAAATAATATTTTTTGTTCCGGGAGTTGTAAAAGTGTCTTCGGAAAGCGTCCTGGTGATTTCACAATTGTCGCTGGAATTTAAATCTATAGCCGAAGGCGAAATCGTAACACTCCCATCCTGTAACTGAAATGTACGGCCCGGGGCCACACAATTAGCTTCGGGTGCAATATCATCCAATACCAAAACTTCGGTAGGACAACTGCTGCTTAAGCCTGTATTAGGATCTGTAGCGGTTAAAATCACGGTGTTTTCGCCAAGATTGGAACAATCAAAATCTTCGGTATCTGCACTTAACTCCAAATTGCCAAGTTCACCACCAAAAATATCTCGAGGATCTAAAGTGGCCTGGCCGTTTTCATCGAGAAAAATTTCGTGGTTTAAACATTCTATGTCGGGAGCTGCTGGATCTGTAGAATTTACCGTAATTGTAACTGTAGCAATATTAGAATCTAATTCCCCGTCATTTGCGCTATAAGTAAAACTATCCTGCCCCGAAAATCCATCATCTGGTTCATATTCAAAAGAACCATCAGAATTTAAAGTCAACGTTCCATTTTGGGCACCGTCTTCCAGATTTGCAGTTAAGTTATCCCCGTCTTCATCCTCATCATTTCCTAAAACGCCGGGCGCAGGAATATTTAAAATTTCATCCTGATCTACTTCATAAGTATCATCTTCGGCAATAGGAGCAGAATTCACCTGATTCACAGTAATTGTAACTCTTACCTCACCCGAAAAATCTTCGCCATCGTAGGCTACGTAAATAAAATCATCTACTCCCGTAAAACCCGGATCTGGTTCGTAGGTAAACGAACCATTGGAAGCAAAACTAAAATCACCATTTGCAGCAGGTCTTCTTAGATCTGCGGTAAGATTATCTCCATCAGGATCACTATCATTTTCCAAAACACCCGGTGCAGCTATATTAAGTACTTCCCCTTGATTTATTGTGTAAGATTCAGCTAAAGCATTTGGTGGTCTGTTTGCTGGAATAAATTCGTTAATATTTATAGTTACCGTAGCTTCATCGGAATATAAATTTCCATCATTAGCTATATAGGTAAAAGTATCAGTACCAAAATATCCAGCATCTGGTTCGTAGGTAAATGAGCCATCAGGATCTAAAGAGACGGTACCATTTGCAGGCGGAGTTACAATTTGGACAGTTAGATCATCATTTTGGTCATCAATATCATTCTCCAGAACACCGGGAGCAGATATCGTTAAAGTTTCATCCTGATCTACTTCGTAGTCATCATCAACGGTTTGCGGGGCAGTATTTGGAGGAACTACTTCATTTACAGTTATGGTTACAGTGGCAGGACTGGAATCTTCTTGGCCGTCATTGGCAGTATAAGTAAAAGTATCGGTGCCAAAATATCCCGCATCTGGTTCGTAGGTAAACGAGCCGTCAGGATCTAAAGTCACAGTTCCATTTTCGGGTTGATCTACAATTTCTGCTGTTAGCGCATCACCTTCGGCATCAGTATCATTTGACAGAACACCAGGCGCAGCTCTCGTTAGAGTTTCATCCTGATCTATTTCATATTGATCATTAACGGCTTGCGGTGCAGTATTTGGAGGTACTACTTCATTTACAGTTATGGTTACGGTGGCAGGACTGGAATCTTCTTCGCCATCATTAGCTATATAGGTAAAAGTATCAGTACCAAAATATCCTGCATCTGGTTCGTAGGTAAATGAGCCATCAGGATCTAAAGATACGGTACCATTTGCAGGCGGAGTTACAATTTGGACAGTTAGAACATCATCTTCGTCATCGGTATCATTTTCTAAAACTCCAGGAGCAGGTTTATTTAAAATAGCATCCTGATCTACATCGTAAGTATCATCTACGGCTACAGGAGGTGTATTTGGAGTTTCAACCACCAAATCAAAAGAACAAACATCAGAAACATTTCCAGCTTTATCGGTAGCAGTTATTGTAACTGTGGTATTTTGTGTAATAGTTTCTCCATCTTCTGGAGTTTGGGTATAAATTAAATTTTCTACACCGCAATTATCATCAAAACTAACTTCTCCATTATCAATATAGTCTGGTACCATAAAACCACTTGGAACTGTTATATCATCTTCAACACAATTATCTCTTACCGGTTTTGTCTGATCCCAGGTGGCGGTAAACGTAGTTCCTGTATTTGGAGTTGGATCGCAATTTGCATCTTTACCAACATTTCCTGCTACACTAACTTCTGCTGAAACACATTGTTCATCTATTTCTAAATTTGCAGTAAAAGAATGCGGTAATAAATTATAGAATTCTAAATCGAATTTCATTTGTAAATTATCAAGATCAACTTCACCATTATTTACTGCTAAAAAATCGCACTTTCTAAAAGCTAAATCAATAGGGATGTCTATTTGGTCTTTTATTGTATCTACAATTGAATTCTGTTTATCAAAAACTTTTACACTATACTCAGCATTTGCTAAGCCAGTGAGTAAATTTAATAATACGAGAGGGTTATCTCCAGCCTCAAAAATTTCAGTAAGATTTACATTTCCTAGGTCGGATATGTAAATATTATTATCATCTACAATAACACTTCCGGGAGATCCAAGACCATCTTGATTATCTATAGTTCCAATTTGATTAAAGGCTGAATTAAAAATTATTATTCTACCATTATTACCTCCCCGATCACTTACGTAAATATTTCCTTCATTATCCACATCTAAACGGATGGGAGTCTCAACTTTATCAAAATATGTATAATCCCTTTCGAATGAATATACATGAATTCGGCTTGCGTCGGAATCAGCAATATAAAGTCGATCGTCATCATCTATTGCTAAACCAAAAGGTCTACTAAATTCATATTTTTCCGGATTATTGGAACAATTTCCACCAATTATGTCATCTAAATTTCCGTTTTCATCGAAAATTAAAATTCTGCAATTTTCGGAATCAGCTATATAAATATAATCTCTACTATCAATACTTAAATCGAAAGGACGCTCTATTCTTTTTCCGTTATAATCTTGATCAAAAGGAATAAAAAATTGGTTTGCTAAATCACCATTGGCTTCAAATTTCCTAACACCATCTTCCAGTGTTAAGGCAAACATTTCATTTTTCGAATTATAATCTGTAGCTAAAATTAAATTTCCATAATTAGTATACCCAATATTATTAGCTATTTCTAAACTATCTTCCCAATTATAAGAAGGGGCTTTAGCATCAAAATTTATAATGCTCCCACCATTTACATTAATATCTCCCTCTTCAAAACCATTAATTGGTTCTTCAAATTCAAAAGTTAAGGGGATAGTTTGTTGCTGAGTGAAAACAGGCCCTTCATCACCATCACTAGAAATAGTAACTCCCTGCCCAAACCCAAAAGAAAAATTCAGTAAAAAAAAGAGTAGAAAAAGCGCAGTAGGTGTACCAAACGGCTGTAGACGAAAAGTAAAACCGGGTGATGTAAAGTAACTTTGCTTCATAGCCGGATTTTAGCGCCTCCGGCAGTAAAGATAAATATTGTGGCGCGAAAGATTTAAAAATTACGTTAATTATACGGTTTTCCGTAATTTAAACCCGGGCATAAAAATGCCTGGCCAGGTAGCGGCCGGGAGTGTTTTATTAAAATTTTTCCGGGTAAGAAAACAATGAGAGTGGCTTTTTGCTAAAGTCGCTTTTTACGTTAGGCATTCGTTTAAAAATCGTCATGCTGAATTTATTTCAGCATCTAAGTTGATATAAGTTCTAACAAGTTAGATCCTGAAACAAGTTCAGGATGACGTCCTCTGAAACAAATTCGGAATGACGGTTCGTGAAACAACCCCGAAGCTTCGGGGCAGCATGACGATAAACGCTAAAAGGACTAAAATATACATTTAAGCCACTCTCATTATTCCCGGAAACTGAAAATCACCTCGCTTTATGCTTCGGCGTTTTCCTGGTTTTTAACCACCAATCTAAATCCTTCGCCGTGAATGTTTAAAATCTCTACATTCTCGTCTTTCTTAAGGTATTTACGCAGTTTGGCGATATATACATCCATACTTCTGGAGGTGAAATAGTTATCGTCTCTCCAAATTTTAGTAAGTGCCAGTTCTCTTGGCATCAAATCGTTCTCGTGCAGGGCAAGTAAACGCAATAACTCGTTCTCTTTTGGAGAAAGTTTTTGAGCTTCTTCTTCTTTATAGGTTAAAAACCTTAGTTTAGAGTTAAGGTGAAAACCACCAATCTCGAACTCAAATTGCTTAGAATCTGCCACGCTATCTGTAGCTTTACGCTGCATAATGGCTTTAATCTTCATAAGCAATACTTCGCTATCAAAAGGTTTGTTTAGGTAATCGTCTGCTCCTACTTTGTAGCCTTTAAGCACGTCTTCTTTCATCGCTTTGGCGGTAAGGAAGATAATTGGGATTTCTTCGTTCTTTTCCCTTATCTCTTTAGCCAGCGTAAAGCCGTCTTTGTAAGGCATCATTACATCAAGAATACAAAGGTCGAAATCGTCTTTTTTAAACTTTTCAAAACCTTCCATTCCATTTTTGGCGTGCGTTACTTCGTAATCGTTCATCGCCAAATAATCTTTTAAGACAGTTCCAAAGTTTGGATCGTCTTCTACTAACAAAATTTTCTTGTCTTCAGTTTCCATATATTTAAGATATTAGAGGTAATTTAATTATAAATGTGCTTCCTTTTCCTTTTTCGCTTTCTACCGAAATCTGCCCGTGATGGTCTTCTACAATTCGCTTAGCATAGGCCAAACCTAAACCGTGACCTTTCACGTTATGGATATCGCCGGTATGTTCGCGATAAAACTTTTCAAATATTTTTTTTTGAACCAACTTAGACATTCCCGCGCCCTGGTCGCGAATTTTAAGAATGATGTAGTTCTTTACATTTTCAGTATAAATATCAATTTTTGGTATCTCTGATGAGTATTTTACTCCGTTGTCCAGGATATTCACGATCACATTGGTAAAGTGATCCTGGTTCGCCAAAATTGAAGAGCGCAGGGCTCCAAAATGGGTTTGTATATAACCGCCACGATCTTCTACAATAAGTTCTACGTGGGTCATGGCATCTTCTACAATCTCGTTTAGCTGCAGCCTTTCTTTTTTAAGGTCCAGCTCGTTTTTATCCAGCTTAGATATTCGTAACACGTTTTCTACCTGGGCGTGCATTCTCCTGTTCTCGTCACGAATCATCTTAAGATAGCGCTTTTTCTTTTCTTCGTCGCTGCTAATCTTAGGATTTTTAATCGCGTCTAAAGCCAGGTTTATAGTGGCAATAGGCGTTTTAAATTCGTGCGTCATATTATTTATAAAATCGGTTTTTATCTGTGAAATTTGCCGTTGCTTTATCAACTGCGATAAGGCGCTGGAATAGGCGATCACGATAATAAGCGTAAAAATTATAGAAAGTGCGGCCATTAATGTTATAGATGAAAGCACTACTTTTTTCTTTTCGGTAAAATTAACCAGCAACTGGTAATTGCTATTTCCCATATCGTCTGCAAAAAGCGGAACCCCGTATGTAGCGGGATGGCTTAGCGAAAAATTTTCGCTGTGCAGGTTTGTAGAAATACTATTGCTGTAAACGCCATATTCAAATTCTGAATTGATATCGCGATTGCTCAACTCCTGGGCTAAAAGCCTTTCTATAGTAGCTTCGTTCACTCTTTGGTGCAGCGGAAGCCTGCTGGTATGCTCGGCAATATATTCTTTAAGCAAATTCTTCTCATATTCGTCCATACGAACAATACGCTCTATTTGCTGCTGAGAACTAAGTCCGCTGCCGTCTATATTATTGCGATTATTCACAATACTGGTCACCTTTTTATTGATGAGCTTGGTGAACGGGATACTGTCGCGAGCCGATTCTATAAAGCCAGAAGAAACCTTATAATCTTCTTCCAGAATAGCATCTGAATGAAACAGGGTTTGGTTTCTTAATTTATTTTCGTTTACGTAAGAATATTCGGTAATAGTAGCGGCCTGCAACCGACTGTTAGTGCTGTCGGCATCTTTAAATTTCATCCAGTAATCTTCAATCTCCTGGTTTTCAATTTCATTAACCACTCTTAAGAGTACCTGTTTTACATCGTAGGTAAACTGTGCTTCTTTATCTTCTACAGTACTCTTAATCCAGTATCCCTGCACGAAAATAATACCGATAAGGGAAAGGCTCATTAAGATAACGAGGAGTAAAAAAAGCTTTTTATTCATGCTGCCAAAAGTAATATTTTAACATTTAGCGCTTCAAGCGTTTAACCAAATGTTAACAAAACTTCTGCTAATTTTTACCTCGTTTTAAGATAATGTCGTGCAATTCGTTAACCCGCGATTTAGTAAGGCTTAAATCGTGATTTTCTATTTCAAAATCGGCCAGTTTCTTCTTTTGTTCATCACTCCATTGTTTGGCCATTCGGGCTTCAATTTCTTCAATAGAACTTTTATCGCGCTGCTGTAATCTCTTTATTTTTTCTTCCTTACTGGCGGTAACCAAAATATTTATATCGCATTTTTTATAACCGCCGGCTTCAAACAAAATTGCAGCTTCATAAATTACATAAACTGAATTTTGTTCGCTTTTCCAGGTTTCAAAATCTTTGGCTACAGCGGGGTGAATTATGCCGTTTAGCGCTTCCAGTTTACTAGATTCATTAAATACTACCGAAGCGATATGTTTGCGGTTGGGCGTTTTGCCAGTATAAGCTTCTTTCCCAATAAGGGCAGTAACTTTTTCCCTGATCTCTGCTGAAGTTTCCAGGAGGCGTTTCCCGGCATCATCGGCAATATAAACCGGAATGCCTTTATCTTTAAAAAAGCCCGCTACGGTGGTTTTACCGCTGCCTATACCGCCGGTAAGTCCAACTACCATCATCGTTTTATCACAAATTGAATTCTACGATCGTTAAGCCGGAGGTTTCTAACAAATAAAGGCGCTTCTGCAATCCTGGCAATAATAAAATCGTCGGCATCATCTATATCGTTAAAATCGCAAACCACCCTGAAGTTTTCGGATTTCACCATTTCATATTGCTTTAAATTCACCTGGAAATACACTAAAACTTCCTTCGGAAAAATAGAAATATTGGTATCTTCGGGCTTATTAAGAATTTCTACCGGCACTTTCACACTGCCTTCGGTAAATTTCTCTACTTCCTGGCTATAGGTGACTTCGGTGCTATAAAAACTCAACATCCCCAGGTTTGTAGTATCAATTTTAACCCTGCCGGAAACATTCGCATTAATATCGTTGATCTTTAAATAAACTGTATTTAAATTCTGCAGGGTATCAATAATATTTTCGGGTCCGCTAACCTGTACCGAATCGGGTTGCAGGCTTACCGCCTTTTGGGCCGAATAACCTACAGCATAACCTAAATTTATACGAGGTGTTACCTGTACCCATTTATTCTTTTTGGGCTGAAATTCTACTGAAAGGCTTTCCTGGATAAAACGGGCTTTTTCGAAGTTAATATTTACCTGCTCTTCCAATACCTCGCGGTTTGCTTCAAAATTATAAACCAGTTCATCCTCTTCTTCTAAAGCTTTGCCGAGATCTAATTTTACCTCGGGCTTAAAAATCTGGTAATACCAAATGGCAAAACCTTTATCCTGAATTCTTAATTGTAAATTCTCGGGGCGTTCTTTAGAAATAGTTTTATCTAAAGGTACATTCTCATAAGAAACCGGGATGTCTATTACCTGCGTATATTCTTTAGAAATTTGTACAAAAAACCAGATGAGTGAAGAAAACAGCAAGAAAAACCCGAAGCTTTTTAAGCTGGATTTTTTAATAGAGATTCGTTTAAATCTTATGTTTTTAAACATTTTTAAAGAATAAATTCGGGAATTCGTGTTCCGGGTCTTGTTTTAAAATATGAATATGCCAAAGCGATTTCATAAAACCATAACCATACCCAAAAAATTGTACCAAAGCGGCATAAACAGCAAGAAAACCTATTTCTAAACTTTTATTTTTTATCGCGGCATCAGTGGCAATAATCACAAAATATAGCACATATAAAAGAAATAACCACCAAATTCCCAGTTTTAATAGTAAAATAGCGAATAAAAAACCTAAGCTAAAAACCGCCGGAAACCAGTAAGTGAGCTTCCCCGAGCCGGGGTGCCAGGTGTTTAAAATAGGCCTTACCATCCCAAATTTTTGAACCTGGGTATAAAATTTTGACCAGTCTATGCGGCGTTTATGGAACACCACCGCGTCGGGAATTAAACATAATTTATAGCCCAGTTTTTTAAGCCGAAGGGAAAGATCGGGATCTTCACCGGGATGAATTTCCCCAAATCCTCCAGAGACTTCAAAGGCTTTCTTTGAAATTCCCATATTAAAACTGCGCGGCTGAAAATCGTTTACCGAAGACTTTTTACCCCGAATCCCACCGGTAGTAAAAAAAGAGGTCATGGAGTAATCTATGGCCTTTTGAGTCTTGCTGAAAGAAGGATGGGAAGCATCGGGACCACCAAAACAATCGCAGTAGTTATGCTGAAGAAAAGCATCTACTTCCTGCAGATAATTTTCGGGCAATAAAACATCAGAATCCAGGATAAGAAAGTAATCACCCTTAGCTTTTTGCATGCCGAAATTACGCGAGTCTCCGGGCCCGGTATTTTTTTTGTAATAGTAACTTATATTGAGTTGCTGCTGAAATTCTGTTGCAATTCCTCCTGAAGAAATACTGGAGCCGTCTTCTACCAGTACAATTTCAAAATCACGATCAAACTGAAGCTGAAGCATGCTCTCTAACAACTCCCTAACCTCCCCGGGCCGGTTATAAACAGGAATTATAAAGGAATATTCCAGGGTCATAGCTGGTAGAGGTTTTTGAGCTTTTAGTTATTAATTTCTTTAATACGTCACCCTGAACTTGTTTCAGGGTATAAGATGAACACAATTTCAAATCAGGTTAGATGCTGAAGCAAGTTCAGCATGACGTAAAAACGTGATTTTCTTCAAAACGTTCTCCTAACTTCCCCCTCCGTTCAGTCCGCTAAAATTAAGCAGCATTATTTTCTAAGGGCTTAATATTATTCAATTCTTTTCCTTTTAGTTTTTTTTCCTCTTCCAAATCGTAATCATCCTGTAACCCTAACCAAAACTTAGCAGTTGTTCCAAAATATTTTGAAAGGCGTAAAGCGGTATCTGCAGTAATTCTTCGTTTTTTTTTTATAATTTCACTTATTCGGGTTTGAGGAATAAAGGTTTCTTTTGAAAGTCGGTATGCACTAATTTCTAAAGGAACTAAAAATTCTTCCTTTAATATTTCCCCGGGATGTATGTTATTTAACTTTTTCATATTTACGATTTTAAAGTTAATGATAGTCTATAATCTGAACTTCAAAAGCATTATCATTTTCCCATTTAAACATTATTCTCCATTGCTTATTGATTCTAATGCTAAACATACCTTCAAAATTTCCACTCAGTTTTTCCAGGTGATTAGCGGGAGGAATTCTTAAGTCATTTATTGTATGAGCATTATTTATCATTCTCAATTTTCTTCTGGCCCCATTTTGAATATTGGCCGGAAGTTTTCGTGATTGAATTCCTTTCCAAATTATATCAGTTTCTTTATCTCTAAATGATCTAATCACTTGTGATTTCGCTTCACGTTACTAACGTCAAAGATAAGTAAAAATTATATTTTATAACAAGAAAATATTTGGTGGTGAAAAATGATTTAATAAAATATCCCTGTGGACAATTATGGGAACTGTAAAAATGAAAAAATCAGGGTAGAGTTAATATTAAAACTAACGTTACCCTGAAACTACTTTATTATTGCACGTCATGCTGTCCCGAAGTTTCGGAACAGCATGATGAAAAAACATAATTTTCTTATTTCTCCTCCTGCCCTTTAATAAAAGAATCCATCACTTCCTGGCTAACTCCCATATTAGAGAACCCGCCATCGTGGAAGAGGTTTTGAAGCGTTACTTTTTTAGTAAGATCTGAAAATAAACTCACAGTGTAATCGGCGCACTCTAATGCCGTTGCATTACCAAGCGGCGACATCTTATCGGCGTATGCGATAAAGCCGTCAAATCCTTTTACACCCTGTCCTGCAGTGGTTGGGGTTGGCGATTGTGAAATGGTATTCACTCTCACTTTATGATCTTTTCCGAAGAAATAACCAAAACTACGCGCTATAGATTCTAAAAAGGCTTTATTATCGGCCATATCATTATAATCGGGAAATACGCGTTGCGCCGCCATATAGCTAAGTGCTACAATACTTCCCCACTCGTTCATCGCTTCTTTTTTGTAAAGTACCTGCATGGTTTTATGAAAAGAAACCGCAGAGATATCCCAGCCTTTTTGGGTGAAATCGTAATTCTGTTCGGTATAATGATTCCCTTTTCTCACGTTTACAGACATCCCGATAGCGTGAAGCACAAAATCAATTTTTCCGCCAAGGATCTCCATAGATTTTTCAACCAGGTTTTCCAGGTCTTCTATTTTGGTAGCATCGGCAGGAATAATTTCTGAACCGGTTTTCTCGGCAAGCTCTTTAAGTGTTCCCATTCTTAAAGCAATTGGAGCGTTGGTTAATACAAACTCCCCGCCTTCTTCTTTAATGCGCTCAGCGGTTTTCCAGGCGATAGAATTTTCGTCTAAAGCGCCAAAAATGATTCCTTTTTTTCCTTTTAACAGGTTATATGACATAGTGATATATTTTTTCGTGTTGTTAGTATAAACTAGCTTGGAGCAAGCTCACAAAGCATTCAAAAAGTATAAAATTTTAATTTCGAGGCAAGCCCCGAAATATTTAAATCTCAATTATCGCGTAAAGATAGCAAAATTACTTTCAGACCATAGTTTTAATCCAGGAGTGCACGTGCGTGAGCCCGCGCCGAATCTCCAATATTCTTACCGCCAAGCATCATGGCAAGCTCTTCTACACGCTCGCTATCTTTCAATTCTTCTATCTTGGTAGTAGTGGCATTCGCCGAATCTTCTTTAAATATCTTAAAATGACTGTTTCCTTTCCCGGCAATTTGCGGAAGATGCGTAATGGCAATCACCTGCATCGCATTCCCCATTCGTTGTAAAATCCCCGCCATTTTCTGCGCAATATCTCCTGAAACACCCGTATCAATTTCATCAAAAATAATTGTGGGAAGTTTGCTTTGCGCGGCCAAAATACTTTTTACTGCCAGCATAATTCGGGAAAGTTCCCCACCAGAAGCTGCTTTTTTAATTTCTTTAAAATCTCCTCCTTTATTCGCCGCCAGCAACCAGAAAAGTTCATCCTGACCGTTAGCGAGAAAATTCGGGGCTTTTTTTAATTCTATTTTTAATCGGGCGTTTGGCATTCCAAGATCAGCCAGTAAACTTTCGGCTTCTTTAATAAACGCCGGAACTATTGCTTTTCGTTTTTCGTGCAGTTTCGCCGCGATACTTCCTAATTTAGTTTCCTGCTTAACAATTGCGTTTTCTAATTCTGAAAGTGCATTTTCGGCATTTTCACTTACCGAAACTTTTTCCTGTAGTTCCTCTTTTATTTGTAACAATTCAGCAATACTTTCTGCGGAATGTTTTTTCTGTAAATTATAGATTAACTGAAGCTTTTGATTGGTAGATTGGAGTTCTTCAGGATTAGCCTCTACATTATCCAACGCCTCGTTCACTTCAGCAGAAAGATCATCTAACTCAATAATTACGCTTTCTACACGCTGGTGTAAACTTTCATAATTTGACGATAAATTAGCGATCTTAGCTAATGCTGTTCGAGCCTGCTTTAAACTGTCTAAACTCCCTATTTCTTCCTGCTCCAGTAAATTTAAAGCCGAACTTAGATTTTCGGTTAGCTCTTCTACATTGCTCAATTCTTCGTAACGAGTTTCCAGTTCTTCCTGCATTCCGTTTTCCAAACGCGCATCTTCAAGTTCATTCAGTAAAAACAGGTTATAGTCGTATTCTTTAGTAGCCTGTGCTTGTTGTTCTTTTAGGGCAACCAGCTTTTTTTGCAGGCTTTTATAAGATTTAAGTTCGGTTTTATATTCCAACAGTAAAGCATCACTGTTAGCAATAGTATCTATCACCTGGAATTGGTAATCGTTATTACCCAAACTCAAAGTTTCATGCTGACTGTGGATATCGATTAAATATTCACCAAGTTTATTAAGAGAAGTCAGTTTTACCGGCGTATCGTTTACAAAAGCGCGGGATTTCCCCGAAGCCAGAATTTCTCTTCTAATTATTGTATTTTCTTCATAATCCAGGTCTTCAGAAACAAAAAAATCTTTCAGCTTATAATTAGAGATGTTGAAACTCCCTTCTATTACACATTTTTTCTCTGTATCTCGAATACTTCCGTAATCGGCACGGTTACCTAAAAGGAGGCCAAGTGCGCCCAGCATAATAGATTTACCGGCACCGGTTTCTCCTGTAATAATAGTAAAACCCTCTTGAAGTTTGATGTTTATATCTTCAATTAAGGCGTAATTTTTAATGGATAGCGCTGTGAGCAAAGTGAACTAAATTTGGGCTAAATATACGGGAGAAATTATTCCTAATCAACAATAAACTTTGGGTAAACCCGGAAGTTATATCAAAAGGGAAAAATTCGATTATACAGACGTTTGCTAAAGAAATAATACTTTTCAAATGTATATCCGGTCTCCCTCATAGAAGTGAATTTATGAAAAAATCGTCATGCTGAACTTGTTTCAGCATCTAACACGAATAGTACCTACCATTCAATTTAGACCCTGAAACCAGTTCAGGGTGACGTCTAAATTTTAAAGTATACTGTTTACGGATATTCAACTTTTAAACCGCGATTATCGAGTAAAAATCTTTACTGAATATTTCTCCAGTTACGGGAATATCGGGGCGCCAGGCCACTTAGTGTCTGACTTAATCCAGGACGATTAATTTCGGGGCCATCGCTAAAGATCTGCGTCACCTCATCGGCTTTGGCATCAAAAAAGCTTCTAAGCAATAAAGAATTCGCTCTCCTGGAATTCATGGTAGTTAAACTTTCCAGAGCATCAGCAATTGCAATTTTTCCAGCTTCAGGATCCTTATGCAATACATCTAAACCCTGGCGATGATACTGGTATAAAGCAGTACGGTATTCAGTAAACATATTAGAGAGCAAATCGGCATTTAAACGGAACCGTGAAGATTGTCCGTCGGCTCCACTCCAGCCGGAGCGTCCGCTTTGCTGCGCGGTATTTACAATTCGGTTGGCTTCCTGGTAATAATTGGTACCACCTTCAGGAGCAAAAGTATCGGCATCCATTCCTAAAATGGTGTAGACATAAAAGGAAACTACCGAAACCAGGTTATTTGAAAAGGAATTCTGACTGTAGTTTAAAGGCTGATATTCTCGATAATTAAAGCTGAATTGAGAATCGTTAAAATTTAAGATTGGGCTCACCATATTAGAGCCGTAAACAGGCCTGGAAGACTGCACCTGTATTGTCCCGCTAAAAGATTCACCTTCAAAATCGTTTATGGTAATAAACATACTACAACTGATGCGTTCTCCCGGTTCAAATTCTTTATTTGTCCAGGAAGTTTGGTTTACAAACTCCCGCAGCGAATTCTCTAAAGTTCTAAACACTGATAGATTGCTTTGCCCGGTTTGCTCGGTATTGATCACTATTTCGCAATTAAGTTCCTGGGCTGCCGCAAAAGGCATCCCGGTAACTAAGAGGATAAGAAATAGTAATTTACGCATCTAACAAATGTACAATTTCGTTAAAAATATCGGTAGCAACCTCGGCCTTGGTTTTTAAATCAAAAGCCTTTTCTGAATCTTTATAGACCAAAGTAATTTTATTGGTATCTTTTTTAAACCCTGCACCGGCATCGTTTAAAGAATTAAGCACAATAAAATCGAGGTTTTTCTTTGCAAGTTTTTCCCGGGCGTGTTCCAGCTCATTATTGGTTTCTAAAGCAAAACCTATCAATTTTTGATGAGTTTTCTTTTTTCCCAAAGAAAGAAGAATATCCTGGGTTTTTGTGAGTTCAAGGCTTAGGTTTTCTTCAGCCTTTTTTATTTTTTGAGCAGCTACGATCTTCGGTTTATAGTCTGAAACCGCCGCGGCAGCGATAGCTACATCTACATTTTCAAAATAATCGTGTGCGGCGAGATACATTTCGCGGGCACTAACCACGCTAATTAAATTGATCCTGGGATCATCAATTTCCAAATGGGTAGGGCCCGAAACCAGGATCACCTCAGCACCAAGGGAAGCGGCTTTTTTAGCGAGTTCAAACCCCATTTTTCCGCTGGAATGGTTTCCTATAAATCTAACAGGGTCTATAGCTTCGTAAGTTGGACCGGCGGTGATAAGCACTTTTTTTCCCTTTAAGGGCAGGTTCTCAGAAAAATGTGCTTCAAGAAAACTAATTATTTCTTCGGGCTCTGCCATTCTTCCCTCCCCTTTTAATCCGCTGGCAAGTTCACCCGTTCCCGCGGGAATCATAATATTTCCGTAGGATTTTAGGCTCTCAAAACTCTTTTTTGTGGAAGGGTGTTTATACATATCTAAATCCATTGCAGGTGCAAAGAAAACCGGGCATTTTGCCGAAAGATATGTGGCAAGCAGAAAATTATCGCTGTTGCCCGTGGCCATTTTAGACAAAGTATTGGCAGTGGCAGGGGCTAAAAGCATAAAATCGGCCCAAAGGCCGAGTTCTACGTGATTGTTCCATTGCTCATCTTCATCATCTTCAGTAAAAGAGGAAAAAACCTCGTTTTTTGAAAGTGTTGAAAGCGTAAGCGGGGTGACAAATTCTTTTGCAGCCGGCGTCATCACAACTTTTACCTGTGCACCGGCTTTAATAAATAAACGTACTAAAAAAGCAGATTTATAAGCGGCGATTCCTCCACTTATGCCCAAAAGCACTTTTTTGCCTTTTAGTACAGACATCTTAATTAAGCTTCTGCTTCTTCAGAATCTTGAGTGTTTCGGTAATAGATCTTACCGTCTAACCATTCCTGGATAGCAAGAGCGTGTGGTTTTGGAAGTTTTTCGTAAAACTTAGAAACCTCAATTTGCTCTTTATTTTCAAAAATCTCGTCAAGACTGTCGTTGTAAGTCGCGAATTCGTCAAGCTTCTCCAACAATTCCTTTTTGATCTCAGAATTTATTTGATTTGCTCTTTTCGCAACCACTGAAATAGCCTCATATATGTTACTTGTTGGCTCGTCTACCTTGTTCTTATCGAAGGTAACTGTGTTAATTGGTGCGTCTGTCTTTTTAATATCCATCTTTCTATCTACTATTAAAAATTTTGTAAGCGTGATTTTATGTCTTCGGCTGAAGCTTCTACGGCTTCAGAATATTCACCTTCAGGGTAATATTTTTTATATTCCTGGGAATATTCCAGGGCTTCCACAAGTCGTTCTTCCATCAGGTCTCTAAAACTGTTTACTGCCAGTTGATAGGCCGAATCAAATCTATAATAATGTGCATCTTCCCTAAACGGAGACCCGGGATTATTAGATAGGAAGTTGGTAAACGAGGTGATTGCCGCCTGGTAGTTCCCGGCTCTGGCTTCTCCTGTTAAATGATATTGCTTGGCGATTTCGTATGCTTTTTTCTCCAGTTTTATACGCAATTCAGCAGCCATATCGTTGGCTTCCTCGGCGTGCTCACCTTCAGGATAAGTGTTTAAATAAGCCTGAAGTTCTGCAATTGCTTTATTGGTATCGGTTTGATCAAGGTCGTATCTTGGAGAAAGTTCGTAAAAACTTCTCGCCTTTTTATAAGCCGCCTCTTCTACCTTATCACTATTAGGATAAGATTGCTGAAAACGCTCAAACTCATAAGAAGAAAGGTAATAATCTCCTAATTGGTAATAGGTATTGGCAAATAAGAAACTAAGTTTCTCCCCCTGTGGCTTCCCGCGATACTGCGGAACAATTTGCTCAAACAACCTAAGGGCCTTGCGATATTTTTTCTTGCTATTTTCTTCCTGGGCTTGATTATATAAATCTTCAGCGTAAGTATACTTAGCGCCGGCATCATCACTTTTAAGTAAGCTTTGATACTCGCCACAGGACACAGTTAACATTAAAACTGCTACTAATAAAATTGCTTTCTTCATCATTTGTAAAAACATCTGGCAAAAGTACATTTTTCTTCAGTATAAAAAAAACTTTGTGTTACCACCTTAGACAACCTTTTTACTCTCTTTTTATTATACTGAAAATGGAAAAATTAAGGTACTTGCTGAAAAAATAAGACTATCTAAAACGTCTAGTTTCGTCAAGCTGAACTTGTTTCAGCTTCTAACATGTTTTGAATATCCACACCTTAGATTCTGAAACAAGTTCAGAATGACGGTTAAAAAACTTTTCAGACATTCTCTGTAATTAGTTTTTAAAATTTACTCGAGAATCGAGATTTAATACTCCCAGCTCGTTTATTTAAAATTCTTTAGAAAATCTTCAATTTGTTGCTGAAGCGCAGGTGTTGCTTTTACCAATGGTAATCTCAGGTTATTTTGAATACTTCCTTTTAAAGTTAGCAGCGCTTTAATTCCGGCGGGGTTTCCTTCAGCAAAAATCAAATCTATAGATCGCTGTAATTTATAATGAAGTTGGTAAGCCTCGGCAGGTTTCCCTTCTAATCCGAGTGAAACCATTTTGGAAAATTCTGCAGGGAATCCCTGGGCTATTACCGAGATCACTCCTTTTCCTCCGGCTAAAACCATAGGCAACGTAAGCATATCATCTCCTGAAATTACCAGGAAATCCTTTGGCACCAGGCTTATTAATTTCATAGCCTGTACCATATCGCCGGCAGCTTCTTTTACCCCAATTATATTATCGAAATCCCTGGCAATTCGGTTTATGGTTTCGGGCAGGATATTCGAGGCAGTTCTTCCCGGCACATTATAAAGAATTAAGGGCAACGGGGAAGCGGCAGCAACGGCTTTAAAATGCTGGTAAATTCCTTCCTGCGTGGGTTTATTGTAAAAAGGAGAAACAGAAAGAATTGCTTCAAAAGCAGAGAGATCTGCAGCTTTTAGTTCTTCACAAAGGCTGTACGTATTATTTCCTCCCATTCCCAAAACCAGGGGTAGGCGTTTATTATTCTGTTTTACAACAGTATTTATTACAAGTTGTTTTTCTTCTTTATTAAGGCTGGCGCTTTCTGCGGTAGTTCCTAAAACCACCAGGTAATCTATTCCATTTTCTACCTGGTTTTCTACCAGGTTTTCCAGGGCTTGCACATCTATAGATAAATCTTCCTTAAAAGGAGTTATCAAAGCCACACCCGTACCAATAAATGATTTCATTTCTGTTTTAATTTTTATGATAATCGAAAAGATTTGCACGATCTCGGCGTAAAACTGAAAAATGCAAAATTTTCGGGCGACAAATGTATTGATTTTGCCAATTTCAGGAACAAAAATCTACTTTTGTATTTAAAAGAAAAGCACATATTTAACAGCTTTGTTTTTTCTGTTAAAAAATAAACAGGGAAAAGCTTCAACTTATTAAAGAAGATTCAATAAGCGAAGTTTTCGCTCGGGAGTTAGGAAGAATAGCAAGCTAAAGATTAAACCTGTATACCAGAGCAAATTACCGGTAATTAAAATAGCAGAATCTTTCATATAAAAATGCGCAGAATCTCTAAAAACATCTGAAAATATAAAGGTAAGCACCAGCGTCACAAAATAAATTGCCTTTTTGGAGTACGAATTCAAATAATAAATAAGGGAAATAATGCCCATAACCAGTAAAACCCCGTAATAGGCTATATAAATGCCAAATTCAAGCTCACTACTCATATAGCGTTTAAGTTCAAGCACGTGGGTAAATAGCAAATAGGTATTTACCGCTATTAGTAGAAAAAAATAAACCAATATGGTTTTACTGGCAGGTTCCATTTGCGTATTCTTTAAAGCTTCCCTGCTTAAACCAAAATATGCGATAATATAAAAGAAGAAAGCAAAAAGGCTTAAGTTATTAGTATTAAATATGAAGCCGCTTATTTGAGCCAGAAAGAAAAAGAGAAAAAAGAGTATCGCATTCAAACCCATATTTTTTTTCAGCTTAATATAAATACCGGCAAGACCCGGAACAAAAATAAGCTGTGTGGCCTGCATTAACCAGTTGGCTTCAGCTACTGCAGCATATAAATTTGCAGCTAGCAGCGGAACGAGTAATATAAGAATGTATTGAAAAAGACTCATTTTCATTTAATTGCGGCTCGAAAATATAAAAATCCTTTTATCAATAATGTCCATTTGATTAAAGCATTGCTATTTTTAGAAATTTTAACCTGTTTTTCGATAAAGGGATTAATTATTCCGTTGTAATACCTTTAAATTTTCAAAAGTAAAATCTAAGTTGAGCCGGATAATCTATTTATCTTTGAGCTTTTAAGAAAAATTAGATAAAATCAGTATGATCGTATAATGCTGAAATCCAAAAATTGCCAGATAAAAGAAATTCATAATTGGTTTGCGGCAAATTCCTAAAATGGGTGAAAATTAAAAACGAATGAAAAAAATAAGATTAAGTTTATACCTGCTTCTTTCGATAATTTTATTTAGTTGTAAAGGAAATAAGGTTGAAACTGCCGAAATAAAAGGGCAACGAATTGCTATAGATGAAAATATTGAACCCAATGCCAGTATAGAAGAATTTGTAGCTCCATTTAAGGAACATCTAAATAAAACCCTGGATAGCACTTTAGCTTATAATCCCCGCGATATGGTGAAAAGTGACGGCGATTTAAATACCGCTATTGGTAATTTAATGGCCGATATTGTGATGGCACAGGCCAATCCCGTCTTCAAGAGCAGAACAGGAAACGATATAGATATGGTGTTGTTGAATCACGGCGGAATTAGATCTGGCTTAAATAAAGGAAATATTTCTACCAGAAGTGCTTACGCCTTAATGCCTTTTGAAAATGAGATTGTAGTCGCTGAACTTTCGGGGGAAAAAATTAACGAGATGCTTACTTACCTGGAACGGGCAAAAACCGCTCATCCCGTTAGTGGAATTCAAATAGAAATGGATCAAAATTATAAAGTAACCAGCGCTGAAATTGACGAAGAGGAAATTGATGAAGATAAAACCTATTTTGTAGCAACTTCAGATTATTTGCAACAAGGCGGCGACAATATGAACTTTTTCAAAGATCCAGTAGCACTCCACAAAGTAGACTACAAAATACGAAATTCCATTATAGATTATTTTAAAAAGGTAGATACTTTAAAAGTGGACAAAGACAATAGATTTATAAGAAAGTAAGGCATGAAAAGAAGAAATTTTATACAAAAAACCTCAGCAGCCACAGCCTTTATAGGAATTGGTGGCTTAAGTTCACTTTCGTTTAAACCCAACTATAAAAAGCATATTACCATTTTGCACACCAACGATGTGCATAGCCATATAGAACCTTTTGGATCCGACGATTCCAGGAACCCCAATATGGGCGGAGTAGCCAGGCGAGCGACTTTAATTCAGCAGGTTAGAAATGAAAATCCCAATACTTTATTATTAGATGCCGGGGATATTTTCCAGGGCACACCATACTTTAATTTTTATGGCGGGGAACTGGAATTTAAGCTGATGAGTAAAATGAAATACGACGCAGCCACCATAGGAAACCACGATTTTGATAACGGGATAGATGGATTATATGCGCAACTTCCGCACGCCGAATTCGATTTTATTTCTTCAAATTACGATTTTAGTAATACAGTGATGAATGGGCAAACTCACGATCATACAGTTCTCACTAAAGACGGAGTGAAAATTGGTATTTTTGGTTTGGGAATCGAATTACAAGGTTTGGTAAATGAAGGGCTTTATAAAGAAACCAAATACCTGGATCCTGTAGAAATAGCCCAGGATCAAAGCCGAATTCTGAAAGAAGAGAAAAACTGCGACCTGGTAATTTGCCTTTCGCATTTAGGTTACAAATACAGTAGTGATAAGGTTTCTGATATTAAACTGGCTCAAGCAACAGAAAATATAGATCTAATTATTGGCGGGCACACCCATACTTTTCTAGATAAACCAACTATTGAAACCAATAAAGTCGGCAAAAAAGTTTTGGTAAACCAGGTTGGTTGTTACGGACTTTACCTGGGAAGAATTGATTTTTACTTAGATGATAAAAATAATATTGAAACTAATGGATTAAAGATTGAGGTTTAACAACTCGTAAAACCCCTCCAACTCCCCTTGAAAATAATGGAAGGAACTATTAAAAATCTTTCTGCTTAATTAATAAGCCTTAGTTATTAACCTATAAAAATTAAAAATCCCTGAACAGCTTAAAGGCTATTCAGGGATTTTGTATGATGAAGATTAAGCCATTATTGACTTAAGCCCAGTTTTAGTGTCGTTTTATCTTGAAATTGGGTTTACCCTAATTTGTCCTCCAACAGCTTTTAAAACTTTCATTATTGTCGAAAATTGTGGTTTTGCTCCATCAGATAATGCTTTGTATATGCTAGGTCTACTTAACCCGGTTTCTTCCGCAATTTTTGTCATTCCGATAGCCTTTGCTATATGCCTGAGTGCAATAATTAAATCTGCATTGTCGCCTTCTTCTAAAACGGAATTAAGATATTCGGCAATCATTTCGTTACTGTCCAAATAGTCTGCAATATCAAATTTTGATGTTTCCATTTTTACTTTTTTAATTTGCTCCAAATTTCTTTTGCCTTTTCGATGTCCTTTTGTTGGGTTGATTTATCTCCTCCAATCAGCAGAATAATAATTTTCCCATCTCTTTCCTTGAAGTATATTCTATATGCTTTCGCATAATTAATTCTTAGCTCACTTATTCCCCCTCCAACAGGTTTGCAGTCTCCAAAGTGTTCATCGGTTTCCAGTTTCTGGATTCTGAACAAAATCTTAGATTTTGCTCTTAAGTCTTTTAGTTTTCTTAACCACTTGTCAAATTCTACCGTTTTCTCAATAAAGAACATCTAGCTAAGTGTATTCGCTTAGATACAAAAATATATGATTTATTTGAATTGTAAAAATTGATTTTTAATTTATTGCGGTCTGGTGAAGTACATCAGCACTTAAGATAACATCTCCAGGAATTCTTCTTCTGAAATAATCTTAGTCCCAACTTTTTCGGCTTTTGCCAGTTTGCTGGGGCCCATATTTTCCCCGGCTACTAAATAATTGGTTTTTCCTGAAATTGATCCCGAAACTTTCCCGCCATTATCTTCTATCATTTTCTTAAGCTCGTTTCTGGAAACTTTTTCAAAAACTCCGGAAATCACAAATGTGTTTCCTTCTAATATATCGCTCTGATTTTTCAATTCTTCTGCGGCGATTTCCAATTGAAGTCCGTAGTCTTTTAAACGCTGAACAATCTCCCTGTTTTCTTCGGAAGCAAAGAAATCGGTTACACTTTCGGCGATGCGTTCTCCAATTTCATCAACCGCTGTCAGGTCTTCGGTTGAAGCTGAAGCCAAAGCATCAATATTTTTATAATGTTTCGCCAGTTTTTTAGCAACAGTTTCGCCAACATATCTTATTCCCAGGGCAAATAAAACGCGTTCAAAAGGAATTTCTTTCGACTTTTCGATTCCGTTAATCAAATTTTCCGCCGACTTTTCAGCCATTCTTTCCAGGGGAAGAACTTCTTCCTTTTTCAGTGTATAGAGATCGGCGTAATTGGTTATTAGATTAGCATTAACCAATAAAGCAACGGTTTCTCCACCCAGGCCTTCTATATCCATCGCTTTTCGGGAAATAAAATGTTGAATTCTTCCCACAATCTGTGGCGGACAGCCATTATAATTTGGGCAGTAATGTTGAGCCTCGCCTTCTTTTCTAATTAATTCACTATCGCATTCGGGGCAGGTTTCGGCATATTTGGTTTCCGGGGTTTCGGGATCTCTTTTGGTGAAATCAACCCCAACAATCTTCGGAATAATTTCTCCGCCTTTTTCTACAAAAACGGTATCACCTTCCCGCACATCAAGTTTTTCAATTTGATCGGCATTATGCAAAGACGCACGTTTTACGGTGGTTCCGGCTAACTGTACAGGATCAAGATTAGCCACAGGAGTTATTGCGCCGGTTCTCCCAACCTGGTAGGTTATTTTATTTAATTTGGTGCTTTCCTGTTCGGCCTTGAATTTATAAGCCATTGCCCAACGTGGGGATTTAGCGGTATATCCCAGTTCGTCCTGCTGGTCAAAACTATTTACTTTCACCACTACCCCATCAGTTTCATAAGGCAAATCGTGGCGGTGCTGATCCCAATAGTTTACGTAATCCAGAACTTCAGCAATACTATCTTTTAATTCAGCTTCAGGTGGAACTTTAAAACCCCAGTCCCTGGCTTTTTCCAGACCTTCAAATTGAGATTTCACCGGTAAATTATCGGCCATCAAACTATACAGCAGGCACTCTAAAGGCCTTTTGGCAACCTCAGCACTATCCTGAAGTTTTAAACTTCCGGAAGCGGTATTTCGAGGATTTGCATAAGGTTCTTCGCCGGCTTCAACCCTTTCAGCATTCATTTTCGCAAAACCTTCATATGGCAAAACAATTTCACCCCGAATATCAAATTTTTGCGGAAATTCCCCCTTCAACTTTAAAGGTACAGATCTTATGGTTTTTATATTATTGGTCACATTATCTCCCTGGAATCCGTCTCCACGAGTAACAGCACGTTTTAACTTTCCATCTTCATAAGTCAGGCTAATCGAAGCACCGTCATATTTTAACTCGCAAACATATTGCACCTTACCTCCAATAGATTTCTCAATGCGCTTTTCCCAATCTTCCAGCTCTTCTTTGGAATAGGAGTTGGAAAGCGAATACATTCTATAATCGTGAACTACAGTTTTAAAATTTTTGGTTATTGCACCACCTACACGACGCGTAGGAGAATTAGGATCATCCAATTCAGGATTTTTTTCTTCCAAATCCTGTAATTCTTTCAGCTTTATATCAAAATCATAATCGCTGATTTCGGGCTTATCTTCTATGTAATATAAATAATTATGCCTGTGTAATTCTTCGCGTAACTGCTTAATTTTTTCTTCGGTACTCATAAAAAATGGAACTGGTAAGTTAGTGCTGAGCTTTTAATTTATCGTTTTCAAAAATAAGGAAATGCTTTTCCTCTTTGTGGGTAAATTCAATTTCGAATTCAGATTTATAAGCTTTATCATCGGTAGGAAACCAATCTTTAAGCTTTTGATTAATGGTAATGAGCAAACCTTCATCATCACCAATCGCACAAAAATGCTCAAAATCGCCATCGTATTTTTCCAATTGAAAATTTGAATTTAAAAATTTGAATTTTTCCTGAATGTTTTCCGTAACCAATCCAACTTCACTAATTCCTAAAATACTTCTTTCTGAAAATAATGCCGATTCCGGTTTGCTGAAATTTTTACGGGAAATGAATTCGATTATATTTTTATCTTCATCGTAGAAATAGAGCGATTTGGCATTCCAGGCCATAAAATCTACAATTTCCTGCCCATTACCTTCTAAAACAGGAACCCGCTCTTTCACCCATTCCAGCGCTTTATTATGTTGATTATCGGGAATATGAAAGGCAATATGGTAAGCTGTCGCGTTTTCTTTATACTGAAATTTTATTGTGGAATACCCGGTCTCAACTTCAAAATGATCTTCGGAATAATCGTTGATTTTTAAATTCAATTGATCCCGGTAAAACCGAAGTTGCTCCTTAATATTATCGGAATAAATTTGAAGTTTATGAATTTTCATCTTTTCGGGCTTTTTAGGTCTGGTCTTTATTCATCCATTTGGGAACCGGCATTGGTTTAAAATTATACATTTTTTCCAGTAATTCCTCTATATCTTCAGCAATAAGTAAAAGATCAAAATTCTCCTTTCTCAGCAATCCCTTTCTTACCATTGTTTTAAGCATCGCGATAAGATCGTCGTAGAATCCGTTGATATTTAATAATCCAATAGGATTTTGATGCAATCCCAACTGCCCCCAGGTTACGATTTCAAAAAGCTCTTCAAAAGTTCCAAATCCGCCGGGGAGCGCAATAAAACCATCGCTTAATTCGTGCATTTTAAGCTTGCGCTCGTGCATATCTTTGGTAGTGATCAACTCGGTTAGATCGGTATGAACCACTTCTTTGGTTTTTAAAAAATCTGGAATCACCCCGATAACTTCTCCTCCATTTTGAAGTGTTCCGGCCGCAACCTGGTCCATTAAGCCAAGTTTACTGCCGCCAAAAACCAGTTTAATATTTTTTTGGGCTAAAATTTTTCCCAATCGGTAAGATTCGGTGTATATTTTTTCGTCATTGCCTTCGCTGCTTGCGCAAAAAACGGCAATGCTTTTAAGTTGGTTTTTATTGTTATTTTCCAAAACTTTTAGATTTTCTATTCGTGAACCTGGTTTCTTAAATGTGCTTGAGATAATAAAGAATTCATATACCTATAAGGTTTTAAAAACATTGTAGGAATTATTATACTTCCCCTTTTAGCATTCTAAAATTTCCGAAAAGATCTTTTCGCAATTCGGTTTTAAAGCCTTGTTTTTGCATCATCTTTTCGGTTTCTTCTGCCAGGTATTGATTGATCTCAAAATAGAGTTTTCCACCCGGATTTAAAGCGGTTTTAGCCAATTTCATGATTTTCTCATAGAAAATTAAAGGATTTCCATCTTTAACATATAATGCGGTTTCAGGTTCATAATCTAAAACATTCCGGTGCATTTCCTTCTTTTCCAACTCCCGAACGTATGGCGGATTGGAAACAATTATTTCGTAGTTTTCCTTTAAATTTTCTAACTGAAGAATATCCTGCTGAATAAAATCTAACTGTACTTTATTTATCTCTGAATTTTGAGCTGCAATTTTCAAAGCCTCTTCTGAAATATCTATAGCTGAAATTTTAGCCTCTGGAAGGTTTTTTGCCAGGCTAATAGCGATGCAACCGCTACCCGTACCAATATCCAGAATTTTAAGAGCTTCCTCTTCCGAAAAATCTTCTAAAATCCATTCAATTAATTCTTCGGTTTCCGGCCTGGGTACCAATACATTTTTATCGACTTTAAAAGTTAATCCAAAAAATTCTGTTTCTCCAATAATATGTTGAATGGGTTCGTGTTTTTTTAAACGAGCCAAGGCTAAATCCAATTTCTCAACCTGATTTTCATCAATTTCAAGCTCTGGATTTAAAGCAAGATTCAACCGATTTATCTTAAAAAAAGCTTCGGTAAGCAAAAAGAAAAAAGAAAGCACTTCTTCCGCAGGATATTCGTTTTCCAGTGATTTAGCGAATATTTCTTTTTGGGGTTTTAGTTTCATCTTTCCAGTTGTGGGTTGTCGGTTTTCGGTTGTCAGTTATCGGTTCTCAGTTATCGGTTGTCAGTGGTTTGTGGTTTTGTAAAACAATAAATTTAAAACCCCGAACTTCGACCTTTAAATAACTCTCTATTCACTCTTCACTTTTCACTCTTCACTCTTCTCTCATCACTTTTCCTTCCTAAACATCCTTAATCATCCACATCGTACAATTATAATGCCCGGTGTCACCGAGGGGTCTTTCTAAAGATTTGAATCCGCTGCGGGCGTAGAGTTTTCTGGCGCTTTCCATATAGGGCAGGGTTTCAATGTAGCATTGCTTAAAACCTTGTGATTTGGCAAATTTAAGACAGGTATCCATCATTTGCGCGCCCAAACCTTTGCCTCGTGCTTCAGGCAAAAAATACATTTTCTGTAATTCACATATCTTTTCTTCCAGTCCGATTAAGGGTGCAATTCCCGCTCCCCCAATTATTTTTCCTTCGTTTTCTACCACAAAATAATTCATTCGTGGGTGCTGGTAAGTGGCATGCATATCGTCCAGGGCTTCGTCTTCATAGGCGGTGCCAACCTTAGGAACGCCCATTTCTACTAAAACCGTTCTTACTACTTCGGCAACTTGTTGATTGTCTTCGGGTTGAATTTCCCGTATTTTTAGCGTGTTCATTCTTGGTAAATAATCCTATTTTAGTGGCGTGAATATACACGAAAAATATATAAAACGCTGTATCGAACTGGCCAAAAACGGTCTGGGAACTACCTATCCCAATCCGCTGGTAGGCAGCGTAATTGTTCATCAAAACAAAATAATTGGTGAAGGCTGGCATCAAAAAGCAGGAGCCCCACATGCCGAAGTAAACGCGATTAATTCGGTTAAGGACGAGTCGCTTTTAAAAAAGGCTACTATTTATGTGAGCCTGGAACCCTGTAGCCATTTCGGGAAAACGCCGCCATGTAGCGATTTAATTATCGCTAAAGGCATAAAAAAAGTTGTTATTGGTACGGTAGATCCTTTTGCCGAAGTTGCCGGCCGCGGTATTAAAAAATTGATGGAAGCCGGTTGCGAAGTGCAGGTAGGGATTCTGGAAAAAAAATGCCAGGATTTAAACAAACGCTTTTTTACTTTTCATCAAAAAAAACGGCCTTATATTATTTTGAAATGGGCCCAAACCGCCGATGGTTTTATCGCTCCCAAAATTCAGGAAAAACGGGAACCTGTTTGGATCACCAATCAATATTCTAAACAACTGGTGCATAAATGGCGCAGCGAAGAACAGGCTATTTTAGTGGGCACAAACACCGCCATTGCTGATAATCCCAAACTGAATACAAGACTTTGGGAAGGTACAAACCCGGTTCGGGTGGTGATAGATAAAGAATTAAAAATTCCGCAGGAATCTGCATTGTTTGATGGCAGTATAAAAACCATAGTTTTAAACGAAAATGAAACTTCAGACAAGAATAATTTAATATTTGAAAAACTCGATTTTCAGCAAGATCTATCGCAGCAAATTTGCGAGGTGCTTTACCGGCATAATCTACAATCGGTTATTATTGAAGGTGGTGCAAAAACGCTTCAGACATTTATTGATGTAGATCTTTGGGATGAAGCAAGAGTTTTTACCGGGATTTCTGAATTTCATAAAGGCCTAAAAGCACCGGAGTTTTCAGGAAAAATGTTTTCAGAAATCAGTTTGGAGCGGGATAATTTAAAAACTTATAGAAATGATTAAAACGATAATTTTCGATTTTGGAGACGTATTCATAAACCTGGATAAACCGGCTACGATGCGCGAAATGAATAAATATGAAATCGAAAAGCTCTCAGAGAATTTGATGGATATAAATCAGCAATATGAAAAAGGGCTTATTTCTTCTGAAGAATTTGTAAAATCTTATCAGAGCGAACATTCTCAGCTACAAACAGAACATTTCAGAAATTCCTGGAATGCTATTTTGGTTGATTTCCCTGAATATCGCTACCAGTTTTTAAAGAAACTTTCCGAAGAAAAAAACTACCAGTTAATTCTTTTGAGCAACACCAACGAAATCCATATTGATTGGGTTAAAGGTAATGTACCGTTTTTCGAAGATTTCAATGCTTGTTTTGATGCATTTTATCTTTCTCACGAGATAAATTTCAGAAAACCCGATGCTGAAATCTATGAATTCGTATTAAAACAACACGACCTAAAACCCCAGGAATGTCTATTTATAGATGATACCAAAGAAAATACTGATGCCGCTGAAAATTTAGGAATCTATACCTGGAATATTGAACCTACCCGGGAAGATGTCATCGATTTATTTACCGCTAAAAAGGAATTATTTTGATCTACCTGCTGCTAAGCATCCTCTCTTCTACCGTTATTTTTATCGTTTTTCGGCTTTATAAAAAATACGGTATTAACACGCTGCAAGCCATTATCGCCAATTATTTTATTGCTTGCATCGTTGGTTTTTTTGGATATATAGAAAGTGTTGATGATATTGTAAGAATTCCTTCGGAATCCTGGTTTTTGGGTACTGTTTTTCTGGGCGCCATGTTTATTACGGTTTTTAACCTCGCGGCGATTACCACGCAACGCAGCGGACTTTCAGTAGTTTCTGTAGCCACAAAGATGTCGGTTGCCATTCCAGTTTTCTTCGGAATATTTATCTACGACGAAAGCCTGGGTTTTTTAAAAGTTTCGGGTATTATCCTGGCTTTAGCAGCTGTTTATTTGAGTTCTATTAAAACCAAAAAAGGCATTACTATTAAGAAAGAAAACCTGATTTTTCCCTTGCTGGTTTTTATTGGAAGCGGGATTATAGACACCACCATAAATTACCTGGAAAATTTCTATGTTTCTGAAACCGATGTGGGGCTTTTTTCTTCCAGCATTTTTGGAATCGCTGGCATTATCGGGACAGCGATCTTGATTGGACAGGCAGTTTTAGGAAAACTAAAAATTACCTGGAAAAATATCGCCGGTGGAATCGCACTGGGAATCCCGAATTATTTTTCTATTTATTTTTTAGTGATGGCACTACGGTCTCCCGGATTTGAAAATTCAGTAATTTTCACTTTAAACCACGTAGGGATTGTATTGGCTTCAACTATTCTGGGAATTGTACTTTTTAAAGAAGTTTTACTTAAGAAAAACTGGATTGGAATTGCGCTTGCCGTAATAAGTATTATCCTGGTGGCGAGTAGCCAGTAGAAAATTATTATATCCGTCATTACGAAGCCATTTTTTGTGGCTGAAGCAATCTCAAACCTAAGGGCTAACCAATTACAGATTACTTCTCCCGATAAAAATCGGGATCGTAATGACGTCTGATTTAAAAATTAGCAATAATGAAAGACACTTATAAAACCATCACCAAAGCTTCACCAGAAGTCCTTTTTAAGGATAAAAATTCTAAATTCTTTGGTTATGCTTTTCCGGTAAAGACTGAAGAAGAAGCGAATCTTTATTTAGAAGAATTAAAATCAAAGCACCACAAAGCGCGGCACTGGTGTTATGCCTGGCAATTGGGAAAATCTGATTTTCAATATCGCGCCAATGATGATGGCGAGCCTTCAAATTCGGCCGGAATGCCTATTTATGGGCAAATTCAATCGTTTGAGGTTACCAATATTTTAATTGTGGTGGTTAGATATTTTGGCGGTGTAAAATTGGGTGTTGGTGGGTTGATTCAGGCTTATAAAACTGCAGCGCAAATGGCATTGGAAGAAGCCAATATCGTTAAGAGAACTATTGATGAACTTTTTGAAATTAGTTTTGATTATCCTGAAATGAATATTGTGATGCGATTAATAAAAGAAAATAATCTCAATATCGTTGAACAAAAACTAGAGTTGGATTGCAAGATTTATATTTCAGTGAGAAAAAAAGAAGCTGCAGCTATTTTCGAAAAATTTGATGCTACTTATAAAGTTGGAATTAAAAAGTTGGAAGATTGAATTTTTCTTGTCATTGCGATCCCGATGATAATCGGGAGAAGCAATCTGTAGAATTTGAGTAAACATTTGTAGATTACTTCGCTCCGCTCGTAATGACGATTCTTTGAAAATGAAACCTCACAGGTTTTGGAAACCTGTGAGGTTTTTTGATATGATTATGTCAATTTATCCAAAATATACTGTGGACAGCGAATTGGTTTTTTGGTTTTGGAATCCATAAAAACCAATGTTGTGTAAGCTTTTGTAATAAAGTCTTCACGTTGGTTAAAAACCAGGTATTCAAAAGTTATTTTTACCGATGGAAGTTCTTTTAATCTCATTTCAATTTTAAGTTCATCTTCAAAAACGGCCGGTTTTAAAAACTTTGTATTTAGCTCATACACAGGCAACATAACTCCATTTTCTTCCATAGACTTATAAGAAATTCCAAGGGCCGAAAGCCAGTCTAAGCGGGCAATTTCAAAGTATTGAGCATAATTACCGTGGTGAACCACACCCATTTGATCGGTTTCCGCATAACGGACTTTAACATAAGAAACGTGACTTTTCATATTGAATTTAACAGGTAAAGTGAATGAGGTTTTGTACTTTCATAAGCGGAATTAAGTATGCACAAATTTTTATTAAAATTCAACCCTAAACCGGTTTTTTTATTACATAATTTGTTCACATATTTGTTCTACTAAAGTTGAAAGACCCCTAACTCTTTTAACTGCTAATAAACCACTACTAATCTAAAATAATACAACACAAAGCATGTCAAAAACTGCGCAATCAGTTTGGAATAGCTGTCTGGCTTTTATCAAAGATAACATTACTCCACAGGCTTATAAGACGTGGTTTGAACCTATACAAGCAGTAAAACTTACAGATTGTGCACTGAGCATACAGGTGCCTTCTAAGTTTTTTTACGAATGGTTAGAAGAACATTATGTTAAGCTTTTAAAAGTTTCCCTTACCAAAGAATTAGGAGAAAAAGCCAAGTTGGTCTATGTGATCAAAATGGAAAATACCTACGGCAATAAAATGCCTTTTACCGAAAAAATACCGAGTACGCAACGAAGTCATATGGCCTCCCAGGAAGTAGATGTACCTTTAAAAAATAAAAACCCCGAATTAAAAAACCCTTTTATAATTCCTGGAATTAGAAATGTAAAAATTGAATCGCAACTTAATCCAAGTTATAATTTTGAAAATTTCCTGGAAGGAGATTCTAATAGATTAGCAAGATCGGCGGGCTTAGCGGTGGCTAATAAACCGGGCGGCACCTCTTTTAACCCCTTGCTTATTTTTGGCGGGGTAGGATTAGGAAAAACGCATTTGGGACACGCTATTGGGGTTGAAATTAAAGATAAATATCCAGAAAAGACGGTTTTATATATTTCTGCTGAAAAATTTACACAGCAGTATATTGAATCGGTAAAGAAAAATAATAGAAATGATTTTATTCATTTCTACCAGATTATTGATGTTTTAATTGTTGATGATATCCAGTTGCTTTCTGGAAAAGCAGGGACGCAGGATGTATTCTTCCACATTTTTAATCATTTACATCAAAACGGAAAACAGGTTATTCTTACCAGTGATAAAGCGCCGGTAGATATGCAGGATATTGAACAACGCCTGCTTTCAAGATTTAAATGGGGACTTTCTGCAGAATTGCAACATCCCGATTTTGAAACCCGTATTTCTATTATAAAAAGCAAACTTTATCGCGACGGGGTAGAAATGCCGGAAGAAATCGTTGAGTTTTTAGCTAATAATATTAAGACCAATATCAGGGAATTGGAAGGTGCAATTATTTCACTTATCGCCCACTCTTCTTTTAATAAGAAAGATATTACCTTAGAGCTCGCAAAAAAGATCGTAGACAACTACGTGAAAAATACCAAGCGCGAAGTTTCTATAGATTATATTCAAAAAGTGGTTAGTGATTATTTCCAGATGGATGTGCAAACTTTGCAGTCTAAAACCCGAAAAAGACATATAGTACAGGCAAGGCAGCTGGCTATGTTCTTTGCTAAAAAGTTTACAAAAGCCTCTTTGGCGAGCATTGGTTCCCAGATTGGAAAACGCGATCACGCCACGGTTTTACACGCCTGTAAAACGGTAGATAACCTGGCCACGACCGATAAGCAATTCAAAAAATTTGTTGAAGACCTCAACAAGAAACTTACCATATAAACGTATTTTTATGAAGACTAAGGTATTGATGGTGTGCCTCGGCAACATTTGCAGATCACCGCTTGCCGAAGGTATTTTAAAATCTAAAGTAGACGAATCTATGGTTTTTGTAGATTCGGCCGGAACCGGCGATTATCATATAGACGATGCTCCCGATCCACGGTCTGTTGCAATAGCAAAAAAGAACAACCTGGATATCACCTACCAACGCGGAAGGCAATTCCAGGCTGAAGATTTTGATAAATTCGATCGCATTTATGTGATGGATAATTCGAATTTTAAAGATGTGATCTCTCTTGCCAGAAACGACGACGATCGCGCTAAAGTACAACTGATCCTGGATGAAATTTTCCCTGCGGAAAACGTGGATGTTCCAGATCCATATTTTGGCGGCGACCACGGGTTTGAAAATGTATACCAAATGCTTGATGAAGCCTGCGATAAGATTGCAGACCAATTGAAAGAAGAAGACAAAGCATAATGGCAGACTTTAAGTATTCCGGAAAACTTTACCTTATTCCAACCACTATGGGAGCGGCAAACCCAATGCAGGTTTTACCGCAGCAGGTTAAAGAAATTATGGAAAACCTGGATATTTTTATTGCTGAAAATGAAAAAACCGCCAGAAGGCACGTAAAACAATTACTTCCCGAAAAACAGCAATCCAGTCTTCAATTTTTTCATCTAAATAAATTCACTGAAGCCTCAGAAATCCCTTCATTTTTAAACGATTGTAAAGAAGGAAAAGATATAGGATTACTTAGTGAAGCTGGTTGTCCCGGTGTTGCAGATCCCGGAGCTGAAATTGTGAAAATTGCTCATAACGAAGGTATTCAGGTAATTCCTTTAGTTGGGCCTTCTTCAATTCTACTGGCAATGATGGGCAGTGGGATGAACGGGCAACGATTTACCTTCAATGGTTATTTACCGATAGATAAAAAAGAACGGAAAAAAGAAATAAAAGATTTAGAACGACTTTCTTTTGAAAAACAGGAAGCACAAATTTTTATTGAAACTCCTTACAGAAACAATAAATTACTGGAAGATTTGCTTCAGTTATTAAATCCCACAACCAGGCTTTGTGTGGCTTGCGATCTTACACTACCTACCGAATACATTGTAACCAAACCGGTTTCAGAATGGAAGAAAACAAAAACAGACCTCCATAAGAGGCCTGCTATTTTTATCTTTCAGCGAGAAATTTAAGCCCTAAAAGCTTTAATATTCACTCTTGGGTTTTTCTCGGGTTTTACAAACGAAGTATCATAACCCCCAAATTTTCGCATATAATTCCTAATTGAAGTTCCAAAAGCATCACTAAAAGACTGTGCGCCCCAACTTCTAAGGTATTTTTTCACACTTCCCGGCCCTGCCAGGTGGGCAGCCGCAAGAATACCAGATTCGGTTATTTTAACTCCGTTAATCACTTTACCGTCAAAACGGGCAATATCACGAATTAAGATCCATTTGTTTCTGGAAGCATTGGTGTAAAATGCGGCTTCCTGGAGTTGTGGTGAGTTAAGGAATTCTGCACTATTGTAAATGCCCAGTAATTCCAGGGTTCCAATACCAAACTGGTATTTCCCCATATAACCAAACTCATTAATTGTTTGATAATTTCCGCGGGATTCTTTAAAACCTACCGCTTCCTTAAAACCTACATAGGACTTTCCCAGTTCAGGTAACGCCCTTTCAAGGCTTTGATCTTTTACTAATTCGCTTTCCTCTATAAGGGCTACGGTATAGTTTAGATCTAGATTGGAAGTTGAATAACCTTCAATTTCCAAATTTGCTGCTTCTCTAGTTGAAAAACTGAAAAACATGCAACCTGCAAAAACAGGCAAGATTGAAAATTTTGCAATTTTCCTTCTCATTACATTTTGTTTCTGAAAGGTTAATGGCTGGGCTTAAAAAATAAGCTTATGCCCCTTTCAATTTTGCCGTGCAAATGTACAACAAATTTTAAAAATCTGATGTACAACGTGTTAAGTAAATTATAAAGTTGATAGAAGGCTTAACACGGCTCTAAGAAAGCATAGATAAAGGCGTTAGCGTTTTCTTAATAATGTTGAACTAAAATTATTCTTATCTTTTTACGCCTTGCTTGTTAATCCAACGCACATATTCCTGCTTATTTCGATTATGCTGCGCTAAATTCTTCGCGAATTTATGGTATCCAAAATTTTCAACATCGGCTACGAAATAGAAGTAATCGTGATTTTCATAATTAAGCACGGCATTAATTGCTGAAATATCGGGCATAAAAATAGGGCCAGGAGGTAATTCTTTATAGATATAAGTGTTATAAGGTGAATCGAGTTCCAGATCTTTGTAAAGCACCCTTTTTATAATGGTATCCCACTTTTGAGTTTTATGTTTAAGCGCATAAATTACCGTGGGATCTGCATCTAATTTCCAGCCGTTTTTATAGCGGTTCATATAAACCCCGGCTACTTTTGGGCGTTCATCTACCTTCGCGGTCTCTTTATGAACTACCGAGGCTAAAGTTGAAACTTCTTTAGGATTTAAGCCTATTTCTTCGGCTTTTTGCCTTTTTTCTTCAGTCCAGAAACGATTGTATTCACGCTTCATTCGTTCTCTAAATTCTTCAGCAGAGGTATTCCAGTAAAATTCATATTGATTGGGAATATACATCGCTAAAGCTTCGGCTTCAGTAAAATCATTTTCGGTTAAAAACTCTTCATCCTTAAAAACTTCAATTAAAGCGGTACTGTCGGCTTCTATTTGCTGGGCAACCCTTCCTGCGAGATTCTCCAGGCGTTCCTGGTTATTAAAGGTTAGTTTCACCGGCACATTTCCGCTACGCAAAGCATTCACTAATTCATTATTATTCATCCCGGTCTTTATAGCATATCTCCCAGCCCTAATATTGGAAGCATAGCCTTTTTTTCTAGCTATAAGATCAAAAGACTCCATATCTTCAACATAAGGTTGAAGGCTGTCTATTACGGTTTGATAATCGGCTCCAGTGGGTACGTAAACCAACTTTTCATCTTCTGAAAAACTAGTGTTTCCTGAAAAAATACTGGTATAAATATAATAGCTGAAAATAGAAAGGCCTATTAGCCCAAGAATGGCAATAGCCAGTAGAATTTTTTTGATGTACATTATTTATTGATCAATTGATAGAGAATTTCATCTTTAAACCGTCCTTCAGAATAGGTCCAGTCTTTTTTTACGCCTACCCTTTGGAAACCCAGGTTCTCAAACATTTTTACGCTAGTTTCATTTCCTTCGGTAATATTTGCGTAAACCTGGTGCATGCTAAGGTGTGTAAAACAGTAATTACAAAGCAATTTTAGGGCTTCTGCGCCATATCCTTTTCCGCGTTCAGAAGGTTCGGCTATTAAAATTCCCAAAGCCGCCCTTCGGTCTTTTGGCTCGAAGTCAAAAATATCTATCAGCCCTACTTCATTATCCTGAAGATCACAAATTACCAGTCGTAATTGTTTAATATCGTAAATATCGCGGTGTGCGTTTTCCAGGTATTGTTTAATAAGAAAGCGGGAATAAGGAGATTGGGTAGCACTTACTTCCCAAAATTCTTCGGTATTCTCCACGGTATGGACAAAATCGAGATCTTCGGGCTCCAGGGCTCGTAAATAAACCTTATTTCCTTTTAAGCCTGGCATACTATTTCTCCTTTAAAAACCTGTTCTGCAGGGCCGGTTAACCAAACATCGGTATAGATTTCATTTTCCTTTTTAAAAGAAACCGATAATTCCCCTCCGGGAACAATAAGTTTTACTGTATTAGCAGTTGCTTTTCCAGAAGCGTGGGCCGCCAGGGCAACTGCAGTAACGCCGGTGCCGCAGGAAAGCGTTTCGTCTTCCACTCCTCTTTCGTAAGTTCTAACCAAAAAGGTATTATCTTCCTGCATATCTACAAAATTGACATTGGTACCGCCATTAGCCACATACTCATTTGAATATCTAATTACAGCACCTTCTTTTTTCACATCAAGGTTAGATACATTCTTAGTAAAAATTACGTGATGTGGAGAACCAGTATCAAGAAAAGCACTGTTCCCAAGCTGTTTTATTTCTGAAAGATTTTGCATTTGTAAACTTATCTGGTGATCTTTAATAGTCGCTTTATGCGAACCATCTATCGCGGTAAAAGTTGCTTCGTTTTCTATAATTTCCAGGAATTTCGCAAAGGCGACCAGGCAGCGCCCCCCATTGCCGCACATACTGCTTTCATTACCATCGGCATTGAAATAGACCATTTTAAAATCGTCGCCATCTATCTCTGGATTTTCTAAAAGTATCAGTCCGTCGCCACCAATACCAAATTTACGGTCGCAAAGCTTCTTAATTATTTTGGTATTGTTTTTGGATAATAGTTGTCGACGGTTGTCAATCATCACAAAATCATTTCCGGTGCCCTGATATTTATAAAATGGAATTTTCATTGATTAAATTTTAAGGGCTACAAAGATACTATAAAATACACGATTTTTTGGGGTGTTAAATGGCCGTTAAAGTTAAAAACTGAAAATACTAATATTATAATTTTAAAGTTGAATTATATAAAAAACAACATTGAAAATGAAAGATTTATCTAAACTACTTCTCGTTTCCATCCTTGGAGGCGCACTGACTCTAGGAAGCTATAAAATGTTTTTCGAAGAAGAAATTCCGGCAGGTTTACCCCCGGTTTCCAATACCAGTGCTGAATTAATTCCTGCAAACTATTCCGGAGATATCTACGGCACAAATGCAGATTTTACTGAAGCTGCGGAAAATACGGTTAACGGAGTTGTACACGTAAAAAACGTGGCTGTTTTTAAAGGTCCGCGTACTATGAGAGACCTAATTCAAGGGAATCACAGTGGTGGGAAAGCACTTCAGGGTGCCGGCTCGGGAGTTATTATTTCCCCCGATGGTTATATTGTAACCAACAATCACGTGATTAGAGAAGCAAATGAGGTTGAAGTTACCTTGAACAATAATAAAACCTACACTGCAGGAATTGTAGGTGCCGATGAAACATCAGATATCGCGCTATTAAAAATTGATGCCGAAGGTTTAGATTATATTCCATTTGGCGATTCTAACAACGTAAAACTTGGAGAATGGGTGTTGGCAGTTGGGAATCCTTTTAACCTGAAATCTACAGTAACCGCAGGAATTATTAGTGCTACAGCAAGAGATTTAAACACCTACGATGCTACTTCACAATCTTTTATTCAGACTGATGCAGCAATTAACCCAGGAAACAGTGGTGGTGCTTTAGTGAATATTAATGGCGAACTGGTGGGAATTAACACGGCTATTACTTCCCAAACAGGAAGTTATATAGGTTACGCATTTGCCGTACCTTCTAATAATACCCGTAAGATTGTTGAAGATATTATGGAGTATGGGGATGTACAAAAAGGAATTTTAGGTATTAGAGGCGGCAGCATTAATCCCAGGGCTGTAGAAGAATTTGGACTCGAAACTACGCAGGGAGTTATGGTTGCCGAGGTTACTGAAGGTAGTGGTGCTGAAAAAGCCGGTCTTGAACGAGGCGATATTATTAGAAAATTAGACAATGTTGCTATTAATAAATTCTCTGATTTAACGGGTTATATTAATTCCAAGCGCCCAAACGATGAAATTGATGTAATATTTCTTAGAGATGGAAAGCAAAGAGAAGCTAAAGTAACCCTAACTAAGTTTGAAACTTACACTATAGAGCCTATAAAGATTGAGGTTTCTAATGCCAGCCAGCAAGAATTGCAGGCATTAAATGTTGAAAACGGGGTTAGAATTCACCGCACCCTTTCTCCTAGATTACCTGCTGAAGAATTGGTGGGAACTATTATTACCGCTATAGATAATAAAAATGTATCCAGCGTAAGTGATGTTGAACGAATCTTTAGAAATAAAAATCTAGCAGAAGATATTGTGATTACCATAGTTGATAGAAATGGCGAAAAGCAACGCATGGTGTGGCGATAGAAGTCCTAGAATATAATCTTAAAAACTCCCTTACCACAAGGGGGTTTTTTTATGCAAAAAAATTCTTTACGAAAACGTTTGAAATATATACTTTTGCGCCATTATTAAAACAACTCAAACCACACATGAGCTTCAACAAAGTTTACGAAAAAGAACTTTCTTTTCAGGCAAACCGGCGCAAAGCGACCGTACAATTTATTAACATTATAAGCGATCTTTGGTATGATAAATCCATAGAACTCGTAATTTTCAGAAATCAGCTGCTTAACCGGAATGTTAGCGATATTCTAAATCTTCACGAATATGCGGGAGAATTTGTAGAAAAACCTATTTCTATTTTTGATACCGTAGAAATTGCAAAAGCAATCCAGGATATGGATCTGCCACCTGCAAAACTGGATATTGGGAAATTAACCTACGAATATCATTTAGAAGACCAGGGACATTTAAACGCTATGGCTTTTATTTCAGATAAACTGAAAGATGCCAAAAAATATGATAAAGTTGTACCTAAAGATGTTGTGCTTTATGGCTTTGGTCGTATCGGCCGTTTGGTAGCCAGGGAACTTATGGCACGAACCGGTAAGGGAAGTCAGTTGCGTTTGCGGGCAATTGTAACTCGCGGTGCGATAGACAAAAATGTATTAGAAAAACGTGCTTCTTTATTAAAAAATGATTCAGTTCACGGCGATTTTTCAGGAACCGTTAGTATAGATGAAAAGAACAGCGCTCTTATTATCAACGGCACCACGGTAAAAGTGATTTCCGCAGACAAACCTGAGGATATCGATTATACGAAATTCGGAATAAATAAAGCTTTAATTATAGACAACACCGGTGCGTTTAGAGACAAAGAAGCTTTAAGCAGACATTTAAAAGCAAAAGGAGCGGCAAAGGTTTTACTTTCTGCACCAGGGAAAGGCATTCCCAATATTGTTCACGGGGTAAATCATAAAGAACATAATCCTGATAAAATTTCGATTTTTTCAGCAGCTTCCTGTACTACCAACGCAATCACCCCGGTTTTAAAAGCCGTTCAGGATACTTTGGGCGTGGTACACGGGCATTTAGAAACTATTCACGCCTACACCAACGACCAGAACCTGGTAGATAATATGCACAGCAAATATCGCCGAGGTCGTGCTGCTGCCCTTAATATGGTTATTACCGAAACCGGCGCCGGGAAAGCTGTTGCGAAGGCCTTACCTGTTTTTCAAGGAAAACTTACTTCAAATGCAATTAGGGTTCCTGTTCCCAATGGTTCCCTGGCTATTTTAAATCTTGAGGTGGAAGCCGAAACCAATATAGACGGCGTAAATAATATTTTAAAGAAATATGCGCTGGAAGGTGAACTGGTAGAACAAATTAAATACTCTTTGGATAATGAACTGGTATCATCAGACATTGTTGGATCTAACGCTCCGGCAATTTATGATAGTAAGGCGACCATAGTTTCGGCAGATGGTAAAAATGTGATCCTTTATATCTGGTATGATAACGAATACGGTTACAGTCACCAGTTAATAAGGCTGGCAAAGTATATTGCGAAAGTGAGAAGGTTCACTTATTATTAATATTTTAGAATAAGATAAAATACCGGAAAACCCGCCTAAATTTGGTGGGTTTTTTATTCGAAATACTTTACATTTGCGCGCTCAAATTATTAATTTAAAGGAATTTATAAAAATTGGCTTCAAATTAGCGAAGTCTTTTACAATAAGTAAAAAAAGAAGGCGTTCAAGCATATAAATTCCAACCAGAAAAACCCCAAATGATGCGTAACATTATTTTTTCAAGTTTACTTTTAATATTTTCAGTCAGTTTTTTATCTGCTCAGGATTCATTGGCTACCTCTAACTTTATTGAAGATGAATTTGACAATCTTATTGAATCTTCAAACAACTACCAGGGATACAAAGTAGTAGATTATGATGCTTTAATTGAATTACGGGACAACACAAAACGCCACGTTCAGGAATTAAAGAACGAGCTTCAGGAAGAGCAAAGTACTATTTCCAGTCAAAATGAAGAAATCGAAAATCTTGAAAATCAATTAGCCGAAACCCAGGAAGATCTTCAGCGTGTAAACGAAGAAAAAGATGCCATAAAATTTCTCGGAATGCCTTTTAGCAAAGGAAGCTATATGGCTTTAATGTGGGGAATAGTTGGTATTCTTATCCTGGCGCTACTTTTTTTCATCTATAAGTTTAAAAACTCTAATGCTACTACTAAAGAAGCAAGACATAGGTTAAACGAAACCGAAAAAGAGTTTGACGCTTACCGCGCTAAAGCCCTGGAAAAAGAACAACGTTTAGGCCGTATGCTTCAGGATGAGAAGAACAAAGCCAAAGAATAATTTTTCTTCAGCTTAAATTTTAATTAGCATCTTTGCATTTTATAAGAAAATATGCGCATAGATATAATTACCGTAGTTCCAGATTTGCTTAAAAGTCCTTTTGATGCTTCTATTTTAAAGAGAGCAATAGAAAACGGTCACGTAGAAATTCACCTGCATAATTTAAGAGATTATGTGACCGATAATTACAAACAAATTGATGATTATCAATTTGGCGGTGGCGCCGGGATGGTGATGATGGTAGAACCAATAGATAAGTGCATCTCAAATCTTAAGAGTCAGCGGGATTATGACGAAGTAATCTATATGAGTCCCGATGGCGATCGTTTTAATCAAAAAACCGCCAATACACTTTCGCTTAAGGAAAATCTTATAATCCTTTGCGGGCATTATAAAGGTGTAGATCAAAGAGTACGCGATCACTTTATCACCAAAGAAATTTCTATCGGCGATTATGTGCTTTCTGGCGGAGAACTGGGTGCTGCTGTGGTTTGTGATGCGATCATCAGGTTAATTCCCGGTGTTTTAGGCAATGAGACTTCAGCTTTAACCGATTCTTTTCAGGATAACCTGCTCGCTCCCCCGGTTTACACAAGACCTGCGGAATATAAAGGATGGAAAGTTCCGGAAATATTAACCTCTGGTAATTTTCCGAAGATTGAAACCTGGCGGGAAGAAAAAGCCTGGGAACGAACCAAACGCTTAAGGCCTGATCTTTTGGATGAAACAGAAAAATAATTGCAATTTCTAAGTTGCATTATAAATTAAAATTAATACTTTTGCACTCGTTCTAAAATAACCTCTGGCGAGGTCCGTGAATGTTGTTTTAGATTTTACATTAAATAAGAAATTATGGAATCGTTAATTAAGTACGTACAAGACGAATTCGTTGAAAGAAAAGATTTACCTGAATTTTCTGCAGGTGATACCATTACTGTGTATTACGAAATTAAAGAGGGTCAAAAAACCCGTACCCAGTTTTTTAAAGGGGTAGTAATTCAGAAAAGAGGTAGCGGTGCTTCGCAGACTTTCACCATTAGAAAAATGAGTGGTACTGTTGGAGTAGAAAGAATTTTTCCTTTAAACCTTCCTGCAATTCAAAAAATTGAATTGAACAAACGAGGAAAAGTAAGAAGAGCTCGTATTTATTACTTTAGAGAACTTACCGGGAAAAAAGCCCGTATTAAGGAAGCTAAAAGATAAGACACATCTTATTAAACTTATAGAAAGCCCCGAAAATTCGGGGCTTTTTTTATGAGTTATTTTTTAAGTAAGCCAAAATACTTAAGATCCTATCATTAATATTTCAGTAAATTTTTTAGTATTTATCGTGATTTTTTTAGTCCATATGCCACATATTATAAATTTATGATATTAAATTCTTCTTAATTGTTGTTATTCTTGTAATTTATGGTCTTGAAAAACTAAAACATATTTTATGAAAAAAACAACAATCAAATTATGGAAAATGCTTGTATGCGTTTTCTTATTTGGAGCTGTATTTAGCTCATGTGAAAAAGAAGAAAATTTAAGTGAAAGTGATGAAAATATTGCTGCAGATTTGGAAGAGCCTCCATTTAAAAATTATATGGTAATTTCTGAATCTTCCGATTTAACGAAGAGTGTAGAAAGTGATCTTAAAACAAGCGGTGGTGAGATCGTAAGTTCTATACCTGAAATTGGAATTTCTGTTGTAAGTTCAAAAGATGTAAATTTCATTGAGAACACCATGAAAAAGAAGAACGTTAGCTCTGTGGTTCCTGATTATGAAATAGCCTGGATACCTACATCTAAAGGCGTAGAAGCCAATCTTCCTGAAGCCACACCTAGTATTGGAAGTACAGAACCTTATTATTTCTACGATTACCTTTGGGGATTAGAGGCCATTGACGCTCCAGAAGCGTGGAATGCTGGTTTTACAGGTAGCGGTGCAAGTGTATTTGTTCTTGACTCTGGTATAGATGCCGAGCACGCAGAACTGGCGCCAAATTTAAATACTTCGCTCTCAGCTTCATTTGTACCCGGAGAAGACTGGAATGTTTTAGAGAGCACTCCTTTTGATAATCACGGATCTCATGTAGCAGGAACCATTGCTGCTGCTCAAAATGGATTGGGTCTTATTGGTGTTGCACCACATGCCGAACTTGTCGCAGTTAAAGTTCTTTCAGAAATTACAGGAAGTGGCGCCTTCAGTTCTATTAATGCCGGTATTGTTTATGCAGGCCAAAACTCTGCAGACGTTATCAATATGAGCTTAGGTGCTACCCTAAATAAAAATGGAAAATTAATTGATGCCAATGATGTTCCTTATAAAATACCTGCTAAGTACGTTATGGAAATTGTAAATGCCCAGCAGAAAGCTATAGATTACGCATATAAAAAAGGAAGTACAATTATAGCTTCTGCCGGTAATGATGGAGTAAATTATGATGGAAATTCAGCATACATTAAACTGCCGGGAGGACTTAATAATGTGGTAACTGTATCTGCAACGGCTCCCGATGGTTACGATTGGACTGCAGATTATACTAATTTTGATATTCCTGCAAGTTATACAACTCATGGAAAATCTTTAATAGATGTTGCTGCTCCTGGTGGGGATTATGATGTTGCTCTTGAAGATATGATTCTTAGTACCGGTAATAATGGGTCATTATTCTGGAGCGCAGGTACAAGTATGGCTGCACCACATGTTTCAGGTGTTGCTGCTTTGATTATCGCTAAAAATGGCGGTAACATGAGTCCACAAGAAGTTGCAAAACAAATTGAAAAGACAGCTGATAAGGTTGATGGAAACGGCCAAAGCTTATTCTTTGGAAAAGGAAGAATAAATGCTTACCGTGCTGTAACCGAATAAACAGGTTAAAATTCAAAGACATTGAAAGCCCCGTAAATCGGGGCTTTTTAATACCTAAAAAGCAAAGAAATCAGGCTATAAATCCCTGCCTAACAAAATGTTAAATTTATTGCAAAAACTTATTTTTGGTTGTATATTTAATATAGGAATTAGTTAATAAAGAATGACAAAAGGATTTCTTATTAAATTAAAATTCCGGGTAAAGCCTAAAAATCTTTACATATGGTTTTTATCTTCTATATAACGCTTATGTTTTGCCAGGTCAAAAATAGTTTGAAAGATAAAAACCCCTTAGATTCAGAAATATAGCTTCTCGAAGTTTTAATTTTTGAATCATTGAAATAATGCACACCGGGATTTTTCCCTTAAAGAATTTCGAAAATTCAGTGAGAACGTATTATTTCAGTAGAAGCCATTTCATTTTAGTTATTAAGATGAAGTGGCTTTTTTCATGTCTTTTTTGTAATAATTAACAGGCTTTAATGCTGCTTCAGCTATGATAAAAGCTTGAAAAATATTATATTGCGCAGAGCTCGAACGCCCGATGAAAATTGGGCGTTCATTGAGTTTAGACATTTCAAAATTAATCAGCTATAAAAATTACAAAATGACACAGATTGGAAAGATCATTTATACCAAAACAGATGAAGCCCCGGCTTTAGCTACTTATTCTTTTTATCCTATTGTAAAGTCGTATACCCAAGCGGCAAACGTAGGTATGGAAACTAAGGATATCTCACTGGCGGGGAGAATTTTATCTCAATTCCCTCAATACCTTTCAGACGATCAAAAAGTAAGCGATGACTTAGCCGAACTTGGGGCTTTAGCTAAGAAACCTGAGGCGAATATCATTAAATTACCAAATATTAGTGCTTCTATTCCGCAGCTAAAAACTGCTATTAAAGAACTGCAGGAAAAGGGTTATAAATTACCCGATTATCCCGATGAGCCGGCGAACGAAGATGAGAAGAAAATTCAGGCTACTTACGATAAAGTAAAAGGAAGCGCAGTAAATCCGGTTCTTCGTGAAGGAAATTCAGATAGACGCGCTCCAAAAGCTATCAAAAATTTCGCTAAAAAACATCCGCATTCTATGGGAGAATGGAGCTCAGATTCCAAATCTCATGTCGCCACTATGAATGGTGGGGATTTTAAAGCCAATGAAAAATCTTTAACCCTTACTGAAGAAACCGATGTGAAAATTCAGTTTACTTCTAAAAGTGGAGATAAAAAAGTACTCAAAGATAATTTACACCTACTTAAAGGGGAAGTTATAGATGCCACCCTAATGAGTAAGAAAGCGCTTTTACAATTTCTTAGAGAGCAGGTAAAAGATGCTAAAGAAAAAGGAGTGTTGTTTTCACTACATATGAAAGCCACAATGATGAAGGTTTCTGACCCCATTATTTTTGGCCACGCTGTGCGAGTATTTTTTGAAGATGTTTTCAACGAATATGGAGAAGAGCTTAAAAATGCAGGAGGAGATCCAAACAGTGGATTAGGAGATATATTGAATGCAATTGAAAAACTACCTGCCGATAAAAAAGCAGAAATTGAATCTAAAATAAAAGCTGATCTTGAACAGGGACCAGATTTAGCGATGGTAAATTCTGATAAAGGAATTACCAACCTTCATGTACCAAGTGATGTGATTATTGATGCATCAATGCCGGCAATGATTAGAACTTCTGGGCAAATGTGGAATAAAAATAACAAAACCCAGGATACCAAAGCGGTAATTCCAGATAGTAGTTATGCCCCTCTTTACCAGGAAACTATTGATTTCTGCCAAAAACACGGCGCTTTTGATCCTACCACTATGGGAACTGTTCCAAACGTAGGTCTTATGGCTCAAAAGGCTGAAGAATATGGTTCCCACGATAAGACTTTTGAAATTCCTGCTGCTGGAACTGTTAAGATAATTGATAAAAGTGGAAAAACTTTGACAGAGCACGAAGTTGAAGAAGGAGATATTTGGAGAATGTGCCAGGTGAAAGATGCACCGGTTCAGGACTGGGTTAAGTTAGCGGTAAACCGAGCAAAAGCTACCGGTTGGCCGACAATTTTCTGGTTAGATAAAAACCGCGCACACGATGCAGAATTAATCAAAAAAGTAAACCAATATCTACCAAATCACGATACCGAAGGTGTAGATATCAAAATAATGTCGGTTGCTGAAGCTACCAAATACACTTTAGAAAGAGTGAAAGCAGGGAAAGACACGATCTCGGTTACAGGAAATGTGTTAAGAGATTATTTAACCGATCTTTTCCCGATTTTAGAAGTAGGAACCAGTGCAAAAATGCTCTCTATTGTTCCTTTAATGAATGGTGGAGGATTATTTGAAACCGGTGCCGGTGGATCTGCTCCAAAGCACGTGCAACAGTTTCTTGAAGAAGGTCACTTGCGTTGGGATTCCCTTGGAGAATTTCTTGCTCTTGCCGCTTCTCTGGAGCATTTAGGTGAAAAATATGAAAATAAAAAAGCGCTTATTCTTTCTGAAGCTTTAGACGAAGCAACCAATAAATTTTTGGAAAACAGCAAATCGCCATCTAGAAAAGTTAACGAACTGGATAACCGTGGCAGCCATTTTTACCTGGCATTATATTGGGCACAAGCACTGGCTGCGCAAGATAAAGATGCCGAGTTAAAAGAACATTTCAAGAATGTTGCTTCTAAATTACAGGAAAATGAAGAGCAAATTAATAAAGAGTTAATTGATGCTCAAGGATCTCCCGTATCTATTGGAGGCTATTATATGCCAGACGAAGATCTTACTTCTAAAGCAATGAGACCAAGCAAATTATTGAATGAAATTCTAGGATAAATTAGTTATAATTTTAATTGATTTTTAAAGCCGGAAATTATTTTCCGGCTTTTTTATTTGAAATTTTTGTTTAATGTTTTTAAACAAATCTTAATTATTTCTGTAAACTTTTAATTTGCTTGGTTTCTACACTATCTTTACCTAAAAAAATTGAAGATATCATTTTACTTTCCGCTTTTGCTATTTTTCCTATGTACTTCAATGGGAATTAATGCTCAGGAAATTTATACACTTAAAGGTACCATATCCAATTCAGCAAGTAATGAAACTTTAATAGGAGTAAATGTTATAATTCCGGAGGAACAAAAAGGTGTAGTCACCAATGAATATGGTTTTTATTCTATAAAATTACCTGAAGGCACCTATACGGTTGAAATTTCTTATCTGGGTTTCCAAACTATAAGCCAGACCATTACAATTACAAAAGATACCACCTTTAATACCGAACTTACTGAAGGTTCTGAAAATTTAGAGGAAGTAGTTATAAAATCTAATAATGAAGGTCTCAATATTAAGAGCCCAGAAATGAGCGTTAGTAAACTTTCAATGAATACTATTCAAAAATTACCTGTGGTATTTGGGGAGGTAGATATCGTGAAATCACTACAGCTTTTACCAGGAGTTTCCAATGCGGGAGAAGGTGCCTCTGGGTTTAATGTGCGGGGTGGTGCGGTAGACCAAAACCTTATTTTATTAGATGAAGCAACTATTTTTAATTCATCCCACCTTTTTGGATTCTTTTCGGTTTTTAATCCCGATGCTGTAAAAGATTTAAAATTGTATAAAGGTGGAATTCCTGCCAAGTATGGAGGAAGGGTCTCATCGGTCCTGGATATTTATCAACGTGACGGTAACAGTAAAGAGTTTAAAGCACAAGGCGGAATTGGGGTGATTTCAAGTAGATTACTGGCTGAAGGACCTATTGTAAAAGATAAGGGCTCTTTTCTAATAGCCGGCCGAAGTTCTTATGCACACTTATTTCTGAAATTGGCCGATAATCCAAACTCTGCTTACTTCTATGATCTCAATACCAAATTAACCTATAGATTAAACGATGACAATAAATTACTTTTTTCAGGGTATTTTGGGCGTGATGTTTTTGATATCAACCAGAATTTCCTGAACACCTACGGAAATTCAGTATTTAACCTTAGATGGAATCACGTAGTTTCAGATGATATTTTTACCAATTTATCACTTATATATAGCGATTATTACTACGGATTAACCCTTAATTTTGTAGGCTTTAACTGGGATAGCGGTATCAAAAATCTAAATCTAAAATATGATTTTAACCATTATTTAAACGATACTTTTCAATTAGAATACGGTCTTCACAGCACTTACCACGAATTTAATCCTGGAGAAATTGCTCCAATAGATGAAAATTCTGGAATTAATTTCTTTAAACTTACCAATAAATATGCGCTTGAAAATGCTGCCTACTTTTCTGTAGAACATAATATTTCAGATAAACTTACTGCTGAATATGGACTAAGATTCAGTAATTTTCTAAGATTGGGGCAGGAAAGTTTAAATCAATATGCTAATAACAACCCTATTATTTACAATAACGCTCTTGATATTTATGAAGAGGCTGAACCCATAAATGAGAATTCCTATTCAAAGTCTGAAGTTATAAAAACCTATTCCAACTTTGAGCCCAGGATAGCATTGGCTTATAATTTCAGCGAAAATCAGTCGGTTAAAGCCAGTTATAATAGAATGGCACAATATCTTCATTTAATTTCGAACACCAACTCTCCTACTCCCCTCGATGTTTGGGCACCCAGCGGACCTTTCATTAAACCTCAAATTCTGGATCAATATGCAGTGGGGTATTTTCGAAATTTTAATCAAGGAAAATATAGTTTAGAGACTGAAGTTTTCTATAAGGATATACAAAACCGAATAGATTATGTAAATGGAGCAAATCTTATCGCCAATAACAATATTGAAACTATAATCTTAAATGGTAGGTCCAGGGCCTATGGTCTAGAACTTTTGGCTAAGAAAAATGAAGGACGGTTTACCGGTTGGGTAGCCTATACCTTATCAAGATCTGAACAACAAACTCCAGGAAGAACTCCAGCTGAAAGCGGTATTAATAATGGAAAATGGTACGCTACTAATTATGATAAAACACACGATATAAGTCTTACGGGAACTTATGATTACAATAAAAGATGGGATTTTAGTGCTAATTTTGCTTTCCAAACCGGTTTACCGGTCACCTATCCCACAGGACAATATAATTTTAACGGCATAAACGTTCCGGTTTATGGAGATAGAAACAGCAATAGATTACCAGCCTACCATAGGTTAGATCTTTCGGCCACATATATTCCCAAACCTAATAAAAAACAAGGTTTTCAATCTTCATGGAATTTTGGAATTTACAATGTTTACAACCGGAAAAATGCTAATTCTATTAGTTTTAGAGAGAATGAAGATACTGGAAGAAACGAATCGGCTAAGTTAAGCCTGTTCGGAATTATCCCTTCTGTAACCTATAATTTCAATTTTTAAGATGAAAAATTTATACATTACATTATTGTTCGTCATTCTTTTTTCGTTCACATCATGCGAAGAAGTAATAGACCTGGATCTGGAAGAAAGTGAACCAAGGTTAGTTATAGATGCTTCTATTCTTTGGCACTTAGGTACATCAGGCAATAATCAGCAAATTAAACTTTCAGAAACTATAGGTTTTTATGAAGAAGGAATTGAACCGGTAACTGATGCCGAGGTTATTATTGAAACCGGTAGCGGCGAAGAATTTATTTTTACACATCAGGAAAATGGTATTTATATAAATTCAAATTTTAAACCAGAATTTGATAAAAATTATACCCTGGAAATAAACTATAATAACCAAATTTACACGGCTACGTCCACTTTTATTCCAGTAGCAGGTATAGATTATATTGAGCAGAATAGCGAAGGGGGATTTACCCGTGAAGATCTTGAAGTTGAAGTGTTTTTTACAGATCCTGCAGGAGAAGACAATTTCTACCTCTTTAGTTTTAGTAATATATCTACTTCCAAATTCTCATTAGAGATCTATGAAGATGAATTTACCGATGGTAACCAGATATCATCTAATTATTCTAACGAAGATTTAGCTGCCACCAATGAAATCTATATTACTATGGAAGGAATTTCGGAGCCTTTCTATAATTATTTATACATACTTCGCTCCCAGGGTGGCAACAACGGAGGTGGCCCGTTTCAGTCCCAACCCGCAACAGTTAAAGGAAATGTAGTAAACCAAACGAATCCAGAAAATTATCCTTTTGGATACTTTAGACTTTCAGAAGTCGATTCTACTACATATATTGTGCAGTAAGAAATCAAGATGAAACATACCAACAAAGAAATATTAGGAAAAGGAATTAAGTACCTCGCTTTTGCATTACCCCTAACCTTAATAGGTCCTTCTGTACTATTCACCGCTTTTAATAACCAGCATCATCCTTTTTATATTCCAGTTCTTATTGGGGGAATAGTAGCTATAATTGCTGCAATTCTTCTAATGTTTAAAGGAATAATAACCGTAGTAAAGGCGGTTTTCGATTAATTTTATCTGATAATTTTCTGCTGAAAATAGTATTTTTTTGAAACTGAAAAACAGTCTTCTCCTATTTCTTATTCAACTATTTTTCTGAATTATTACAATATCTGGTTACTTGCTCTTCATATTTCTTAGTCGAGTAAAGTTGAACAGAATTCTAATTTTAGTCTAAATTTCCAGGCTTATTACCCATCCCAATTTCGGCTGAATAAACTCTAACGCTAAACGCTATTCCATCTTCGTTTCACTCCTTTGGCTCCCCTTAGAACAGTCCAAAATAGCAGTACTCCGGCAGATTCGGGACACTAGCGGGCTAATTTCTCTGTCCGCATCGGGCAGATACATAGAAACACACCTTTTGGGAGTTATGATATTTCATTTTAGGACAAAAAAAAGACCCTTACAAGTTAATGTAAGGGTCTTCTAAAAAAAGGCGGTGACATACTCTCCCACAAATAGCAGTACCATCTGCGCTAACGGGCTTAACTTCTCTGTTCGGAATGGGAAGAGGTGAGCCCCGTTGCCATAACCACCTTAAGTCTTTAGTAAACAGTTTACAGTCTATAAGTTCGCAGTATTGTTACTACCCACTCTTTTACTTACAACTGCCTACTCTAATAAGTTGACATATTTAAGAAACAAAGAATAAAGAAAGACTTTGGTAATAGCATTCAAGTCCCCACACCTTTTGCAAGGCGTGGGAATCGCATCAAGCTTTACGGATTATTAGTACCACTCGGCTATGACATTGCTGCCTTTACACCTATGGCCTATCAACGTGGTCGTCTCCCACGGTCCTTTAAAGAAATCTCATCTTGTGGTGGGTTTCGCGCTTATATGCTTTCAGCGCTTATCCCTTCCCAACGTAGCTACCCAGCAATGCTCCTGGCGGAACAACTGGTGCACCAGAGGTTGGTCCAATCCGGTCCTCTCGTACTAGGATCAGGTCCACTCAAATTTCTAACGCCCACTACAGATAGAGACCGAACTGTCTCACGACGTTCTGAACCCAGCTCGCGTGCCACTTTAATGGGCGAACAGCCCAACCCTTGGGACCTTCTCCAGCCCCAGGATGTGACGAGCCGACATCGAGGTGCCAAACCCCCCCGTCGATGTGAGCTCTTGGGGGAGATCAGCCTGTTATCCCCGGCGTACCTTTTATCCTTTGAGCGATGACCCTTCCATGCGGTGTCACCGGATCACTATGCTCTACTTTCGTACCTGATCGACCTGTATGTCTCTCAGTCAAGCTCCCTTTTGCCATTGCACTCTACGCACGGTTACCAAGCGTGCTGAGGGAACCTTTAGAAGCCTCCGTTACTCTTTTGGAGGCGACCACCCCAGTCAAACTACCCACCAAGCACTGTCCCTCATCTAATGAGGTTAGGCTCCGAACAAGTAAAGGGTGGTATTTCAACAATGACTCCACACCGCCTGGCGACGGCGCTTCAAAGTCTCCCACCTATCCTACACATCACTTGTCCAAAGTCAATACTAAGCTATAGTAAAGGTGCACGGGGTCTTTTCGTCCCGTAGCGGGTAATCGGCATCTTCACCGATACTACAATTTCACCGAGCTCATGGCTGAGACAGTGTCCAGATCGTTGCACCATTCGTGCAGGTCGGAACTTACCCGACAAGGAATTTCGCTACCTTAGGACCGTTATAGTTACGGCCGCCGTTTACTGGGGCTTCAATTCAATGCTTCGCCGAAGCTAACATCTCCTCTTAACCTTCCAGCACCGGGCAGGTGTCAGGCCCTATACATCATCTTTCGATTTAGCAGAGCCCTGTGTTTTTGATAAACAGTCGCCTGGACCTCTTCACTGCGGCCCCGCCGAAGCGGGGCGACCCTTCTCCCGAAGTTACGGGCCTATTTTGCCTAGTTCCTTAGCCATGAATCTCTCGAGCACCTTAGAATTCTCATCCCAACTACCTGTGTCGGTTTACGGTACGGGTTGCCGCCACTCGCTTTTCTTGGAAGTCGATTTGCTAGATTATCACGCCAGCCGAAGCCTTTGTGTACTATCGGAGTGTTACCACATCCTTCAACGCACTATTCCGTCAGTGCGCACTAACTTTTCGCCTCCGTCCGCTTTAACGTGGGGCAAGTACAGAAATATTAATCTGTTGTCCATCGACTACCCCTTTCGGGTTCGCCTTAGGTCCCGACTAACCCCCAGCTGATTAGCATAGCTGGGGAAACCTTAGTCTTTCGGTGTGCAGGTTTCTCGCCTGCATTATCGTTACTTATGCCTACATTTTCTTTTGTAACCAATCCAGCATACCTCGCAGTACACCTTCATCTCTGTTACAATGCTCCCCTACCACTCCATATCTAAATATGAAATCCATAGCTTCGGTAATATGTTTATGCCCGATTATTATCCATGCCGGACCGCTCGACTAGTGAGCTGTTACGCACTCTTTAAATGAATGGCTGCTTCCAAGCCAACATCCTAGCTGTCTGGGCAGTCCAACCGCGTTTCTTCAACTTAACATATATTTTGGGACCTTAGCTGATGGTCTGGGTTCTTTCCCTCTCGGACACGGACCTTAGCACCCATGCCCTCACTGATATAAAACATTTTATAGCATTCGGAGTTTGTCAGGAATTGGTAGGCGGTGAAGCCCCCGCATCCAATCAGTAGCTCTACCTCTATAAAACTATTATACCGCTGCACCTAAATGCATTTCGGGGAGTACGAGCTATTTCCGAGTTTGATTGGCCTTTCACCCCTACCCTCAGGTCATCCCAAGACTTTTCAACGTCAACGGGTTCGGTCCTCCACTATGTGTTACCACAGCTTCAACCTGCCCAAGGGTAGATCACACGGTTTCGCGTCTACCATTACCAACTTAAATCGCCCTATTAAGACTCGCTTTCGCTACGGCTCCACAGCTGAACTGCTTAACCTTGCTGGAAACGGTAACTCGTAGGCTCATTATGCAAAAGGCACGCCGTCACCCCCTAAAGGGCTCCGACCGCTTGTAAGCGTATGGTTTCAGGATCTATTTCACTCCCTTGTTCAGGGTTCTTTTCACCTTTCCCTCACGGTACTGGTTCACTATCGGTCTCTCAGGAGTATTTAGCCTTGGCGGATGGTCCCGCCGGATTCATACAGGGTTTCTCGTGCCCCGCACTACTCAGGATACCACTATCGTTACATTCTTTACCTATACCGGGCTGTCACCGTCTATGGCCAAGCTTTCCAACTTGTTCTAATTCTGTTTGCAACAAATGTTGTGGTCCTACAACCCCATAAGGTCCGTAAACCTTATGGTTTGGGCTAATGCGCGTTCGCTCGCCGCTACTAGCGCAATCACTATTGTTTTCTCTTCCTCCGGGTACTTAGATGTTTCAGTTCTCCGGGTTTGCCTCCTTGCGGATACTTAACCTTCAGTTAAGTGGGTTGCCCCATTCGGATATCTGCGGATCAACTTGTATGTGCCAATCCCCGCAGCTTTTCGCAGCTTATCACGTCCTTCTTCGCCTCTGAGAGCCTAGGCATTCCCCATACGCCCTTATCTAGCTTGTATGCTTCTTGCTTATGCTCGAATTTCTCGTGACCTTAATCACAATATTATTCTATTAATTTAATTAATTTACCTCGTTATAAAAGTAAACTTCTATAACTGTAGTTTTCTCGTATTCTTTGTTTCTCAATATGTCAATGAACTTTTTTCCTCTCAAACGACCTAATTTCAATGGCAAACAAACGAATATGCTTACGCGTTTCCTGATGTTTGTAATACCTATCCCCCTTAAATCTAAAGGAATTGTGGAGAATATCGGAGTCGAACCGATGACCTCCTGCGTGCAAGGCAGGCGCTCTAGCCAGCTGAGCTAATCCCCCATTGTTAGTTGGCAGTGGTCAGTACTTAGTACGCAGTCTTTATTACTGCTAACTGCTACTGCTTACTGCAAACTGGGTTACCCAACTTCTAAAATTTCCTTTCAATTTGTAATGAACTTCAATCTCCTCTGCACCTTCTAACTTCTAACCGTGTACTTCGTACTTCGGTAGTAGTCTCAGGCAGACTCGAACTGCCGACCTCTACATTATCAGTGTAGCGCTCTAACCAGCTGAGCTATGAGACTGTCCTTTGTGTAATGAATACTATAAAATGTATATTGAATAATCCAACCTACATCCCACAGTATACACCATACAATTTCTTAAATATTAAATCGACAGCTTAGAATCAAGACCAAAAAAGGTCTTTAAGAACTTCCCTTTGATTCTTGCGCGTTGTTATCACTGATAAATCAGCTAAACATTGCTCTAGAAAGGAGGTGTTCCAGCCGCACCTTCCGGTACGGCTACCTTGTTACGACTTAGCCCCAGTTACCAGTTTTACCCTAGGCGGCTCCTTGCGGTGACCGACTTCAGGTACCCCCAGCTTCCATGGCTTGACGGGCGGTGTGTACAAGGCCCGGGAACGTATTCACCGCATCATGGCTGATATGCGATTACTAGCGATTCCAGCTTCACGCAGTCGAGTTGCAGACTGCGATCCGAACTGTGATAGGGTTTGTAGATTCGCTCCTTCTCGCGAAGTGGCTGCTCTCTGTCCCTACCATTGTAGCACGTGTGTGGCCCAGGACGTAAGGGCCGTGATGATTTGACGTCATCCCCACCTTCCTCACGGTTTGCACCGGCAGTCTGGCTAGAGTTCCCGACATTACTCGCTGGCAACTAACCACAGGGGTTGCGCTCGTTATAGGACTTAACCTGACACCTCACGGCACGAGCTGACGACAACCATGCAGCACCTTGTAATCTGTCCGAAGAAAAAAGTGTTTCCACTCCTGTCAGACTACATTTAAGCCCTGGTAAGGTTCCTCGCGTATCATCGAATTAAACCACATGCTCCACCGCTTGTGCGGGCCCCCGTCAATTCCTTTGAGTTTCATTCTTGCGAACGTACTCCCCAGGTGGGTTACTTATCACTTTCGCTTAACCACTCAGATCTTAATCGATCCGAACAGCTAGTAACCATCGTTTACGGCGTAGACTACCAGGGTATCTAATCCTGTTCGCTACCTACGCTTTCGTCCATCAGCGTCAGTATATTATTAGTGATCTGCCTTCGCAATCGGTATTCTGAGTAATATCTATGCATTTCACCGCTACACTACTCATTCTAACCACTTCATAATAACTCAAGGCAATCAGTATCAATGGCAGTTCTCCCGTTGAGCGGAAGACTTTCACCACTGACTTAACTGCCCGCCTACGGACCCTTTAAACCCAATGATTCCGGATAACGCTTGGATCCTCCGTATTACCGCGGCTGCTGGCACGGAGTTAGCCGATCCTTATTCGCAGAGTACCGTCAAACTCCCACACGTGGGAGTGGTTCTTCCTCTGTAAAAGCAGTTTACAACCCATAGGGCAGTCTTCCTGCACGCGGCATGGCTGGATCAGGCTCTCGCCCATTGTCCAATATTCCTCACTGCTGCCTCCCGTAGGAGTCTGGTCCGTGTCTCAGTACCAGTGTGGGGGATCTCCCTCTCAGGACCCCTACCTATCGCTGCCTTGGTAAGCCGTTACCTTACCAACTAACTAATAGGACGCATACCCATCTAATAGCCATAAATGTTTAATGATAATCTCAGGAGAGATCACCATACTATAGGGCATTAATCCAAGTTTCCCTGGGCTATTCCCTGCTAAAAGGTAGGTTGTATACGCGTTACGCACCCGTGCGCCGGTCGTCATCTGGTGCAAGCACCAATGTTACCCCTCGACTTGCATGTGTTAGGCCTGCCGCTAGCGTTCATCCTGAGCCAGGATCAAACTCTTCATCGTTGTTTCTTAATATAATTACAACAATCAAACGTCTGTACTCAAAGATGACTTCTCTAGTCTTAATTCTAAATTATTTGTATCATTCTTCTCTCGAAAAATGTACGCGCTGTCAATTCAATAAATCAATGAACTTCCCCGATTTTATTCGGGATATTCTTGCCGAAACCTAAGGACTCGAACCCTATCGCTTTACGCACCCACCCGGGATTTCTTTTCAATATTTCTGGGAACTCGCTCAGTCTGTAAGCGGCTGCAAATATACACTACTTTTTAGTTATACACCAAATATTTTTTAGAAAAATTTTTGACTTTATTTTTAAAAAGCAACACCTTCAAAAGAACTTAAAAATAGCTCGGATTCCTTACAAATCCTTCGCTGTTTTTGCGGCTGCAAATATACACCCTCTTTTGTTTCTGGCAAGTAAAAAAATAAGTTTTTTTACTTTTATTTTTTTAAGCTTTTTTCAACCTTAAAAAAACACCGTATCCCAATATGTAATGAACTTCTCCGCTTTATCCCGCAACCCTCGTTGTGTCTCAAAGCGGGTGCAAATATACTGCTGTTTTCTTCCCCCGCAAGCCCCTGGAAACAATTTTTTAAAGAAATCTTAAAACTAATTTCTAATCTTCTCTATAAAAGGAACTTGTAAGATAAAAAAAATTTTGAAGAAATAACAGGATGACAAAAGTTAATGTTTCAGAATAAAGAAAAACCACTTCTTTTTAATATTTCAGCAATAAATATCCTCCTTTATATATAAGTATATTGCGCAGGCAAAATCAACCTATTATCTTTGCGCTCATTAAAACTACATATACATGATTAAGGTAAGCTTGCCCGATGGCAGTATAAAAGAATTTGAAAAAGGCTCCACTCCAATGGATGTTGCTAATAGCATTAGCTCTGGACTGGCCCGAAACGTAATTTCAGCAAAATTCAATAATAATATTGTAGAAGTTTCTACGCCGTTAACAACAGATGGCAGTTTAACCTTATTTACCTGGAAAGACGATGAAGGTAAAAAAGCCTTTTGGCATTCTACCTCACACGTAATGGCCCAGGCGATAGAAGAAATGTACCCCGGTTCTAAATTAACTATTGGACCGGCCATAGAAAATGGATTCTATTATGATGTAGATTTTGGTGAACACAAGCTTTCGGAAAACGATTTTAAGAAAATCGAAGATAGAATGCTTCAGATTGCTCGCGAAAAACATGATTTTAAACTTCGCGAAGTTTCTAAGGCAGATGCGCTCTCCTATTATAAGGAACAAAATAATCAGTTTAAAGTTGAATTAATCGAGAACCTGGAAGATGGTGAAATCACTTTCTGCGATCACGACAACTTTACAGATCTTTGCCGCGGCGGCCATATTCCAAATACCGGCTTTATTAAGGCCGTGAAATTAATGAGTGTTGCCGGAGCTTACTGGCGGGGCGATGAAAACAATCAGCAGTTAACCCGGGTTTATGGAATTTCATTTCCGAAGCAAAAAGAATTAAAGGAATACTTAGAACTGCTTGAAGAAGCTAAGAAAAGAGATCACCGTAAGCTTGGTAAGGAACTTGAATTATTTACTTTTTCTCAGAAAGTTGGACAGGGACTACCGTTATGGCTTCCAAAAGGAGCTGCTTTAAGAGAACGCCTGGAAGATTTCCTGAAAAAGGCGCAAAAGAAAGCGGGTTACGAAATGGTGGTAAGTCCGCATATTGGTCAAAAAGAACTTTATGTGACTTCAGGACACTATGCTAAATATGGCGAAGACAGTTTTCAGCCAATCAAAACTCCTAATGAAGGTGAGGAATTTTTATTGAAACCTATGAACTGCCCGCATCACTGTGAGATTTATAACGCGAAGTCCTGGAGTTACCGCGATCTCCCAAAACGTTTTGCTGAATTTGGCACCGTTTATCGTTATGAACAAAGCGGGGAATTACACGGGTTAACGCGAGTGAGAGGTTTTACCCAGGATGATGCACATATTTTTTGTACTCCAGATCAATTAGATGAAGAATTCAAAAAAGTAATAGACCTTACCTTATATGTATTCGATTCTTTAGGTTTTGAAAACTTTACAGCACAGGTTTCATTAAGAGACCCAGAGAATAAAGAAAAGTATATAGGATCTGACGATGTTTGGGAAAAAGCTGAAACTGCCATAATTAATGCAGCTAAAGAAAAAGGTCTTAATTATGTTGTTGAAACCGGGGAAGCCGCTTTTTACGGCCCTAAGTTAGACTTTATGGTGAAAGATGCACTTGGCAGAAGCTGGCAACTTGGCACCATTCAGGTAGATTATAACCTGCCAGAACGTTTTGAACTTACCTATAAAGGAAGTGACAATGAGACACACCGTCCGGTAATGATTCACCGTGCTCCTTTTGGCAGTATGGAGCGCTTTATCGCTATTTTACTGGAACATACAGCAGGTAACTTCCCATTGTGGTTAATGCCCGAACAGGCTATGGTGCTCTCAATCAGTGAGAAATATGAAAAATACGCCCAAAAAGTTTTAACTTTGCTGGAAAATAACGAAATTCGCGCTTTGGCAGATAACCGAAATGAAACCATTGGTAAGAAAATAAGGGAAGCCGAAATGAACAAATTTCCGTATATGTTGATTATAGGGGAACAGGAAGAACAGGATGGTACGGTTTCTGTACGAAAAAGAGGGGAAGGCGATATTGGCACTATGCCGGTAGAAGACTTTGCCGCAATTATAAATAAGGAAATTAAAAAAACGTTGAAGACGTTTGAAGTTTAACCAAAAATAGATCAGCCATAGCAATACGTAGAAAAAAATCGAAAAGACCGCTTAGAGCAGTTAAAGAGGATCAACACCGGATTAACCAAAAAATCAGGGCAGAAGAAGTTCGCCTTGTAGGTGATAATGTAGAAATGGGGGTTTATCCCACCAAAGAAGCATTAACCATAGCCGAAGATTTAGGTTTGGATTTGGTAGAAATATCTCCAGATGCAAAACCCCCGGTGGTAAAAGCGATGGATTATAAAAAGTTTCTTTATGAACAAAAGAAGCGCGAAAAGGCAATGAAAGCCAAAGCGAGTAAAGTTGTTGTAAAAGAAATACGCTTTGGTCCTAATACCGATGATCACGATTACGAGTTTAAAAAACGTAATGCAGAGAAATTTTTAAAAGATGGCGCAAAACTAAAAGCTTTTGTATTTTTTAAAGGTAGATCTATCGTATTTAAGGATAAAGGTGAAATCCTATTGCTTAGATTAGCTCAAGATCTTGAAGAACTTGGAAAAGTAGAACAAATGCCAAAACTGGAAGGAAAACGTATGACTATGTTTTTATCTCCCAGAAAAGCAAAATAAAATTAAAAGTAATAAGAGAGTTATAATATAAAAAGAGGATAACATGCCGAAAATGAAAACAAAATCTAGTGCCAAAAAGCGTTTTAAGCTTACCGGTACTGGTAAAATAAAAAGAAAGCACGCGTTTAAAAGTCACATCTTAACAAAGAAGTCAAAGAAACGTAAGCTAGCCTTAACGCACAGTACATTAGTACATGATGCTGATAAGGACAATGTTAAACTTATGTTGCGTTTAAAGTAACAATAAGCTCTTAACGGTTTAAATAATTTAAAAACCCTGGAGTTGGGCAACACTTCTACTACACTCAGTGAGGTAGCTTGAAGTTTAAGTTAAAAGAGTCGATAATCGACCGCCTGCTACAAAACACATACAAATATGCCAAGATCAGTAAATTCAGTTGCGAAGAGAGCCAGAAGAAAAAAGGTTCTTAAGCAAGCAAAAGGTTACTTCGGACGTCGTAAAAACGTTTGGACAGTAGCTAAAAACGCGGTAGAGAAAGCAATGCTTTACTCATATAGAGACCGCAAAGTAAAGAAACGTAATTTCCGTTCACTATGGATATTGCGTATCAATGCCGCAGCCCGTCAACACGGTATGTCTTATTCTCAATTTATGGGAGCTGCAAAAGCAAATGGAATAGGTTTAAACCGTAAGGTACTTGCCGATTTGGCGATGAACCATCCAGAAGCTTTTAAAGCAGTTGTAGATAAAGTAAAGTAAATACAAATAATTATACTCTCTTATTTAAAAATCCGGTTCTTTTGAGCCGGATTTTTTTGTTTTTATTTTCCAGATAAGGAGTTGACGAGTGATTGATTTAATTTCTGATCAAATACTTAAACGACTTTTATAAATAATAAATGGCATATTATTTTGCCACTAATACACGAAAATTCTTCTACAATAATCAGTGAAATATATTTCTATTGTTCAGCTTTGTACCTAGGCTTCTATACTCCTGTCGTTCTCTTAAATAAACCGATAAATCTTATATAATTTATTAAACTTAAACCCCGTAAAGGCTTAAAACCAATTTTCGGGAACCGCCATTATCTCTATGTTCTGCCAGATAAATTCCTTGCCAGGTTCCCAAATTCAATTTTCCATTAGTAACAGGGATCTGAAGTGAATTTCCCAGCAAGGAAGCCTTGATATGCGCCGGCATATCATCTGATCCTTCTAAGGTATGTTTATAATACTGCATATCTTCGGGCACCATTTCATTAAAATGACTCTCAAAATCTTCCCGCACCGTAGAATCAGCGTTTTCGTTAATGGTTATTCCTGCAGAAGTATGCTTTATAAAAACATGTAGCATTCCTGAATTAATCTCTTTTAATTCGGGAAGTTGCTGCTGCACTTCATCGGTTACGATATGAAAACCTCTTGATCTCGCTTTTAATTTTATTTCCTTCTGAAAAAATTTCATAGTTACTTTTTATTACTTTCTTTTAGATAAATTCCTGTAGCACTTAAAATTCCTACTGAAATTAATAATATTCCATATACTGAAGAAGACAAGGTAATTACATTAGTCAAATCTAATATCAGAAATACCACAAAATTTAAGTTGACCACACTTAGTATTTCCAATAAAAGACTTAGTTTCAGTTTAAGTCTTTTGTGGTTTTTTCTTCGCTGCCGGAAAAAGCACATTGTTTAAAATAAGTCTATAACCGGGAGACGTTGGGTGTAATTCCAGTTCGGTTTTTGGATCCCCTACTCTATGCTGATAATCTTCAGGGTCGTGCCCACCGTAAAAGGTGAAAAAGCCTTTTCCTTTTATTCCATGAATATAACGCGCTTCACCATTTAACTTGCTTTCTCCCATCACCAAAACATTAGCCTTAATATTATCGGGATTATAGGCAGTAGTTTGCCCCATAAATCCTTTAACCAGGCGTGTATGATTCTGTGTAAGCATCGTTGGCACCACATCCCATTTAGCAGAAAAATCCATTAAGGTAAAATAATCAGTTTCCTTCGGAATATTTCTTTTAGCAGTCATATCTATAGAAGAAAACTCATAGACCATCGGGCTTCGTTCTAACGTAAAATCGGTAAACGCGAAAGTATTACTGAAATCTATTTTAGATTGATAACCGGGCTCACTGGGATCGCCATCAAACATAGTTTCAGCTATATCAACTCCTTTAGCAGCCAGGGCGATATCAAAACTATCGGTTGCGCTGCACATCGCAAACATAAAGCCGCCGCCAACAACATAATCTCTAATTTTTAAAGCTACATCCAATTTCTCTTCGGAAACCTTATTATAGCCCAACTTTTGTGCTAAAGCTTCAGCTTCTTGTTTTTCCTGGATATACCAGGGCGTAGTTCTAAATGTTCTATAAAATTTTCCGTACTGGCCGGTAAAATCTTCGTGGTGTAAGTGCAACCAATCATATAAAATCAAAGCATCATTTAATACCGCTTCATCATAGATGGTTTCGTAAGGAATTTCAGCGTAAGTGAGCGCCATCGTCACCGCATCGTCCCAGGGTTTATTCCCCTGTGGAGAATACACCGCAATTTTTGGCGCTTTCTCTAACACCACGGTTTCCATATTTTGCGACGGACTGCTAATTTCTTCAAGAATAGATTGGGTTTTTGAATCGCTAATTACTTCAAAAGAAACACCCCTAATTTTGCATTCTTTTCTTAATAACTCGGTATCTGAAATTAAAAACGAACCCCCACGATAATTAAGCAACCACCTAACTTCTAATTCTTCCTCTAAAGCAAAGTAGGTTATGCCATAGGCTTTTAAATGATTCTTTTGGGAATCTTCACCCATAGGAATAAGCAGTTGAGAAGCTGAAACCTTCAAACCATTTAAAAATAGCAAAACAAAAAAGACCAGAAGAACGGTTATTTTGCCGCTTTTCTGGTCTTTTAGAAATATATTATTTAAGGTATTCTTTCTTATTTTATTAGAAATTTTAAAATGGCACTTCGTCATCGTCATCATTATTAAACCCACTGTTCATTGAGCTGCCAAAGGCTTCATTTGCGCTTGGGTTAGGCAGGTTTGGAGATCCAAACTCATTTTCTTCATTTCCGCCGGTATTCATTTTAGAATGATATTCAAAAGGCGAATCGAACTCTTCTAAGTTATCAAATTTACCAAGATGACCAATAAATTTAAGTCGTATATTTTCCAGTCCACCGTTTCTGTGCTTGGCCACGATAAATTCACCCTGCCCATCGGTTGGCGTTCTTTCTTCATCATCCCATTCTTCAATTTTATAATATTCAGGACGATAAATAAAGGAAACAATATCGGCATCCTGCTCAATCGCTCCAGATTCCCTAAGGTCAGATAGCAATGGTCGCTTGCTTCCTCCCCTGGTTTCAACCGCACGGGATAACTGGGAAAGTGCAATAACCGGAATATTTAATTCTTTAGCAAGGGCTTTCAGGTTTCTTGAAATAGTAGAGATTTCCTGCTCCCTGTTCCCGCCACCTTTTTGGCTTCCACCGGCAGTCATTAACTGCAAATAATCAATTACAAGAAGTTTAATACCGTGCTGTGAAGCTAATCTCCTGGCTTTTGCCCTAAGGTCAAATATTGAAAGTGAAGGCGTATCGTCAATAAATAAAGGGGCATTTTCAAGATCTTTTACCTTTACGTTAAGCTGCTCCCATTCGTGTTTCTCAAGGTTTCCGGTTCTTAATTTCTCTGAAGAAAGACCGGTTTCCGAAGAAATTAATCGGGTAATTAACTGTACAGCAGACATCTCCAGTGAGAAAAACGCCACCGGCATATTTTGACCCACTGCAATGTTTCGAGCCATAGATAAAGTTAAGGCCGTTTTACCCATCCCGGGACGTGCAGCAACAATAATAAGGTCACTGGGTTGCCAACCGGAAGTTAATTGGTCTAACTTATCGAATCCTGACGGCACACCGCTTAAACCTTCTTTATTAGAGATCTCTTCAATCCTGTTCTTCGCCTGAATTACCAAACTCTGTGCAGTCTCTGTAGATTTTTGAATATTCCCCTGGGTTACTTCATATAATTTTGCTTCGGCACTATCCAGGAGATCAAAAACATCGGTAGATTCATCATAAGCTTCTTCAATAATCTCGTTGGAGATTTTAATAAGGCTACGTTGAATATATTTCTGAAGAATAATACGCGCATGGAACTCAATATGTGCCGAAGAAGATACTTTTTGAGTTAACTGAATTAGGTAATAATCGCCGCCGGTCTTTTCAAAATTACCATCTTTCTTTAATTGGTTAGAAACGGTTAATAAGTCAATCGCCTCCGTGTTTTCGAAGAGTTTATGTATGGCTTCAAAAATTAATTTATGGGAGTTTTTATAGAAAGCATCGGGGCTAAGGATATCAATAATTTCATCTACCCCTTTTTTATCAATCATCATGGCTCCCAACACAACTTCTTCTAAATCAACAGCTTGCGGGGGGATTTTACCTTTTTCAAGGCTAATTACGTTACTTTTTTTTGCTGAAAATTGCTGCGGGGCGGTCATTTTATCCATATCACGAAAGTATAAAATTTGTTAAGAGCATCTTAATATTAGATCGGTTACTTAATTAACCGGTAATCAACAATTCACCTGTTGAAAACTTAATAATAGTGTTGATAAGTGCAAAAAAAACCGAAACCAAGGTTTCGGAAATTTAAGAAGTTATGGTATGTAAGGTTTTAGCTTTTAAAAACTCCCATATCTAAATACTTATCCATTCTTTTATTCACCAAATCTGTTGGTGATAAGTTTTTAAATTCAGAATAAGCTCCTAAAATTGCATTTTTTACCGTATTAAAAGTTTCCTCTCTATTACTATGAGCACCACCAATTGGTTCTTTTACAATTTCGTCTATCAGTTTCTGTTTTTTCATATCCTTGGCAGTAAGCTTTAAAGCATCTGCTGCCTGTTCTTTATACTCCCAGCTACGCCAAAGAATAGAAGAACAGGATTCAGGTGAAATTACAGAATACCAGGTATTTTCAAGCATCATTACCTTATCTCCAACCCCAATTCCTAAAGCACCTCCACTGGCACCTTCTCCAATTATAACTACAATAATTGGCACTTTAAGCCTTGTCATTTCCAGGATATTCCGGGCAATAGCTTCTCCCTGGCCGCGTTCTTCAGCTTCAAGCCCAGGATAAGCTCCTGGAGTATCTACAAATGTTACCACAGGAAGTCCAAACTTCTCTGCAGACTTCATTAAACGTAAAGCTTTACGATAACCCTCAGGATTTGCCATCCCAAAATTTCTATACTGTCTGGTTTTAGTGTTATAGCCTTTTTGCTGGCCAATAAACATAAAACTCTGGTCTTCTATTTTACCAAGACCACCAATCATCGCTTTATCGTCTTTTACATTTCTATCGCCGTGGAGCTCTAAAAATGTATCACCACAAATTGCATTTATGTAATCTAAAGTATAAGGGCGGTTAGGATGCCGGGAAAGCTGAACCCGTTGCCAGGCCGTTAAATTCTTATATATATCTTTTCGGGTTTCCTTTAATTTCTTCTCAATTTGCCTGCAGGTAGCCGTAACATCAACATCGCTCTCTTCACCTATGTTACAGGCTTTTGCGTACTGCTCTTCCAACTCTTTAATGGGTAATTCAAATTCTAAATATTCCATAAGTTGTTATGGTTTGTTTTTTATTAGCTTACAAATATAACAAACTTTAAAAGGAAGAATTATACAGAAAGACCATTAAATTTTGAGAAATTTCCCGACTTATCTTTTGGCTCTATAAAGTAGGAAAATAGCGAGAATTCCAAAACTGATATTTGGAAACCATACGGCAATTAATGGCGAAAAAGTAGACTGCTCGGCCATGGTACCAAAAACCTTATCGAAAAATATAAATATAAAGGCTAAAGTTATTCCCACAGCAAGATTTACACCCATACCTCCCCGACGCTTCATAGAAGAAACTGCCACGGCAATAATCGTTAAAATAAATGCTGAAACAGGAATACTCCACCTTTTATAGGCAACCACAAGATATCGGTTTATATTTCCAGAACCTCGACGGCGTTCTTGCTCAATAAATTCGTTTAGCTCGGTATAATTTAGAGTCTCTGCAATATAAGTTTCAGGGGTTAATTCATCAAATTCAAAAGGCAGAATAGTATCCAGTTTATTTTGATGAATAATAGAATCTTCATCAACTCCTATAATCCGCTTATTTACATTAGTTAAGGAATAAGTGGTGTCTTCCGGATTAAATCTTAGGCTGGAAGCACTTATCTTATATTCAAGTTTATTTCCTTCAAAATGTTCTAAAGTAAAATTTCGCGCCGATTTCCCTAATGGCTGAAAATGACTGGCATAAATAAATTCGTTGTCATTTATTTGCCGATAAACATCCCTGGTCTCCTGGGTTTCGGTTCCTTTCTTTAGATATTCGTATTTAAATTCATTAAAACCTTTACTGGCTTTTGGCGCGAGAAACATTCCAAGAATCAGCGCTAAAATACAAACAATAGTTGCGCCAATAAGATAAGGTCTTAAGAACCTCCAAAAGGAAACCCCACTACTCAAAAATGCGATAATCTCGGTATTATTGGCGAGTTTGGAGGTAAACCAAATAACCGATAAAAACAAGAAAAGCGGAAATAATAAATTGGCAAAATAGATCGTAAAGTCTACATAATAAAGGGCTACTTCTATAAAAGGCACTTCATTATCCAGGATCTTTCCAATTTTTTCAGCAAGATTAACCGTAATTCCAATTGGTATAAATAGTAAAAGCATTAGGAAAAAAGTTCCCAGATAGCGTTTTAATATGTACCAATCTAAAATTTTCAAATTCTAAAGTCTTTTGTCCATTTGTTTTACCATCATATTCTTCCAGGTGGTAAAATCTCCAGCTAAGATATGTTTTCTGGCTTCACGCACCAACCACATATAAAATCCGAGATTATGAATAGTAGCAATTTGCTTGCCGAGAAGTTCATTCACACTAAATAAATGTCTAACATATGCTTTATTGTAATCTTTATCTACAAAAGTGGTTCCCATTTCATCTAAGGGAGAAAAATCGTCTTCCCACTTTTTGTTTTTAATATTAATAGTACCGTGAGCTGTAAAAAGCATCCCGTTACGGGCATTTCTGGTAGGCATCACACAATCAAACATATCTACGCCTAAAGCAATATTCTCCAGAATATTAATAGGAGTTCCCACGCCCATTAAATATCGTGGTTTATCTTCCGGAAGAATTGCAGTAACAACCTCCGTCATCGCATACATTTCTTCAGCGGGTTCTCCTACAGAAAGTCCACCAATCGCATTTCCTTCAGCGCCAACTGAAGCGATATATTCAGCCGATTGTTTTCTTAAATCTTTATAAGTACTTCCCTGAACTATTGGAAAAAGTGTTTGATCAAACCCGTATAAAGGATCTACTTTTTTTAAATGATTTACACACCTGTCCAGCCATCTATGCGTCATATGCATAGAGCATTTTGCGTATTTATAATCGCAGGGATAAGGTGTACACTCATCAAAAGCCATAATAATATCAGCACCGATTGTTCGTTGAATTTCCATCACATTTTCTGGTGTAAAAACGTGGTACGAACCATCTATATGTGATTTGAATTTTACGCCTTCTTCTTTAATTTTTCTTCTTGCAGAAAGGGAATACACCTGGTACCCGCCACTATCGGTTAAAATATTTCGGTCCCAGTTCATAAACTTATGTAAACCGCCGGCTTTCCTGAGAATTTCGGTTTGGGGTCGTAAATATAAGTGGTAGGTATTTCCCAATATTATATCGGGATTAATGTCTTCTTTAAGTTCCCGCTGGTGTACTCCTTTAACCGAAGCTACTGTACCAACAGGCATAAAAATAGGAGTTTCAATCTTACCGTGATCGGTTGTAATGGTCCCGGCCCGGGCTTTACTACCGGCATCGGTACTCAACAAATCAAATTTCATAGTGTATTTTAAGTGAGTGCAAAGATACTCAAGTAAACTACCTTTAGGCAAACCCACGAAGCATTTTTTTGCTATCAAGGCATCCCGATTTCTCGAGACGGAGCATTTAAATCTCGATTATCGAGTAAAAGAAGTTCAAAACATGAAATTGTTAGTTACTTCATTAGTTTTCTTAATAACTGAGGGGCAAGCACTTTGACAAAGCTTTATAAAAAGCTATTTTTGTGGCTATTATTTTAACAACACAATTTTACTTTAATGTCAAAAATCAAAGAATTAGAAGATTTTGCTACCCAGGTTCGCCGGGATATTTTAAGGCAGGTTCACAAGGTGAATTCGGGTCACCCCGGAGGTTCACTGGGCTGTACAGAGTTTTTTACCGCTTTGTACCAGGGCGGAATTATGGAACATAAACCCGAATTTAATATGGACGGGAAAGACGAAGACCTTTTCTTCCTTTCCAACGGCCATATTTCTCCGGTTTTCTATAGCGTTTTAGCCCGAAGCGGTTACTTCCCTGTAGATGAATTAAATACTTTTCGCCTTATAGATTCCAGGTTACAGGGGCACCCAACAACGCACGAAGGCCTGCCGGGAATTCGTGTCGCTTCAGGTTCACTGGGACAGGGAATGTCGGTCGCTCTTGGTGCCGCACAAGCAAAAAAGTTAAATAAAGATAATCACCTGGTATTTTCACTTCACGGAGATGGAGAATTACAGGAAGGTCAAAACTGGGAAGCCATTATGTATGCCGCCGGAAATAAAGTTGATAATATTATTTCAACGGTAGACGTAAACGGCCAGCAGATAGATGGAAGTACAGAAACCGTTTTGCCAATGGGTAATCTAAAAGCTAAATTTGAAGCTTTTGGCTGGGATGTTATGGAAATCGAAAACGGTAACGATATGCAACAGGTAATTGATGGTCTAACCGAAGCCAAATCCCGCACCGGAAAAGGAAAACCGGTTTGTGTGTTAATGACAACCATGATGGGTAATGGCGTAGACTTTATGATGCATACCCACGCCTGGCATGGAAAAGCGCCTAACGACGAACAGTTGGAAAACGCACTTTCTCAAAACCCGGAAACTTTAGGAGATTATTAAAAAATAAATTTCCGCCGCAGTTTATCCCGCTTTTTTCGGGACGGAAATGACAAAGAAAATTAGAATGAAAACATATACAGATACAGGAAAAAAAGATACCCGCTCGGGATTTGGAGCGGGTCTTACCGAGCTTGGCCGAACTAATCCTAATGTAGTAGCACTTTGTGCCGACCTTGTGGGATCACTTAAAATGCAGGATTTTATAGATGAAAATCCAGAACGTTTCTTCCAGGTGGGAATTGCTGAAGCCAATATGATGGGGATGTCCGCCGGACTTACCATTGGTGGCAAGATTCCATTTGCAGGAACTTTTGCCAATTTTGCTACAGGAAGGGTTTACGACCAGATTCGTCAATCTATCGCTTATTCAGGGAAAAACGTAAAGATTTGTGCTTCGCATTCGGGAGTTACTTTAGGAGAAGACGGGGCAACTCACCAGATCCTGGAAGATATAGGTCTTATGAAAATGTTACCGGGAATGACGGTAATTAATACTTGCGATTTTAACCAGACCAAAGCAGCAACCTTAGCAATTGCAGATTATGATGGACCGGTTTACCTTCGATTTGGAAGACCAAAAGTGGCCAATTTCACCCCAGAAGATCAGAATTTTGAAATTGGGAAAGCCGTTCAACTTTATGAAGGGGAAGATGTAACCATTATCGCCACGGGCCATTTGGTTTGGGAAGCGATACAGGCGGCACAAAAACTTTCAGAAAAAGGGATTAGCGCCGATGTGATTAATATCCACACCATAAAACCTTTAGATGCAGAAGCGATAATCAAATCGGTTAAGAAAACCGGGTGTGTGGTTACTGCAGAAGAACACAACTTCCTTGGCGGACTTGGAGAAAGTGTAGCCCGTACTTTAGCTGAAAACAATCCTGCACCACAAGAATTTGTGGCCACTCAGGATACTTTTGGAGAAAGCGGTACACCGGAACAGCTCTTTGAAAAATACGGACTTAATGCAGAAGCGATTATTAAAGCCGCAGAAAAAGTTTTAAAAAGAAAATAAAACATCTTTTTAAGTATATTTAAAGCCTTTGAGAATGTGATTCTTAAAGGCTTTTTTCATTCAATCAAAAATAATAGGCACTATTTATGCGTTATCAAAACCTAACAATAAAACAATCTACTATGAAGAAATTAATGTTTATCGCTGTTTTCTTGTTTTCCTCCATAGGACTTATGGCCCAGGAAGCAGATTTTGGAATTAAAGGTGGTTTCAACTATGGCGCCACAGGAGACCTTGAGAGAGAAAGCGCCGCTAACGATTTAGGTGAAATTATTGAAGGAAAAGAGAAATCTGGTTATCATATTGGGCTTTTCAGTCGTTTTGAGATCGTGGGAATTTTTCTTCAGCCCGAATTAATGTTCACCCGCCTTAATACCGAATATGAAACTTTCAACTATAAAATTGATAAAATTGACGCTCCGGTATTATTGGGTGTAAATGTTTTAGGCCCTTTGAATATTAAAGCAGGACCTTCCTTTCAATATATTATAAATAACGAACTGGAAGATACACCGCTCAAAATTGGAGATGTGGAAAAAGATATTACTGTAGGCTATCAATTAGGAGCCGGATTAAACCTGGGTCGTTTAGGTTTTGATGTAAGATATGAAGGTGCTTTTACCGAAAATACAGCTTTTAGCGAAGAAGCTTCTGATAATTTTTCGATAGATTCAAGACCTTCTCAATGGATTTTGAGTTTGTCTTATGCTTTCTAAATTTAAAAACAACCAAACAGGAAAGTTCTATTCTGTTTATTAAAAAAAGAAGAGGTTATGTAAAAGCCTTTCTTCGTCAAGCTGAACTTGTTTCAGCTTCTAACATGTTTTTAAACAACTTAGATCCTGAAACAAGTTCAGGATGACGTTTAAGTTAACTTTTACCTAACCTCTTTTCCATTAAAATACTCAAGCTCTTACTACCTATTCAAAAGTATCAGGATCTAAATAATCTGGAGTTCCGTTGCCATTAGAATCGGGAAACTCTACACTACCATCTTCGTTGATAATTATTTCCTCACGGGTTGGTTTTCCATCACCATCATCATCGGCATCAGCAAAGTTTGGAGTCTCATCACCATCGGTATCATCGTCCAAAATATTTTTATTTTCATTTAAATCTTCCATCCAGCTGGGAATACCATCCCGATCGTGATCGGTTTCATTAACACGATATAACTGCACGTTAAAAACCAGGGGACTGTAAGGCGGAATACTGGTTTGCGAACTTGAAAAATATCCTAAACCTGACGGGAAAATTAAAGCTCCAATTCCGTAATCATCAGTAAAATCTACCGTATTATCAGGATTTACTTTATACCCTGAAGCTCCTTTAAACTCAACTATCCCTGCGCTAAAACCTCTAATTAGTGTTGTAAGATCAAACCAAACAGGAGTATTTGCATTATCGAAGGCGCTAAGATTTAATAATTCCCCGCGGTAACTAACAAGGGTAGAATCGGTGAATTTTGGCTGCTGGCCTTCACCTTCTCTTACTTTCAATACATACATATTGTATTCTACATCATTTCTAACAACCGTTTTCATCATTAGATTCTCTTCTTCCGAAAGAGGTGTTTTATCGGCGTTATCACCTGCTATGGTATCAATACGCACCATATTGTCAAACCCATCAGAAGGATTTTCAAACTCCTCATAGTTATAAAAATGAGTATCCAGAAAATTATTTATCGAATCGGCATCAGCCAAAGCCTGTTCCTCAGGGTCTCTTTCCTCAATTTGTGGAGTATTCCTACTGTCATCATCATTACAGGAAATTAAGCTTGAAGCTAAAATAAGGCTTAGAATAAAAAATTTGTTTAATCGCATTGTCTTTATTTTTGGCGCGCAAGATACAATATTCTTGTATTTTTGTTTAAGATTAACGCAGTTTTAAAGGAGAGATTTTATGAGAGTTGACAAGTTTTTATGGTGCGTAAGATATTTTAAAACCCGAAGCATTGCCACCAACGCATGCAAGCAGGGGAAAGTGAAAGTAGATGGCGCCAATGTAAAACCATCTAAAGAAGTTTTCCCGAACGATAAACTTACCATAAGAAAAAACCAGATAGATTATCAAATTGAAGTTCTAGACCTTCCGCCCAGCCGGGTTGGCGCAAAACTGGTAAATCTTTATATAATTGATGTCACCCCAAAAGAAGCTTTTGAAAAATTAGAACTTTTAAAATATTCTAAAGATTATTATCGTAAAAAAGGTACCGGAAGGCCTACTAAAAAAGATCGTCGTGATATAGATGACTGGTTTGAAAATACAGATCCAAATCCAGATGAAAAAGATAAAGAAGCATAGTTTTTCTTCAGAATTCTGGTCACAACGTTATGAACAAAACCAAACCGGCTGGGATATTGGTGAAATATCTACCCCGTTGAAACATTATATAGATCAGTTTAAAGATAAAGAACTTAAAATATTAATTCCCGGGGCCGGAAATGCTTATGAAGCCGAATATTTATTTAAACAGGGATTTAAAAATGTTTATGTAGCCGATATTAGCAAAAAACCTCTTAGAAATCTTAAAACCCGTTTTCCCGATTTTCCTGACGAACAATTATTACAGATAGATTTCTTTGATATAGAAGATTCTTTTGATCTTATTTTAGAGCAGACATTCTTCTGCGCGCTTCCAGTAGATTCCAGGCAGGCTTACGCTAAAAAATCGGCAGAACTTTTAAAAGAAAATGGGATATTAAGTGGTTTGCTTTTTAGTTTCCCGCTAACAGAAAACGGACCACCCTTTGGCGGCAGTGAAGAAGAATATTTAACGTATTTTAGTCCTTATTTCGAAATAGAAATCCTGGAAGCCTGTTACAATTCTATAAAACCAAGACAGGGAAACGAATTGTTTTTTAAATTCAAAAAGAAGTCAGCTTAATGCTGAAAAGAAAGCGAGACCCAAAATTATAAACAAATGAAAGAACGTGTACTTATTTTAAATCACGAACAAATTCAGCATAAAATTAAACGTATAGCCTACCAGGTTTATGAAAGTAATATTGAGGAAAAAGAAATTATCCTGGCCGGTATCGCTAAAAAAGGCTATCTATTAGCTGCGCTCTTAAAGGATGCCCTGGAATCTATTTCTCCTCTTAAAATTAAGGTATGTGAAGTTCACATAAATAAGAAAAATCCGCTGGAAGAAATCACCACGTCCCTTGAGCCCGAGATTTATCAGGACAAATCGGTGATTCTAGTAGACGATGTATTAAACTCAGGGACTACTTTAATTTATGGTGTAAGACACTTTTTAAATGTTCCGCTTAAACAGTTTAAGACAGCAGTTTTAGTAGATAGAAACCATAAAAAATACCCGGTAAAAGCAGATTTTAAGGGGATTTCGCTTTCCACTTCTTTAAACGAAATGGTAGAGGTTTCTTTTGAAGCCAATAAGTTTAAAGCAGAGCTTTTATAACTTTTCTATAATTTGATCTACAATAAATTCAGGTTCTTTTTCGTCTACATTCACTGTAATATCTGACTGGCTGTAATAATATGCACGCTCAAAAAGATGTTTCCTAATAAATTCTTCTAAAGCCTCACGGGTTTCCAGGTGACTTATCACCGGCCGATGAACTTTTTCAAGAAAAAGCCTTTCGGTTAATGTTTGAATTGAAGCTTTTAAATAAATGGTTTTTGCATCTTTTTGTGCACAAATTCGGTCAAAATTATCTCCATAACATGGCGTTCCCCCACCTAACGAGATCACCATATCTGAATTATTCTCCAAAATATCGTCTAGAATTTGCGCCTCCAGCTTTCTAAAATATAGTTCGCCCCTATCTTCAAAAATATCGTTGATATTTTTTCCCTCGATCACTTCTATCTGATCATCGAGATCTACATATTTGTAATTCAGATTTTTAGCAAGCTTCTCTCCTACCACCGACTTCCCGGATCCCATGTACCCGGTTAAAAATATTTTCATAGTTAAAGTACTTATTATTAGAAGGATTCAAATCTAATATAAATTTATCTCAATTTAGGCTTGAAAAATAAATTAATGAATGTATATTTGCACCCGCATTCGCAAAACGACGGATGCTTTTTATTGATCTGGTAGCTCAGTTGGTAGAGCATCTCCCTTTTAAGGAGAGGGTCCTGGGTTCGAGCCCCAGCCAGATCACAAAATAAATTTTGATTTAGTTGGCGAGAAGCCTGTCCCGAACGAAACGCAGTGAAGTAGAGTTTCGGGAAGCCCCAGCCAGATCACTTTTTTAAGTTCAGAATTCTTAATAGAATTCATTTTGACTTTTTTGAAATATTGAAAACGATCTGGTAGCTCAGTTGGTAGAGCATCTCCCTTTTAAGGAGAGGGTCCTGGGTTCGAGCCCCAGCCAGATCACTTTTTTAAGTTCAGAATTCTTTCTTTTAGAATTTATTTTTTTACTACAGCCCTTGGAAATATACTATTTCCAGACTTGTTTTAAGCCCGGGTGCTGGAACTGGTAGACAGGCATGGTTGAGGGCCATGTGTCCATTAGGGCGTGCGGGTTCGACTCCCGCTCCGGGCACTTTCTAAATTACTATCCCACTATTTTCTTTATCAATCCAAAAAACTTATAAGGCGGATACTTTAAAGGTATATCCAGTTTTGTAGTAGAATTCACCACTCCCCGTTCGTGCGTAAAAGCCAGGAAACTTTCTTTACCATGATATTTTCCCATTCCGCTGTTTCCCACACCGCCAAATGGTAGTTTATGGTTAGCTACATGTAAAAGGGTATCGTTAATGCAGGCCCCACCCGAGCTTGTTTCCCGCAAGACTTTTTCTGCCCCTTTATCTTTTCCGAAATAATAAAGTGCCAGCGGTTTTTCATTCTTATTAATATAAGACAGGGCTTCCTCTATTTCAATAAATTCCATCACCGGTAAAATTGGCCCGAAGATTTCTTGCTGCATAATTTCATCTTCAGGCTGCACGTTATTTAAAATGGTAGGAGCAATATATTTTTCTTCTAAATTAATTTTTCCGCCGTAATAAACATCTCCCTCTAAATATTTCTTTAACCGATTCATAGCAGCCGGGTTTACAATTCTGCCGTAATGAGGACTATTTGCGATATTTTCTCCCAACATTTCTTTAAAAGATTTTGAGATTTCAGCCAGTAATTCTGTTTTTACCTCTTTTTGAACCAGTAAATAATCTGGTGCAATACAGGTTTGTCCTGCATTTACAATTTTACCCCAGGCAATTCGTTTTCCGGCAATTTTTAGGTTTGCTTCTTTATCTACAATACAGGGGCTTTTACCTCCCAGCTCCAAAATTACCCTACTTAAGTGCTCCGCAGCAGCTTTCATTACAATTTTACCAACTCCAGGACTTCCGGTAAAGAACATCACATCAAACGGAAATTTAAACAACTCCTGGTTTGTTTCTTTCCCTCCCTGGACTACCGCTATATATTCAGAAGGAAAGAACTCAGAAATCATTTCTTCTATCACCCTGGCTACATTTGGAGTATCTGGCGAAGGTTTTAAAACCGCACAACAGCCTGCAGAAATTGCTCCAATAAGCGGATTAATTGTAAGCTGAAATGGATAATTCCACGGGGCCATTATTAAACCAATTCCAAGCGGCTCAAAATATATCTTTGAGCGTGAAGGTTTAATTTGTAAAGGCGTCCCAACCTTCTTAGGCTTTGCCCAGGCTTTTAGGTGTTTAATATGATAACTCACCTCCTCCAGGAGTAAGCTGGTTTCAGTAAGAAATGCTTCTTCTTTAGATTTGTGCAGGTCTTTCCAAAGCGCTTCATTCACTTTATCTTCATATTGAAGAATGGCTTTTTTTAGCGTTTTTAATTGCTGAAGCCTAAATGCTATACTTTTCGTTTTCTGAGAAGCAAAAAATACTTTTTGTCTTTTATATATTTCAGAAATTGTTTGTGCTGAAGTTTCAGTCATAATTTTATGTTTTTCGGCCTTTAAATTCGTCCATTGTTTTATAAACTCCAATTACTCTTCCTACAAACCAATCGTAGAACCAAATTGGGAAAAGGCCCTGAGAAAATCTTACAAAACGCATACTCCATGGCATACTTAAATAAATTCTGTTCCTTTCTATTGCCTTAATTATTCTTTTAGCCACTTTGTATTGGTCGAGAATAGGGATATTAGATTTCACCCCATCAAACATTCCAGTATTTATATAGTAAGGAGTAACGGTGGTAATGCCAACCCCGGTTTTAAGTTGTTTCATCTCCAGCCGTAAACTATCAGACCAGCCTGTGGCAGCCCATTTGCTCCCAGCGTAAACCGCCATTTTAGGATTGGAGACCAGGCCGGCCGAAGAAGTGATATTGCAAATATGGCCTTCTTTCCTTTTCATCATTCCCGGGAGAAAAGTTAGAGCAAGTTGCATTGGGGCAATTGCATTCACCTTCATCGTTTTTTCAATTTTATCTGAAGAATTCTCATGAAAATAACCTCCGTAAACAATTCCCGCGTTATTGATTAAAATATCAATGACGCCAATTTCATTCTCAACCTGCTTAGCCATCTCCTTAACCCAAGCGGTATTGGTTATATCTATGGTGTACCCATAAACATCTCCAAATTCTTCAAATTCATTTAGCGTTTGCTGTAAATTGAGCTTGTTGAGATCCCAAATTACCAGTTTCCCCCCATGTTTTAAAACTTCACGGCCCATTATTTTTCCTATACCAGATGCACCACCGGTTATAAGAACAAGTTTTGAAGCAATTTTCGTCATAAATTTTAGTGTTTAACTTTTTAACTAAAGTATTAAACATTTTAACACTTCCATAAAGTGTTTAATGTTGAATTTTAGCTAGATTTGACTATCTTAAACACAATATGGAACTAATTAAGCAGAATTTCAGTATAAAAGACCTTGAAAATTTAAGCGGAATCAAGGCGCACACCATAAGAATTTGGGAAAAAAGGTATAATATCCTGAATCCCGATCGTACTTCTACAAATATAAGAACATACGATAGTTCTAACCTTCAAAAGATCTTAAACGTCGCTTTTCTAAACGAACACGGTTATAAGATTTCGAGGATTTCCAAGCTTAGTGATGAGGAAATTGCTAAAATGGTGCGAAGTATTTCTGCAAGTACCAGCAAGGAGAACCGTGCTCAAAATTCATTTAAACTTTCTATGATGAATTTTGATGAGGAGCTTTTTAACAATACCTACGAGACGCTGCGAAAAGATAAAAGCTTTAGGCAAATCTTTCACCAGGTATTTCTTCCACTACTGGAACAAATTGGTATGTTATGGCAAACCGATACCATTAAGCCAATTCACGAGCATTATATTGTAGATCTCATTAAACAAAAACTATATTATAATTTGGCTGAAATAAAGAAGGAAATCAAACCCAGTTCTGATAAGTTATACGTACTCTTTCTACCGGAAAATGAAATACACGATATTGGTATAATTTACTTGTACTATGAACTCCTTTATCACGGCAACCAGGCAATTTATCTCGGTCCCAGTTTACCATTAACCGATCTTGGCTATTTATTAGAACGCCACGATAACCTGAGTTTTGTAAGTTATTTCACCACCGCTCCCGGAGATGTTGAAGATTTTATAAATCAGTTTAACGAACAGGTTTGTGAAAAGAAAACTTACGAGCTATTGTTATTTGGACATAAAATAAGGGAAATTCAGCATAAAGAACTTCCTGCATTTGTCACGACCCATACCAACCTAAACCAATTTATAGACAAGCTTTAAATATGAAAAAGAAAGTTGCCATAATTGGTTCTGGATTTGCTTCTCTCGCCGCTGCTTGCTACCTGGCAAGAGATGGTTATAAAGTAGAACTATTTGAAAAAAATGCGAATATTGGCGGGCGGGCGCGCCAATTAAAAAAGGAAGGATTCTGTTTTGATATTGGTCCTACCTGGTACTGGATGCCCGATGTTTTTGAACGTTTCTTTGCCGATTTCGGTAAAAAACCTTCAGATTATTATGAGTTGGAAAAATTGAGTCCCGCTTATAAAGTTTTCTTCGGAAAAAATGATAGTATTACCATAGAAGACAGCCTCGATAAAATTTGCGCAGCCTTTGAAGCTGAAGAGCCCGGAAGCTCCAAAAAACTGAAGCAGTTTATAGAAGAAGCCAAAAACAATTACGATATCGCAATTAAAGATTTGGTGTATCGTCCCGGCGTTTCTCCTTTAGAATTAGTAACTCCAACTACCGCAGGCAAAATAGGCCAGTTTTTTAGCACCATTTCAAAAGAAGTTAGGAAAGAATTTAGCAACCAAAAATTAATTCAAATTCTTGAATTCCCCGTGTTGTTTCTTGGCGCTAAAGCCAGCAATACTCCTGCTTTTTATAGTTTTATGAATTATGCCGATTTCGGGCTGGGAACCTGGCATCCCAAAGGCGGAATGTACAAAGTGATTGAAGCAATGGAAAGCCTTGCAAATTCGCTGGGCGTTAAAATCAACACTAATGCGCCGGTTTCTGAAATTTTTATTGAAAACAATACCGCAACCGGAATGCAGGTAAACGGCGAAAGAATAGAAGCTGATTACATTCTTAGCGGTGCCGATTATCATCACACCGAAACTTTATTACCGGAATATAAGAGACAATACAAGGAATCTTATTGGCAAAAAAAGACCTTTGCCCCTTCAGCCTTATTATTCTTTGCCGGTTTCAATAAGAAACTGGAAAATGTAACGCATCACACTTTATTTTTTGATACAGATTTTGAGAAGCACGCGAAAGCAATTTACGATGATGCCCAGTGGCCAGAAAATCCGCTATTCTATGCTAGTTTCCCTTCAGTTACCGATGATGCCGCCGCACCGGAAGGTAAAGAAGCAGGAATATTTTTAATTCCTCTGGCACCAGATGTGGAAGATACTCCTGAAATTAGGGAGAAATATTTTCAAAAAATAATTACCCGTTTTGAAAGTTTAACCAATCAAAATGTAACCGATCATCTTCTTTTTAAAGAATCTTTTTGTGTAAAAGATTTTAAAGAAGAATACAACTCTTATAAGGGTAACGCCTATGGCCTGGCAAACACCCTGTTGCAAACTGCATTTTTAAGACCTAAATTAAAGAGCAAAAAAGTGCACAAATTATTTTTTACCGGGCAGCTAAGTGTTCCCGGTCCCGGGGTTCCTCCTTCTCTTATTTCAGGAAAGCTCGCCGCGGGATTAATTCAAAAAGAAGATTAAATTATGAAAGCCATTTTTGACAAGGTTTCCCGGGCCTGTAGCAAAACTGTTACTCATCATTACAGCACCTCGTTCTCTACAGCAACCAGGATGCTCGCCCCCTCTATTCGCCAGGATATCTACAATATCTACGGCTTTGTGCGCTTTGCCGACGAAATTGTAGACACTTTTCACGACTATGATAAAGAAAAACTTTTTAACGATTTTGAGGTAGATCTTTATAAAGCCATTCAAGACAAGATTAGTTTAAATCCTATTCTAAATGCTTTTCAGGAAACCGTGCATAAGTATGAAATAGACGAATCTCTTTATCGTGCATTTATGAAGAGTATGCGCTTAGATTTGTATAAATCTGACTATCTTAGTGTAGCCGAATACAAAGAATATATCTACGGAAGTGCAGATGTTGTGGGCCTTATGTGTTTAAAGGTTTTTGTAAAAGGAGATAATAAAAAATATGAATCACTGAAGCAATCGGCAATGAGTTTAGGCTCTGCTTTTCAGAAGGTTAATTTTTTAAGGGACCTAAAAGCCGATTTTGAAGATCTTAGCCGAAGTTATTTTCCCGGTACAAATCTTGAACAATTAGATGAAGCCAGCAAACAAAGAATTATAGCCGAAATTGAAGAAGATTTTAAACACGGCTTAAGCGGAATTTCGCATTTACCGGTAGAAGCTAAATTTGGCGTTTATACCGCTTATATTTATTATAGAAAATTATTGCATAAACTTAAAAAAGTTCCTTCTCTAGAGATTAGGAATAGCAGGATTCGAGTTCCTGATTATGAAAAAGCAGGACTTTTGGCCAAATCATACATTTCTTATAGATTAAAACTTATTTAATATGGATATTTTATTGTGGATTCTGGTTTTTCTGGGCACCTTCGCAGGAATGGAAGGAATGGCCTGGTTTACCCATAAATTTATTATGCACGGCCTACTTTGGAAACTGCATAAAGACCACCATCACAAAGACCATAGCCACTGGTGGGAGCGCAACGATCTTTTCTTTATTTTTTATGCCCTGGTGAGTATTGGTTTTTTCCTGCTTTGGCGCTACGAAGATGTTTGGATAGGATTGCCTATTGGTCTGGGAATTTTAGCTTATGGCATCACCTATTTTACCGTTCACGATATTTTTATCCATCAACGTTTTAAGATTTTTAGAAATGCTAATAATCCTTATGCCAAAGGAATAAGAAGAGCGCATAAAATGCACCACAAACATCTTGGTAAAGACGATGGGGAATGTTTTGGAATGTTATTCGTACCTTTAAAATACTTTAAAAAATAAAATGATAATGCTGCGTTAGAAATTCTATGCTAGGTCCCGTATATTTTTATGTAATAATTGGTGGAGGACTTGCAGGCCTTCAATTAGCCCGGCAACTTAGCCGGGATGTTTTTTTCAAAGGAAAAAAGATTGCCATAATAGATTCCGATTTTTCTATGCCGGTTAAAACCTGGTGTTTTTGGGAAAAAGGAGATGGCAAATGGGATCATTTACTTACCAAATCCTGGAACGAAGGAAAATTTATTTCTTCTGAAGAAAATATTAATTTACAATTGTCTCCCTATTCTTATAAGATGATCAAGGCAGCAGATTATCACCACAACTTACAGGAAGAAATAGAAAAATCTGGTGACATAGAATTTATTACCGATGAAATCCAGAAAATTGATCCTGTAACAATGAAGGCCAAAGGCCGAAAAAAATCCTACGGTGCTACACATTTTTTCGATAGTAGAATAGATCCCTCTTACCTTGAAAGTAAAAAACACACTACTATTTTTCAGCATTTTAAAGGCTGGGAAGTAGCAACCGAAAAACCTGTTTTTAGCCCGGATTCTTTTACAATGATGGATTACCGAATTAAGTATCCCGATGCTACTGCGTTTACGTATATTCTCCCGTTTACCGAGAAAAAAGCTTTAGTTGAATATACCTTCTTCTCTCCTTTTTTAACGGAAGACAAAGTATATGACGACATGCTTCAGAAATATTTTGAAAAGGTTTTAAAAACAAAGGATTTTACGATTAAAAGCACTGAAACTGGTGTTATCCCAATGACAGATTTTCCTTTTGATAAAGCGAATACCCGACAAATCACCAAAATTGGTACCGGTGGTGGCTGGGTAAAACCTTCAACCGGATATTCTTTTAAAAATACCGAAAAACGCATAAACCGAATTATTGAGAATATTAAAAGCGGAAAATTACCGGGAGAGAATTTAATAAATAATAAATTCAGAAAATACGATGCGATTTTCCTGGATGTGCTTACCCAGAATAATCAAAAAGGGGAAGAAATTTTCTCCAAATTCTACACTAAAAATTCTCCACAAGAAATCTTTAAATATCTTGACGAAGAAACTTCGGTTTCAGAAGACCTGAAAATTATGTTGTCAATTTATAGTTTCGATTTTGTAAAATCATTTTTCAGGAAAACTCTCTAAGTTATTCAGCTAAAAGCTGATTTAACAAATTTCTAAAATTCTGACTATTCCAATCGGCTGCGCCTTTTTTATCTACTACAATAGTTCCGTTTTTAGCAATTACATAAGTAGATGGCAGCGTATAACCATCTAAAGGTTTGGGATCTTCAGAGAGCATCCTGTAACTGGAGAAATTGTAACCTTTACGCTTCAGGAAGTTGTTAGTAGTTTCGTGATCCTCGCCCGAGATAAAATAAAACTCCACCTTGTCTTTATAATCGGTATAAAGTTCCTGGAAACTTGGCATTTCAGCGATACAGGGTGGGCACCAGGTAGCCCAATAATTTACAATAATTACTTTTCCTTTAGATTCAGCAAAATCTATTTTTTTACCCGATTCTGTCTCCAAAGTCCAATTATAGGTTTCAAGCTCTTTTCTATCTTCTTCATCGGTAGCCGAAGGGCTAAAAGCAAATATCTTATTTACTACAATTTGAATGGGTTTACGGGTTTGTGGGATAATCATCACCAGGATAATTACAATAAAAATAATGTTGGTCCACTGGTTCTTGAAAAGCTTCTTCATTGCCGATTTTTAATACTTAGACGTAAAGAGCAAAGGTACTTAACATCTAGATTTTAGGCATAAAAAAGAGGCTGATTAAATTTTGATCAACCCGTCATTCTGAATTTATTTCAGAATCTAAATTCTTAGGAGTTAGACCCTGAAACAAGTTCAGGGTGACGAGGTGAAGAATAACAATTAATCAGCCTCTTTATAAAATATAACCTTAACTAATTAAGCAGCGTTTTGCTTTTTAATAAGGTTTAAAGCAGAACCATGTTTATACCACTCAATTTGAGGTTTGTTATAAGTATGGTTTGTTTTAATAGTGTCTTTACTACCATCGGCATGTACAATCTCTATCGTAATTTGCTTATCTGGAGCAAAATCTTCAAGATCTATAAAGTTAAAGGTATCGTCTTCCTGAATAAGGTCATAATCGGCCTCATTATCGAAAGTCAATCCTAACATCCCTTGTTTTTTAAGGTTAGTTTCGTGAATACGGGCAAAAGATTTTACCAATACCACTTTCACACCAAGATGACGGGGCTCCATGGCCGCGTGCTCTCTTGAAGAACCTTCCCCATAGTTATGATCTCCCACAACTACTGTTGAAACACCTGCTTTTTTATACTCACGCTGTACCGCAGGAACACCATCGTACTCGCCATTAAGTTGATTCTTTACAAAATTTGTCTTCTTATTATAAGCGTTAATCGCTCCAATTAGACAGTTGTTAGAAATATTATCTAAGTGCCCTCTGTAACGCAACCACGGTCCTGCCATAGAAATATGGTCGGTAGTACATTTTCCGAAAGCTTTAATTAACAATTTCGCTCCGGTAAGGTTTTTACCATCCCAGGGTTCAAACGGGGTTAATAATTGAAGTCTTTCACTATCTTCAGCTACTTTAACAACCACAGAACTTCCATCGTCATTTGGTGGCACATATCCATCTTCTTCCACATCAAAACCATCAGAAGGTAATTCGATTCCTGTTGGCTCGTCTAACATTACCTCTTCGCCATCTTCATTTATAAGTTTATCCCGGGTTGGATCAAAATCTAAACGTCCTGAAATTGCAATTGCAGCAACCATTTCTGGAGAACCTACAAAAGCGTGAGTATTTGGGTTACCATCGGCACGCTTAGAAAAGTTACGGTTAAAAGAATGTACAATTGTGTTTTTCTCCTCTCCTTTTCTGTCGCTACGATCCCATTGGCCTATACAAGGTCCACATGCATTGGTAAAAATAGTAGCGTCCAGATCTTCAAAAATTTGAAGTAAGCCATCACGCTCTGCTGTAAATCGAATTGTTTCTGAACCTGGGTTTATACCAAAGTCGGATTTTGCCTTTACTTTTTTATCTACCGCCTGTTTGGCTATAGAAGCTGCACGGGTAAGATCTTCGTAAGAAGAGTTAGTACAGGATCCTATAAGTCCCCAATCTACATTAATTGGCCAGTCGTTTTCTTTAGCTTTAACTCCCATTTCAGAAATAGGCGTTGCTAAATCTGGAGTAAAAGGTCCATTAAGGTGAGGTTTTAATTCTGAAAGATTGATCTCGATCAATTCATCAAAATACTGCTCAGGGTTTGCGTAAACCTCATCATCTCCGGTTAGGTGTTCGCTAACTTTATTTGCTGCATCAGCAACATCTGCACGGTTTGTAGCACGCAGGTAACGATCCATAGACTCATCGTAACCAAAAGTTGAAGTAGTTGCACCAACTTCAGCTCCCATATTACAAATAGTTCCTTTTCCGGTTGCCGACATAGATCGAGCTCCTTCCCCAAAATATTCTATAATTGCTCCGGTTCCTCCTTTTACAGTAAGGATCCCGGCTACTTTTAAAATCACATCTTTTGAAGAAGTCCAACCTGAAAGTTTTCCGGTTAACTTAACTCCAATAAGTTTTGGGAATTTAAGTTCCCATGGCATACCGGCCATTACATCTACTGCATCAGCTCCACCAACACCAATCGCTACCATTCCAAGCCCACCGGCATTTACCGTGTGAGAATCGGTACCAATCATCATTCCGCCAGGGAAGGCATAGTTTTCTAATACCACCTGGTGAATAATTCCTGCACCGGGTCTCCAAAATCCAATTCCGTACTTATTGGAAACAGATTCAAGAAAATCAAAAACCTCACTACTGGATTTATTAGCAGCCTGCAAATCTATCGCAGCTCCCATTTTGGCCTGGATAAGGTGATCACAATGTACCGTAGTTGGTACAGCAACCTGTTTTTTCCCGGCTTGCATAAATTGCAATAAGGCCATTTGGGCAGTTGCATCCTGGCAGGCAATCCTGTCTGGCGCAAATTCTACATAGTCTTTTCCTCTTTGGTAAGCCTCTTTGGCAGCACCATCCCATAAATGCGAATAAAGAATTTTTTCTGAAAGGGTTAAAGGTTTTCCAACCACCTCGCGTGCAGTATTCACACGTTCGGCCATTTGGCTGTACACCTTTTTGATCATATCAATATCGTATGCCATATTATTATATATTTAGTTCTAAAAAAGTCTAGCAAATTTAAGGATTTCGAGTGGATTTTGAAAATAAGAAGTGATTATCAAAATTTAATGAAAATAATTTTACATTTCGTAATTATTGATGGTTTAAATTCAACTAAACCTAATAATTAGGTTGAAAATTATGAATTTCATAAATAAACTTGATCAGATTGAAAAAAATGGCTAAGTTCTAATTAGCATATTGAATAGTTGTTGTTTGTACTCGTACCATGCGCTATTTGAAGCAAAGGCAATGGCTGTAACTGTTGCCATTTTACTGGTTGAGTTCTTGATTTTTTCAAGTACCAAGAACCAATTCAAGTAATTCTGTAAGTATTTTGTAGCTACCCCATTGAAAGAATCCATGAACTTTCTCAATCTCATATCCATATTGTTTACATTCTGGACATGGTACACCTTATCTACGGTTCGCTGTCCCTTTGAGGTGTTGAACTTTTTATGGGCAATTGTGTTGGCTTTTGCAAAAGCACCATAACTTCTATGGCTGTCGCTGCAGAGTACGTCAGCTTTATCAAGTTTCCCTTTAAGTATTCTATTCAGATCCTCTTTACTGATACGACCTCTTGTGGCCACTTTAAAGTCTTTGTTTCCAGATCTATCACAAGTTGCCACTACAGCTACTTTTTCATCACTTATGCCTGCTTTGCTTGCTTTTTCTCCTCGCATTTTCGGTTTTCTACCTAAATGACGTCCTCCTTTTTCTGAGTAGGCAAAGAACAGGTCATCGCTTTCGACTATGCCCTGAAACTCTTCTACCGAAACACTGGAAAATGACGTGAGCAATTTATGTCTCCAATCAAAGGACGTTTGAATTGATATCTCCGTCTCTTCTGCACTTTTCCTGATACTGTAGCCCGACAACAAACAGTATAAATACCGATTTAACTTCTCTTTCTTTTTTATATTATACCAAAACTTACCTGTGGTCTCACTGAAATTCTTCTTACAGCCATTGCAAACATAGCGTTGAACGCCTTTGAGCTTGCCATTGGCACGAACACGCTTTTCTGAGCAATGAGGACAGGTAACTGCTTTTGCCTCGTTGCTGTCCTTTACTTCACTTTCTTGCAAAGACAATGATAGCAACGAAGCCACTATCTCTTGTTGAACAGTCGCTGGACTATTAACGAAAAAATCCCTGAAATCTGAAGGTATCATATCTATATAGTTTTACACAAATATAAGACATATTCATCTTAGAACAAAGCTAAAAAAAATCTATTCTAAAGCACAGAAGAAAGTAGAATTTAAACCCATTCTTGATAAGAACAGATTTTCAAAAGCTAATTAGAGTTTCTAAACATATTATTTTGAAGATGTAGCAACTTCTTTCTTCGGAATAAATAAACCACCGGCGCGAAGAAGGGCACAAAAAACATAGAAAGAATCCAGAATGTTTTATCTTTTAAATTCTGCTTGATCATATCAATAAGTATGAATAACCAGAATATAAAAAGTATCGCGACTGTTGTCCAATTAATAAAACTACTTGTTTCTTTATTTAAATCAAGAACATTAGTAATAAAATCGCTTCCCCATAAAATATAGAAAATCACACTAACTAAAACCCTATATTTAATAAAGGTACGTATCATTAAAATAGGTCTCGAATTATTTTTTCTTCCGAAATTCCTTCGGCTTCAGCTTTGTAATTTTTGATAATTCTATGGCGTAAAATCCCAATGGCTACGGCTTGTACGTCTTCAATATCAGGGGAAAATTTCCCATTAACAGCAGCGTGAGATTTAGCGGCAAGAATAAGATTTTGAGATGCTCTTGGGCCTGCGCCCCAATCGAGATAGTTCTTCACAAATTCCGGTGCTTCAGCAGAATCCGGCCTGGTTTTTCCTACCAGTTTCACCGCGTATTCTACCACGTTATCGGCAACAGGAATTCTACGAATTAATTGCTGAATTTCCACGATTTCTTCCGCAGAAAATAAAGCATTTATCTTTTGAGTTTTATCTGAAGTTGTACTTTTTACAACGTCTACTTCTTCCTGAAAACTTGGATATTCCAGTAGAATAGAAAACATAAACCGGTCTAATTGCGCTTCTGGCAATGGATAGGTTCCTTCCTGCTCTATTGGGTTTTGAGTAGCCAATACAAAATAAGGATTGGCGAGGCGGTAATTATGCCCGGCAACAGTAACAGATCGCTCCTGCATAGCCTCCAGTAAAGCCGCCTGTGTTTTTGGGGGAGTTCGGTTAATTTCGTCGGCCAGGACTATATTTGAAAAAACCGGACCTTTTATAAATTTAAAGTTCCTGTTTTCGTCCAGTATCTCTGCGCCAAGAATATCACTTGGCATTAGATCTGGGGTAAACTGGATTCTTTTAAAATCAAGTCCTAAAGCCTGGGAAATGGTGTTTACCATTAATGTTTTTGCCAAACCGGGAACCCCAACAAGCAAAGAATGTCCTCCTGAAAAAACAGAAAGCAGGATTTGGTCTACAACCATATCCTGCCCTATAATAACTTTGGCAATTTCTTTTTTTAAATCCCGGTGCTTAACTACCAGTTTTTCTACAAGAGCAACATCTGACATTGATAAATTACTAATTTTTTAACCAGTTACTACTATACTCACAGTCTTTAAACTTTCCATTCACTTTAATATAAGTATCACCAATTTTTTCTCTTTGCCATTCTTCAATAGCTTCAAGCTGTTTGTCGCGTAGTGCCAGCTCTTTTATTTTTGAAAAATCTGTAGCATAGTTAGCTTCGTGCTCAGAAATTCTTTCATTTACTTTTATCAGCTTAAAATATGGGCGCCCAGTTCTATCCTGATCACGCAATCTTAGTGAAAGTTCTCCTTCCTGTAACTCTCCTACCTCATCGTATAACTTAGGATCTATCTTAGATAACTCAAAACGGGTATCACCTGTTCTAGGGTTAATAAGTTTCCCACCGTCTGCTTTTGTTTCTTCCTCATCAGAAAATTCACGAGCAGCTTCGGCAAAATCCAAAACGCCTTCGTTTACCCTCTTTCTAATACTATCAATTTTAGCTTTGGCTTCTTCAACAGAGGCATTTGTTACATCTGGAATAAGCAAGATATGTCTTAAATCTACATTTTGACCTCTAATTCTATCTACCTGGATAATGTGATATCCAAATTCAGTTTCAAAAGGTTCACTTACCTCTCCTTCCTGAAGACTAAAGGCAACATCTTTAAATTCTTTTACAAAATTATCTTTTCTTGAAAGCGAAATTCTACCACCGTCCCTGGCACTTACAGGGTCTTGTGAATATAAAACAGCTTTAGTAGCAAAACTTGCATCGTTATCTAAAACATCTGCTCTAAATTCATTTAGACGCTCTATCACTTTTTCTTTTTCACTCTGTGGAATTTCAGGTTTTATAACAATTTGAGAAAGTTCAATTTCTTCACCAAAAACCGGGCGCTCATCTTCCGGAATACTTTCATAGTAAGCTCTTACTTCTTCTGGAGTAATTTCTACCGTTTCAATAATTCGTTGTTGCATACGGCTGGCTAACTGGCGCTCTTTATTCAGTTCAAACAACTCGCTTCTAAATTCAGCTTCATTTTCTTTGTTATAGAATTCAAGAACTTTTTCCATTGAACCTACCTGGCGAACCATTTCAGAAATTTGCTGGTCTATATAATTGTTAACCTCAGCATCCATGATAATAATACTATCCTGAATAGCGTGATGCGCATAAAGTTTGTTTTCCATTAAAGAACCGGCAAGTTGACAATCGGTAACATCAGCGGTAGACATTCCCTGGCTTTGCATATCCTTGTACATCATATCTACATCGCTGTCAAGAATAATATAATCACCAATTACTGCCGCAATTCCATCTACTTTTCTGCGTTCTGAGTTATTTTCTTCAGCAACGGTATTTTTTGCGATCTCATCCTCAGGCTGTATAGAAGTACTATCGGTCACGATCACATCTTGAGAGTAACCGCTAAATCCAAGTAAAATGGCTAAAAGAAAGCCGGTGGTATTAATTATAGATTTCAAATTGTTCATTTTTAATTGCATCTTTTGTAATATCTTTTTCAAGTTCCTTTATCAAATTTAATTTTTGCTTGTTAAGCAAAATCTTTTCTATGGTTGGTTCGGCATATTCAAAAGGAGCATCCTGCCCTCGTTCCAACACATCTTTTACATAGATCAAATATACACCTAATGAATCTTCTACCTGAAGAAAATTAGATTTGTTTAAGAGTTTATCCCTATGCTCTAAAGTTAAAGCAGGGATTTTATCGTAAACCGTTTTTAACTTCACCCAAACCGAATCATTAAAAGAATAATTTTTAAACTGAAGAGAAATTTTGTCTAGCTCTTCAATATCCTCCTCATCAAAGCTGGTTAGGTAAGATTTTATTTCATTTATATTGGTGTTATTTTCAGCAAGGCTTACATACCTTAATTTCAATAGATCTTCTGTAAGCTTAAAATTGCCTTTATTTTCTTCAAAATAAGCTTCCATTTCCTCCAATGGTACAGTACTATCTAATTGCCTGCTAACTACCGCATCTTTATAAGCACTCGTATAAAGTTCATTTTTATAATTTTCTATGAGATCTCTAAACTCTCTTTGTTGACTTTCGGGAAGATTTAATTGCGCCCTGTCTATAAGTAATTGCTGCGTGGCCCAGCGGTTTATATAATTAGAAACTATAATAGCGCTATCTTCCTGAGAAGTATTTTCGTTTATTAGTGCATTAATATCCTCTTCATACAAATAAGCATCGTTAACCCTTACTATAACTGTGCGATCTTCTTCTTTTTCAAGATAAGAGCAACCCGCAAGCATAAAACCAGCCAGCAGAAAACATATAAAAACAGGTGATATCTTCAAAATCATCAATTATTGAGATAGCAATTTACATACCATTTTCAAATGACTTAACGCCTGTAATTTGCCAGTAAGCAAAAATAAGAATTCATTTAGGTTCCACAAGCTTATGCTTAAACGATTACAGCTAGTTAAAAATTATAATTGTTTTATCTTAAGTATCTTTAAATGAAGTTTAAAAAGCATTTGTTTTTAATTCTTTAAAAAACCGTTTGATATGAAATATACCACTGAAATTAAAATAATAAAACCCCGTACCGAAGTGATTGAAAAATTCAGCAACCCTGATAATATGAAACATTGGCAACGTGGGTTTATTTCTATGGAACCTATTAGTGGAAAATTAGGAGAAGAAGGTTCAAAGAATATGCTAAAATATAAGATGGGAAAGCGGGATATTGAAATGGAAGAAAAAATTATTAAAAACGATCTTCCAACTCAGTTTCACGCAAATTATTCGGCTAAAGGGGTTTACAATATTCAGGAAAACTTTTTTGAAGAAACTCCAGAAGGTAATACGCTCTGGATTTCTCATAGCGAATTTAGCTTTAGTGGTTTTATGAAGTTAATGGGCATCTTTATGCCGGGTGCCTTTAGAAAACAATCATACCAGTATATGAAAGATTTTAAGGATTTTGTAGAAAATAACAAAAGTGTTTTGGACAAGAAATAGTTTTAAGTTTTAATATGAATAATTAAAAGCTGCTATTATATTTGCCAAAAACAATTTTAATATGATACGAAGCAGTTTATTAATTGCCTTTTTAACTTTTAGCATTTTTGCAAGCGCACAAACCAAAGTAGGAACTATAGACACCGATTACATTCTTTCACAAATGCCTGAAATGGAAGAAGTAAATAAGGGATTAGAAGCCTATGACAAGCAACTACAACAAGATTTCCAGGCCAATGTTAAGCAATACGATACCTTGGTAAAAACTTACCAGGCTAATGCCGAAAGCCTTGCTGAAGAAGCTCGCCAGAAAAGTGAGTCTAAAATTATTGAACTTGAGAACCAAATCAAGCAGTTTAGACAAAGAGCCCAATTAATGATGCAAATGCGAAGAAATGAGCTTACTAATCCACTTTACGAAAAAATTGACGCTGCAATGCGAGCTGTAATAGACGAAGAAGGATTTACTCAAATTCTACACGCCGGTGGAAACAGCCTTGCTTTCTCTGCAGAAGAATATGATATTACCGAAAAGGTAATGAATAAAATGGGAATTGAAATTTCTGCTCCTACTGAAGAAGAGAAAGAATAAGCTAATATTTTAAGCCTTGAATATCTTTCGTCAAGCTAAACTTGTTTCAGCTTCTCAAATCCTCTGGAGTTAGATCCTGAAACAAGTTCAGGATGACGTATTAAAAAAGCCCTCTCAGATTATAAAATTTGAGAGGGCTTTTTAATTTATATGGCAATAAGTTTACCTACTATAATTAGGAGATTCGTTGGTAATAGTTACATCGTGCGGATGGCCCTCATGAATTCCCGAAGCGGTAATTTTCACAAATTTTGCAGTCTCCTTTAGGGTTTCTACATCTTTAGCACCGCAATAACCCATCCCGGCTTTTAAACCGCCAACAAACTGGTGAATGCTTTCTTCGAGTTCCCCTTTATATGGAACACGACCTACAATACCTTCAGGTACCAGTTTCTTAATATCATCTTCTACATCCTGGAAATAACGATCTTTAGACCCTTTTTGCATGGCCTCAACCGATCCCATTCCGCGGTAAGATTTGAATTTTCTTCCTTCGTAAATAATGGTTTCCCCCGGAGATTCTTTAGTTCCTGCAAGCAATGAACCTAGCATCACACAATCGGCTCCTGCGGCTAATGCTTTTGGGATATCTCCTGTATAACGAATTCCACCATCGGCAATAACGGGAACACCACTACCTTTTAGTGCTGCAGCTACTTCAAGCACGGCAGAAAATTGTGGAAACCCAACACCTGCTACTACCCTGGTAGTACAGATAGAACCCGGGCCAATTCCTACTTTAACAGCATCTGCGCCGGCTTCAACCAAATATTTCGCAGCTTCGCCGGTAGCTATATTTCCTACTACTACTTGCAAATCTGGAAATTTAGATTTAATATCTTTCAGCACCGTAACCACACCCCTGGTATGGCCGTGGGCGGTATCAATTATTATAGCATCTACCCCGGCATTCACCAAAGCTTCAGCCCGTACTACCGCATCAGCAGTTACACCAACGGCAGCTGCTACGCGAAGCCTTCCGAAGCTATCTTTATTAGCATTAGGTTTTAGGGTAAGTTTGGTAATATCCCTAAAAGTAATAAGCCCAACTAATTTATAATTATCGTTAACTACGGGAAGTTTTTCAATCTTATATTCCTGTAAAATATCTTCTGCCTGATCCAGGGAAGTACCCTCTGCAACAGTCACCAAATTTTCTGAAGTCATAACCTCAGCAATTGGACGCTTAAGATTTTTCTCAAAACGCAAATCTCTGTTAGTTACAATCCCCAACAATTTTCCGTCTTCATCTACAATAGGAATTCCGCCGATACTATGCTCACGCATACTCGCTTTTGCATCGCTCACATTGGCTGTGATTGGCAAGGTCACGGGATCTATAATCATTCCGCTTTCTGCCCTTTTTACTTTTCGCACTTTAAGCGCTTGTTGTTCGGCAGTCATATTCTTATGCAAAACACCAATTCCACCTTCCCGCGCCATAGCAATAGCCATCCTGGATTCGGTTACCGTATCCATAGCTGCCGAAACAATAGGAACGTTTATTGAAATATTTTTAGTGAATTTTGTGCGAATGCTTACTTCTCGGGGTAGTACTTCAGAATAAGCAGGAACAAGCAATACATCGTCGTAAGTAAGGCCTTCTCCTAAGATTTTGGATTCGTGTGCGATCATAGCAATTAAAGATTTAATTGCGTGCAAATATACGGTTAAAAACTGAAATAGAGGAGTTTTCTCCGTTTAACTCTTATCTAATTTTATTCAATTTATTATCTCTTTTGTGAACCAGCCTTATGACCGAGTTTAAGATAAATTAAGCAGAAAAATCTTTAAAACTTAAACTGAAGACTTGAATACCAGCTAATTGGTTGCGCCGGAATAATGCCTGGACCTGGATAACCTGTAGCTCTTCTGGTGAAATATGAGTTATCTAAAAGATTGTTCACCCCGGTTTCCAATTTAAATTTCCCAAAACTATAGGAAGCCGAAAAATCTAATATACCGTAAGCCGGAATACTTCCTTCTATTCCACGTTGATTATCATTAATATCCTGCGGCGCATTCGTAGCATCTGTATACTGTTTTGATAGGTAGGTGTACTGAAAACCGGCTAAGAAATTAGAGTACCCAAAATTTAAACCTGTTTTAAGGTTCACATATGGTATAAATTCAACCTGATTTCCTTCCACATTAGATTCTTCGGAAGCGGTATATTCAGAATTTGTAAAAGCGGTGTTCACAAAAAGATTCAAGCGGTAATTCTCAGCCTGTTCAAAAAAGGTATTTCGAATATTCCAATCGGCGAAAGTTTCTAACCCATAGATAAAAGCATCTCCAATATTCCCACGCCTTCTTACTATAAAGCCATCTTCAACCCCCAGCACTTCACCAATTCTATCTTGATACCATAAACCAAAAATACTGGCGTCATATGATAAATAATTCTTCAATCTTCCTCTAATTCCAAGATCTGAGGTGAAACCTTTTTCTTCTGAAATATTTGGATCTACCACAAAACTTGGGTTCACTATCCTAATATCACTAAAAGTCACAGATCTATAATTCTGAGAAAAATTCCCGTATAACTCATTAGAAGAATCCAGGTTATAACTCGCACCAACGCCTAATAATGCAAAGCTTCTTTCCAGGTTCTTTTGCTCTTCCCTGGTTTCGTTAATTAAAGGATTACCGGCAAGATCAAGAATTATTTCCTTATAAGAACCGTTCGCCTTCGTATTAATATATTCAATTCTAAAACCGGGAGTGATAGAAAGCTTATTAGTGAGATTAAAAATATTCTCTCCAAAAAATGCCAGGTTTTTGTTCGGAAAATTATAATCTGACTGCCTTGGATAATTCGGAAATTCATCGTTGGTAAATGTAAATTCCGGCTTGGCTGAAGTTGTTCCCGGTCCCTGTTTCTGAAAATTATTAGCATCGTAATATTTACTTCCAACCAATAAAACCGATTCTTCATCAAACAAATTATACCTGGTTAACAGCCTTGCCTCTGCTCCCCAGTTAGAAAAGTCGTCCACCAATAATTCCCGTGGTGCGGAAAGATCGTCTGGCTGAGAAACTCTATTTTCTCTAAAACCAATCGCTTTCCTGGAAGCATCTAAACCAAAAATATTCAGGCTAAAATCAGTTCTATCAGAAAACTGATGTTCAAATTTTAGCGCATATAGATTCCAATTTACGTCAAACCAGTTCCGCTCCCTGTTGCTATAATCAGGATTTTCATAAAACTGGGCATCGGTAAGCCCACCCGGTTGCTGGGCGAGATAATCTAAGTAAGTGTATTCAAAACTCAGCTTCGTTCTATCGTTAAATTTCCAGCCGAAATGAGAAAAGAAGTTATTAGATTCGTATTCTGAATTAGGTCTAAAGCCTTCTCCCGATTTATAATTATAATAGGTGTAGTAGCTAAATTTGCCAATAGTACCGGCCAAACTATTAAAACTGGTAAAAAGATTATAAGATCCAAGCGATTGCCTGGAGACTAGCTCCAGTTTTTTATCACGAGGAGGTTCTTTAAATTTAAAGTTAATGAGTCCTCCAAATTGTGTCCCATATTGCAGTGAAGCCGCGCCACGAACCACCTGAATCTCTCTTAATGCTTCCGGTGGTGGCGTATAATAACTTTCTGGATACCCAAGTACATCTGCAGAGATATCGTAACCATTCTGGCGGGTGTTGAAATTTTGAGTTCTGTTAGGATCAAGGCCACGACCACCAATATTCAATTGAAGTCCGGCGTCACCATTATCATAAATATTTAAACCAACCACCTGGCTGTAAATCTCCCTTGCATTATTTGCAGCAAGATTTCCAGAGACTTTATCCATTACTACCACCTCACTTTTCTTGCCGGCATAGATCGCAGTTCCCTCTACTTTTCTAAGTTTCCTTAAAGCAAAAAGCTGTTCCCTCCTATTGGTTATCATTACTTCGCTCAAACTTTCAGCTAAAGGCGAAAGGCTAAATTCCATTTCAAGATCTCCATCTATAGTTATTTGCTTTTCCAGGATAGCATATTCGTAACTAAAAACAGCAAAATCATAAGTGCCTGAGCTAAGATCTGTGATTTCAAAATCACCATTTTCATTGGTAATCGTTACATCAGATTCTGTTTTATTCCAAACTTCTGCATTTGGAATTGGCTCCCCGGTTTCCGCCGAAATCACCTTCCCGCTAAACGTATGCTGAGCATAAACGAACGATCCTAAAAAGAATAATATACTAAAGACCTTTAATCTCATCTTCAAATGGTAAAATGAATGTTTTATGTTTAAAAGAGTCCGCAAAATTAAGCAAATTAACTTCCGGGTCTATATAAGGAGTGCTCTTTCTACCATTGAGAGCCACATAGTTCTCTACGTAGATCTCAATATTTTCATGACCATCTTTTTCAAAATGATCGGCTAAAAAATGAGCATATTGAATAATAAAATCTGGCTGAAAAGACATTTGTTTCTCCTGAAAAGGAGTAAGGAAATCTGAATTATCTACATAAAATCGATTTCCAGTCTCAGCGTTTATAACCTTAAACTGGGCATAGCCGGCTTTTTCCATCAGCATTACCCGCCAGGAAAACCTAAAACCTTCTTCAGTCCAAAACAATTCTCCCGGATACAGTAGATATCTCCACGGGAATAAAAGCTGAATAATGAAAAAGACTGAAAGAATGCTAATGCTTAAGTTTTTCTGTACTCCTGAAAAATGATAGGTTCTTAAATTATCAAATCTTTGCTTTGATATGCTGAACCATTTCGATATAAAATTCAGTATTCTATGGTGAATCTGCGGACTAAAAAATATCAGTGCACTAACAATCATTATGAATGGAAACATCCCTATTGGAAAAAGAACACGCGTAAGCACATGAAAAATAATCACCATTAAAAAGGCAACAAAACGGGTTCTTTTCCAAAGCAATAGAAAAGGTATAAAAAGATCATACAACATACCGCTCCAGCTAAACGCATAATGCACCCATTCATGTTGCATAAGATCCCCCAGCAGCGGAAGATCGTATTTTGAAGGCAGCCATATTTTTAACGGCATTGCCTTAAAAAGCCAGTCTGAATTAATTTTTGCAAGTCCTGCATAAAAATATACTATTCCCAGCAATAGTTTTATAGCATCTACACACCACTGTGGTATTTTCTGAAAAGCTCTGGCTGGGTTCCGCCAGGCATCAATAGAAAAATAGACATTAGCCGGTAAAAAAATCATTAGAAAACTAAGAATGCTAATGAAGTAGTAATGATTTAGATAAGTAGTTTTATCCATCAGTTCGATATAAGTGAAACTGAGGAAAAACAGAATGATAGCAAAGCGGTATTTATAACCCGCAGCCACCATTAAAGCAGTAATACCGCAAAGGATAAAAAGTAAATAAGTAAAATCCCCTAAGGGTTTCACCCATTCAAATCCATAATAGGAAAAGAAGAATTTTGGTGCAATATATAATTTTTCGATCCAGCCATTCAGCCAAAAGCGAACTATACTGGCAAACATCATTAAACCAAAAAACAAACGAAAAACCGCCAAGGGGGCGGCTTCCGTCGTCTTTTTTTGATATTTGCTTGGAGAAAGTTGCATCAACTATTTAGTCTCCGTCAGAATCTACATAATCTACACTAATAGAAAGCGCCTGCATCATATCAACCTTCAAAAGAATCACTTCCTTTTGAAGCTCATCAAATGCAGCTAACATCTTAGAATTATCTGTTTCAACTTGTAATTTCAGGTTGCTATCTAATTCTGAACTTTGAGATCTAATCGCTGAAAATTGATTGGCTATAGAAGCAGTGATACTTTCTGAATCTGTACCGTTATCAAGATATTCTAAATACTGGAAGTAACTAGGGCCATTTTCGCCTCCATTAATTTTAACTCCATAATAGAAATCTTCAAAACTATCTAAGGCCTGCAAATACAGGTTTTTTGAAATTTCACCGGCATAAAGACCTTCAACATTTCCCGGAGAAGGAGAACCGGTAAAAGCACCGGCAGGATACCCAATTTTTCCAGACCTAAGGATCTTTTCAAAATACATCACATAATCATTGGTAAACCGGTCTACAGAACCTGTACTGGAAGAGCTGGTATTATTTACAAAAGTATCCCTGTAATCACCTTGCCATGATGAGGTAACTTCAGCAGTTAATGCATTTATTCGTTCCGCAACTGCCACTGTATAATTAATATACTCTTGATTTGCCTTTAAAACTTCCAGGGTTTCTTCTGCTGTTCCATAAGAGTAAAGTAAATAATCTAATGCAGGGAATCCCTGTTCTGCGAAACTTGATGGCAACTCAAGGTTATAACTTCCGGAGGCTATCTTAGATTCAATATTATCAGAGTTTGTAGGGTATGTATTCAGGAAGCTTCTATAATTCAATTCTTCCGCTTTCCCAATCTGGAACATTTCAATAGTTTGAAATTCCTGGTAAGATGCTTTGTATTGCGCTCTAAGAACATTTAGTTCTGTAAGCCCAGGATTTTCAGCAAAAGCTTTTGCGATATCTTCCAATTGCTGAGTTTCTTCCTGAAAAGCTACAAAAGAAGGCACGATAATATTATCTGCCCAATTAGCCAGCATTGCACCCCTATCAAAATTGTCGCCACCATTAGAACCGCCTCCATCATCGCTATCGTCTCCTGTAGAACAAGAAGCGAACATTAAAGTTGCAATCAATAAAAATTTTGAAATCTTAATCATAGCTATATATTTTTTAAAGCCGGAGTAGAACAGGTCTAACTCCGGCAAATTCTTTCAATTATGCGTCTGCTACAGTAAAATCAAAGGCAGCAGCAATCTCCTCAGAGATTCCATCAAGAGTTTCTGGAGTCACATCCCAAAAACCGTTTCCATTCATTAGCTGCTCTAAATAATTCCTTACATTATCAGCTGAAATATAAGGTGAACCTGTCTCTGGGTTGTGAGTAAACCTAAGACTATAGATAAATCCAAATCCTTCTGAAAGCTCATGGAAAGCAGCTCCATTATTTCCTTCAGCAAGAGCTAATTTTCCTCCTTGAAGATAGTGTACAGCTCTTACCGCGATAGTTTTTGAAATATTCTCACGAATAATTTTCACCTGCTCATCACGAGTTTGATAATCTCCGGCAACGATGGCAGCACGACCTTTTTTAAAGGCCTCAAATGTTTCCTCGGCTATTCCCGAAAAATCCTCATCTGCATCTACCTGTCCCAGGTAGCTAAAAAGCAAATGATCTTCACTCTCGTTTAAAACAGAATTAGGATCTTCGGTTGGGATAGAAGGATCTCCATAAAGATATCCATAGGCTTCATCCCATTTATGTTCCATTGTAGTATAAACTTTTTCTGCTTCAACTATATCTGCATCATTATTTGCACGATTATCAGCTTCATCCAAAACTGCCTGAGAAAGGTAGTTATTCAAGATTTGATCAGTCAATAAGCCTCCAATTAAGCCTTTTGCAAAAGCCTGGTTCATTTCCAAACCTTTCCCATCAACATATCTAACCCGCGTTCCCTGGGCAATCTGCCCTGCAATTCCAGCCTCTGCCAACTCATCTTTATTGTCCTTTACCGTGGTGAATTGCTCGGTAATGTAAGATTCAAAATCGTTTCTAATTTCTGCGCTTTCAACAGTATTTGCTGAAAAATATAAATTAGAGGCAGCTACTTTAGATTTTACGCTTTTTGAAGATTCGTTAAGGCTTGCGTTTTCAAAAGGAGCATTCTCATTTGCAAACATGTTAAGCAAAAGGGCTTCACTTCCATTTTCAAAATCGGTAAACTTAGATAGAATTTCAGAAGTCATCTGAAGTCTTGTAGTTTGCCCTGTATAATTTACTGTTGAATTATCATCTCTTTCAAAACTATAGGTTGCAGGAATTTCTAATTCAGGGTTATCAGGATTAAGATCATCGTCAGATGAACAAGAGGCAAGCGTTAGCCCACCTAAGATTGCCGAGAAAAACAGCTTTTTCATATTGCTTTATTTAGACTGATTAAAGTTATTGAGTCGCAAATATAAAAACACATTTTCTTTAGGGCAAGTTTATTTAGATTAATTTTAAATAGCTTTCTCTAATAGCCTATTTAATTAAAATAAACACTATTAATGGTAGACGTTAAAAATTTTAGAAGCTTCGTTATAAGCCGACTCGAAACTGGTCATTTTAATATTAGAGTCTGCCTTTTTAGAGTTGAAATAGGAAAGCATTTTTTCTGAAGGCATATTGCCGGTAAGCTCATCTTTGGCCATTGGGCAACCGCCAAACCCCTGAACTGCACCATCAAACCTCCTACAACCGGCTTTATAAGCAGCGTCTATTTTCTCGTGCCATTTTGAAGGTGTGGTATGAAGATGGGCCCCAAATTCAATTTCCGGATATTCTGGAATTAAATTTGAAAATAAATAATCGATAATTTCTGGAGTTGAACTTCCAATAGTATCAGATAAAGAAAGGATTTTCACTCCCATTGCAGATAGTTTCTGGGTCCACTCCCCTACAATTTCTACATCCCAGGGATCGCCATAAGGATTTCCAAAACCCATAGAAAGATAAGCCACCACTTTTTTATTCGATTTTTCAGCGATCTCCAGGATCTCACTCAAAATCTCAACAGACTGGCCAATAGTTTTGTGGGTGTTACGCATTTGGAAGTTTTCAGAAATGGAAAAAGGATAACCCAAATAATCAATTTCCGGATGTACAGAAGCATCTTGGGCGCCACGCGTATTCGCTACAATAGCGAGCAATTTACTTTTTGTGGTAGTAAGATCTAATTTAGATAAAACCTCAGCAGTATCAGCCATTTGAGGAATCGCTTTTGGAGATACAAAACTTCCAAAATCTATGGTATCAAATCCACAACGGAGCAAAGACTGAATATACTGTACTTTTTTTTCAGTAGGAATAAAGGTTTTTATTCCCTGCATCGCGTCTCGCGGACACTCAATAAGCTTGATTTTATCCATATCTCCAAAGATAGTATTTTAAGGAATATTTAAAAACCAATGCAAATTAATTCATTTTATTAAATTGATAGCATTCAAAAAGGCATACTATTAATTTTCCTGTAAGTAGAAATTATTGAGAATTCTTAAATGAGTATAAAAACCGCTATTCCTATAAAAACTACAATTTGCAGCCATTTTAATACAATACCGGAATGCTTATGCTTCTTGAGGTAGTTAGATATCTTTCCCGCCAATAAGGCTACACTTCCAAAAATAAGAATGGTTAAAAGCATAAAAAACGCACCTAAAATATAGAATTGTATCACAGTATTTCCATTTGGCGCCCATAGAAAACCGGGAAAAAAGGCTAGAAAAAATATAGTTACTTTTGGATTAAGCACATTCATTATGAAACCCTGCTTAAAAAGAGAAAACAATGATTTCTCTTTTATCCCTTCTGCCGAATAGGCGATCTTGGGATCGCTCTTAAAAACCTGCCAGGCAAGATATAGCAGATAAATTGCACCAAATAGCTTGATGATAAAAAAAAGTGTATCAGAATTTTTAATTATTGCAGAAACCCCAAACGCCACAAGACTGGTATGAATTATAATACCCGTAGCAAGACCAAGAGCTGTAACAAAGCCATACTTTTTACCATTGGCCATTCCCTGAACCATCACGTATATAATATCTGGACCCGGGGAGATAGTTAGGATCGCCGAGGCGGTTAAAAAAGGGATAAGTTGCTCTAACAATTACTGTAAAGTTTAAGGTTTAATGTTCATTGTTTGTCTCAATAAAAGTCTTGATTCCGGTCTCTTTGTTCTAAGCTTTATATTCTTTCAGCAACTTTTTATTGATAGCTTTTATCAGTCCCGGACCTTCATAAATAAAGCCGGTATAAAGTTGAATTAAGCTAGCTCCGGCATCCAGTTTTTCCAACGCATCTTCAGGAGAATGGATTCCGCCTACACCAATTATAGGAAAAGCTTTATTACTTTTTTCTGAAAGAAAACGAATTACTTCTGTAGATCTATTTTTTAAGGGCTTTCCACTAAGTCCGCCGGTTTCGTTCTTGTTTTCAGATTTTAAACCTTCACGTGAAATAGTAGTATTTGTTGCAATTACCCCTGCGATACCGGTATCTCTTACGATATCAATAATATCCAAAAGTTGCGCGTCGGTAAGATCGGGCGCTATTTTTAATAAAATTGGTTTTTGCTTTGGCTTTTTAGCATTTAAGTTTTGCAGGGTATTTAATAAATTGGTAAGCGGTTCTTTATCCTGTAATTCTCGCAAATTTGGAGTATTTGGCGAACTCACATTTACCACAAAATAATTCACATGATCGTAAAGCGCTTCAAAGCAAATCTTATAATCATCTACCGCATTCTCATTTAGGGTAGTCTTGTTCTTCCCAATATTTCCGCCAATTAAAACATTTTTATTCTTTTTTAAACGCTCAACAGCAGCTTCCACGCCATCATTATTAAAACCCATTCGGTTAATAATGGCGTTATCTTCTTTTAATCTGAAAAGTCGTTTTTTCTCATTTCCCGGTTGCGGTTTTGGAGTTACTGTTCCTATTTCAATAAAACCGAAGCCCAGATCTGAAAGTTCCTGAAAAAGCTTCGCATCTTTATCAAATCCTGCAGCAAGACCTACCGGGTTTTTAAATTTTAAACCGAAAACCTCCCGTTCTAAACGAGGATCTTCAACCTGAAATTTCTTTTTTAAAATATTTCTGAAAGCGGCAGTTTTACCGACTTTTTTAAGAGTTTTAAAGGTGAAGTGATGAACCCATTCCGGATCAAATCGGAATAATAAAGGCCTAATCGAAGATTTGTACATAGAAGTTGGTTTGTGCAAAAATAACAGAAATCATAAAAAACTGGCAGTAAATCTTAAAAGGTTTTGAAGCTGAAATACGAATGTTTAATTTTGAATTAAACTACTAACCAAATGATTAACAAGCAGCGCATCATAGATCGCTTTATTAGCTATATCACGATTGATACCCAAAGCGATCCCACCAGCGAAACCACTCCAAGTACTGATAAACAATGGGTTTTAGCCCAAAAATTGGCTAAAGAACTCAAAGAAATGGGAATGAGCGAGGTAAGTATTGACGATCACGCCTATGTGATGGCCACGCTTCCGGCAAATGTTTCTCATAAGGTACCGGTAATAGGTTTTATATCGCATTTTGATACTTCTCCAGACTTTAATGCGACCGATATAAAACCACAAATTATTGAAAATTACGACGGTAATGATATTATCCTGAATAAAGAGAAAAACATCATCCTTTCTTCAGATTATTTTGATGATTTAAAACAATATAGAGGGCAAACCATAATCACTACCGATGGCACCAGCCTTTTAAGCGCCGATGATAAAGCGGGAATTACCGAAATTATGACCGCGATGCAATATTTACTGGATAATCCCGAAATTCCTCACGGCAAAATTCGCGTAGGATTTACTCCAGATGAAGAAATAGGCCGGGGAGCACATAAATTTGATGTAGAAAAATTTGGCGCAGCATGGGCATATACTATGGATGGCAGTCAAATTGGTGAACTGGAATTTGAAAATTTTAATGCCGCCAGAGCTATTGTGAAGGTACATGGGAAAGGTGTGCATCCAGGTTATGCCAAGGATAAAATGGTAAACAGCCAGTATATTGCTGTAGATTTTATTAATTCGTTGCCGCGATTGGAAACTCCCGAACATACCGAAGGCCGGCAGGGATTTTTTCATCTAAGCGATATGAAAGGCGATGTGGAAGAAACCGTCCTGGAATATATAATTAGGGACCACGATTTAGGGCATTTTAAAGCGCGCAAGAAAATGATTCAGGACCTGGCTTCAGAGATTTGTTCGCAGTATGAAAATGATTGTATTTCAGTTGAAATCACCGATCAATATTTTAATATGAAAGAAAAAATTGAGCCGGTGATGCATATTATAGAAATTGCTGAAAATGCGATGAAAGCGGTAGATGTGGACCCAATTTTAAAACCTATTCGCGGCGGAACTGATGGCGCTCAACTGAGTTATATGGGACTGCCTTGCCCTAATATTTTTGCGGGAGGCCATAATTTCCACGGAAAATATGAATATATACCGGTAGAAAGCATGCAAAAAGCCACCGAAGTAATAGTGAAAATCGCTGAATTGACTTCAAAACAGTATAAATAACGGGTTTACTTAAACATAAAAAAATGCCTGTAGAATCGGTAGCCCAATATATTGAAACCCATCCAACCTGGGAAAAGGAATTGCCTTTACTACAAAGAGAATACGCCGATTATATTACTAAAGCCAAAAGGGAAGCTACAAAATAAGCTCGCTTACAGAAAATCAAACCAATGATTCTAAGCGTTGTTGGACTTCAGGATAAATATAAAAAGCCTGTTTGAATCTTTATTTTAGGTCAACCTGAGCCTTGCTCTAGGTAAAATTCCTTTTATTTAGATTCGCGAAATAAATTCGAGTAAAAGTCTGAAAAAAATTCAGCGCCACTTGAAACGTCATTCTGAACTCGTTTCAGAATCTAAGTTGAGGTGGTGTTCCTTTCAAGTTAGACCCTGAAACCAGTTCAGGGTGACGTCCTTAAAACTTTTAAAGCAGCCTCCTAAAAATAAAAAATTCCCCAGAGTTTCGACCCTGGGGAATTTGAATTCTATTGAATAAGCAGAAATATTATTTCTTTTCTTTAATGGCTTTTGCCTTACTTTCTTTTTCTGGCTTGGCCGGTTCGTTGAGTTTTTTACTCATTTCCATCGAGATGGAAGAACGATCAAAGGTTATTTTTCCTGCTCCGGTTTCTATAATTACCGCATTATTTTTTTCGCTAAAATCAAGGATTTTGCCGTGCATTCCACTTTTGGTTACCACGCGGTCACCACGTTTTAATTCTGAAGCAAAATTACGTTCCTGTTTAGCTTTTTTCATTTGTGGGCGTATCATAAAAAAATACACCACTACAAACATTAATATTATTGGGGCAAACTGAGTTAATTGATCCATTTACTAACTAGCATTTTCTTCGGTTTCTACAAAGGCTTTAATTCTAAGACGCTCTGTACCGGCTTCAGTATTAGCAGTTAATGTAACAGTTTTTGTTACCTGCCCTTTTCCCGAACCGTTAAATTTAACCAGCATTTCGCCGGTTTCTCCCGGTTGAATTGGTTCTTTTGTCCAGGTTGGTACTGTACAGCCACAAGTACTTTTTGCATTTGTAATAACCAACGGCGCCTGGCCGGTATTAGTAAAAGAAAACGTATGTTCTACATTTTCACCTTTAGGAATATTCCCAAAATCGTGCTCCGATTCTTCGAATTCCATTTTTGGATACACAGTGGCCTGGGCATCACGCTCTGCAGCGCTTTCTACGTTTTCAGCTTTAACTTTTTCTGAGGCGTTATCGTTGTTTTCTTTACAAGAAGTAAATAGCAGCGCCCCTACTGCAGCTAACATTAAGATTCCATTTTTCATAATAGTGAACTTTATAATTTAATTTTTAAAAATAAGAAATTTTATTGACTACATAAGGCCCCGCCCTACTTTATTTAACTTATTATCTTCTTTATATTCTTTAGAAAGTTTATCTAATACCCCGTTGATAAAGATGCTACTCTTAGGAGTACTATATTCCTTGGCAAGCTCCAGGTATTCATTAATAGTAACCTTTACCGGAATGGAAGGGAATTTTAAAAATTCACAAATAGCCATTTTGATAAGTATCATATCAATTTCGGCAATTCGATCTTTATCCCAGTTGGGGGTTTTTCCCAGCATTTCATTGGCTAAAGCATCATCGTTTAAATAAGTTTTTCTAAATAATTCTTTTGCAAAATCCTTATCCTCTTCATTTTTATAAAGCTTTCCAATCTTTAGGTTTTCAGCAGAATTAGGCTTTAATTTCTGTAGGAATTTCAGCACGGCTGTATTTACCAAAGGAAGATCGTCTACCCAGGTAAGCTTGGCATCTTCGAGATAATCGTATAATTTTTCGTTGGGTGCAATTACTTCTTTGAAAATAGCGATAATAAATTCTTTATCTTCTTTAAAGCTGGAATCCCGGGTTTCCATGTAATTTTCGTAAAGATCGCTCTTCTTTATCTCCTGCCAGATAATTTGCACATAATCATCATCCCGTTTCCAGTGCGTTATTTTTCTTGATTCCAGTGCATCCTGTAAGCTTTCATTATGCTCAAGAATTTCAAAAACAGCATTGGCCACAAACTTTTTATTTGGGTCTTTATCCTCGCTTGTCGCAAGGTGCTTTTGTTGAGATTTTTCTAAAAAGTTTTCGGCCTGGCCTTTTAATTCGGCGATTAGACTTAATTGCACCAGAAAAAGATCGTACATCTCTTCCATACTTTTAAGCAGGAATCTCTCCTCGGTTCCCAGGTTATCGTTTTGGCTTTGGTTAAAGGCATAGAGTGATTGCATTACTTTAACCCGAATATGTCTTCTTGTCAACATAAGTGTAAAAGAACTTTTTAGAATTAGAAAAGGCGAAAGAATATTCTTTCGCCCTGCAAAAATACCAAACTTTTGAAATTGACTACTTCAAATTGTGATTTTTTCTATCATCAATTCGCTGTTGCGCAATTTTAAGTGCTGCAAAGTGTGAGGTCATATCTTCTTTATCTGCTTTAGACAGAATTTCTAGAGTAGTATTGTAAATATTTTCGGTTTTACGAATTATTTCCTTTTTATCGTAATTCTCTAATTCAGCGTAAACATTTATAATTCCACCGGCATTAATTAGAAAATCGGGCGCGTAAACAATACCTCTTTCTCTTAAAATTGTACCATGAGTAACTTCATCGGCCAATTGATTATTCGCTGCACCGGCAATAACTTTTGCTTTAATGCGGTTTACGGTATCATCATTAATCGTAGCTCCAAGGGCACAAGGTGCATAGATATCTACTTCGGCTGCATATACATCGGCGTCATCATAGATAATTGCTCCATATTTATTTTTTACTGCTTCAAGACGTTCTTCGTTAATATCACTTATAAAAACTTTAGCACCATCTTGAGTTAGATGTTCTACAAGGGTTTCACCAACGTGGCCAATTCCCTGAACCAATACCGATTTCCCTTCAAGATCATCTGTTCCAAATTTGTGTTTTGCAGCGGCTTTTATCCCCATAAAAACACCGTAAGCGGTAACTGGAGATGGGTTTCCAGCCCCACCTTTATCTTCAGAAATTCCGGTGACGTATTTGGTAACTTCTCGTACGGTATCCATATCTGCAGTTTCCATCCCTACGTCTTCAGCAGTAATGTATTTTCCGCTAAGGGAATCTACAAAACGCCCAAAACTTCTCATTAATTCCGGAGTTTTTTGGGTTTTGGCATCACCAATAATTACAGCTTTCCCGCCACCAAGGTTAAGTCCGGTAATCGCACTTTTAAACGTCATTCCTCTAGAAAGACGTAAAACATCATTTAATGCTTCCCATTCGCTGCTGTAGTTCCACATTCTAGTACCACCCAATGCCGGTCCTAAAACCGTGTTATGAATACCAATAATTGCCTTTAAACCTGTATCTTTGTCGTTGCAAAAAACTACTTGCTCGTGGTTGTCAAAAGAGAGCTGACCGAAGACCGGTGCAGATTTTTTAAGTTCATTTGCATTTAGAACATCAACTTGCATAACTTGTTACATTTTATAAATTAGTGTTTTCATATTTCTGAAAATCACAGTGCAAAAATAAAGAATATTTCAACAAAGAGGTTTTTAAAACGTGTTAAAATAACATATCCTCAAAATTTAGCTTTTTTACTCTTAGATGAAAAACCTTAAGCATCTCAATAAATATTTCCTAAAATATAAATGGAAGTTATTAATTGGTCTCGTAATAACCATAGTTGCCCGTGTTTTCGCGCTGTATTATATTCCGCTAATTGGTGATTCTACTGATGCGATAGAGCAATATATTAATGGGGAAATAAGTACAATAGAAGTACTTAGAACCGAACTCGCCATAAACATTGCGCTTATTATAGGAGCTACCCTGGTGGCAGCTTTTCTTACCTTTTTAATGCGGCAAACCTTTATTGTTGTTTCCCGGTATATTGAATTTGATCTCAAAAACGAGATCTATCAACACTACCAGGAACTTTCGCTTAATTTCTATAAAAAGAACCGCACCGGCGATTTAATGAATAGAATTAGTGAAGATGTGAGTAAAGTAAGAATGTACCTTGGGCCCGCAATTATGTATACGGTAACCACCTTTACTTCTACCATTGTTGTTTTAATTTTTATGGTGCAGGCAGCGCCAGAGCTTACTTTATATACGGTTGCTCCACTTCCGGTTTTAGCATTTTCTATCTATAAAATTAGTGTTGCCATTCATAAACGCAGTACTGTAGTGCAACAATATCTTTCCAGGCTCAATACTTTTACACAGGAAAGTTTTAGCGGAATTGCCGTGATAAAATCTTACGGGATGGAAACCCAGATTAACCATAATTTTGTAGATCTTGCTAATGGAAGTCGGGATAAAAATATCGATTTGGTAAAAGTGCAGGCTTTTTTCTTTCCGCTTATGGTTTTATTAATTGGTATTAGTAACGTACTGGTAATTTATGTAGGCGGTAACCAATATATAAACGGTGAAATTGAAAATATTGGCGTTATTGTTGAATTTCTCCTCTATGTTAATATGCTCACATGGCCTATTGCCTCTATTGGCTGGGTAACTTCTTTAGTGCAGCAGGCTGATGCTTCCCAGGAACGCATCAACGAATTTTTAGATGAACAGCCTGAAATTACTAATAAGAAAAATACACCCGATGAAATTCACGGAAGCATTGCTTTCAAAAATGTGAGTTTTACTTACGATGACACCAATATTACCGCGCTTAAAAATGTTTCTTTTGAAGTAAGTAACGGGGAAACACTTGCTATAATAGGAAAAACCGGCGCAGGGAAATCTACTATCCTGGAACTTATTGGAAGATTGTATGATGTTGACCAGGGATCTATTGGCATAGACGGAAAAAACATAGAAAACTTAAACCTGGATAGTTTAAGAAATAGTATTGGGTACGTTCCGCAGGATGCATTTTTATTCAGCGATTCTATTAAAAACAATATTAAATTCGGAAAAACCGATGCTACTGATAAAGAGATTTTTGAAGCTGCTAAAAATGCTTCAGTTCATAAAAACATTGTAGGTTTCAGTAAGGGTTACGATACTGTATTGGGAGAACGCGGTATAACGCTTTCTGGCGGACAAAAGCAACGTGTTTCTATTGCTCGCGCCATAATTCACGATCCAAAGATCTTGTTGTTTGACGATTGCCTCTCAGCTGTAGATACTGAAACCGAAGAAGCTATCCTTAATAACCTCTTTAAAATTTCAAAAGAGAAAACTACGATAATTGTGAGTCACAGGATCTCTTCCGCAAAAAATGCTGATAGAATAATTATTCTTGAAGACGGCGCTATTGTGCAACAAGGCACTCATTCCCAATTAATAAACCAACAAGGTTATTACAAAGAATTGTACGCAAAACAGCTAAATGAAAAAGAAATGTGAAAATTTTTTGCTAGATGTTAAAAATTTTTAGATTTTTGAGCAGTACTAAAACTAAACTATAAAGAATCTATTTTATGAGCGACAAGGGAATGATGGAGAAAGAAGAAATATTCTCTAAAGTGCTAAGGGCCGGAAGAAGAACTTACTTCTTTGATGTGAGAGCCACACGTGCAGACGATTATTACCTAACTATTACCGAGAGTAAGAAGTTTACCAACGATGATGGTTCTTTTTTCTACAAAAAACACAAAATCTACCTTTACAAAGAGGATTTTGCAGGTTTTAATGAAATTTTACAGGAGATGACCGACTTTATTCTTAATGAAAAAGGAGAAGAGGTAATTAGCGAACGACACCAGAAAGATTTCAAAAAGGAATATGAAACTTCAGAAAACGGTGAGGCACAAGGCGTTTCTCCAGAGAAGTTTACCGATGTAAGTTTTGACGACATCTAAAATTTTACTCGATTGCTCCGGGACCCTCTAGAATTATTACGCTTGGTCTCAAAATTAAAGTATATTTAGTAATGCCTCATGAGTTTATTCCGGGGTAATTTACTTTAGAAACTATATAAAACCGTCCCGGTATTTTCAGGACGGTTTTTTTATATTTATATCCCAAATAAAAATTACCATGCAAAAACTTCTACCCTTACTTATTTTCTTTATCTGTTTTAACTCCTTTGCTCAGCAGGAAGATTTAAGTCTTGATTATTACTTACCACAAGATGTTAGCTACAATGAGAAAATTCCAAAACCGCAGGAGGTAATTGGTTATATTCCCGGGGAATGGCACGTAACCCACGATTTACTTTTAAATTATATGCGGGAATTGGCAAGGGTTTCCCCTAGAATTAGCATAGAGAACCGCGGAGAAACCTACGAGGGACGCCCACTTATTCTACTCAAAATAACTTCTGAAGAGAACCATAATAACCTGGAAGAAATAAGGCAAAACCACCTCGCTTTAACCCGGGAAAACGCTTCTTCGCTCAACACCAAAGAAATGGCCATTGTGGTGAACCAGGGATTTTCTATCCACGGAAACGAGGCCAGCGGATCTAATGCTGCGCTTTTAGTAGCTTATCATCTCGCTGCGGCTGAAGGTGAAGAAATAGAAGAATTATTAGACAATACAGTTATTCTCTTTGATCCTGTGTTTAATCCCGATGGATTGCAACGCTTTTCCTATTGGGCCAATACCAACAAAAGTGAAAATATAAACCCAGATCCTCAAGATAGGGAATACGACGAAGTTTGGCCGGGTGGAAGAACCAACCATTACTGGTTTGACATGAACCGCGACTGGCTGCCGGTACAATTACCAGAATCCCAGGCGCGCATTGAAACATTTCATAAATGGATGCCAAATATTTTGACAGATCATCACGAAATGGGCTCCAATTCCAGCTTTTTCTTCCAACCGGGAATTCCATCCAGAACGCACCCTCTTACGCCAGATATTAACCAGGAACTCACCAAAGAAATAGGTGCTTACCACGCCGCAGCATTTGATGAATTAGGATCTTTTTATTATACCGAAGAAAACTACGACGATTTTTACTACGGAAAAGGTTCTACTTTTCCAGATATTAACGGAAGTATAGGAATTCTTTTTGAACAGGGAAGTTCCCGTGGTCACGCCCAGGAAACCGAGAATGGGGTTCTTACTTTCCCGTTCACGATAAGAAATCAATTTACCGCGGCGCTTTCTACGTTGGAAGCCGCTAAAAATATGCGTGAGAAAATCCTGAATTATCAGCGTGATTTTTATAAAAATGCCCGCAATTCTGCTGAAAAAGGTGCTTATGTTTTCGGAAGCGAAAAAGATGCATCTTCAGCCTACGAACTGGCGAAAATCCTGGAAAAACATAAAATAGAACTCCATAAAATAGAGGAAAACTTTACCACCAATGGAAAGAATTTCAAAAAGAATTCTGCTTATGTAGTTCCTAAAAATCAGCGTCAGCATAGATTAGTAAAAGCGATGTTTGAGCGCAGAACCGAATTTGAAGATAGCTTATTCTACGATATTTCGGCCTGGACGCTTCCTTTAGCTTTCAACCTGGATTTTGCCGAAGATGTAAAAATGAATAAAGCCGGACAGAAAATAGAAAACCTGGAAAAACCGGAAGTTCAGCCATTAGAAAAAAGCACTTATGCGTATATAATGCAATGGCACGATTTCTATTCGCCAAAAGCTTTAAATATGGTTCTTGAGGAAGGCCTGCGGGCAAAAGTGGGAATGCAGCCTTTTTCCTTAGAAAATAAAGAATATGATTACGGAACAATTTTAATTCCGGTTCAAAATCAAGAATTAGACGCTGATAAAATGTATCAATTTCTGCAAGAAGTATCAAAAAAATCTAATGTACAAATCGAAGGAATAAACACCGGATTAACCCAGGGTGTGAACCTTGGAAGCAATCAATTTAGAGCATTGCAACCTGCAAAAGTCGCTTTAATTGTGGGAGAAGGAATAACGCCATACGATGCCGGTGAGATCTGGCATTTATTCGATCAGCGTTACGATATGAAAATTACAAAATTGGATACCAGAAGATTTTCCAGAACCGATCTAAGCCGATATACCGATATTATTCTTCCAAATTCGTGGGGCAGTGCTTTAGATGATGGAGATATAGAAAAACTAAAAGAATGGATTCAGGATGGCGGAACTTTAATTGGCTATCGTAATGCCGCGCGCTTTTTTGAAAGAGAGGATTTTATGGATCTCGAAATCAAAAAAGACAGCCTGGTTGCCGAAGATATTAGTTTTGAAGAGCAAAGAGATTTTAGAGGTGCGCAAGGAATTGGCGGTGCTATTTTTGAAGCAAATATAGATCGTTCTCACCCGGTTAATTTTGGTTATACTAATAACAAACTTCCTTTATTTAGGAATACCACAATTTTTATTGAAGCTGATAAGCAAAGTTATAATAACCCTATTCAGTATACAGAAAACCCACTATTAAGCGGATATATTAGTGTACCGAGATTAGATTCTATTGCGGGCACAGTTCCGTTTAAAATCACAGGAATGGGACGTGGTAATGTTATTTTATTTACCGATAATACAAACTTCAGGGCTTTCTGGTTTGGGACCAATAAATTATTGATGAATGCCATCTTCTTTGGTGATGAAATGTAAACTTTTGGAAAGATGTACGCAACCTTTTGTGGTTGTGTGCATCTATTTAATATAACCCAAAACCAAAAGATGAAAAATTTACTTTTTATAGCATTATTCGCCACATTGGCCGGCGGCTGTTCTACAACTCCAAATAGCCCAGACCTTAATTTAGACAAAAAAGAAATTACCGGAAAATGGCAATTAACCGAAACCCTGGCCGATCCCGGTGATGGCAGTGGCACGTGGCAAACGGTAGAAAACGGCAAAACCCTGGAATTTGATGAAGATGGAATCGTTTATTCCTCTACAAGTTTCTGTTACGGTGAAGAAATTAACGAAGCCACTTACGATGCTTCAGAGAAAATGATTAGCTCAAATTGTGCAGATAGAAATGTTACGCTAAGCTACGAATTGAAAGAAGGTAACTTATTTGTCACCCCTCATAATCCAAGATGCATTGAAGCCTGTGGTAGTAAGTACAGTAAAATAGAAGATTAGGTTTCTATCCTACTCGCAGTCCATTTTCTACATTAAAGTCGGGATTTAATAGCACGATATCATTTTCTTTACCCACAGCTCCTAAAACCAGGCATTCGCTCATAATATTGGCGATTTGTTTCTTCGGAAAATTAACCACCGCTACGATTTGTCGATTGAGTAAATCCTCTTTTTTGTAACGCTTTATGATTTGAGCTGAAGTTTTTCTTTGGCCAATGTCTTTCCCAAAATCAATCACCATTTTATAAGCAGGGTTTTTAGCTTCAGGAAAATCTGAAACTTCAGTAATTGTTCCAATTCGCATTTCTACTTTTTCAAAATCTTTCCAGGAAATTTCCATTAAGTAATTTGTATGTCCAATTTAGAAAAAAAGTGGCTATTCCAAAGTGAATTTGTAAATTACCTCGAGGTGAGCCAGTGATATATAAATATGGAACAATATTTTAATTTCGAGGTAAGCACCAGAGCATTTTAAATCTCGATTATCGAGTAAATTTATAAGAAAAGAAATGGCCAGAACCGCTTCAAATATGATAGAGCTGGGTACACCGGCGCCCGATTTTAACCTGGTAGATGTTATTACCAACAATAGATATTCTCTTGAAAATATTAAGGGTAAGAAGGGTACATTAATTATGTTTATAAGCAACCACTGCCCTTTTGTAAAACATGTAAACGAAGAAATAGTGAGACTGGCAGGAGATTACCGCGTGCTGGGGTTTGGTTTTGCTGCTATTATGAGCAACGATGTAGAAAACTACCCTGCAGATCATCCAGATAATATGAACGAGGTAGCCAGGAAACACCAGTATTCTTTTCCATATCTCTACGACGAATCCCAGGACGTAGCACGAGCTTACAAAGCCTCCTGTACGCCAGATTTTTATCTGTTTGATGATGAATTAAAACTTATTTATCGCGGCCAATTAGACGATTCCCGCCCGGGAAATGGAATTCCGGTAAACGGAAGACATTTGCGCGACGCTATGGATGCAGTACTTTCTAATAAAAAAATTATAGAAGATCAGAAACCAAGTATTGGTTGTAATATAAAGTGGAAGTATGCCCCGGAATCTTAAAATTCTAAAAACCTATATACATAAGTATTTAAAGGCTATCAGTTAATTTTATCACAAAGCAAGTAAATCCTATTGGTTTAGTAGGTTATACTGAATATTATTCTTTAATTTTATAATTCGAATAACTTAAAAATACAATATTATGAGCGAATTAAAATTAGGAGATAAAGCACCAAATTTTGATGCTGAAACTTCAGAAGGAAAAATCAATTTTTATGATTATTTAGGAGATAGCTGGGGAATTTTATTTTCGCATCCTGCCGATTATACACCGGTTTGTACTACAGAATTAGGAACGGTAGCGAAATACAAAGATAAATTTGAAGCTCGCAACACTAAAGTGATGGCTTTAAGTGTAGATGGAGTAGAGTCGCATAAAGGCTGGATAAATGATATAAACGAAACCCAAAATACCACGGTTAATTTTCCAATTATTGCCGATGAAGATAAAAAGGTTTCCAACCTATATGGAATGATCCACCCGAAAGCCGATAATACGCTTACGGTACGTTCGGTTTATGTAATTGGACCAGACAAGACCATTAAATTAATGATTACTTATCCTGCCAGTACCGGTAGAAATTTTGATGAATTACTTAGGGTAATCGATTCGCTGCAACTTACCGCCTATCAAAAAGTAGCCACACCGGCTAATTGGAAACAAGGTGAAGATGTAGTGATTAGTCCTTCGGTTTCTAATGAAGATGCAAAGAAGATGTTCCCTAAAGGTTTTAAAGAGGTGAAATCATATCTTAGAATGACCCCGCAACCGGATTCTAAGTAAAAGAGAGTATATTTAAGTTTAGAAGATCGTCATCCTGAATTTGAATCGGGATTCTAAGCTTTTATATTTCGAAACAACTTAGATCCTGAAATAAATTCAGGATGACGTCAAAAAAAAGACCTCACAGGTTTCGGAAACTGTGAGGTCTTTTTATTTTAAATCTATATGATTCGGCTTTTTATTTCACCGCCACCAATTCCACATCAAAAACCAAAGCTGCGTTTGGCGGAATTACACCACCTGCTCCTTGTTCACCATAAGCCAAATGCGAAGGAATAACGAAACGAGCCTGGTCTCCTACATTTAAAAGTAAAATACCTTCGTCCCATCCACTAATTACGTGCCCTACTCCTACCGGAAATTCTAATGGCTGATTTCTCTTGTAAGAAGAATCAAAAACACTTCCATCGGTTAGCATTCCTTTATAATGTACAGATACGGTTTGTCCTTTTTCAGGTTTTGCTCCTTCTCCTTTTTTCTCAATTTTATATCGAAGTCCGCTTTCTGTAGTTTTAAAACCCTCTGAAAGTTTTCCGAGTAATTCGTCTTCCCTCTTCTTAGCAGCATCTTCTCTTTTGGCTTTAGCGCCATCAAATTGTCTAAAAGACTCTACAGCATTAAAATTCTGTGCATTTTCGCCAGATCTTATTATTTCCAGTTTTTCAATTTTATCGCCTTGCTTAATGCTATCAACTACATCCTGACCTTCAATTACACTACCAAAAACGGTGTGTTTGCCGTCTAACCAGGGAGTTTCGGTATGGGTAATAAAAAACTGGCTTCCGTTGGTTCCGGGACCGGCGTTTGCCATAGAAAGTTTCCCGGGAGCATCGTGTTTTAAATCGGGGTGAATTTCATCTTCAAATTTATAACCGGGACCACCAACGCCTGTTCCCTGAGGATCTCCACCCTGAACCATAAAATTAGGAATCACGCGGTGAAATTTAAGATCGTTGTAATAAGGTTTTCCCTGCGGAAAAGCATCGTTTTCCAGTTTTCCTTCAGCAAGACCTACAAAGTTTCCCACTGTTCCTGGTACTTTTTCATATTCCAATTCCACTAAAATCTGACCTTTAGTGGTATAAAATTTTGCATATAATCCGTCGTTCATTTTCTTATATTTTTAAGGTGCAAAGATATCCATTTTAATAGAATGAATTAATATACTTTTTCGCCATTTACATAAGTTTCCAAAACTTTTATTTCGGGAATTTCAGATGCCTCAACTCTCATAATATCCTTATCCAGGATTATAAAATCGGCGAATTTTCCTGCTTCTATACTTCCTTTTTCTTCTTCTTCAAAATTAGCATAAGCCGCCCAAATGGTCATTCCTTTTAAAGTTTCTTCGCGAGATAAAGCCTGATCTATCATAAAACCATCTTCAGGATAATTATCGGTATCCTGTCTTGCAACCGCTGCATAAAAAGTCAAAAACGGACTTACCTCTTCTACCGGGAAATCGGTTCCCAAAGCTACAATCCCAGCCTGGTTCAGTAGTTTTTTAAAGGCATAAGCTCCCTGCATTCTTTCTTTACCTAAGCGATCTTCTGCCCAGTACATATCGCTGGTAGCGTGGGTGGGTTGGATAGACGGAATTATATTTTTACTGAAATATTTAAAATCTGAAGTATCTATTACCTGTGAATGTTCTACTCTCCAACGACGATCTCCACCATCTTCTAACAGTTCATCGTAAGTTTTTAAAACAAGGTAGTTAGCCGAATCTCCAATAGCGTGGGTATTTAATTGAAACTTTGAAGCCGCAAGCCGTTCGGCGGTTTCTTTAAAATCTTCAACTGGGGAAAGTAGTGCTCCAAAGTGCCCGGCGCGATCACTGTACTCTTCTTTTAAAGCAGCACCTCTGGAACCAAGGGCACCATCGCCATAAAATTTCACTGAACGTACATTTAATCTTTCGGTCTTAATAGGATCTTTATCGAGATAATAATCAAGGTTTTCTTCTGTATTACTAATCATTGCATACAACCTTATTTTAAGACTTTCCTCTTTATGAAGACTATCCATAAGCTCTATGGTTTCCCTGTCTATCCCAGCGTCTACCACGGTTGTAAGCCCGTATTCAAAAGAAATTTTTTGAGCATCCAGCAAGGCGTTCACTTGCTCCTGCGTAGAAGGTTCAGGTTGCGCATCGGTAATTAGGCTCATAGGGTTATCTACTATTATCCCGGTAAGTTTACCATCTTTTTGTTCAATATCTCCACCATCAAAAGGAGTTTCGGTGGTAATCCCTGCTTTATCTAAAGCGGCCTGGTTGGCTAAAAGTGCGTGACCATCTATACGGGTAATGGCAATTGGAGTATTGGGGAATAATTGATCTAAGGTATCCTTGGTTGGAAATTCTTTACTTTCCCAGTCGTTTTGATCCCATCCTCTCCCGGTAATAAATGCTGCACCACGTTTATTCTGAAAATCCACAATACGTTGCACTACTTCAATAAAGCTTTTAGTTCCTGTAAGATCTACAAGCTGCTGTTGAAGCCCCAACATGTAAAAATGAGCGTGGCCATCTATAAAGCCAGGAAAAACACTTTTCCCACCTGCATCAAGTTTTTCGGTTATTTTATATTTTTCCTGAAGTGTTTCGGCATTACCTACTTCTAGAAACTTTCCATCCTTTGTTACAAATGCTTCCGCAGAACTAAAGTTATCGTCTACCGTGTAAATTTCAGCGTTATAAACCAGGAGATCTGCTTCCTCTTTATCTTCAGAATTACAGGAAATAAGGATGCTGCTTAGAAGGCAGACGAGTAAGATTCTTTTCATAGTGATAAATTTTTCCATAAAAATAAAAAATGCGCCCATTAAAGGCGCATTTTAAAGCTTTTATTTATTGCTTAAAAGATCGCATTGATTATTTGATCACGAATACTTTTATTTGCTGCCGCAGCAAGGCCTACAGATACAAATAAGCCAATCATTGCATAAGCAAAATCTTTAAAGATCATCTTACCGGCTTTCTTTCTATGTTTTTTACCTTTTTTGTTTCTCGCCAAACTTATCGCGATTTCCCTACCCCCAATAATACCAAGGAAAACCCAGGTAGTACTCATTGGTACTGTACTTATAAATAGTTTATAAATAAGTAAGATGACATAAGTTAAATCTACCAGCGTCGCCGCACGTATATCAGAAATTCTTGATTTCTCACTAACTACTTCCTGTATTTTATCTCCTCTTAGGTAAAATAACAATCCGAGACCTCCAAAAATAGTAAGTGCAAATACCACAAATTGAAAAGCATCCAGGTTTCGTGGTAGGAATACTGCTATATTAGCGCCATCCTGCATTACCCAAACTCCCCAAAGTGTACCACTTACAAGCCATTGAACTGCGGTCCAACTACGATTGAATTTCCTACTTTTAAAGTATTTTTTTATAAAATTATAAGAAAGATACCATACCAAAAATGAAAGGATAAAGGCCATAATATAGCCTGTCCAACTTTTCCAAACTACAGAGGTAATTCCCGAGGTATCAGCACTAAATACACTTAAGATAAGGAATGTGGTAGAAACCGGCATTTTAAGCCTGGTTAAAATAAGCAAGACTAAAGGTGCTATAATTTGAAAAAAGCTAAAAGATTCAGGATGTGGATAGGGTGAAGTCCCATCGGGTTTTAGAAGTCGCTGGAAAGTCACATCGCCATCAAAATAAAACCAGCTAAAACTAACTACTCCAAGAAATATAGCTCCTACATAGAGCCATAAAATCCACCAACGTTTTGCTTTGTTACTTTCTATAAAAGTCCCAAGAGATTGAATACTATCGTTAGCTACCGTAGCATAGGCAGCAAAGAAAAAACCCAGCCACATCGCTGCTGTTTTATTACCGGTAAAAATTCCGGCCATGATAATACCAACAATAACAATTGCAAGGAATGCCTTTTCCTGAACCATGAAGTCCAGAATATTCAAATAGGGACGGGACCGGTCACTCCTTTTAAACTTTTTGCCTTTTGCCATTTAAGTAGCTATTTTAATAGTTTTAATGTTTAGAATTGGCCTTTGTTAAAAACCACCTTAAAAATTTGGGTACAATATTAGTTAGTTCTATTGTTAATTTTGAATTTCTAATGTTGTGTTATTGTTAAGGAATTTCTACTTACAAACTCCTACAAACACTTGAATTGAAGCTTTTTACTGACTATTATTTCGCCGAAGATATTATTAATAACAAAAAAAAGCATCAAAAAATGATGCTTTTTTAGAATTTAAGATGATTTTTTTATTAAAAATCGAATTTATAAGTTGCGCCTGCAAGAACCTGTAATCCCTGCACCTGGAAATTAGTCCAACGTTGATAATCGTTATTTAAAAGATTACTTCCTTTAGCAAATATCGAAAGCCTGTCGTTAAACCTATAGCCTAAATGAGCATTTACATCAAAATAGCTATCAAGGCTAATTGTACTCATAGAGGGGTCTCCTGCCGAGGCAAGTCTTTCCTGGTCAAAACGCTCCCCAATATAAAACAAGTTGGCGCCGGTGTACCACTTTTCATTAATTTGATAGTCGGCATTTAAAGAAGCTTTAAAATCGGGAAGGTTCCAGGCTTCTACCTGGTCTTCTGTGCTATAATTAAAATATTCAGCATTAATTCCCAATCGGAAATTTCGGTTTACATCTACATTTAATTCCCCGGCAACAGAAAGAGTTTTTACATCATCATAAACCACTTCAAAAGAATTTCCGTAGGCATAATTTTCGGTAGTGATATCATTGGCCTGAGCATTTCGCCTAAATAAAGGTTTATTGAATTGCGATTCATAACCTGTTCTAAAATTATAAGAAATACTATTACTTAATTTTCCTTTGGCCCCAACATAGGCGTTGTACTCATTATCGGTTGGTTTTATTTCCAAATTTGGGGAAACATAAGGATTTTCCTGAATAAAACTATAATAGGTGTTTTGCTGTAAGCCGCCTTCCAGCCCGGCGTAAGGTGTAAAATAATCGCCACCTAATCTATAACTTGCTGTTACTTTTGGGTAAATGTAAAAATTACCATCGCTGTTTTCTACATCCTGACTATAGAAAAAAGCAACCCCAAGATTTAAAGTAAGATCTTCCCTTAAAATTAACAAACTGGGATTTATCCCGAAGTTCATAAAAGTATAATCATAACTATCGGTTGCCAGAAATTGTTCTCCCATTTGGCCATTAACAATATCGGTATAGATGTTCGTTGTGATTAGCTCATCAGCAATATTCACTTCAAAAGTACCGCGGGCATCAAAATGATTTTCCGCAGTTGAATAGGAATCGCCGGTATGTCTAAACTTCCCCCTTGCATTATCAAAAAAGGAATCGTAAAGTTCGATTTCGGCACCTGCATAAGCTGAAAAATAATTCTGTGAAGGATCTATCGCATTTATTTCTGCATTGCTAAAATTAGCATTTTGCGGTAAACCGTACCAGTTAAAAAGTTGATGCTGTGCCCCTACTTCGGTTTTCCAACCTAAATTTCGGGTTTTAGAATTATAACTTAAGTTTAGCTCGGTATCATAAAATTTATCGTCTAGCGCAATTCCATCAATCCCGCCCTGGGATGAATTATGGTCTAAGTAGATTCCAAAATTATCGGTACGGTTCACTTCCAGGTTAGTGTAAAATTCGGCTAAAAGGTTGCCGTAATTTCCAAAACCAAGGCTCGCATAATTATCATAAACTTTTACGGGACGTTCTCTTTCTACCGTAGTAGCGCGTCCCTTTGCTGGTGTAAAGGTAGAAGCAACGGGAACAGAAAATATGCTGTATTGCACCGGTCTTTTTTCGGTTCTAACAGAATCTGCTTCACCGGGAGTTTGCTTTATTTTATTCGCATCTTTAACGGTTGGGGTATATGGTTTTACTACAGTTACAGTTTCGCTGTCTATAGGATCTTGAGCAAAAAGAACCCCACCCATTAAAAACAGACTTAAAAACAGGTTTCTTTTTATTGAAAACATTTGCATATAGAAATTCTTAAATGTTAGATTGAAAGTTGAATTAGTTATTTGCTTCTACCGAAGAATTGGTTTTTGCCTCTTCTGTCTTTATTCTGGACAATTCCTGCTTAGCTTCCTGAACAATTTCAGGATAGTTACTAAAATTACTGATTACATTCTCCAGAATATAAGTAGCCTGGTAAGCATCATCCAGTTCATAAAAATTATCGGCCATTAATACCAAACCTTTGGCGCCCCAGCGTTTATAGCCAGAGAAATCTTTAGCCAGGATTTGTACTGCGGCGTTAGAAGCTTCGTAGTTTCTGCTCTCGTTTTTAAAATAAGCATCGTAATATAAAGCTTCGGCAGCCAATTCTCCCTTAGCTGTTTTCTGCACTTCAGCATATGCACTTTTAGCTTTACTCATATTTCCTGATGCGAAAGCAGCACGTGCTACAATTAGGCGGGCATCGTTTCTTGCTTCTGAATCTGACTCTGAATTAGCCAATACTTTATCGGCATAATTAGCCGCCTTTTCAGGCTGGTTTAATTCCAGATAAGATTTCATAAGGTTAGATTGTGCAAAAATCACATTCTGTTCAGAGCTGGCTTCTTTCTCTAATCTTTCCAAATAACTTACCGCGTCACGGTAATTCTCATTTTCCAGCAAGATTTCAGATAACCTGGAAAGCGCATCTTCGGTGAATTCATTTTTAGGCTTCTCGGCTACAAAACGATAATTGGTTGCTGCTTTCTCCTTGTTTCCATTTCTAAAATACATTTGCGCTAAATAAAAGTTCGCATTTATAGAATGAATTCCATTAGGGAAACGCTGCAGGTAATTTTCAAATCCGCTAATCGCCCTGTCATATTCATTATTGAAATATTGATTTTCAGCAGATTCGTAAGTAGTATTATCTAAATCGGCATCGGTCACTTCAACAAAATCTATATTTTGTACCCAACTCGCATACTCATCGGTGCGGCCAAGATCTACATAAACCATTCTCGCTGTAGAAACCGCCTGCATAGCTTCAGGTGTATTTGGATAATCGCTAACCACTTTTTTCAATCTTTCTAAAGCCCGGTTTCCGTTATCGGCATTATAATGAATAAGCGCCTGTCTAAGCATTGCTTTTGGCACAAATGCACTTTGTGGCACTTCTCTAATCAACCTATCGTAAGCCGATAAAGCTTCACTGGTATTATTGGCTGAAACATAGGTGTTCCCCAACTCATACATTGCATCGTCTCTAAAAGAAGAACGAGAATATTGATTTATAAAGCTTTTTAGGTCAGAAATTTTGGTATCTCTTCTATCAATAAATCCGTAGCTCATCGCTTTCTGAAACGCTGCATAATCGTTATCACCGCTTAGCGAAAGCGCTTTATCATAAGCTTCAATCGCCGGCCAATATTGACTGCTTACAAAATAAGTGTCTCCAAGGCGTAATAAAGCATCATTTCTACGGGCAACATCGTTAGATCCATTTTCAGAATAACGCTTAAAATATTCTATCGCCCTGGAATATTCATTCTTTTTGAAATATGCATAACCAAGATTATAATCCAGGTTTTCAAGTTCGTCGGTGCCTTGGGCGGCATTCATTCCTGAAAATTCTCGATAACCGATTATTGCATCATCAATACGGTTGATGTTATATTCACTTTCGGCTTTCCAAAAAGTGGCTTTAGCAGTAATTTTTTGATCTCTTGGTTCAGAAAGTGCTTTTTCAAAATTATTAATAGCTTTATCATAATCACCTTCTTCATAAAGCTGAAGTCCATAATAATAAGCTACTTTTTGGTAAGCTTGTTTATCGCTAAAATTGCGATTGTTTTCCAGCAAACGCATGGCTTCTTCAAAATTACCTGAAGTAAGGAAAGAATCTATAAGTAAACTTTCCATAGCCTCACGGTTTTCAGATTCCGGATATTTCTCAATATAATTAATCAAAACCTGCGACGGACTCTCATAGCTATTCCCGATCTCGTAACTCAGTTTTGCATAATTCATATACGCATCTTCCTGAATTTTTGGGTTGAAATCCATTTCGCCGGCATTTTTAAAAGCATTTAAAGCCTGCTGTTTTTGATTGGATTCCAAATAAGATTGTGCTAAATGATAATAAGCGTTTTGAGCTATTTCATTTTTACCGTCTATAATTTTATTGAATTCAGAGATTGCATTTTCATACTCTCCCTGTTTATAATATGCGTAACCTAATTGGTAATAATCGGTGTTATTCCATCTACCACGTTCGCCATCATATTCTTTTAAATAAGGCAAAGCCTCTTCGTACTGTTCTAAGTTAAAATAACTTTCACCAATAATCTTATTTAATTGAGAACGCTCCAGGCGATTAGAACTTTGCAATTGTTCTTTCGCCAGTTTAACAGCTTCTTCAAAATTTCCCAGTTTAAAATTCATATCGGCCTGGAAATAAGAAAGGTCTTCACTATACCTATCGTTATCGCTTACCGCTTCAAAGTTTTCATTGGCTTCTTCATAATCTTCACCTTCGTAAGCCATGTAACCTATATAATATTTTGCCTGGGAACCAAATTCCTGGGAATCACGAACCCTTTCTAAATATGTACGGGCCCGGTCGTATTGTTTTGACCTAAAATAAGCGTAACCATTATTAAAATAATAACGTTCCTTATCTGCCCGGCTCATACTTTTTTCATCAACTTTATCGTACCACTTACGCGACAGGGAATATTTCCCGGTTTGGAAATAATAATCGGCTACATCAAGGTAAGCCGAATTGGTTTTTGTGCTGGTTGGATAACGACTTACAAAGCGCTCCATTAACCTATCGGCGCCGGGTTGGTTTAACCTTACGGCCGCGTTGGCAATATAATAAGCACAATCTCCTTCAATTTTCTCGTCTTCAGTTTGTTCTTTTACTTCATCAAACAAGTTTTGGGCAGCCAAAAATTGCTGATTATTATAAAGTTCAAGGGCTTTGTTAAATTCAGCGAGATCGTGTGTATAGTTGGCCGATCGCTGTGAAATTCCTTTAAAAGAGAAGAAAATTAAAACAACAAACAGTAAAATTTTGTTAGGTGTCATTTATTGATTTTTAAGTTGAGTATTCAAAGATAATTTAAACCTTGCTTTATTAACGCCGATATAAAGTGATAATTATGTTAATGTAAAAAAAAGTAAACCCGCGCCTTTTGAAAAATGTATATTTACCGATATTTTTACACTGAAGAAAAGCCTAAAACTTTATGTCTAATACCGTCCTGGAATTAAATAACGCTGCTATCTATCAGCGTGAAAGCCTTATTTTATCTGAAGTAGATGTACATATAAACAAAGGCGATTTTGTTTATCTTATTGGTAAAACCGGAACCGGAAAAAGTAGTTTTATGAAAACGCTTTACGGCGATTTACCACTTACCGAAGGCGAAGGAACTATTGTAGATTTTAATTTACGTACGCTTAAAGAAAAAGACATTCCGTTTTTAAGACGAAAACTCGGCGTTGTTTTTCAGGATTTTAAATTGCTAACCGATAGAAATATTAAAGACAATTTACTTTTTGTACTAAAAGCCACTGGCTGGAAAGACCAAAAAGCGATAGATCTCAAAATTGATGAAGTACTGGATAAAGTAGGAATGAAATCTAAAGGATTTAAATTTCCATATCAACTCTCTGGCGGGGAGCAACAACGTGTAGCCATTGCCAGAGCTCTTTTAAACGATCCAGAACTAATTCTTGCCGATGAACCTACCGGAAACCTGGATCCACAAACCTCGGTAGAAGTTATGGAAGTACTTCAGGAAATAAGCAAGAACGGAAACACCATTCTTATGGCTACGCACGATTATGCTCTATTGCTGAAATATCCTTCAAAAACCTTAAAATGCGATGGGCAACGCGTTTTTGAAGTTGTTCAAAAATCAGTATAAAATCCCCCTGGCCCCGAAGGGGAGAACTTTCCTTACTTTTTTCTCAAAATGTGGTGTGGAAATTATAGATTTCTTTTAAAGAGAGAAGGAATAAAGATTATTTTCAAGTATCTGAATAGCAAAATTAAAAAAGAAGAGCCTTCAAATTAAACTATTATAAAAGGTTTTCTGTAAAAGCACGCTACGAATAACGAAAACTCCCGAATTACTATCTTCATTTTACGAAACAAACCAACAAAATTTTACCAGGTAAAAACTATAAAAACCTCAAACTCCCCCTTCGGGGGTCGGGGGGATTTAAGGCTGAACTTCATCAGCTTTTACCCTGTGTGGTTTTTTATTGATAAAAAGATAGTAGAAATTTACGCAAACAATTACTGCATTGGTGATAATTACCGGCCAGGAATCTATTAAAACCCCGTAGATAATAAAGAAAATACAACCCAGGCTATTTACAATTCTAAGCTTTAAGATATTCTTCATAAAGAAAGAAATCGCCACAAAAAAAGAGGATAGGTAACCTATCCATTCTGTAAGACTAATTCCCAGTATTTCCATAAAAAAGAAGAGTTTGTTTGTAAAGCTTCTTTTTTACGTCAACCTGAACCTGCCCGTCCGTTCAGGCGGGCAGGTTCAGGTTGACGTCTTTTGAAAACTTCCAAACAAACTCTTTAAGGTTGAGTGATTAAACTATTTTATTTCTTTTTCGCTCGTTTTCTGTCAGGTAAATTTTACGCAATCTTAAGTGATGTGGCGTCACCTCAACATACTCATCTTTCTGAATATATTCTAAAGCTTCTTCTAAAGAAAACTTAAGCGCAGGTACAATTTTCGCTTTATCATCTGCACCCGAAGAACGAACGTTAGAAAGTTTTTTGGTTTTGGTAATATTTACCGCCATATCATCCTGACGTGAATTTTCACCAATTACCTGACCTTCATAAATTTCTTCTCCCGGATCTACGAAAAACTTCCCTCTATCCTGAAGTTTATCTATAGAATAAGGAATTGCTTTTCCTCGTTCCATAGAAATCAACGAACCGTTTTGTCTTTGTGGAATTCCACCTTTTAGCGGCTGGTATTCCTTAAAACGGTGCGCCATAATAGCCTCACCTGCAGTAGCGGTAAGCAACTGGTTACGCAAACCTATAATTCCTCTTGAAGGAACCATAAACTGAATAATCATTCGCTCACCACGGGTTTCCATGCTTAGCATTTCTCCCTTTCGCATCGTCACCATTTCTACAGCTTTACCAGAAACTGCTTCAGGTAAATCTATAGTTAGTTCTTCTACCGGCTCACATTTCTCACCATCAATATCTTTGATAATAACCTGTGGCTGACCAATTTGAAGCTCATAACCTTCTCTTCTCATCGTTTCGATAAGAACAGAAAGGTGCATTACCCCACGACCATAAACCAAAAATTTATCGGCACTATCGGTTTCCTTTATCCTAAGGGCAAGGTTTTTCTCTAGTTCCTTGGTAAGCCTTTCTTTAATATGCCTTGAAGTCACAAATTTCCCATCCTTCCCGAAGAACGGAGAATCATTAATTGTGAAAAGCATACTCATTGTAGGCTCATCTATCGCGATAGTTTTTAAGCCTTCAGGGTTTTCAATATCGGCAACGGTATCACCAATTTCAAAACCTTCAAGACCAACCAGCGCACAAATATCACCCGGTTCAACTTCATCTACTTTTTTACGGCCTAAACCTTCAAAAATAAAGAGTTCTTTAATTTTTGTTTTTTTGATGCTGCCATCACGCTTCACTAAAGAAACCGGCATACCTTCTTTTAGGTGTCCACGTTGTACTCTTCCAATAGCGATTCTTCCGGTAAAAGAAGAGAAGTCTAAAGAAGTAATTAGCATCTGTGGAGAACCTTCCTTTACTTTAGGAGATGGAATATGTTCCAAAACCATATCCAGAAGCGGTTCTATATTTTCTGTTTTCTCGTTAGGATCGTCGCTCATCCAGTTGTTTAGGGCAGAACCATAAACCGTTGGGAAATCAAGCTGCCATTCTTCGGCACCCAATTCAAACATCAGGTCAAAAACCTTTTCGTGTACTTCATCTGGAGTACAGTTTGGTTTATCTACCTTATTTACTACAACACAAGGTTTTAAACCAAGGTCTATAGCTTTTTGCAAAACAAAACGGGTTTGCGGCATTGGCCCTTCAAAGGCATCTACCAACAATAGTACCCCATCGGCCATGTTCAATACTCGTTCTACCTCTCCACCAAAGTCGGCGTGGCCAGGAGTATCAATAATATTGATTTTGGTGTCTTTATAGACTACCGATACGTTTTTTGAAGTAATTGTAATACCACGTTCACGTTCCTGGTCGTTATTATCCAGGATAAGATCTCCTGTGTTTTGATTGTCCCTGAACAAACGGCAGTGATACATAATCTTGTCTACCAGGGTAGTTTTACCGTGGTCTACGTGCGCGATAATCGCGATGTTTTTAATAGCTGTCATATAAGCGCCTCATTTTTAAGGCTGCAAATGTACGGCTATTTTTAAAGAAACAAGTATCTAATGCTACTTATTCAAAATAAAATATTAGAAACCGAACTAACTGTAAATCAAAAGATTGTTTAAGATTAGGAGGTGGGTTTTAGCTTTCTGTAGACGAAAAAACCAAAATAAATTGCGGCAATTGTTCCAAAACCTATTCCCAATAAAGGTTCTTCGGGTCTTTGGTAAATAAAGAACAAGGTAGCAGCCGTCATTATTAGCGCATTGATAAGCAAACGCTTTGGTGTGTAATAATTTCTAAATTGTTCTATTAAATTTTGCATAGCTGAACTTTTTGCAAAGCTATGAATTTAAAACTGATCTTTAACTTTCATCGGCTGAGGGACCATAAGTAGCAGGCACCGGAATATCCAGCAATCTAAAATAAACACCTAACTGCGCCCTGTGATGCGGCAATTGATTAAGCACCATCATTCTAAGCACACTATATTTAGGCATATCCATTAAAACCTTTCCATCCAGAATCATCTTCCAGTTTTTCTTATATTCCTTATCGGGTTTTTTCAAAGCTGCTTCGGCTTCTGAAGTATTATTTTGCAATACTTCCAGGATTTCTTCAAGTGTAGCAAAATCGGGCGCTTTATAACCGGCCATATCCATATCATCCATTTCCATAGTAGCGGTAATCCAGCTCGGGATTTCCGCAAGATGATTTGCCAACTGCCGTATGCTCATAGATTTTTTATGTGGCCGCCAATCCATTTTATCCTTAGGAATACGTTTTAGAAATTCTTCAGTGATTACTACTTCGTGTTGAAGTTCTGATATTAGAAGATTTTGCAGTTCCATTGTTTAATAAATTAGCAAGGAAAGTACAACAAAAACTTCTTGCCTTTTTAGCTAAATCAAAAAAAATGAACTCGGGAAAACACCTAATTTTTGGATTGCCGCTACCGCTTAATTCTGTTATATTTGTTCTCTTAATTCCTTTTCTATGAAACTTGAAAGAATTCCCCAGTTAAAAAATATAAACTCCAACAACTTCTTCTTGCTTGCTGGCCCTTGCGCTATTGAAGGCGAAGAAATGGCGCTTCGTATAGCCGAAAAAGTGGCTGAGATCACTAACAAACTGGAGATTCCCTATGTTTTTAAAGGATCTTTTAAAAAGGCAAACCGTAGCCGAATTGATAGTTTTACAGGAATTGGAGATGAAAAAGCTTTAAAAATTCTGCGTAAAGTTTCCGAAACTTTCGAAATCCCAACCATAACCGATATTCACGAAGTAAGCGATGCAAAAATGGCTGCTGAATATGTAGATATCCTACAAATCCCCGCCTTTTTAGTTCGGCAAACAGATTTGGTAGTTGCGGCCGCAGAAACCGGCAAAGTGGTGAACCTAAAAAAAGGGCAATTTATGAGTCCTGAAAGTATGAAACACGCGGTAACCAAAGTAACCGACTGCAATAATGAGCAGGTTATGGTAACCGATCGTGGGACAATGTTTGGCTACCAGGATATGATTGTAGATTTTAGAGGGATTCCAACTATGCGGGAATTTGCACCCACGGTATTAGATGTAACTCACTCCCTGCAGCAACCCAACCAAAGTAGCGGCGTTACCGGCGGAAGGCCAGATATGATAGAAACCATAGCCCGCGCAGGTGTAGTAAATAAAGTAGATGGTTTATTTATAGAAACCCATTTTGATCCCGCAAATGCAAAAAGCGATGGCGCTAATATGCTGGATATTAAACACCTTTATAAATTATTAAGTAATTTAGTGGCGATAAGAAAAACGGTAAATAAATTATAAAATCTCCTAAAGTTTATAATGAAAAATAAGTTTACGAATTTTTGAAAGCTTTGCCTTTTTCTCTCCTCAACATCCTTTTGGTGAAGACGAACCAGAAGTAAAAGTTAGAAGGCGCAGTTCGCTTTAATTACAATTTATAATCCTGAAAACCGGGTCAAAAATCCGTGGCGGCGATTTAAAGGCTTTAGCAAACCTGAACAAAAGTTAAAATATTCAAATAGCCTACTTAAAACTGGCCATTTTTATTAAATTAATAAAATTTACTTATTAACCAGAAAATTAATGTCCAGAATTACTCGAAACAAACTGCCTAACCGGGTCATTTATTTTTTACCCATATTCATTTTTTTATGTGGCAACTTTAGTTTTGCGCAAGATGAGCCTGAAATAACGGTAGGTGGCGCACTACGTTACAACTACAACCTTTCTTCCTGGAAAGAAGGTCAAAAAAAGCGCGGAGGAGATTTTGGTTACGATATTTTCAGAATAAACTTTGATGCTAAATATAAAGGCGTTTACCTAAACGCTGAATATCGTTTATACTCTGATGCCTTTGGTGGTGGTGTTATGAAGCAGGGCTGGATGGGCTATAAATTCAATGAAATTGATGAAATCCAGGTTGGTTTAACCCAGGTTCCATTTGGAATTCAACAGTATAATTCCCACAATTGGTTCTTTAACTTAACTTATTATATGGGGCTGGAAGACGATCACGATATGGGAGTGAAATATATTCACGCGGGCGAAAAATACGAATACCACCTCGCTTTCTTTAAAAGTTCTGAAGAATTGCAGTTTGGTAGTAATACCGAATCTTCCACCAGCCGATATTCTTATGATGTGCTTGGGAGAAACAAAGAAGTGAATCAATTTAACGGGAAGTTTGTTTATAAATTTGGGGATAAAGCAGCCAATAGATTAGGCGTTTCAGCGCAATACGGCGGCCTTTATAATTTAGACACCCAGGAAACCGGAGATCATTATGGCTTAGCGGCACATTACGAGATCACTCAAAATCGCTGGAATCTAAAAGCCCAGGTTTTAACCGCATCACATAATCCCATAAATGCTGAAGGCGAAAGCAGAGAATCACTTAGCTTTGGGGCCTACGGCGCGCCTTACCAGGTTGCGGCAGATTTTAACTTGTATTCCCTGGCAATCTCCAGAAATATTCCCGTAAGTCTAGGCCCTATTTCTAATTTGGAATTCTACAATGATTTTGGTTATATGAAAAAACGAAACAACGAATTTACCGATTCTTATATGAATGTTACCGGAGTATTGGTTACGGCCGGGCAGGTTTACACCTATATAGATTATGCCGCAGGCTACAACCATTCGTGGCTTGGCGGTAACTTTGTAGACGATTTTGCAGCCGGTAATCCCGATGCGAAATGGGAAGCAAGATTCAATATCAACATAGGCTACTATTTTTAATTTAATTTCTGAAAACCACTTATATGGCAAAGAAAGTTACCAGAAGCGATGAGAAAAAATCAATTTTTGGATTAGAGGTAAACGGTCCCGTTTTCTTTATTTCGTCTTTTATCATTATTGTTAGTATTTCGCTCACCCTTATTTTTGAAAAACAGGCAGAAACTGTTTTTGCAGATATTCAAAACGCAGTTGCAAATAACGCCGACTGGTTTTTTATTATGTGCGTGAATATTTTCCTTGTTTTCCTGGTCTATCTTGCGCTGGGGCAGTTTGGAAATATGCGCATAGGTGGCCCAAATGCCAAACCCGAATTTAAAACACTCTCCTGGTTTGCGATGCTGTTTAGTGCCGGTATGGGAATTGGATTGTTATTCTTTAGTGTGGGCGAACCTGTAATGCACTTTACAGCGCCTCCAACTGCCGAAGCCGGAACTGCAGCTGCAGCCCAGGAAGCTATGAATTTCACCTTTCTGCATTGGGGTTTTCACGCCTGGGGTGTTTACGCCTTAGTTGGCCTCGCCCTTGCTTATTTTACTTACACCCGTGGTTTACCGTTAACGATTCGGTCTATTTTCTATCCTTTCCTGGGCGATAAAATCTACGGAAAAATTGGTGATGCGATAGATATTTTTGCCGTTTTAGCTACTTTATTCGGGCTGGCAACATCACTTGGCTTTGGAGTTCAGCAAATTGCTTCAGGTTTGGATCACGTTTTCAATGTTCCCAGCGGGATTACAACACAAGTTTTATTAATTGCCGGGATTACGCTTATTGCTACAATTTCAGTAGTTCTTGGGGTAGACAAAGGAGTTAAATTTCTTAGTGAATGGAATATGAGGGTTGCCCTTGTTCTACTCGGCCTCGCTATAGTTCTTGGTCCCACCGTTTTTATTTTTAGATCTTTTGTTGAAAATACCGGTAGTTATTTATTCAATTTTATTGAAATTTCTACCTGGAGTGAAACCTTTACCAATAGCTCCTGGCAAAACGACTGGACTGTATTTTACTGGGGCTGGTGGATTGGTTGGTCGCCATTTGTAGGAATGTTTATTGCCCGTATTTCTAAAGGAAGAACCATTAGAGAATTTGTTTTAGGAGTTTTATTAGTACCTTCTTTAGTAACTTTCTTCTGGCTTTCGGCATTTGGTAGTGTTTCAATTCAGGAAGCGCTTGGTGGCGATATGAGTATTGTAGACGCAGTAAACGATGATATTGCCACTGCCCTATTTGTTTTCTTTGAAGATTATCCCCTTTCTATGGTGATAAACGTTGTGGCAGTAATTCTTATCGCTGGTTTCTTTGTTACCTCATCAGATTCAGGTTCACTGGTAATTGATAGTTTAACTTCAGGCGGAAAAATAGACGCACCAAAAGGCCAACGTATTTTTTGGGCGGTTACCGAAGGAGCTGTGGCAGCGGTATTACTAATTGGTGGCGGATTACAGGCCCTGCAAACTGCAACCATTGTAACCGGTTTGCCCTTTGCCGTCATTCTGCTTATTATGTGCTATTCGCTCTACAAAGGCTTAAAAGAAGATCTGGTAGAAATGAAGGATAAAAAAGAACAAAAAGAGATGGAAAATTATGAGGATATCGTAAATGATATCGTTAAGAAAAGAAACCTCGAAAAAAATAACAACCAAAAATAAAACACAGGCATTATGGAAAAAATCACTAATATTCTGGTTGCTTTAGACCTTTCAGACATTGATAATTCAATTATAAAATATGCCTCTTTCCTATCAGATAAGCTAAAGATTGAAAAGGTATATTTTGTACATAATATTAAGAAATATGAGATTTCTTCCCTTTTTGATGAACAAATGAAGGATGTAAATCTTGATGAAATTATTGGAGACGAACTCAATGAGAAAGTAGAAACCCATTTTAGTAGTAATGCCGAATGGGAAGTTCTTATTTCTGAAGATCCCTATACCGAATCTTTGATAAATTATATTGCCAATAAATATTATATAGACCTGGTGATGGTTGGGAACAAGAATAGAAAAAAAGGAACCGGGATTGTAAGCAACAAATTGCTGCGTATTTTAAAATGTGATATTCTCTCTGTTCCACGTGATTTTCATCCAGAAATAAAAACAATTTGGGCAGGAACCGATTTTTCCCGCGAATCTCGAAAAATCTTTCCAATAGCACAAATGCTTCAGGATGCTACTTCGGCTCCCGTAACTGCGGCGCACGTTTATTCGGTTCCCGTTCAATTTTCGCCTTATGTTAACAAAGAAGCCATGGCTCCAAAAATTGAAAAACACGTCAGGGAAAAAGGAGATAAATTCCTTAATAAATTAGATTACCAGGGCGAAGTGACTCCGTTAATTATTCCCGGCAGGGAAGCCAGTGTAGCCAGCAATTTATTGGAATGTGCAAAGAAAAATAAGGTTGATATTTTAATTGTGGCCGATAAAGGTGCTAATAATATTTCAAGCCTATTAGTTGGAAGTGTAACCGAGGAGTTATTCGGAAAAAACCCCGAAGTACCTTTATGGATTTCTAAATAGTTTTAAAAAAATCGTCATTCTGAACTTGTCTCAGGATCTAATATCTGAAAAGTAGATTATATACAGGATGACGTTTTTAACAACTTTTCAATGCATCCGCCTATTTAAAATCCACTCTCACAAAAACCGGCAGGTGATCTGAAGGATACTTGAGATCTTTTGAATCGCTTAAAACGGCATATTTTTTAACTTCAATATTATCTGAAGTAAAAATATAATCAATTCTTCTATTTACCGGTTCGTTAAAATTATAAGCATTAAAAGTGCCTTCAGGACCAAAATCGAGTTTCGCCACCGCTTTAGAATCATTCATTTTATGCATTAAAAACTGAATTCCGCTTGTATCGGGTTCGAGATTAAGATCGCCCATTAAAATCACCGGCAAATTTTCCTTATTTAATGCTGAAATTTTTTCCCAGATAAGTTTTGCGCTGTTTTCTCTTGCTTTTTCTCCTACATGATCAAAATGCGTATTGAAAACCCAGAATACTTTTCCCGATTTTTTTTCTTTGAATTTAGCATAGGTACAAACCCTTTCCATCGCAGCATCCCAGCCTACTGAAATTTCATTAGGCGTTTCTGAAAGCCAAAAAGTATCATTTTCCAGCACTTCAAACGCTGCAGAATTATAAAAAATCGCACTGAATTCCCCCGCTTTTTTTCCATCATCGCGCCCTACTCCAACGTATTTATAATTCTTCATTTTAGACTCAAAATGTTTTAACTGGCTTACCAAAGCTTCCTGAACACCAAAAATTTGGGGTTCATAAAATCTAATTTGCTTGGTAATATGATCTTGCCGCTTAGACCAGGAATTTTCACCATCGGTCTCGTTAGCGAATTTGATGTTGTAACTCATCAGTTCCACTTCCTGGCTGGAAAGTGTAGTACCGGTAAATATGAAAAGAAAGAGAATGAAGAAAATTCGGTTTGTCATAATGCTGATTTTTGATAAAGTTCGGAAAAAAATTAAAACCACAATAGCATTTAATATTTTGTTGATTTTAAGATAATAATTGAAGTTTTTTAATTTACTTTGTTTTTCAAAGTACTTTATAATGGATAACGAAAAGTATCTTAAAGATTTAAGCGACATCAAACAAATGATGAACCGCTCTTCTCGATTTATTTCCTTAAGCGGACTAGCCGGAGTTTTTGCGGGTTGTTATGCTATTATAGGAGCCGTAATTGCAAAAGTTCTATTAGCGGAGCAAAATTTAGCTATAGCTTCACTGAGTACAACATCGATAAGCAGGGAATTGTTATTGCAATTATTTTTTGTTTCAATTGCAGTGCTTACGCTAGCCATTGGAACGGCCATTTTTCTTACCACCCGAAAAGCAAAAAAAACAGAAGAAAAAATCTGGGATAGTACCAGTAAACGACTGCTAATTAATTTCTTTGCACCCCTTACTGCCGGCGGCTTATTTTGCCTGGTATTATTGCAATATGAACTTATAGGCCTTATAGCCCCGTGTATGCTTATTTTTTACGGTCTTGCCCTTATTCACGCCAGTAAATATACATTTGGCGATCTTAGAAGTTTAGGGTATTCAAATTTAATCCTGGGTCTTATTGCGACCCAGTTTTTGAACTACGGATTGTATTTTTGGGCAGCTGGTTTCGGCCTTTTTCATATTGTTTACGGTATCTGGATGTACAATAAGTATGACAGAAAAAATGCTTAATGAAAAATATAATAAGCAATATAAATAAAGCTTTTGATCACCGGGTGCGCCTGGGAATAATGAGTGTTTTAATGGTAAATGAATATGCCGATTTCACCAGCCTAAAACAACTCCTGGGAGTTACCGATGGCAATATCGCAAGCCATATCAAAGCTCTGGAAAAGGAAGGTTATGTAAGAGTTGAAAAATCTTTTATAGATCGAAAACCTAATACGCGCTACAGCACCACCAAAGCTGGGCGGAAAGATTTTCAGAAACATATAAACGCGATTGAAAATTTATTGAATCAAAAGAATCAAAAACCATAATACTAATTTTTTTATCATTCCACTTTGAATTTCAAAGTGCTTAAAATAAGTATTAATCAAAATTTATTATTATGAAAACTAACCGATTTTTAATTATCCTACTTATCGTAGGCGTACTTTTATTAATTCCTTTTATCGCTATGCAGTTTAGTGACGAAGTGGTATGGACTGTTTCAGATTTTATTATTATGGGAATTTTACTCCTGGTAACCGGGATGGGAATTGACCTTGTGCTGAGAAAGGTTTCCAGCAGCAAAAACCGACTTATAATCGGTGGAATTATTCTTGCAGTATTTTTTATGATTTGGGCAGAACTGGCTGTTGGTATTTTTGGAAGTCCGTTTGCCGGAAGTTAACTAAGTTCCTATAGAATAAATCTAAACACATGGAGTACTTCGTAGACAAAAAATCAATTGTTCGTGAAATTTGGGGAAAGGGCGATACCATTCTTTTTATTTTTGCCGGTGCTTCGGCAGAGTTTGCGCTCAATAAGGCCGTAGATTGGCTTTATTTTACCGGGCGTTTACCCAAAGATCCGTTAGGCAGGCTTTTTTCAACGGTTTCTTATGCGCGGGAAATTGTTTTTGCTGAAAAACACGCTGCACTAAAGGCAATAGATAATATCAACTCTATTCACGCTTCTGTGGAAGCTAAACGTGGAAAAAGTATTCCAGACTGGGCTTACCGCGATGTGCTTTTTATGCTCATAGATTATTCCATTAGGTCTTTTGAAATCCTGGAACGCAAACTGAAGCTTTCTGAAAAAGAAGAAGTTTTTGATGTTTTCTTTCGGGTTGGAAAACGAATGAGTTTAAAAGGCCTACCTAAAAATTTTGAAGAATTTAAAAGGATGCGGCAAACTCATCTAGAGCGAGACCTGGAGTATGGCACATATACCAAAGATCTTTACCATCAATACCGAAAACATTTGGGGCTGGTGCGTTACCAACTATTACTGGAAACACAAAGCCTTATCACTCCCGTGAGTGTTCGCCAATATTTGAACCTCAGAAAATTTTCATTTCTAAACCCGGTGATCCCAGCCTATAAAATAAGCAGAAGTATAAATATTGACGGACTTATTAAATCGCTGATTTTACCTTCGGAATATAAATCAGAAATCACATCGCTGGATACTCAAAATGCATGAAGAAAATTAAAAAACAGCAATAATATGGCAAAATGAAAGCATTAAAAAGAAATTCCCGGAAAAATTACCTCAGCGGTTTTTTATTCCTATTAATTATTGAAATACTTATCGCTCTATATGTAAAAGATGATTTTATAAGGCCTTATCTCGGAGATTTCCTGGTTGTAATACTTCTCTACTGTTTTGTGATGGGAATTAGCAGAATTTCAATATTGAAAGGCCTTTTTACCGTACTAATATTTTCATTTACGTTTGAATTTCTCCAGCTTATCAACATCGTAAAAGTACTACAATATCAACCACCTGAATTCGTAATGATTATTCTGGGTAGTAATTTTTCGGCCTGGGATTTGGTTGCTTACCTGTTGGGACTTCTATGTTGTTTCCTGCTGGAATATTTCAGGAATCAAATCTAGACACCATCTACATAATCTTGCAGATAACTAAATTTTGAGGTTAATTTTCCGTTTTGGGCCATTTGGGCACGTTTTAAAACACCCTCTTTATCATTATTGAAAAAGGCTGGAATAACGTGTTTCAGAAACATTTCACCAAAACCTTCGCTTGCATCTTTTGGAAGTTCACAAGGCAAATTATCTACGACCATCACTAAAATACTCTCTTTATCGTAAAAATCTACCTCGGTTTCGGTTTCAGTATTATAGCCATAAAAAGGTTCTGCAATCGTTGAAGGCCGAATGGTACTGGCGATTGGCCCGTTGATATCGCAAGAAATATCTGCTATACATTTAATTCGAAAATCATTGGATTTCGCATCTTCAGCAGTGAAAAATACGGGCGCCCCGTCACCATAAAAATGCCCTGAAATAAATAAATCACTGGTATGGGCGAAACGCAAAAAGTTGGCGTCATATTTCTGTGGTTCTTTAAAAAATTCTTCCTGGCTTCCTTTTGACCCGTCTTTTCTCTTATTGTAATCCAACACCCCAATATTACAATACACCGGCTTCCTATCTTCAAATTGCAGGTAATCTTCCACGCTTAGTTTCTTAATTCCTAAATGGTCTAACACCTCCTTTGCCCCTTTGGCAACTTTACCGCTACCGGTAAGGACGATTTTTATAGGCGGAATTTTAATTTTATCCAGTTCTGCCAACATGGCATCAAGATCTGGCAGCGATTCTACTTTTGGAAGATTGTATAAATTTTCTTTTAAACCAATACCTCGAAATCCGTTGTAGGCACCTACAAGCCCGGCATAGCGTCCAAAACCAATAAGCCTGGCTCCATTTTCTTTTACAATAACCTCGTGATCGTATAATTCGATATTAAGTTTAAGTACTTCTCTTAGTAAATCTCGATTATAAGGTTGCTTTTTAATAGTATGGGAAAAGAAAAAATACTTTTTATTCGGAATTAAAGCAGGCAGAGGCACTTCTTTAACTCCCAGCAAAACATCACAATCGGAAACATCTTCGGTAACTTCAAAACCGGCATCCCGATATTCCTGATCGGTAAATATTCGAATATCAGAACTTTGTACTTTAAAATTTGCTTCGGGAAACTTTTTTATGAGTTCGTTAAGTTTTCCAGGAGAAAAAACAACGCGCCTGTCTGGTGGAGTTTTTTCTTCTTTAATCAATGCAAATTTTATCATTTCTGGTATGGGTTTTGTTCCTTTGTGTGTGTATTTCAAAGATATGAATTTAAAATTGTATCTTTGCAAGCCTTAAGTTTAGTTATGCTTAAGTTTTAAATGATTATGTTCTTTACATATGGGGTCGACTTGGTTTTGACAGCGAGTCTAATTGAGTTGTAAGCACGTCGAGCGCTGGGATATAGCTCGTAAATCTCATATTTCACACTTTTTTAAACGGCGAAGATAACTACGCCTTGGCTGCATAATCCGAATCACAGTAGGATTGCTTAGTCCCTACAAGGTAGGGAGCCAAGATGTCCCGCGAAGGCCTTGATTTACGGCATTCGCATTAGGGGCACCGATAAAGTAAATATAGGAACTGTAGGACCTTGATGCAGTTTTGAAATCTAATTGAGGATACGGAAGAAGTTAGGTCGTTTTCAGCCAGACTTTTTCCCGACAATTTAAGTGAAAACTAAACGTGTAGAAGGCAATTTAATTGCTTGTTTGGACGAGGGTTCGAACCCCTCCGACTCCACTTTTTGAGTACCAAACTCAATCAAAAACCCCGTAATCCTAGGATTTACGGGGTTTTTCGTTTTCAGGAATATCAAAATATCAGTGTGCAATCCAGCGACCAATTTTTCTCCTAAAAATTGCACACTGGAGCAGATCAAATACCTGTATAACAATTATTTATGAAATATTAAGATTTCTCAGAAAGTAACAACTCTAAGAAGAAAAATAGGGTGTCATTTTTTCTAATTCTGAGTCAAAAGCTTTCACCATTTAATTGAATCTACTCTTCGTTAAAAAGATCGTATACCTCCTTATTAAGGTCGGGAATATATTTACCCAAGGCCCTCAAGGCTCTTTCCTGAATTTTTCCGAAACTTTCTGATTCTAAATCTCCCCCTGCAATATCCCAATCTTCAAAGTGAAGAACCTGTGAGAGGTAAGTGTCATCCTCACCATAGTACATAATTGTAACCCTACTTCCACTAAAAGCCAATTGTAAAGAATAAGGAACGTTTTTAAAATAATCTGGAGAATGAATTTCAGGCAAATCCAGTGAAATCATATTTGTTTCCGGATCATATGAAAGCCAAGTAGGTAAATAAACTTTTCCCAGTTCTAACATTAGAATTTAATTTACAGGCAAGTTCCATAAAAGTAATATATTTTACTTTAAACAGTTCGTTTTTATGGGAAGCTTACACAACTACCAGATGAAGATTTTTCAGACTATCGAAAAATCAAAGAAATTCGGCTGTCAGTTTTTGGAAGGGTCTTCAATTTGAAAAGAGTGTTCAGAGGTATGAATATAGAGAAGATAAGCCCTATCATTTAGTTCTCTATGCTTCCGGTGCTTCTGTTTTTCGATTTACAGTACGGCCTTCTTTAATTAGCAAACTAACATCTTCCAAAACAAGGTAAAGACAGGGAACAATTACAAGGATAATTGAGGTTGCAAAAACGATCCCAAAGCCCAATGAAATAGCCATAGGAATAAGATATTCTGCCTGGCTGGAAGTTTCCAGAATAATAGGTGTGAGGCCTCCAAAAGTGGTGAGCGTGGTAAGCATAATTGGCCGGAAACGACGGAGGCCGGCTTCATGAATGGCCTCATAAACAGAGGAGTTTTCCCTTTTTTTATTGGCAAAATCTATCATAATCAAAGAGTCATTCACCACCACACCCGAAAGGGCAATAACCCCCATTAAACTTACTACTGAAAGATCGTAACCAAGTAAAATATGTCCTATTACGGCTCCCACGATCCCAAACGGGATTGCAGAAAGTACAATAAGGGGTTGCGTGTAACTGCTAAAAGCAATAGCTAAAAGTGCATAAATAATGAGCATCGCCATAGAAAAACCGCTCCAGAGGGAGTTGGTAGATTCCCGCATATCCGCCTGGCTTCCTTCAAAACTCCAGGTAAGGCCTGGAAAATCTGCCCTAAGCTGAGGCAAAACTTCATTTTGTACAGAGGCCAGCACCTGGTTAACTGCATTAGAAGGCTCTACGTCCATTCCCACATTCACCACTCTGCGCCCGTCACGCCTATTTATACTGGTGAAAGCTTCCCGCTGCTCTACCTCAACCACATCCAAAAGCGGAACTTCTACTCCGGCGGGAGTACGAACAAGGAAATTCTCCAGATTATTCATATCCCGTCTTTCTTCCAGCGGCAGTTTTACCCGTACTTCAATTTCGTTGGTGCTTCTTAGCTGACGCATGGCAAGAGCTCCAAAAAAAGCGTCCCGCACCTGCCGGCCTACCTCGTTTGAGGTAAGTCCCAGGTTTCGACCTTCAGGCAAAAGTTTAAAATCGTATTGCAATTTCCCCTTGTCATAATTATCATTTAGGTCACGGGTATTTTCAAAAGCTTCCATCTCTTCAAGAAACTTAGTGCTTGCCTGTTCCAGCACGTCAATATCGGCATGACTTAGATCTACACTTATATCTTGTTGATAACCACCCGGGCCTCGTTCTGCTTCAAAAGTGATCTGGTCTACGCCTTCAATATCTCCTATATTATCCCGCCACAATGCTATGAGCTCTCTTGCAGACATATCCCGCTCATTTGGTGGGAGCATTACAATTTCAACATCAATAAAATTTTGTCCGCGTACGTTGGTCTTCACGCCTTCTGCAACTGCGTAAAGATTGTGTTCTTCAAACATTCTGCGGGTAGATTCAGTTATTTCTTTTGCAACCCGGGCAGCCTGTTCAGGGGTGGTACTTACAGGCAATCTTACCCCGGCTTCAATCTCATCGGCCGCCACTTCGGGCATCATGATCATTCCCATATGATCGCTATAACCATAGCCACCTACGATAAGAAGGAGTGCTATAGCTGCGCTCAAGGTAATATAGCGGTATTTAAGACACAGGTCCAGCAAGGGGCGGTAATACTTATCAATAATGCGGTTGTAGCCTTCGGCAAAAGATTTCTGCATTTTTTCGAGCCGCGCAGTCCATCCTTTCGTTTTTTTCTCTTTAAGATGGCCAAGATGGGAAGGCAGTATAAATAGTGCTTCCAAAAGAGAAACGGCCAGGATAACAATTACAACTGCCGGGAGAGGCCACCAGAATTTCCCTGTTTCCCCGGGCATAAAAAGTAGTGGTATAAAAGCAATAATCGTGGTGAGGATACTAAAGATCACGGGCTTGGAAACATCTCTGGTTCCCGCAATGGCAGCATCGATCGCACTTAATCCTTTTTGCCTGTATTCATGAATATTTTCTCCTACTACGATGGCATCATCCACAACGATACCCAAAACAACCAGGAATCCGAACATAGAGATCATGTTAATGCTAAGTCCAAAGAGGGGCAGAAAAATAATACCACCAATAAATGAAATGGCCATTCCCATCATCACCCAAAAAGCCAGCCTATACTCCAGGAACAGCGCCAGGATCACCAATACAATTACGATGGCAAGAAGACCGTTTTCGGTAAGCAGGGAAAGCCTTTCCCGATAATCTTCGGCACTATTACTGTCTATACGGAATTCCACTCCCGGGGGTAATTGAAAATCTTCCATGATCTCTAGGACAGTTTCTTCAATATCCAGCGGAGATTGATCCCCAATTCGGTAGATACTAAGATCTACGGAAGGGCTTTGATTGAACTGGCCGTGAAATCCGGTTTCTTCAAATCCGTCGGTGATACTAGCTATATCCTGAAGAGTTACCCTTGCTCCTGAACCGGAAGTAACAATTGTAATGTTTCCGAATTCTTCCGCCCACTGTTTGCGCTCCTGCATACGGAGTAAAATTTCTCCGGAATGGGTTTCTACTGCACCCGCCGGTACATCTTCACTGGACTGAGCAACAATATTGGCTACCTGTCCCAAAGTGAGATTATACTGTCTAAGGTTATGACGCGGGATCTCAATATGGGTAACATAATCGGGTACATTTCCTATCTCTACCTGTGTAATCTGTGGATCGCCAAGAAGTTGGTTACGAAGTCGTTCAGCAAGAATTCGAAGGGTCCAAATATCAGTTTCTCCATATATAGCAATTTCCATAACATCCCGTTGCCGGGATTGGAGATTTACCTGTGGGCGCTCAATATCATCGGGGAAAGTCTGGATACGCCGTACCCCCTGATCTATATCCTGAAAAGCCTGCATTCTGTCTGTACCGGCGACAAGTTCAATAAGGATATTGCCCGAGCCCTCATTAGCGGTGGAAGTAATCTCTTTAATCCCCTGAATACCGCGGATAGCTTCCTCTACCGGCAGTAAAATTCCCTGTTCCACTTCAGCCGGAGCAGCACCTGGATAAACCACATTCACTTCTACATAATCCAGCTGGAACTGAGGAAATACTTCCTTCTGAATATTGAACATCGTCCAGATTCCACCGCCTATTAAGATGATCATTAACAGGTTTGCAGCAATGGAATTTCTGGCCATAAACGCTATAGCTCCTTCCTTCCGTACTTTTTTATCCTCCGGCTTCCCCATTGCTGCTATTCCTCTATATTTGGTTCCTGCTCATTATTGTTTCCGGAAGTTGTTTCTGGCTCTGCCTTCCTAAGTTTCACTCCTTCAGAAACCACACTCAGATTGGTAGTAACCACTTCTTCTCCCTCACTAAGACCCTGACTGATGTATGCATATTCTGAATCTGTAAGAATGATCTCGACTTCCCTGATGGATAATTCCCCATCTTCATTTACCCATACCGTTTGGTTAGTACGGAGATAATCCCTGTTTAAGCGCACCACATTTTCTACCTCTCTGGCCTGTACCTGTGCTTCTACAAATCCGCCTATCATAAGTTCTCTCTTGGTATCTGTAGTATCTTCTCTGGCTAATGGATCATTAACTCTTACGAGAACGCGGGCCAGACGGGTTTGTTCATCGAGTGCGCCTACCTGTTGATCCAGATATCCTACCCGGAAAACACCTTTAGGCCAGCCAGAATTTCTGATCTCTACGGTAGATCCGGTCTCCTCCTCTGATTTTGGAAAAGACAACCATTGAAGTTTATTTACCGGAACTGTAAGGGTAATCCAGTATTGTTCACTACCTACTAAGCGTCCCAGCTCGTCTCCGGGCGAGACCTGTGATCCCACGGTTACATTCTGACTTAAAATATGGGCATCGAAAGGAGCTTTTATTGTGGTTCGTGATAGTTCCAGTTCGGCTTGTGCTACTGAAGCTTCCGCAGCTTTTACCTGTGCTCTTATCGCGTCAAGTTGCGGTTTTCGAAGAACCAGGGAGCGTTGATTTGCAGAAAGGGAATCTATCCCCGCAAGTTCCAGGTCCTGTTCTGCCACTTCCTGCCGCCCCATTTCCATGTTGAGATTGGTTTGAGCCTGCAGGAGATCACTTCTTCGCAGCTCAAGGGTATTCCGGAAATCTGATGGATCGATCTGCAGCAGTGCCGCCCCTTTTTGAACAAATCCTCCCGGAATAAATTCCGGAGATCTGCTTATAATCTGCCCGCTTACCTGCGGACTCAGAATAACATCCTCTACAGGCTGTACCATTCCGGTAGCCTCAATGACAGGACGGAAATCACCCGCATCTGCCTGCACTACATCTACCAACATTGCTGTTTGTTTTGTGGCACCTTCAGAACTTGCCGTAGGCTCAGTGGAAAAAATAAAATAAGTAACAATCGCTGCAAGGAGCAGAATGCCGAGGCAGATGATCAATATTTTTTTTGTGCTCATAAGTGCCTTTCTCTTTATTTAAAATTCGGCGGAATTTGTACGTTCTGTTTCAAACCCACCGGCAAGGGTACGGTACAAGGTAATCCTATGCTCCAGGAGTGTTTGTCGCGCTTCCAGAATATCCCTTTGTAACTGCTGTTCCTGATCCAGGGAAAGTAAAACGTCTAAATATTCACTAAGTCCGTTAAGGAATTCTATTCTTAATTGTTTGTTTGTTTTTTGTGCAAGATCCAGCCGACGCTCCAATACCTGAATTCTTTCTTTTTGTTTTTGTTCCTGTATTAAAGCATCTTCCACTTCCCTAAAAGCATCCAGCACCGTTTGCCCATACAGGTAAAGTTGTTGATTTTTTAGAGCTTCGGTACGGTCAACTTCTGCTCTAAGTCGGCCACCATACAATAGGGGTGCTACAAGATTCCCGGCGAGGGTATATGCCCAGTCCTGGAAGAGGTTGTTATAATTATTGGATCTTGATTGGGCACTTAGGTCTAAAGAAAGACGTGGATATTTACTCCTAATGGCCATTGCCATATCCCTGTCGGAAGCCAAAACAAGATTGTAAGCCAGTTTAATATCAGGGCGACGCCTAATAAGTTCCAGTGGAAGCCCGGTTTCGGGAAGAGGAGGCAATTCTGGAAGGTCCTTTTTTGGTGTGATAAAAAGATTTTGAGGTGGACGCCCCAAAAGCACGGCCAGTCGGTTTTTCACTAATTCCAGTTCCGTTTCGAAAAAAATCTTTTGATCCCGGGTGCTTTCGAGTAATTGTTCCTGGCGTAGGATATCTACAGCCCGTATTTGTCCGCTTGTAAATCTTGCCCGGATAAGCCTTATTATATTTTCGTTGGTTTCGATTTGTTGATCTGTTAACTCCAGTTGCTTTTTCAGCGTGAGCAACTGAAACCAGGCGGCACTTATTTCTGCAGAAAGAGTCATAGCTGCAGCCTGATAATCATAAAAGGAAGCCTCTGCCCTAAATTCTTCCGCCTCAATGCCAGCACGTATCCTTCCCCACAAGTCGAGCTCATAACCGGCCGCAAGACCTGCCTGAAAATTTTCACCTCCGGCAAAATCAGGTTCCGGACGGCTTATGGCATTTCGGACAGCAAGTTCAATATCTGGCCATAAAAAGGATTTTTCGCCCCTCAGGTTCGCCTGTGCTGCCATAAATTGCTCCCAGGTGGCGGCAAGGTTCAGGTTTTCTGTGAGGGCGCTATCAATAAGTTTATTTAGAACAGGATCATCAAATGAAGTCCACCATTCTTCCCTAATGGCTTCAGTCCCGGTATAGGAAAATGATTCAGCTTCTTCAATGGGAGCTTCTACATTTTGGAGTTTTGGGGAGCAGCTAAGTACACAAACGCAAAGTAAGGGCAGCCAAGTTAAGTATGGTGACCTTCCAGTGGATAGTCCGGATTTTGCCGGAAATATTGTTTGAGATAAAATAATTTTAGTTTCAATAGAAACAGGTCCTACTGCAGCGTAAAATAACGAATAAGTTTCGCCTGTTCCTGGTTCTTAATTCTTTACACAGCGCATTTTCTAAAGTTAGCATTTTTTTAGAAGCTAACAACAGAAGCTTTATTTGGAAGAATTTCAGGGACAGCAAGCAAGAACCTATAACTGAATAAGGATTTTTCATATTCGCTTAATTTGTGAGAATAATAGAAATATCTCCTAAAGTGGATAAATAGAAAAATGCCTCAAGAATAATTCTAAATATTATCTAAAGACTTCTGAACGCTCAATTAATCACGATTGTTTTCTTTTAATGCTTCTAAATATTCCCTGCCTTTTTGTGTAGTAATGGCGTATAAATAAAAACGCAAACCTTCTGTCTGATACTCATAATGGGAGATATTACTTGTATCCAGGTATGGGGTATTATAAGACATCGCAAGTTGAAAAAATAACTTTGAATAGAATTGAGCATCGAAATCTTTACGGTAATAGCCCTGCTCTCTTCCCTTTTTAATATTTTCCAATAAAATTAAAGAGAATTTTTCAGAAAAATCCTTCATATGTCTACTGAATATCTGAGGGTAATATTTTGTAAGTTGCCTTAACATTATAGTCCTATTCGAAGAAGATGCATTCTTTATTTCCTTATCTCTGGAAAGCATTCTATCTATAGGGTTGTCAATTTTATTTTCCAAATTTTTCATTCTCTCTAAAACCCTTCCTAACCTATATGTAAGGACTTCCCCTAAAAGTTCTTCCTTATTTTTATAATCCTTATAAAGCGTCCTTTTAGATATCCCAAATTCTTTGGCTATATCGTCCATAGTGAGGGATTTGGCCCCATTTTCTTCGAATAACCTGGCTACTTTTTCTATAAATTTGTTTTCTTCAATCATCACATTCTATTCAGGGGTTACAAATTACAACATTAATTAAGTATTTTAAATATTTTCAGTTTTAGAACCTTTGCTTTATTTTTCAAGGCTTGACACTAAATACTTCAAGCCGAGCTTCCCTACCTTTTAATATGTTAATACCAAAAGAGACTGTTTTATATTTTTCTGAAAGTTGTGGTTTCTTTAGAAAAATAGATGATACGAGAATTGATTTCGTTTAATGAAATAAGACTTTCGGCATAGCAGCACTAAAAAGCTAAAGATTAGTGTTCTTTACATAATCGCCTTTTAATTATTCTGAAAATCAAGGTTTGGACTCCCTCTAAAAATTTAGTAATTAAAAAATAAGAACCGCCCAACAAGTGGGCAGTCCTTATCAACCAACCAATTAAAATTCATATTCGTGTTTAGGATCAACGTGATCGTACTCAGCTACTATTAACTCTTCATATTTCACATTCTTGTGTTTAGAGAAGCGTTCTTCCAACCCAACTACAATCAAGTAGACTACTGGTACAATTACCAGGGTTAAAAATAAAGAGGATAGCAAACCTCCAATAATTACAATGGCTAATCCATTGTTCATTTCAGCAGCAGCACCCGAGGCCAGGGCAATTGGTAACATACCAAATACCATGGCTATGGTAGTCATTAAAATAGGCCTTAACCGTGCATGGTTTGCCTGAATAAGTGCTTTTCTCACCGGTTCCCCGTGGGCCATTCTATGGTTGGCAAAATCTACCAGCAGGATCGCGTTTTTTGCCACTAGTCCAATCAGCATAATAATACCCAAAATGGTAAAAATGTTTAAACTTTGATTGGTAAGTCCTAATGCCCACAAAGCTCCGATAAAGGAAAGTGGAATTGAGAACAGAACAATAAACGGCTTAACAAAATCATCGTAAAGGACCACCATAATTAAATATACCAATATAATTGCGGCAAGAAGTGCGATTCCCAGGGTTCCAAAACCTTCGCTTTGGTTTTCCATATTTCCTCCCCAGGTCCAGTTAACCCCTTTAGGCTTTTCGATATTTGCCAGTTTCTCTTCCCATTCCTGGGCTACTGCGCCTGTAGTTTTACCTACATTCTGGGCCATTACAGTTACCGATGGAGATCTGTCAAAACGTTCCAATACCGAAGGTCCAGAACCATATTGAATATCGGCAAACTGGGAAAGCTTCACCTGCTGACCTGCATTATTGGTATAGGTTATATTTCTTACATCTTCAATACTGTTCCGGTAGGCCTCATCTAGTATAATATTGATATCATATTCATTGCTTCCGGTTCGGAATTTATTATCGGTATCACCACTAAAGGCTGTTCGTAAAGATTGCCCCACTACTCCTACATTAAGACCCAGCGAGGCCATTCTATCCCTGTCTACAGTTATGGCGATCTCGGGATTTCCTTCTTCCACACTCAAATCGATCTCGGTGGCACCTTCAACAGTTTTTAGTTCTGCTTCAGCTTGTTTTGCATAGGCTAGCGCCTCTTCCATAGACCCAGCCGTAATAATCATTTGAAGTGGTGCTTGTTCAGCTCCCATAAGGCCTACAGGTACTGTTTTAATTTTCACACCAACAAGTTCATTCTCTAATTTTCTTTTCAGTTTCGCTGCAAAAATACTGGTCTTGTCCTCCCTTTCAGATTTATCTACAAGGGTAACATTGATCTCAGATTTATAGTTTATGGCCTGTACCGCTCCCATTCCGCCATCACTGGATTGCCCAACGGTAGTGATCATACTTGCTACTTCAGGAATATTATCCAGGTATTCTTCAGCTCTTTGAGTCGCAAAATTCATTTCTTCAATAGAGGCATCTTTGTCAATTTCCAGTTGTACCAGGAATTCACCTTTATCGGTGCCCGGGAAGAAATCAGATCCTATATATCCCATTCCCACAAGAGCTATAGAACTCACAAAAAGAGCTGCGGCAATTACAAATGTGCTTATTTTATGGTCAAGGCACCAGTTTAGAATCCTTGTCACTTCATGGGTGAACCAGGTTAAGCCTGCCTCAAATTTATGGATGACTCTACCAAAAAGAGATTTCTGACTAATGTGTTCCAATTTACCATACCTAGAGAATAACCATGGCACTACAGTAAAAGAAACCAGTAATGACAACATGGTTGATATAATAACGGTTGCGGCAAATTGACGTATAATATCTGATACCAAACCAGAACTCATTGCTATAGGTAGGAACACTACTACGATTACCAGGGTAATGGCTGTTACGGTAAACCCAATTTCTTTAGCCCCATCGTAAGCGGCTCGAACCTTGTTTTTACCCATTTCCATATGCCGGTGAATGTTTTCAATTACCACAATCGCATCATCTACCAGGATTCCTACCACTAACGAAAGTGCAAGTAAGCTCATAAGATTAAGACTATATCCAAGCGCATACATCCCAATGAAAGTTGCGATAAGCGAGGTAGGAATGGCCACCATCACTATAAGCGCATTACGGTAACTGTGTAAAAAGAATAGCATAACAAAAGCAACCAGGGCCACGGCTATCAAAAGATCCTTGATCACAGAATTCGCAGCGGCAAGGGTAAAAACAGAAGAATCGTTAGCAAGGCTTATATTTACTCCCTGCTCGGTATATTGTTGTTCTATTTCTATAATTTTTTCCTGAACCAATTCACTTACCGTCACTGCATTTGCATCGGTTTGCTTCTGTACCTGGAGTAATAAGGTACTTTGCCGGTCTACCCTTGCTAATTTTTCTACCTCTTTTTGTGTATCCTGTACTTCTGCTACATCAGTCAACCTAATATCCTGACCATTTTGAGAAGCAATTACCAGATTTCTTAATTCTTCTACAGAATTTATTTTTCCGGCAAGACGTATAAGGGTACTGTTTTCTCTCGTTTTCAAACTTCCAGTTGGAAAATCAAGGTTGGAAGCAGTAATCATCTGTTGTACCTGCGGAATTGTAAGTCCGTAGCCTTCCAGACGGTTTGGGTCCAGATTAACTCTAATCTCTCTTTCCTGTCCACCAATAACATTTACCTGTGCTACTCCCGTAAGTCTTGAAAATTCAGGTTGAATTTTTTGATCTACCAGGTCGTAAAGCTCATTTTCTGTAAGATCTCCGGTTATACCCATGCTTAGAATAGGCATATCTGAAAGTGAGAACTGAGAAAGGGATGGCTCTTCAATATCTTCAGGTAAATCTGAACGGATTGCGTTTATTTTTCGTTGCGCTTCATTTAAGGCAAAATCTACATCGGCCTCATTATTAAATTGGATGGTTACCAAAGAAAGACTTTCAAAAGATTTTGTTTCAATTTTCTTGATGCTCTCCAGGGAGGAAACTGCATCCTCTATTTCCCGGGAAACAGTATTCTCTACCTCGGCCGGAGAGGCACCCGGATAAGGGGTAGCTACGGTGACCACCTTTACTTCAAAGGAAGGGATCAACTCGTAGTTGAGTTGGGTATAGCTGAAAAGACCACCGAAAATTAATACGATAAGCATTACAATTACTACACTGGGCCTTTTAATAGATACTTCTGCTAATTTCATTTTATCTTTTTTTCAGATTATTTCAGGATTTTTACGGGCGTATTATCACTAAGGTTAATTTGTCCGCTGGTCACTACCTGATCACCTTCTTTTAAACCTTTAGTCACTTCTACTTTATCACCGTAATTTACTCCAGCTTGTATTTTTGTTAAGGAAGCAACATTATCATTTACCACAAATACCTGATTATCGCTTACACTCCCTACAAAGGCTTCACGTGGTATTGTGAGTACATTATCTACTCCGGAAGCATTAAAAGTGGCCGTACCATACATTCCGGCTTTTAAATCATAATTTTGGTTTTCTATAGTAATTTCCACAGGAAATTTAAGAGCACCATTAGATGCTGGTGCTATAAACGTTATTTTCCCAGGAATTGAATTATTTTTTACGCTGGGATTTACTTTCACAGAATCGCCAATTTTAAGCTGGCTCACCAGGGCTTCATCTACTTCTACTTTAAGCTTTAAAGTAGAGATATCGACTACTTCCAAAATTGGGGTGCCAGGTGCAACAATAGCTCCTTCTTCCACGAATTTCTTGTTAACAATTCCGCTGCCTTTCGCTTTAATTTGGGTGTCTCCGGAGTTTAAGGATGCAGATTCAAACTGGGCCCGGGCATTATCAACCTGCAATTTTGCCTGGTCTAATTGAACAGCGGTAACTCCACCGGTTTCGTAAGCTGCTTTATACCTGTTAAGTGTAGCCACTGCATTGTCTAAAGCGGCTTTTGCATTATTTACATTGACATTTATTTTATCGCCAACAAGTCGAGCAAGTACCTGCCCTGAGACTACTGATTCTCCTTCCTGTACATAAATGGCCGCAACCTGACCATTTAATTCAGCGGAAATCTGGGAGGTAGTCTTAGCTAAAAAGGTACCGTTAACATTAAACGCTCCTTCGATATCTTCTTTTCCTACCTCAATTGTTCTAACAACTACATTGTTATTTTTTTCGGCTACGATGTTTACCTCTTCCTGGTTCTTCTTTTTATTATTTTCCAGTATAAAGAAGAAAGCTGCAGCAATTCCTACCAATACTACTATGGTTATGATGGTCTTTTTTTTCATTTTTATTAATTGTTATTTAGTGTTCTTAATTTTCCCTGTGATTTCAATACTTCTATCTCAGCCAGTCTATAGTCCAACTGTGCATTGGTAAGATTGTTCCTGGCATCGGCCAATGCTCTTTCAGCATCTAAAAGATCTGTTAGTGTCGCCAAACCATTCTCGTAATTATTCTGCGTATCGGTAAGGACTTCCTCTGCGAGTTGTGCATTTTCTTGTTGATTCTCTATGGTAATCCAACTATTTTCAAGTTGAGACATGGCATTATCGTAAGCAAGTTCCATAGCTAGCTTTGTATCTTTGATATCAAGCTGAGCCTGTTCTATATCTATTTGATTTTGTTTTACCCGTGCCCTGGTAGCAAAACCATTAAATACCGGAATTTGTATATTGATTCCAATTGCTGAAAAATCTGACCAGAACACTCCTTTATCCTCTCCATTCCATAATGGCACTTCGGGTCCCTGACCTAAATACCCGTAGTTAGCGGTAAGTGAAGCAGTAGGGTAATATTCGGCATTCGTGGCCGCCTTCTGATAATTAAGGAGTTCGACCTGTTTATTCAACAATGTTATTTCGGTACGTTCCTGCATTCCTTCCTGTACTGTTTCTGGAAGAAATAAGGGGCTAAATGATTCTTCTGGTAATACCACAGGAACATCGCCGGGCATTCCAATCATAAACTTCAAAGCATTTTCACTAAGCTGAAGCGCATTTATCAATTGTTGTCTGTTAGCACTAAGGTTATTGAGGGCAACCCTACTGCGGTCATAATCTATTTTTTTTGCAAGACCATTATCGTAAAGCCCCTCTATTATAGTAACGGTCTCCCGTGTGATCTCTAAATTTTTATTCAGGTTCTCCAGCATTTGTTGGGTTTCATAAACCTGGTAATAAGAGGTAGCTACTTTTTCAATAATCTCTTCCTCCGTAAGCTGAGCATTGATTATGTAAAATTCCCTGGTAGATTTTGCGGCTTTCAAACCGGTAAACACCGATTGATTGAAAAGCACCTGGCTAAACTGCGCATTCACGTTGGAAGTCCATTTTTGCCCAAAGGCTACCCGTACATTTTCTCCAGGCATTCCAAAGATTTCTCCCGGTAAAACATTTTCCTGTAGTAAAGGATTAAAATTAGTATTTCCACTTATGGAAAGCTGTGGTAGTGCAGCAGATCTTACTTCGGCTATTTGTGCATCTCCCCTTTTGATTTCAAGCCTGGCTTTTTCTGCTTCTGCTTTATTTTCCAGGGCATAGTTAATGGCATCTTTAAGGGTAAGCAAGTCACTTTCTTGTGCACTTAAGAAATTTATACCCAATAAAAAACATACAATTAGTTTCTTCATTATTTTTTGTTCTGGTTAAACCAACTTTTAAAATTCGAGGCAAATATATAACAAAGAAAACTTTTACACTAATTTAGTTTTCAAGTTTTATTGAATTAATGAAAGAGTCTAAATTGAATGTCTCTTTGTAGTAATAATATTTATTATAATGAGTATTTACCAGAGCGAATTACAAAAGGACTGGGGATCTGGTGTAAAATCGAAAGAAACCGGTTAGGAGTAACACAGGAGGAATTATAGCAAAAACACTATTCTAAATGTAAAGCAACTGATGGGGAGATTGGGAAGTCAGGTTAGGATTTGAATCAACCATTCTTGTATTTTCTTCTCTAAGTTTATTTCGGTGAATCCTGGATAGAAATACAATTATGAAAGCAATAAAAATGCTATAGCCGTGAAAAATGCACTCGCAAAAGTAAAATGCACGTTCGCAACAATCTTAAACAAAATATTTAAAAATTAGAATTTGTATTTTTTATTAAATTATGAAAAATATGGATGTAGAAGCTAGAAAAAGAAAATTTATACACGAGTTTTTAAAACGTAAAAGTGAAGAAGCAATTCTGAGATTTGAAAAAAGGAACTAAATTAAATAAGAATTTTCAGCCAATGACTTTAGAGCAATTTAACCAAAGGATTGACCAATCTATAAATGGTTCCCGGAATAGAGGATTAACAGGGAGATAGAAGATTTAATGACTGAAATTGAAAAATGGAGTTAAAAATCTTTTTAACTGACTTTACAAAAAAAGAATACAGAAGATCTTTAACTACTTAAATAAAAAAAGGGGCAGACTATAAAAAGTCCAACCCCTGTTTTTTAAAATTTACACCCTTTGCGAGATAGTGTCTTTTAATATAGTTTTTCAGCCTCATTTTCTATAGAAATTAATTCTAAAGATCGTAAGCTTCATCTGCTTTTTCCATTAAATCTTTCATTGTAAAAACACCTTCTTTGCCATGGGTAGGTACCCAATCACGGTTGTTACCCAAAAATGAATCTCTATCTAATTCTAAAAGCCCTATAAGTACCTCGGCAACTATTCTCCCGCCTACAGGGCCAAGACCTTCTCCAGAAGAAAACTGACTACCAGAATCCTGCCTGCCTACTACTTCGGCTTCTGCCAAAATATAATACCATAGCGGTATGCCAGCAGACAAATCAATATCATGAGTGCTTATTTTATTGTGAACAAAATCTACCACCTGCTCTATTTCGTCTTCCTCTCTATGCATATATCTCGCTACATTTTCGCCAGAGGGTAACAGAAAACTTTGTCCTCTCCTAAAATTTCTTGTGGCTAAAGACTTATCATCTGCTTTGCCGGATGTCACAAAAGGTAATTCTAATAAAATAGGGGCTAATGTGGTATCAAGTTTTTCTGCCTTTTGGAAATCAGTACCAAAATCGAAAAAAGCGTCCCACTCAATAGCCTGATCGCTACTTGTAATTCTTGTAAAACCTTTTCCAAATTCTGTTGAAAAAATACTTTTAGTAACTCCATCTAGCTGCAGTTTTAAATCCTGGGCAATCATGGTATGCCCGAACCTGAAAGCAGCTACAGAAAATTCTACTGGTATAAATGCACTATAGAGGGGTTCATAAAATTTACGGCCATTACCTAAAATATCGGCAACTAAATATTTTCCACACATAATTGGAAGAAATTCATTTACTACAACCCATTGATAATGCCATGTTGTTATTTTTCTGGCCTCTTCATACAAATGCTCGGGACTATAACCTGAATTAGCGTCTTTAAGCATTTTATAATTGGCATTATAAAATCTAACTAAAGCTAACTGCATTTGAGAAATCACCCTGTTTTCATCGTTTCTGGGATCTCCTATTACAGCAGTTCCCTTTCCATTCCGTTGCAGATCATGCTTTTCAGTAGCCTTATTTTGATCCATATTATTGTTACTCAATGCGGTTAAGAGGTAAAAACCTTCTTCTCTGCGTTGGTAAAGAAAAGGATCATCTTCTGGACCTCCCCCAAATACACTATCCAGGTCCAAATTAGCAGAACGCGAATTTTCAATTTCATTAGGATTATTAATGCTACTAAAACTGGTTGTGGTATCGAAGGTAATATCATGGTCAATAAACTGCCCAAAGAAAACCATCCCTAAAGGAACTGAATCAGTAAATTTAGGAGTATTGCCGCCATCCATCGGCCCCTTGATCTTTCCCAGCCCAGAGAGTGCTGATGGTGTATTATAAAGCGGGGGCAAATCTCTGAACATTCTGCCAAAACGGCCAAAACTTTCTTTTTCAAAAGAATGATGCGAACAAAGCACATTTTTACCTTCAAAACTGTGCATTCCATGGTGATCTGAATCTGACATAATAAATTGGTTTTAAGTGGTTAATAGAATTTGAAAGTTTTATATCCTTATACCAGGAATAAAATATTCAAGAGCACTAGTAATATTTTAAGCCTGAGATGCTAACAAATTTATTTATCGTGACATCACTCATCATCCAAATCACAGTATTGGTGATAATTCACCAAAAACTTAATCATGATGATGGGTTTAGGGTTTAATAGCAGGGAACTATTAAGTGCCAGGACGCCAATATACAGTAGGGAGGTATAATTTTTATATACTAAGAAAAACCTTTTATTGATTGGTTATTTCTATAGTTTTAGCAGAAAAAAAGTTGAAATTATAAATTTACTATTTGCAGTTTAATTCATTCATCGTCATTTAAAACCACCAAAATCTATAAAATTATTGTACAACTTTAACGCAAAGTAATAAAAATCATTAATTTATTAACCTTAAAACTAAATATATTTATTAAAATTTACCTTTAAAAGCATCTATTACCGCAAAAACAAGGAGCTTTTTTAGAGTATTTAGAGGAAGGTTTTAAAAGTACACAGGATAATAATACAAAAAGTAGGAGAGAATTAAAGATGACGAATTTTCTCTTGAGACCTTGCATTCCATTTTTTTTAATAACAATCAAAAACCCCGAAATCCTAAGATTACGGGGTTTTTTGATTTTAAATGACAAAAATGATTGAAAGTGAAATCTATTCGGCAGGATTAAATTCTTGAATAGATATTACACCCATCAATACTTTTCTATCACGTACGGAAAGCTATTAATCAACTTTAAGATCTGGAATCTCTTTCATTTTTCCATTCTCAGATTTTCCTAAAACAATCACTTCTTTGCTTTCTTTATACTCTTCAATAGCGAGAAGTAACTGCTCTTTGGTATCTCTTCGAATTTTAATCCCGCTTCGTTGGTTCTTATTCCTGACTTCAATATAATAGCCATCTCTCAAATCTTTCGCTTTTGTGGAAGGTCTGCCCATAATCAATTTTTAAATATAAAATAGTAAATAATTCTCGTTAATACTTCTTTTTGTTTCCAAAAGTTGGTAAGATAATTAATTTTTACTGAATCGTTCACTACAGGAGTCTGAAAACTATTTTAACCTCATCAAAAGACTCTTTATTACTGGAAATTTAATAGTATACAATTTTCTTATAGTTCTATATCAATTAATGGCGGGAAGCTCTCAAATAATATTATCTATATATTTCATCTCTTAATTATCGAGTAACTTTAGGTTTTAAATATGATTTCAATCATTATACATCCTTAATTATAACTGTTACTTTGTAGTCTTACAGCATTCTCACAATGAGCCTGGATAAAAATTGAAATTAGAAATAAGCACCAAAAATGTTTTTAATTTAAAGATAGCATTTTTGGCAATTAAAAAATGAAAAATGGTTTTTATTGACAACGAAGGAATTAACGATCCCAGAATAAATCTCGCACTAGAGGAATATGCACTGCGGAATTTTAATCCCGAAAAAGATTATTTGCTCTTTTATATAAATGAACCTTCAATAATTATTGGCCGAAACCAGAACACTCTTGAGGAAATTAATTTTGATTATGTAGAAGAAAAGGGACTTCACGTGGTGAGAAGAGTATCTGGCGGGGGCGCCGTATATCACGATTTTGGGAATCTAAACTTTAGCTTTATCACGAAGCACGATGTAAAAAGCTTAAACAACTTTGCGAAATTTACCGAACCGGTGATAAAAATTCTGAAAAAAATGGGAGTTCCAGCAGAATTAAAAGGACGGAATGATGTGTTGGCAAACGACAAAAAAATTTCGGGAAATGCACAGTTTTCTACGGGAAAAAGAATGTTACACCACGGCACCTTACTTCTGGACTGTGATTTGGAAGAGGTGGTAAAAGCCTTGAATGTGAAAATGACCAAAATTCAATCTAAGGGTCACAAATCCAGCCGTAGCCGGGTGGCAAATATCAGTGAATTTCTTACAGAAAAAATAAATATCGAAGATTTTAGAGCTTTAATTCTTAAGGGATTATATCACGAAAATGAAGATTTTGAAACCTATCACCTCTCAGAGGAAGAATGGAAAGCGGTACACGCACTAAAAGATGAAAAGTATGGAACCTGGGAATGGAACTTCGGCAAATCGCCTAAATTCAATATTCAGCGTAGTAAACGTTTTTCAGTAGGCGAAATTGATCTTAGAATTTTCGTAGAAAAAGGGGAAATAATTAATTTTAAGATCTATGGAGATTTCTTCGGAAAAGAACCGGTACAGCAACTGGAGGCTCTATTACTGGGAGCAAGATATGACAGGAAGGAAATCACTAAATTAATGGAACCAATAATAATAGAAGATTATTTTGGTGCGCTGCCAAAAACTGATTTTTTAGAACTCATTTATGGAAACGATGAAGTTGAAACTTCATAAAGAAGAGTAAACTACCTCAGCGCATTAAATCTCGATTATTGAGTAAATTTTAAATTGAATAAAATAATTTTAAAAGTATTAAAAATGAAAAAAGCATCCCTAACCGAAGATCTTGAATATAACGAGAAATCACCCGCGGTAAAAGTATTATTTGAGACAGAAGTAAGCAAAGAAATAAGAATGGCCTTTAAAACGGGACAGGGCCTTAAAGAACATAAAACTCCCTTCCCTATCGTGGTAGAAATATTTGAAGGAACCATAGATTTTGGGGTTAATGGAGAAAAACAGGCTTTGAAAAAAGGAGATTTGATAGCACTGGAAGGAAATGTGCCACACGACCTAAAAGCCAGGGAAAATAGTATTGTTCGGCTTAGCCTTACCAAAGCAGATACTACACAACGCGTAGAGAATGTAGCAAAGAATTCTTAATAACTGGATTTCAGTTTTATTAAAGAGAGGAAACCCCGAAATTTTATATGCTGAAATGATGAAAAATAATTACAGAGAATTCATAAAAATTCTTTGTGATTATTTGATTCATTTTCAATTACCTGCGATGCCATCTTTTAGAAAACCACCAAATGGCTGCATGTATAAAGGCAGTCATTCCGCAAATAAGTAAAATATTCCTAAGTAACATAAAAGTGACATTTCCTCTAAAGGAATTACCAAGTGCCCACAATTCAAGTTCTGCTCCTCGATTTACATACACGCCTAAAATGATAAAAGCGGTAATAGCAATAAGATAATCTATTATAAAAAGTATATGATTAGCATATTTCCATCGAACATAAATAGCGGGACCCGTGATTAAGAGCCATCCTACCCATATACTAATTTGAAAATTTTGAATCGCCTGTTGCGCAGCTTTCGCCGTTGTTGTTGCTGAAAAAGCTTGTTCGAGTCTAAATAAGAAAAAAGCAATTATACAAAAACCCAGTACTGCAATACCCCAGTTTATTACATTTTTAAAAGCCATAGATTCAAGTTCTCCATAAATATAAAAAAATCAGGCGTTCCGGCCGCAAAATAGCTCCGAAAGAGACCTGATAAAAAGATGATTAATTAAGGTGTAAGAACAACCTTTACACAATTATCTTCTTTCTTCTTAAAAAGGTCGTAAGCTTTAGGAGCCTCATCCAGCTTCATCCTGTGGGTAATTATAAAACCAGGATCAATAAGTCCTTCGTCAATTTTATCCAGTAGAGGTTTAAGATAACGCTGAACATGGGTTTGTCCCATTTTAAAAGTGAGGGCTTTATTCATTGCTGCACCAAATGGAATCTCATTAACCATCCCTATATATACCCCGGGAATTGAAACTGTTCCTGCTTTTTTACAACTCATCATTATTTGTTGTAGCACATATGGTCTGGACATAGGCAATTGAAGAACTTCTTTAGTTTTATCTACAGCTTTTCCAATAAAAGTGTCCCCGTGGGCCTCTGCGCCTACTGCATCTATACAGGAATCAGGGCCTTTTCCATTGGTCATTTCCATGAGTTTTTCATACACATCATCACGGTCGGTTGTTCTAATAAGCTCAACCCTGGAATGCTGCTTTGCCATATCCAGTCTTTCTTTAACTGAATCTATAGCGATAACCCTTTCGGCACCCAGCATAAACGCACTTTGAATGGCAAACTGCCCAACAGGACCGCAACCCCAAATAGCTACTGTATCTCCTCTTTTTATATCGGCATTTTCGGCTGCCATATATCCTGTAGGGAAAATATCAGATAGAAATAGTGACTGGTCATCACTTAAGGTAGACGGAACTTTAATAGGTCCTACATCGGCATAAGGAACTCTCACGTATTCGGCCTGCCCGCCATCAAAACCGCCAAGCATATGGGAATATCCAAAAATTCCTGAAATAGAATGTCCTAAATTTGCCTTTGCTTTTTCTGGATTTGGGTTGGAATTATCACACAAACTGTAAAGAGTATCATCGCAATATTCACAATTTCCACAGGCTATTGTAAATGGTACCACTACCCTATCTCCTACTTTAAATTTTTTCACTTCCCGGCCGGCTTCTACAACTTCGCCCATAAATTCATGACCTAAGATATCCCCCTTTTCCATGGTGGGAACTATTCCATCTACAATATGAAGATCTGAACCACAAATTGCAGTCGAAGTTATTTTAAGGATTACATCTGTAGGTTCCTTGATTTTAGGATCGGGGACATTGTCTATTCTAACGTCGTTTCTTCCATGCCAAACTAATGCTTTCATAATTTTAAGTTTTTGTGGGTTATTATTTACATTCTATTAATTTTTAAAAGCTTCAGGGCTAATTTTTTATTATTGCTTGTTATTTATCCTGGGGAGGGCATCCATTGCAGGACCCTCAATTACTTCACCCGATGGGGTAAACCTGCTACCGTGGCAAGGACAATCCCAGGATTTTTCTAAATCATTCCAATGAATTACGCATCCCAAATGGGTGCAACTGGCCGATACTATTTCGTACTTGTTATTTTCATCGCGGGAAATGCCAAATTTTTTACCTTCAATTTCCACTACTCTACCTTCTCCTGCATTTAGTTTTTCAACTTCTTCTGTAGAACTACCCAGAATATGATCTTTAAAAAATTCTTTCGCAACATTCAGGTTTTCCTGGATAAAAGACTTTGAGGATTTTCCAGGATTAACCCGCAACGGATTAAAAATATCCTCGTATTCATTATCCTGATCGGTAATTAAATCTGTAATAATTTTTCCGGCAAGGCTGCCGTAAATTAAACCGTCGGTTGAAAATCCGGTGGCTATAAATTCATTTTTATGTATATTTTTTCTCCCAATAGATGGTAAAAGGTCTGCAGGCTTATAATTTTGTCCACCCCAAAAATGTGTGATTTCTTCCACAGGAAATTTTTCCTTTAAAAACTTTACCAGGGAATCCATTAATTCAGTATTATTTTCTGATTGCCCTACTTTATAAGATTTCCCAACCGCCATTACGTAAGATTTACCATTCCGTGTATAAGAGCGAAAAGAGTATTTTTCTTTGCCCTTATATTCCCAGAAAATTCCCTGCGGATAATTATCGTCCGTCAGAGTTGCAGCAATGGCATATTCCCGGTATGGACCCAGGGTCGTATCAAACTTAAGGTCTACGCCCTTAGAACTATGCGTAGCGTGTACCAAATACTTACTTGAAACACTAGCCTTGGCAGTTTTTAAATTATAACTGCCATCTTCCAATTCTTCAATTTTCTCAACTTTAGAATCCTGAAAGATTTGACACTCTTTTGAATTGATACTGTTTGCTAATTGATTAACGTACAAAAAAGGATTAAACTGTGCCTGACCGGGATATTTGAGGATTTTTGTTGCCTCAAAGGAAAAATTATCTTCTGCGACAGCTTCATGCAAAACTCCCAGTTTTAAAGATGCTGAAATTTCCTTTTCAATTTTTTGCGCATTATCATCAGAAAAAAGAAACATTGACTGCCGGGTAAAATCGCAATCCAGCTCTTCTTCCTGAATAATATTTTCTATAATTTCCAAAGCTGAAGCCCTGGCTTTCAACACTTTTTTAGTAGTCTCTTTATTATATTTAGAATCCAGCGAAGACAGTAACTCGGCTATTATTAGATAAAGGTTTCCCGTACTATGCCCGGTTGTTCCCATTCCAATTTTTCCTGCATCAAGAACCGCTACTTTTAAACCGGCCTTTTTAAGAAAATAAGCGGTAGAAATACCAGTAATTCCACCACCAATTATACTTACATCTACTTGAAGATTATCTTCCAGAACCGGAAATTCATAAGCCGTTTCAAAGGAATTCCAAATGGTATTTGAAATCATAGTTTTAAAAGTTTTAGAGTTAAATCCCAGACTGGTAATAAGCTTTCACTAGTTTATTTTACAAGCTGTAAAACCTCGAATTGGGTAGCTAAACAAGGCTTCTTTATAAAATTAGGAAGGCGAAGGAAGATTTTATACTAATTTCTGGTAAAACCTTTGTTAATAATCCCAGGGCAGTAGTTAAGCATTGAAACAGGCTTCAAAACCAGTAATAATTAAGCTTGTGTGATTATTTCAACCAAGCCAAATGTTAAACGGAAACCCGAAATTTAATTATTCCTATTAATTTTTCCTTATAAAGAAAATTGCCGGGAGGTTTTGTTATTTATAACTTATCCAGGATTATTGATTATTCAAACAACATGAAGTTTAGAGTTGTTTGAAAAAAACCGCTGAAATTTCTATTTAAAAAATATGGTGATTCCTGACTACCTCAGGCTAAGCAGCTATTCCTGGAAGATATAATTTGATTTCCAGGCAAGCTCCGGAACATTTAAATCTCAATTATCGAGTAAAGATTTGATAATAATTTATTTTTTATTGTTGTTTTCCTCTTCTTCATCGTTTTCAGGTTTGGATGAAAATTCCGGGTTAAAATCTTCTTTTTTTGCTTTTGTATTATCGGTCTTGGAGTCACGATTAGCATGTCTCTTTCGCCAAAAAAATACAAGGATAAAAAGAACAATAAAAAATAGAATATACCAGATGGTAATCATAATATCTTGTGTTTGATTATTATAAAAGTATCAATAGATATATGCACCGCGATGTAATCTATAATAAACTTTAGTTAATCTTTAATACTCCACCAAAAGGTTCTATACAGAATTTGATTTACCATTTTACCTAAACTTAGGTTTTCTATGAATTCTACGGATCCACTTTTTATCCTCTTTTAAACTATATCCTGTAATTTATCTGGCTGGGATTTCCTAAATAACCTTCTCAGCAAGATATCGCTGTACCGCATAAATATCTATGCTTTTATTAAAGCGTTTGCTTACGCTTGGAGTATTTTCACTGGAAATCCAGATTTTTAATTCGGCGTCTAAATCAAAGGTTCCGGCAGTTTCAAGAGAAAATCTAGATATATGCCGGTATGGAAGCGATAAATATTCCTGCTTTTTCCCGGTAAGTCCTTGAATATCTATTAAGATGAGCCGTTTATTAGTAAACATAAAAATATCGCGCAACAAAGAAAATCCGAGTTCTATATCTTCGGTTTCGGTCAATAATCGGCCATATTTTTTATCTAATTCTTCTTTAGAAATACTGGCTGCATTGCCTATTAATTTATTCAATAAACTCATAACTATCTTCTTTTAAAACTAAGTTTCATAAACTTAGTAATTCGTTAGTGTTCAATTTTAATTTGATATTTATTCAATAAACCACTGACCTGCGAAAGGTGAAATTTAGCACCTTTTAATTTATTATTTTCAGGATCTATATTATAATTTTGAGCGCTGCTGAAATCGGCTTTGGTAAGATTTGTATTTTGAAAAACAGCACCAGAGAGATCAGAATTTAGAAATTTTGAATGAGATAAATCGGCGCCAGAAAAATCTACTTCCTGTAGTTTCGAATTTTTAAAAACGGTTTTATTCAGTTTCATTCCAAAAAAGGAAGAGTGGTTTAAAATACACTCATTCACAGAAATAGAGAAAGCGAAAGTTTCACAATTATTAAAAAGCAATCCCATCATTTTACAGGCCTTAAAATTGCAATTTTGAAATGAGGTATGGTCAAGATTTATATTACTCAGGTCGCATTCTTCAAATTCACAATCTGTAAATAGAACCCCTTTTAGATTTCCCGTAGAGAAATTACAGTTTATAAATTGGCAGGATTCATAGCCGTTAGCGAAAGTATAATTTAAAAGATTTTTACTTTTAAAAACCTGCTCTTCAATTTGATTTTCCATAGGTTAAAAATACATCTTTTAAATTTCCAGAAGCTGTACTTTTAGTTTTTTAATTTCTTAAAATATACGCCGGGAATGAGCTATCGCTCACCTTATGGACATTCTATAAAATTAAAAGCTCCTAAGTTCGGTAATTTTTCACCGCTTCTTTTTATCCCAGTAGACATATAAAATAAATAGTGCTAAACTAACCAAAGAGCCCCATAATAAGCCGCTTTTTAGTTGTTGGGTACTATCCCCAATTAAGGCTATAAAAATTGTAAGTGGTGCTATACCCAATAAGGTGGCGCCAATAAATTTCCAGTAACCAATTTTTAGAATTCCGCCTACAAAACTAATAGCATCATTACTTAAAAACGGATTGATCCTGGTCACAATCACAGCCCAAAAACCATAATCTTCTAAAAAATCACTTATCTTATTTTCAGTCTTCGGTCCCAGTAATTTTTGAACGATTACCGGACCAAAATAACGGCCTATAAAATATCCTACTGAAGAAGCGCAAAATATTGCAACAAAAACTATTAAGCTGCCAACCACCGGGCCATAAGCCAGAATTGAGACAATCATTAATGCTACTGACGGAATCACTAAAAGAAACATTTGTGCAATCATGGCTAAAATAAGCACCAATGGCCCTAACCACCCAAACTTAGAAACCCAGGCTTTTATTTTTTGGTTGTCGTTGCTGGTTAATACCTGCCAGGCTTCATTAAAAAACTCGTTCATCCCAGGAATAAAAAAGTAACCGCCTACAAGAACAAGAATTACGATTAATGAAAACAATAAGGGAGCTTTACTTTTTTTTACGCTGGTATTCTCTTCTAATTCTTTCATAAATCTATTTAAAAATCACTTCCAGGATGTTTGCTTTTCCGCCTTTTCCTTCATTAGAAATAAACAGCCTGCCATTCTCACTAAAAGTAAGACCTTCAGCCTGTGCAAAATCATCCTTGTTTAAAGCATAGCGCTTTATTAATTTCATTTCTCTATCGGCAATAATTAGTTGAGGAGCCCTGCCGTCCAGGATATAAAAATTGTCATTTTCGGGGTGTATGGAGAGTGCAGAAGGTTGCAGTTTTTTATTGAGTTTGGTGTTTCTATCATTTAGCAACCTGTCTTCCATAATTAAACGATATAACGGCTTTTTCTGTAATTCTTTATCGGTTAGAGAAAACTGATAAATTCCTTTATAATTATCATCTTTTGGTTCCTTATCTTTTATGGCCAGCAGTAAACGCTTATTATTTTTATCCCAGGCCAGGCTCTCCAGGTTTTGTTTTTCGGTTAAAAAATTACTGTAGGTTTTGGTTTTTGAATTGCCCGACAAAAAATCCTGAACTTCAAAAATTTCGCCGTCACTTCTTAGAATATAGGCGGTTTTCCCTACAATGCGGATATCTTCGTAATCACCCGAACCTGCGAATTCTATACTTTTCTCTATTTTTGAAGTTTCAAGGTTGAAAATAAAAATGATGCCATCTTCATCCTGAATGCAAGCCACTTTATTATCGCCTAACCAATCTATTCCTGAAACTTCATCAAGTTCTTTAGGCAACTCCCATTCATTAATTATCTCGTAGGCTACAGGTTGATCCTGAAGTATATCTTTGGTTACAAATTCGTTATAACCAAAGAGTATTAAGCCGGCAAGGCTTAATACGCCCAATACAATTAGCGTTACTATTTTATTCACCATTTTCATTTTTTTTTATATTACCAGGTGGTAATTTCAGTGGTAACCTCTCCTGTTTCTTCAAAAATAACATTAGCATCGGTAGGTTCTTCCTCAAACTCTACCTGGTAATAAGTGTTTTCTGAAATTTTAAGCAACTCAACTTCATCAATTTTTGTTTTATCATAATCGGTGGTGATTGTAGTTTTTACTGCTGCGGGAAGATCATCATAAACCATATCATACTTATACTTTATAAGGCTTCCTTCTGTATTTAATACAGCCTCATAATCTACATTCTCAAGAGCGAATTCGGCTTCAAAGAATTCAGCTTTTTTCTCCCATTCTACTCCTGTAGCATTAGGAAATTCTTCTGTAAACCCATTTAATACTACTGACGGAATATCAGAATTTCGCAAATCATCATCTTCACAAGCGGTAAATCCCATTGCAATTGCCAGGATTAAAAAAATTGACTTTTTCATCTTTATTATTTTGAATTTTAAACAAAGTTGAAGTACAATACTGGAAGAAATCTGGAATATTTGGAGGAGAAATTTTATTTAGGAAATAAATAACAACTTAGCGAGGAAATTAAGTTGAAAAGTGTGTTTTTGTTCGTATTGGTAAGTTAATTGTATTTCGCATTTTTCAGCAATGGTTTTTGCTATGGCCAGGCCTATCCCCGTAGAAGTTTTAGAAGGAGAATTCTTTTGAAACCGGGAAAATACATTTTCAGGATCTAAAGCTCCGTTTCTGGCAATATTACTTATTGTAAAGTTTTTTGCTGAAATTATTATTCCTATTTCACTATTTTTTTGCCCGTGAACAATAGCATTTTTAAGCAAATTAGAAAGTAAAATTCCTGCCAGGCCTTTATTCATTTTATATTTTAAATCTGAAGTACGCTCTATGCTAATTTTCATTTCTTTATGACTGGCCAGGTCTTCAAAATTATTTTTTAATTCAGAAATTAAATCATTAAAATCTACTATCTCTTCATCTGGAAATTGCTGATTTTCAATTTTAGAAAGTAAAAGCAGAGCGTTATTCATTCGGGTTAAACCTTCCAAATTATTTAAAACGGAAGCGATTAACTCAATTTGCTCATTATTCAGGTCTTCCTTTTCTACTAATAGTTCTAATTTATTGATGCTAATAGCCAAAGGAGTTTGTAATTCGTGCGCGGCATTTTCTATAAATTGTTTCTGACTATTGTAACTGGAAATTGATTTTCCCAACATTTGCTCTACCCGGCTATTTAGCAAATTAAATTCTTCAATATTTGAAGGAGCTGTCTCTATCTTTTGGTCTATACCCAGCCTAAAATCTTTAAGTTGTTGCAACAAAGTATAAAATGGGTTCCATATTTTCTTCAGAATTAAATTATTGAGTAAAACAATACTCAAAATCAAACCTACATAAAGAAGAATAAGAGAAAACAGCAAATCTTCAATAAGGTCGTCTTCTTCGACCATAGAAGTAATAATTTTCAGCTTATAAAATTCATCGTCTTTTTTAAATACGGTTTCCAGCAGCCTTACCGGTTCATACTCATCTTCATTTTGCATATACATAAGCGTATCGCGATAAAAATCTTTGAAGCTTACGGCATTATTTTTATCTATAGGCCTAATGGTGTAACTACCATCTTTAAATTCTGAACGTTGCAGCACTTCAGGGTTTTCCTTTGCCCGGTTAATCACCAACATTTTTTGGTTGTCCAGGCCATCGTCCAGGCTGTCATAAATTTCATCCAGCATTTCCAGATAAAAAATCACCGCCCAAATCCCCAAAAGAACTAGCAATATCGCTGCAAAATAACTGGTGGTATAATTTAATAATTTCATTGGGTAATTAATTTATAGCCAATGCCATATACCGCCTTAATTTCAATTTCGGCCCCGGCGCTTTTTAGCTTTTTTCGAAGATTTTTAATCTGGGAATAAATAAATTCAAAACTATCGGCCTGGTCTATATGATCGCCCCAAACATGCTCTGCCAAAGCCGACTTATTCACCAGCCTGTTTTGGTTTGAAAAAAAGAACAATAATATCTCGTATTCCTTTCGGTTTAAATTTAAGGGTTTATCATCTATACTCGCTTCGTGTTCATCCAGGTCTATACTAAGGTTGCCAATCTTAATTGTGTTATTCCCGTTAAACTGGCGTCTTCGCAATACAGCTTTTACACGAGCGTTTAGCTCTGCCATATGAAAAGGCTTCGCAAGATAATCATCGGCGCCCAAATTAAGTCCCGCTAGCCTATCGTCTAACGAATTTCTTGCTGAAACAATAATAACCCCGTCTTCTATCTTTTTTTGTTTCAATTCTTCTAAAAGCTGGAATCCACTCCCATCTTTTAAATTAATATCCAGTAAAATGCAGTCGTAGCTATAAACCCCTATTTTATCACGTGCCTCAGTCAAGCTGGTTGCCGTTTCTACCACGAAATTTTCCCTTATTAGAAAATCCTTCATGTTTTGCAACATATCCTGTTCGTCTTCGATAATTAGAATTTTCATGGCAATAGTTTTAAAACACTCAAAAATTCACACCAGGCAGAGTTTCCTTCTTTCTTTCTCTAAAATTATAAATGGAAATCTACCTGAAGCCTATACATAAGATTATTCCAATCTGGATCTGGGCTATCCCTAAAACTTAAATCGGTTTGTACTTTTAATTTGTGTTTAGATAAGTATTTAGAAATACCGAAAGTATATTGTTTTTCATTAGGAAACAGCGACCCCAAAATATCTTCCTGTACCTGGGTAAACCTTCCCACAACCTCTATATTGTTATCAAATAAATATCCACCTTGCAGGTTAATTGAATTTCCAACATTTACAATAGCACCGGTAGGCGTTCCATCTTCTTCTACAGCGATGGGATTTTCGGCATCCCGGTGAGCAAATTCCCCAAGCACTGATACTCCTTTGTATTTAAACATAAAATCTGCAAAAAATGTAGTGATATCGGTAGAATAAAAACCATTTTCGGTAAACATATAACCGCCCATATTAGAGCGGGTTTTTACTGCATCATTATTATAATCATAAGTCACTCCCATGGCTAATTTGGGAGTCTCATACCTTTCTAAAGAAGCCTCACGATAATCCTGAAATTCTCCAAAAGGTAAAGCTTCTAAGCGCCCGGTATATTGAAAACCGCCAAGATTTCCGGTAACTACATTTCTTCCTTCTCCCTGTGAAAAAGCGAAAATTTCTTTTATTACAAATTGGTTTCCTAAATTGATTTTATGGTGCAGTTGCACCCCAAGATCCCTATCTATATTAAATCTACTATTCAATAAAGATCTATCTACAAATTGAAGATCTCCAGAAGAAACTACCCGCTCCCTATTCCCAGGTAATTTTGCCTGCCCGACCCATAAGATGAAATTTTCATAGAAATTCCACTTCAAAACCGCATCAAGAACATAGCGCGGAGCATTATTAGTAAATACGGAAGCTCCCGAAATATCGCGATTAGACAACCCTAACTCCAGTTTATATTCTAATTTGGGAGAATACGCAAATCCACTAAATTTTAGCCTGGCACGCCGAATAAGAATATTTGAACTTTCAGATTCAAATCCTTCAAATTCAGAATCCCGCCATTCGCTAACAAATAAAGATTGAAATCTCGCACCAAACTTCAAGCTAAAAGAACTATCTCTTGCTACCGTGTTAATTATGCCATTACCAAAACTATTTTCAGTTATATCCTGGGCTTGAGTGTTACTAAAAAATAAAAGTAGACTTAGAATAAGTAAATGTTGAATCTTCATGAAAATTTTTTATCTGCTTATGGAAATCTTATTAATTGCAAGAATAACATATAAGTTTCAAATCTGACACTTTTTTTACAATTCTCCCAAAAAATACAAATATGAAAATCAAAACTGGAAGAAAATGGGAAATGGAAACCAAATTTAATGAGAACTCATTTTATTAGTAATCCCTATTTACAGAGAAAAATTTAGGAGATTTTTAGGATTTTTGGACTGTAAATTCCAAATTCTTTCCAGTTTTGAAAGTTTACTTCGCACCGAATAAAAAACAACTATTATGAAAAAAGTAATTTTATCAGGAATTTTCGCATTGTGCTCTATTGGAATCTTTGCACAAACAAATACTAACAATTTACCATCTACAGCCCAGGACTATATTCAGCAGAATTTTTCTTCGGCTAATGTAAAAGAGGTAAAAGAAAACAGTAAATGGCAAATTTGGGAAGATGAAAAATTTGAAGTAATCCTCTCCAACGGTCTTGAACTGGATTTGGACGAAAATGGAAATATCATCGAAATTGAAAGCCAGAATGATACGGTAATACCAATGTCTGCCCTGCCCTCTAAAATCGTTTCTTATATAGAAGAAAATTATACTGATGCACAGGTAATTGGATGGGAAAAACAGAAAAAGGAGCAGGAAATAGAACTGGCTGACGGTACAGAACTGGAGTTTGATGGCGAAGCTAACTTTAGAAAAATAGACTAAGTTATTTCTGAATCAGATTTTTAAGTAAGTATCTTAATACAAAATGCCCCCATTAGTTTTAGCTTTTGGGGGCTTTTTTATATGAAATATTTTCCATAAAATTTCTTCTCTACCACTACTGAATCCAAAAAAGTAGCTTTTACATTAACTCTTCTCTTAGCTCAGTTTAAATTTCGAAATATGACCCGTGTCATATTTTAGCAGCTTTCAACTTCTTTCCTTTACAAATTGGAATTTTAATTCCTCATTTTAAACAAGCCCGGTAACGCTGCAAATTCTTGCAGTGCCGGTAATAATTCTTAGAATATGACCAAAACGAACCAAATACACAGTTTTCATATCCCGGTAATGGGAACAGCTTTTACAATAGACAGTCCTTTGCGGGTCGCTAAATATGGAATATCTTCGGTCATCTCCATTATTGACGATGAACTTATTGAGAAAATGAATGCTTTTTACAGTAAGAAATTCGATTTGCCTTATAAGGAGATTCCCAAGAAAAGTCCCGATTCCCGCGCAGAAAGGATCACCTCTTATTTAGATCTTGTAAACAATATTGTTCAGGATAAGTTTGAGAATTTTAAAAAGGAGCTCACAGAAAGTAAAACAGCTTTAGAAAATTACCTTTCCATACTACCCAATCATTCTGAAATCAAACAGGGTTTTCAAAATTTGCTGAATACCGGTGTAGAGACGAAAGAAAAATTAAGCAATTATATTGAAAATCATCTAAGCCCAGGAAGCATAGATGTAAATATTATGGCGAAAATTGATAAGGACAATTTCGTTAAAAACGAGCAACTGCCTGTAGAATTCAATGATGCCCATGCCGCATTACGCGGATTCGCAAATTCAAAACTATCTTCTTCTATTGTACTTTCAGCGGGATTAAACCCAAGGCTTTATAGCTATTTTGAAAATTTCAAAGATTTCTTTCCTGACGCAAATGGAAATCTTAAAAAGAAAATTATTCTGAAAGTAAGCGATTTTAGATCGGCTTCAATCCAGGGAAATTACCTGGCAAAAAAAGGATTATGGGTTTCAGAATATCGAATTGAATCTGGGCTAAACTGCGGCGGCCACGCTTTTGCTACCGACGGTCACCTGCTGGGGCCGATTCTGGAAGAATTTAATGAGAAAAAAGATCAGCTTATTCAATCGGCTCACGAATTAATGAGCAAAGCCTTAAACCAGAAAGAAATACCGGTTCCGCAACAACCTCTTGATCTTAAAATCACGGTACAGGGCGGTGTAGGCACTGCTGAAGAGCATAACTTTTTACTGGATCACTACAAGGTATCATCTGTAGGTTGGGGAACTCCATTTTTACTGGTGCCTGAAGCTACTTCGGTTGATATTGAAACGCGTAGATTATTGGTGAAAGCGAAAGAAAAAGATCTTTATTTAAGTCATATCTCGCCTTTAGGCATCCCTTTTAATACCGTTAGAGGAACCACCAACGAACAACTGAAAGACAAGCGAATTTCTAATAATAAAAGTGGAAGTTCCTGCCCTAAAAAATTCCTGGCTCTAAGTAAAGAATATGACGAAAAAGGAATTTGTTCTGCCTCTAAAAAATTTCAGGATATAAAACTTAAAGAACTGGAAGAACAAAAAGACAATTTCTCCCAGGAGGTATTAGATAAAAAGAAAAACAAAATTACCGAAAAAGCCTGTTTATGTGTTGGCCTGGGAAATGCCTCTTTTCTTGAAAACGACATTAGAATAAAGGGGCAGGCCCAGGGGGTTGCTATTTGTCCGGGACCAAATATGGCTTACTTTTCTAAAGTAGTTTCTCTTTCAAAAATGGTACAACATATCTACGGAAAATTTTCTGTGATGGAAATGCCTAACCGTCCCAATATGTTTCTAAAAGAATTAAAAATATACCTGGATTATTTTAAAAATGAAATTGAAGAATTTATGGAGGAACCTTCTGCAAAACAGAAGAAAAAATTAGAGAAATTTAAGCTTAATCTTTTAGACGGAATCTCCTATTACCAGGACTTATTCACCAATAAAACCACTATTTTTCAAAATGGCAGAAATAAGCTACTTGATGAACTGGAAGAACTAAAAAATTCACTAACCGCTATAAATATTGAACCTAAAGTTTCTGTTTAGAACTTTTTCAATCAAAATATTTTTGACTTGTATTTAAGGTGCTGTCTGAAAAGATTTTTAAGTCGTCATTCTGAAATTTATTTCAGAATCTAAGATGTTATTAATCATAGAAATAAAACAATACTTATGCTTCGGCAATTTGACGAAATTATATCTTTTCAGACAGTTTCTTTTATTAAACCTTTATTTAAAAAAACAATTTTATCCCTCCATTTACTACAAAACCATCTACAGGGGCATAAATATCTCTGAATTGTGGATCGGATATTGAACCGGTGTATATAGAGTCGAACCGTGTTTGACGAGTATCGGTGAAGTTTTCGAAATTCAGGAAAATCGAAAAATCTTCCCATAATTTTTCCATCATTAGACCAAAAATCCAGTATTCCTGTCCGGTGGCGCCGTCGCCTAATTGCTGCGGACTAAAATAATAGCCTTCTAATCCAATTTTAAGCTTTTCGTGTAACTCATACATGAGCACATTATTTAAGCGATGTTTTGATACCAGTGGCATTTCGAAAGTATTTCCGTTTTCAGTACGATCTACATCGGCATAAGTATAACCGGTAAATAATTTAAAATCTTTATAACCAAATTTTAAATTCGCTTCAATTCCTCTACTTTCAATAAATCCATTAGGTTGCAGGTATTCAAAAACGCCTTCTGATGTATTCTCAAGAATTATGGGATTATCAATTTTGGTGTAAAAGAAAAGCGTATTACTTGTAAATTCTATGGTTTCAAAAAGTTCGGTTCGGTAATTAATATCAAAATTTCCTCCTATAGAATTTTCAGCTTCGGTAGTACTCACATCTATCGGTATTACATTTCTAAACTGAAGTCGCTCGGCATCTTCTGTAAAAACCGAAGGCGTTTTATAGCCCATTCCGCCGCCAATTCGGGTAGTAATAGCATCAGAAATTGTGAACATCGCTGAAATTCTTGGCAAAACAAACCATCCATATTCATTTTGATAATCGGTTCTAAGCCCTGTTTCCAGCTGAAACCAGTTGTTGGCCCTCCAATTATTTTGAACAAAAGCCCCGTAGGTAAGATGCTCATAATCTACCACGGGAGCATCAGTTAAAACATCCTGCTCAAAACGATCTACCCATAAATTCAGGCCTCCAATCCATTCCATATCATCGGTACCTAAAACTACAGAAGCTTCATTATACGAGGCAAATTGATTACCTGCAAAAACATAATCGCCAGTTTGAATTTCACGGTCAAAAAAGCTGAAACTATTCTTGAGGTTAAGCCGATTATCCTCACTCCAGGAATGTTCAAAACCCGATTGCAAAGTGGTTCTATTTGTATTATTTCTCTCAAAATAAGGATCTTCTACATCCTCTCCTTCCAGGTAAGCTATATTACCACCGGTGCGTTCTTCAGCCGTCGTATTCACGCCTACATCCAATTTTGTATTTTCGGTGAATTCGTAAAAAACCCTGGGATTAATAGTATAACGATTAAACTCAGGAATTGCTGTTAAACCAATATCTGCAGGGTCATATGGTGAACCAATATTATAGGATGCAAAAATGGTAGTGCTCAGTTTTCCATAGGTATCAGAATAAAATCCGCTAAGATCGAGTCCTAATGCTGAAGTTGCATTTAGCATAAAATTGAGTTCTCTTTCTTCGCCAGGGGTTTTAGAAATAAGATTTACCAAACCCGCGATAGCTCCACCGCCGTAAAGCGTGGAAGAAGAACCTTTAATTACCTCAACCTGTTGCAAATCTAAAGGCACAATTTGCAGTAAACTGAGTCCGCCGGAAAATCCTGAATAAAGCGGGTATCCATCTTTTAGGAGCTGTGTATATTTCCCATCCAGTCCCTGAATTCTAATGCTCGAATTACCGGATATAGCCGAAGTTTGCTGGGTTTGAATTCCGGTGGTTTCGTTAAGCAACATCCTGATATCACCGGGTTTCATATTCCCTTTTTCAGTAAGTTCTTCGCCAGAAATTACTTCTACTCGAGTTGGCAAATCGGCAATACTGCGCCGGGAGCGGGTAGACTGAATAATAACTTCTTGCATTTCTTCCCCGCCGGGTTCAAGGAAAATCTCCAGAGTATCTTTTGTGCTCCTGGGGAAATCTAGTGTGATTTCTTTTGTAGTAAAACCTACAAAACTAAAAACGATTGTTTGGGGGCCATTTGGGATTTTTTTTAAAGTTACTTCCCCATCTATATTTGCAGTAGCTCCAATTTCAGTCCCGGAAACTACGGCGTTGGCCCCAAGTAAAGGTGTATTATCTTCGGCATTTTTTATTACCGTCTCGAGGGAATTTTGTCCCACAGCGTGAAAAGCGATAAGGAAGATCGCAAGTTTAAATAAGAGTTTAATCATTGTAAAAATTTAGGTTATTAATTCTGTTTTCAAGAAATAATAACCTCTTGGGGCGGTTGCCAAACCCTATCAGAATATTCAGCTTCAACACTTTTAAAAGTGAGTCCGAATAAATTTGTAAATGGTACGGGTTGAGGGTCAAGGACTGTCACTACTTCATCTGTATTTGGAATAAAACCAATACAACTTCCGCAGCTTATAAAAGGAGAGCATAAGCCACAGTCATTTTCCTTCTGGTTTTCTTCATTTTCCGAAATTTTCAATTCGGAAGCTGATTCGCAATTATCTTCAATACAGCAGGGGTTTGCAGAGATAAGCAAACAAAAAATTCCTAAAAGAACGGCCAGAAGTTTCATAGCTCAAAAGTAACAAATTCCTTAAAAGAAAGATAAGCTTTGGTTAGTAAACTACCTTTCGAGGCATCCCGAAATGTCGGTGCGGAGCATCAAATTGCGATTATCAAGTAAAATCTAACTGTCGTGCTTAGGATTTTCTGATCTCTTTTAAAAGCTTTTTGATATCCTGATTATTTCCGTATAACACCATGATATCTCCATAATGTAATTCGGTTTTTGCGGTAGCCACCCCCTGAACACTAGACAAGGTTTTTGCAGAACCGATTTCGTTTTTCCCTTCAGTATATTTAATTGTAGTAAGCACTATAATATTATACTTCTTCTTTAAACCAATTTCATCCAGGGTTTTTCCATCAAATTCCTTAGGGATTTCACTTTCAACTATACTGTATTCCCCTGTAACTTCAAAGGAATCTACCACTCCTTCCAGGTTTAATTTTTTCGACCATCGCTCTGCGGTTTCCTCTTCAGGATGAATTATTTCCTCTACGTCCATCGCTTCTAAAACCATTTGTTGTAAAGGTGATACAGCCCGACTAATTAACCGTTTTACCTTTAGTTGTTTCATTAAGGCTGTAGCCATAATATTTGCTCCTTTATCTTCGCCAATTCCAATTATTACAATGTCAGTATCTTCAAGGGGTAAATTGTTTACTGCATTAAAATCGGTAGCATCAAGGCTTATTGCGTGGGTGATTTTTTCTTTTATAGCTTCAACTTTACCAAGATTACTGTCTACACCAATAACTTCGTTTCCCATAGAGGTTAATTTTTCTGCAAGGGAGGCTCCAAAGTTTCCTAATCCTATGATAATATATTTCATTCTAAAGTGTTTTAGTTGATTAAAATTTCTTCTGAAGGATAGCGATAATTAAGATGTTTAATATTTCGTAGAATGGCTATAAGCAGGGTTAACATACTAACCCGGCCAATAAACATTGTAGCAATAATTATTAATTTAGAAGTAGAACTTAAGCCGGCTGTAATTCCCATACTTAAGCCCACTGTACTGTAGGCCGAAAAAGCTTCAAAAGTAATTGCGATAATATTTTTATCCTGTTCAAGAAATGCTATTAGAAATATAGCCAGGCCAATAACTATAAGAGATAAACTAATAATGCCGAAGGCTCTTCTTATAGAGATGTTAGAAACCTCTCTTTTATAAACCTCAATCCTGTCTTTTCCTTTCGCCAGACTCAAAAAATTAAGTGTTGCCAGGGCAAAAGTACTGGTCTTAATTCCACCACCGGTTGAAGCTGGTGAGGCACCAATCCACATTAAAAGAAATACAAGCATTAAAGTAGAGAAATGCAATGCCGAGGTATCTACAGAATTAAAACCAGCAGTCCTGGGTGTTGCGGCTCCAAAAAAAGCGGTAACAATTTTACCAAATTCGCTATGCCCGCTTAGTGTATTATTATATTCAAAAATATAAAAGAAGACTGTACCGGTTAAAAGCAAAATAAGGGTTGTGGTTAATACAATTCGGGAATTAAGATTTAAAACCCAGGGCATGTAAGTCGCGCGATGCGGATCTTTTATTTTTTGTAATTTACGTAAAGTATAATATCTCACATATTTATAGAGATTCAACAAAATTGGAAAACCAATACCTCCCAGAATAAATAAGGCAGCAATAATTAGATGTAAGGGATAATTAAAACGAAAGCCAGGCTCATACAGGCTGTTTTCCAGCGTAGAGAAACCGGCATTGCAGAATCCTGAAATACTATGAAAAATGGAGAAAAATATACGATCTGGTACAGAATTAATTATTGCACTATCTAAATTGAAATAAATAAAAAGGGCCCCTACCGCCTCTATTGAAAAGGTTAAAAGCAATATCTTTTTTAAGACCACGAAAACTTCGCCTATTTTTTCGGAATTACTGATATCCTTTAGCATAAGTTGATTGGCATAAGAGCTATTGCCTCTAAAGAAATAGCTAAAATAACTGGCAAAGGTCATAATCCCCAGCCCTCCCAATTGAATTAAAACCATAATAACGCTTTGTCCAAAAGTGGTAAAATAACTTCCGGTATCTACAACGATTAGACCTGTAACACAAACTGCACTGGTGGCGGTAAAAAGTGCATCAATAAGGCCAATCCCGGCATGGGTTGCTTTGGGAAGAAGAAGGAAAAAAGTACCTAAGAAAATTATGAGAAGAAAACTGGCAACAAATAATTGGGCAGGATTTAAATAATCTCTCTTAAAATTTACTTTAAAAGAAGATATTTCACGTATAAAAAAAAGAAAAAGCCCAAGATAGACCCAACCCATTTGATTGAAAAACTTTAAGAAGCCAAGATTTGCAACAATAAAATCTATTCTTAAAAGAAGAAGAATCCCAAACGAAACAGCGAGTAGCCAATCGAATAGCCTTACTTTTTTTGGGGTTTGCGGTCGCGGTAAAAAACTACGAACTAATACAATTAGAAAGCCCAGGCTTATAATCCCATAATAGAGGTTTTTTAGAAAATTTCTTTCACTCTCAATATGAGTAAAACCTAAATCAAAAATGAGAAGACATACACCGAAGATGCTTAAAATTGCAGCAATTTTACTTAATCTTCTCTCACGGTATATTTCGGATATAATATTCTTGAAAAATGACAACATTTCTCCCTTATTATAAAATACCCTGGCGGCTACAGTAATCGAATGCGACCACTATAATCACTACTAAAATAGCTATTACAATAGCCGGCCATTTTAGATGGGAATAAGATTGATTTTTTTCGCCAGGTGATCTTTTTGGAGGTTTAGCCACTCTACTTTGATTAGAATTATAATGCAAAGTTAGGTTTAAGGCTATAAGCAGAATATAAAATTTAAACCGGTACTATAAAGATTTTATAAAGATTACACAAAACGGTAACCCACTCCACTCTCTGTAATTATATGAATAGGGCTATTGGGGTTTTCTTCCAACTTCTTCCTAAGTTGAGCTATAAAAACCCGCAGATATTGGGTTTCATTTTGAGAACCAAATCCCCAAATCTCTTTTAATAAAAATTGATGTGTTAAAACCCTACCCTGGTTTTTTGCAAGCAAGGCTACTAAATTATACTCGGTAGCAGTTAATTTAACAGGAGTATTATTTTTGCTTACTATTCTTGAGCTTAAATCGATCTCTAAATCTCCGGTTGCTATAATGGGTTGTAAATCTGTGTTTTGGTTTATTCTTAATGAAGCTCTTATCCTGGCCAAAAGTTCGCCGGTTCTAAAAGGTTTGGTAAGGTAATCTGTAGCACCATTATCTAAAGCTTTAATAATATCGGCTTCGCTATCCTGAACGGAAAGTATTATTATAGATTTATCATACCATTCCCTTAAATCTTTCAACACTAAATGCCCACTTTTATCAGGTAGTCCTAAATCCAGAATAACAAGATCGGGAGTATGGTTAGCCACCAAATGAACACCTTCTGTCCCGGTTTCGGCCAGCACTACTTTATAGTCGTTACTTTCCAACGTGATTTTAAGCAGTTTTCTAATTTGCGGCTCATCGTCTATAACAAGTATTTCTGCATTATTCATTTTGGTAATTTTTAGGGTCGGTCATTTTTGCCGGAATTGTTACCGTAAATTGGGCTCCGCCATTGCTTCTGTTACGAACTTTAATTTTTCCATTATGAGCTTCAGCAAATCCCTGTGCAATAGAAAGCCCAAGCCCAGTGCCCCCGGTGGCCGAATTTGGTAACCGATAAAACTTTTCAAAAACCCGCTCTTTATTTTCCTCTGGAAAACCTTTTCCGTTATCTGAAATTTCAAATACACAGTCTTCACTATTATGAGACACCTTAATTTCAATTTTAGAACCTTTAGGTGTATACTGAATAGCATTATGGACAATATTATGTAAAATTTGCTCTACTAAAGTAGCATCAAACAAGAAAAGAGGTAGGTTATCTTCTGGCTGATAAAGAATTTGGTGCTGATTGCAATCTAACTTATTATTTTCAATAACATTATAGACAATCTCATTTACATCATACCAATTGAGCTGTAAATGGATGGAATCACTTTCTAAACGGCTCATATTTAAAAGGTTTTTAACCTGCCTGTTAAGTCTGTTACCAGCTATTTCAATTTCATTATAAAGTTCACTTTTATTATCGGCAGAAAGTTTCTTCCTACTTTCTTTTAGCGTATCTACCGAGCCAATAATGGCCGCAATAGGCGTTTTTAATTCGTGTGAAAGCGAATTAAACAGTGTGTTATATAATTGTATGGTCTTTTCCCTTTCCTTCCTTTTGCGGGATGCCGCTTCAGCTTTTCTAATTTTAGTTGTAAAAACTGCATTCATTACTGCAATCACAAAATACATCAGGAATAAAAGTGCATCCTCGGGCGTACTAATTTTAAAGGTTAATTGAGGTTGAATAAATAAAAAGTTCCAGATTAAAGCACTTAAAACGGCAGCAACTACCACCGGGAGTATCTTAAAAAACATTGCTAATATAGAAACAACAAGAAGTAAAAGTAGCGCTACCACGTGGTAACCTATAATATCAATAAAGAGATAGCAGATAAATGAAATAAAAAGAATTGAGCCAATTCCAATAAGATATTGAAGGCCACGATTTTTGTTTATATTTTTAAAAGATTCCAATTAGTAATATTTCTTTATTCAAATATACAAGGAGAAAATTATTAAGACGCTGTGAAGTCACAATTTTACTTTTATGAGTCAATTTGCGAAGTACTCAAAACAATTTTTCGGCATTTTTATTTTCATCTATTTAAAACCCCACCTGCATTTAGTATTTAGTTTACCGAGTAAAATTGAGTTTTAATGATAGCCGTCATATTTTATTTAGAGATTCAGCGATAAATTAGACAGGAATTTTAAGCAGAATTTCACCCCCGCGAGCTTTAATTACCTTCTAAATTAAAACTATTATGAGAGCCATGACCTTAATTGAAAGTACCCAGCTACTTGCCGAAAATTATATAGGAAGGCTCGGATATCTCTCCAGGGGAAGGGGAGAAATAATTCCCATCACCTATTATTATGACCCTGAACAAAATAGCATTTTAAGCTATTCGGGGCAGGGAGGCAAAATAGAAGCAATGCGAAAAAATCCATTAGTCACTTTTCAGGTAGATGAAATTTCTACATTAGAAAAATGGAAGTCGGTTTTATTGTACGGCAAATTCACAGAATTAGAAGGAACAGATGCTAAATATATGCTGCATTTCTTTTCTGAAGGAGTAAAAAAAACCATAAAAAATAAAGGAAAATCTATCCCGGATTTTATCGAGAATTTCTCCAGTAAAAGCAACTCAAATTCTCCTATAGTTTACCGCATTGATATTGATGAAATTAATGGACGCCAAAGAGATTAAATACAATTTTCAGCTTCAAACTCGCTGGTCCCATTGTTGAAATATTCATTACTTCCAGCACTTCCCTTTTAAGCTCTGCAACAGTGAATCTTTTTTTGTGATCACCCAAACTCATTCATTTTCATATTCTTGTCTTGCACGGCAAAAAATTATAATAGTAAACTACCTCGGAGCATTAAATCTCGATTATTGAGTAAAGATTAAAATTGTGAATATCTATTAAACATATTTACTAGCTGGCGCTTTTTAAATCCTATTTTTGGAGCCCTAAAAAAATATAGATTATGAGCGTAACTTGGTTTGAATGTAAGGTGAAATACAAAAAAACACACGAAACCGGAGAGCAGAAAATGACTACAGATACCTATCTTTTAGATGCGGTTTCTTATACTGAAGCAGAAGCAAGGATTAGCGAAGAGATGACTGCCTATACCAGTGAAGATTTTAGAATTATGAATATAAAAGTCGCTAATTTTGCTGAAGTACACCCTTTTGAAAATTCTGACAGGTGGTTTAAATCGAAAGTTTCTCTCGTAGCTTTAGATGAAGAAAGCGGAAAAGAGAAAAAGACCAATATTTACTTGTTAGTTCAGGCTAACGATGTAAAAGAAGCCTTTGAGAATACTACCAGCGCAATGGAAGAGACTATGGGAGATTACTCAATCCCGTCTATTACTGAATCTCCAATTTTAGATGTTTTCCCATATTTTACCGGGGAAGAAAAACAACTGGAAAAATTTAATGTTCTTGATGCTGATGAAGCTTCGGAAGCAGAAGTTTCAGAAGAAACAGAAGTGGTATAAAATTTAAAGATTTTCACCCTTAAATATAAAGAGGCTGTCTTAAAAGTTTTTAAATCGTTATTCTGAGAAACAAATCAGTTTGACGAAATTATACTTTTGAGCCAGCCTCTTTTTTTAAAACTTCTTCTAAAAAATCTTCAATTTAGATAGCTACTAGCTTTTAAATTTCTTCCACATTTTAATGCCAATTTTTATAAGGGCAAATACAACGAATCCAACCACCAGGCCTGTAAGAAATTCAACGATAATTCCCGGAATACTCTCAAACAAACCGTGGAAAAATTCAAGATTATGTACAAAAATTCCTCCAGAAACTAAGAGCAAAGCTATAGTCCCAATAACCGATAAACTTTTAATTACCTTAGGTAATGCACTTACCAAAAACCGACCAATTTTATCGGAAAAACTGTTTTCTTCCTCGTTTAAGCTTATAAGTTTCGCGCCAAACTCATCCATTCTCACAATTAGGGCCACAATACCATAAACTCCTACAGTGGCTACTATGGCAATTAGGGTAACTACCAGAATTTGCGTAAGTAAAGGCTCCTGTCCTACTGTTCCTAAGGCTATTATAATTATTTCTACCGAAAGTATAAAATCGGTTAAAATTGCTGATTTTATCTTCTCTTTTTCCCTGCTTAAAACTTCTTCTTCAGAGAGTTTTTCAAGTTTAGGTTTCTCTTTTTTATGCAAATGCGGAAATAGGTATTCATGTACCTTTTCGGCTCCTTCATAGGCCAGGTAGAGTCCGCCTATAATCAAGATTACAGTAATAGCCGACGGCAAAAAAGCACTTAGTAAAAATGCCAGTGGTAAAATAATAAGCTTATTGAGAAAGGACCCTTTGGTAATTGCCCATAGCACCGGTAATTCTCTGGAAGACATGAACCCTGATGCTTTCTCTGCATTAACAGCAAGATCATCACCTAAAAGACCCGCTGTTTTTTTCCCTGCCACTTTTCCCATTACCGCTACATCGTCCATTAGCGCTGCGATATCATCTAAAAGGGCAAAAATTCCTGAAGCCATAGTTGTTATTTTAAGCAGGCAAGATAAGTGTATTTACGAAATTGAAATCTAAATATTATTGTAATAATTTCTTTGAGGTTGTAGCGTAGAAATTGTAAGATCTTCAATAGCTATACATCGATGTAGCAAGAATGATCTCTTAATCTCTATTTAAAAATATTCTAAATAAAATTTGTGCTTTAAGTAAGAAGATTTTACTTTCGCTCTAATATTTATTTAGACCTATTCTATATAGATAGAAATAAACAACTATTTCCGGTAGCGCCCGGATCTTAAAATTCTGGTAATGGATAAAAATAAACCGGGGAAAAAATTCAGAAAATACATTAGAACCCTGCATTTATACCTTGGGCTGGCAACAGGTTTAGTTGTTTTTATAGTATCTATAACCGGTTGCCTCTGGGTGTTTCAGGAAGAAATAACCGCTTTAACTTCTAAGGTCCCAGAAGTTGTTCCGCAAACCAATCCTGAGATAGATCCATTAGAAGCTAAAGATATTGCGCAAAGCGTTTTCCCCGGCAAATATATTCACGGTACTTTATACGGTGGTGGTAAAAAACCTATTGAAGTTATTTTTTATGAAGAAAAACCGGAATTCTATCAATCGGTATTTCTTCATCCCTGGACCGGTGAAATTCTTTATACTGAAAATCACTTATCAGGATTTTTTCATTTTGTTTTAGATGGCCATATGCATTTGTGGTTGCCTAAAGAAATAGGAAGCGAAATTGTAGCCTGGAGTACCTTTATTTTCTTTCTTATGCTGGTTTCGGGCATTATTCTATGGTGGCCTAAAAACAAAAAAGTTAGAAAACAACGTACCTGGTTTCAATGGAAATCGAGCACCAAATGGAAACGGAAAAATTATGATCTTCACCAAATTATTGGTTTCTATGCCAGCTTTATTGCAGTAATTTTCATCTTCACAGGGCTGGTAATGACTTTTGAAACTTTTGCGAAAGTCTTTTATAATGGTATTGGAGGTGAAAAAGAAGTAGTATTCTCTGTTCCTGAGAATCCAGGCGGAAGCTTCCAAAATTCATCACAGGAAAATGAGCCTATTAGAAAACTAATGCCATTTCTCAAAGAAAAATTTCCGAATGCGAAAGACTATGAAATTCATTATCCCTATGATGAAAATCACAGTATATATGTAGAAGTTAGCAATAGTGATGGTATTTATTACGATTCAGATTATAGATTTTACGATCAAAATGACCTCTCTGAAATTCCCTCCGAAACTATTTATGGTGTCTACGAAAAAGCGGGGGTAGCCGAGAAAATATTAAGGATGAACTACGATATTCATGTAGGAGCCATCGCCGGTTTGCCGGGCAAAATTCTTGCTTTTTTAATTAGTTTATTATGTAGCTCCCTACCTGTAACCGGTTTCCTTTTATGGTATGGTAAAAGGCTTAAAGCTAAGGCGCCTCAAAGCCGGAAAAAACAGGTTTTAGCTACTTCAAATTAGAAACAAGTAAGGTATTTCAGAAAAAAATTGAAGTACAAACCTGTGCTCGAATTCAATGAAGTAGTTAAATCTAATTACCGCGACAGTTCGTGAGTTAAAAGCTCGGCAGTGGAATTTCTAAAAATCTTAACTTTTAGCAAAAATATCTTCCCAGGTATAGTTTTCACTTCTAAATAAACCTTCCACTATATTCCTGCGACTTCGCAGTTCTTTTTCTTCCTTAGATTTCAAAGAGGGAAAATTATAGGAATCTCCCGTGTTCTCCCCTATTGAAAGGTTCGAAGCAAAATTCTTTTCCATATCTTCTAAAAAACTAGACAAAGAAGATCGCAAAACATTTAATTCAGTCCTATAATTATTCTTTTCTTCTGAATAAAGAAGAATGCTAACTGCTTCATCTAACCTTGCAATGTTAATACTAAAACTATCCTTTTTCTTACTTTGCCTATAAAAATGAACTACAGGATATGCGTGATGATTCACTGAATGTTTATCTATTAACTTTTGCAGCTCTGAAAATTGCTGGTAGCTGAATGAGGAATCAAAGCTTAATATATTTTTTGCAATTTCCTGTGGAGTTTTCCCAAGGTGATAAATACTTTTAGACAGGGTTCTCTTATTGACGAGGGCAGATGAAACCGAAAGAAAATAGGTCATTGAACTGGTAAAAAAGATAAATCCGAAGAAAGAAAAGGCACCGGTTAACAATTCAAATGCTGCAGTATTTGGCGTGAAATTACCCATCCCAAGTGTGGAGAGTGTATAACTTGTAAAATAAAGGCGCTCCCAAAAATTTGCTACTTTACCACTACTACTGGTAATAGCATCGGGATTTGAGGAATAAACTAAAAACAGCCCAACCCAAATTAAGAGAAGCCAGATAAACAGAATCATAAGATTCACGAACAATCCATTATAATTATAGGCTTTTCTTCCAAAAATCTTCACACAAAACTGAATGATCTTATCAGATAAAATAGAAATATTCCTGGATAAGAACCCTGTACCGCTACCCGAAAGGGTTGTGAAAAAAAAGTCGTGAATTGCGAGGAGCAATAAGACAATTCCAATAAATAATAATATTCCAGACATCAATTTAGGCTCTTACAAATTTTATTCAGACTTCTAAAGGTAAAAACATTTTGATTAATCTTCTTATTCTTATTTCTGTAAATAGTTTAAAACAGATCCTAAAACCAAAGAACTCGCTAAAGAAATTATTGCAGCTCAAAAAAGAGAGATTGCTCAAATGAAAAAAATAATTTATCGCCTGGAAAATGAGGAAAACTAATATTTGGAAATTTTTCAGGAAACAAGCGCTTGACAAACTTACAGGAAGCATTTTTAGGATTTTTTTTTGCAAACTTCCCCTAATTAGAACTGCCTGATTTCTATAAATTCTCTTCTCGCAGGATAGCCGAAATTGCGAATATGTGGTGTTTTTGCAGGTATGCTGTCACGAAATAGTTGTTGTTTCTATTTTATCAATTATCCATAGACCATTGACCTTCTTTATGAAAATTCTTACTCCAAATCCGTTCAATCTTCCCATTGAATAATTACTTGTTAGCACTCCAAAAGAATATGTTTTATCAAATTTTATTCTGCTAAATCCAGTAGCTCCATTTAAAAAGAAATCATACTCATTTTTTTGACTCCATATTTCTGATCCTTCCGGAAATTCTGATAAATATTTCAATTTTAGCTTTTTATCTGCGTTTAGACTATCTAAAATGATTTTATATCTAGAATCAACTTTTGTTGAATCTAATTCAATATTCTCCTTCTTATAGAATTTTAGAAAAGCTTTTTTATCATTTTTACTTAATAAATATGTGGAGTCACTAATAGCGATAACCAATTTTACTGAATCTTTATAATATTTCTTTTTCAGTAATTCATATTCCTCCCATTTTTTTTTAGATTCAATGGTGTCTAATGCTAAAATATCCGCATTATTATCACGTATAAAAGGAGGTGGCGGAATTGGAACTCTTACGTCTCTATGAAGTGAATCTATTAATTGAGGAAAAATTTTATATGCTACTTGTTTTTCAAACTTAAGAGGCTTGAATTCTTCATCGCAACTATAAAGCAATGTCAAGACTGATATAAAAATGAAAAATTTCTTCAACCTATTTATTTACTACGACTTGTTATATCTTATACTTCTCTCAATAATAAAGAGCTAATTACAAGGATAAAAGCAATTGTTATAATTCCTTGTAAAAATATTAAAATTTAGCCGAGTCTGATTATGGAAACACATAAAGCACCCATAGTTTAAATTTCCCAAAATTAAAAAGGAACCTTTCTTTAACAAACTAATTTTTTGTATTTCAGTTACTTAAATGATTTAAACATAATTTTTTTGAAGGGATTGTCGTATATTTCTAATTACTAGAATATTTTTCTTCCCCCAGTTTATTTAGTGATATGTATAAAATAATTTCCGCCATAGTACTGGTTGTATTTGTTCCGGCTTTAGCTTTTCGCAGGCTCAAATTCACGAATCTCTAGCCAACGGGCATTCTTATAATGGGGTGTTTTCACCGAGTTCTGTTGTGTATCATTTAAAATCTAATGACAAAAGGAATCACTCATATCAATCTAACAAGCAAAGCGATGATCAACTCCTTGTTTAAATCCTTTATATGGTGTACTGCTTTGCTCTTGCATGTGAGCGGATTTTCCCAAAGTCCCCGGGTTAAAAATAGTGCAAAAACTGCAGTTGAAATAAGTCTTGACCAGGACCTTTCTTCAGATGAAGTTGCTGCTTTGAGTAGAGCCTACCAGGACAAGGCATTGTGGTTTAAAGAAATGCCCCATTTTAACAGGGACAGTACTGTTTTTTACTTTGATAGGGCTGCGCTACTACTGCAAAATAGCAAGCCTCTACAATATGAACGTTTGGCTGATTTGTATCGTGATATCACAGATAGAGCTAATAGGTCTCATAACTTTAACGTAGTAGATTCGCTGGCACCCATAGGTTGGGCTTATTATGAAAAAATCCCGGAAAACAAAAAAGATAAGGTTTTGGGTTATGATCTATTGATTAATTGGGCGTTGATAAAAATTATAAGAGGAGAGCCAAAACCGGGGCTCGAGCTTTTTGTAAAAGCCCTGGACTTGCTAAAAGATGATAATCGGCCTGAGATTCAGCTTAAGATATTGAAAGATAGAGGCAGATTTCTTTATCAATATGGGTTGCCGGAAGAGCAAGAAAAATCTTTTCAATTTTTAAAGGAAAGTATGATTGGCTATCAGAATTCAGATTATCCGGAAAAGAATGAGGCTCTTGTTGTTGCCTACAAATTGTTATTTTACCATTACGGAGAGTCAGATCCTGATTCAAGTGACTATTATATGCATCAAATAGAAGAGTTATTACCTCAAATCACTAATCCCTTTCATCATACCTGGCATTCTTATTCAATGGGTAGCAGCCTTATTCAAAAGGAAAAATACGAAGAGGCTAAACCTTACTTATATAAAACCATAAAATTTTTGGAGGAGTATAACCTACGAACTATTGATGTTTATCAATTCGCGCATGTTCTGTTAGGCAAGATTGCTAAGGCAGAAGGTAAATACGATAAAGCAATAGAATATTATGAAATTGCCAAGAACTCCTCAATCGCGATAAATACTAAGGTAAATACAGCCTACTTTATAGAAGAATTATCCAGATTGTATGCCCTCAAAGGAGATTATAAGACCGCTCTTGAATATCATATAGAGTGGTCGGAAGCTAACAACGTTATCGAAGTAGAAAGAAACGAAAGAAGCCTTCGTGAAAATGAATTACAGGTGAATGTGCTCAAGCAAGATAAAGAGCTTACTGCTAAGCGGCAACAACAAACTATTTATATTGTTGCCTTAATTATTGGTGCTTTATTGCTAGGACTATTATATCGTAATTACAGACTTAAACAAAGGAGTAATCAAAAACTAAAAGCACTAAATGAAGAGCTAGCCCATAAAAATGTGTTGCTTGATAAACACAACGCAGAAAATGAACTGCTTCTTAAAGAAATACATCATCGTGTGAAGAACAATTTAGAAATGGTAAAAAGCCTGATTGCTTTGCAGTCGGCTCAAATAGATGACCCTGCCACTAAAGACGCTATGATCGCCAGCCAAAACAGAGTACAATCGATGGGTATTATTCATCAAAAATTATATCAAGGGACAAATCTGGGAAGTATTGAAATGAAGGATTACTTCATCAACCTAAGTGAAGGTATTCTCGACAGTTTTAATGCAGAAGAGCGTGTAAAAATTGAATGCGCTATGGATAACCTGGAACTGGATGTTGATACAGCCGTTCCCATTGGCCTTATTGTAAACGAGCTGCTCACTAATGCCCTTAAGTATGCATTTCCAGAACAGCAACAGGGTGTTATACATATAAGTCTGGCAAAGGACAGTAATCAAAATTTAAGACTGGAGGTGACAGATAATGGTGTCGGGAAAACAGCAGGTCTTGCTCCCAAAGGCACCGGTTTCGGTTCGCAATTGGTAGAACTATTAACCCTGCAACTAAATGGGAAGATGAGAGAACGCAGTGATCAAGGAACTCATATTGAATTTGATTTTCTTCTCCAAAAAAGCGCATAATGAGCGAAAGCATTAAGATATTGATTGTGGAAGTTGAGATGGTTATTGCTACAAATATCTTCTTACAACGTACTAAACTGGGATAAAAAGTTACCGAAATTCTTCCCCGGTTGAAGAAGCTTTAGCACACATAAATATCAACCACCTGATATATTGCTACTGGATATCAACCTTAAAGGTGAGCTGGACGGCATTGAAATTACCCTGGCTCTGCAAAAGACCATGATATTAACCTGAAGCATGAATTATCTATTGTAAGGGACACATAACTGTCACAATTAAAAACAAAAAAATCCTAACATCTTATAAATAAGCCTATTAGGATTTTATTTTGTGACCTTGCCAGGATTCACCGATTTCTCAAATAGCCTATAAATACTGATAACTTATTTTCTATGTTGACGATTTGTGAACCTAAATTTTGATGCCATTTGTATCGTCTTGGGCAAAGGTACTAATATTCAAGTATTTAGACATTAAAATCAAAGAAATCTTACAGAATTCGGATTATCATTTGTGAGATGAATTTTCAGAAGAACAAATAAGCCCCTATTCAGACTTAGTAGAATGAATTTCAGATCAATCTAATGAAATCATTTTTGTTCCCAAATCATAAAACAACCAAGTAGGTGAATAATCTACCACTGCTAATATTAGAATTTTAAAGCCAAGTGCTTAAAGGTAAATTTTTTTAATTTCAAGATTAAAAACAAACTTAAAGGGCCAGGAGGTTCTCAATCTCTCTTTGCGGTAGCAGCTGAACGTGTAAAGCAAAAATATGATAAAGGAACTTTCTCTGTCGCGAAATCTGAGCTGTCTATAACCTGGAAGAGTTTCTGAACCTCAAAACCACTCAAAAGAAAGAGGAGGTTAAAAAATCAATAAAAGAGCGAAATCGGGGGTTGTGAATTGCTTTCAGAATTGTATTTTTAATTAGGATTCACAGGATTCTAAATATCCTAACTCTGAAGAAGTAGGTTGTGAATTGCTTTCAGAATTGTATTTTTAATTAGGATTCACAGGATTTGTTTTTGATAATACTAAAACCATAGAGTTGTGAATTGCTTTCAGAATTGTATTTTTAATTAGGATTCACAGGATAAATGGCTTTACCATATCTTCGGGCGCAGTTGTGAATTGCTTTCAGAATTGTATTTTTAATTAGGATTCACAGGAGTATGGAAAGAAGAGAATAGAGCTCCTGAGTTGTGAATTGCTTTCAGAATTGTATTTTTAATTAGGATTCACAGGTCCAGATATGTCATTATACTTCAAGTATAGTTGTGAATTGCTTTCAGAATTGTATTTTTAATTAGGATTCACAGGGAAATTCTTATGAAAGCCTTGCGCTCTTAAGTTGTGAATTGCTTTCAGAATTGTATTTTTAATTAGGATTCACAGGAAGGCTGATAAAAATTATAATGAATATCCTGTTGTGAATTGCTTTCAGAATTGTATTTTTAATTAGGATTCACAGGCGCGCTTTCTCCATCATTACCACTTAGCAGTTGTGAATTGCTTTCAGAATTGTATTTTTAATTAGGATTCACAGGTCTTCAACAATTAATACTCACTCATTATGAGTTGTGAATTGCTTTCAGAATTGTATTTTTAATTAGGATTCACAGGTTATGGAAGACGAAATACAAGAAGGGATCAGTTGTGAATTGCTTTCAGAATTGTATTTTTAATTAGGATTCACAGGCTCTGCTACATCTTCACTGGTACTAAACCAGTTGTGAATTGCTTTCAGAATTGTATTTTTAATTAGGATTCACAGGGACTTTATTTAGACTATCCATAGCTGCTGCGTTGTGAATTGCTTTCAGAATTGTATTTTTAATTAGGATTCACAGGATAAATGGCTTTACCATATCTTCGGGCGCAGTTGTGAATTGCTTTCAGAATTGTATTTTTAATTAGGATTCACAGGAGGATTTACGTAAACCAATTTGGTTACAATGTTGTGAATTGCTTTCAGAATTGTATTTTTAATTAGGATTCACAGGCAATTTGCATTTTTAAATTTCCGCCAAATAGTTGTGAATTGCTTTCAGAATTGTATTTTTAATTAGGATTCACAGGAGTGACGGCTAAGGGTTGAACCTTTCAAGGGTTGTGAATTGCTTTCAGAATTGTATTTTTAATTAGGATTCACAGGAATATCGCCGGGTTACAAGGCCATTCAAAAGTTGTGAATTGCTTTCAGAATTGTATTTTTAATTAGGATTCACAGGTTCGTTGCGGAACTTCATTCCGGCAACAAGTTGTGAATTGCTTTCAGAATTGTATTTTTAATTAGGATTCACAGGAAATAACGGCCTTATCACCTTAATAAGCGAGTTGTGAATTGCTTTCAGAATTGTATTTTTAATTAGGATTCACAGGTGATGTTCTATTTAGGACAAAGCCAGAAGAGTTGTGAATTGCTTTCAGAATTGTATTTTTAATTAGGATTCACAGGGATATTCCTTTCTTCTTAGAATGGTCTGGGGTTGTGAATTGCTTTCAGAATTGTATTTTTAATTAGGATTCACAGGCCAGCGTCGGCGTTTGGCGCGTTGTTTTGGGTTGTGAATTGCTTTCAGAATTGTATTTTTAATTAGGATTCACAGGCCGACAGAGATTTAAAAGAAGCGATCGAAGTTGTGAATTGCTTTCAGAATTGTATTTTTAATTAGGATTCACAGGGAAGCGATACGCGAAGACCTGGGAAAGATAGTTGTGAATTGCTTTCAGAATTGTATTTTTAATTAGGATTCACAGGGACTTTTTTTATAATTGAAGCCAACGCAAGTTGTGAATTGCTTTCAGAATTGTATTTTTAATTAGGATTCACAGGTCTAAACTGGTTATTCCTAAAGGAAGGTAAGTTGTGAATTGCTTTCAGAATTGTATTTTTAATTAGGATTCACAGGAAAGTTCGGCCAGGCTGTTAAGGTCCGAAGGTTGTGAATTGCTTTCAGAATTGTATTTTTAATTAGGATTCACAGGTTTACCGGGAAGATTATTCACTGGACGCAAGTTGTGAATTGCTTTCAGAATTGTATTTTTAATTAGGATTCACAGGTTTTGTTTTCCCATCGACGAAGCCGTTAAGGTTGTGAATTGCTTTCAGAATTGTATTTTTAATTAGGATTCACAGGGAAAATACAAAAAAGAAGTAGGGATTCTTGGTTGTGAATTGCTTTCAGAATTGTATTTTTAATTAGGATTCACAGGCGGTATTCACGCTGAAACTCCTGAGGACGGGTTGTGAATTGCTTTCAGAATTGTATTTTTAATTAGGATTCACAGGTTTTAACCAGCTATTAATAAAAAGCCAGTAGTTGTGAATTGCTTTCAGAATTGTATTTTTAATTAGGATTCACAGGAAGCCAATGAAGAATTACAGGCGGCCGTTAGTTGTGAATTGCTTTCAGAATTGTATTTTTAATTAGGATTCACAGGTAATATCGCCGTCGCTAATTTCGACGCCGGGTTGTGAATTGCTTTCAGAATTGTATTTTTAATTAGGATTCACAGGATAATCACATTGGCAATTTCGGGATAGTTGGTTGTGAATTGCTTTCAGAATTGTATTTTTAATTAGGATTCACAGGTTTTAGCTCGGTATATTTGTCTAAAACTGAGTTGTGAATTGCTTTCAGAATTGTATTTTTAATTAGGATTCACAGGAAGCAAAAAAAAAGCACAGCAAGGCTTAGGTTGTGAATTGCTTTCAGAATTGTATTTTTAATTAGGATTCACAGGTTTTAATTTTTGAAGAAAAGGCTTCGTTAGTTGTGAATTGCTTTCAGAATTGTATTTTTAATTAGGATTCACAGGAAACCTGAATTTGTGAACCAAAATTTAACGGTTGTGAATTGCTTTCAGAATTGTATTTTTAATTAGGATTCACAGGACTTTTGATCCGGGACACGAACACGTGGAAGTTGTGAATTGCTTTCAGAATTGTATTTTTAATTAGGATTCACAGGATTATCTCCTGCGTGACTTATAATCATCTCGTTGTGAATTGCTTTCAGAATTGTATTTTTAATTAGGATTCACAGGGCTAAAAGGAATCCCATAAATGTTACCATTGTTGTGAATTGCTTTCAGAATTGTATTTTTAATTAGGATTCACAGGGCCGCCTTTCAATTAGGAATTAAAGAACCAGTTGTGAATTGCTTTCAGAATTGTATTTTTAATTAGGATTCACAGGACTTGTAAACGAAATTTTCAAACACTACAAGTTGTGAATTGCTTTCAGAATTGTATTTTTAATTAGGATTCACAGGCCAGGTCGCGAATATTAAAGAATTAAAAAGTTGTGAATTGCTTTCAGAATTGTATTTTTAATTAGGATTCACAGGCTACTAACCAAAACCTAAACTTATTCAGAAGTTGTGAATTGCTTTCAGAATTGTATTTTTAATTAGGATTCACAGGCAGCGTCCAGGGTGGAAGCTGTCTTGTCAGTTGTGAATTGCTTTCAGAATTGTATTTTTAATTAGGATTCACAGGCATAGCGCTACCCACCTGTTTGCAACAGGGGTTGTGAATTGCTTTCAGAATTGTATTTTTAATTAGGATTCACAGGATTTCCTGGATAAAGCCAATCTTGAGTTAAGTTGTGAATTGCTTTCAGAATTGTATTTTTAATTAGGATTCACAGGTCAACACATGATTTATGTAGGTAATCATCAGTTGTGAATTGCTTTCAGAATTGTATTTTTAATTAGGATTCACAGGGTGAATCACAGGCAACCGCGCCAACATACGGTTGTGAATTGCTTTCAGAATTGTATTTTTAATTAGGATTCACAGGAACAAAAACCCCTTTCAACCTGGGAAGCGAGTTGTGAATTGCTTTCAGAATTGTATTTTTAATTAGGATTCACAGGACGACGACCTTATGTACCCCCTGGCGCCTAGTTGTGAATTGCTTTCAGAATTGTATTTTTAATTAGGATTCACAGGATACCCGCTATAAAAGGCTGGTATCCTGTTTTTTAAGTGATCTATTAGAATTAAAAAATAAGAAGCTTTTGAGATGTCTTGACAGTATTCAGTAGGAGATTTAAAATCCTAGAAAAGTTCAAGTTGTTGGATAGGAGCCTCGGGGGCTGTTTCTTTTCTTCCATGAAAGAGTTCAATCATCCCAAATTGCTTATCCGTAATTTGCATTATACATACCTTTCCTTTTTTTGGTAGGTTTCTCTTGGTTCGTTTGGTATGGACATCAGCATTTTCACGACTAGCGCAAAACCTGGTATAGATTGAAAATTGAAACATTCCAAAACCGTCATCAAGAAGATCTTTCCTGAAACGAGCTGCAGCTTTTCGTTCTACCCTGGTCTCCGTTGGAAGGTCAAAAAACACTAATACCCACATACTTCGATACTGATTTAAACGTGAAAATTTTTCATCCATATAGTTACTATTGAATTTTCAACTTTATCCAAACCGAATATTATTACTGGTAAACTGGATAAAGAATCCTTCGGCTTAGATTAGCAAAACACTCATAAAGTGAATTAGTCGTCCTACTAAGGGCTACCATTAGCGGACTCCATTTTCCATCAATAAAAACATCTAAAGCAGGAATTTTTAGAAGTTGGGATTTCAAGTCTGTGGTCAATTCGTCAATATTCTCTTCTGCAACCACTATTTCATAAACCAGGTCATCTACATAAATCCGATAAGGTTCCATAATATCATCGGCCAGAGCAAAGGCATTATATTTATTATGATGAAAGATTCCCACACCTGGCAGTAAGCCGGAACTAATTAAGGCTCTTGCAGTAATTGCTCGTAGAATCGCATACCCATAGTTAAGTAAATTGTTAGGAGGGTCTCCGTGCCGATATCTAGTAAATCCTTCTATTTCAAAAAGATTTTGCCAATAATGAGCGGCTGCAACGGCTTCATGATTTTCGGTATCGCCGCTTTTGACTTCTCCAGCCCAACGCACCAGTTTTTTATGGTTTTTATTTCTCTTAAAAAGGTGTTGCCCCTGGTTACTAACTTTAGCACTAATGGTTTGCTGCCATAGATTTTTCTTTAAAGGTAAACTAGCACTGAGTTGCGCCGAAAAGCGTTCTGTTTGTTCAGTATGTCCCACGAGGGGTTGCAAAATAGAGCAGGGTAAGTGCTGTTTATCGCAATTTACTACCGCAGCCTTGTTCTGAATAAGTTTGGTTATTAGTCCGTTGGTTAGAGTAATCTGCGGGTTTTCTAAAACTACCATCCCAATATCTTCAATGGGAACTATTTTATTTTCTTTTCCTTCTTTAGGGAAAGAAACCACTAACTGTTCATTTTTTGTGCTTAAGTAAGCTGGATTGGCGAAAAAGAGAGTGCGTTTGATCATAGATTATAAATTCCAATTAATTGAACCATCTAAGTTCATTTCAAAATCTTTTTCTTCTATGGCAAAATTCCAATTTCCGGCTGTTAGCCGCATCAAAGGTTGCTTTTCGAAGCTTCCAAATGGTGAAGCTTCTTTGTACCCTTTTGGTAATTTTTTAGAAATATCGGTGTTTGGACCTGATACTAAATGATGTTTAAATTTTATTTTATTAGAATCTCCCTCAAACTGATACATTTTATACATTCGTTCAGAAAGTTCCTTTTCATCAAGTTCTTTTAATTCCTCTATATTTTCTTTGTAGAAAATAGCTTTTTGTCCAGATTTTAGAACAGCATATAAGGAAATTTCTGAACTCTTCTTTTTAATTAAATTGAACAGGGGTATTTCAAAAAAGTCACTTTCATTTCCAATGTCCAATTTAGCTAAATCGAAAATACCTACTATATTAATAGCCCGCTCCTCTTTACCTTTTATATCTCCTTTATAATACAAACAAAATGCATTTTCGCCATTTTGGGCATAAGTAGTTTGCTTGTATTCTTTTTCAGATTTAAAATCGTGTTCGTGTGGTTTTACGGCTGTTGAGTGTTTTAACCTATCAAAACACCTTATATGCCTTATTTTGTTGACTTTTTCTCCATTTTTATTTAGCATATAGACTCCGTTGGCTAATGCTGACTTGAAACTATCAGCTTCATCTACTTGTTCTTTAATCAAACCAAATAATGCTTTATCCACAATAACTTTTTCTATGTCTGCTAAACTTTTAAAGCCTGGCGATGCAGCATCTTTAGCATACACGAGAGGTTTTCTTATTACTAATTTAATATCCTCGTGTAACTGCATTTTCCCATTATCAAATTTGATCTTATTGTTATCGTCCCGCTTTGGTTGTTTAATTGCCCCATAAAAGGATTCTCCGTGCAACTGACCTCGTATAGTATCCCCTTTTGCCCATTTTGGGTTTCCATTTTCTTTTTTATCTATTTTGCCTCGTTTTCGAACCTTTTTAAAGGTAGCATTTAAAGTTCTATGCTCTTTAAGATTATTAATGAGTATTTCTTCTTCTATGTTTTTTATATATGAGACTTTAAAGTTATCCCACTCTTTTGGGGCTTCATGATAAACCTCTCCGAAGCCTTCATCCTTTTTTAATTGATATTCTTTAATAATTTTGTCCCGTTGGGCAGCTTTCGGAATTAATGTGAGAATAGCTCCATCTACTGCGTGATGACTGTGTTTTGAACGATCTTTTTTATCACTTCTTAATTTCACATTGTACACTTCTTTAAATATATCAACAACACTTCCTTTTTGAACCTCTACACGATTAAAAACTGTTTTAAGATATGGCACTGCGTATTTGGTCATTATTTGGGTGTCGCGTAACTGGCTATTACGCCAGCCAGCTTTGAACTCTTCAATAGTAAAAGTTTGTAGTTTTTGCTTTAAATAATCTAATTCGAACTTTAACTTATGCCTTTTCTGGATAAGGCTATCCCTTTTATCTTTTGGCTCAACACCTCTTAGACTACTTAATTTACTAAGTTGAAATTCAAGTTCCGCAATCTTGCTCCACTTTTCAATAGTAATTTCTTTCTGTATACCTTTTTTCTTTAAAGTCTTTTTCTCTACACTTCTTTTGCCGAATAAGGCTTCAATATTTTTCAGGATAGGCTGAAGAGGCTTTCCATCAAAATCACATTCTGAATCATAATTATCAAGTTGTGTGGGGAATTTTTTGCCTTTGATATTCGAATTGTAATTTTTGTCGGCCAGTGTTAGGTTTTTTAATTCATTATCAAAACTAATGCTTGCGGGAATAGTATGCTCAAAATCATAGTATTCGCCATTCAACAAGTCGCATTTATTGATCATCGCTCCGGTATACATGCATTTTTTACCTTGTTCTTCCCATAACCTGATTTTTCGAATTAAAGCTTTACTGTTAGGGTCAAAACTTGTGTTACATTCTTGGTTGATTTCTTCAATAGTATCACTTAACTTTTGGTTTTCCTTTTCTCGTTCATTTTGCCACTGTTCTAGAGCTTTACGGTAATTGGCGTCATTTAGCTCCCTTGCAATTTCAACAACAATCCTAGTATGAGAATCAATTAGTTGTGTTTGTAATAAAAAGTTTAGCAATTGCTTTAATTTATGTAAGCTTTTTAAAGCCATCGGATTTTTAAAACCTTTGCTTATTGGTTCCGGATTTCCTAGAAGTTTTAATGAAATCCCGTCTGCCTCGGCATCAGGGTAGCGGTGTAAAAAAGAATTGAGTTCGTATTCCTTAATATAAAATACTTTGCCTTTTTGATTTATTTCCTGATAAGTATCTGAATTTGGGTATTTTTCCTGTTCTGAAGGATGCCATAAATATTGAATGTTTTTTTTGGGAACCTGTTCTGGATAATATTCCTGCAAATAGTTGAAAATAGCGTCATGAATTCTAGGCTGTTCTACAAAACTCCCTTTCTTGGCTTGAAATGGTTTTTGAAGAAATCCTTTATATTTTTCTTTTACATAATTTACATATTCCTCTTTCTGGTCTTCATTAATCTCTTCCCAGGTTTTATCGCCTAATACATCAATTATATTCTGCTTAATCAAATTAATATCTGAGTTATCCAATTCTTCCTGTTCGGCTAAATGATAATCTCCCTCAGCCACCAGCTCTGTTCTGAATAAACTATTTAAAACATTATTTAACTTACGCTGGGTAGAAACACTTTCGTAAATTTCATCAATTTCAACAGCAAAATGATTAATAAACTCATCTGAGATTTCATATGTTCCCAGAACTTTTTGAAGGTTGGCCATATATACAGCCTTGGAATAAGCATAGCCTTTTTGAAGGTAAGGTAGAATCTTTTTTATAGCTGATAGACTTAAAGTAGCATAGCCTTGTTGAAGTCTTATTTTAGAAAATTTCTCTGCCTTCGCCTTTTCGAGTTTTAACTTTTCTAACGCGAATTCTTTTAATTTTTCTTCACTATCAAAGGTGAATAATACATGCCAAAGGTCTTCAAAAGTATAGTAACTTGAATTTTTCTTTGCTGGTTGAGCATTTCGAACAAAAGCCTCTTTCCAACCTAAATTTTCTTTCCAGTTTTCACCAAAAACATCTTCAAATTGTTTCAGTAGCTTTGTTGAAAGTACTTTTGTCTTTTCTCTTATTGCATAACCGGAAGTAATTGTTGCCTCATCTTTGTCTAATTGATTGAGAATAGATTTAAGGCTGAAATTATTTCCCGTCTTATAAAAAACAGGATAGATCTTTTCTTTTAAATAATCTTCCTGCTTCCAACCTTCCGGAGCTTCAATCTTTAAATTATTGATAAAAACCCAGGTTCTATATTCTTCATACAACGGGTGGCTAATGGGGGCGCGTCTTTTGTTTTTTTCATAGGTACACAATCCTACCGAACCTTTTTGGGTACGCAAAGGCCTTTGCCAGATAATTGCTTTCCAAAGTTTTTCATAAGATGTTTTTTCCAAGCCTTGAACCTGACAGATTTCCTTTAATTCGTTTTCATAATCTTTTCTAAGATTATAGCGCTGACGGATCCTTATTTTTTCACCATTAGTAGATTTTTCTTTTTGATAATGGTATAATGCTGCTCCTAAGCTTCGGTGTTTTATAATATAATTTTTAATTTCATTTCTGCCAGGCGTGTCATTATTTTTGCTGCCCTCTAACATAGTTTTAGCTTCCTCTTCATCACGCCCTTTAAAACCACGGCGTTGCACTAAATGATAAAATACCCTTCCTAAGATTTGAGGATTCTCCTGAAAGACTTTTTTATCAGCTTCATTTTCACTTATTGCTTTAGCACGGAATAAATAATGGTTTTCGTGTGCATCACCTCCTAGGAGATGAAAGTCTGGTTTGCCATCTCCATTAAAATCATATCGCAACCAATTGATGAAGGCTTCAGTCTGGGGATATTTTCTAGGATTGTTTTTGTTATATTTTCGCCATTCATCTAACTCCCCTATGGTTAAAGGGCACATATTTTTATTAATTAGAAACTCCAGTAATTCCCATTTACGGTATTTTTCGGCTTGATAATTTCTTCGTTTGCCACGACTTTCTGTACGTTTTTTAACTTTCGGAAACTCTATACCTTTTTCTTCCCCAACTCCTTTATCGAAAATTAATACACCCGATTTTATAATTTGATTTTTCAATGCTGATACATCTCGAATAGCCCAGCCAATGCTATTTGTTCCTAAATCAATTCCTAAAGTTAAGTTACTCATGGTTTGAGTTTTAAATTCAAATTTAATAAAAATAGGTTCTATATAACTTGTATCTCTTTTATATTTGCGTTTACTTTGTTCAAAAGAGAGAAAGTTATTAGTGCACTAATAATTGAATTTGGTGGTCCAAACCCACTTTCTGGTCTTATTAGACTTATCTCCTTTTTTTGTACTCTATGCAGACTTAAATAGCACCTGCACAAGTTGTATGTTGTAAATTGCTTTTTATTTTTTATCTTTGAAATACTGAAAGCTTTTCACAATAAGGCTATAAGCCGAAGAAAAATCTTAAATCCTGCGTACCCCGTGGGATTTTTATTTTTTAATCAGCAAATAAAGGTTCAGAGTTGATTTTATCATTAGGAATGTAGGGTAACCTAAGTATTCTTAACATAATTACTAAAAATAATTATAATTTCCTATAAAAAATAAGGGAAAACCCGTAGTTCTTTTTGTAATTGTTTTCTGCAACGGCACGGCTAAGTAAGCTCTCCAGGTCCCAAAGTTCTTTTACAAAATCGATAGCTAGCTTTTGCCACGTATCTTATGTTGTTGTTTTAAGCTTATAGTTCTCACTCTATAATTGGCTTAAAATGCTTTATCAGCAAAAACCGAAAAAGAGAAAAATACGGAAAACCGTAAAGAGAGGCGAATTAAAGGAATTTATTCAGAAAATAATTCAAAATCAATATCGAGAAGCGTTTTAGGTTCTACTTCCAGAGCCTTTGCTAATGCTAATAATGTAGTAAAGGAAAAATTTCTATTACCATTCTCAATAACACTTAAGCTACCTTTTGTAACTCGGCATCTTGCGGCAATATCATCTTGACTTAAACCTTTTTCTTCTCGAAGCCTCTTAACATGCTTCCCGAAAATTTGTTGTCGTTTTAGGTCTAATTCCTCCATAAAAAATTCCTTGGAAGGTAAATACAAGAAATTTTTGAATAAAAAATGTTACAAGTTCTTGTAACAAAAAGATATTTTTCATTACTTAGCTGATAGTTAGATCAAAATGATTTAATTTTTATATTTGCGATACTTCTTTAAGTAAAACATTAGAAGCATTCGCTTTGAGTCTTGAACAGAAAACTGGTAATTTTCAACAAACCACAAGATGATAAGTGTAAATGCTCACGACCCGGGCGTGGGCTTACTTGATCGTGGTAAGGTATACCAGTGCCTCTGTTCGATAAGTTGAGTCTCCACGCCTTTTTGTTTGTAAAAACAGGCTTTCTTCTCAATTGTTCTCAAAGCTACCTTCTCTTTATACCTTATAAGAATTCGCTTTAGCTAAATTCAGTTTAATTCTGGAGGTAATTACCTCCGGCTAAATAACGACTGCTTATGTTACAGCCTATTTTTGAATTATTACAACAAGGCCATCCCGATGCTTTGAAGATTATCTATACCAGATACCACAGAAGAATCTATTGGTTAGGGAAGCAATTGATAAAGGATGAATTTGTCATAGAAAACATCCTTCAGGATACTTTCTTAAAACTATGGGAGAATAGGGAAGGGATTGAACACCCGGAACATATTTACTTTTTCCTTCGTTATGTGATGAAAAGGGATTGTACCTTTTATTATTGTCGCCCCCGGCATAATTTTTACCGGGGCATAGGCAGGTTAGAATATTACGAGGACTACCAGGAATATATGCACGGCTATGATCCGGAAGAAAAAGATGAGCATCTAATGATGCAGGAAGCCAACCAGAAAGCTTTCGATCGGATTCAGAATGTCCTCCCTTTGCTTAGTAGTGAAAGAAAACGACTTATTGAACTCTGTTTAAATTACGGTTTTCAGTATAAGGCCATTGCCCAGACAATGGGAACCAGCATCACCAAAACCAGTACCGAAGTAAAAAGCGCCATTAATGATATTAAAAATATCATTAACAAAGGGAGTTCGCTCGAAGCTAAACCACAACCGATGTTGGCGGTAAAGATCCAGGGTACTATGACCTGGGAACAGGAAAAGGTGTTACAGCTGCGTACAGAAAAGCAATATTCATTTGCGGCTATTGCCAAAGAACTGAACCTTTCCAAAAAGGAAGTGCACAAGGAATTTATGGCTGCCTATAAACTGACACAGCTTAATTACGAACAACAATCAGCTTAGTCATGGGAAAAGATACCATAAAACTCACCCGAAAGATCCAGCTACAGGTGGACGCCCCTACCAAAGAAGAAAAAAAGGAGGCTTATGATGCCCTGTATCGCTGGCAAAACCGAAGTTTCAGGGCGGCCAACCTTATTGTTTCCCACCTCTACGTGCAGGAAAGGATCAAGGAATTCTTTTATTTATCGGAAGGAATAAAATATAAGTTAGCGGATGAAAAAAAAGCTGAAGACGGCATACTCAATCGTTCAAAAATCAACTGTACCTACCGGGTGGTTTCCGATCGTTTTAAAGGGGAAATTCCTACCAACATTTTAGCCAACCTGAACTATAATATAATCAATAACTTTCGTAACAACTTGCTGGAATATAGGAGCGGAGAACGTTCCCTGGCAAATTTCAGAAGGGATATCGCTTTTCCGTTTGGACCAATATGTATTCTAGGCTTCACTTTTAAAGAGGAAAAAAAAGCCTTTTGTTTTCGTTTGTTTTCCATCCCCTTTAAAACGTATCTAGGGAAAGATTACACGGATAAACGACGGTTACTGGAACAAGTAGTAGCCGGCAAAATCAAGCTATGTACCTCTAAAATTCAACTGAAAGGTCAAAAAATTTATTGGTTGGCCGTATTTGAAATTGAAAAAGAAAAGCATAAACTAAAACCGGAAGTTATTGCAGAAGCTTCTTTATCTATTGAGCATCCTATTATAGTGAAATCCGGAAAGAAAACCCTTAGTATTGGCAGTCGAGAAGAGTTTCTATATAGAAGGCTAGCCATACAGGCTGCTCGCAAAAGGGCACAAAGCGGAGCCACCTATTGCAGACCGGGAAAAGGTCGTAAACGCAAAACAAAAGCTGTGGGAGGATTCCACGAACAGGAAAAAAACTATGTAAGTAACCGCTTGCATGTATACAGCCGAAGGCTAATTGATTTTTGCATTAAAAATCAAGCGGGGACACTCATTTTGTTAAACCAGGAAGATAAAATGGAAATTGCCAAAAAAGAAGACGGATTTCTTTTAAGGAATTGGAATTATTACGAACTGATGACAAAAATAAAATACAAGGCCAAGAAAGCCGGAATTGAACTTATAGTAGGTTAAATTCAATGATGAGGGTGCTTGTACACCCGTAAGGTGAGGTCCCTAATAGCACTCACTAAATGCACGCAGCATATACAACCCTTCCCTTTAAGATTAGAGGAGCTGGAATTATCACGAACTGTTGACCAAAATAAAATACAAGGCCGAGAAAGCCAGTATTGAACTTATAGTAGATTAAATTCAATGATGAGGGTACTTGTACACCCGTAAGGTGAGGTCTTGAATAACGCTCACTAAATGCACGAAGCATATACAACGGCGTGGGCTTTCTTATTTTAATTGCACGAATTGGATTCAGCTCACATCAACTGTTAAAAAGTTTTTAGACTAGGAATAGAATTATTTAGAAGAATAAAATTTGGTATTTATACACCTTCGAGGTGTTCTTTTATTTAGCTTCTCTGAATGCATAGGCATATCGAAGCGTGAATTCTTTTAATTGGAAAAAAGCTATTCCAAAGAACAATTGCTAAAGGGAGTGTTAGCTCAACTCTGTCTGCTTCTTCTCCCGGGGGTACCCCCGGGAGAAGAAAATTTTAGTTTTTCGTTTCATTGGTGGCTAAGTCCAACTCTAGCCGACCTTCAAATTTAATAGCTAATTGTTGAACTACCAAACCCCAGTTCTGCAGTGGGGCGTTCCATTTCTTTTCAATTCTTCTGGTAGCTAGGTAAACCAGCTTCAATAGTGCCATATCATTGGTAAAAGCGCCTTTGGTCTTGGTTACTTTTCTTACCTGCCGGTGAAAAGCCTCTACGGCATTTGTGGTGTATATGAGTTTTCTAATGGGTGCGGTATATTCAAAATAAGCACTCAATCGGTCCCAGTTATCATTCCAGGAACGGATCACTATGGGATATCTTTTGCCCCATTTTTCTTCCAGATCCAGTAAAGCCGATTCAGCCTGGTCTTTGGTGTCAGCCTTGTACACCAGTTTAAGGTCTTTCATAAAATCTTTTTGATCCTTACTGGCCACATACTTCATACTATTGCGGATCTGGTGGACAATACATAGCTGAATATCAGTCTTGGGATAAACAGAATGAATGGCTTCACTAAAGCCCGTAAGATTATCCGTACAGGCAATCAGAATATCTTTTAAGCCACGGTTGTTTAATTGGGTCAGCACCTGAAGCCAAAAATTGGCCCCTTCACTTTCCGAGATATACATACCCAGCACTTCCTTTCTTCCAGCTTTATTTATTCCTAAAATATTATACAAGGCCTTGTGCTTTACTTTGCCTTCTTCGCGTACCTTGAAGTGCATCGCGTCGAGCCATAGGATGCAATATACCGGCTCCAAGGGGCGATCCTGCCATTCCTTAACCTTGGGAATCACCCGGTCCGTAATATCACTTAGAACGTGTGTGGATATCTTGGAATCATACATTTCCTCTATATGAGCTGAGATATCCCGCAGGCTATTGCCCATCCCGTACATGCCTATAATCTGCTTTTCTAAATTATCGGCCAGGATACGCTGGCGTTTCGCTACGATCTCCGGCTCAAAGGTACTGTTACGATCCTGGGGCGTGTTAATGGTGACGTCCCCTTGGCTGCTCTTTAGGGTCTTTTTGCCTTTGCCATTACGCTTATTACCTGCTTTTGAGCCTTTTTCTTCATCGGAAAGGTGCGAAGACATTTCTGCTTCCAGGGCCTCTTCCATAAACTCCCTAAGCATTGGAGCAAAAGCGCCGTTTTTGCCGGTTAGGGATTCTCCTGATAAAAATTGTTTTAATGCTTTTTCCTTTAATTCCTTAATCTCTTCTTGTGTCATAATCTAGTCTAAAAATTTTAATTTAATTTTCAAAGTCTAGACAGACTTGAGATTACACCCTCTTGCTAAAATTCAATCGGTGATTTTTAGTCAATTTTATTTATACGTTTATTTAATTGATTTAACTTATCAATTAAATCCTCGAATGGTTCAGTTTTACCATAGAACATACTTTCCTCCATTGCAGAATAATCCCTTTTGTATTCTTCCATAATACTTTCTGGTGGCGTGAATTTTAAGGTTTCATAATTATGTTTAGAATAATCTACCCAAGAAATTTTGGTGAGCTTACTTCGGTGATCAACAATTGTAGTGTACAAATCTTTGTCTTCTAAAGCTTGATCTAAGTATTTTGTTTCCATTAATTTAGAAATATCATATAAATGTCTTGTCATACGAGCACTTCTTATTTTTCGATCTTTTGGTTTTTGAAATTCTTCGTGAAGCAAGAACATTTTTTCTAATAGCGTTCGAGATGGAAGAACCGTAGGAATTTCGATTTTATCACCACTAAATTTTTGATCTGGATAAACCATACTAATTAAAGATTTTAATTCTCTCAACTCATAAGGTTCGATCAAGGATCTTGAACTAATTTCGATCAATATTCTGGGATGAAGGTATTCCTGCTTTTCTACTAGCGACTTATACCGTAATTCAATTGCTAGCGGATCAGTATCTGACTCTTCGAATTCTGTAATGCTTATTTCAAATTCTTTCACACCCTGTTTTAACAAGGCTTCATTCAATTGTTCTTCAAACTTTTCACTTACATATTTACAGGATGCTTTTCTTAATTTTTTTACTTGAGTTCTACTTAAATCTCCTTCAAAACCAAAAAATGATCTATCGATTGCTAAATCAATATCTTCTGAAAACCTTTCAATTATACTCCACGCCTTGCTTAATGAAGTTCCACCTTTAAAAACCAAATAGTCTTTTAATTCAGTGCTAAAAATTGCTTTCAAAGCAATCATTACCCATAGATCTTTTTCGATAGCCACAGGGAGTAAACCTTTTTTCGAACTAACTTGATCTATAATTAATTTTCGATCCTTTTCACTCAGATTAAACCATTCTTCCATTTATTCATCGCTATTTTCAACAGACTCCTTAATTATCTGATTGATCCATACCGGCACTAATTGAATGTCTTTTTGGATCACCTCAGAGTCAACTTGTTTTAATACTTCTTTTATTTTTTCTTTGACTTTAGGTGTAATGTTTTCCTTACCTAATTGTTTCAATGCCTGTATTATAAGAATGATCTTATCGCTTTTTACTGAAAATATTTTGGGAGAAGCTGTTTTAAATTTAATACTACCATTATTAATCTTGATTGATCGGGAAGAGCCATCGGTTAGATAGACTATGTTCATAGGTACTTGAGTTGAAAGACCGAGTTTATTAAGGGCTTGATTTCCTGTAGGAATTATCCGAGCCTTATCTCTTTTTGCAATAGCTAATGCAATCTCTTCTGTTGTAGGTATTAATTCACCTAAAATAGGATGTTTTTTAGGATATAAATAAATTCCATGAGCTAGTCTTGTCAAAAACCCATCTTCTTCTAATCTATTTAAGGCTTGTCTAATAGCTGTAGAGGAACCTAATTTAGTAAAGTCAGACGGGAAAAAAATTTTTCCTCTCTTATAATTACTAATCTTATTTTTCACTCTATTTTCAATGGATTCAGGCATTTTTTATGTAAAATTCTGTCACAAATATCTTAAAAATTTGTGACAAAATAACTATTAAAGATGAGTAATTTAAATTGAAGAAATGTAAAGGGCAGTTAAAAAGTGTTTCACACTTTTTAACTGCCCTTTACTATCTTGTTTATTGCTTACACCTTGTAATCTTTTTAGCGATTTCATCGCGATTACAAGGTGTAAGCGAAGTTAGTTGTTTTTTTCAACAAAAGCAACCTTAAAATTACAGTCTTATTAAAAGATTTCCTAAATCGAATGGGGTTCACAAATACCGATGGCGAAAAGCTTACTACTTATATTCCCACTACCCATCAACACAACCTTTACATGGGAAATGGTATCTGTAGCCGGGTATTTACTTATACAAAAACTGGAAATTATAAAGTAAGGTTTACCTTTGAAAGCCACTTTGTAGGAGAAAAAACCTTGGAGCTTTTAAATTGAATTTTTTTAATTGTTCAGCTTTTTACTTTTAATAAAGGTTAGAAGAAAAAGCTTATCCTTCTATTCGTATACGGATGATTAGCGAAATATTTTAATACCCGTTCAGCCCATTGCCACTACATTTCGCAAAAGCTTCATTCCGGGAAAAGCGCCTCTCTATAAAGATCTTGGACACCATCGAAGAAATTGCGACTTCCTTTACGCTAACCCGATGAAAAATCGGAACGCTTCATTTCCGTTCGAAATTTTTCGATGAAGTCCGCTAAATTGAACTCCAAATCATAGTCCTTCCTTCATAACAAAGTGGTGGTGTTTCCTAAACCATATCGAAATATCATCCTTAATCCCCTCCCCTTTTTAGGATGCAAATAAAAACATCCTTTCCTGAACAGCGGCATAAAGCCGCTTCAGCTTTGCCTACTCTTTCTATACGCTTTACCAGGCCAGAATGTTGTAAAACTAAAGCATCGAAAAAGGTAATGTGACGGCAACGTCACCATTTAAAAAGGGAGTTTGAACTTTAATAATTAAAGTCAAAACTCCCTTTTTATTTACACACTTAATGAGATAGTGTCTAATAAGTATTTATTAAACTTTTATAAATAAAATTATTTATAAATCTAATATACCTTTAAAAGTAACTTCAAGGTTTACTGTAGTATTAGCATCTACAGAAACTCCATTGAGGTTAAGCCCGCCAATAGCTTCAGCCCTGATTAAACCAGAAAATTCTAATTTCCCATCCTGATCATCGTCTGAATAGGAAGCAAAATACATCTCGTAGTCACCTTCTTCCAGAAAATGTATTTCAAAATCACCATTAGATTCTGAAACTACCGAACTACTTACAGCATTATTAAACCTTACCCCCTGGTCACCATCCTTTTCTGATTCATTAAACTCACCTTTCCTATATGCATAAGCAATTACTGTTTCAGCATTAGCATCAGAACTATTTTCAACATTACCTTCAATTACCCCAACATTAGAAGTATTTACCGCCCTTAAACTTTTTTGAAGTGAACCATCAGATACAAATGTATACTGATCACCCTCTTGTTTAATGCTTTTTCTAAGATCAAAATCAAGTACAATATCATTTGGCCCATCCTCTTTGATCTCAACTTGATCGTTAAGCTGAATCTGAGTAACACCTGAAAGTTCTTGTTTTGTACCACTTTTAGTAACTAAATAGTTCCCAGGAGCATTATTGTCATCATCGGAATCTGCTAACACCAATTCTATACTTGAAGTTGTTCCAGCATCTAGATTCAATTTTCCCAACATTTCTGTACTTCCGTTAGTTAAGCTACTAATTTCGATTGTAGATTTCTGGAAACCTTCAATAGCTTTACCGTTTAATTTAACTTCTGATACCGTGATAAAAACAGCTTCAACATTAGCCTGATCAACTGGTGAGTCAGTAATATAAACTGAAGTTTCTTCACCAGTATTGTTATCTGGGTTGTCAATACTATCATCTTCTGAACAAGAAGCAAATAATACAACTCCTAATACTAAAGCCAATTTGTTTAAATTCTTTTTTAACATAGTTTAATCATTTAATTATTAATTCAATTTGAAGCGCGGTAGCTTAGACTTTTTGACTACCAATTTTCGTAGGCATTAACGCACGAAACGATCCAAAATTTCTTAATTTTTTATTAAAAGCATTAACCACGCTATATTACCCTGATAAATAGATTTTGGCGTTTAAGAACTAATCTCCATCATTCAAAATTTGAAGAAATGCATAAGACTAATAAAATCATTGTTAAAATATTCTACAACAATTGTAGAATATTGTAGAATAATCAAGGTTTAAAAAGTAGCGGTAAAGGAATTTGATATTTAGTATAGATATTTTTAATTTTTTGATAGGGTATTATATAGTTTTTGCGAAACCAAAAAATACTCTTTTTTCAGAACAGGTTAGAAGACTCCTCTCTATCTCATATTTAGTTTTCATTGCAGTAAAATTATAAATTGAACAATTGTAAATTTGAAATAAGAAGTTGAAGAATGCTATTAATTTGTGAAATGCTTAGCGACTAAATTAATACACGTTTAGCCCGTTCCCACTACATTTCGCAAGAGCTTCATTTCGGGAAAAGCGCTTCTATAAAAAGATCTTGGACACCATCAAAGAAATTGCGACTTCCCTTACGCTAACCCGATGAAAAATCGGAACGCTTCATTCCACTCGGAATTTTTCAATGAAGTCCGCTAAATTGAACTTCAAATCCTAGTTTTTCTTTCCCAACAAAATAGTGGTATTTCCTAAACCATACCTAAACGTCAACCATAAGCCCTCCCCTTTTTAAGATGCAAATAACAACATCCTTTCCTGGACAGCGGCATAAAGCCGCTTCGGCTTTGCCTACTCTTTTTATACCCTTCACCAGGCAAGGATGTTGTAAAATAAATGCATCGAAAAAGGGAATGTGAGGGCGCTGAAAGAAGTAAATGAAATAAAGGAGCAAAACTATTATATTTCTCTGTTTTCTCTTTATTTCACTTCTTTTCGACGTGAAAAAGGAAAATGCTCTAGATGAAAAAAGTAAATTGACAATATAAATCTATCTGCTAATCCTGGTACTATCTCCAATAAATTCTTCTATTAAATTATAAGTAAAGGGAAGTTGGAATTCCAATCGGGCAAAAATATCCGCCGAGATGCTTCTTCTGCTAAACGGTACAACTTTTACGTATTCCTGAATTTCTCCTTCAGACCGGCCGTATTTATACTCATAAGTAAAATCTCCTTTTTCATTGGTTATATTATTTGAATTATCCTGATTGGGGACACTAATGTAAAATTCACTGTTATTTATATTTCCTTTCTCATTGAAAAGTTTTTCCTCCTTTAAATGCTGAAATAATTCCAGGGCAGTATTTAATGCAGGATCAATAAGGTTGATGTCTTTAGCCATAAACCTGCGGTAACGGTAGCTCCCATCTTCTTCTTGGTAGTTATACAATTCATTTAGTACACGATCGATTTCCCTGGTTAAATAAGGATAATGAGTACAGCCCAGAATTATAGATTTTAAAGGTTGTTGAACATCTGCTTTTCTAATCCTTTCCATTAAAGAAACAAGGTGATAGCGCACATAATTCTCTGCATCGTTAATCTGTAGAATATTACAATCATCACTGCCTTGGGCATCGCAAAGCATTTTGAAATCCTCATAATCGAAGTTATATATATCCATTAGAGCTTTATCAATCCTTAAATTCCCATGTAAATCCGGCCCCTTATAACTTTCCCGTGGTTTGGTTAAATTCTTGTCGAAATAATCCGAATCCTCATCCACTGCTTCAGCGATGCCTATCCCTCCCTGCTGAAATACTTCAATGTTACCAGTGTACCCCAATTTGTCTTTTTGCTCATAGATAGTATTGACATAACCTTTAGATGAAACAGTGCCGGCTGTAGCCATTACGGCGATGGTAGCATCTTCATTGAGAGCGAGCTTTTCCAAAGTACCCCTAACCCCCGCATCAATAACACCAATTACTTTAATGTCTAATTCAGCCTGTCTCAAAAAAGCTTGAATATTCTCCTTACCATAGGCAGTTGCCGTATTACAGGCAATAACCAGAGCTTTAATAGGCGATTTATCGGTTTTGAAGGTTTCGGTTTCAGGAGAAGGATAATACTTGTTCCCAAGAAGAAACTGTACATCTTTAAGGATATGCTCTAGTAATAGCTCATCCTTTTTTTCTGCTGAATAATTACCGTAAGGCATATTGGCCTGATCCGCCAGGTAAACAAATTCTTCTATTTTGAAATCGATTTCACCATCGGCACCTTCATCAAGGGATTCATTGTTGAAACCATCAAAATTAACGATGGCATCAAGAACCGTTAACCCGCCAATCCCGGAATCAAATACGCCTATCGGGAGACTTTTTTCGCCTTCAGGATAATCCTTAGTATTTATATAATAAAAACTATCCTTATCATTTAAAATGCTATTAGTTATGGTTTCCTGAGCCCAAATGAGGCTGGGCAAAAAAAGGAATACTATGAAAAATGAGTTGTATGATCTCATGATTTTAAAGTTTTATATTTTTTGAGGTAATAAGTTTCCCTGCAGTAGTTCCTGTAAGCTCACTACCTTCCAGGCTTATCTGTCCGTTTATAATAACAGTTTCAATACCTAATGGATATTGATGAGGCTCTTCAAAAGTGGCCATATCTTTAATTTTTTCAGGGTCAAAGATTACCAAATCGGCTACACAACCCTCCATTATTCTTCCCCGGTTATGGAGTCCGAGAAGATCAGCGGGCATCGAAGTCATTTTTTTTATAGCCTCAGAAAGACTTAGCACCTTCTTATCTCTTGCATACACCCCTAAAACTCTTGGGAAGCTACCGTATGACCTGGGATGAGGATGATTTTCGCCCGGTTGGGATAATTTCCCATCTGAAGCTATCATGGTTTTAGGATGTTTCATGATTCGGTTTACGTCCTCTCCATGCATTACATGATAGATCATTTGCGCTCCACCGTTTTTTTGAGCCTGAATGATTAGGTTTACAGCATTGGCGGGGGTAGGCTCGAGATTTTCCATTTCCAGCCAATCTACCATGGTTTTTCCCTGTAATTCCGGTTTCCAGTCGAACTTTCTGAATTGTAGACGTTCCAATTCGTCCCCAACCCTCACGTGGATTATATTATAAAGAATTCCTTTTTCAATACTGTCTCTTAGTTTCTTATCCTGAAGTCGGTCCTTAAACTTATCACTTCCTCCTGCGCGTGCCCAGGAAGGGATTAAAGCTGATATTCCTGTAGAACTGGCTGTATATGGGTATTGATCTAATCTCACATCTAAACCGGCTGCATTGGCAGAATCCACCATTTTCAGCGTTTTTTCACTTGCGCCCCACATCCCGGCCCCCAGGGCTTTATGGTGACTGAGTACTACCGTGATATCGGCCTTTTCGGCTATTTCAATAGTTTCTGAGACAGCTTCGATCAAGCCCAGGCTTTCATCGCGAATATGGGAAGAATAAAAACCTCCATGTTTTGTTGCAACTTTGGCCAGGGCAATTACCTCTTCGGTTTCAGAATATGTCCCTGGCACATAGGTTAGCCCGGTACTTAGACCAAAGGCGCCGTGATTCATGGCTTGAGCTACCAATTCCTGCATTTGCAATAATTCTTCTTCGCTTGGGTTACGGTTCTCTGTGCCCAAAACCCTCTCGCGAACCGAATTATGACCTACCTGGTAACCCACATTAACCCCTAACTTCAGCTCGCTTACTTTGTCAACATAGCTTGGGAAATCATCGGGACCACCCCCGTCTGCACCGCCAATGAGAAGACTTACGCCCTGGCGCATAGCACTTTCAGCAGTGGGTAACTGCCTGATGTTTTCTATATGTGCGTGAGTGTCTATAAAACCGGGAGTCACAGCTTTAAAATTAGCATCAATGTTCGTGACCGCCGTTTTATCTGTGAGGTCTCCCAACTTTACAATTTTATCCTGGTTAATTCCGATATCCTGTATCCTTGGCTTATCTCCTAATCCATTATAGACAGTGCCATTTCTTATAATGAGGTCATAATCCTGCGCTTTAGTATACTGCCCAAGGAAAAGCAGGAAGCTGAGGGGAATTATTAATCTGAATTTCAAATTGTTCATTTCTATATGTTAGTTTGTAGTTGTAATAAAAGAGCTTAGGTCCTTTGCCAGATCTGCCTTTCGGGGCTCATCTATTTCCCGGTATTCCCTTTCCATATCTGCTAAAGCTTCAAGAGAGATCTCCACTTCGTTTGCAATACTTTCATACCAGGAATACAGGTTTTCTTTATTTAAATTACAGATCTCTTTTGGTAAGAGATGTTCTATTTTCTGTTTAGGCACTTCCAGAGTTTGTCCCTTTAAATAACCTTCAACCTGCTTCCGGATATCTTTTAAGTAAGCGGTATTATACCTGTTATTTAGAACAATTATCAGACTCCTATCATCGATATATCTTTTAATAGAAGTGAGATTTCCAGCCCAACTCCCGGTGTGATAAACTACCTTACCCAGGCTATCATCATTATAAATATGCCATCCAAATCCGTAATCGGAGCTGTCCTTTTCTGGCTTATAAACCTGGAAAATTTTATCTTTGCTTTTTTTACTGAATATAGCATTGGTATTTAAAATGCTGTCCCATTTAATGAGATCATTTACACTTGAAGATAATCTGCCCGGGCCTAATCTGCCACTTAAGAATGTATAGTAATATTTTCCCGGAAGATTCTCCGGCTTCGTATATTCACAGGTTTTAAGATCCAGCATATACGCAGGAGCATAACCTTTCATTTTCCAAATAGTGTCTCGTTCATAGAAAGCACTCGCTTTCATATCTGCAGGTTGAAAGATTTTTTTTTGCAGAAATTCATCTAATGGCTCCCCACTTACTCTCGCAATTATTTCTGCCAATACTACATATCCCGAATTGGAATAGCTATATTTCTCCCCTGGAACACTTTCCAGATCTGGTTTCTCAGTTTTAAAATAGGTAAATATGTCTTTATTGTATGCGACCTTCGTAGTGTCCCAGTTTTGTCTAAAATGACTGGCATAATTTACCAGGCCTGAAGTATGAGTTAACAGATGTTTTATGGTAATTTCAGAGTAGGGAAAATCATCTAAATAAGCTTGAACATTATTTTCAATATTTAATTTACTCTGTTGTTCCAATAAAACTATTGCTGCTGCTGTAAATTGTTTGGAAACGGAGGCTACCTCCATAGGAGTATTAGCTTTAAAATCCTTATCAAACTGAAAATTTGCCTTACCGTATCCTTTTTTCAACAGAATTTTACCATTCTTCTTTACGGCCACAGCACCACTAAACATGTCTTTTTCCTGAAGTTCCTGAAAAAAGCTATCCAGCGTCTTATCATTTATAATTTCATCTGAATCCTGTGAAACGGGGTTTGGTTTGGTTCCGCAGGAAAGAGTTACCAACAAGCTTAAAAGTAGTATGAAAGGTAATAGGTTTTTAGTCATTGTTAAAGTGCTTGGTTAATAATTATAAAATCTAAATGCGGAAAAACATAATGCCTTCCCGCGATTTAGATTAAATACCTATTGAATTATGGCTAATTCATTAGTAACCCGGATTTTGTTCGATGTTTGTGTTTGCATTTATTTCACTTAAAGGAATTGGTAATATGAATTTCTCATTGGGATACGAAGCTTCAATCACATTTCCTTCTCCCTGATCAATACTCACTCCTCTTTTGTTTCTGTTTAAATCAAATAATCTATGACCCTCAAAAGCGAGCTCCTTTCTTCTTTCTAATAGGATTCTATCAATTAATTCATTCCCGACTTCACCAACTTCCTCAGCACCTGGATTTGCTCTGCTCATCACTACCTGTAAATCCTGTTGGGCAAGCTCGTTTTGCCCGGTCTTTGCATAAGCTTCAGCTCTTATTAGATACTGCTCTGCTAGTCTTAAAATTTTAATATTATCATCATGCAAAGTCCCATTGGGGAACTTATTCACGAAATAAGCTTCCTCTTCTGCTCCCGGTTTAGAACCTTCTAAAATGGCATGCAAGCGAACATCACTTTCATCATAAGTAGCAACAAGATCCTCTGTAACCAAGGCATCTGCATATCCAGTCACGTCAAAAAAGTGCCCCAAACCATTGGTCCCAGCATTATCTGCTATAGTATTGATAACTTCCATAAGGGTTTCTTCGTTGAAATCCACCGACCATAGTTCCATATACCTTTCATTTGGAATAAGTGAAAAAACACTACTTTCAATAACATTTGTACTATAAGTTATGGCCTTCTCGTTTTCTTCTTCATATAAGGCCACTCTTGCGGCTAAGGCGTATGCCGCATTCACGGAAAACCTGCCGTCCTGATTGGCCTCCGTCATTAATGAAACCGCTGTACTGAGATCTGAGTTTATATGTTGATAAACTTCATTTACCGAATTTCTGGATGGGGAAACTTCATTTTCATTAATTTCGGTGATTAGGGGTATACCAGGGTGGCTAGCATCTGCAGTAAAATTATAAGGTTGCGCAAATAAACGTACGAGGTCAAAATGAGCCAAACTTCTTAAAGTGTAAGCTTCTCCAAGTAATTGCTTTATTTGAGCTTCCTGACCGGGAAATTGCTCCAGTAAATTTTCGCCCCCCTCAATTACTCGTGTAGCATTTACCGCCACTTCATATATTGAATTCCAGGCACTTTCTACATAAGAATCCTCTTCACTCACAACGAAGTTATTGAAATCAAGATATCTACCCGTATTTCTCAAACTTAGGTAAAGATTATCAGCCATAAGTTCAGGCATAACATATAAATTCCTTCCATAGTACCCATTGCTTTGTAAATTACTATATACACCATTTACCGCAGTTTGAAGGGTACTAAGGTCTATTACTGCATTTTCTGCAGCTACATTTTGTTCCGGATCTATTTCTAGGAAATCCTCGCTACAAGAGATGGATAAAAAAGTCCAGAAAATAACTAATATAAATTTTATACTTTTTTTCATTGTGCTTATTTTTAAAATGAAAGATCTAATCCAACTAAAAGCTGTCTTGAAATAGGAATTCTGAGATCAGATTGACCTGTAATTCCAACTTCTGGATCCAATTCTATTTTATCGTCTTTCACCCAGGTTAAAAGATTATTCCCTTTCAGATATAACCTAAGATTATTTACTCTTATACGTTCTATGAAACTTTCAGGCAGATCATAAGATAGGGTGACATCCCGTAATCTTAAATAAGTACCATCATACAGAAATCTTGTGGAATGTTGGCTTGAAAGTCCTGATTGGGAATTACCCCAAACCACTTTAGGTACATCAGTGATATCACCAGGGTTTTGCCACCTATTCTCATAGATGTTTTGTGTCATATTGCCTCTGTCATTTAGCCTTGCACTCCCGTCACTGTTTGTATACCTACCCCAATAATCGTAAACTTTATTTCCGTAGTTTAGATATAGCATAAAAGAAAAACTTAGGTTTTTGTAAGTTAGGGTATTGGTTAGTCCTGAATAGAAATCGGGTAAACCGCTTCCCTGTTTGTAAGGTTGAGCTTCACTATATTGATTCGTAGTGGTCGTTTCACTTTCGTCTGTGTACCATAAAGCGTCTCCGTTTTCAGGATCGGCACCTGCAAAACCAGGCATGTAGAAAGTGTAAAAATCTTCCCCGATTTCCCTTATAAAATATCCGTCTACAATTGATTCATCATCCTGTAATTTGGTGATCTCATTGGCATTAGTCGTAAAGTTGAAATTGGTGATCCAATTCAAACCATCCGGGTTATCAATATTTACGGTGTTGAGGGCAAACTCCCAGCCTGAATTCTTCATCTCTCCGATGTTTGTCAGAAAATTGGTGATTCCGTTGGTAGCCGAGATAGGTACTCTGAATAACAGATCGGTGGTTGTCCTATTGTAATATTCTACAGTACCGGTAATGCGGTGATTAAAATTAAAATCAAATCCCACATTAAAAGGCTTGTTCTTTTCCCAGGTTAGACTGGGATTGGATTGTTGACTATAAACATACCCAGGTTCTCCGTTATAATCTGCTCCTGTGGAATATAAGCCACGGGAAGCGAAATTTCCAATTTCCTGGTTTCCGTTAACTCCATAACTGGAACGCAATTTTAGCTCCTTAACCATCTCTGCATCCTCCATGAAATCTTCAGCAGCAATATTCCAGGCGGCACCCACCGACCCAAAGTTTGCATACCTTACGTCTGAACCAAAGCGAGAAGAACCATCCCTACGGGCAGTGGCGTTCAAATAATATTTATTCCCGAAAGCATAACTTGCATTAATAAAGTAAGAGGAAATTGAGGAGGCTGTTCTGCTGTTTGTAGCATTTCGATAAACCGACGCATTTTCCAGGGTTGTAAGGCCCGGAGCTCCATAATTACTAACAAAAGCATAAACTGAACTCCTCTCTATCTTCTGGGCTTCTTGTCCTAAAGTGAAATCGAGATTGTGATCCTCATTAATTCGCCAGTTGTATTTTAGGAGATTGGTGATGTTATAATTGATGATTTTATTGTTATAGGCGCGGCCTCTTCCACCGTCATTTCTACCCTCACCAAAAACAGGGTTGTCAAAACGGAATTCATCTGCTAGATTGAAATCAACATTGCCTTTTGTTTGAAAACTAAAGTTTTCTGTAAAATCGTAGGTTAAACTTAAATTACCCAGAATTCCATAAATTTTTGTTTCCCGTACATTCTGCTCTACTAGACCAACAGGGTTATAGGTGAGAAGAATATCTGTATTATAACTACCATCCTCATTATAAACGGGCTCCCAAGGCACAACCCGTGCTAAGGCCCGAACCGGATTATGGGCACTCCCGCCATCACTATTTGTATTAAGTTTCTGATTGTTAGCGGCAATCCCAAAGTCAATTTTTAATTTATCGGTCGCTTGATGATTAACATTTAATCGGGCATTGAGCTTGTTATAACCAATTCCAATAATTACCCCTTCCTGCTCATAAAGACCTAAGGAAGCAAAAAATTGGGTTTTTTCTGAACCACCACTCGCGCTTATATTATATTGCTCGTAACTACCATTACGGGTAATAACGTCTTCCCAGTCCGTGTCAATATTTCTATCTACATTACCATATATAAAGTCTTCTGCTTCCTGTTGGGTATCCCCGGCATTTACCCTACTTTCAATAAGTAATTCTAAATGCTGAGCAGTATTAAGAGGTTTATTTCGGTCCGGTAAGAGCATTTGGCTAATTCCGCGTTGAACACCTACTTCAAAGGTGGTTTTCCCTTCTTTCCCCTGTTTGGTGGTAATGAGGATAACCCCATTCGCCCCTCTGGACCCGTAGATAGAAGTGGCTGAAGCATCTTTTAAAACCGTGATGTTTTCTATATCTTTTGGATTAATACCTGCAATGGTATTAGAGCTTGTAGCTATCTGGGAAATATTTCCCGATACAACCGGAATTCCATCTACTACATATAATGGGTCTGAACTGGCATTGATAGAACCAATTCCCCTTATACGGATATCCGGCGCTGCCCCAGGTTGTCCACTCTGCGCAGACATTTGTAAACCGGCAACATTACCCTGGAGGCTTTCCTGAAATGATGCTAACGGGGATTCGTCAATTTTACTAACATCTACATCAACTGCAGCTCCTGTAAATGATGCTCGACTTTGTTTTCCATAAGCAACTACTAATACTTCACTTAGCTGATCAGCATCTTGCAACATCACTACTTCTATTGGGGATTCCAAGTCAGTTATTCGGTAGGTGAGTGATTCCATTCCCAAATAACTAAACTCCAACACATCCCCCTCCTCGGCCTCGATACTAAAAACGCCATCAAAATCAGTTTGCGTTCCTGTATTGGTATTTTGAATTATTACATTTACTCCCGGCAAAGGAAGCCCATTGTCGTCCATTACTTTTCCTTCCACTACCTGCTGAAAATCGTAAGTATCTATAATACCCTGTGAGGTTAATCTCCTACCTGATGGATGGTTTGATATATATTCAGAAGCCTCTGAAAAATCATCTTTGTATAAGACGATATTATTATTAATAATTTTAAAATTAATGTTCGTTGATTTTAAAATTTGGAACATCACTTCCTGAACATTCTCACTGGAAAAACTGATATTAATTCTCACCTTCTCATTAACTAACTTATTGTTATAGAAAAAATTATAATCGGTTTGCTCTTCAAGATCATACAAGATAGCTCTCAATTCTGTATCCTGATAATTCAACTCAATGTTTTGCCCGTATACCGTTAAGCTAGAAGCTGATATTTTTACAATCGTGAGACATAATATTAAGGAATAGATCTTCATAATCCTGATTAACTTTTTAGAAAAATCGTCGGTGGTACAAATAGGCAGAGGGCCATTTAACTTTTTTTTCATAGTTTTGAAGGTTTAGTTATTATTCTGGTTCATTCAAAAAGAAACAATGCTAAACAGTAAGGGGAGTGTTGCTGCACTTCCCTTACCTTTTTAATTGCTCTCACTTAATATAAAGATCTTTTGTTTTTTATCTAACTGATATTTTATAGGAGAAGAAGCTTCAATTAACTCCAAGACTTCCTCTATACTCGTTTTATGCTTTACTTTACCCGAAAATGTATATGTACTAATCACACTATCTTTAATTTCAATTTCCACATCATACCAGCGTTCCAGACTAGTAAGTACTTTTTGGATAGGCTCATTATCAAATATGAGAATCCCCTCCTTCCAGGATATGATTTCAGCAGTAGAAACCAGCTCTATATTTATTTTATCTTCTGCCTTATAAAAGGTGGCCTTCTGATTTGGATAAAGCCCTATACCAGGCAGGTTTTTACTGTTTTGAAGTAGTTCTACTTTTCCACTTACTAAGGTTGTTTCAATTGTTTGATCAGATTTATATGACTTAACATTAAAACTGGTTCCCAATACTTTAACTTGTAAATTGCTTTCGGTGTTTACAATAAAAGGTTTGGCCGTGTCCCGTTCAATTTCAAAAAAGGCTTCACCTTCCAGATAAATGTTACGGTCTGATTTGTTAAAGTCTGAGGCTATTTCTATAATGCTACCTGAATTTAATAAAACCTTACTCCCGTCGGGCAGAATGTGCTCTTCCATAATACTGGGTTGCGCTTCATAAATAGCCAGGGGCGCAGAGGACAGTTCTCTATCCGTTAAATACCAACCACCACCGGCTAAAAGAGCAAAAATGATTACCGATGCGATCTTAAGGACTAAGCTCCGATTGAATCCTTGCTTTTTTCTTAAAAGGAATCGATCAAATTCCTTATCTATATCCACGTTTTGGTCAATATGAAACTTACTTACATACTCAGCTTTTACTCTATTGTAATACCTGCGGTTCTCAGGAGAGGCCTTCACCCAATCAATTACTGATTCCTGAAAATTTCTGTCTCCCGAACCCTTTATAAATTGTATTAAATCTTCTTTTCTCATAATTCTTATATAGATATGACGATACAGAACAAGACTACCCCTATTCAGTTTTTGTTTTTTTAAGATTTTTTTTAATAGATTATTAGAAAAGTCCCATATAATCTTGCAGTTCTCTTCGAAATAAGCGCAAAGCTTTAGCGATTTGATGCTCTACAGTTTTAATAGAAATATTCATTTCGCTGGCTATCTCTTTATATTTTAAACCTTCAAAACGGCTTTTGATAAAGATCTGCTTACAACGAGGAGGAAGTTCATTCAGGATTTGACTCACTTTTTCTTCTAATTCTGATTCGATAAGAAGAAGATCTGGGTGATTCTGCAAGGATGTTTGATTAAGGGAAGCTCTTTCTCTTTGAATAACATCCTGGTAATTGGCTTTTACCTTCTGATGTTTAAAATAATCCAAACATTCATTCTTTGTCATTCTGAATAAGTAAGCATTCAGATTGGAATCTATGTTTAGTGAAGCCCTCTTTTTCCAGAATTTGAAAAATACATTTTGGGTAATCTCTTTTGCCTCATCCTCATCTTCCAAGTAACTTTTAGCAAAATAGAACAACCTATCGAAATAGAGACGAAACAAAGTTTCATAGGCAGTATTCTCGCCCTTTTTAAGACGATTAATAAAAAAAGAATTATTTATTATACCGTGAGCCAATAGTGGAGTTTTTTAAATAAAATCCATAAGTATATGGTAAATATATAATTATTTAATTGAGAATATGATACTTTAGGATGGTAATTTAAAATATAGAGATACAAAACAAAACGTCATCCACCTTATTTATTCTATTTTATAATGGCTAGAATTTTTTAATATTAGTATTTATTTCTTTTTTCAAATCAATTGATAGTTCCTAAGCAATAGAACACTTATTCTCTCAACTAAAAGTACGTTTACAAGATTAAAATCTCATAATAGAGATGAAACTAAAAGACAAAGTCCAAATTTCACAAACGATAGCATTTCCTTCTATCCCAATACTTTTACTTATATTAAAAACTTCAATTCTTATAAATGCTTTATATCCTGCCAAAAACCTTTATATTAATTGATGGGATAATTTTTGGCTTAAGCACAGTTAGGCCGAACTGGGATTTAATATTCAGAATTTCTAAATTCCTTTTTTCTGAAATCATTTATACCACCTTACCTTTTACTGCCAAAGTGTGGTGCAAATTCGAATAGATTGTTTTCAAGTAAATATTGGAAATTTTTGACAGGTTTTGAGTCTCTCAATATCAAAAATCTGCCGTCTCAAAATTTCTGATTCGAAGCAATTCAAAGTTTTATGTCAAATTAGATCAAAAGGCACCAAATCAAACGAAAAATTCATTTTCATGAATACTGCAGAAACAATATCATCACAGGAATTCTACTGATTTGACTTTCGCTAAATAAGTATACCCATTAAACTATTAAAGGGAATTTTTTAATTGCCCTAAAAAAGCAGTTGGTGCGAACCAACATGTATGAAAATTTTGTCCCGACTGCGGGACGAAATCGAATAGCAAGAGGGTAACACGCAGAGCGAAGTTACCGAATTACAATACATTGAAAATCAATAAATTAAGCATTTGCATTTTGTTGTTTTTCACGGAATTTGCGACAAATGCTCTCGCATCCCCTGTAAATAGGTTGATTTTTGCGACAAATTTCACGGAAAAACTGAATTTCAAACCCACTCACCACTTTTATCTCCACTTCGCAAAAGCTCCATTTCAGCAAAAGAGGTTCATTACAATTTGTCTTGGACACGAGCCAAAAAGCTTAAAATATTAAATATTGAAAGAATAATATCGAAAAAGCTTTTTAACTCAAGTCCACTAGGCGGTAACTAAAATTCACCGATCAGGATTTTAGATTTTTTAAGCCTTCTTACATCACTTTACCTGTTGCTGCTAAAGGAACAAGCTTTAAAATTAATCGGAGCGCATAAACCGGCAGGCTATTTATAGCTCCTCTATAATTTCAAAGCTTGGAGATGAAAGGCATCAAAAGGTAATGCAATGGCGCTGAAAGAAGTAAATGAAAATAGCAGAATGACCTATTCACCCTTATCTACATATTATTTTCTTTTCACCCGCAAAAGGAAAATGCTTAAGATGAAAAAAGTAAATAAAGTTCAAGTCTAAATTGATTTTAAATTTTATTAATTTCTCCACTGATTCTATTTTTTAGAATTTAACGCAACCATTTGGTCCTTTTTGCATCTATTAAATATGAGACCATTACACGTATTATTATTCATTTTTATTTTAGTATCCTGTGAACCTGAGGAAACTACAATTACTGATGATGAAATTCTTGCCACTGATATAGAACTCTATCCAGAAGAGGTCTATTCCAGTAACGATCAAAGCTTACCGATCTTAAAATTAACTCTTCGAACCTCTGAAATTTATCCTTGTTTCAATTATAAGATTGATTTTTCTAAAAGTTTTGAGAAAGATGAAATGACGGTTATAATAAATAATATTCATAAGCCAGGTATATGTTTGACTGCTTTTGGTCCAGCTATTGCCACCTTGGAATTACCGGAAACTACGCAAAAGCTTAAAATTGTCCGTGCAGACCAAACTGATATTTACCAAGTAAATATCAATACAGAACAAATTGAAATTCTTCCCCGAACTACCGATTTTACTGATTTAATAAACCCCATTACCTTCAGATATCCTGAAAATTCCTTCGCTGTAGTTTGCGGTACTAATTTAGATCAAACGGAGTTGTGTGCTAATTTCTTCGAGAAACTGGATGATATGCAATCATTATCTTCATATACCTTTCCTGAAAATGGAAGAACTCCCTATCCTGATAGTTCATCAGGAAACTGGAATAACACTTCTTCCCGTTATTTTATTTATGAAAATGAGACCGCTTTAATAGAAGCTGTAGAACAGTTCGAAATGTTTACTCAGGAAAATCTAAATCGAGATGATGGAAATTCTTTAAGTATTATCACTTGGGATAATCAAAGCTATTATAGTTATCAACTTTTAGAGTAAGTTTTATTTGATTTTAGAGAAAATACTTAAATAACCTGAACTTCCCCTTAAACCTCTCTTTTTTTATTGCGACAATCGGGAGCAATCAAGATTGTGCCCACAGGCACACATCTTGCTTTGCTAATTAAAAAGTGTAGAAGGCAATTTTTGATCAACTAAACCATTTTATCGATTTTTTATAATACTTTCAAGCTGGACAGTCTTTAATGGTTTCACAAGGTAACCTGTGACGTTTTTTTGCTGTGCTTTTTCTTTGTCCTGAGAGTAATTTGATGAAGATACAATATATAAAGGAACACTCTTTGAAACCTCACAGAGCTCATTTTGAAAGACTTCTAAAAATTCCCAACCATTCATCAACGGCATATTAATATCTAGAAAAATAAAGTCAGGAAATAAATTATCTGAGAAACTAACGCTTTCTAGAAATTTTAAGGCTGTATTGCATCATAAAAGGACAAAACCTTAACATTTTCATCAATTCTTTGCAGGATTTTTTTAATCATAAAATGAAAAATTTTATCATCATCTATTACTACAATTACTTTTTTACTCATTAGGATATGGTGATTTTGTATAAAAAACTCAAAAAAATAAATTTCTTAAAGTATTAAGAGCCGCCATAAGTATTTTTGTAATAACCAGATATCTTTTTCTTTTTAGTTGAATATATATCGTTTAATTTATTGGTGAATTCCTCTAACTCTTTAGCTACTTCATCAATATGATTTGAATATTCTTTCATACTATCCTCATTTAATTTTTTTGCGCTTGTCATTAAATTAATTAAACCTAAAAGACTAGTTACAGGTTTACGTAAAACATGAGATATATCAAAAGAAATTTGCTCCATAGCCTCTTCGTATTCAATATATTTACTGATGTCCTGGAAGCTTCCATACCATTCTACGGTTCCGTTCACTTGCTTTTCAGGTCTGGCTCGGACTACATGCCATTTAAACCCGTTATTATCCTTTACCCTATATTCATGATACCAGAGGGAAAGGTGTTTGTGAGATTCTTCAAGACTTTTAATGAATTCTGATAGATCCTCTGGGTGAATGATACTGTATCCTACTGTAGGGTCTTTTATCCACTCATCTAAGTCAATTGATGGATGTATTTCTTTCATACCTTGACTTAGAAAGATAAATTTCAATCTCCCATCTGGAGTCATTCTTAACTGAAAAATACCTGCGGGTATATTATTTGTCAGCTTTATAAGGCTTTTGGATTTTCTTTCCATGGCCTGCTCCTGCTTTATTAAGGTTTTTCGATTATCTAAAAAGTTCATAATCTTTTGAGCTAACAATGTCAGGGCCCTTTTCTGTTTTTCAGAAATTTCTCTAGGCTTTTTGTCTATTACGCATAAAGATCCTAATACATTTCCACTTGGAGTCTTTAAAGGAGCACCGGCGTAAAATCTTATTCGAGGATCGCCAGTCACTAAGGAAGTGTCCTTGAACCTATTATCTTTCAAAGCGTCATTGACTACTAGAATTTCTTCGGGTTTATTTAAAGTATACTGACAAAACGATGCCTGTCGGGAAGTCTCATTGACAGCCAAACCTTTCTTAGCTTTAAACCATTGTCGTTTTTCATCCAAAAAAGTAATTAAGGAAATAGGAGTATCACAAATCGCAGAAGCTATTTCAGCTAAATCGTCTAATTCTTTTTCAGGTAAAGTGTCGAGAATCTCATAGGATTGGAGATCGGCCAATCTTTTTTCTTCTAATTCTTTGCTTTTTTTCATGGAAAGTTAAGGGGGATGCCTTTCTCATCATTGATTAATGAAAAAATTATACAAAAGGAATAATTTAAAAAATCTGTTATAAAAAATTATAATACATAAATACAAAAAAATATAATTAAAAATTATATTTTTTCTCAAATCTTAAATTTATAACCTGTTTTTTTCATTTCAACTAATTAAGAAGGTTATTCATAGATTTCATTTAAAATCAATCATATTTTTTTAAATTTGAAGAGTACAGAAGTGTCAAATTACTTCAATACGTTCTATTTAAATTGTGAATTAATCGTGAGTTCAAAAATTTGGATCAGCGTGAAAACATTTAAATACTGGGGTTTCAAGCGTTTTAAAAGCGTTCTGCCACCATTCCTTTAATACTGCGGTAATATATGGCGACTCTACTTTATGCCTTTTGGTAATGTGTTTGTTACAGCCACAAAGAATACACAGGCTCTCACAAAAAGGCAAGGGTATATAGAGACTTCTTCCTTATTGGTTGCCGCAAAGGAATCCTTTAGTGTCCTTATTGTTCAACTGAAAATAGCTCAGAATTCCAATAAGGAACTGTAGGATAACTAGTGTACCTTGGCCAGCAACGATATATTTCCTGATTAGATCATTTCTCATAATTCCAGCTTCCGATTACTTCCAAGCAAAATTATAATAGCGAGTTTTTTTATTATATGATGTGAATCAGAATTAAGAAAATTTCAAGAAGCTGAAATAGCTGAGAAACAAAAGGTAATAGAGATTGATTTTTAGAAAAAAAGTAATGAGCTGTTTTATGATATAGATCATAAATAGACAAGATTAAGATGCCAATATTTGAAGTTAATCTTTAAAACCTGATTCATGAATACTCCTTCTCCACACTCTTTCCATATACCTGTAATGGGAATTGCTTTCACTATAGACACCCCGGTAAAAGTAGCCTGTTACGGCATTAATTCGGCTATTTCCATCATTGAAGATAACCTTGTAGAGGTAATGCGAAAATATTATTATAAGCAAAATAATGAGCCCTACGTGGCCATTGATCCATCCCAGGAAAATTACCGTACCCGACGTCTTACAGATTACCTAAACCTGTTAAACAGGAACGTCCAAACCAAATTTGAAGAATTGCGATCCTCTGCTTTTGAAAAAGGTTCTGAGATCGTTAAATATCTGGAAATGTTGCCGGAAGAAAATTTGTTAAAACAACAATATCATAAATTCATCAAAAGCCAAAACTCAGAAGAAAGACGCAAATTGGAGCACTTTCTTAGAACCAATTTGCGTGCGGGTGCAATTGAGGTGAACATTATGACAAAAGTGGACAAGAACAACTTGGATTCCAGTGGAGATATAATACCAGACGGATCTGATGCTTTGGTGGCTTTAAAAGCATACGCAGAAAGTGACTTAGAAAATTCTTCTGTTATTTTTTCTGCAGGATTAAATCCCCGGCTTTATAGTTACCTCGAAAAATTTCAGGAATTTAATGCAAGTGCCTGGGGAAAATTTAAAAAGAGGGTAGTCATCAAAGTGAGTGACTACCGCTCTGCCCTAATACAGGGAAAGTATTTAGCAAAAAAAGGTATTTGGGTAAGCGAATTCAGAATAGAATCAGGGCTTAATTGCGGTGGTCATGCTTTTGCTACCCAGGGTCTGTTGTTGGGACCTATACTTCAGGAATTTAAAGATAAGAGGGAGGAACTGGCTACAGCACTGTTTAGCCTGTATCAGCCTGCCATACAAGCCTATGGCAAAGAAGGCTTCGAAAAGCCGCATCCAATCAATATAACCGTGCAGGGAGGCATTGGAAATCACGAAGAGAACAACCTGCTGCTACAGCATTACCAGGTAAACGGCACCGGCTGGGGAACACCTTTTCTACTTTGTCCAGAAGCAACGACAGTAGATGAGAAAACACTGCACCTGTTGGCCAAAAGTGAGGAAAAGGATGTGGTGTTGAGTAAATCCTCCCCGCTGGGAGTGCGTTTTAATTATTTAAAAGACACCAGTGCTGAAAAAGAAAGACTGGACCGTATCAAAAGAAAAAAACCTGGAAGCCCCTGTACAGAGAAATATCTGGTATCTAATACAGAGTTTACCAAAGAACCCATTTGTACCGCCTCCATTAAATATCAAAAGCTTAAACTGGCACAACTCTCAGCTGCCAATCTTCATCCCGCAGAATATCAAAAACAAAAAGAAGACCTCCTTTCAAAAGAATGTTTATGTATAGGGCTTAGTAATTCTGCAGCCTTGAAATATGAAGAACCCTTCCTTAATAAATTGAATGCCGTTACCGTTTGTCCCGGTCCCAACATTGTGAATTTTTCCAAAATTTCAAGCCTGCAGCAAATGACAGATCATATCTACGGAAGGGAATCTTTACTAAAGAATCTCAATCGCCCTCATATGTTCCTTAGGGAGTTACAGCTTTATATAGACTTTCTAAAGGAGGAGATTTCCGATTGTGTTGTCCCAGGTCCGCGGGATCTTAAGAACTGGATGAGCTTTTACGAGAATTTGGAGCAAGGAGTATCACATTACCAATCCCTTTGTACGGAAGGATTAATTACAAATAAAAAATCATTTGAACAGGGGCTATTACAGGCCCATGAAGAGATTGCCGGAGTAAAACAGTGGATTGAAAGACAATAATATCAACGATACCATGGCAAATATGATCTGGGTCATAGCCTCCGTATGATCGTAGTCATTTCTTTGCTGACGAAAACAATACAAATGAATGAAACAATAGATATACCGGCTTTGCCGGACGGGCATCCTGTTAGCATATATTTCCAGGAGAAGGAGGTGATCACAGGATTAGTGGAAGAAATGCAAAGGGTTGATCCCATTTCCGAAAATCAAAAATATTACAATATTTTTAACCAGTTACAAGAGATAGAACGAAGATTTGAACGTAAAGAAAACCAACTTTTTCCCATACTGGAAGAAAAAGTATGGAATGGCCCTTCAAAGAATATGTGGTCATTTCATGACACCATCAGGGAACAATTCAGATTATTGCGCAAAAAGATTGAATCAAGACAAACTGAGGTTATTGAACAGGATACTTCTTACCTTATAAGCAGTATATACAGATTATTACTCACTGAGGAATCAGTTTTATTCCCGAACGCAATAAGGATTTTATCAGATCAGGATTGGATAAGGGTACGAAAAGGTGAAGAGGAGATTGGATGGATGTTATCTCAGGAACCGGCTTCTTTTTCAGAAGAGGAATACATACATCCTTCTAAAGACTTTTCTAAACGGGAGCTATCATTTTCCCTGGAAGACACTGCACACTATGATGAAGGTTATATGACGGTAGAGCAGGTAAATCTATTGCTTAAGACCATGCCCCTGGACCTAACTTATGTAGACGAAAATGATAAGGTAATATTCTATAATCGTGGTGAAGAGCGGGTTTTCCCCAGAAGTGCAGGGATAATTGGAAGGGAAGTGAAGTTTTGCCATCCTCCAAAAAGTGTGGGAACGGTTCTAAAGATACTGGAGGAGTTTCAAAAAGGGACTAAAAATGAAGCATCTTTTTGGATCAATTTTAAGGAAAGGCTTATCTACATAAGATATTTTGCTGTCCGTGACGAACAGAAAAATTATAAAGGAGTCATTGAAATGTCCCAGGATATTACAGATATTAAAAATATCGAAGGGGAGCAAAGACTTCTGGATTGGTATTAAAAATGTTATTTGTTTTTGAAATATGTTATGGGGATTAAATTTAATCGTGGCACATAAAAATGAGAGAAATTCCCGAAAAGTACCGGGAAGAACTTAAAGAAAAAATAAAAGAGGAATCTCTTGAATTCGATTTGCAAACATCTCTTACACGGCTTTATGCTGCAAAAAATAACAACCAAAATAATGCTCTTTTCTATGGAAATTCCTAAAAGATATTCTTACAGAAAATTTAGTGTTTTATCAGCTTTGATCTATTAACGCTTATCAATTGTAAAGAGAAAAAACCTGACGTATCGATTACTTCAGGTTTCTTTTAATAATAATGGAGAACAATTGTATTTCCAGTGTGTGTTTTTCAAGGAGCAAACTATAGATTACACATTGAACAAAGACCGGCTTCCTCAGTGAGGCGATGGCTTGATAAATTTATTTTTTAATCCTGAGGAAAGCAACAACAGGCTTCATAATAATTTTCGAGCTTCTTTTCATTTTATGTGATTCTTTCCGGCTTTAGTTTATGGAAGACACTCTACCCTATTATCACTTTAACCCAAATAAAAATTGTTATGTGGAGCTATCCGCGACTTCTTTTACCCTTTCGGCTGTGTCACTTTTAGAAAGGGTAAGTCTCACTGTGCTGTTTTTTTCAGCCTTAAGATCATGGGGTACGTTGCCTTCCAAGTAAACAAGATCTCCCTTTACGAGAGTATGTGTCTCCCTGTTTACTCCAAAGGTTATTTCGCCCTCAAAGATCTCAACTACAATTGGAAATGGAGTTTTATGCTCCTTCATCACCTGCCCTTTTCGCATGACAATCCTTATTTCCCTGCTGCTGGATGTATCCATTAAAACCTTCACTGCAGGTTTGCCACCGTTATATTCAAGATCTTTTGTCAATGATGCATTTTTCATAATTTCAATTTTTAACAAACCTATGCCGACTATAAATTAGTCCCGGAAAAATTTTACTTCGGAAAGCTATTCTATATAATCAGAGATTTGTTAGAATAATAAAGCTAAAAGTAAACAGAACTTTTGACCCGTTTTATGATCGTGATCAGGAAACAAATTCTTTGTTTCTTAAATCAATTCCCCACATTCTGGTGCAAAACCATTCACAACAATAGGTTTTAATCGTGTTTAAAAGCAGCCATCACCCTAAAAATATGCATAATTGCCGGGAAAACTGCATCCATTGATTCTTCAGCACCCTTGGTGGACCCCGGAAGGGCAAGCACAAGGGTGTTTCCAATTAATCCCGACACTGAGCGTGATAACATTGATAAGGTGTTCTATCCTGCCCGTAGGCTCTTATAGCTTCCTCAATACCTGGAATAGGACGTTCCAACATAGGCTGAATAGCTTCCGGTGTTACATCGCGTGGAGACAGGCCGGTGCCGCCGGTTAATATCACCAGGCTCACTTTTTTCTCGCATTTTTCTCTTACAAGGTTTTTAATTGTTTCCTTTTCATCTGGAATAATCTGGTAATCTTCTACAGCTACCTGGTAAGCTTCCAGCTTTTCCATAATCACCTTGCCGGCCTTATCCTGCTTTTCTCCCCCCGAAATCGAATCGGAACACACAATAACCGTAGCTGAAATCTGATTTTCCTCTACTACCCTGCGGTAATCTGTTTTTCCTCCTTTTTTCTCCAGCAACTTAATTTTTTCTATGCTTATTCCTTTATCAATAGGTTTTAGCATATCGTACATCGTAAGAGCTACCACAGAAGCGGCATGCATAGCCTCTACCTCAACGCCAGTTTTATAAATGGTATGTACCTCAACATTAATGTAGATTTCAAGATCATCAATATTATAGGTAATATTTGTATACTCAACCGGTAAGGGATGGCAATCGGGAATCATATCGCGGGTGCGTTTTGCAGCAAAAAGGCCAGCTGTTTTAGCCATTTCAAACACATCCCCTTTTGGGACAGTTTTTTCTTCTACGGCTTTAATCGTATCAGTGCTACTTACCTTAACTAACGCTAGTGCTATTGCTTTGCGTAAGGTGTTGCTTTTATGAGTAATATTTACCATTTTTTCTTTCCAATATTTAAATATTCACTTTCCAGTTTTCATCACTGTTTTCCAGCAATTCCTTTCCCCAAACAGGTAACTCATTTTTAATCCTTTCTACCAATTCTTCGCAAGCATCTATCGCCATTTTTCTATGTCTAGAAGAGGTAAATACAAAGAGACATATTTCGCCCGTTTTCACCTCGCCCAGGCTGTGATAAATATGCATACAGGTTAAATTATATTTTTCAAAAATAGCTTCTCTTACTTCAAATGCTTTTTGAAGCGCCATCTCTTCATAAGCAGTATACTCAATAGCTCTCACTACACTGCCATCTTTTTCATCGGCCCGTACCTGACCCAAAAAAATAGAATGGGCACCAATATTGGTTTTGCTAATGTGATTTTGAATAGAGTTAGCTATCTTTTCTGAAGAGATAGGTCCGTCTACAAAAATATTTTTAGGTTTACGTGTCATATTCATTAGAATTTAAAGGTGAAGCAGGGTCTAAAATACCTCCTTCTACTGAAAATATTTTCTTTTCGGGAAATTGCTGTTTTAATTCTTTTGCAAGTTGGGAGCTGCGTTGCCCCGATGCACAAAACAAAAGAATATTTTCATAAGCTGATAGCGATTCAGGATTATTCCTTATTTCTTCCATCGGTTTTTTACTTAAATATTCTTTCTCAAAAAATGGTTTTTCTCCGTTTTCCCTGATATCTAAAAGTATACTATTATTCATATTACGCGTCCAGTCCAGGGTTTTTCCCAGTTTAAACCCTCTGCGATTCCGCAGTTGATATTATAGTTTCTGTTCCTAAATTGCTTTTCAGATTTTGGCAAATTTTCTCTGCCTTTGGGATTAGGTTGTATGGCCACCTCGTAAAATGAAGTATTTTTAAGATTAAAAAAAAGTATTTTTTCTGAAAGTACTTTTCCCACTCCCGATAAAATTTTTATTACTTCTGATGCCTGTAAGGTTCCAATAATTCCCGGAAGAACTATTCATTAAGCTTATTTACAGAAGATAACTCGGGATGAATATACAGGTATATTACAGATATTTTGTTTGATAGTGGTGTAATTGAAAATATAAAAGCACAGAATAAGCCGTAGAAAAATTTGAGCCAAGACTTTATCTCATTAATAAAATCTAAATATTTTATTTAACCAAATGCAATTGGGTCAGTAAAGAGTGTATATAAGATAACCGAAATCAAACCTATCAAAAAAATAATGACAGAAACAACCAATAGCTTTTGTTTTTTTGCAACTATTTTTCCTAGAAAATAGAGATCTGTTATCATTTCGTCATAAATATTTTGACCTTTGGTCATAATTCTCTCAAACTCAGCTTTAAACTCAGAGAGGGAGAGCTTTGAAAAATTTTCGGCATATAAAGTGCCTTTATAACCACTTGCCCTATAAGATTTTCCAAAATAGCGGTGTGGTAACATACTAAACAAGGCAAAAACCATAGAAAGCATACTGCAAATCATTAAAATTCGTGTTCCAATTTCTATTGAAACTTCTTGTGATTTAGGTGCTATAAACAACAAACCCAATAAAAGTGAAGTGATAATAGAATTGACGGTAAGAACGATTTTCGCCTTATTATCCACCATTTTCAATAAGTTGTAATGATTTCTGGAAAGGGTTCTAAACAGGGTTTGAACGCCACGTGCATCGTAATTTTCCAGCTTTTTACTTTTAGGGGACTTGTCAGCCTTAAGATCATCTGCTTTTTCCATAATCAATTCCTACAAATTACAGAGGTTTTTTATTTCATTCAATATTCTTTTTTGGCGTAATCCTGAAACACCTACCTTTCCCAGTATAAATTTTGACTCGTAAAGCTCTTCAGTAAGAATAATGTTGTTTTCGATTATAAGATTCTTTTCACGTTCTGTCAGGGTGGTTAAAGTCGTTATCGGATAGAGTGCAAACTTGTCCACGTTTTGTTTAATTCCATTGTTTTCAGGATAATCCCAACTTAACAAATGCAATCCTACGCAGGTGGCGTAGTCAATGGCATCTTTAGAAAAGCGGGTGTTGGTCACCAGCCAGCCTTGTTTTAAATGCGATGCTTTTTCCGGATTTTTGTTCCAGTGATTTTGAATATCTAAAAACCTCGAATTTATATAGAGCGGTACTTTTACATTACTAATGGCTTTGGGATCTGAATGAAATTTACATTCAATCGCATAGGTGTTTTCATCTTTTTCAGCTAACACATCCACTTCGTGTGTAACGCATTTACCTTGCAGAATGACCCCAACAGTTGTCTTAAAACCTTTGTGGTTTAAAAGAGCGCCAATTAAACGTTCAAAGGGAAAACCGGTGGGACCCAAATCTAAAATAGCACGCTTTAAACTATATTTGGAAGCCGAAATACGGTTGTATTTTTTTAAAAACGAAAAAGCTTTTCGGTAAATCTTTTTTGTTGACATACCGTTGTAGAGCATCGACTCTATTTCGGCGGCAATTAATTCTATTTCTTCTTCTGAAGCCATACTTCTTTTCAGGGAAGTTTTTAATTTTTCAACCTTAAAATTTTCACTATCCCCGTTGGATTTTATTATTGCTATGCTGTCTTTTTCCATTTTGTATGTTTTAAAATCGTAGAATTTCAGTCATTAATCCAAATCTAATGACACTAAGCTGCTGTCTGAAATAAATATTGTAATAATCCATTCCGTGATAAAATTGAACAAAAAATCCAATATCTTCCAGAAATTTTGGATGGTAATAAAAGGTTAACGCAGCATTTATCCGGTCGGCGTCAAGTAATTCCCAATAGTTAATTTGATCTAACATTAAGGTAGTTTCAATCTTTACAGAGAAATTTGCTCGTCTTGTCTTGCTAAAAATGTTACTGTCTAAAGGCAACTTATAGGCAAAAAAAGAATTGTGCCAACGCAAGCCGCTATAATGCCCACGCAGCTCCTCTATCATCCAGGTTTTAGGATGAACCTCCAGGGAGCTTTTAAAGAATTTCACTGCATTTTTATTTTGGCTATAGGAAGTACGGATTAATCCAAATTCCATATAATTAGTGGCAAAATTTCCATTGGTTACATTTATTTTCAAGGAGTCTCTATAAAAAGCCCCATCTTGACCGTTGGAGTAATGCGCTATTCTTCCATAATATGTGTTTTGGTTTAGGCCGTTGGGGTCTCCAGAGAGATAATAAAATGATATTTGCGGAATATAACTGGGCGTTTGAACGGGATAGGACTCTTTGTTGTACATCCTAATGGTTATTTGGGGAGTAAGTACCGCCATTAACCGAGAATCTTTTCTCTCGCGAATTACAAAATTGGGATTTAGGTTCGCTTCGAACATTAAAGGTTCAATATTTCCAATATCGATAGGGAAGGTGATATAACTATCACTTTGATTAACCAGGGCTAGTTTACCGAGATCTAACTTTGGCAAGGTGTCCCGTTCTTGAGCTTGAATTGTTGCTAAGAATAGATTGATTAAAAAGAGTATGAACCAGGCTTTCCTCATAAATAGATGATCTTAACTTTTTTGGTGCTGTTTTGGGTTACGAGAAAGCTTGCCATGGAAAAATTAGGCCTATTTTTAAGTCCTAGAGACTCATAATTGGAAAAACCAATACCTTCTTTGGGTAATGGAGGCAAAAATTTCTTATCAATTTTACCATTTTCATTTTCATCGTGCAGGATATTGATGGCGTATCTACCTTCAGGTAATTGAGAAAAGGTTACAGATGCGCTATTATTATCAATTTCGCAAGTTTTTATACGATAATAGTTTTCAAACTTTTCATCAGGAATAGTTCCCTTTTTATTGTACAAAGCAAATTGAACCACACCTTTTGAATTGCGTAAACCCTCCACCTTGACCGTTAAGGAATAGGTAGTTGCTTTTGGCAGGCTATGAGAGGAGGACATTATAAATATAAATCCGGCCAGCGTTAAAAATTTAAGGAGTTTTTTCATCTTTTATATTTTATAAGTTGATAATATGCAAGTAAAGAAAAAGTAATAGTGAGAACTATACGGAATACCATAGCCCTAATTGTTTCAAATTCAAAAGACCCTCCACGGTCTATATGCAGAAGTAGTATCATTAGAGCTATAAATAAGAGTAATGCAACTGTGGTTAGAATCCAGAGAGTCCATTTTTTAGATTGAAGAAAGCCTAAGGCTGCGATTAAATAGATAAAACCGGCCACAAAATTTGTCCATACTATAAATGGTACAAAATCTCCTTGCTTTGCCCGTATGCCAAACCAATTAAATAGGACAGAGCTGCTCATAAATAGCGTTACTAAAGCAAAAGCAAGTATCAAAATTGCAATAACATATCTAAATATTTTGCTTTTTTTCATTATCCAGGGATTTAAAATTTTCTTCGGTTTTCCTCATACCACCATTTTGGTTGGTACTCTTCTTTTATCAAACCAAATTTCTCGATAGCGTGTGTTTTTATATGCATTATCACTTCTTCGGGAGAATCGGTCATAAATAGCAACTCCATATCCTCTGCACTGATACTTTCATTTCTGGCCATTACCTGAATATGTTCACATAATTCTTTGTGGTATTTGGTATCAAAAATTACTACAGGAAAATTTTGGATCATTTTGGTCTGTATTAGGGTAATAGCCTCAAAAAGTTCATCTAAAGTGCCCATTCCTCCCGGCATAACCACAAAAGCATAGGAGTATTTCATCAATAAAAATTTTCTAACAAAGAAATATGGGATATCAATCCACTTATGTAAGTAAGGATTAGGTTTTTGCTCGAATGGCAAAATAATATTAACCCCCACCGAATACCCCCCGGCTTCATAAGCTCCTTTATTGGCGGCTTCCATAATCCCCGGGCCGCCACCGGTCATGATGGCAAAGCCTAATTTAGAAAGTTCGGCTCCAATTTTTTCTGCATCTTTATAATGCCTGGAATCTGGTTTAAACCTAGCGGAACCAAATACAGTAACACAAGGCCCTATAAAGTGCATTTTACGGAAACCCTTGATAAAACTGAAAAACACCCTTATTGCAAAACCCAACTCTTTAAACCTTGATCTGGGACCTTTAAGCGATGAAGATTCGCTTTTTGTCAAATGATATTTTGTATCGTTTTCCATTAGTTTGTTTTTTTATAGCTCCACACGGCCAGCCCATTCATCACTATTGCATATAAAACGGTTTTCCAAAATTGTGGTAAAATATCTTTTAAGCCCGAGCCCTTTAGCAATACCATCCGTACAATTTCCACAAAGTATTTTATAGGGTTGAATTCAGTAATTATCTGCGCCCATTTGGGCATGCTTTCTATAGGTGTAAATAATCCACTCATTAAAATGAAAATCACCACAAAAAACCAGGCGATAAACATAGCTTGTTGTTGCGTATCTGTAAAATTGGAGATAAACAAACCCATTCCCAAAATCACTAAAATATAAACAGAAGTGTAGGCATAAAGCAGAAATATACTCCCAATCATTGGTGTGTAAAAAATGACTTTTGCGAGTATTAAACCTATGGTTAATAAACCCATTCCAATAACCCAAAAAGGAAAAAGTTTGCCGATGATAAACTGGCCTTTGCCAATTGGTGTTACGTTTATTTGCTCTAAGGTGCCTATTTCTTTTTCGCGCACTATGTTCATTCCGGAGAGGAACAAAGTGATCATCGTTACCAGTAAAACTAGGATCCCCGGCACCATAAAAGTTTTATAATCTAAAGTGATGTTATACCAAAAAGAAGGAATAGCTTGTATTTGTACCGGTTGTATTCCTTTTTCTGATCTTTGCATTATGTTCAATCTAACCTCCTGATTAAACTTTTGCACAATTTGGTTTATATAGCCACTTTCCACACCGGCCGCGGCACCGTCAATCGCATTGATGATAATTGATAATTCACCCGATTTTTCAGTAAGTAAGTTGCGTTCAAAATTATTGGGTATTTCCAGTACGACGTCAACCTCTCCTGCCAACATTGCCGAACCCGCATTTTTGTTAGAAGAAAAATCGGCAAGGACATTAAAATAAGTAGAAGCGTTGAACTTTTCGATCAGGGCGCGGGAAGTGGAGGTATGGTCGTTATCTATATAAGCGAATTTTATATTTTTCACTTCATAAGTAGCCGCATTCGATAGAATGAGCAACTGCAATATGGGCAGGATAAAAATAATTGGCAACATCCCTTTATTTCTAAAGATTTGCCTAAACTCTTTTTGTATGATATAGCCTATGATTTTCATTATTCCAGCCGTATTTTATATTTTTTGACGCTTAATCCAATAAAAAAGACCGTCATTGCAATTAAAATCAGGGTCTCCTTCCAAATAAATGACATCCCAATTCCTTTTAGCATAATCCCTTTTATAATGATGATGAACCATTTAGCGGGGATGATATGACTGATAATTTGTAGAGGCTCGGGCATGCTCGTTATAGGAAAAATAAATCCCGACAAAAGGATTACGGGCAGCATTAGGCCCATAAGGGAAATCATCATTGCCGATTGCTGAGTCTCTGCGATGGTGGAGATTAGAATCCCCAATGCCAGGGAAGTGATGATAAATAGCACGCTTTCTGCGCCCAATAAAAACAAGCTGCCCTGAACCGGCATTCCAAACAAAAAAATGCTCAATAGCACAATTACGGCGGCGTTTATAATAGATAGGAAGATATAAGGCACAACTTTCCCAACGATTACCTGAAATGGTTTTAGCGGTGAAACCAATAAAATTTCCATCGTTCCCAATTCTTTTTCCCGGGTAATGGAGATGGAAGTCATCATTGCCGAAACCAGCATTAAAATAATGGTCATCACCCCGGGCACGAACATAAATACACTTTTAAGTTCCGGGTTGTAAACCATTCGCGTTTTAGGGATAATCTGATATTCTATCTGAATTCCCCTATTTTCTGATTGCTGGTAGTTTTGCAGAATGGCATTTAAATAATTAGTGATGGAATTGGCCGTATTTGGATCTGTAGCATCGGTTATTATCTGAATCGTGACTTTACTTTCTTTGACGAGTTTTTTACCGAAATCATTTTCAAAATTCAATACCGCTTTAATTTTTCCATTTTTAAAAGCAGTTTCAATTTCTGCTTCCCGGCCGATCATTTGTTTTATACTGAAGTATTTTGATGCTGAAATCTTATTGATTATTTCTTCGGTAGTAGCATCTTTAGAATGGTCTAAAATGGCGATATCAACGTTATTGATCTCGTTGGTAATGGCAAACCCGAAAAGCAAGATTTGGGCAATTGGCATTCCAAAAAGGATAAACAGCGACCGCCTATCCCGAAAGATATGGTAGAATTCCTTTTTTATAAAGCCTGTAAATCGTTTCATTTTTTGTGGGCAATAGACCTCACAGGTTTGCGAAACCTGTGAGGTCTGGGTTACTATTCAATGTTTCTCGCCAATTTCAAAAACACATCATTCATAGAATCGACTTTAAACTGCTCCTTCAATTTTTTAGGCGTATCCAGCGCTTCTATTTTTCCTTCTACCATTATGGAAACCCTGTCGCAATATTCGGCTTCATCCATATAATGGGTAGTCACGAAAATAGTGGTACCCTGGTCTGCTGCTTTATAGATCATCTCCCAAAATTGTCGCCGGGTAATGGGGTCCACACCGCCGGTGGGTTCATCTAAAAAAACAATTTTAGGCTCGTGTAAAAGCGATACCGAAAAGGATAGTTTTTGTTTCCATCCCAAAGGCAGCGAACCCACCAATTTATTACTGATGTCTTCCAAACCCAGTTCTGCAATCAATTGTTCTCTTTTCTCTTTAATTTTTGCTCTCGATAAACCATAAATACCCCCGAAAAAAGTAATATTCTCTTTCACCGTTAAATCGTCATACAATGCAAACTTCTGACTCATATAGCCAATGTTCTTCTTGATGCTTTCCGTTTGCGAATACACGTCATAACCGGCAACATTTGCCTTGCCGGATGTAGGTTTGGAAATCCCAATCAGCATTTTCATCGCCGTTGTTTTTCCGGCGCCATTAGCTCCCAAAAACCCAAAAATCTCCCCTTTTTTCACTTCAAAACTTATGGCATTTACCGCTTTAAAATCCCCAAAAGCTTTGGTTAATTCTTCGGCTTCTATGACGTTTTCTTTTTCCATTATTTGGCTAATTCCATAAAGGCATCCTCTATATTAGGTTGAGTGGCTTCTATGCTTATTTGTGTGAGCCCTTCTTTTTTCAGATAGGACTTTAAATCTTCTATTTTAAAAGACTCCCGTTTATCGGTGTAATGCACAAATTCCCCAAAAGGAAATACGCTATACACGTGTTCATATTGTTGAAGGCTTTGTATTAATTTATACATATTGTTGGCGCCCACGTTGTAAATGGTTTTTGGAAATTTTTTTACAATGTTTTCCGGAGTGTCAATTTCCAAAATCCCACCATCCTGAATCAAGGCAATCCTGTCGCATAAAGCCGCCTCGTCCATATACGGTGTCGAGACCAGAATGGTAATCCCTTTTTTCTGCAAGCGCTTAAGCATTTCCCAAAATTCTTTCCGTGATACAGGATCTACACCCGTGGTGGGTTCGTCCAGGAAAAGTACTTTTGGTTTGTGGATTAAAGCACAGGATAGAGCCAATTTTTGTTTCATTCCACCCGATAACTTTCCAGCGCGCCGGTTTTTAAAAGGTTCAATTTGTACATAAATATCCTCAATCAATTCGTAGTTCTCTTCAATCGTCGTCCCAAAAATGGTGGCGAAAAAATTCAGGTTTTCTTCTACGCTTAAATCCTGATAGAGTGAAAACCGCCCCGGCATATAACCAACCGATTTACGTATGGCTTTATAATCTTCTATAATATCATATCCTGCTACTGTTGCGCTGCCGTTATCCGGAATTAGAAGGGTGGTGAGTATCCTAAAAATGGTAGTTTTCCCTGCGCCATCGGGCCCAATCAGCCCAAACAGTTCGCCCGGTTTCACCTCGAACGAAATGTCCTCAACTGCTTTTACCTTTTTATAGGATTTGACGATATTGCGCAGGGAAATACCCATATTTCTATTTATTTAATAATGAAGAATACATCCAAACTTCTTTCTCTTGCTGCTGAATGTAATCGCTCATCAGGGCTACGGTACCTTCATCATTGGCATCGGCAGCCAAATCAAGAATTTCCCTTTGCATCGTTAAAATAGTAGAATAGGCATTCAAAATATTCTCTACAGCTTCTAAACCATCAGAAATTAATTCGCTTTCGGCAATAATAGATTCAGTATTATATTTTGAGTATCTGTGTTCCGGGGTGTAGCCCAGGGTTAAAATGCGTTCAGCCACTTCATCGATTTTTACCTTTAAATCGTTATACAACTCTTCAAATTTTACGTGAAGTGCAAAGAATTTATCTCCTTTAATATTCCAATGAAAACCTCTGGTGTTTTGGTAAAAGATGGAATAATTAGCTAAAAGTTTATTTAATTTTTCGGCATTGTTTTTTGACTTTTCGGTATTTAAACCAATTTCATTTAAATTGCTCATAATATTTAATTTTAATTAATTACTAATATTTGATTTCAACTCGTCTCTAATTTTAGAAAATGTAATTAGACAGCAATCCTGCTTTTAAAAAGTTTTTCGTAGTCTAATCATCTTATACTCTTGTTTTAATTATTTAAAATAATCGTAATAGCTTTCAAGGTTTTCTTTGATACCCCCTGTGATTTTAGCACCTTCTTCTTTAGAAGAAACTTTCCTCAGCGCTGAAATTTTCTCGATAAGCGGATGCAGGAAAACGTGCAGGTTATCGTGCGAGGATCCTTCCATCGTACATTCCTTAACTACATAGTTCTTTTCTTCATTTAATTTTAATGCCAAGCTATGATAGTCTTGCACGCTTTTGGGATTACTGGATTCTACCAATTTCAGCATTTCCTCTACACCCTCGTTGGTTTCTAAATTAGCCTCCCATTTGTCCCCGTTGTCCATTTCAATCTCGTTTACCCAAGTGTTGTTATACAGTGCTGCCTGATCTTCAGACTTTTTAGTGATTTTCTCTTTTTGATTTTGAAACACCTCGGTAGTTTCAGAAGTTTCATTGTTTTTATTTATAGTGTCTTTACAGCCTATTATTAAAGCTGAAAGAATTAGCGTTGTTAGAATTGTCTTTTTCATTGTATTTGATCTAATTTTTTTTTTAATTTATCCACATTTCCGCAGGCATTCCAATTTTTAGGCTACCGTCGTTTTTAATTTTGATAGTGACCGCATATACAAGGTTTGCGCGTTCTTCTTTTGTTTGAATGATTTTAGGGGTGAATTCTGAGGTATCTGAAATCCAATCAATTTTACCTGAATAAGATTTCAGTTCTTCTCCCGCATCAATTTTTACGGTAACTTCCTGACCAATTTTAATATTGGCCAACTGCGGTTCGCTCACATATACGCGTAAGGTCATTAAGCTTAGATCGGCGATTTTATAAAGCGGTCTTCCAAAGGAAACTATTTCACTTGCTTCGACATATTGGGTCAAAACCGTACCCTTTAACGGATTTTCTATTTTAGATTTTTTAATCTGATCATTGATTTGCGCTATTTTGGCTTCGATGGATTTTACCTCGTTCAGAATGGGCGAATTTTGCGTTTCCACGTTTTTTATTTGTTTTTTAAGCACATCTACCTGACTATTGGCCTGGTCCAGTTGGCGTTGGGTAGCGGCACTTTCATCAAACATATTTTTAACCCGTTGTTGTTCAGATTTTGCCGTTTGCAATTGCTCTTGAAATACGCTAACTTGTGACCAAACCCCGCCAGATTTTGAAGCAACTGTTTCTTTTGAAGCTAGTAATTGTTGCTTGTTTAAATAAAGCTGGAGCGTATCTACCAAACCTACAAGCAGTCCTTTTTCCAAAACTTCGCCTTCATCTACTTCCAAGAATTGAAGTTTGCCGTTTGCTTCAGCAGAAACCGTGATTTCAGTAGCTTCAAAATTGCCATAGCCGTCGGCTTTTTCAGTATCTGAACAGGAAATCAGTACACTAAAAACACTTGCTGCAATTATTATTTTTATACTTTTCATTTTTATTATTGATTTAAATCCCCTTTTATCATCTTGTAATTCGCTTTTGCCAGCAATAATTGTACTTCGTGTAAATCCTGATTAATCTCTGCTTCGTAGAGATTATTCAATTCGGTAATATATTCCGAAGAAGTAATCGCCCCATTTTGAAATTGGACAGTAGTAGCTTCCAGTACTTTTTTACGCATTTCTATGATGCCGGAGTCGCTTTGCAGCAATTCCCGGTATTTATTAATCTCGCTCATTGCTTCCTTGATATTGATGCTATTATTCAGCTTAAAGGTTTCTTTTTCCGTTGTTATCATTTCTTTTGAAATGTCCACCGCTTTTTTCTGTTGCTTTGTCTTTCCCCAGTCAAAAATATTCCAGTTTACTTTTAAACCCACCATATAAAAATCCTCAAACGAATTTTCTAACATATTGAGTCCCGGGTTGCCATAACCGGCCTGGGCAAATCCCAATAATTTGGGGTAATTGGCTTTTTCAATAACTGTTTTTGAGGTTTCCAATTGCTGCTGTTGCAGTTCAAAAAGTTTTACTTCCGGTCTATCGGAATCATTAGTTACGTTGATGAATATATTCGGTTTGACCAAATTTGTGCGCTCGTTTAAATTGGTTGCCAGAAGTTGCGACAAATGATTCAGGGCTTTTATTCTGGTAAAATCTGCTTCGGTAACTTGTTGTTCCAACTTTAATATTTCAGCTTGTAATACCTGTTGGGAGGAAGCCAAAACGGCTCCATATTTCACGCCGCTTTCCACCTCTTTTACGCGTGCTTCCAGTTGTTCCATTTTAGATTGTAACAAGTTTATTTGCTCCTGAAACAACAAAACGTTAAAGTAATTTTTATTGATTCGGCCTTTTAATTCGTATAGATTAACCGCAACCTCTTGTTGAAGGGTTTTCATTTCGGCATTTTTTAAACTGGCTCTTGCCGCAATGCTTCCGCCGTTGTAGATAAGTTGGTTCGCATCCATTGTGGCACGGTATTGATCTTTATTTGGTGTTTCAAAATTGGCATTTGGGATATCGCCGGGAAACTCAATTACGTCTGACTGATAAGTAGCCTGGGCATTGATATCCAATTTAGGTAAGCGGTCTTTTTCTAAAACTTTTATGTCAAAATTTGCTTTTTCTTCCAGCAATTTGGCTTTAGTAGCCAGCGGATAGTTCTTTTCAACAAGCGCATAGCATTCTTCCAAAGTCAGAACTTCCTGCGCAGGTGTCAAAAGGGGCACGAAACCAATAAGTATGAACACCAACTTCTTCATCACTTACTTTTTAATGGAATTAATAATAAATTCTGAAACTTCGGTCTTACGTTGTTCCATCAATTTTTTGAACTCCCGGTCATTTAATTTCAAAAAGCCTTTTACCAGAGGTGTGGCAACAAAAGGAAATATATTAAGCGACAGAATATGAATAAAAAGCTGTTTTCCGTCGGTAGGCTTTAAAATACCGTCTTTTACTTCCTTTTCTACCTGTGCATTGAATTTATCTAAAGATGGAAAAGCGCTGTTTGCCTGAAGCTTTTCAATAAAACCGGGGTTACGGTTTAATTCCTGAATGATAAAATTTGGGATATAGGGATGTTTGGTAATAAACGTAATATAGTTATGGGTAAAATTGGTGATTTTATCTTCTATAGAAGAATCGTCATTTAGAATAGCGTTGAGTTGAGGCGCCAGTAAAGAAAAAGCTTTTTCAAATACTGCTTCAAACAGCGATTGTTTGCTGCGATAGTAATAATGCAGCATCGCTTTATTTATTCCCGCCTTATCGGCAATTTCCTGCATTCTCGCACCGCTCATTCCTTTGGTTTGGAAGATATTTTCAGCAGCATTTAAAATATGCTTCTCTGTATTTTCAGTCTTTATTTTTGCCATTATTAACTTTTTGGTTTAACCATTTGGTTAACAAAGGTAATTTATTTTTCGAATTTTAATGGTTATTATTAAAACATTTTTAACTAAATGAAAAATCATCTGATCTTAACAGTAAATTCAAAGACGATAAAAATTAAAATTTAATCGTTAGATTAAAACCAAATGCTACAAAGGGGATTTTCATTCTTAATTTAATTCCGCTTCCTGCTCCTTCCCTATTCTTCCACTTTTCTATCTGAATTACTCCCGGCCTTCACTGCTACTAACTTTTTCTGTAATGCGAAATACCAAGCTTAAGAAATTGGTCCCGACTGCATAAAGCCGGTCTCTGCGCTCCCTATTTATAAGTCCTCCCTAATTCTAAATCTTGAAAATGTAATAGCATCAGAAAAAGGTAACAGTGAAGGCCTACGGGAAGTAAATCTAATATCGGAAAAATGAAATCATATAGAATCCACAAAAAGGAAGCGGAATTAAAAAATAAATAAAGGAAAACGCTCAGGATACAATAAGTAAATCAATTATAAACTTTTAAATCTTTTTAGTTATGAAAAACACTTAGATACACAGTACAGCTAATTGGAAATGTGGGTGAGGATCCAAAATCCACAAGATTGAAAATGGAATGTTAGTGACCAGATTTTCTCTCGCCACCAATACATTCTAACACCCGAAGGAGACTATTTCAATTTTGCCAATGAAGGGATTCTATACGAGTAAATAATAAAGTTTTTAAAACGGATTATGGTGTTCAGGATCCGTTTTTCATTTTACGAAATTCTCAAATATTTGGTCATTTTTCTATAGTAAACTTCAAAGATTTTCTTTTCAAATCATAAAAAACAGAATTAAGGTTTTAGGCATTTAAAAGGCTATTAAATTCATTTTAATAGTCAAAATTTTTGTCCCTGTGGGACGAAAAGATTTCCATGTTAAAACCAAGAAAAAATGCAAAAAGTTTTAAGCTACACTTTTAACATAAGGTTGCTGTCTTTTAATGACGGCACAGATCCTATGTACGAGTTTATTCCTTACATTGTTTACAATAAGCATTTTATTCTTTCCTTCTCCAACTTTCCTTTCAAAATAATCCCTAATCTCGGGATCATGGTTGATCGCTGCCAAAGCACTCATATGCAGATGTTTTTTAAGTGTTCTGTTTGCCATTGGATGTACTCTAGATTTACGGTTTATAGAAGAGCCAGAGGTATAATCAAAAGGCACTACACCACAATAACAGGCAAGTTGTTTTGGATTGTCATATTTGGTGAAAAAGCTAGTAAATATGGTAAAATGGAGTGCGGTAATACGTCCTATACCTGTAACGGAAGTTGCCAATCCGACGGCTTTGTTAAGCTTGTCATCGGAAAGTATGAGTTTGTTGATTTCACCTTCAATACGTTTAATTTCATCAACAAGAGTTTTATTGATTTTTTTCAAGTTCTTTTTAGCAAGTTTTCCTATTTCAGGAGAGAAAAGCTCAAGTTCATTGGGATATTTATTGAGGTCTGCTTTTACGTTGACAAGCTGTCTTCTTATTTTGAGGAGTATCTTCGCTTTTTCAAGCACCTCGGGGATAGGTTCATAGAGCTTCAAGTCCTGGAAGTTCTTAGAAGCATATTGTGCAATACGTTTGGCATCTACCTTATCGTTTTTCCCTCTAAGCAGACCAATACTTCGAGTAATCTGAATAGGCATTTCTACACAAAAATGGGCTTGTTTCTCTACAAGTTTAGCAATGATAAGTTTGCCATAAACACCTGTATGTTCCAAGCAGATAAGCGTGTCAAACAAAGAAATCTTTTGATTCTTGAGAAGTCTAATAAAAGCATTGGTTCCTTTTTTAGAGTTTTCGAAAACATACGAGGTAGTCCTTTCATCATGAATGATAGCCACATCGAACATTTTTTTCGATATATCTATACCGATAAAACAAGTAAAGTCCTGATTCTTCATACTAATTAGATTTTAAGAATTAGACCACGTATCCAGATAACCATCGAACCCCTAATAATAGGTCTTAAAACCTGAATTTCCATTTGATGCCGGTCCGGAAATAACTGACAAGGGCTTTTATCAAATTAAGCATAAGCCCGAAGCTTTGTAGAGCATATAATTCGCCCTTATCAGTCTGGTCATAGTTAACAATTATGGAGGGCTCTCCCCCGATAGAAAGTTAACTAATAAATAGAAAACTAAATATGGTAAAACCTCTATGAAAACTATGAATATAAAACTAAGGGGTAGAGCAAGAGGGTAACACGCAGAGCGATGTTAAGTCGTCCTTTTCGTGAAATTTAATAGCAAAAGCTATGTTTTGGCAGCATCCTAAAGGATGTCTGGTTATGGACCTGCGTTTTTTTACTAAAAAAACTTGTCAGCCCTTTAAACACGAAGAAAAAATTAGTAAAAAATGGAAAAAAACAAAAAAAGGAGAGCTTCGTGACCTTCAAAATTAAAACTTCGGTAGCCAAACGCTTCCGAAAATTCAATAAGGATTTAGGACTTAGACAATCAGCAAGCTTGGATCTGATGCCGGACTTTTTTGAAACTAACAGGCTCTCTCCTACCCAACACCTCGGTCCTAATATGAAATCCCTGGAAAACCACCTGGAGAAGAGGATCAATGCTTCTATTGCTATTGTAAGAGCTATTGAAAGTACTCAAACCAAACCTACACAAGCCATGCTTGCCGCCCTATTTGAAAGCCTGCCTGAAAAGGCAAAAAGGAAACTCCCTCCTTCTTTTGAACAAGCACTGCAGAATACCCTGGCCCATAAACCAATCACACCCCAATTGCCTGAATCCCTACCTGAGAAAAAGGATCTTAGAGAAGTCCTTAAAAATATAGAAATGGTGAAACCTACTTTCGGAAAACCTTACCTGAAAGTAAATATGGAATATGATGAGCTCAAATCTCTTAAATATAAATATCATGTATATCACGATTAGCGCTCAGAATTTTTCGAAAATACACAGGGAAAGCAAAGCGATTTACAAATCTGAAAACTACAAAAAATGAGCGCCGTCAATTAAATTAGTCTCTTATACGAAGTATTACAAAAATTCACTGGTGACGAAAAGATATCGTCCTCACACCGCAGCTTATACATGGCATTTTTGATTTATGGAACCAAAAGCGCTTTCCTAAAACAATTATACTTAAAAGTAAACAAGTGATGGCATTAGCCAAAATACGTTCCAGAACGACCTACCACAAATTACTTCGGGATCTAACAAACTGGGGATATCTTAAATACCATCCTTCACTAGTCGTAAAGCCTGTGCCTGAAATTGGATACTGAAAGCTGACGAAATAAAAAAAGATCTTTTTATTATAAAACAAAAAGCCCTTTCATTACTGAAAGGGCATATACTTATAATATCATAATATATTTAAAATTGAAATGCATATTGAATTTTTATACCAAAAGCCAGGGACTTAACTTCATCTGACTCCTGTAATGCATTAATATCCCTCCGAGAGGATAACAAACTACCAAAGACAAAATCCGTCGGATTTTGAGCGTTGTAATCAATAAGCCTTTTTCCGGAAGTATCAGGTTTAATATCATTTAATCCGTAATCAAGAAAAAGTCCCATATAGAGCGACTGGCTGTTTTCCAGCATCAGTTTTACCCCGCTTTCCACATGGGCTACAAAGTTTGTTTTCAGGTCCAGTTCAGACTCAGTATTGTTTATAGCAGCAAATTCTCCAAATCCGGCAAATTCAGGACTGGTGAGTTCCACGTCATATTGAGGATAAAAGCCGCTGGTTTCAAGCGAAGTAGCCGAGCTTTGATATTCTGAAGTCAAAACTAAGCCTGCTTTAACTCCGGCAGCCGTATGAAACCTCACCGTACCAGAGGATTCATATTGAACCTGGAGAGGAATATTAAGAAAATACACTTCCTGATTTTCTGCAAAATTAGTAGCTCGGTATCTAAATTCGAACTCATCTGCTTCAGCATCCTGGGTCATAAAAGAACCCTGCACAGTGGGCAGAGAAATCGATCCTTCCATATACTGTAATTCGGCACCTGTGCCAAGACTCCAATTTTCAGTTAAATAATAAGCATAATTAGCTCCCAGGCCAAAACCATTTTCCATTTCGCTGTCCTGCCCTAAAGCTTCATACTTTAGCTTCGAAAAAGATCCCTGCAGATAAAATGAGACTTCATTTTTAGATTGCGCTAAAGCCTCCCCATTTACACTAAAGAGAGCGAGTACTATAGCAAGTGCTAAAATAGCACTCTTAGCGGCTGCTTTGATATTATTAGTTTTCATATATATGTTTAATCTTTTAAAGTAATTTTCAAAAAGTACAAAGCGCCTTATTTTATGATGAATTTGAGTGATTTACGAATATTCTTAGTTTCAATTTTAAGAATATAAACTCCCATTTCAAGATTGTATGGTAAGGCTATGCTTGTACTTTTGTTATTCGATTTCATTTGCTTAATAAGCATTCCGTTAAGATTATGTATTGAAAGATTCATAGTCTCAAGTTCGTCTTTAGGGAAATCTGCTAAAAGTTCCATAGTTCCTCCAGAATTAACCGGGTTTGGTGCTAAAGCAACATTTAAAGAACTCCTTAACTGAATCGCAGAAGTACAGGTTCTTAAAAATTCTCCATCCTCAGTTTCCATTACCACGTAGTAAGAACTATCAGCGTTCAGTTGATCATCAGCATTATTCCCTGCGGAATAGTATTGACCATTTCCGATCACAGACCCATCTTTATACCAACGGTAACTTACAAATTTGTACCCACCATTGGTTTCTGGGTTATTATTGACCAGTAACACATTATTAAACTTCTGAACAACGATATCCTCGAAATTGAAATTCTTCTCTACGGTAATGTTATAGGTTCTTGTAATATTTCCATCTCCAGAAATCACTGTCACCACTTCCCGGTAGATTCCAGGGGCCGGCGTGCTTATAGTAAAACTACTGCTCCGATCGATGGAAGAACCTCCATTTTGTTCAATTTCTATTCTAACCTCATCCTCTGAACTCCCGCAACCAATGAGGTAATATATTTCATCAGAAGGATTAGTATAGGTAGTCCCATTGATAACCGCACTATTCAAGCGGGCCTCACTACCAATTATAGTTAGAGTTCTTACTACAGGAGTGGCCGCTTCGTAGTTTTGGTTTCCTTCCTGAGTAGCTGTAATAGTGATTTGTCCCCCATTTAGAATTCTTACAAATCCTCGAGGACCAACTGTGGCAGCAGGATTTTCGTTCTCATAGGTATAAGAATACATTACCGGTAAGCCCGAAGTTGAAGTTGCATCTAATTGAAAATATTCATCTGTTAGTTGATCTAAATCTTCAAGTTCATTGAAAGTGATGCTTTGCGATGCTTTTTCAATTATCATATTCGCAGTTAGCTCAAGTTCATTATAGTTCTCCTGGCTAATTATTGCGATAACCTCATAGTTTCCGGCATTGGCTTTCCCATTATTCTCGTAACTCACTTCAGCTCCTTCAGGAAGACCGCTTACTTCGATAGTTTTTGTACTTCCATCATACGTAAAAGTATCATCTTCAAAAGTTACTCCCATGATCTCTGCATTTTCAACTACTAAAGTCACCTCCTTAGAAGCAGACAGGTAATTGTCGGTTTCCGCTGAAGTAATAGCGACTCCATAAGTACCGGCATCGGTATAGCCTTGTGCAGGAGTATAAGTTAAAGCAGTTTCTGAATGGTTTAACGTGGCAATAACATTCTTTACAGTCCCATCATAGGTGAAAGTTTGAGTAGCTTCTGCCGTAATTACCGCTTCTGCCTTTTCGATAACAAGATCTGCAGTCAGGACTTTATCGTTATAATTTTCCTGGCTTACTGTGGCTGTTACTTCATAAGTGCCTGCAACAGTTTGATCGTTATTCTCATAGCTTACAGAGGCTCCTTCAGGAAGACCCCTTACTTCGATAGTTTTTGTACTTCCATCATACGTAAAAGTATCATCTTCAAAAGTTACTCCCGTGATCTCTGCATTTACAATTACCAAAGTCACCTCTTTAGAAGCAGACAAGTAATTATCAATTTCAGCTGAAGTAATAGTGACGCCATAAGTACCGGCATCGGTATAGCCTTGTGCAGGAGTATAAGTTAAAGCAGTTTCTGAATGGTTTAGCGTGGCAATAACATTCTTTACAGTCCCATCATAGGTGAAAGTTTGAGTAGCTTCTGCCGTAATTACCGCTTCTGCCTTTTCGATAACAAGATCTGCAGTCAGGACTTTATCGTTATAATTTTCCTGGCTAATGGTGGCAATTACTTCATAAGTGCCTGCAGCTGTTTGATCGTTATTCTCATAGCTTACAGAAGCTCCTTCAGGAAGACCGCTTACTTCGATAGCTTTTGTACTCCCATCATAAGTAAAAGTATCATCTTCAAAAGTTACTCCCGTGATCTCTGCATTTTCAATTACCAACGTCACCTCTTTAGAAGCAGACAGGTAATTATCAGTTTCAGCTGAAACAGTAGTGACTCTATAAGTACCAGCATCGGTATAACCTTGCTGAGGAGCATAAGTCAGTGAAGTTTCTGAATGGTTTAGCGTAGCAGTAACATTCATTACACTACCATCATAGGTGAAAGTCTGAGTAGCTTCTGCAGTGATTGTAGCTTCGGCTTTTTCGATAACAAGATCTGCAGTCAGGACTTTATCATTATAATTTTCCTGGCTTACGGTGGCTGTTACTTCATAAGTGCCTGCAGTAATTTGATCGTTATTCTCATAGCTTACAGAAGCTCCTTCTGGAAGACCGCTAACTTCGATAGTTTTAGTAGCTCCATCATAAATAAAAGTATCATCTTCAAAGGTTACTCCTTTGATCTCTGCATTTTCAATTACCAATGACACTTCTTTAGAAGCAGCCTGGTAATTGTCGGTTTCTGCTGAAGCAACAATTACCGTATAAATATCCGCATCGGTATAACCTTGCTGAGGAGCATAAGTCAGTGAGGTTTCTGAATGGTTCAGCGAAGCTGTAATATTCTTTACAGTACCATCATAGGTGAAAGTCTGAGTAGCTTCTGCAGCAATTACCGCTTCTGCTTTTTCAATAACAAGATCTGCAGTCAGGACTTTATCATTATAATTTTCCTGGCTTACGGTGGCTGTTACTTCATAAGTGCCTGCAGTAATTTGATCGTTATTCTCATAGCTTACAGAAGCTCCTTCTGGAAGACCATTAACTTCTATAGCTTTTGTAGCTCCATCATAAATAAAAGAATCATCTTCAAAAGTTACTCCCGTGATCTCTGCATTTTCAATTACCAAAGACACCTCTTTAGAAGCAGACAGGTAATTGTCAGTTTCGATAGCTGATACCGTAACAGGATAATTTCCCGCATTGGTATAACCTTGTTGTGGTGTATAGATCAAAGTAGCCTCATTATGATTCAGACTTGCTGTTACATTTTTGAGGTTACCATCATAAGTAAAGGTCTGTACCGCATCCGCTGGAATTACCGCTTCCGCCTTTGTAATGGTCAGTGTTGCCTCAAGCAAAGCCGTAGTATAATTAGGTCTTGTTACCTCCGCTGCAACTTCATAAATCCCTGCATTTGTTTGATCGTTATTACTGTAAGACACCGTAGCATCTGTTGCCTGACCTGTAACAACTAGTGACTTCGTTGTAGTATCATAGATAAAGCTTTTGTCAGCAAAAACCAGCTCAGTCTGTGTAGCAGGAGTGATCTCAAAATCACCTGAATCATAAGTAAATATGTAATTTGAAATATCAAAACCAGCAGATCCTGTTGGTGATGAAATAATAAGTTCATCTGCATACATACCCACATCTGCGGTTGTACTTGCATCAATTCCAGTAGCTGATGCAACGCTAACCACATCGATCGACTCTCCGTTTGGCAATACGTTATCACCATCTATATCTTTAACTGTAAAAGCTTTGCCATCAAGCGTGAAAGTATTTCCATAGACCTTGCTTTGTTTTTGAGCAGTAAGTGTTATAGGTCTTGTATTTACAACCAAATCACCATCAGTATAAGAAATCTCGTAGTTAGAAGCATCAAAACCAGCAGATCCTGTTTGCGATGAAATGACAAGTTCATCTGCATACTTTCCCACGTTTGCAGTTGTACTTGCATCAACTTCTGTTGCTGATGAGATGTTAACAGCATCGATCGATTCTCCGTTTGGCAATAAGCTATCACCATCTGTATCCGTAACTGTAAAAGCTGTATCATCAATTATGGAAGTATTTCCATAGACCTTGCTTTGTTCTTGCGCAGTAATAGAGATAAGTCTTGCATTTACAACCAAATCACCATCAGTATAAGAAATGTCGTAGTTGGAATCATTAAAACCAGCAGATCCTGTTTGCGATGAAATGACAAGTTCATCTGCATATGTTCCCACATCTGCTGTTGTACTTGCATCAATTCCTGTAGTTGATGAAATATTAACAGCATCGATCGATTCTCCATTTGGTAATACGCTATCCCCATCTATATCTTTAACTGTAAAAGCTGTATCGTCAAGCGTGAAAGTATTTCCATAAACCTTGCTTTGTTCTTGAGCAGTAAGGGTTATAGGTCTTGCATTTATCACCAAAGTTGCCTCAAGTATCTCTGTAGAATAATTAGGACGGGTTACCGTCGCCTTTACCGTATAGGTTCCCGCATCCGTTCTGTCGTTATTGTCATAAACCACCATTGCATCTTCTGCTTCTCCTGTAACTTCAAGTGACTTCATCTCCCCGTCGTAAGTAAAGCTATTGTTAGCCAGTATAAGTCCTGTTTGCATCGCTGCAATTATTTCAAAATCAGCTGAAGTATAATTTATTAAGTAATTTGAGCCTGCAGTTAAGTTCCCTTGTTGTATAGCGTAATCACCAACATCTTCACCGGCGACTCTGCTTAATGCGCCAGTTAAAATATTTCCATCCTCTCCTGCCACAAATCCTGTGGTGGTATAGGTAAACACGGGATCTTCATTTCCAAAGACCTTGCTCCGATCAGAGTCTGCCGTAACTGTTAGATCAGCTGGACTTATATCTGCCGAAAGTGTGGGTTGTACTAACGTATATTTTGCTGAATCAGGACCAGCTAAACTAAAACCTGTAGTAATTATTGCTATACCTGTATTCACATTTGCACTTGAAAAGTTATATATTGAGGTTCCAGATAGATTAACCTCATCGCCTGCAACAACACCAGTCAAAGCAGCAGTTCCACTAACTGAAGCATCGGTTGTACCGTCATAAATCTTATTAACTCCTGTTAATCCGGGGATAGAAAGTTCAATGCGAGAATCCACTAATACGTTAGCTGTTGCTTCAATATTATTTAAGGTAAGATTTACATCATTTGATGCTGCATCTTGAATAGTACCACCATTTGTTGCTAATGTTCCAACTTCTATTCCATTTGTATCAAGTTCACCAGCTTGAATTGTATATCCAAACACCAAAGTGCCAGTGCCAGATCCACCTTTATATAAAGCCTGTCGAATGTTTGAACCAACTGTAATGGCGAGTTTCGGAGACCCTGTTAAATTTACATTTTCATTAAAATTCACCTCAAAATTCAGATCCTGTCCTACCGCATATGTATCATCGGCTGGAGCAGCTACAGAAGTTACAGAGGGATTAGTAGTATCTACAAAAACAGAAGAAGTTGAACCTACACTATTTAAAATTAAGTTAGCGTTATTCCCAGCAGCATCTTTTATAGTCCCACCGGCTGTTACAAGTGAACCCACTTCGATACCATCATTATCTGTTTCACCAGCTTGTACCACATATCTAAATGCAACTACAGTATTTCCACTTCCCATTATATAGGATGCCTGTCTTGTAACTCCTCCTATATTAATGGCTAGTTGTGGTGTTCCTCCCGTGGTTATAATATCAACAGCTTCACTAAAGGTTATATTGAAGTCAATATTTTGACCTTCTTTATAGCTTCCGTTTGAGGGTACAGCAACACTTACTATTACAGGTGCGATGGCCTCTACCAATACTCCCGTAGTGGTTCCTACACTATTTAAAGTAAGGTCGGCATCATTTGTAGCTGTATCTTTAATGCTTCCTCCATTTGCTATTAAGCTCTCAATGGCAATACCATCATTATCAAATTCACCACCCTGCACCGTATAACCAAAAACTAATGCCGATGTACCAGAACCACTTTGATAGGTAGCCGTACGAGTATTTTCTCCAACAGTAATGCTAAGTTGGGGAGATCCGGTTACGCTTACAATTTCATTGAAATTGACAGTGAATTCTAAGTTTTGTCCAGCAGCATAAGTGGCATTTACCGGAACCGAAACACTTGCAATTACTGGCGCAAAAGTATCTACTAAAACTGAAGAAGTTGATCCAACATTATTTAAAGTTAGATTAGCATTTTTACCTCCAGTATCTTTTATCGTACCTCCATTGCTAGATATTGCATTACTTACGGAAATTCCATCAGTGTCTATATCTCCTTGTTGCACAACATATCTAAATGCTACTATTGTATTACCACTTCCGAGTATATAAGACGCGTATCGTGTAACTCCTCCTATATTTATAGCTAATTGTGGGGTCCCTCCAGTAGTTGATATATCTACAGCTTCACTAAAGGATATATTGAAATCAATATTTTGACCTTCTACATAAGTTCCATTTGCAGGTACCGCAACACCTGTAACTGTTGGAGCAACTGAATTAGAAATTACTGTAGTTGTATTGTCCGTGTCAGTATCCGTACCATCATTGATCACCACTGTAAAGGTTGTGGTCTCTGAGTTAGCACTCCTATTATCTGCTGGATTGAAACTCAAAGCTCTTAAACTACTTTGCAAAGAAGCGGGAGTTCTGCTGCTTATTGTATAAGGACCTGAACCACTTAAACCGGTTCCTGACAAAACCCCTTTAGAATTAGCGTCCAAAGTAATAGTTGCAGAAAGATTATCTCCATCTGTATCCGTAGTGGTAATAGCAGAAAATGGAGCAATGGTGCCATTATCGTTAACCGGCTGGCTTGCTACCGTACCACCTATAACAGGGGCATTATTCGAAGCTCCACTAGTGATTAAGAATTTATCTACAGGGAAGGCAGATGCCCCCCCTCCACTCCTTGTAATAGTAAATCCAGATACTCCTGTCCAATTTAGAGAAACAAGTGTTCTCACATTAGATGTAAAGTTAGCTGCTGCAATTGACCTGGTCACTGTTGAATTACTTCCTCCAGTAGGGGTAAATACCCAGGACCTTCCTGGACTAAACTCTAACGCCTCAAGGCTGATTAAATCTACTGGTGAAGAAAATGTAATAGTAACACTGTTAGTTGTAGAAGATTGCGGCCCGGAAACCAGCACCATAGGACCTCCTTGACCATCGGGGTCAGATACTATGGTATTCGGTGAAAAATAAGTCGCTGTTATGCCTGCTACTGTAATGTTTTGAGAAGGAGGAGTTGAACTTAGATCTGATGGAAAAAACCAGTCAAATACTTCCGTTTGAGAAAAAGATGAAAAGCTAATAAATAGCATGATCACCACTAAGTAGATTTTTTTCATAGGCGGGGGGGGTTTTGTCATATTTACAGTCCTTCTATAAATAAGACATTGCACTAAAAGAATTGTTAAATATTTATTAACGAAAGTATAAAATAAACGTATACGCTGAAAAAAAATGTCGTGAACGGTTACTTTTTTGTCGTGAAAGGAAATGTTTAATAAAAATGGAAGAAAATTCTCACGTTGGGAGTGTTAGCTCAACTCTGTCTGCTTCTTCTCCCGGGGGTACCCCCGGGAGAAGAAAATTTTAGTTTTTCGTTTCATTGGTGGCTAAGTCCAACTCTAGCCGACCTTCAAATTTAATAGCTAATTGTTGAACTACCAAACCCCAGTTCTGCAGTGGGGCGTTCCATTTCTTTTCAATTCTTCTGGTAGCTAGGTAAACCAGCTTCAATAGTGCCATATCATTGGTAAAAGCGCCTTTGGTCTTGGTTACTTTTCTTACCTGCCGGTGAAAAGCCTCTACGGCATTTGTGGTGTATATGAGTTTTCTAATGGGTGCGGTATATTCAAAATAAGCACTCAATCGGTCCCAGTTATCATTCCAGGAACGGATCACTATGGGATATCTTTTGCCCCATTTTTCTTCCAGATCCAGTAAAGCCGATTCAGCCTGGTCTTTGGTGTCAGCCTTGTACACCAGTTTAAGGTCTTTCATAAAATCTTTTTGATCCTTACTGGCCACATACTTCATACTATTGCGGATCTGGTGGACAATACATAGCTGAATATCAGTCTTGGGATAAACAGAATGAATGGCTTCACTAAAGCCCGTAAGATTATCCGTACAGGCAATCAGAATATCTTTTAAGCCACGGTTGTTTAATTGGGTCAGCACCTGAAGCCAAAAATTGGCCCCTTCACTTTCCGAGATATACATACCCAGCACTTCCTTTCTTCCAGCTTTATTTATTCCTAAAATATTATACAAGGCCTTGTGCTTTACTTTGCCTTCTTCGCGTACCTTGAAGTGCATCGCGTCGAGCCATAGGATGCAATATACCGGCTCCAAGGGGCGATCCTGCCATTCCTTAACCTTGGGAATCACCCGGTCCGTAATATCACTTAGAACGTGTGTGGATATCTTGGAATCATACATTTCCTCTATATGAGCTGAGATATCCCGCAGGCTATTGCCCATCCCGTACATGCCTATAATCTGCTTTTCTAAATTATCGGCCAGGATACGCTGGCGTTTCGCTACGATCTCCGGCTCAAAGGTACTGTTACGATCCTGGGGCGTGTTAATGGTGACGTCCCCTTGGCTGCTCTTTAGGGTCTTTTTGCCTTTGCCATTACGCTTATTACCTGCTTTTGAGCCTTTTTCTTCATCGGAAAGGTGCGAAGACATTTCTGCTTCCAGGGCCTCTTCCATAAACTCCCTAAGCATTGGAGCAAAAGCGCCGTTTTTGCCGGTTAGGGATTCTCCTGATAAAAATTGTTTTAATGCTTTTTCCTTTAATTCCTTAATCTCTTCTTGTGTCATAATCTAGTCTAAAAATTTTAATTTAATTTTCAAAGTCTAGACAGACTTGAGATTACACCCTCCTCACGTTTCCGAATATAAGACAATTGTGTTTTTGATCACCAATTTACTGTTGGCATTCAATTCATAAACGCTATAAAAAATAAAAACCTTTCAGCGAACTGAAAGGTTTTAAAATTAATCCGAAAGCATATTATGCTTAACACCTATGTATTTCTATCCCCAAATAAAAATACATTACCAACATGCATAATCGAATTAATCCCCAAATCATATTCTTAAGAAGTTTATAGCTCTATTTTATGAACTATGCTACTAAACTTATCTTTTAGTGATTTTTCGTGATTATTATAATTAATTAAACTTACTTGCTCCTCTAAAAGAGCCTTCTCTCTCCAACTGAGAGAGTTCGATAAATCATTAGCTTGCCCCATTTTATCCAGATTTATTCATAATCAGAGATTATCTTCTCTACACACAATAGATGTGAAAGTACTTTTTCAACATCTTTTAACTTGACTTCGAGAAGTGTGGTTAAAATTAACTTTTCGAATATCCTAAGTACTTACCTTATCAAAACGTATTGAGGGTTGAATATCCCTGATTTACGGTCAAAAGTAGAAAAGAAGGATAAGGCCTTAAAAAAAATGTCGTGAACTGCCCCATTTTTGTCGTGAACGGATATTTTTAAAGAAAATAAAGACATTTTCTATATCCTTTAAACCTGAAAAATTAAAAATAACTAAATTCAACAGCCTAAATCATCTGTTCACATAGCTTTTAAATCACCAGGCACTTCGCTATATTTTTGAAATTTAAATCGGGCTTAGCATTAGAATAAGAAAAAAATCCATAGAATTTTTCTGCGGTAATTATGTGGTTTTAAAATAATAATTAATCGTTATTTTTCTCAGTTCAAGTGAATCCAGGTTATTCATTACAAATGTTTCAGAAAATACTGTTTTTTAAATAATTTTATATTTTTCTTAAAAAAACTATACTGCTTCTTTACATTTGATCTAATATTCTTTAAATCAAAATTTGAAAAAATTATTTTCATTATTCCTTTTACTTTTTTCAGTAACACTTTGGTGTCAGGAAGATAATTCTCTACTAGTTAATAAAAACACCTTTTCATTTAGAGATGGTTATTTAATCTCCCGTCCCTTCCACTCTATCTACGATACAACAGGCTGGCTGTGGATTGTGGGTGAGAACAAGCTTTCGAACGAATATATTTTAGGAGAACAAGAAATAATTATCCAACGTTTTGATGGGGCTCATTTCTTCACGCTAACATTACCGGATACCTCTAATAAAAAAATTAGAGAAGGCCACTTTATTAAAAAGAAAGCCAACGGCCTTTATTTAAAACTATATTACCAGGCAGCACGGGCTGATTTATTTTTTCTCAACACAGAGACCTTAGAGATTAAAGCTGTCAAAGAATATAACGACTTAAACAAAAACTATTTAAATTCTAAAGCTTTTACTGGAGGAGATACAAACCATATTGTGCTTACGTCAAACGAAAAATTTTATAGTGCCATCCTTGATAATTTGAGTTTAAGGTTTATTGATTCTATACCCTTTACAAGACGAGTTGCTCAAACGGTTTTAGCTGATCCAATAACAATGGATGACTTTACACTGATTAAATTACAAACTGAAAAAGAGGGAGTTCTTTTAAATACAAAGGGAAAGTTCATAAAAAAAATAGCGGAAAGTGATTTTGAAACCACGGATGGAATTAATTTTTATCCGACGGTCATACACCCCCCTTTTAAAGTCAGTGATGCCTTTTACACATATGTGGATAACTATAAGAATGCGTTTAAATTCAATAAAGAATTTAACAAATTCGTAGAAGTACCTAATACTGATGGCATTCTTCGCAAAAATGAAGAATTGCAGTTTACGTCAGATTTTAATTATGCTTTCTCAACAGAGATTATGGATGACAATACAGCAATGGAGTTGTATCGCCTTAAAGATTTTCAAAAGGAGTTACTTACTAAAATTAAAGTAAAGAATTTTTCAGAATTCGCTTACAATGAGTTTACAAAAGACCTGGTAGTTCTCAACGAAAACACCTTAGAATCCTATTCTTTTATAAAAGGTAAAATCAAAACTTTTTTAAAAGATAAAAGCGTCCGATCAATTAAAAAACTGAAGGAAAACAAGTATGTCATAGCAACAGATACAGAGGGATTTTATAAGATAGACGTAAAGGAAAACACAGAAGAACGAATAAAAATTCTATCAGATACTACCGAGCTAAACATTAATTATTCCAGGGATATTTTCAATGGAAAAGACAACAATCTTATTATTGCGGAATCTAATAATCTATATACGCTGAATTCAAATTATGAGGTAGTCCAGGATAAAACGATAAAAATACATAGTGGAGAAATTGTAAAACTAAAAGACACTCTGTTTACGGCAGATCCAAGCGGTGGCATTTATAAATACAACCTTAAAGAACATAGTTATATTAAAATTGCAAAGACAGACACTATACAAGTGAAGGAGTTTGCTACAGATGGTTCAAGACTCTATGCAAACACCATCCAGGGAATTTTCGAATACGAAAATGGCAGCTTTAATATCTATGAATTTAAAAATGTAGAAACAGATGATTTGTTGTCCATAAACTATCTGAATGATTACGGCATTATAGTTTCTACGAAATTTGGTGAAATTTATACGTTTGATACAGCAACTAAAAAATTAAGCCTGCTTTACAAAGATGAATTAAACGCTTCCATAGTTGGTTTGGTTGCAGATGATACACGTACTTTATGGTTAAATACGTATGCAGGAATTGTTTCTTTCGATCCATCCTCTGAACAAATTATTAGATATACTACCAAAGATGGAGTTTATGAACTTAAAGGTAATAGTTTCAGTACCTATAAAGATGAGCAGGATGGCAGTATTTTAATGGGGAGTTACAAAGGTCTTAGCTATTTTAAGCCTGAAGAATTGGTGAGGGTGTAATCTCAAGTCTGTCTAGACTTTGAAAATTAAATTAAAATTTTTAGACTAGATTATGACACAAGAAGAGATTAAGGAATTAAAGGAAAAAGCATTAAAACAATTTTTATCAGGAGAATCCCTAACCGGCAAAAACGGCGCTTTTGCTCCAATGCTTAGGGAGTTTATGGAAGAGGCCCTGGAAGCAGAAATGTCTTCGCACCTTTCCGATGAAGAAAAAGGCTCAAAAGCAGGTAATAAGCGTAATGGCAAAGGCAAAAAGACCCTAAAGAGCAGCCAAGGGGACGTCACCATTAACACGCCCCAGGATCGTAACAGTACCTTTGAGCCGGAGATCGTAGCGAAACGCCAGCGTATCCTGGCCGATAATTTAGAAAAGCAGATTATAGGCATGTACGGGATGGGCAATAGCCTGCGGGATATCTCAGCTCATATAGAGGAAATGTATGATTCCAAGATATCCACACACGTTCTAAGTGATATTACGGACCGGGTGATTCCCAAGGTTAAGGAATGGCAGGATCGCCCCTTGGAGCCGGTATATTGCATCCTATGGCTCGACGCGATGCACTTCAAGGTACGCGAAGAAGGCAAAGTAAAGCACAAGGCCTTGTATAATATTTTAGGAATAAATAAAGCTGGAAGAAAGGAAGTGCTGGGTATGTATATCTCGGAAAGTGAAGGGGCCAATTTTTGGCTTCAGGTGCTGACCCAATTAAACAACCGTGGCTTAAAAGATATTCTGATTGCCTGTACGGATAATCTTACGGGCTTTAGTGAAGCCATTCATTCTGTTTATCCCAAGACTGATATTCAGCTATGTATTGTCCACCAGATCCGCAATAGTATGAAGTATGTGGCCAGTAAGGATCAAAAAGATTTTATGAAAGACCTTAAACTGGTGTACAAGGCTGACACCAAAGACCAGGCTGAATCGGCTTTACTGGATCTGGAAGAAAAATGGGGCAAAAGATATCCCATAGTGATCCGTTCCTGGAATGATAACTGGGACCGATTGAGTGCTTATTTTGAATATACCGCACCCATTAGAAAACTCATATACACCACAAATGCCGTAGAGGCTTTTCACCGGCAGGTAAGAAAAGTAACCAAGACCAAAGGCGCTTTTACCAATGATATGGCACTATTGAAGCTGGTTTACCTAGCTACCAGAAGAATTGAAAAGAAATGGAACGCCCCACTGCAGAACTGGGGTTTGGTAGTTCAACAATTAGCTATTAAATTTGAAGGTCGGCTAGAGTTGGACTTAGCCACCAATGAAACGAAAAACTAAAATTTTCTTCTCCCGGGGGTACCCCCGGGAGAAGAAGCAGACAGAGTTGAGCTAACACTCCCGAATTGGTTGAAAAAAATCTCGATTTTCAACCTCAATTTACGTCAATTTCATTTTTCAATTCAGATAAGGGTCACTGGATGATCAATACATCCCCTGGCTTTTTAAAGAACACCAGCGAGATCGTACTGCCTTCAGAATACAGACGATTTTCAGCAACAATTTCTGTTTTAGGGCAGACAAACCCTAAAGATATTAAGTACCGATTTCGTTTATTAAATTCCGAAAGTGATAAACAATGGTTTACCACCTTTCCTGGAAAAGAACTTTTATATGCAAATTTAGCAGCAGGAACGTATGTATTACAAGTTGAAGCTTTTAATATTTCTAAACAGAGATTAGGAGAAAGGATCAGTCTTAAAGTAATTTCGGAAGAAGTTTTTTATAGAACCTGGTGGTTTGCATTACTACTCTTTCTTTCTGCTTCCTTAACTATTCTGTATTTGTTTTATCAGTATAAAACAAAACAGGAGCTATTTGCAAAAAATGAAATTGCTTTAAATGAGGCCAAAACTAAAAATACTATGATGTTAGAAATTCATCATAGGATTAAAAATAATCTTCAAATTGTTTCCGGACTACTTGGCCTCCAGATGGCAAAAAGCTCTAATAGAGATTTAAGAGAAAAATTGCAGGATAGCCAAAGCAGGATAGAATCCATAGCAGGTATACATAACCTGTTATATAATTCAAGCAACCAGGATCTTATTTCTGTTAGAGAGAATATAGAAAAAAGTGTTGCTTACTACAAAAAGCTTTTTCCTATTAATGCAATGTACCATCTAGACGTAGACGGTTCCATATTAAACATCAAACAAGCCACCCCTTTTGCTCTTTTACTGAATGAATTAATAAATAACTCAAATAAACATGCTTTCCAGGAAACAGAGCACCCGGAAATTTTTATAAAATTTGAAAAGCGGGATAACAGGTATTTATTTGTATATTTTGACAATGGCAGTTTTAAAAAACAAGAGAGTCAGAAAGAGTCCATGGGTATGAAGATAATAGAAATGATGAACAAGCAATTAAAAGGAGATTTAAAGATCGAAAACACTAGTAATTTTAAATTAACTTTACTTTTTCCCACAAATGAATAGCATACAAATCTATATTTTAGAGGACGAAATAATAACCCAGGAGCTTCTAAAACAGACGTTGGAGGATCTAGGTTTTACAATTTGCGGGATGGCAACAAATGCAGAAACAGCGCTCTCCGAGATTGCCCTTTTAAAACCGGACATTGCTATTTTAGATATTAGAGTAGAAGGTCCCCAATCCGGGATATGGCTGGGAAATCAGTTAGATATTCCCATCATCTATTTAACGGCTTTTAATGATGTAGACACCATAAAGAAAGCAATTGCTACAACACCCACCAGTTATTTGGTGAAACCTCTTAATAATAAGGATTTATATATTGCGGTTGAATTGGCTGTAAGTAAAATAAAAAATAAGTCGCAAATCATTGTAAAGGATAAAGACAAAAAAGTTATCCTTTCTGAAGAGCAGATTTTATTTGCCAAAAAAGAAGATCAATATCTAATATTACATTTAAAGGATTCTGAAAAATTAGTAAGGTCCAGTATTAAAGATTTTTTGGATCAGATGAATTCTCCTTCATTTTTACAGGTACATCGTTCTTATGTAATCAATAAAGATTGTGTCACTGCATTTAATAATAAAGAAATCATCATTAATAACAGCAGAATTCCACTATCAAAAAGCTATGCTAAAGAAATTTTAGAAGAAATTTCTTAACCTTTTTGTAGTCCTAAATTAATTGCGACATTAAAGACTTTTGGTAGAGCAAAATAAACTTTCTGGCCAAAGTTTGGTATGTTTAGTCCGATTGGCCGTTTAATTATTTTTGGGACAAAAATGCATCAAAGCTTGTTCAAGGCTAAGGCATAACTTGTCTCCTACCTGTTTCCTACTAGTCCATTTTTTGGAGTAGTTAAATTTATCCTTATTGTATTATAGTTTCAAAAATTGGTCACCCAATATAATTTGTCTGAAATGATATTACTATCTCCCTGAAAAAGTATTTTCTCTCCTCAAAGCACTGAAGTTACAAGTAATAGGGAGATATTTCTGATTGTCTATCAAAAATTTTAGACACTTACTCCACTGAATCTGAAAAGCAAATAAATCTTTATTTACAGTAATTATTCTAGTTTTAGAATTTTAAGCGATTCTGTACCACTTCAAAATAAAAAAGGCTTCACATTTCTGTGAAGCCTTGTCTTTGCTAATAGAGGGAACTGGACTCAAAGCAATGATCTTGGGGTTTCGAGAAATGCCATATTCAAATTATTAAACTCAGTAATCGAGTTTTACAGATGGGATATCCCTTCTTATCATCAAATTGTCAACTAACGATTATTTATAAATCAAATAGCATCAAATGTTACATTATTACACTTTTACTGGCCATTTAAACCATGTCTGTTAATTGAATTTAAAAACACTACCAACTTCATTATCTCCTACTAAGCCTTATGAACAGAATTGATCAAATGCCTACTGCTAGATTTTATTTAAACTATAATTAAAAATTAGGCTTCCAATTCCTAAGCTTCTTACTGAGTTCAGACATATCCTGACTTAATTTATCTTCGAGCACTCGCGCATATATTTGGGTAGTGGCTATTTTCGTATGCCCCAAAAGTTTAGACACAGTTTCAATTGGCACCCCGTTGGAAAGAGTTACAGTAGTAGCAAAAGTATGCCTGGCCATATGAAAGGTCAGATTCTTCTTGATATCACACAGGTCAGCTACTTCTTTTAAATAAAGATTCACCTTAACATTAGTTATAATAGGCAAAAGACTTTGGCTTATTTCTGTCATTGGATGATCGTCATACTTTTCGAGTATCTCTAAAGCTTTGTCCAGTAAAGGAATCTTAACTTTGGTTTTAGTCTTATTTCTGGATGTGAATATCCATTTCTGACCGTCCAGACCCTTCCTAACATTATCCTTGGTTAGATCATTGATATCTGTAAAGCTGATTCCTGTATAACAGCTAAAAATGAATAAATCCCTCACTCTATCCAAACGATCATTATGAAAAATAAAATCTTCGATTTGTTTCAATTCACTAAGATTAAGGAAGTCTCGTTCCTTTTTTTGGAAAGTAGGTTTCCATCGTATAAACGGATCCTTTTCAACCCATTCCATATGAAAAGCAAGAGTTACTATTTTACGAAGTCTCTGTAAATGCTTCATCACTGTATTATGGCTCATTGCATTTACATGGCCCTTAGGCCAATAATTAAAAAGAAAGTTCGCAAAATCATTGATGAACTTATAATTAAGTTCATTAAGGTAAATAGTGGTCGTCTTAAGTTCTTCGTTTAAGAATTTAAGAACGTATTTCTCTGTAACACCGAAATTACGGATGGTTCCTTTGGTAAGCGTTTTCTCAATCTTTTCCTTGTGATATTCTAAAATATCTAACAAGGTTTTATCTCTAGGCCCTTCGCCTAAAAAATTTGATTTAAGAAGGTCTGCGGTTACTTTTTTATTCTGGAACCTTAAGTCCTGGTAATTCTGAAAAATCTTTGTTCTGGTCTCCGAAATGAGATTATTAGCCTCCCTAGCTTGTTTAGAATTACCATCGACACGTTGTGTTGAAGGATCCCAAAGATCGAATGGAACTTTAGATTTTAAACTAATGTTTACTCTACGGCTATCTAGAGAAATTCGAACGTAGAGATTTGTTTGATTGTTTTTCACTCTGGACGCATAAACCCAGAATAAGATAGAAAATGTTTTAGAAGTACGCATAGGTATCGTCTTTAAATTAATATTCAGTTAAGACGAAAGTCAAACCCACAAAAAATTTAAGCTACTGGTAATCAAACTGTCAACATGTTGACAGGATAAATTTTATGTTGACGATTTGTTAGATATTAAATATAATAAAAGTCTCTCTAACAAAAGCTCTAAAAAACATAAAACCCTGTAAATCATAGCATTTACAGGGTTTTGATATCATTTTAATTCTCTAAAAGTGACCTTGCCAGGATTCAAACCTGGAACCTCCTGAGCCGTAATCAGGTGCGCTATTCAGTTGCGCCACAAGGCCATTAAATTATTGCTTTTCCTAGGTGGTTAAGCGGCTGCAAATATATTATTATTTTTATAATCTGGAAAGAATCTTTTACTTTTTTAGCCTAAACTATTTCTGCACTTAATCCTTCTTCTAATAGTTTTGAGCACCTGGGCTTTAATTCTTCAAAAGAACCTGTTTTTACTGTGCATTTTCCTTTGTAGTGAACTAAAATAGCACATTGCTCGGCCTGCACCGCGGTATGTTCACAGGCGTAAATTAGGGTTTCTATTACGTGATCAAATGTATTGTAATCGTCATTATAAAGTACGATCTCATTTTCCTTCTGCGTGGTGGTTTTTACCTCTTCTAATACTTCTTCTAATACTTCTTCTTTAGTACTCATCTTCATTTTACAATTTTAAAGCATCAAAGATACAAATTATCTATAAATTGCTTATGCTGAAAACTTTACAGCAACCCAGTTACTTCTTTCAAAATGCTCTATATAAGTTAGCCCCAGTTCTATACAGGCTTTTTTAATCACCGGAATATCCTCTTCATAAAATCCGCTTAAGAAAAGATCACCCTCTTTTTTTAGGCAGTCTACATAAATTGGCAAATCCCGAAGTAAAATATTTCGGTTAATATTGGCTAGGATCATATCATATTTTCTATCCTGAAGAAGCTCGGCTCCACCCTCTTCTACATTTATATTGTCGCAATCATTCCTACCCACATTTTCCAGGGTATTTTGATAACACCAATTATCAATATCTATTGCATCAACAAACTTAGCTCCTTTCAGACTTGCAAGAATTGCCAGTACGCCAGTTCCACAACCCATATCAAGTACGGTCTTATCGTTCCAGTCGTTTTTTAGAATATGCTGAATCATCATATGCGTGGTGGCATGATGCCCGGTGCCAAAAGACATTTTTGGCTCGATCACAATATCAAATTCTGTATCAGCTTCCGGATGAAACGGGGCTCGCACGCTGCAAACATCATCTACCATAATAGGGCTAAAATTCTTCTCCCATTCTTCGTTCCAGTTCACCTGCTCTATTTCTCCTTTGGAATAATTGATTTGAAAATCCTCCGATTGTAATATATGAACCCCTGCCAGGAGATCATCTTCATACTCTTCGGCAGGGATATAGGCTATAATGCCATCTTCTTCTTCAACGAAACTCTCGAACCCCAAATAGCCAAGCTCTGCCACCAGGATTTCTGAAGCAGGCTGTAGCGGCTCTATTTTAAACTTGAATTCAAGATAATTAGAAGACATAATTAAAAGGCATTTACAATTTCAACAAAATCTACCGCTTTAAGGCTGGCACCACCAATAAGTCCGCCGTCCACATCTTTATTTGCAAAGATCTCTTTGGCGTTCGCCGGTTTTACGCTTCCACCATAAAGGATAGAAACATTTTGAGCGATTTCATCATTAAATTTTTCTGAAATATTCTTTCTTATAAAAGCGTGCATTTCCTGTGCCTGTTCCGGCGAAGCAGTTTCTCCTGTTCCAATGGCCCAAACCGGCTCGTAAGCTAGTACCACGTTTTTCCAGTCGGCATCTGAAATTTGGTATAAACTTTCCTGAAGTTGTTTTGCCACAAGATCAAAATGTTTATCGCTTTTCCTATCAGCCAATTCTTCACCAAAACAGAAAATAATTCGCATTTCATTTTTAAGTGCTGCGTTTACTTTTTCGGCTAAGATTTCGTGGTTTTCTCCAAAATGTGCACGACGTTCACTATGTCCTAAAATCACGGTATTAATACCAATACTTTTAAGCATTTTTGCTGAAACTTCTCCTGTATAAGCTCCGTTTTCGGCCTGATGCATATTTTGCGCAACAACCTGTACCGGCGTATCTTTTAAACCTTGAAAAGCTGAATATAAATTCGTAAAAGCCGGTGCTACCATAACTTCGGCCTTAGGCTCTTTTACCAATTGCATTTTTAGATGTGAAAGCAACTCCTGCGTTTCAGCAAGATCGTTATTCATTTTCCAGTTTCCGGCTACTATCTTTTTTCTCATAATTTCTTAGTTGATTTTAATCATTTCCGCGGAAAAAAATCCGCACTCCTACAAATATATCGATAAGTATAAACATAGCTGCGCCTAAGCCGACTGAAGATTGGCTTTTTACCAATATTTTAAAAAAACTTAAGGATGATTTATAATTTTATATCCTCAGCATCAAACCAATGCTTTTTCTGGGTAATTGTGCCTTTTTCTAGAACCAAAAGTCCGGGGTTAGATCTTACAATTGTTTGTAAAACCTTTTTATCTACCTGGTAAAATTCAAAATTAAGCTTGAATTTGTTGCGAATTTTCTGCTGATTTGCATCATTTGAAGCGGTTAGACCAACTATTTTATAGCCATTTTCATCAGCTTCAGCGGCAAGTTTCTGAATGGCTTTAAAACCTTCCTGTTCGGTATGGCTTAGATCGTAAGCGACTATCATAAAAAGCTTTTCGGCATCAAGAACCTTATCGGTTATAACCTCGCCGTTATCTTCAATTTCGAAATCCTGAATTGGGGGCACGTAACCTTCTTCTACCATAGTAGTTTCCACTCCCACAAATTCCCCTTCCTGGCTTGGATAACTTCCATCGGTAGTTAGCGTCACCTCTTCGCTATTATGTAGAAAAGTCCATTCATATTCATAAACTCCTTTTTGAGCATCTTCGGGAACTTCCATCAATTCTTTGATGTTATTTCCAATTTTATAAGCTCTAAAATCAAAAACCGGTAAATGCATCAACACGTGATAGGCAAACCAAAAAGAAAGCATAAAAGATAAAAAGATGATCCAGCGATGTGAAATTGGGTTTAAAACTGGAGCGATGAGTTTTCTATTAAAGAAAAGTATGACTATTAAAACTAAAAGAATAACATCTTTTATAAAAGACTGCCAGGGCGTTAAGGGTATCGCATCTCCAAAACATCCGCAATCTGTCACTTTATTGAAATAAGCCGAATAAAATGTAAGAAAAGTAAAGAAAACAATCATTAACAGCAGGCTCCAAACTGTGAATTTAGGCAGGTAACCTATTAAAATCATAATTCCCACCACAAGTTCAAAAACCACTAAAATAATGGCAATCACCAGGGAATAAGGAACTAAAAACTCAAGCCCCAGGACTTCCGGACTAAAATATTCCTGGAGTTTATAGGAAAATCCCAGCGGATCGTTGAGTTTTATAAATCCTGAAAAAATAAATAATACTCCAACGAATATTCTGGAAAATCCTACTAATAATTTCATGTTTCTTTGTTTAAAAAAATAATTTTATTCTCTGAAAAGTTATGAAAAACTATGCTTCACCTTCCATCATTAAAATCATTGCGAAAATCGAATAGTTTATCATATCCTGATAATTCGCATCAATCCCTTCACTCACCAGGGTTTGCCCTTTATTATCTTCAATTTGCTTAACCCGCAATAATTTCTGAATAATAAGATCTGTTAAAGAACTTACTCGCATATCGCGCCAGGCTTCGCCATAATCGTGATTCTTATTCATCATTAAAGCCTTGGTTTCAGCTATTTTTTCGTCATAAAGTTCAGTAGCCTCTTCTACACCAAGATCAGGCTGGGCAACCACTCCTTTTTCCAACTGGATTAAGGCCATTACCGAGTAATTGATAATCCCAATAAATTCAGATTTTTCGTCTTCATCTACTTTTCTCACCTCATTTTCCTGAAGTTTGCGTATTCGCTGGGCTTTGATAAAAATCTGGTCGGTAAGTGACGGCAGCCTAAGAATTCTCCAGGCGCTTCCGTAATCTTTCATCTTATTAATAAACAGGCTACGGCAGGTGGCTACCACCGCGTCATACTGTTTTGAGGTATTCTGCATAAAAGAGATCTAATTTCCGTAAATTTCGTGCAAATATTTTAGATACTAAAACCGCATATTATAATTTCTGAAGCAAGGTTTAATAATTGAAGCTTTTTTCTTCGGAATATTCAATCAAACTCTCGCAAAAATGACCATAAATTGCAAAGGCGAACTTATAGATCTTAGCACTCCCAAAGTGATGGGAATAATTAATACCACCCCCAATTCTTTTTATGCTGAAAGCCGAAAAACTTCGGAAACAGACATTCTGAAACAAGTAGAACAAATGCTGATGGATGGCGCCAAATTTATTGATATTGGTGGTTACAGCACTCCGCCCGGCGCCCCTAAAGTTGAAGAAACCGAAGAGCTAAAACGCGTTCTACCAGCGGTAGAAAATATCCTGAAACATTTTCCGGAAACATTAATTTCTGTAGATACTTTTAGGGCAAAAGTAGCTGAAAAAAGCATTGAAGCCGGGGCAGCAATAATCAATGATATCTCTGCCGGAAACCTGGATCCCGAAATGATGAAAACAGTGGCAGAATACCAGGTTCCTTATATTATGATGCATATGCGCGGCACGCCACAAACTATGAAAGACCTGAATCAATATGACGATCTTTTGCAGGATATCTTATTTTATTTTTCAGAAAAAATAAGTGAGGCGAGAGCTTTGGGAATCAATGATCTTATTGTAGATCCCGGCTTCGGATTCGCCAAAAATATACAGCAAAATTTTGAATTGCTTTCTAAAATGGAACTCTTTAAAACTTTGGAATTACCAATTCTCGCCGGACTTTCACGAAAATCCTTGATCTATAAAACTTTAAATACAAGCCCGCAGGAAGCTTTAAATGGCACTACTTTTTTAAACAGCATCGCTTTAAGCAAACGCGCTTCTATTTTAAGGGTGCACGATGTAAAAGAAGCGGTAGAATGCACTAAATTATACACAGAACTTAGTAAGTAGCCGCATATTTTCTATTTTTACACAAAACCCCGCTAATTTGGATATAATAAATCTTCGTTTTCTCGATGTTCTCGATATTGTATTTGTAGCCTTACTACTGTATTATTTATACAAGTTGGTAAAAGGAACGGTTGCGGTAAATATCTTTATCGGGATCGTGATCATTTACCTAATGGGAAGCCTTACGCAATTGCTGCAAATGGAGCTTTTAAGCAGCGTTCTGGGTGAATTTATTGGCGTGGGAATGTTTGCCTTGATCGTGGTTTTTCAGCAGGAAATAAGGAAATTCCTTTTAATGATTGGTTCAACCAATTTCACTCAAAAAGGAAAATTTTTTACACAACTTCGGTTTTTAAAAGGCGATTTAGAAACCAGCACAAATGTAGACGATATCATTTCCGCTTGTGAAATTATGGGCCAGACTTATACGGGCGCGCTAATTATTATTCAGAAAAACACAAACCTGGATTTTGTGAAAAATTCTGGGGATGATATGAATATAGAGCTTAACCAGCCCATTATAGAATCTATTTTCTATAAAAATTCACCGCTTCACGATGGTGCGATGGTAATAGAAGATAACAAAATTACCGCTACCCGGGTTATTTTACCGGTTTCTAACGACAGGTCTATTCCGCTAAGATTTGGACTTCGTCACCGAGCCGCTGTTGGTATTACTGAAAAAACTGATGCGCTCGCCCTGGTAGTGAGTGAAGAAACCGGACAAATTTCATATATAAGAGACGGGGAATTTGTAATGTTTGAAAGTACAGATGAATTGATTGATAGAATTAAAGAAGATCTTTTATAATTCTCTACAAAGATTCCTCGGCCATAAACTGCACTTCGTAAAGGTTTTTGTAATACCCATCTTTCTTTTTAAGCAACTCTGTGTGATTTCCAATTTCTACAATCTTACCGGCATCCATCACCATAATCTTATCGGCTTTTTTAATGGTTGCAAGCCTGTGGGCAATCACAATTGAAGTTCGCCCTTTTGTGATCTTATCGGTTGCTTCCTGAATTAAAAGTTCGCTATAAGTATCTACCGAAGAAGTTGCTTCATCTAAAACCAAAATACTGGGATTACTCATATAAGCCCTTAAAAATGAAATAAGCTGGCGCTGGCCGGATGATAACATCGCCCCACGTTCTTTTACATTATAATGATAGCTATTTGGCAGCGTATTGATGAACTCGTGAATACCAATTTGTTTCGCAGCAGCAATCACTTCTTCTTCCGTAATATCGGGATTGTTAAGATTAATATTACTCAAAATAGTATCGGCAAAAAGGAAAACGTTTTGTAACACCACGGCAATTTCAGAACGTAAGGATTCTAAAGTAATATCTTTAATATCAATTCCATCTACCAGAATTTGTCCGCTATCTATTTCATAAAAACGGTTCAGTAAATTGATCACCGTAGATTTCCCTGCACCGGTGGCTCCAACAATTGCGATAGTTTCCCCAGGATTTGCTTTAAAAGAAACGCCTTTAAGCACTTCTTCATCATCAGTATAACTAAAACGAACATCTTTAAATTCTATTTCACCCTTTAGATCGCTCACCTTAATTTTCCCATTATTATTAATGGAAGATTCTGTGTCCAAAATTCCAAAAACGCGATTTGCCGCTACCATTCCCATTTGCAGGGTATTAAATTTATCGGCAATTTGTCGTAAGGGTCTAAACAATAACTGAGATAATTCAATAAAAGCGATAATCACACCAAGGGTAATTCCGTCATCAGCCACGGCCCGCAGCCCGCCGTACCAAACGATTAGACCTATAGTTATGGAAGTTGCCATTTCAGCAATGGGAAAGAAAATAGAGTTATACCAAACTGTCTTTACCCAGGCATCACGGTGTTTGCCGTTTATTTCTTTAAAATTATTGTATTCGGCTTTTTCACGGGTAAAAAGCTGAACGATCTTCATTCCCGTAATTCGCTCCTGAACAAAGGTGTTTAGGTTGGCAACCTGCGTTCTTACTTCTTCAAAAGCGACTTTCATTTTCTTCTGAAAAACACGCGTAGCATACATAATTAACGGAAGTACCGTTAAAACCAATAAAGTTAACTGCCAGCTCTGGTAAAACATAAACCCAATTACTACCAGCATTTTTAAAATATCACTGATAATCATAAAAAGTCCCTGGCTAAAAATACTGGCAATAGTTTCAATATCGCTTACCGCACGGGTTACCAAACGCCCAACTGCCGACTTATCAAAATAAGTCATTTTAAAGTTGAGCATATGTTTAAAAAGGTTCACACGAAGGTCTCTAACTACTTCCTGCCCCAACCAATTGGCGAAATACACAAATAGAAACTGAAAAATAACTTCCAGCACTAAAACCCCGGCCATTAAACCAACATAAAAAACCAGGTTATCATAGTTCTGTGGCGTAATTGCATCATCTACGGTAACCTTTAATAAATACGGTCTTAGAACAGCAAAGAATGAAAGCAAAATAGCAGCAACCGCCACAAAATAGAAAGTTACTTTGTAGGGATTAGTATACTTAAGCAGGCGCTTAAATAAATTAAAATCGAATGCGTTGCCTGTTTTAGATGCCATTTATTTTATTGCTATTTCCGGATAAGTAACATTTGTAAGATAAAGAGCTTTTGCCGGTACCGAAGTGCCCGCCTTACTCCTATCTTTACTTTTTATAATCTCGTGCATATTTTCTACGGGTTGTTTTCCAAAACCAATTTCCAGTAAAGTTCCCACAATTGCACGCACCATATTTCTTAAAAATCTGTCGGCTGAAATATGAAAAACCAACACGCCATTTTCAGTTTTCCAAACTGATTCAGAAATCTTGCAATTATAAGTTTTTACATCGGTTTTAGACTTTGAAAAACACTTAAAATTAGTATAATCCTTTAAGATTTCTGCAGCCTGGTTCATTTTTTCAACATCCAGCTTATTCTTTAAAAAGTAGCTTCTATCTTCCAAAAAAGGATCTTTCTGCTGAACAATATGATATTCATAACTTCGGCTTAAAGCATCAAAACGAGCGTGTGCATCTGCTTTTACTTTAAAAACGTCCTTTAATGCGATATCGGCCGGAAGCAAGGAATTCATTTTAAACTGAAAAGCTTCCCTTTCAAGTTCGTTATCGGTATCAAAATGTGCAAAGATCTGTTTCGCGTGTACGCCTGCATCTGTTCTTCCTGCGCCAACAATAGCTGTTTTTTGTTGAAAAACAACTGAAAGTGCCCGTTCTATTTCTTCCTGAACCGAAATCGCGTTTGGCTGATTTTGCCAACCGTGATAAGCCTTTCCAAAATATGCCAGTTCTAAAAAATACCTCAACCGAGTTCTTTATTTTTATATTTGCGAACTGCAAAGATAAGGCATTTATTAGAAGCTTAAATCCTTTGAAGGCATCGGTTTCAAAATGATTTTATAAACAAAAACAATCCCGATTTGAAAAAAATATTGCTGTTAAGCGACACCCACAGTCATATTGACGAAAGAATTCTACATTACGCAGCGGAAGCCGATGAAATATGGCACGCCGGCGATATTGGCACTACCGATATTTCTGATGAATTAAAAAAAGTAAAACCTTTAAGGGCGGTATATGGTAATATTGACGATGCGGAAATAAGAAAAGAATTCCCTCTGCACCAACGTTTTAAATGCGAAGGCGTAGATGTTTGGATTACGCATATAGGCGGTTACCCGGGCAAATATTCACCGGCGATTAGGGAAGAAATTAAAAGAAATCCGCCAAAGCTTTTTATTAGCGGGCATTCCCACATTTTAAAGGTAATGAACGATAAAAGCCTGGGATTACTTCATATGAATCCCGGCGCAGCAGGCAAACAGGGTTTTCATAAAAAACGAACAATGCTTAGATTTAAAATTGATGCTGCTGAAATTAAAGATCTGGAAGTGATAGAATTGAAGGGAAAATAAGCAGTTGGCAGTTTTTCAGTGAGCAGTTGGCAGTCTCAGTTTGCAGTAGGTTTATATTAAGAACAAAGAGGCTACCGAAAAGTTTTTAAAAGCGTCATCCTGAGTGTACTTCAGAGCCTGCCCCGATTTTTATCGGGGATCTAAAATATTGATAATCAAAACATGTTTGAAGCTGAAACAAGGTCAGCTTGACGAGACTAAATTTTTTAGAAAACCTCTTTCACCACAGAACGTTCGCTAATACCTAACTACGGAAAGCAAAGACACTTATAAAAACTAAAAAACCCGAAGCTTTCACTTCGGGTTTTCACGCACTAATACTACTAAGATGATAGGCTTATCGTAATCGGTCCACAGATTTTACGAGATCTTCGTCCTTTTTAATGGCCTTATTGGCCAAAACAAGAAAAACGATAGAAATGATTGGAAGAAACATCCCAATACCCTTCTCTGAAATATCCATTTCTCCAGGTAAACTTAGCAACCAATAAACAAACACTCCTAGTAAAAAAAAGTTTAATAAGATATTTAGGCGCCCCAATACAAATTGAAGCTTTCTATTTTTGAACATAAAAATACTCACCAAAGATAATAAAGCTGAAGCTAGAAATGCAAAAAATATCATAAGATAATCTTGTGCAAAAATAGCCACACCTTCAGAATTTTCCCAAAGTGAAAATACGAAAATAAGTCCGCCACTAATAATGGCAGCGATAAGTAAATATACTGTTTGTATTCTTTGTAGCATAACTTCTGGTGGAGTTCGCGAACAAAAATAAAGATTCTTTTTAGAAATGCTATTTAAAATATTAAAATAAAGTTGTATACTTGCAGGAACATTTCGTAACCAATTCAAAACAGGTTACTTAAGTCTCCAAATTTTTTTCGATTCTTCCTCGAGAAGTTTAACAATCAACCCAAACACAAATTTATTCTTTATTATTCATGTTGGAAATTTCAGAATTAAAAGCTAAAAAGCTTCCTGAGCTGCAGGATATCGCTAAATCTTTAAACGTTCCCAAATTCAGGACTTTAAAAAAATTAGACCTGGTATATCAAATCCTGGACTATCAGGCGGCAAATCCTAAAAAAGCTAAAGAAGCATTGACCGACGATACTAAAAAGGAAGAAACTCCTAAAAGTGAAGAACGTAGTAAAACTTCAGAAAAACCACAACCAAAGAAAAGTGGTAAAATAGGAAGTAATAAGAAACCACCGCGGGCTACTGCAACTGCAGAAACCAAAGAACCCCGCCCTGCAAAAAAGGATCCTTCTCCTAAAAAAGAAGATGCTCCTTCTAAACCAAGAGAACCTAAAAAGCAGGAACAAAAGCCAAGGGAAAACAGGGAAGACAATAACAGTTCTTCTCACACAAATAAGAACAATCCTCGTGACAACAAAAAGGATACTCGCAGTAGCAACAACAATAAAAGTAGCGGAAGTCGCGATGCCGGCAACCGTGATGCTCGCAACCGCTACCGTGAACCAGATTATGAATTTGACGCGATTATAGAAAGTGAAGGCGTTCTGGATATTATGCAGGATAACTATGGTTTCCTAAGATCTTCAGATTACAACTACCTTACTTCTCCCGATGATATTTATGTATCCCAATCGCAAATTCGTTTATTCGGATTAAAAACCGGGGATACTGTTTTAGGACAAATTCGCCCTCCAAAAGAAGGTGAAAAATATTTTCCTTTAATCAAGATCAACAAAATTAACGGATTAGACCCTCAGGTAGTGAGAGACCGTGTTTCTTTTGAGCACTTAACTCCGCTTTTCCCAAAGGAAAAATTCAATATTGCTGAAAAGCAAAGTAGCATGTCTACCCGTATTATGGACCTCTTTTCCCCAATTGGAAAAGGCCAGCGTGGTATGATTGTTTCCCAGCCTAAAACTGGTAAAACAATGTTGCTTAAAGATATTGCAAACGCTATCGCGGCCAACCATCCAGAAGTTTATCAAATAGTTTTACTTATTGATGAACGCCCGGAAGAGGTAACCGATATGCAACGTAATGTTCGCGGTGAAGTTGTAGCTTCAACTTTCGATAAGGAAGCTCACGAGCATGTTAGGGTTGCTAATATTGTACTGGAAAAAGCGAAACGTCTGGTAGAATGTGGTCACGATGTGGTGATCCTTCTGGATTCTATTACGCGACTGGCCCGTGCTTACAACACCGTACAACCTGCCAGCGGTAAGGTTTTAAGTGGTGGTGTAGATGCTAACGCGCTGCACAAACCAAAACGTTTCTTTGGTGCCGCCCGTAACATTGAAAACGGAGGTTCCCTTTCGATTATCGCTACCGCCCTAACCGATACCGGTTCTAAAATGGACGAGGTGATTTTTGAAGAATTTAAAGGAACAGGTAATATGGAGCTGCAATTAGACAGAAAAATTGCTAACCGTAGAATTTTCCCTGCAATAGATCTTACCTCTTCAAGTACACGTCGCGACGATCTTTTATTAGATGAAGCTGCACTGCAAAGAATGTGGGTACTGCGTAAATATCTTGCCGATATGAATCCTATTGAAGCAATGGAATTTATTAACGACAGGATTAAGCAAACTAAAAACAATGAAGAGTTTTTGATCTCGATGAACGGATAAAACCTTCTTTAGTTATAAATTTAAAAATCCGGAAACTGCAAAGCTTCCGGATTTTTTTATGACTGTATTTTACTTTTATAATGCAACCACTCCTTTTTTCAGCATAGCTGAATTCATTGCCCTCCTTTGAAAGGAGGAGAGCTATAAATATTTTATCAACTTTTTTGTGAAAATAAATTTTAGCTCTTACCCTTTTTAAGGATAAGCCCACCTGAATGAAAAGGTCGGATGAGTTTAAGTATTTTTCTGGTTTTATTATGAAATTCTCCGTCACCCTGATACCTGTGATAAAAAAATTATCCAGCGTAGAAAATTGACGCTCGGCGAGCTTAGCGAGTTTTAAAATCCGTGTGTGAGTGTAGTAAATCAGCAGCGTCAATAATTTTTGAAGCCTTGGAAAAAATTTAGCTGCTGATTTGCGATTTTTTGGCCTTGTTGCCAAAAAAACACCTCCACATAGGACGCCCTTTTTTGTTTCGTTTTTTGGGCGAGCAAAAAATGAAAGTAGAACCTTCCAAATCAGGCAAGTTTCGATTTAAATTATAGTAGATAATAAGCCTAGATATTAGCATTTTAAAAATAAGTCAATGGTAACTCGAAATTTATTCGGCGGTCAAACATGTTATATTCTGAAATAAATTCAGAATGACGTGAACTTCAAAACATACGTTACTCGGCTAAATTAGCTCCACCCCTTATTTTCAAGGGGAGATGGCCCCAGGCCGGAGGGGGTACTTCATAAATTCTTATTCTTTCAAACTATTCAACCAATCTAAAATTCTCAACTTTCTTCCCATTTAGATGCTTGCTCCATTTTTCCATTAGCGGGGCTTCCAGTTTAAACTCCCGATATTCATCTGGGTTCATGATGGGAATTCCTTTTATTATTGGATAAATACGTTTGCACTTCGCGCAACTTAAAAAGCCTTCTATAATTTTCCCATCCAAATCTTTAGAAATCGCAGTGAGGTCCAGGTCGTTCTTATCAAAAGGACAGCATAATTTATCTATTGTTGAAATTCTCATTTTTTATTTTTTTAAATTCTGAATTATAATTTTCTGTAGAAACTGAAGGATTTTCGGCACTCATTATTCCTGATATCACCGCAACACCCTCAAAATCTAATTCTTTAAGCAGGTGCATATTGGAAGGTTTAATTCCGCCAGCCAGAAAAATTGGCATTTTTGTAAGTTTCCTGGCTTTCCTGATAATCTCAAAATCTACTAAATCGCAACTATTGGCAGATGAAGACGGAAAAATTGAACAAAAGGAAATATAATCGAACTTATTAGTCTTCGCCCATTTTACAGAATCCAGGTTGTTATTACAGGTTAATCCCAGTAAAGTATTCGAAGGAATGCTTTCTTTAATCTCTCTGAAATCATTAGGAATTTCATCAAAATGCACCCCATTTACTTCAGTTTGGTTTAAAAGTTTCCAGTTATTGTTTAGCAAAACCGGAATGCCGTGGGCTTTGCAAATTTTGCAGATCTCATTTATAAGGAAAATTTGATTTTCAACATTTTTAAAATTATTCCACACCTGAACCGCGGCAATTTCACTTTTATCCAAAATCTCTTTTAGCTTATTTATTAAAACAGCCTTTTCCATCTGGGGATCTATCACGAGGTACACTCCGTCTTTCATTCTTTGCTTTTCTATCATTTCCAACCAGATTTAATTGCTGTAAAAAAGGCCTTCCAGTAAGGATCTTCGGTTTTATACTCAAGATCTTTAATCTCATCACCTTTAGCTATCTTAATGCCCGCTTCTTCATTTTTAATTTCACCCACAGCTGCACAGGCAATATTTTCGGCTTTTATACGTGAGATTACCTGTTGCTCTTTTCCTTTTTCACATGAAATTATCATTGATCCTGCCCCGATTATTTCCCTGTAATCCAGTTTAAATAATTCGCAAACTTCTTTTTGCCAGGAAATAATCGGTAAGGCTTCATCATAAATAAGGGCACCTTTGCCGGAAGCTTTCACCATTTCATAGATCGCCCCTAATACGCCGCCTTCGGTAACATCGTGCATTGCGTGAATTTCCGAAAATTTATGCTCTGTTTCTGCCGCTATAAGTCCGTCTTTTAAAGAAGAAGTTTGCTTAAACATTTCGCAACCTGCCTCATAGGTTTGTTTACCAAGTCTATTTTTTATTGTTTCCGGAAAACTCATCGTTAATAAGGCTGAAGAAGACAGGGCGCTGGTTTTGGTTACCAGAATTACATCATTAGCCTCTGCCCCGTTAGAAAGAACGATCTCCTTTTTGGGAGCTACGCTAAAGAAAGTTCCTCCTCCCGAAATAGTAGAATTTTGGCCTTCTACAAATCCTGTATGCCCGCCGGTTATAGCTACACCAATATCTTTAGAAAACTGATGAATATAATTCCAGTAAGTTTTAAAATCTTCCCTGGAAAGTGACGCCGGCAGGTTCAAAACCATTTGAGCATACTGAGGGGGAAATCCGGTGGTGGCCATATCATTAGCCATAAGATGTACCGAAAGCCAGGCCGATTCTTCAAGCCCAAGCGATGGAATAAGTGATAGCGGATCACTGGTAGCGATTAAGGCCAGCTCATTGGGTAAATCTACTAATGAAACATCTACTCCAAACCCGGGTTTTACACTGACTTCCTTACGAGCCTGACCAAAGTTTTTCAGAATAAAGCCTTCTAATTCTGCTTCGGCGATTTTTCCTAATTTTTCACTCATTATTCCACATCTTTAAATGTCACATACAGCCCGAAAAAATCCCCGTAAGGCAAGCTCCATTGCTGGACCGGAAACCATTCTGGCAAACCTGTACAAGACCATTCTATACTATATTCCCTACCCTGAAGGGCTTCTTCTATGATTTTGGTTAGTTTTTTAGGGGTGTAAAAGGTTGCAGTAAGATAAAATGGATTGGCCCCGAAAATTTCCTGAACACGACGGCGGACTACTTTAGTAGAATTCCTGTTCATCATTCCCAGTGCTATGCCGTATTTTGCAACCCTCGAAGCTTCCCGAATAACTTTTACGGGATCTTTATAATATTCAAAAGTGGTTATAAAGGCCAGGGAATCAAAAGTATGATCTTTAAAGGGCATGTGGTGAGAATCTGCCATTACGAGGTCGCCTTCAAACAAATGAACGGCCTGGGATAGCATTAGCGGAGAAATATCGCCACCGGTAGCCTCGATTCCTATTTCTTTCCACCATCTCGTAAAACGTGTGGTTCCACATCCAAATTCCAATAGGGTTTTGACTCGCTTATCTTTAGAAACAAGTTGTTCCATCACCTTCTTCTGCCAAACCTCGGCACGTTTATACCGGCCTTCGTACCATTGCTCATAGGTGTCGGTATGTTTTCGGTTAAAAAACCACTCTTCCCGGTTTTGCCAGTTTTGATGATTTACGGGAAGTAATTCAAATCGTTTGCTTTTTTCAATTTCCATCTTTACTTTTTTAAAAAAGAAAAACTCCACGCTAAACGGAAAATGCCGAAAAACATGGAGTCTTAAAATGAAAATTTTAATCCTGCATCCCTACGTTGGCATTATCCAAATCAGGTTTCGGGTTTTATCTCAGCCTTGCGGCACCCCGTGCGTGAATTTATCTGTTTATACTAAATGTTATCTACTAATTTTAATTGATTCTATAATGTGAAAATACAAAATAAAGAAGGAAGGAGAAAGTTATTTCTCAGTTTTACAGAATAGAATATGCTATGGTTTCACCTTCTTATTACCAACGCTGCAACCACCCTTTCTTCAGCAAAAAAACTGAATTCATTGAGATTGTATGAAAAGTTTTTGAAATCGTTATCCTGAACTTGTTTTAGACCCTGCTCCGAAATTTATTCGGAGATTTAAAATACTGATAATCAAAACGTATTAGAAGCTGAAACAAGTTCAGCTTGACGAAACTAACACGCTTCTCACCCGGTCACTTTTCAGCATAAAAAAACCCTCACGAAATGTGAAGGTTTTGTTTAGAGCGGGAGACCGGGTTTCCCGATATTACGCCCTACCGGGCTTCAATCGGGACAGGCTTCTCACCCGGAGGTATTCTTTTTTGGTTCTTTTCCATAAAAAAACCCCAACTTATCGTTGAGGTTTTTCATTGAGCGGGAGACCGGGTTCGAACCGGCGACATTCAGCTTGGAAGGCTGACGCTCTACCAACTGAGCTACTCCCGCCTGTTCTGCAAATATAAAGTTTAAAGCCTTCAAAATCCAAAGGAAAATTAAAATTTTTCGGGCGTTTATTTCTATCTAGCTTGTATTCAGCAAAAAACCACGGGCAAGCGATAAAATCTTGTTAAATGGGTAATGAAAAAACAAGTGTTCCGACAAATAAATCTTATTTTTAATGCCTAACAGTATATATTTTAAAATAATTTTTTATGAGCAATAAATCCGGTAAAACCCAGGACCTAATAGACGCAAAATTCCTTAAAGAACGCAAAATTTTCCTTTGGGGTGAAGTAAATGATAAATCGGCCAAACACGTTATAGACAGACTACTATACCTTGATATGGATGGCGATAAAGAAATCCAGTTTTTCATTAATAGTCCCGGTGGCTACGTAACCGACGGATTTGCAATTTACGATACCATGCAAAGCCTAAATAGTCCCGTTTCTACGATTTGTAGTGGTTTAGCTGCTTCAATGGGCTCAATCTTACTTTCCGGTGGAACCAAAGGTAAAAGATTTATACAGCCCCATGGGAAGGTTATGATTCACCAGCCTATGGGCGGTGCACGAGGCCAGGCTTCAAATATTGAAATTCAGGCAAACGAGATCTTAAAAACTAGAGAACTTAGTGCTAAAATTCTTGCAGATAACTGTGGGCAAACCCAGGAAAAGGTACTTAAGGATTTTAATCGTGACTACTGGATGGATGCTCAGGAATCGCTGGATTACGGAATTGTAGACGGTATTTTTAAGAAATAAGATTATGGATATTAAACACCGAGAAAACGATAGCCGCGGAATGTTTTTCGTAGAGGACGAAAAAGGGATTTACGCAGAACTCACTTATACCAAAAAACCGGGAGATATTCTTACTATAGATCACACCGAGGTAAGACCCGAACTGGAAGGCCAGGGAATTGCTACTAAACTTTTGGCGCATAGTGTAGATTTTGCACGCGAAAACAATTATAAAATAGACCCTTTATGCCCTTTTGCCGAAGTACAATTTGACCGCAATGAGTCTTTTCAAGACGTAAGAGCGTAGTCAACCGTTTTACCCCAAAAGATCAATGAATCTGCTTTTTCCTATGAAATTTTTTAAATTTTTAATGCTCTTTGTTTTTGTGCTTTTTATTTCCTGCGGGGATGACAAAGACAGGGAGCCTGGAATTGAAACCACAAAAGAGGAAGAAGCAGAAGTTATTGAAAAACTGGCTTCAGCTGATTTAATTTCCAAAAAGTTTCCTGGGGTTTCAAATTCGGTTGGAAATATCAATTTACAGCACGCTAATTTACTGGATTCTATTTATTCAAAACGGGATTATAAACCAATCTGGACCGATAGAGCCCTGCGGGAAGATCTTTACCGAAGCATTGAAAGAGCCACTGAAGACGGCCTCGATCCTGAAAACTATCATTTAACTTATTTACAAAATTCACTCGCTAATTTATCTCAGTTAGATGATGAAGAACGCAGTCTAACCGAAATTATTCTTACCGATGCTTTCCTGGGCCTTGCTTCAGATTATAATTCTGGTAAGCTGAATCCCAAAGAAATATATAGCATTTGGGGCATAGAACGTAATAAAATTGATCTTCCCGGCCTTCTGGATTATGGAGTTCAACAGCAAAACATCACTGCCGCAATAGATTCAGTAGTGCCCAAACACGAAGTTTATAAAGGCCTGAAACGCTCTTTGAAAGAATACCGAAAACTTGCAGAAAACGACGATAACTCCACGATTATTTCCGAAGAAGGAGAAAGTATTAAAATCGATGAAAAGGACAAACGTGTTCCCAACATAAAACGTCGCTTAAAGGAATTGGGGTTTTGGGAAAAGGAAATTATTAACAGTGTTACGGTTTACGACGAATCGCTACAGGAAGCTGTAAAGGAATACCAGGAAAAATATGGAATAGAAACCGATGGCGTTATTGGTGGCGGTACTATAAAAACCCTGAATAAAACATATCAGGATCGCCTGGAACAAATTCTTGTAAACCTGGAACGCTGGCGCTGGTACCCCAAAGACCTGGGAGATCAACATATTGTAGTGAATATTGCGAATTACCGGTTACACTTTGTTAGACATGGGGATACCGTGGCAACGCATCGCACTATGGTTGGCACCGAAGCCAGAAAAACACCAGTTTTTTCTGATGAAGTAGAACATATAGTTTACAACCCAACCTGGACCATCCCTCCTACTATAAAAAGTAAAGATGTGATCCCTTCAGCAAAGAAAGATCCCAGTTATATTTCAAGAAAGAATTACAGCATTTTTGATCGCACCGGGCAAAGATTGTCTGCCAGTGAGGTAGACTGGTCTTCTTCTGAGGTAAAAGCTTATACATTTAGACAGGAGGCCGGGCCGGCGAATCCGCTTGGGTTAGTTAAGATTATTTATCCTAATGAATATATGATCTATTTGCACGATACGCCTTCAAAATCGCTTTTCAACAAAAATTTACGGGCACAAAGTTCGGGTTGTGTTAGAGTGCAGGATGTTTTAGAACTGGCGAAGATGCTACTAAGCGATCAGCCAAAATACGATGATGAGAAGATTAAAGAAATTCTTGATTCGGGTAAGACAACAACGATTAAGGTTACGCAGAAAGTAAAAGTGCACCATCTTTACTGGACGGCCTGGAACGAAAATGGCAGCACCCGTTTTGCAGAAGATATCTACAAGAGAGATGCTGCCATCTATAAATTACTTACTGAAAATTAATTAGTTAAGCAGCGAAGAATTATTTAAATAATCTTTATTGTTTTTGTGAATATATACTACCGATTCGTCTTTGATAGTATCTATTACATCTTTCGCAATGGTATTAGGCACGGCCGGGCAACCATAACTTCTTCCTAACCTTCCAATTCTGTCTATAAAGTTAGGCTCAGCATAATCTGCTCCGTGAATTACTACATAACGTTTACGGGCATTGCTATTAAAGCCTTTTTCCATGCCGTCTATAAAAAGTGACAATCCATTTTTTCCATAGTAAGTTTCAGCGGTCACATAAAAACCAAGGGAACTTTGCAGGGAATTCACTGTATTAGAAAATTTGGTAGCGAATTCACCGCCGGTATTTTTTCCGTGGGAAACATAAGTATTGAATAAAACTTTCTTTGTTTCCATATTCATAATCCACATACGTTTTTTAGTAGAGGAAAGTTCGAAATCTATCACGGTAAGTATCCGTTTTCCTACTTCACCTTTTTCTTCGAGTTGGTCATAGCCCCTCATAGCTTTTTCGAAAACCGGCATGGCAGGAATACTACTATTATTGGTAGAAAACTCGCTGTAAAGTTCAGCGACCTTAGTTTCAAAACTGGTTTTGTTGTTTTCTGAGGAATTTGGAAAAGCGATTGCTTCTATTTCTGAATTGCCAGAATTGGAGTCTAAATTATCTGTAGTTGTAAATGCAAAAGAGAAGATTAATACGGCAAATACAGTGAGGAGTCTATAAATCATACACGTTGTTTTAAATTAATGTTCTGTTAATTTATTCCAAATGTGATGCCAACATACAAAATATTCTGTTTAGTTAGATTTTTAAGCCGTCAAAACAGAAATTTTAACATTTTTAGGCTTATAAATCTAAATTTCAGCATATTACCGCTTCACACCCTATTTTAAGAACGCTAAAGGGATTAAAAAAGTATTCCAAAGAACCGAGCTGAATGTTAAAATTGTAGAATTTAAAAGGAAAAGGAGGAATTATTTTTTTTTTAGAATTAATTTTTATGGCTAAAATTCCTTTAAAACCTACCTGAGCCTCTTATATTTAATCAAACATTAGCGGGTGCGCATTTAGCATACCGCCAATTTGTTTTTATCTTTATGCACAAATTAACTACTATTATGAATAAGAAAGTTCTACTAATGATTTTAGACGGTTGGGGAATCACGCAAAACCCAGACGTATCGGCTATTGCTAAAGCTAAAACTCCTTTTATGGATAGTATCCTGGAAAAATACCCACACGCAGAATTGCGTACCGATGGGTTGCAGGTTGGACTTCCGGAAGGACAAATGGGAAATAGTGAAGTAGGACATATGAATCTTGGTGCCGGCCGTATTGTTTACCAGGATTTGGTGAAAATTAATATGGCGGTAGAAAAGAATACGCTAAAAGACGAACCCGTGCTGGAAGAAGCTTTTAGTTATGCGATAAAAAACAACAAACCAATCCATTTTATGGGACTTTTAAGTGATGGTGGAGTGCATTCTCACATTAACCATTTAAAAGGCTTACTCTCTGCGGCCCAGGAATTTGGTGTAAAAGAAAAATACGTTCATGCTTTTACCGATGGGCGTGATGTAGATCCGCACTCGGGAAAAGGTTTCATTGAAGAAATTGAAGAACACCTAAAAAAAACAAATAGTAAACTTGCCTCGGTGATTGGGCGGTATTTTGCGATGGATCGTGATAAGCGTTGGGAAAGAGTAAAAAAGGCTTACGACCTTATCGTTAAAGGTGAAGGCACCAAAACTACCAATGCTGCTGAAACCATGGCAAAAAGTTACGAAAACAAGGTTAGTGATGAGTTTATAGAACCCATCGTAATGACCAACGAGGCTGGCGAGCCGGTTGCTACTTTAAAAGAGAAAGAAGTTGTGATTTTCTTTAACTTTAGAACCGATCGAGGCAGGCAACTTACCCAGGCTTTAACCCAGGACGATTTCCCTGAATATACTATGAAGAAAATGCCATTATATTATGTGACAGTAACTAAATATGACGATAGTTTTGAAGGTATAAATGTGGTTTTCAAAAAAGATAATATTAAATCTACACTTGGGGAAGTCCTGGAATATATGGGCAAAAAGCAAATTAGAATTGCTGAAACCGAAAAATACCCCCACGTTACCTTCTTCTTTAATGGCGGTCGGGAAAAACCTTTTAAAGGTGAAAAACGCTTAATGTGTAGTTCTCCAAAAGTAGCTACCTACGATCTTCAGCCCGAAATGAGTGCTTTTCAAATTAGGGATAAAATTATTCCTGAACTTAAAAACGAATCGGCTGATTTTGTTTGTCTGAATTTTGCAAATCCCGATATGGTTGGCCATACCGGAGTATTTGATGCCGCTGTAAAAGCCTGCGAAACTGTAGATTCCTGCGCTAAAGATGTAGCTGAAGCTGCCCTGGAAAATGATTATTCAGTAATTGTAATTGCCGATCATGGGAATAGTGAGATTATGATAAACGAAGATGGTAGTCCAAATACGGCACACACCACCAGCCCGGTTCCCTTAATTTTACTGGATAAAGACATAAAATTGATTAAAAGCGGTAAGCTTGGGAACATAGCACCGACTATTCTGAAGTTAATGGGGATCGATAAGCCGGAAGTTATGACTGAAGACCCGCTAATTTAAATTCAATGATTAATAAAATATTGTTGCTTCTTTTGAGTGCTTTCCTAATATCGGGAGATATTTCAAATAAAAACGAAAATGCAGAAAATAAGAATTCAGCAGAAATGCTTTTAGGCAAATTCACCCAAGCTAACCTGGAAAAAGCACCGCATTCAAACTGGTTTGTTCCCGGTTACGAAAATTACAAACCTAAAAAAGAAGCTTTAAAAACTATAAAGAAGAATATTCACGATTATGAAATTCTAATGTTTATGGGGACCTGGTGTGGTGACAGCCGCTACGAAGTTCCGAAGTTTTTTAAGCTTTTAGATGAAGTTGATTTTGACCGAAAAAATCTTAAAAATATTGCAGTAAACCGGGCTAAAAAAGCTCCCGGTAAGCTGGATGAAGAATACAATATTCACCGTGTGCCTACTATTATTTTTATGAAAGATGGAAAGGAAGTGAACCGTTTTGTGGAGTATTCTATAGAAAGCCTTGAAGAAGATATTGCTAAAATACTTGAAGGTAAAGAGTACACAAATCCTTATTCCGAATAAACAGAGAATATTCGGTAAATCTTGCTAATTTTGCTTTATGCCCAATTCGTTATCCATAGCAGTAGATTTTGACGGAACTATTGTAGAGAATAAATTTCCGGAAATAGGAAAGCCTAAGCTCTTCGCGTTTGAAACGCTCAAAAAGCTACAGGAAGATGGACACCGATTAATCTTATGGACTTACCGTGCCGAAGATAAACTGGAAGAAGCGGTACAATTTTGCGAAAAAAGAGGCATTCAATTTTATGCCATTAATAAAAGTTATCCTGAAGAGGTTTTTGAGGATAATATAAGCCGTAAGATCCTGGCCGATATTTTTATAGACGATCGCAATATTGGCGGAATGATGGGTTGGGGTGAGATCTACCAGAGATTAAAGGACAGAGCAATAATTAGAGAAAATAAAAAGAAGAAATTCGGATTTTTAGGCCGATTTTAAATTCAATATATGATAATTACCAAAAACCCTGAAGAAATTGAATTGATGCGCGAAAGCGCACTAATCGTATCTAAAACCCTGGGGATGCTTGCGCCGCATATAAAACCCGGAGTTACTACTTTGGAGTTAGATAAAATGGCCGAAGAATTTATTCGCGACCACGGTGCCGAACCGGGCTTTTTGGGTATGTATGATTTTCCTAATTCGCTTTGTATGAGCCCCAATGCGCAGGTAGTACATGGGATTCCTAATGATAAACCGATGGAGGAAGGCGATATTATTTCTATAGACTGTGGCGCCTTAAAAAACGGATTTTACGGGGATCACGCCTATACTTTTGAAGTTGGTGAAGTAAAGCCTGAAGTAAAAGAACTCCTGGATGCTACCAAAGAATCCCTTTATGTGGGCATCAGGGAATTTAAAGCCGGAAACCGTGTGGGTGATGTTGGTTATGCCATTCAAAAATATACTGAAGATCGCGGCTATGGCGTAGTTAGAGAATTGGTAGGCCATGGTTTGGGTGCAACAATGCACGAAGATCCTGAAATGCCTAACTACGGAAAACGAGGCCGCGGTAAAAAATTTTTAGAAGGAATGGTTGTGGCCATAGAGCCTATGATAAACCTGGGAACCAAAAGAATTAAACAATTGCCTGACGGTTGGACCATCTTAACTGCAGATAATAAACCCAGCGCGCATTTTGAACATGATGTAGCGCTAGTAGACGGTAAACCGCAATTGCTATCTACCTTTGATTATATTTATGAATCTTTAGGAATTGAAAGTGATGAAGAACATGAGTTTAAAGCCCAGGTCTATGGTAAAGAATTATAGGGGCGAGGTTTGGAAAAGACTTCACAAAGAAGAGTGGCAGGATCGTTTTGTTTACGATGTTTCCAGCTACGGCAGGATAATTAGCTACGTGCAGTATCCAGAAGGGGAATTAATAAATGGCGGCCGCACCAACGGTTACACCAGTTTTTCGCCCCGGCTTCAAAACGGAAAGCATAAAGCGTATTATGTGCACCGGATTGTTGCTGAACTTTTTCTTAATAAAAATGAAGACGATAAGTTTGTTATTCACAAGAATTTCAAGAAAGACGATAACCGTGTAGAAAATCTTGCCTGGACCAACCAGGAAGAATGGGTTAAACACCAGCATGATAGTCCCGGCGTTAAAGAAAACAAGCGCAAACGAAAATTGAGACGGGTAGTTACTTACTCAAAACTCACTTATGCCCAGGCCGTGGTGCTAAAAAAGAAACTTTTAGACCCGAAGAGAAAAACCAGGATAAGAGTTTTGGCCAAGCAATTTGGGGTTTCAGAAATGCAGCTTTATCGCATTAAATCTGGTGAAAACTGGGGCGATATAAAGGTTTAAATCGAGTTAGCAATTTTTGATGAAAAAGCTTTTTAAAGTAGTTTTAAACACCGTTCCCAGACCATTGCTCATCACATTAAGTTATTGGATAAAACCTTTCTTTAAATATGCGCTTCGCGGAAATAAGTACACCGATCCCATAGACGGAAAAAGCTTTTCAAAATTTTTACCATACGGCTATATCAATCAGCGGGAGAATGTGCTCTCCCCTTCTACTCTTTCCCTGGAACGCCATCGTTTACTTTGGTTATATTTAAAAAATGAAACCCAGTTTTTTAGTAAAAACCTGCACGTTTTACACTTTGCACCCGAGCAGGCTTTTTATAAGCGTTTTCGAAAGCTTAAAAACCTAGATTACACTACTACCGACCTAAATTCTCCTTTAGCAGATGTACAGGCCGATATTTGTGATTTGCCTTTTAAGGATAATGAGTTCGATTTTATTCTCTGCAATCATGTTTTAGAACACATCCCAAATGACACCGAAGCTATGCAGGAACTTTATCGAATCCTAAAACCCGGCGGCACGGCGATCTTGCAAATTCCGCAGGACTTAAAGAGAAAACATACTTTTGAAGATGATTCCATCACCAACAGAAAAGAACGCGAACGTATTTTTGGCCAGTACGATCACGTAAGAATCTACGGCAGGGATTATTTTGATAAATTAAGAAGTATCGGTTTTAATGTTAAGGAAGTAGCTTATACCACTCAATTATCTCCAGAAGAACTCGATAAATATCGATTGGCAAAAGGGGAGGTTATTCCGGTTTGTTAGGGAGTGTTAGCTCAACTCTGTCTGCTTCTTCTCCCGGGGGTACCCCCGGGAGAAGAAAATTTTAGTTTTTCGTTTCATTGGTGGCTAAGTCCAACTCTAGCCGACCTTCAAATTTAATAGCTAATTGTTGAACTACCAAACCCCAGTTCTGCAGTGGGGCGTTCCATTTCTTTTCAATTCTTCTGGTAGCTAGGTAAACCAGCTTCAATAGTGCCATATCATTGGTAAAAGCGCCTTTGGTCTTGGTTACTTTTCTTACCTGCCGGTGAAAAGCCTCTACGGCATTTGTGGTGTATATGAGTTTTCTAATGGGTGCGGTATATTCAAAATAAGCACTCAATCGGTCCCAGTTATCATTCCAGGAACGGATCACTATGGGATATCTTTTGCCCCATTTTTCTTCCAGATCCAGTAAAGCCGATTCAGCCTGGTCTTTGGTGTCAGCCTTGTACACCAGTTTAAGGTCTTTCATAAAATCTTTTTGATCCTTACTGGCCACATACTTCATACTATTGCGGATCTGGTGGACAATACATAGCTGAATATCAGTCTTGGGATAAACAGAATGAATGGCTTCACTAAAGCCCGTAAGATTATCCGTACAGGCAATCAGAATATCTTTTAAGCCACGGTTGTTTAATTGGGTCAGCACCTGAAGCCAAAAATTGGCCCCTTCACTTTCCGAGATATACATACCCAGCACTTCCTTTCTTCCAGCTTTATTTATTCCTAAAATATTATACAAGGCCTTGTGCTTTACTTTGCCTTCTTCGCGTACCTTGAAGTGCATCGCGTCGAGCCATAGGATGCAATATACCGGCTCCAAGGGGCGATCCTGCCATTCCTTAACCTTGGGAATCACCCGGTCCGTAATATCACTTAGAACGTGTGTGGATATCTTGGAATCATACATTTCCTCTATATGAGCTGAGATATCCCGCAGGCTATTGCCCATCCCGTACATGCCTATAATCTGCTTTTCTAAATTATCGGCCAGGATACGCTGGCGTTTCGCTACGATCTCCGGCTCAAAGGTACTGTTACGATCCTGGGGCGTGTTAATGGTGACGTCCCCTTGGCTGCTCTTTAGGGTCTTTTTGCCTTTGCCATTACGCTTATTACCTGCTTTTGAGCCTTTTTCTTCATCGGAAAGGTGCGAAGACATTTCTGCTTCCAGGGCCTCTTCCATAAACTCCCTAAGCATTGGAGCAAAAGCGCCGTTTTTGCCGGTTAGGGATTCTCCTGATAAAAATTGTTTTAATGCTTTTTCCTTTAATTCCTTAATCTCTTCTTGTGTCATAATCTAGTCTAAAAATTTTAATTTAATTTTCAAAGTCTAGACAGACTTGAGATTACACCCTCGTTTGTTATAAAAACTAATCTCTTAGAGCCTCTTCAAACCCTTTCGAAGTAAAAACCCGCATACTTTCTTCTTCATCTACATAAATAAAATACACGTCAACATTATCTAGCTTTTTCAGCATTTCTAAGGATTTTTCATAGCCTAAGGCCATAAAGGCGGTGGCATAGCCATCGGCGAGGGTACAATTTTCGGCAAGTACAGAGGCGCTGAGCAAATTGCTTTTTTCGGCTTCACCGGTTAAAGGGTTTATAGTATGTACAAATCGCTTTCCAGTGCTGCTATCTAACCTAAATTTCCGGTAGTTTCCCGAAGTCGCCATCGCCCGGTTTTTTAAAGCCAGCACAGTTTGAAGTGTCCGTTCTGCTTCATTTTGCTGCGGATTATCTATTGCCACTATCCAATCTGATTCTCGTTCTAAATTTTGGCCTTTAGCTACTAATTCCCCACCCAATTCAATCAGGTAATTTTCAAGGTTTTTAGAATCTAAATATTCAGCGATTACATCTATGGTGTAACCTTTGGCAATCGCATTAAAATCAAGGTAGATATTCGGGTTTTCCTTTTGGATGGTATTTTCTTCAGTAAGTTTCACCCCCTCAAAACCTACAAGTTCTTTTAGGGAATCTAATACAGCGACATCAGGTCCATTTAAGGGCTTATCGGGCCCAAATCCATAGGCGTTGACCAAACTACCTACCGTTGGATCAAAATAGCCATTGCTTTCTTTAAAAACCTGTTTAGAGAATTTAAATACCTTTTGAAAATGAACATCGACTTTTACGTCTTCAGCTCCGGAATTTATTCGGGAGATATCAGAATCATCCTGATACGTGCTCATGGAGGTATTGATCACTTCAAAAATAGAATCTAAAGCTTTTTCAGTATTGAAATTTTCCGAAGAAAAGTATTTAACCTGATAGGTTGTCCCGAGCGCCTGCCCGGTTTTGGTATAAGTTTGTTGACCGTCATTTTCACAGGAAATACTAAGGAAAAGAAGAAGGAAGAGTAAAGGCAATTTTCTCATTTAAACAAAATAATGATTATTATAAATTAAATTTCCTGCCAACCTTCATAATTAACCACATACTCTTCGCCATGCATAACCGGCCTTTCATAATCGCTGGAATTTGCAAGCCCTACCCCGGCGTAAAAGGTGCGTGCTTTAAATTTGAGCGCGTGTTCTTTCATAGATCTAAGAAAGGCCATATCGTATTCTTTGGGATTATGCGGATATTCTATAGCCCGTACAATTACAAAATGAAGTTTTTTATCTTTTAAAGCCACAAACTGCGGATCCTTTTTGATCTCACTATTTACCCCAAGAAATTCGTAACCATGTTCCTCAAGTTCTTTGCCTACAATATTCATTGCAAGGTTATGTAGTTCCTGATCGTTTAATTTTGCCATAATGCAAAAATAAAAAAAGCTGTCTAAAAAGTCTTGTTCTCGTTAAGCTGCCCCGAAAGCTTTCGGGATTGTTTCAGCTTCTAAAATGTTTCAATTAAGAACATCCTATATCCTGAAATGAATTCAGGATAACGAATTTAAAAACTTCTTAGACAGCTCGTCTAAATTATTTAAATCTTAACCTCCAAAATCATCAAACCTGATGTTTTCGGGCGGCATTCCAAAATCTTCACCCATTTTTTGAACAGCTTTGTTCATTAATGGCGGACCACAGAAATACAATTCAATATCCTCTGGTTCCTCGTGATGATTTAAGTAATTATCTATTACAACCTGGTGAATAAATCCAACAAATCCGTCTCCTTCATCGTCAAGACTTTCCTTTACTTTCCAGTTATCTTCTTCCATTGGTTCAGAAAGCGCCGAGTAGAACTTAAAGTTAGGGAAATCTCTTTCCAAAGCTCTAAAGTGCTCACTATAGAATAATTCTCTTTTAGAACGCCCACCGTACCAGTAAGTTACTTTTCTTCCGGTTTTAAGAGTACGGAACAGATGGTAAAGGTGAGAACGCATTGGCGCCATACCGGCTCCACCACCAACGTAAAGCATTTCAGATTCACTGTGGTTAATAAAGAATTCTCCGTAAGGTCCTGAGATAATTACTTTATCTCCTTTTTTTCTTGAGAAAATATAAGAAGAAGCAATACCAGGATTGACATCCATCCAACCGTCTTTAGCTCTATCCCATGGCGGAGTCGCAATACGAACGTTAAGCATAACTTCACGCCCTTCGGCAGGGTAAGAGGCCATAGAATAAGCACGCTCTACAGTCTCTGGATTCTTCATAATCAATGGCCAAAGTTTAAATTTGTCCCATTCGTTTTTAAATTTATCTGGAGTATCGTGTTCTTCAGGGTGAGCGGTGATATCCATATCACTAAATTTAACCTCACACTTAGGAATCTCAATCTGGATATACCCACCGGCTTTATAATCCATATCTTCAGGAATTTCAACAACAAATTCCTTGATAAATGATGCTACGTTATAATTTCTTACAACCGTTGCTTCCCATTTTTTTATTCCAAAAACTTCTTCCGGAATGGTAATTTTCATATCCTCTTTTACCTTTACCTGGCAACCTAATCGCCATCCCTGTGCGATTTCTTTACGGGTAAAGTGTGGCTCCTCGGTAGGAAGAATGGCACCGCCACCTTCTTCAACGATACATTTACACTGTACACAGGTTCCACCACCACCACAGGCAGAAGGTAAAAATAATTTATTGTCTCCCAGGGTAGAAAGTAAAGTTCCTCCAGAACCTACATCCATATCCTTTTCCCCATTTATGTTTATGGTAACAGGACCAGAAGGCGCTAATTTTGCCTTTGCTCCCAATAACACAGAAACCAATATGAGTATTAATGCTAAAAATACTACTATACTTGCTATAATAACTGTCATAATCTTTCTTTTGCGATTATAATTTAATTCCCATAAAACTCATAAAACCTAATGCCATAAGTCCGGTGATAATAAATGTTATCCCCAAACCTTTTAATGGAGCAGGCACGTTAGAGTATGCTATTTTTTCACGAATAGCCGCAATACCAAGAATTGCCAGGAACCATCCAATTCCACTACCAAACCCGTAGGTTACGGCTTCTGTCATAGTTCCAAAATCCTTTTGTTGCATAAAAAGTGATCCTCCAAGGATAGCACAGTTTACAGCAATAAGCGGCAAGAAAATACCCAAAGCACCATATAATGCAGGGGCGAATTTCTCTACGATCATCTCTACTAATTGTACCATAGATGCAATTACCGCGATAAACATGATAAAGCTCAGGAAGCTAAGGTCTACATTGGCATAATCGGCACCAAGCCATTGCAAAGCTCCCGGTCTCAATAGGTAGTTGTCCAGCAAATAGTTAATAGGTACGGTAATGGTAAGTACAAAGATTACCGCGGCACCTAACCCAACAGCTGTTTTCACGGTTTTTGACACTGCTAAATAGGAACACATCCCTAAGAAGTAGGCAAAAATCATATTTTCTATGAAAATACTTCTAACAAATAAATTTATTAATTCCATAATTTAATTTTATTTAAGCTGTTGTGCTTTTAGTTCTCTTCTATCAGTTTACGGTTTCTGGCGCGTTGCACCCAAATAAGCAAACCAACTACAATTAGCGCCATTGGGGAAAGCAACATTAAACCGTTGTTTTCATATCCTAGAGCATATAATCCCGTAGAATCGGCTAAAGAGGCTCCTTTATGTCCTAAAACTTCAAAGCCAAATAATTTCCCTGAACCTAGAAGCTCACGGAAAAAGGCTACGATTATAAGAATTAAACCGTATCCGGCAGCGTTACCAATACCATCAAGGAAAGATTTATAAACTCCGTTACCAAGAGCGAAAGCTTCCAAACGCCCCATTACAATACAGTTGGTAATAATCAATCCAATAAATACCGAAAGCTGCTTACTAACATCATAGGCATAAGCTTTAAGTATCTGGTCTACTAAAACCACAAGGGATGCTACCACTACAAGCTGTACAATAATCCTGATTCTACTTGGAATCAAATTACGCAACATAGAAACAATCATGTTACTAAAAGCCATTACAGCGACTACCGCGATGGCCATAACCACAGCAGGTTCTAATTGTACTGTAATTGCCAGTGCCGAACAAATACCCAGTACCTGTACGGTAATTGGGTTGTTATCGTCTAGAGGATCTGACAATAATTTTCTATTGCCTTTAGAAAGGAAATGCTCTTTTTCTTCTGAATTTGACAGAAAAAGGATCATTTCTTTCTTCTTGGCCTCCTTCTCTTCTGAAATATTTTTTTTCTCTGTAGCCATAATTACCTAGTTGCAACTTTAATTTCTGTTTGCTGTTTAAAGTAAGGCAGATAACGTTTAAGTCTTTCAGAAATCATATCAGAAACACCATCTCCGGTAATTGTAGCTCCGGATATTGCATCTACCTTGTTATCGTCTTTATCTGACGGATCTATATCGCCTTTTACAACAGATACTCCTACAAGATTTCCACTTTCGTCAAAAATCTTTTCATTGGCAAAACTTTCTTTAAACCATTCTTTAGTGATTTCTGCACCAAGACCCGGGGTTTCCCCAAGGTGATCAAACGTAGCACCTTTAATGGTATTTACATCATCTTTTAAAGAAATGTAACCAAATATCGCGTTCCACAGCCCGTTACCCCTTAGAGGAACTATATAATATTTAGAACCTTCGTAATTGGCAACATACAGTGGGTAGCTTTGTTCTTCTACGGGACGTTTAAGCTCTTTAGCCAAATCTACCATAAAAGCGTCCACGTCTTCTTTCACATCTCCGTTTTCGTCTAAGGTTACGGCTTTAGTGATATATTGATTGTAAAGCTCTTCGGCTCCTGCTCTATCGGTTTCAACGCCAATAGTTGCAAGAATACTCTGCATCTTTTCCTGACGTACGTTTTCCTTTTGAATAGGTTGAAGCGAAGTTGCGGTAAAAGCCAATACTGAGGCAACAACCAACACCATAATCACCGCAAATAGGAACGTGTAACCGTTAGTATTTGTTTTATTTACTGATTTTTCTTCCATAACTAAACTGCTGTTTTCACCTGTGTGGTGGCGGATTGAATTCTTTTCTTTCTACGCTTAATATTCGACTGTATTACATAGTGATCTATGGTTGGCGCAAATACGTTCATAAGTAAGATCGCAAGCATTACCCCTTCAGGATATGCCGGGTTAAATACCCTAATCATTACCGAAAGGAAGCCTATTAAGAACCCATAGATCCATTTCCCCTTCATTGTTTGCGCAGCCGAGACAGGATCTGTAGCCATAAACACAATACCAAAAGCAAGTCCACCAATAATAAGGTGACCATACCAGGGGAAGTTTGTAAGTTCGTTCCCGGTAATTCCCATAGAAGGTAAAGCGTTAAAGATAAGCGCCATTGCTGCTGCTCCTATAAATGCACTCAAAATTATTCTCCAGCTTCCTACTTTTGTTAATATTAAAAGCAGTGCTCCTACAAGTACCAAGAGTGTTGAAGTTTCTGCGACAGAGCCTGGGATAACTCCGTAGAACATATCCATCATACCGTAACTCACATTATCTCCTGCTGCCAATGAACCAAGTATTGTTTCACCAGAAATAGCATCTACATTACTGGCTTCACTTACCCATACCTTGTTTCCAGACATATAAGTAGGATAGGCGAAAAAGGCAAATGCCCTTGCCGTAAGCGCAGGGTTTAGAATATTCATTCCTGTACCTCCAAATGCTTCTTTACCTACAAGCACAGCAAATACCACAGATAAAGCCAACATCCAAAGTGGAAAATCTACAGGCATAATCATAGGAATAAGCAATCCTGTTACAAGATACCCTTCATTTACTTCGTGCCCTCTAAAGATGGCGAAAGCAAATTCAATTCCAAGGCCCACTCCATAAGAAACCACAATCATTGGAACAATTTTTAATGCTCCGTGACCAATCGCTTCCCAAAACGTAAAGGCTCCATCTAACTGGCTAAAGTGTTGGTAACCTGTATTCCACATTCCGAAGATAAGTGCCGGAATAAGCGCAAGCACCACTGTGATCATCGTACGCTTTAAATCTACTGCGTCACGAATATGAGCTCCTTTTTGCGTGGTATGATTTGGAGTAAATAAGAAAGTATCTATTGCATTAACTGCAGGTGCATACTTTTCATATTTCTTCCCAGTTGCAAAGGGCTCTTTTATTTTATCTAATCTTTGTCTAATCCATTCCATAATTCTACTGCTTTTTAACCTACTTCAGTAATCATTAAATCCAAACCAAGACGAATTACATCCTGAATCTCGATCTTAGATGTATTCACATATTCTACCAAAGCAAAATCTTCAGGAGCTACTTCATAGATCCCAAGATTCTCCATTTTCTCAATATCACCGGCCATACAGGCTTTAATTAGCTGCATTGGGTAAACATCCATAGGTAAAACCTCTTCCATTTCACCGGTTACTACAAGAGCTCTCTCTTCTCCATTTAAATTGGTAGTAGGCTTAAATTTCCTATTTGGAAACAACCAGGATAAAGAAGTCCTTGAGTTGGAGTGAATATGATTATAGGTAAAAGGCAACCAACCAAAAGCCCTGTAATTATTTCCTTCCGGAAGAAGGGTCACTTCGTTAGCAAAAAAGCCCACGTGCTGATCATAGGCCAATTTTAAACCGGTAAGCACATTTCCTGAAACGATTCGAACATCTTCATCAACCTTATTGATAAGATCTGCAACTTCAGCTCCAATTTTAGTTGAAAAGTACTTTCGGTTAGTAGCTTCACTTCCTGTTACCGCAACGGTTTTATCGGCTCTATAATTCCCGGTAAGGAAAAGATTTCCAATAATAGTCACATCTTCAGGATTCACCGTCCAAACTCTATCACCCTGATTAATAGGATCTATCTTATGAATTTGAACACCAACATTTCCTGCCGGGTGCGGTCCCTTTACATTATGAAGCTCTACTCCTTTAATATCTTTTAAATATTGTGCCGAGCTGCCATCTACTGCCACGTGCACTTTTCCAGGAGTAAGTTTTTTAAGCGCATTTATTCCTTCCTGAAAAGCAGCTTGCTTTTCTTTTAGAATAAAACCCCAGTCTGGAGCTAAAGGCGCGGTACTTACCGCAGAAATAAAGATGGCTTTTGGCGTATCTTTAGGATCGGCTACGATATCGTAGGGACGTTGATTAATAAATGCACCACAGCCACTTTCTAAAATGCGCTGCTTTACAGCTTCAGCATCAGAACTAGCAGCGTCCATTTTTCCAAAATCTTTGTAAGCATCTTCAGGATCGGCCTCTATAATCACTTCCATGATCTTGCGTTTCCCCCCACGCTTAATTTGCTTAAGCACCCCGCTTACAGGGCTGGTAAAACGTAATTCATCAGTGTATTTTGAAAAGAAAAGTTCATCGCCGGCAAGGACTTTAGCTCCTTCTTTTATAACCATTTTAGGTACCAATGCGTGAAAATCTGGCGGTTTAATTGCGTAGGTTTTAGACCTTGGAGCCTTTACCAGCTCCTTTTCCGCCTCCCCTTCTAATTTTAGAGATAATCCTCTTTTAATTCGAATGTCTTTTGACATAGGATGGGTTGTATGTTAAAATTTTTTTATTTTGAGTCGTGCAAATTTAGGAATTTTAACCGCACTTCACCCAAGAAATCAAACATTTTTAAGCACCGAAAACTGTTAAAATGAAATGTTAAAAATTGCGGAATAAGATTTGTAAGTACATTTGTCTAGATTCTATTTCTTATGAAAAATTGTTTTATATTCCTCTTTCTATCAATTTTATCCCTAAAATTGACCGCTCAGGTTGCAGAAGAAACGCTTCCGCCCAATTACATAAGAAGCATTCAGCTCTCAGGAAATTCGCATACCAATAACGCGAATCCCATTTTACAATTGGGCCAGCGATTAACTTTAAAGTTTGATGATATTATTGGCGACGAAGCCGATTATTACTATACCATAGAACATTACAATTACGATTGGACTCCCAACCAACTTGCAAAATCTGAATATTTAATCGGTTTTGATGACATTAGGATCTTTAATTATTTAAATTCTTTTAATACCCTTCAGCCTTTTTCCCATTACGAGCTAAGAATTCCAAACGAAGACACCGGAGGCGTTAAGCTTAGCGGAAATTATATGATCAAGATCTTCAACGGCGAAAAAGAACTGGTTTTCTCCCGAAAATTTATGGTTTATGAAAATATGGCCCGGGTTAGGATAAATTTAAGACGCTCCAGAAACCTTGAATTTATAGACGAAAAACAGGTGGTAAACTTCACGGTTGAATCGCCAGATTTATTACTAAAAAATCCAGACAATACTGTAAATGTCTTTATTATGCAGAATCATAATATGAAAACCGCAATAAAAAACATTAATCCTCAATACAATATTGGCAACGAACTGGTTTACCGATATGACAGCGAAACTGCTTTTTGGGGCGGCAACGAATACATTCAGTTTGACAATAAAGAATTGAGAGCCACTACCGCAAACATCAGCTCAGTTGCCCTAAACGAACTCTACCACCATTATTTATTTCCAGATCGCACCCGTGCCAACGAGCCCTACACTTATAATCCCGATATAAATGGGCAATTTCTAATAAGGAGTTTACCCGCAGAAAATCCTTCAATAGAAGCCGAATATGTTTGGGTGCATTTTAAACTTCAGAATTATTCAGAATTAAACGGAGGCGAAGTACATATTTATGGCGCGTTCAATAATTTTATTTTAGATGAAAGCACCCGGCTTAATTACAATGAAAATTCCGATCTTTATGAAAGTGCCAGGCTTTTTAAGCAAGGATTTTATAATTACAAATATGTGCTAAAACGCGCTGACGGAACGATTGACGAAGGTTTCTTTAGCGGAAATTTTGACGAAACCGAAAACTCCTACCAGGTTTTGATTTATTACCGAAGTCTAGGTGCCAGATATGACCGATTAATTGGCGTAGGCACGGCTAATTCTACCACGATCACTAACTAATTAAGAGACTAACCAACCTATTTAAAAAATGGCAGGCAGTAGATACGATCTCAAGTATAGGGGCACCAAATGTCTTAACTGTGAAATTCCGTTAGATAAAAGTGATAAATATTGTCCCAGTTGCGGGCAATTAAATAGCACTAAAAAATTAAAATTCGATGATTTTTTCTCAGAATTCTTTTCTGGCCTATTTGCTTACGATTCCCGATTTCATCGCACCTTAAGGGTTTTATTATTTTCTCCCGGGAAAATTTCAAAAGATTACATTAATGGAAAGCGAATGCGCTACGCCAACCCATTTAGATTTTACTTAAGCGCTTCCATTATTTTCTTTTTAATTTGGAGTTTCACTAATTCTTTTGAGAATATTCAGCCTATTGCCGATAATGAAGAAATTTTTCAGGAACTGGAACAGGATAGCATAAGTAGTAATGCCCCCAATATAATCCCCACGCCAGTTGGAGAAATGAACCTGGATTCAATTATTCAAAAACAGCAAAAAAACAGTGCAAAATCTTATAAGGAGTTTTATACTCCTAATGAGGAGCTGGATACTATGAGCTACCTAGATGCCGGAAATATAAAATTCAATATTTATTCCAGGTTTTACAAAGAAACCACCATTAGAAACGCTGAAACGGCAATGGATAGCCTTTCTTATCCCCAAACCAATTACAACCACTGGTTATACAAAAAAGCGGCAGACTGGAATACGGTAAAGGACAATCCCGCATTGTTCTTTAATTATTTTGTAAATAAACTGCCGTTCATCATATTCTTTTATTTACCGGTATTTGCCCTCTTTATTTGGCTGGTTTATTTAAGAAGGCCATTCAATTATATGGAGCACTTAATCTTTTCTTTTCATGTGCAAACCACATTTTTTATCATTTACGCGCTTGGCTTGCTCCTGGATTACTTTTTAGAAAATTGGGCGTTTACCATTGCCAACACGGTATTTTCTTTCTACCTATATAAAGCTATGCGCAATTTTTACGCACAGGGGCGTGTTAAAACGATTGTAAAGTTTGTGCTCTTAAACTTTATATTTTTTATTTTAGCAGGAGTCGCGGCAATAATATCAATTTTAGCGTCTTTCGCTATTTACTAATATATGATTCAACAAGTTACAAGAGGCATAAAAATTTCGGTTAACACCAATTTTGAAGGTACTTTTCTTAAGAACCTTGGCTCTCGTTTTGCTTTTTCCTATCATATAACTATAGAAAATAAAAGTAACGATTCGGTACAACTAACCTCGCGTTTTTGGAAAATAAAAGATGCTTTAAATCATACTGAAATTGTACAGGGGGAAGGGGTTATTGGCCAAAAACCGGTTTTAAAACCCGGTGAATCACATACTTACCAAAGCGGTTGCTTGCTTAGCTCGCCTTTTGGCTCTATGAGCGGTTATTACAATATGATTAGTTTTTCTTCGACCCGAAAATTCAGGGTTAAGATCCCTATTTTTAAACTAAGTGCTCCATTTGCCTTAAATTAAATCCGCTGGGAATTCTTGATTTGTGATTTCACTTTTCTGAAGATCTTCATATTTAAATTTCAATTTTCCGGGTAAAAATGCTACCTGGGAAATACTTTTGGTTTTGAGAAAACCACGATCAATAATTAAATCGACCTCTTTATCTCCTTTTCCAGCAGAATGATGAAATTCCCAAAGATTTTTAGCCGAAAGATTTTTTTGCTTTTGAAATTTAGAAAACCATTCTTCCCGAAACTTTTTCATTTCTGAAGTATATAAAGGAGAAGAAGACCAAATTTGCGGCTGAAGCGGCAAGTCCTTAAAATGCTTCTCTTTACCATCCCAAACAAATTCAGCGAAAAATAAATCGAGAGACCAATCGGCTATAACAACCGTGAAAGGCTCTATATTATACAGGTTATAATGTTCGATTTCGGTTTTGATATTTTCAGCAATTAGCCAGTCTTTTAAAACGACGCCCCTACTTTTTCGATAAGAAACTTCGCGCTTATGAGCTTCAAAACCACCATTCATTAAGCATAAAACCCGTTTTTGTTCACTAACTCCAATCCAGCTCCCGCCGGCTACCGCATCTTCAGGAAAAAGTAAAAGGGTCTCTTTTTCGGTTTTAAAATGAGGCGAATAGGTTTCTCTTTCGCTCGCTTCATCTCTATTAGATGTTAAGATAAACCCTGTTGAATCTTTAAGATGAGGCGTGAGACTTATGGTGCACATAAAATTATCTTAATAAAAGTATTGAATTTACAAAAATAGTTAAGCTTTCGTGAATGCGCTTTCATAAGTATTCAAAATCACCTAATTTTTTTACCTTTATACTCACAATAATTAAAAACAAAAAAAATATATAATAACTATGGGAAAAGGATTTTTTCACGTTCCACAGGCGGTTAACGAGCCGGTAAAAACTTATGCTCCGGGAACCCCGGAAAGGGAAGAAGTTTTACTCACTTATAAAGATCTATATAACTCCAATATGGAAGTGCCACTTTATATTGGATCTGAACAAATAAAAACAGGAGACACGGCAGATATTCGCCCTCCTCACGATCATAAACATAAAGTAGGAACTTACCACCGTGCAAAGAAAAAACATGTTCAACAAGCTATAGACGAAGCTTTAAAAGCGCGGGAAAAATGGGCAAAACTGGAATGGGAACAGCGTGCTGCTATCTTCTTAAAAGCAGCAGACCTTATTGCAGGCCCTTACAGATCAAGAATTAATGCTGCCACGATGATTGGGCAGTCAAAAAATATATACCAGGCAGAAATTGATGCAGCTTGTGAGCTATGTGACTTTTTACGTTTTAACGTAGAATATATGTCAGATATGTACAACGAACAACCAGAATCTTCTGAAGGAAACTGGAACCGGGTAGAGTATAGACCATTAGAAGGTTTTGTATACGCTATTACACCTTTTAACTTTACCGCTATTTCAGGTAATCTTCCATCCAGCGCTGCCCTTATGGGGAATGTTGCAGTTTGGAAGCCTAGTGATAGCCAGATTTTTTCTGCACAGGTAATTATGGAAGTATTTCAGGAAGCCGGTTTGCCAGATGGTGTAATTAATATGGTTATGGGAGATCCTGAAATGATTACCAATACCGTACTAGACAGTCCAGATTTCGCCGGAATTCACTTTACCGGAAGTACAGATGTATTTAAAGGAATTTGGGGTAAAATTGGTAACAACATCAATAAATATAAAACCTATCCAAGAATTGTTGGAGAAACTGGCGGTAAAGACTTTATTGTGGTTCACCCAACCTCTAATGCAAAAGAAGTTGCTACTTCAATTTCCCGGGGAGCTTTTGAATACCAGGGCCAAAAATGTAGTGCCGCTTCCAGAGTTTATCTTCCGCAAAGCCTTTGGCCAGAGGTAAAAGACTTTGTACAAACAGATCTGGAATCCTTTAAAATGGGCTCTCCAGAAGATATGTCTAACTTTATCAATGCAGTTATTCACGAAGGAGCCTTTGACAAATTAGCTGGCTACATAGATAGAGCTAAAAAAGACAAGAATGCTGAAGTAGTAATCGGCGGAAATTATGATAAATCTGAAGGTTATTTTATTGAACCAACCGTAATCTTAACTTCAGATCCTCATTACACAACTATGGAAACCGAATTGTTCGGTCCTGTAGTAACTATTTATGTATATGATGATAAAAACTATAGTGAAGAAAAGTGGAGAGATCTTCTTAATACTGTAGACAATACCAGTATTTACGGCCTTACCGGAGCAGTTTTCTCTGGAGACCGTTATATGGCTGCAATCGCAACCGACTTATTACAAAATGCGGCTGGTAATTTCTATATAAATGACAAACCTACCGGAGCAGTAGTTGGCCAGCAACCATTTGGTGGTGCACGCGGCAGCGGTACTAACGATAAAGCAGGTTCTAAAATGAATCTTTTAAGATGGGCATCAGTTCGACTAATTAAAGAAACTTTTGTACCAGCAAAAGATTACAGATACCCATTTTTGGGAGAATAATTCTGTAAGAATATAATTTCTAAAAGCCACGTAATAAAAATTGCGTGGCTTTTTTTATTTAATAAATTCTGATGTTCTTCTATGTAATTCTTCTTATTTAAACCGTCTTTATACACTATTAATTTTCAGTACTTTATAAATTTTAGTAGGAAAAATCGTAAAACCAGTATTTAATCGAATAAAATCTCACTTCAACGAAAATCCCGAAGAACGATTCCTATAAGTAGTATTTTTAATCGTTAATAGACTTCTCCCCAGAGACTTATACTCTCAAGCCATTTAACCCTTTACCCCCTACGTATTTTTTTAACCGGCTAATCCATTACAACTATGGGAAAAATACTACTCCTAATATTTTTAATCATAATAGTTCCATTTGGGGTGTACGGGCAGGCTTGTCCCACCTCATTAAGTATAAGTTCCAACCCAGGCAGGGAAATTTGTACAGGAGAAGAAGTTACTTTCAGCGCTGCTGTAGATACCGGCAGTGGTCTTAACTATCTATGGCAAATTAATGGCGTTGCCGCAGGAACTAACACCCCGCAATTCACAACTACAAACCTTGAAAATAATGATCGTGTAAGGGTTATTGTTACAAGTAGTGATGATGAAAATTGCAATCTTACCAGTGATTATATTCAGATGACGGTGAACACTGTAAGAGTAGGAAGCCTTGTTATTCAAGCCAGTCCTGCGGAAATTTGTCCTGGGGATGAAATGAGTTTTAGTATAAAATCTTCCTCAAATACCGGAACCAATCCAGTTTATCAATGGCAGGTTAATGGACAAAACCAGGGATCTGGAAGTGTTTTTTCCGCGAATTTAGCTGAAGGAGATAACGTACAACTTTTAGTGAGCTCAAGTTTACCCTGTACGGAAGATTTTTCCAGTAATGTTATTAGCGTTAGCGAAAAAGACGGGCCGCCGGCAAACATTGGTAATATCCAGGGAGAAGCAAGTATTTGTCCGGGTGTTAGTACCACGTATAGTATTTCAGCAGTAAATTTTGCTAATTCCTACATATGGGAACTTCCCACAGGTTGGTCAGGTAGCAGTACCGGAACCAGTATTGATGTAACTCCCGGCAGCCAGGGAGGAGAAATTCGCGTAAGAGCTTTGAATGATTGCGGGGAAAGTGAGCAGACACTTTCTGTAAACGTTGAACCGGGTGTTCCTGGCCAGCCAGGAACTATCACCGGAAATACGGAAGTATGTCCCGGTACTACCCAAAGTTATTCAGTAAATGAAGTTCAAGATGCAGAATCATATCAATGGGTTTTACCCAGCGATTGGAGCGGAAGCAGCACGACCAATACCATAGACCTTAGCACCGGTAATCCAGGTAATGCAACTATAGAAGTAATTGCAATAAATTCTTGCGGGGATAGTGTTGTACGCACATTAAATATTACAGTGCAACCAGGCACCCCAAATAACCCGGGAGCCATTTCAGGAGGAACAGAGGTTTGTCCAGGCATTGAAGAAACCTATTCCATATCTTCAGTTATAGATGCTGAGAGTTATAATTGGACAGTACCAGCAGGTTGGACTATAAATGGCGATGCAAGTTCAAATCAAATTAGCGTAACCACCGGGAATTATGATCAAAACGGAACCATTAGCGTTACAGCTGTAAATTCCTGTGGTGAAAGCGAAGCAAATAGTCTAGCAGTAAATGTAGACTATGGAACTCCTCCCCTACCCGGGGAAATAAACATGGAGATTGCAGAAGGTTTCGAAGTGATTTGTCCTGAAAGTTCTTTAAGTTTTTCAATTCCTGAAATGAATGAAGCTGAGTCGTACACGTGGGACCTTCCCCAGGGCTGGACTATAGTTTCAGGTCAGGATACCCGACAAATCCAAGTTACCAGTGGGCAGTATGGAGAGAGTGGAGAAGTTAGTGTTTCAGCAACTAATAACTGCGGTACCGGTAATTTGCAAACCCTGGAGGTAAATATTGATCCACCTGCCCCACTAATTGAGAATATCCAAATAACCGGGGAAGTTGAAGTTTGTGCAGATGCAACCCAACTGGAATATAGTATTCCCACTATTAGTCACGCTGATTCTTATGAATGGTCATTACCATCCGGCTGGGTAATTACTTCTGGACAAAACACCAACAGCATTATGGTTAGTGCTTCCTCCTCTTCCGGGAATATTGAGGTTTTAGCTAAAAATGAGTGTGGTGAGAGCGAGACGGTTAGTCTTCCCGTGGTATCTATAGTTGGAGTACCAAACCAACCTGGAAGCATAGTTACAGATCTTGGAATAGACGCTATTTGCCCACCGCGGAATAATATTTCATTTAGCGTTCCCAATGATCCTGAAGTGGATTATTACCGCTGGGTATTACCTTCTGGCTGGGAGATTGCAAGCGGAGAGAATACCAGTAATATTTTAGTTAACGTCACCAATAGCGCTCCTTATACCAATGAGATTGTAAAAGTAGTCGCTGGCAATATCTGTGGTGAAAGTTCTGAAAGTCAATATGCTGAAATTACCGTTTCAGATTTTGTAATTACCGATCTTGGCGAGAATCAAAACTTGTGCTCTACAACAACGGCAGTGCCAATTAAGGTAATTATTGAATTTGGAGGTTTCAAAAAATTTAAACCTGCATTTTCACATAATGGAGGGGGAAGCTTTACAGATATTCCACCTATTACAAATAATTACCCTAATAAATTTACTATCCAATATATACCAACTTCAGCCGATTTTGGTCAGGAAGTAACTATCACAGTGAATGTGCCAGAACCAGAAACCAATAAGAACGATCCCGATGCTTGTGGAGATGGTTATGCTGAAGTTACTCTCTACTTTGCACCAAACCCTACGGCCAGCTTCCTAACAGAGAATCACGATATTTGCGAGAATTCAGCTACAGAAATCTCACTTTCGGGAACTCCCAATACTCGTATCACCTATACTGAAAATGGAACTTCTAAAACCATAGATTTAAATGAAAATGGGGAGGCTGTGTTTAATTCTGGAAATCTTTCAGAATCTACCACTTATAAATTAGTAAATGCTTCTTACCTGGAAGTACCAACCTGCGACCAAACACTTTCTGAAAGTCTTGAAATAACCGTAAATCCGGTTCCAACGGTAGAATTACTATATGAAAATGCTATTTTTTGTGAAGATGATACCGTAACTAAAGAAGTGGTTTTTACAAATCCTATAGGAGCATACGAAAACGGAACATTTAGCGCCGAAACCGGACTCGAGATTGATTCTGAAACCGGGGCAATAAGTCCTTCCGCTAGTGAACCGGGAGATTACACCGTTACCTACATCATTCCGGCAAGTTTAGGCTGTGAACCGGTAGAAGTAACCACTCCAATAAGCATTAGTGAAATTCCTCAAGTAGATTTTAGTTACGAAACACCTTTGTGTTCGGCTGGTGATGTTGCCACCGCTGTAACTTTATCGGGCAGCGGCAATTACGAAAATGGATTATTTACCGCTGAAGCTGGCTTATCTATTGATGCTAACACGGGAACAATAAACCCAGGTGAAAGCACCCCAGGAACTTACACGGTAATCTATACCACGCATGCTGCCGATGGTTGTAATGAATATGAATTTACAAGTGAGGTAGTGATTACCGAAATTCCTACTCCTGAAATTTCTTATGATTTCCTTGAATTCTGTAAGGGTAATTCTGCAACTTTTACTCCCGGAATAATCGGAGGTGGAGAAATAATGGGAGGTGCTTTTTCTGCGGCTCCAGGTTTGGCGATTAATTCTGAAACCGGGGCAATAAATCCGGCTAACAGTGAGCAAGCAACTTATACAGTAACCTATACATTAGAAGGCTCAGCAGGATGCGAGCTGGTTGCTACAGAAACTGATATTGTAATTACTGAATTCCCTGCAGCAACTTTAAATTATGCCGGGCCTTTTTGTGCTTCAGAAAATACACCTCAACCGGTAAGTTTTTCGGAAATAAGCGGAACCATAGAAGGTGGAAGTTTCTCAGCTTCTCCCGCAGGACTTTCAATTGATGAAAATTCCGGAGAAATTCTTCCCGGCTCTAGCGATCCCGGAGATTATACGATTACTTATACGACGCCAGCCGCAGGGGGTTGTGAAGAAGTACTGCTAACAACAAATGTTAGCATCACCGAAATTCCATATGCAAACATTTCTTATAATGCTCCATTTTGTACTTCAAGCAATGAAAACTTTCCTGTTAATTTTGAAGATACACCTGAAGCCTATCAAACCGGAACTTTTTCGGCAAGTACTGGGTTAGTAATAGATAGTGTTGGGAATATTAATCCTGCATCAAGTGAACCCGGCCAACATACCGTAATATATACGCTGCCTGATATAGATGCTTGTGCCGCTTCAGAAATTACAACTACTATCACAATTTATGAAGCCCCTGCGATTACTTCGCAACCATTTAACGTAGGCATCTGTTCTACCCAACCCAGTGAACTTGCAGTAGTTGCTGCAGGAGATGAACTCCAATATCAGTGGTTTCAGGATGGCGAAGCAGTTTCAGGAGCTACCGAAGCCACTTTATCTTTTAACAATACCACCTCGCAAAACGCCGGTGATTATTATGTTGAAGTTAGCGGTCCGGCAAGTTGCACACCGGTTATTTCAGATTCCGTTACCCTAAACGTAGATGAAGATATTATAATAGAAGAACCAGTGACGGAAGTACCAATTTGTGGGGATGGTTTTTCAGAAGTTTCCTTTAAATTTATAGCCCACGCTAACGGTGCCGCACTGAATTTCACATGGTTCAAAGATGGAAATCAAGTAGATAATTCCGATGAAAATATTACAATTACTACGCAACCAGCCGATGAAAATGGCAGGTATGAAGGAACTTTAGAAATAATAAATGTTACAACCGATTATAATGGGGATTATTATGTGGAAATCCAGGGACCTTCCGAGTTTACTTGTTCTACAGCAGTAACTAATCCTTTTCAATTACGTTTAAATGAAGTTCCGGAACCACCTACAATAGAAAATTTTGAATATTGCCAGTTTGAAGAAGTTCCGGCTTTAACCGTAGTATCGGGTGAAAATCTTACCTGGTACTCAACTGAAACTGGCGATGACGCTTTTTCTGAAACTCCCGTACCGAATACCAACGAACCCGGTGAAACCATTTATTGGGTTAGTCAAATGCCAGATGTTTGCGAGAGTGAACGTGTAGCAGTAAGTGTAAATATTAAAGAAAAACCCGCAACTCCTGAAACTACTATTCTTATAGAATATTGTAAAGGCGAGACAGCCAATCCCCTTGAAGCTGTTGTAACTGGAGCGGCAAACTTAAACTGGTATGATGTCAATGAAAATGTGCTTTCTGAAGCACCACTGCCCAATACTGAAAGTGTGGGAACGTATCAATATTACGTTTCACAAAGCCTAAATGATTGCGAAAGCGATAAAGTTGCTATTGAAGTGATAATTCATGAGTTACCGGAAGTTAGTATAAGTCCTTCAGAAACCCTGGTATGTGCGGCAACCTTGGTAACATTAACTGCCGAGGGAGCTGATACCTATGTATGGTATAATGAAGCCCAGGAAGAAATTGGCACTACCGCTTCTCTTGATGTGAACCCTGAAATAACTACTACTTACAAGGTGGTTGGTACTGGAACAGGAGAATGTTCTAACACCGCTGAAACTACCATTGAAGTAAATCAACCCAGCGATGCCGGAACAATATCTGAAGCCACCAATGTTTGTATTGGAAATAATTCTGGAGAAATTTCGGTTTCAGGCATTAATGGCGAGGTAATTCGTTGGGAATTTACTAAGAATAATGGTGAAACCTGGGAAATTCTAGCTTTAGAAGAAGCGGAAATTTCTACAAGCTACATTTATCAAAACCTTATCAAAACCACCGGCTTCAGGGCTGCAGTACACAATGGAGTTTGTGAGGAAGCCATTTCAGAAATAGTTTATATACAGGTAGATGAATCTCCTATTAGTGGAGAATTAAATTTCGAAGGATACGAGCGTTTATATACTACTTGTGAAGATCCGGAATTTTTAGAAGACCTGGTTCTTTCCGGTCACACCGGCCAGATAGTTGCCTGGAAATACAGAACTGCAACTCAGGGTACTTTCCAAACCATTCCAGGAGAAACCGGGACCACACTTCCTTCTTCGGTAATAACAAATTTATTAGGCAATGAAACACTTATTTTTCAGGCAGAAGTAATAAACGGAGCCTGTACTATCCCTGTGCTAAGCAAAACTGCCATTTTAAGTGTGATTTCATCTAATATTGAACCCGCTCCAGTAACTGTCAGTGAAGATTTAATTTGTTTGGGAACCGAAGTTACTCTAAGTGCAGAAACGGGTTATGAGTCTGGTGATGGAGTGAATGATAGTGGTAATTTTGATAATGCTTCTATAGACCAGAACGGCGGCTGGAGAATAAAGGATTCTGATGGAAACCTGGTAAATTTTGAAACCAGCGCCAATAACACCAACCCAAATATTTGGAAAAGGTTGACACCTCGTGAATTTATTACCGCAAATCTCTCTTCTCCCTACAATACCTCCATGCAAAGATTTGATCACGGTTTAGATGATGGAAACAAAGGTTTCTCTCTGGTCTCTGGGAATAACACATCCACTATGGAGACCAACGTTTTTGCTTTAGACGGAATGGACTCAGGCATTTTAACTTTTGATCAGGCTTACAACCTTACTGAGGGAGCTTCTATTGAAGTTTTAATTTCAACCAATGGCGGTAATACTTATACCTCATTATATAGTAATAATGGTGATCCTTCAAGTGGAAATTATAATGATTTTGCTTCTGGAACGCCTACTTCCAGACCTGAGAATAAAATTGAAATTGATGTGGGAAATTATATCGGACAAAACAACCTAAGGATAATGTTTAGTTTCGTTGGAGCAAGACAGGGGGATATTTGGGCTGTAGATAATATTATTTTACCAGACGGACCACAAAACGTTGGGATCGTGTGGGAAGATACTACTGATCCTGAAACTCCCGTGGTGATAGGAACCAATAATTTAGAACCATGGACACCTACTGAAATTGGCTGGAATGTTTCTGTAATTACCACTACTCTAGAATATACAGGCGGTTCTTGTCCCACAGCCACTAACAACGAAGAAATCAGGGTTTTTGTTTATGACCAATATACTTCTAACGTACAAGCTGAAACCGGAAGCTGTGGAAATTACTCTGCACAATTAACCGCAACTGTAATTAGTGAAGCTCAAGGGGAAATCACCTCCTATCCTACTCAGGATGGTTATATTGGCAAATGGGTAGTGGAAGGCCCTGAACCCTACGAATTTTCAAATATTGATTCAGAAGATGAAAGCAATCCAATAAACAATCCTAATGTAATTTTCACCTCCACAGTGGAGAGCCCTGAAACCCACAAGCTTACCTGGGTTTTAGAACCTACCGAAACAGATGAAAACGGGATTCTAATTGAAAACGAAGCTTGTCTACCAATTTATGAACCGGCTGATGTTGTTTTTGAAGACTGTATTGCCCTTGATTTTGATGGCATAGATGATTACGTAGATTTAGGAGAATTCTATACAGGAAATTACAGTTTAGAGGCCTGGATTCGGCCTGAAGCTTCAACAGGAACTATTATTAGCGGGCCTAACTTTGAAATTAATTTAGAAAACTTATCTGCAGGAATTAATGCAAATTCCCGTTGGTATCATATTGCTGTTTCAAACAACACCCTTTACGTAGACGGAATTGAAAGCGGTAGTTTCAACCTGGGAAATGGCGGAGAAAGAACCCTTATAGGTGCCAGCTGGAACAATACCACCTCCAGCGCTGAAAATTATTTTAGCGGATGGATAGAAGAAGTTAGAATTTGGAATACTCCAATTACTGTAGACCAAATAAGGTTTATGATGAACCAGCGTCTTTACAACAACGGTACACAAATGGGTGTAGAAATTCCCGTGAATGTGCCTGGCGGACTAAGTTTTGAGAATCTGGAAGGCTACTATCAACTTCTTGCAGAACCAGACTTAGTCGCCGGTGGAACCACTCCCGATTTGGCACAAAATGCCGTTCCCGGCAGACTCAAAAACATGGAAACACTTCAGGAAAATACAGCGCCTCTCCCCTATACTTCCAGAATAGACGGGCAAACCTGGGCTACCGATGATACATGGACGAATTTTGAAGTATGGGATGCACCAAACAGCACCGGAATTTCAGGAGCACCAATTGATTGGAATATTGTGAGAACCAATCACAATATCGCTTCAGGAAATAAAGATATTACGGTTTTAGGCTTGTTATCAGAAGAAAAAGAATTAGAAGTTGTCGACCCCGGCGATGCGATGGATGAATATAATAATGGGAAATTTCTACGGGTTACCCATTATTTACAACTGAATGGAATAATAGATTTAATAGGAGAATCCCAGCTCTTACAGGATGAGGGCAGCATCCTGGAAGAAACCAGCAGTGGTTTTTTAGAACGCGATCAACAGGGAACCCGCAACAGTTTCAACTATAACTACTGGAGCTCGCCGGTTAGTTTGCAAGGCAGTGGTAACAACGCTCCCTACACCATTTCTACCATTTTACGAGACGGAACAAATACTCAAAATCCTGTCAACATAGATTTTAGAGGAGGACATCCCGCAGCCGACCAGGCCCGAACTTCTCCAATTATAATTAGTGCCTACTGGCTACACGCTTTTAACGGAAGAGCCAATCAATACGGAGACTGGCAGCATATTGGTGCAAACGGCACGCTTAACACTGGGGAAGGCTTCACGATGAAAGGAAGTTCGGGTACGGCTTCTATACTCGATGAACAGAATTATGTTTTCACAGGTAAACCTCATAATGGTAATATTACACTAAGCATTGGCCAGAATATGAATTACCTGGTAGGAAACCCATATCCATCGGCTCTAAATACGCATGAATTTATACTGGATAATCTAAAAGATGTTAGTGGCGGAAGAAATTCACATAATATTTTTAATGGGGTGGTTTATTTTTGGGATCATTTTGGAGCCGAGAACACACATGTACTCCGGGAATATGTAGGTGGTTATGCAGCATATTCGCTGGCCGGCGGCGTGCAGGCAATTTCAAATGATTATCGTATAAATGCTAATGATGCCAAGGGTACAAAAACTCCACAACAATTTATTCCTGTGGGACAGGGTTTCTTCTTAAATACGCGTTTAGATGAACAAAATTTAGGGAATATAACAATCGCAGGAGGAGATGTTATATTTAAAAACTCCCAGCGCCAGGGTGTTAAGGAAATTTCAGGCAGTTCAATTTTTCTTAAACCGCTTACCAAAGGAGAAAAAATTAAAACTCAGGACAGAGATGAAAGAGCTAAAATTAGGCTTAAATTTCATTCACCAAAAGGTTATCATCGTCAAATTTTAGTTACCAGTGATGTTAATACCAGTAATGGTTTTGATCTTGGTTATGATGCGCCGTTAATAGAAAACAACCACGAAGATATGTACTGGCTTATAGACTCCTCAAAAGTGGTGATCCAGGGAATTCCCAATTTTGCAACAGACCAGGTTTTACCCATTGGCATAAAAATAGCCGGGGAAGGATATTTTAAAATTCATATAGATAGTCTTGAAAATTTCCCAGAAGAAATTCCGGTTTATCTGAATGATAAATTACTAGATACTATTCACGATTTAAAGGAACGTCCCTATGACGCAATCTCCCAGCCGGGTAAAATTCACAATAGGTTTCAGTTAATTTTTGATAATATTAATGAAATTCCAGAGATCCCGGAAAAACCAGATTTAAGTTCAACTATAGATTTTAAATATAATGACGAAACCCAGGAACTTAGAATTGATAATCCCGAACTTATTGAGATATTTGAGGTTCTTGTATTTGATTTAGGCGGAAAACTTGTACAGACACATACCGATATCCCACCGCAAAAACAGAACATTCTAACAATAAATCCTGTAGGCGCCAGTGTTTATATTGTAAAACTAATTACTGTCAAAGGAAACAGGAATAAAAAGTTTATTATGAAATAGGAAGGTTTTTTCTTACAATTAAACCTTTCATCCTATTTAATTTGCATTTCATCTGATTTTTAGCGAATTAAGCTGAAATTCTGACTTAATTTCTTGTTAAAATAGTTTTTTTATATGTAATTTTACCACTTGTAACATTTTAGTTGCCTATGGGTAAAATTACTCCCCGGTTTTTATTAATAGTTCTTCTTTACGGCTTGTTCATCCAGTCAGTAACTCCGCTATTTTCCAATATTACCTATGGACCGGAAACACCTATTTTAAAAGATAAAAATTCTGAAAATTTCTTTTTTGTTGGTTTCTATTTAAATGCAGCACCAACTATTACCGCTCCTGGTGATAAAACAGTCGACAATAATTCTAGACAATGCTACGCTTCAAATGTAGATTTAGGTTCTCCCCAAACGAGTGGTGAAGGGAACGTAAAGAACGATGCTCCAAACCAATTTCCTGTAGGGAATACTACCGTAACCTGGACCATAACCAATGAAGAAGGAACTGATAGTGACACCCAGGTAATTACTGTTATTGATAATGAAAATCCAAATGTCATTGCACCTGGAAATGTCACCAAAAATACAGACAACAACGAGTGTACGGCGTCTAATGTAAGCCTGGGAACACCAAATACAAACGACAACTGCGGAATAAAAAATACTACAAATGATGCGCCTTCGGTTTTTCCTATTGGAGAAACTACCGTAACCTGGACGGCAACCGATAATTCCGATAATACTGCAACCGCAACACAAACAGTAACTGTAGTTGATAATCAAAATCCTACAATTTCCGCCCCTGCGAATGTGAGCGTAAATACAGATAACAATGAGTGTACAGCGTCTAATGTAAGCCTGGGAGCACCAAATACAAATGACAACTGCGGAATAAAAAATACTACAAATGATGCGCCTTCGGTTTTTCCTGTTGGAGAAACTACCGTAACCTGGACGGTAACCGATAATTCCGATAATACTGCAACCGCAACACAAACAGTAACGGTAGTAGATATTCAAAATCCTATAATTTCCGCTCCTGCGAATCTGAGCGTAGATACTGATAATAATAACTGCACAGCGTCAAATGTAAACCTGGGGACACCAAATACAAATGACAATTGCGGAATAAAAGACACTACAAATGATGCCCCTTCGGTTTTTCCTATTGGAGAAACTACAGTAACCTGGACAGTAACCGATAATTCCGATAATACTGCAACCGCAACACAAACAGTAACTGTAGTAGATAATCAAGCACCAGTTAAACCATCATTACCAGATATCAGTTGGACCTGCGGTACAGAAATCACAGCGTTTCCTACAACAACCGACAATTGCGATACAGAAATAACAGGAACTACTGGTAATCCTCTTGAATTCGACTCATATGGAGAATACATTATAACCTGGACATTTACTGATTCTTCTGAGAATTCGGTAACTGCTGAACAATTAATTTCCATCCCTGAACCTACTGTAGAAATTCCGTCAATTGATGGCAACGAATACTGTAATACGGAGGAAGTTTCCGGTATTACTTTTAGCGGAAATGAATTATCAAATAAGAGATACGAGTGGTTTTACGAAACCAATAGCAATGCAAATATCGGTTTGGCTTCTAGTGGCACAAACGATATTCCTGCATTTACAGCAATTAATAACACTAGCAGTCCTATAGAAGTAAAATTTTCGGTAATTCCTTTTGGAGGTAATTGTGAGGGAGAAGAGAATTATTTTTTTATTACAATTAACCCTACTCCCACTATTACAACTCCCAACGACATTGAAATTTGCAAAGGTGAAACCGTCAATACTATCGATCTTTCAAGTTTTTCGGTAATGGGAAGTACCGTTGAATGGACTAATGATAATCCCAATATAGGCCTTGCCGCTTCGGGCACAGGAAATATCACTTCATTTACAGCAAATAACGACACTAATGAATCGCAAATAGCGACGATTTTATTAACACCTTCGGCAAATAATTGCACGGGCGAAACTCAATCTTTTACTATTGAAGTTAAACCAAACCCAGGATTAGAAACCCCTGTAATCCCGGAACTTTGCAACGGTGCTCCTACAGAGACAATAGATTTATCGGGGAATTTCACCGGGATCACCTATGATATTTCCGGGGGATCTTCTATCGGACTTTCCAACCGAACCAATGTGACGGAAATTCCGGTTTTCACTCCAGTAAATAATTCAGAAATTTCGGTAAATGCCACAATAACCATAACTCCAAAAGCTGACGGCTGTATAGGAGAACCGATTGAAATTCCGTTAACTGTAAAACCGAGCCCGGTAGTAGGCGCCTCATTTACTAATCAAATTTGTTCAGGAGAAATAACAGATATTTCATTGGCAAGTGCTGTAGCCAACACAGGTTTTACCTGGACGGTTGATGCCCCGGCAGGTATTGAAGGCGCAATAAGTGGAAGTTTAGCCGGAGAAGGAATAATTGAACATAAGCTTACTAATAATACTTCCCAGCCTCAAAATGTTACTTATAGAATTAGCCCGGAAGCAGAAGGATGTACGGGATCAACAATTCCGGTTGTAATTACGGTAAACCCAACGCCGGAGTTTGAGGTTATTGAGCCTGAGCCGATATGTTCTCCTGCTGAAGTAGATCTTACTTCTTCCGAAATAACCGTTAGTTCTACCTCATCTTTGACGTTTACCTATTGGAATGATGAGGCGGCTACCGATGAAATTGACGACCCAACTACTGTTAAAGAAGGAACCTATTATATAAAAGCAACAACTAACAATGATTGTTATCTAATCAAACCGATAACAGTACGCGAAAACCCAATTCCTGAATTAACCAGCTCACTTCAAGCTCCTGGATTTTGTTCAGAAACAGCTTTTGAATATGAATTTACCAGTAATGTTCCTGGAATAGGATTTAACTGGACAAGAGAAGCAACAGAAGGAATTTCAACTACTGGGAACAGTGGTTCGGGTGATATAAATGAAGTTATCGTAAATGAAACAACAAATCCAATAGAGGTCATTTATGAGGTAACTTTGATTAGCCCTGAGGGTTGTAGTAATATTCAGGAAATTACAACTACCGTAACCCCTACCCCTCTCCTAACAAGTACACTTACCCCCGAAGGGATTTGTAGTGGCATTAATTTTACTTACGAGCCCACAAGTGAAACAACAGGTACCGTTTTTTCCTGGACCAGAGAGGCTGTAGATGGAATATCCAATCCTCCGGCTAGTGGAACAGGTTCAATCGATGAAATTCTTGAAAACACCACTATTCAACCTATTGGTGTCACCTATACTTATTTTTTAGCCTCAAATAATTGTGAAAACCCCCAGGAATATAAAGTTAATGTCATAGTTACCCCATCTCCAGATACAGAAGTTCAGGTTTCCATTTCAGGTGAAAATAATAAACAAGATGAAATAGAAATTTGCGCTGGTGAAAATATAGACCTATTTTCAACTACCTCTTTTATAGATCACTCTTCATTACCCTTCGAAGTATTAAGTTCTAATTTTAATAATGGAAACCAAGGGTGGAATTTAAATCCAGATAGCGGAAATTTCAGATGGAAACTAACTAGTTCTGGGGTAGAAGCTTACAGAGATGAATGCGAATGGTGGGAAGAATATTTTTATGACTGCCAAGATGAAACAGTAAATTTTAGGTCCAACTCTAATGATCAGTTCTTTTTAGTTAACAGTCATGATTTTGATGGAGATTTTGATAATATAAGATTAGAAAGTCCGGTATTTAATACCCAGGGCTATAATACATTAAATTTATCTTTCTGGCATCATTATAGGGACGGAGGGGCACGTTGGTCAAATCAACGAGACATTGGTTATTTACAATCTAGATATAAGAACAGCAACGGAAATTGGACGACTTGGACGAATATAGACACCTATACTTCAACCGTAGGGGATGCTGATAATTTTGTACAAAGAAATTACAATATTGACAATTTGATTAATCGTGATGCGGTACAAATACGGTTTAGGTATCACAATGCTAATAATGATTGGTATTGGGGAGTAGATAATGTCCTAATTACAGGTAATGGAACTTCTAGCACTCCGGAAGTAGAATGGACATCCAATATGAGCGATTGGACATCAAACGAAGAAAACCCTTCAAATATTTCTACTCCGGAAACTACTACTTACACTGCTACTTATATTAATCCTGAAACCGGTTGTCCAGGAAGTGCTTCCGTAAAAGTAGTCGTAAGGGAACCACTACAACCCAGAATAGTGGCAGACTACTGTTTATTTGAAGAATCCAATAGAATTAGATTATCAGCAGATAGGGAATACGATAGTTACAGGTGGGAATCAGCCGGGGAAAGGATATCCAATAATTCTTCAATAGATATAAGTCTCGCTCAAACCTATACTTTATATGTAACTAGAGATGGTTGTGAAGCTTCGGCCTCTATAACCCCTAATGAAAATTTAATTAGAAATGGAAATTTTGATGATCCCGAATATACCCTTCCCTATAATGAATCAAGAAATTTTGGAGAACGTGATATTATAAGTAATGGAGATGTGTTGTTTACAACACGATACGATTTTAAAGTCAATAGAAATGATAATCCTGATCAATGGGGAGCGTTGGGCCCTGAAGGTACGATGGCTATTGGGGAAGATGCTAACGATTATCATTCCAATTTTAATGGACTTGGTCACGGGGGGCAAGGCAATTTTTTAATTGTTAATGGAGATGTATCCATAGGAAATATAGTCTGGCAGTCTAAAAATCTTCAAATAATTCCAGATACCGATTATTATTTTAGCGCCTGGACAGCTAATGTAAATCCTGCAAGTCCTGCTCGTTTAAGAATTCAAGTTTTAGTAGACAATACTGTAGTAGTTGAAAGTAATTTGGGTGATCTTACCAATGAGCCCGTAGGAAATTGGATCAATTTTTATAACCCTGAATTATGGAATTCGGGTAATAATACAGAGGCAACTGTAAGAATTATTAATGAGAATCCCACTGCAGGAGGAAACGACTTCGGGATAGATGATATTTCATTTTCAGCCTTTAGATCTTTTGATTTCGAATTTACCCCTGAAAATAATGGCCCCATTTGTGAAGATGAAACTATAGAATTGGCAGCAAACCTGGATGGCGGTAGGTTTCCTATAACATTTAACTGGACGGGACCAAACGGCTTCACTAGATCAAAAACCATAAATGAAGAAAGTGAGCGTGTAGCGGCAGATACAATTCAGATCCCGAACGCTACAGCTGAAATGGCAGGGGAATATTCTTTACAAATCACCGATTTCTATGGCTGTAATTTAGAATCTAAAACTACTATGGTAGAAGTAGTTGAAAAAGCCGTGGTTTTTGCCGGAGAGGATATGGAAATTTGCTCCAACGAACCGATTATAGATCTTTCTTCTGCTTCAATAACGCATCCAAGTATAAATTCAGGCTTTTGGAGCACGGCAGCGGGAGATAATTCAAGATTTACCGATCCTAATTTAATCAAGACCACTTACACCCCCAATGAAGACGAAATTGCTTCAGGCGAAATAGAATTAATATTAACTTCTAATGAAGACGCCGGGGCGGTTTGTGAAATTGTAAGTGATACTATAAATATTATTTTCAATATTAGTCCGGAATTGGAACTCATTTCGCAAGATGTAAGTTGTTTTGAAGGAGATAATGGTGAAATAGAAATTAATATAATTGAAAATACCGGCACAGCTCCATTTACATTTCTCTGGAGTGATGGACAAACGGGAAGAATTGCAGAAAACCTGGTAGCTGGAGATTATTATGCCGATGTAACCGATGCTAAAGGATGTACAGTGAGAACAGACACGATTACAATCCAGCAACCTGAAGAATTGATTGTAGGCGCTCCGATTGAATTGGAAGAAGCATCCTGTTTTGATGATTTTGGCGCTGTAGTTTCCATACCTGTAAGCGGCGGACTTTTTGCTGAGGAAACGATTGATCCTGAAAATATTTCTTACATACTCGACATACTAGATGCTGAAGGAAATCAAATTAATTTAGGGCAGGAACAGATAATTTATGATATAGCGACAGAACGCTTTATAATTTCAGGACTGCAAGGCGGAAAAGGATATACCTTCCTGGTAAGTTCCAGCGAGAATTGTGCTGCTGAAGTTAAAACCTTCACAACCCTTACTCCTCCTGAAATAAACGCAGGGGAAGTTCCTGAGATTTCCGAATGTGGAATAAAAACACTTTGGCTAGCTGCTTCTCCTATAGATCCTGAAATAGGCACTGGCTCCTGGTCTTATAATAATGGAGAGACCGCCTTACTTGGTGACCCGGATAATCCGAATACCAGTTTTACAGGTCAACCGGGACAAACATATACCCTTAACTGGAGTGTTTCTTCTGTTGCAAATGAAAGTTGTAGTGTGACCGATGAAATTGAGATCACCTTCCCTCCTTCCTGTAGTCAATTAAACTTTGATGGAATTGACGATTTTGTAGATTTAGGAGACCACTATAATATTAATTCGAGTTTTTCTATTGAAGCCTGGGTAAAACCACATTCAATTTCAGGCACAAAAACTATTTTGTCTAAAAGGTCTGCAGACAATATGAATGCAGGCTATGATCTTTTTCTTAATAATGGTTCCCCAACATTTCGTGTTAATAACAAGAGTGTAGTTTCAGGAAAAAAAATAAATACAGATCGTTGGTTTCATATTGCTGCGGTTTATAATGAGGGCTCAGCTCTTAGAATTTATGTTGATGGTATTGAAATTCAAACAAATACTACAAATATTCCTCAATCAATAGGAGCAACCGAAACCCCTGCGCTTATTGGTGCTGCTTTTATCCCAGATGAAACTATAGAAAGTAAAGATCATTTTGAAGGTTATATTGAAGAAGTTCGATTTTGGAATACAGCAATTCCCATTGAACAAATAAGATTCTTTATGAATCAACGTCTTGAAAAAGATGGTACAAACGTGAGTGGTACTGTACTCGGAAATAATTTGAACTTACCCAACACTCCCCAAACTATTGAATGGAACAAGTTAACGGGTTATTATCAACTTCTTGCACAGAATGATCTTATTAGCGATGGATTTACCGATAACCTTGGAAGTACGGGTGAAACAACCAATGGATTGTTGAAAAACATACAGGAAATGCAGGAAAACACTGCTCCGGTTCCATATATCCTTTACACCAGTGGACAAGAATGGTTTAATAAGACAACCTGGAAATTACCTCAACAATTAAATGGTAAAAATATAACTAAAAGAGATGTCTGGGATCCACCCAGCAGCCAGGGTATTGATAATAGCAGAATAACCTGGAATATCGTAAAGCTTTCTGAAGATATAGAAAATCCAGCCACGCAGAATAACCAAAATAATATCAGCTTATTAGGATTAATTTCTGAAAAGGGAATCCTCAATATGAAAGGTGAGAATAATATGGGACAAAGCCAAACCGGGTTTGGAACCGGAAATGCTTTAACTATTACCCATTATCTGGAGCTAAACGGTTATATTGACCTTAATGGTGAATCTCAATTAATACAAACCGAAGGAAGTAAAATTAGTGGTTCCGGCGGACTGGAACGGGACCAACAAGGTACGGCAAGTAGCTATAATTATAATTACTGGAGTTCTCCTGTTTTACCAAATTCAAATAGCCAGAATTACAAAGTTAACCAGGTGATGAAAGACGGTTCTACCGTGGGCACAAAAGACTTTCAAAATATCAATTTTAAATGGGCGCATACGCATGCCGATGGTGAAAAAGCAAATCCTATTAAAATTAGTGATTACTGGATTAATGCCTTTAGAGCCAGGAAAGCTAACGAATATAGCCAATGGGAACAAATTGGAAGCTACACTGCTTTAAAACCCGGCGAAGGTTATACTATGAAAGGTACAACGGGAGACGCAAAAATAATAGATCTTCAAAACTATACTTTTACCGGATTTCCGAATAATGGCACCATAGAGGTTAGCGAAATTAAGCCGGGACAAAATTATCTTTTGGGCAATCCTTATCCTTCTGCCATTAGTGTTGAAGAATTTATTCTAGATAATATAAAGAAAACTAATACTGTGAATGGCACTATAGGGCGCAATGAACAAAACCTTATTAACGGGGCTGTTTATTTCTGGGATCATTTTGGAGGAAAAACCCATTACCTTTCACAGTATGTTGGAGGCTACGCTACGCGAAATTTAATAGATGGAGTTTCAGCCATTTCTAATGATTCCAGGATTAATGCCACAGGAGCCTCGAGTAATAGACGCGCAGGACCTTATATTCCAGTAGGGCAGGGATTTTTCGTGAATACTACCCTGGATGCACAACCCGGAGATATTGATGACTTTGGTTCTGGTAATATTGTTTTTAAAAACAGCCAGCGTTCTTTTGTAATGGAGCGAGGGCAAAGTTTTTCTTTCTTTTTGCAAGCGCGGGATAACAAAAAAACCAGCAAAAATACTGATGAAAAAAGTGCAGATAGCCGCTATAAAATTAGATTAAAATTTCATTCTCCTACCGGCTATCACCGGGAAATTTTGGTGGGTGCCGATGCCAGAACCAGCCAGGGCTTCGACCTCGGTTTTGATGCCCCTTTAATAGATAAAGGCAAAGAAGATATGTATTGGGTAGTTGGGGAAGGAAAATATGTAATCCAAGGGGTACCTCATTTCAACCTCGATCAAAGGTTACCTTTAGGTATTAAAATTGCCGAAGAAAATGAGTTCAGTATAGAAATTAGTGAACTTCATAATCTTCCTGATATTGTAGAAATCTATTTGCGTAACAATAGTGACAGCACGTATCACGATTTACGAAAAGAAGCTTTTAAAGACACTCTACCCGCTGGAGAGTACCAGGATTTATATGAAATTGTTTTTCAGGATATAACCACCACCCAAAAAGACGAAAAACTCGGTGAAGAAACTGTAGACTTCTATTATTCAATGGAAAACAGGGAATTTGTAATTAGCAATCCCGAATTTCATAAAATTGAGCATATAAATATTTACAATATTACAGGCCAACTGGTAGATCAGCATTTTGGAATACCAGACATTAAAGAAATTCATATTCCGCAGAAGAAATCTTTAAGCTCAGCGGTTTACATCGTAAAAGTTTTTACCAGCGCCGGAGACTATGCCAAAAAGGTAATTATTAGGAAAGACTAAGGTTATCATTTAATACTATATCCGCTTTTTATTCAGAATTCTTTCAAAAATTAATCAAGAGTTTTTTTAACCGTCCTCTTTAATATTTGCGACACCTAACCAGGCTCCCCCTACTAAAAACTAAGCTATTTTGTAGTTTTTCTACCCTTCATTTTTTCCTGGTGCTTTCTAAAATCTGCTAAATCCATCCCTATAATTATTTATAAAATTATAATTCCCTGAGCTCTTTGAAATATGAAAAGTTATAAGAAAGTCATCATTCTAAAAATGAAAGTTTTTTCCTACATAATGATATATTACATTCGTGAACAAATGCCTTTCAACTGATATTAAAGGTTTTATATCTACAATTTTAGCTTAAATTCCTGTTAAAATAGATTTATTATATGTACTTTTATCCTCTATTAACAATAGAGTCGCCTATGGGTAAAATTACTCCCCGGTTTTTTTTAATAGCTCTTATTTCTGGATGGTTCTTACTCTCCGGAAATTCGCTATTGGCAAATGTCAACTATGGGCCCGAGAAACCTGTTTTAAAAGAAAAACAGCAAAAGAATTTATTTTTTGTAGGCTTCATATTAGAACTTGCTCCCTCTATTTCTTTAATAGAAAATGTACCAGCCAGTTGTAGCAATGCCCAGGATGGCGCCTTAAATATTGATATTTCTGGCGGAGTCTCTCCCTATACCTATGCCTGGAGTGGTCCAAATAATTTTTCGAGTACAGAAAAAGATATCTCTGGCCTCGAACCTGGAAATTACACCGTCTCGGTCACAGATAGCAATGAGGATACAGCTACTGCCAGTTTTACAGTTGACTTTGAAGATTTAGAAGCTCCTACCGCTAGTTTTAGAAATATTTTAGTTGAATTAGATTCGAGCGGTTCCGTTTCAATTCAAGCGAGCGATATAGATAACGGCTCTTCAGATAACTGCGGAATTGATCAAATTTCAATAAATAAAACAAATTTCAACTGTACTGATGTTGGGGATAATAATGTTGCTCTCACCGTAACTGATGTAAACGGAAATACTGCCACAGAAACTGCTACTGTTACCGTTGAAGATAAAATTGCCCCTCAGGTTATTACTCAAAATATAACAGTTCAACTTGATGAAAATGGAACTGCCAGCATCACAGCAGATCAAATAGATAACGGTTCAAACGATGCCTGCGGAATCCAATCCAGCTCTCTGGATGTTTCCCCATTCGATTGTACGAATATTGGTACGAATACCGTTACGCTTACTGTAACCGATAATCATAATAATACCGCCACAAAAACTGCCACCGTTACTGTTGAAGATAAAATTACCCCTCAGCTTATCACTCAAGATATAACAGTTCAACTTAATGAAAATGGAACTGCTACTATCACAGCAAATCAAATAGACAACGGTTCAAACGATGCCTGTGGAATTCAATCCAGCTCTCTGGATATTTCCACATTTGATTGCACCAATATTGGGGCGAATACCGTTACGCTTACGGTAACTGATAATCATAATAATACAGCCACAAAAACTGCCACCGTTACCGTTGAAGATAAAATTGCCCCCCAGGTTATCACGCAAGATATAACAGTCCAACTTGATGAAAATGGCACTGCCAGCATCACAGCAGACCAAATAGATAATACCTCAACCGATGTCTGTGGAATCCAATCCACTTCTCTGGATATTTCCACATTTGATTGTACTGATATTGGGGCGAATACCGTTACGCTTACGGTAACCGACAACCATAATAATACTTCCACACAAAATGCTACCGTTACTGTTGAAGATAAAATTGCCCCAGAGGTTATCACTCAAGATATAACAGTTCAACTTGATGAAAATGGCACTGCCAGCATCACAGCAGATCAAATAGACAACGGCTCAAAAGATGCCTGCGGAATCCAATCCAGCTCTCTGGATGTTTCTACATTTGATTGTACTAATCTTGGCGAGAATACTGTTACGCTTACGGTAACCGATAATCATAATAATACTGCTTCAAATACAGCTATAGTAACAGTGGAAGATAGTATAAAACCCGTTTTACCAGAGGTTAACGATATTACTTGGGGTTGTGAATATACTGTGGAAACTCCGGTTGCAATAGATAATTGTGGAGGGGAGATTCTTGGCGAAGCAAACAGATCTACCACTTTCAGTGAAACCGGCTCGATTGTATGGACATTTACTGATGCCTCAAACAATTCAAATAGTATAGAACAAACGATTACTATAAATCAAATAGAATTAAATGTTCAGGTTGATGATATTTTATGTAACGGTTTTGCCTCCGGCGAAGCCCAGGCCATAGTTACCGGTGGAGTTGGAGAAATTACTTATGACTGGGGAGAATTAGGAAATGGGCCCGCAAAAGATGGATTAAGTCCAGGTGTCTATTCGGTTACAGCTACTGATATAAATGGATGTTCTGCAACAAAAGAATTTACCATTAGTGAACCAGAAAGTTTTATTGAAATTACTAATATTGACATCAATAAAGGTTGCTTTGAGGAAAATAACGCGTCAATTACTGTTGATGCCCAGGGAGGAACCGGCCAACTCACTTACAACTGGAGTAATGGACAAACGGGAGCGACAATTAATAATATAAACAACTCATCTGCTTCCAATAACCTTATTTTAACGATTACCGATGAAAATGGATGTTCTATTGAAGAAACCATTACCGTCTATCCTCCAGAAGAACTAGTAATCACCAATATTGTTGATACAGAAACAAATACTTTCGGTTCTGCTACAGGAACTGCTACTGCAATTATTGAAGGAGGAACTGCTAATTTCGAGTTTTTATGGTCTGACGGTCAAACGGATCAAATTGCAAAAAATCTAGCTGCGGGAACATACAGCGTTACGGTAACTGACGCAAATGGATGTACCGATGAAGAAACGGTTACAATAATAGATCCCCTGGAAGCTAGTATGATTCCAACTTCAAAATGCTTAAGTGATGACGGCGGATTAAGAACTTCAACTTTTGAGCTTGACTCCGTTCAGGGAGGAATTGCTCCTTATAATTATAAGTGGGATTTCGCAGGTGAAACTGTAGAATTTAGTGATACCAACAATCAAACCGAAGGTCCCGGAGTACACGTAGTTAATTATTTAGAAAGTGGAGTGTATCCTGTTTCCCTTACTGTTATAGATTCGGTTGGGAATGAATACACAGAAATATTTAACCATTATGTAGGCGAATGTTTTGAACCCTGCGGACAAACCCAAAACTTTGATTTTACTTTAGAAACCTTTTATATCGGTAAAGAAGACAGCAGCCCTCTTTTAGGTTCAGAATGTGAATCGTATACTGGAAAGCGTTATATATATCTTAAAATAGAACAAAATGCAAATGCCTATAATCCTTCAGTAGAATTTATTTATTCAATATCACAGGGTGGTGAATTTATTTCAGAAGAAAGAATTACAGGATGTATAGATATTGGAGATGAAAAAATACCCGAATTACTTCGAATTGGTGAAGTACAAAACTGGTCTTGTGGAAATGCTATCACCCTGGAAAGTTTTTATATGGACTGGACAAATAATCACAAAAAAGCCTGTGGGGATGTTCGCCAGAGAATGTGTGTTTCAACCAACGAGAACGATGAAATTCATTTCCCTTTATCGGCAAGAATAGAGAAAATCAACAATTTTTGTTACGGGGATGAAAAAGGATCAATAGAAATAATACCCACTGGTGGTGTAGGTACTTATCACTATGAAATTCAGAATACTGTAACCGGTGAAATATATGGTCCTAAAGACACACGAACTTTCCAGAATCTACCGGCCGGAACTTATAAAGCAATGGTTCATGACGATAATGAAACTTATACCGTAAATGATATAACTATTACACAACCCGAAAATGCGCTTTTACTGGAAGAAATAGACCAGACACCATTAGTATGTTTTGGGGGAAGTAATGCTACCGCAACGGTAGAAGCTTCTGGCGGGACAGCTCCATACACTATAGTTTGGGATCATATTAGTCAAACTTCAACCGAAACTACAGGAACCGCTAACAATCTTTCTGCTGGCACATATTCAGTAAACGTGGTTGATGCTAATGGTTGTGAATTTACTACCGAGGTTACTATTGATCAGCCAGAAGAATTAATTGCAAATGCAGGAGAAGACCAGACTTTGGAATGTGGTGTAAACCAGGTGAATTTAGGAGGTGTTTTTGAAGGCTACACTAACCCCAGAACGCAAGAAGAAGAATTTGGGACCTGGCGAATTATTAATGGCCCGGCAGGAGCTGTAATTTCAGATCCAAACAATCCCGAAAGTCTTTTCACAATAACCGCAACGGGCACTTACACCCTGGAATGGACTATCCCTTGTGGGAGTAGCGATAGAGTTAAAATAATTTTTAGTAACTGCAGCACTATAGATTTTGACGGAGTTGATGATTATATAGATTTTGGTAACAACCTAAATCTTACCTCAGGATTTACCTTAGAAGCCTGGGTTAAACAAGATCAAAATGCTACCACTTCAATAAAAACTGTTCTCTCTAAAAGGGATAATGCTAATCTTAGTACGGGAGGATACGATTTAATTATTGAAAATAATACTCCTAAATTTAGATGGAATAACGAAATTATTTCTTCAGATCATCAAATTGATTCAGACCGCTGGTACCACATCGCGGTAATTCAAGGTGGAAATGATGCTGGTATATATATAGATGGCATTAAAGCGAGTGAAAACATTCCCGGAATTCCCAATAGTGTTGATAATAGGTTTCTAATTGGGGCTATGCACGATAGTGCTTCAGAACCACTTCCCACCCACTTTTTTCACGGCTGGATAGAAGAAGTTAGAGTCTGGAATACGTCCTTAGATCTAGACCAACTTAAATTTATGATGAACCAACGCATTATAGATAACAATTCTACAAATGTAAAAGGTGAAATTATACCATTAAATGTTCCTAATAACCTGGATTGGGAAAATCTAATAGGATATTATAGACTTATAACCTCTGAAGCTACCAACGGTATCACAAAAAATAAAATACTAAATGGTATTGACGGCCGGTTAAAAAACATTCAAAGTACCCAACAGAATACCGCTCCCCTCCCGTATATTGCTACTGGAGGAGATTGGTGGAATATCAACTCGTGGAAACAACCCCAGGTATGGGATACTCCAAACAGTACCGGTGTAAATGGTGAAAGAATTGACTGGAATATCGCCCGGTTAGACGGTAAGACCTTAACAAATGCTGCAACTACTAATAATTCAAATAGCATCACTTTATTAGGACTTTTGGATGACGCAGGTTCTTTAATAATGGATGGAGCTAATAATACTTCGGGTAACGAATTACATATTAGTCATTATCTGGAATTAAATGGAAAAATAGATCTTAACGGTGAATCACAATTAGTGCAACCCGAAGGAAGCCAAATTAGTGGTTCCGGGAGCTTAGAACGCGATCAGCAAGGCACCGCAAGTAGTTTCAATTATAATTACTGGAGCTCCCCGGTAATATCAGATCCTACAAACACTACTTACAAGGTTAACCGGGTTATGAAAGATGGTTCTACATTGGGCACAAATAAGTATCAAAACATCAACTTTAAATGGCCACATACCCACGCAGATGGACCAAAAGCCAATCCTATTAAAATAAGTGATTACTGGATTAATGCTTTTAGAGCCAGGGAAGCCAATGAATATAGCCAGTGGGAACAAATTGGAAGCTACACTGCTTTAAAACCAGGCGAAGGCTATACCATGAAGGGCACCGAAAATATAGATATTGCTGAAGGAAAACTTCAAAATTATACTTTTAACGGTTTTCCAAATAATGGAGTAATAGAAGTTAGCGAAATTAGATCGGAACAAAATTACCTGCTGGGTAATCCATACCCATCTGCCATAAGTGTTGAGGAATTTATTTTAGACAATATTAGGGAGGGCGAAGGCCGTAATGATAAAAACCTTTTAAACGGAGCAGTTTATTTCTGGGATCATTTTGCCGGCAAAACCCATTACCTGGCGCAGTATGTTGGAGGTTACGCTGTACGCAATTTAATAGATGGAGTTGCAGCCATTTCAAATGACTCCAGGATAAATGCCTCGGGAGCTGAAAGCAATAAACGCCCCAGTCCATATATTCCGGTGGCGCAAGGATTTTTTGTGAATACTACGCAAGATGCACAAGCAGGAAGCTTTGACAGTTTTGATACCGGAAATATCATCTTTAAAAACAGTCAACGTTATTATAGAACAGAAGTAGAAGAAAATATTTCGTTGTTTCTGCAAGCCCGCGATAATAACAAATCTAATAAAACTGAAGAAAAAAGGGAAGATGGGAGATATAAAATAAGATTATTGTTTAGTTCTCCTACCGGTTATCACCGGGAACTTCTTGTTGGTGCAGATACCAGAACCAGCCAGGGTTTTGACCTGGGCTTTGACGCCCCTTTAATAGATAAGGGCCCTGAAGATATGTATTGGGTAGTTGAAGATGCAAAATTTGTAATTCAGGGTGTGCCGCATTTCAATTTAGACCAGGTACTACCTTTAGGTTTTAAAATTGCTGAAGAAAAAGAATTCATGATAGAAATCGGGGAGCTTGAAAACCTGCCTGAAATCACCGAAATTTATTTACGTAATAAAAGCGATAGTACGTATCACGATTTGCGAAAAGAAGCTTTTAAGGCAACGTTGCCTCCAGGAGAATATCAGGATTTATATGAAATTGTATTTCAGGATGTGACCTCAACCCGGGAAGATAAAGAACCCAGCCAGGAACCCATCGAATACTTCTATTCTATGGATGAAAAGGAATTCGTAATTAGCAATCCCGAACTTTATGAAATTGAACATATCAATATCTACAATATCACCGGTCAACTGGTAGATCAACACTTTGGAATTCCTGATATTAAAGAAATCCATATTCCACAGAAGAAATCTTTAAGCTCGGGAGTTTATATTGTGAAGGTGTACACCAACGCAGGCGATTACGCTAAAAAAGTAATTATTAGAAAAGACTAAGGTTTATATTTTAAAGGAAGATAAACCACTTTTTTAGTTTCGTAGAATTCCTCCTCAAAATAATCGCGGAGTTCATAAATTCTGGCTTTTGGATAATCGCGAAGCTCTACAGTGAGATCTCCACCTTTGAGGTAAAGAATTCCGTTTTTAAGTTCGTGCTGACTTTTCTTTGCGATTTTTCCTTTAGTCCAGTGTACAAAAGTAGGCATTGCTGCTACTGCCCTACTCACTATAAAGTCGTAAGTTCCTTTAATCTCTTCTACCCTGGCATTGGTAGTTTTAACATTGGTAAGTTGTAAACCTTCTACAACTTCCTTTACAACTTTCATCTTTTTCCCAATAGAATCTACTAAATGAAAATTGGTTTCAGGAAACAATATAGCCAACGGAATTCCAGGGAATCCACCACCTGTACCTACATCTAAGATATTGGCTCCCGGTTTAAATTGCTGAATTTTTGCAATTCCCAGGGAGTGTAAAACATGCCTTAAATAAATTTCATCTATATCCTTACGCGAGACCACGTTTATTTTGATGTTCCAGTCTTTGTAAAGTGACTCCATTTGCGCAAATTTCGCATATTGGTCATCGGTTAAATCGGGGAAGTATTTTTTTATTAAATCCAAAGTTTTCACAATTTCCACAAAAATACATAATTTGGTGCTGAAATTGCAGCGTATATTAATACGGTATAGATATAGATTAACTATTTAAATATTTTACCTTTACCACTTACAAAAATTCCATGGAAAACGTTCAAAATCATATAAAATTCTCCCGAAAAGATTCTACAAAATTCTTTAGGTTACTCAACAAACGAGTGAATAATTATTTTAAAGAAAATAATATTAAAAAAACCGGAAACTGGAAACTGCACCTCAAGGCAGTAGCTATGTTTTCTTTGTTTTTAACCCCATACTTTTTAATTCTTACCCTTGATATTTCACAGTGGTGGATGCTGCTTCTTACTGTGGTAATGGGTTCCGGAATGGCTGGAGTAGGAATGAATATTATGCACGATGGTAACCACGGCTCCTATTCTTCAAAAAAATGGGTAAATAAATTTATGGGCGGAACAATTTACGTTTTGGCAGGTAATGTTTATAACTGGCAGGTACAGCATAACGTTTTACACCATACCTATACTAATATCCACGGCCACGACGAAGATTTGGATGCCGGAAGAATTATTAGGTTTTCTGAACATGCCAAATGGTACAGTTTTCACCGTTTTCAGCATTATTATTCCGTATTTTTATACGGTTTATTAACTTTCAACTGGGCTTTAACTACCGATTTTAAGCAAACTAAAAATTATTTGAAGCGAAAACTTTCTTACGGAAAAATGCCAAATCCGGTTACGCAATGGAGTATTATCGCGATCACGAAACTGATTTATGTTTCTATTTGGATCGTGATTCCTATGTTGATTTTATCAATTTCCTGGTGGAAAATTCTAATAGGATTTTTCGTGATGCATTATACAGCAGGATTAATTCTTAGTATCGTGTTTCAGTTAGCCCACGTGGTTAAAGAAACCGAAATGCCTTTACCAGACGAAACCGGCTCCATGAAAAACACCTGGGCAATTCACCAGCTGTTTACCACGGTTAATTTTTCGACTAAAAATAAAATTGTAAACTGGTTTACCGGCGGATTAAATCACCAGGTAGAACATCATATTTTCCCGAATATTAGTCATATTCATTACACCAAAATAGCTAAAATAGTAAAGGAAACAGCTGCAGAATGCAACCTTCCTTACCACGAATACGAAACCACACGCGCAGCAATAATTGCCCATTTTAAACATTTAAAACAAATGGGTGCGAAACCTGCAATTTCGTCTTAATAACTAATTAGTAACCATTTTAAAGAATGCAAGAACAATTATCCAACCGAATTAACAACTTAGCAACTTCCCAAACCCTGGCTATGGCTGCAAAAGCGCGTGAACTTAGAGCCGAAGGGAAAGACATTATCGGGTTAAGCCTGGGAGAACCAGATTTTAATACCCCAGATTTTATAAAAGAAGCCGCGATACAGGCGATTAACGACAATTATAATTCTTACACTCCCGTAGATGGATATGTAGAATTAAAAGATGCCATAATCAAGAAATTTAAGCGGGATAATGACCTTACTTATAATCACTCTCAAATTGTAGTTTCTACAGGGGCCAAACAATCTTTGGCAAATGTAGCTATGGTTTTATTAAATCCGGGAGATGAGGTTATTTTGCCCTGCCCTTACTGGGTAAGTTATGCTGAGATAGTAAAACTTGCTGAAGGTGTTCCGGTAGAAGTTCCAACATCAGTAGAAACCGATTTCAAAATGACTCCCGAGCAACTGGAGGCTGCAATTACACCCAAAACAAAAATGATTTGGTATAGCTCTCCCTGCAATCCCAGCGGGATGGTATACAGCAAAGAAGAACTAAGAGGCCTTGCTGATGTGCTTAAAAAACATCCGGATATTATTATTGTAAGTGATGAAATTTACGAACATATCAATTTCGTAGGTGGTCACGCTTCTATGGCTCAGTTTGAAGATATGTACGATCGTGTAGTTACCGTAAACGGTGTCTCTAAAGCTTTTGCAATGACCGGTTGGAGAATTGGTTATATAGGTGCACCGGCGTGGATTGCCCGAGCTACCAATAAAATGCAGGGTCAAATTACCAGTGGTGCTAACTGTATTGCCCAACGTGCGGTAATTACTGCCCTGGAGGCGCCCGTTAGCAAAATTAGCTATATGGTAGATACCTTTAAGACAAGAAGAAAACTTATTATAGATCTATTAAATGGTATTGAAGGTTTTGTAACCACAGAGCCCGAAGGAGCTTTTTATGTTTTCCCAAATGTTTCTCATTTCTTCGGAAAAACAATTAAAGGTCATAAAATTGAAAATGCTACAGATTTTTCTATGTTTTTATTAGAAGAAGCGCTTGTTGCCACTGTAACGGGTGATGCTTTTGGGAATCCAGACTGTATAAGAATTTCTTACGCGGCAAGTGAAGCTCAAATTGAAGAAGCAATGAAGCGAATTAAATCAGTTTTAGCTGAAGCATAGAATTTTCAGTTTAATAAGTTCATTTAAACTGTATTAAACTAATATTATATTCGTCATTGCGAGGAACGAAGTAATCTCTAGTAATTAAACTACAGATTGCTTCACTCTGTTCGCAATGACGTTTTTTTATTTAAGAGAGTGTTAGTTTTTTACCTATTCCTCCAGAAAAACGGAGTAAGAAGTATAAGAACAGTAAAGAGTTCTAACCTTCCAATAAGCATTAGAAAAGAACACCACCATTTACCAATAGGTGGAAGAATATCAAAATTATTTACCGGGCCAAGTGCGCCAAAAGCAGGTCCAATATTCCCTAGGGAAGAAGCGGCTCCCCCAATAGCTGTTTCAAAATCGAGCCCCAAACCTCCTAAAACTACTGAGCCAATAATAAAGGAAAGCATATAAAGAATAAAGAAACCAAGGATATTAAAGGTTACTCCTTTTCCAATAGATTTTCCGTTAAATCGAACCGGAAGTATTGCATTAGGGTGTAAGGCACGTTTAAATTCAATACCGCCATTTCTAATCATTATAATATGGCGCATTACCTTTACCCCACCAGAAGTAGACCCGGCAGAACCTCCTAAAAAGAACATCCCAAAGAAGAGAATGGTAAGAAAGGGAGTCCACATTGTATAATCGGCTGTAACGAAACCGGTGGTCGTTATTATCGCTAACACCTGAAAAAGTGCGTGTCTAAAAGCACTTTCAGCTTCTCCCCAAACCATGGGGTGATCTATTTGCGAAAGAGCAACATCGGCTTCAAAATAAATAAATGCAGAAGCCACTACTGTAAAAATTCCTATAAAATAGAAATACCATTTAAATTCATCGTCATGCAAAACTTTTTGCACCCTCCCTTTAAAACTATAATAGCTTAAAACAAAATTGGTCCCGGCCAGGAACATAAAAAGCATGATGATATACTGGATAATCGGTCTGTCGTTCCAATAAGCCACACTAATGTTTTTGGTTGAGAAACCACCGGTAGAAAGCGTACTAAGTGAATGGTTTATAGCATCAAAAAAGCTCATCCCTGCCACTTTCAGCAAGATAGTTTCAGCAACGGTATAGCTCACATAAATTAGCCATAGACGCTTGGCTGTATCTGTAATTCTGGGTTTTAACTTATCGGCGCTGGGCCCGGGAGCTTCGGCAGCAAAAAGCTGCATCCCTCCTATTCCCAATAAAGGTAAAATTGCAATGGCTAAAACTATAATTCCCATTCCGCCAATCCAATGCGTTAGGCTACGCCAGAAAAGAATTCCTTTAGGAATAGATTCAATATCATTTAAAACCGAGGCACCTGTTGTGGTGTAACCAGACATGGTTTCAAAAAAAGCATCGGTAAACGCAGGAATAGATTCGCTTAACACATAAGGTAGTGTTCCGCTTAGAGCCATAAAAATCCAGCCAAAAGTTACAATTATATAACCTTCACGTTTTTTTACTTCTTTACGGTGGCCCCTGGTGGTAAACATTAGAAGTACCCCAAGAAAGAGGGTGATAAAAGCGGCTGCAAGAATATGAACCGTTACACCATCTTCATAAAACCAACTTATTAAAACTGCCAGCAGCATAAAACCACCGTTGCATAAAAGCAACAGTCCCATAACGTGCAGGATAATCTGGTGATTAAGTCTTGGCATTAGAGAAAGAGTTTTTCAACCTTTTTAATAGACCTTGGCAGGCAACATACCACAATACGATCACCACGGGTAATTGTGAAATCTCCCAGCGCGATAATCCCTTCGCCATCTCTTATAATTCCCCCAATAATTGCCGACCGTGGGAAATCCAGATTCTTAATTTTCTTATTACAAACCTGCGAATTTGGTTTTACAATAAATTCAAGTAGTTCGGCGTTCATGTTATTGATCTTGGTCATCGCTACCACTTCCCCTTTTCTCACATATCTAAAAATATTATTGGCGGCAAGTAGTTTTTTATTGATTAAAGTATCAATCCCAATTGAATGACTTAACTGGTAGTAATCCATATTCTCTACTAAAGAGATTGTTTTTTTCACACTCTTAGATTTCGCAACCAGGCAGGACATAATATTTGTTTCAGAATTACCGGTAACTGCAATAAATGCATCCATATCATGAACATTCTCCTCTTCCAGTAACTCTACGTTTCTACCATCGCCGTGAATAATTAGCGCATTGGGAAGTTCATCAGCTAGATCGTAAGCCTTCTCTTTATCGCTCTCTACCAGTTTAACGTGAAAGTTATTTCTACATAAATCTTTGGCAGTTTTTTTTCCAATTTTACTTCCGCCTAAAATCATTACATTTTTAATGGCATGTTTGGTTTTACCGGTAAGCTTATAAAGGTTTTCTACCCCGCGTTTTAACGTGACAAAATTCACCTGGTCTCCTTCTTTAAATTGCGTGTCACCACGCGGGATAAGGGTATATTGAGTCCCGTAACGCTGAATGGCGATTGGCACAAAATTAAGATCTGGAAAAATATTGGCGGCTTCTTTTACAGTTTTACCTACAAATAGCGCATTTCTGGACAGGCTAAGACCTATCATCGTTAAAGCGCCATTTTCAAATTCATAGCTATCATTAAAAGCAGACTGATTCAGCAACAAAGCAATTTCCCTTGCTGCCAGGGCTTCAGGAGAAATTAATTCATCTATCCCAAAACTGGTAAAACCTATCTCCTCTTTATTTTCAAGAAATTCGGTATTTGAAATACGGGCAATGGTTCTTTTGGCTCCCAATTGCTTAGCTAATACACAACAGGTAATATTGGTAGCTTCACTGGAAGTTACACTTATTAGCATATCTACGTGCTTAACCTGTGCATCTTTTAAAATTGAAATTGACGTTGCATCTCCTTTAATTGTTCTAATATCTAAATGCGTATCAGCATAAGTGAGATTATCCCGGCTGGTATCAATTAGTGTGATATCCTGGGACTCAAAAGAAAGCAATTTTGCCAAATGAAAGCCGACTTCACCTGCTCCGGCAATAATTATCTTCATATAACAGCTTGAAATTGAAAAGAAGAACAAAGGTACAGTATTTTAGACAAACCAAAAACCAAAGTATACCTCAACAAATTCTAAAAGTTTCAACCTCAATTATTTCATATCGTGTATCTTTGACCCAAAATTGTTACTATGAGTAAAAAGGTTACTCCTTATCAGGACTCCGGTCTTAATAAGAAAAAACAGGTGGAACAGATGTTTGATAAAATATCTGGCAATTACGATGGGTTAAATCGGGTAATCTCTATGGGAACCGATGTAAAATGGCGAAAAAAGGTAATTGCCCTGGTTAAAGCCCAGCAACCAAAAGCTGTTTTGGATATTGCTACCGGCACCGGGGATCTTGCAATACAAATGGCCGATATTAATGCTGAAAGAATAGTTGGTCTCGATCTTTCTGAAGGCATGCTGAAGGTAGGCCGTAAGAAAATTGCCGCAAAACAACTAACCGATAAGATTGAGATGGTTCAGGGAGACTCTGAGGCTTTACCTTTTGAAGATAACTCTTTTGATGCCATAACCGTTGCCTTTGGTGTGCGTAATTTTGAAAATTTAGAAAAAGGATTATCTGAAATTCAACGAGTTCTAAAACCCGGCGGAATTTTTGTAGTTTTGGAAACTTCTGTCCCTACCAGATTTCCGTTCAAACAAGGTTATAAATTATACTCCGGCTATATGTTGCCCCTCATTGGGCGGGTATTTTCTAAAGACCGCGAAGCTTACTCTTATTTAAGTAAAAGTGCAGCTGCATTTCCTTATGGCGAAGCTTTCAACAATATTTTAAAGAAAACGGGGTTTATAGATGTAGAAGACAAACCACAAACATTTGGGGTTGCCACTATTTATACTGCTTCAAAATAAAACTATGAAGAAACTTTTTGTTATTGTCTTACTTTTTTGCGTTCAGTTTGGTTATGCGCAAATTTTTGGAGGAGATAAAATTATAAACAACGAGAACTTTGATAAACAACGTTGGTCCTGGGGATATTACCTGGGATTTAATACCTACGATTTTAAATTTAAATATAATGAAGAAGTATCACCTAATGGCAATGATCTCATTATTGAAAAAACCATGGGCTTCAATGTTGGTCTCGTTGGAAATTTGAGATTGAATAATAACCTGGATTTGCGCCTCGAACCGGGAGTTACTTTTAACACCCGTAACTTCAGGCCTCCATACACCCAGGATATAGAAGAGGTTAACGCTACTTATGTACATATACCATTGTTACTAAAATTTTCGGCAGATCGGCATAATAATTTTAAACCTTTTGTAGTTGGCGGGGTTTCTACTTCAATAAACCTTTCCAGTAACGAAAATAACCCAGATGTTGATACTCGTTTAAAAACCAACAACTATCACTATGAAGTGGGACTGGGCATAGATCTTTACCTTTATTATTTTAAATTTTCCCCTTCAATAAGAGGAGTTTTTACTATAAATAATGAAATGGTGGAAACACAATTTTCTGAAGTAGATGCAATGCGCTCACAAGCTGTTTTTCTTAATTTTACTTTTCAGTAAATTACCTCGGCGACAAGCCTATGAGACATTATTAGAAAACATAATTTGATTTTGAGGCAGGGCTCCAAAGCATTTATATCTCTATTATCGAGTAAATTTTATGATGGAAAACTGCACATTCTAAATTGCGTTTAGCGGGTAAAATCCTTTCGTTTAAATTCACTTAAAAGAATTGCGGTGGCGGTGGCTACATTAAGGCTTTCGGTTTCTTTAAGTTCTCCAAAACGCGGAACGCTTATTTTCTTTGGTATTAATTCTTCAATTTCCGCTGAAATCCCATTAGCCTCATTCCCCATAACCAAAATTGCATTTTCCTCTGTTTCACTTTTATAAATATTCTCCCCTTCCATAAAAGCACCATAAACCGGTAATTCAGAATTTTTAAGAAACGGTTCTAGATCGCAGTAAGAAATATTCACCCTGGCCAAAGATCCCATTGTAGCCTGAACCACTTTAGGGTTGTAACAATCTACCGAATCTTGAGAGCAAACAAGATTTGTTATCCCAAACCAATCGCAAAGCCTGATGATAGTCCCTAAATTTCCGGGATCGCGAATACCATCTAAAGCAAGCGTAAATTCTTTTTCCTTACTAATATTTTCCTCTGGAATTTCAAATAAGGCCAATGCAGCCTGGGGTGTTTTAAGAAAACTTATTTTCTTAAGTTCCTTATCGTCCAGTTTTTGGATTTTATCAGAATCAACTTTAAAATCTGCTGAGATAGTAAAAAGCCGATTTAGACTAAATTTTGAATTTATAAGCTCATTAATTGTCTTAAAACCTTCGGCTACAAAAAGTCCGTGTTTATAACGGTATTTTTTTTGTGCAAGACTGGTTATTAACTTAATTTGGCTTTTACTAACCATACAAAAAATGTAATTTTGATCTCTTAAAAATGTGTGTTTGAATCGGCATTTCGCAAAAATATCATTATTTTTTTTAAGCCTGCTTTTTTTAATTTCCTGTAATGCCGTTAAACGCGTAGAGGGTGATGATAAATTGCTCACTGAGAATGAAATTTTCGTTAACGACGAAAAGATCAAGGAGACCCGTATTTACAATCAACTTTACCAGGAACCTAACACCAGTTTCCTGGGCATCCCACTAAGACTTCATTTTTATAATCTCGCACGGCCAGATATAGATTCTATTTTAAGTGAAAAATACCTTGAAAATGAAAGCAAGAAAAATACTCTTGTAGATATTCTTTCTTACAAACAATTTGAAAAATTTCTGCATTCCAGAAAATCTTTTAATGAGTGGTTAAAAACAACTGGCGAAGAACCGGTTATTGTAAGTGAGGAAGAAACCAGGAAATCGGTTAACAGGCTCAACTCCTGGTACTGGAACAATGGTTGGTTTAATGTAGAGACCGATTATGAAATAATTCCTTTAGAAAATAAAAAAAAACGCGCCCGTGTTGAATATGAAGTTGCTACCGGCGAAGCTTATCATTTAGACTCCATTACCGCAAATATTGCTTCAAAAGTTATAGATTCTTTATACGAGCTTCACAAAAACGAATCGATTATTAAAGAAGGCGCACAATACAGAACCCTTGATATTAATGAAGAACGGGATCGTTTAACTTCCCTTTTTAGAAATAACGGGGTCTATAATTTTGACCAGGAATACATAAGTTTTGATGCTGATACTATTAATACCGGCGGAAAAGTAAACACTACTTTGATTATAAAAAACCGATTTGCTTCAGAAGAAGATACCACCTCACGGGTACCTTTTAAAATTCACGAAATTAGCAAGGTTAATATTTTTACAGATTATAAATACGCCAATAGAAATCAGCCGTTAACCGATAGTGTTACTACCGAAGAAGGATATACGCTTTATAGTTTTGACGAACTGCGTTATAAACCCGAAGCCATAACCGACGCTGTTTTTATTAGACCCGGAAACACCTACAGCGATCTTTCCCGTTCCCGAACTTATAATCGTTTAAATTCTTTACGCGTTTTTAAATATCCAAACGTACAATTTACACCAGATCCTGCCGATTCCACCCGCACCGATTTGGTTGCCAATATTTTTCTAACCCCACAACCAAAATATTCACTGGGTTTTGATTTTGATGTTTCGCAAAGTAATATTCAGAAATTCGGAATTGGTTTTGGAGGTTCCCTTTTAATCAGAAATGTTTTTCGTGGCGCCGAAAATTTTGAAATTTCTGGCCGTGGAAGTATTGGGTCTTCTACAGATGCTGCAATAAGCGGAAACGATGATCGCTTTTTTGATATTTCAGAAATTGGAGCCGATCTTAAACTTACTTTTCCGCGGATATTTTTACCAATTAATACCGAAAGTTTGATTCCCAAATATATGCAACCTTTTACTTCGCTGAGTTTAGGGGTAAGTACGCAAAATAATATAGGGCTGGATAAAAGAAATCTTTCGGGGATTATGAATTACCGCTGGAACCCGTCCCGGCAACTTTCTAACCGTGTAGATCTTTTAAATATTCAATATGTAAGAAATTTGAATATCGATAATTATTTTAATGTTTACCGAAACTCGTATAACGACCTTAACGAGATTATCCAGTCAGGAAGTATAGTTACAGATCCCGCCTATTTAAATGAAGAAGGTTTACTAAACATCCCAACCGGTGCCGAAAGTTTTATTCGGGACGTTTCTAACAATACGGGAGGCACAACAGGACTGGACGATGATCAAACCCAATTAGTAAATAATATAGGCGAAAGAAAAACACGTTTAACAGAGAACAACCTCATTTTTGCGTCTAATTATACCTATTTATGGAACACAAAAAAGAATCTCTACGACCAGGAATTTACACGGTTTAGGTTTAAAATTGAAACCGCCGGGAATGTTCTTTCTGCAGTTTCTTCTATAGCCGGTTTTGAAAAAAACGAGAATGGAAATTATGATGTATTAGGAGTAAACTTCTCCCAATACATTAAAACCGAACTCGATTTTATAAAACACTGGGATATGGGGCAGAGTAATATTTTAGCCTTTCGTGCTTTTGGGGGCGTAGCCATTCCTTATGGTAACGCAAACAGCATTCCGTTTGTGAGAAGTTTCTTTGGCGGTGGGCCTAATGATAATCGTGCGTGGCGTGCTTACGATCTTGGCCCTGGAAGCAGCGGTGGTCGCAATGAATTTAACGAAGCTAATATGAAACTGGCCTTCAATGTTGAATACCGGTACAATCTTTTTGGAGCCCTTAATTCGGCCGTTTTTGTAGATGTTGGTAATATCTGGAACGTGCTAGATATTGTAGAGGATAAAGATGCAACTTTTGAATCATTTTCTGATCTTAGAAATATTGCTGTAGGCTCTGGTTTCGGACTTAGATACGATTTTAACTTCTTTGTACTTAGGTTTGATATTGGCTTTAAAACCTACGACCCAGCCCAGCCAGATGACAAACGCTGGTTTAGAAATTACAATTTTAATAACGCTGTGTACAATGTAGGGATCAATTATCCTTTCTAAGCCAACATATTTTCTTATTTTTGCTTTTCTAATTCAACTAAAATTATGAGTCACAACATTAAACCAGGCGTAGCCACAGGAAAAGAAGTACAGGAAATATTTAATTATGCTAAGGAAAAGGGATTTGCCCTTCCGGCAGTAAATATTATAGGTTCCAGTAGTGCAAATGCAGTAATGGAAACCGCTGCAGAACTAAATTCACCGATAATTATTCAATTCTCAAATGGAGGTGCCCAGTTTAACGCTGGAAAAGGACTTTCTAACGATGGTGAAAAAGCTGCTATTGCAGGTGGCGTTGCAGGAGCAAAACACATTCACGAGCTAGCTGAAGCCTATGGTGCTGTAGTTATTTTGCACACAGACCACTGCGCAAAAAAATTGCTTCCGTGGATAGACGGTTTGCTTGATGCCAGTGAAAAACATTACGAGCAATTTGGAAAACCACTTTACAGCTCGCATATGATAGATCTTTCTGAAGAACCTCTTGAAGAAAACATAGAGATTTGCAAGAAGTATCTTGAGAGAATGAGCAAAATGGGAATGACCCTTGAAATTGAACTTGGGGTTACAGGTGGTGAAGAAGATGGTGTAGATAATACCGATATTGATTCTTCTAAATTATACACCCAACCAGAAGAAGTTGCTTATGCTTACGAAGAATTAAGCAAAGTAAGTGACCAATTCACTATCGCTGCCGCATTTGGTAACGTACACGGGGTTTATAAGCCAGGTAACGTAAAACTTACCCCGGTAATTCTTAAAAACTCTCAGGAATATATTACTAAAAAATATGGTGTGGAAGAAAACCATATTGACTTTGTATTCCACGGTGGTAGTGGTTCTACTGTTGAAGAAATTCGCGAAGGAATTAGCTACGGAGTAATTAAAATGAATATTGATACCGATCTTCAATATGCATATCTTGAAGGAATTCGTGATTATATGGGTAGTAAGAAAGATTATCTTGCCACTCAAATTGGAAATCCTGATGGAGATGATGTACCTAACAAAAAGTATTACGATCCAAGAAAATGGGTACGTGAAGGAGAACTTACTTTTAAAGCCCGACTTAAAAAGGCATTCGAAGATCTTAACAACGTAAATACCTTATAAATCTAATTTTATGAACAGCTGGAATTTTTTAGAATTCCGGCTGTTTTTATTTTAAGTAAAACTTTCGGTTTATTCCCTATATAAATAAACTGAAACCTGAAACCTGAAAATAAATGGCTTGGTTTAAAAGAACACAAAAAGGAATTCAAACCCCCACCGAACATAAAAAAGATGTTCCTAAGGGACTTTGGTACAAATCACCTACCGGCAAGATTGTAGATGCAGAGCAGCTGGAAAGCAATTTTTATGTAAGTCCTGAAGATGGCTATCACGTAAGAATTGGGAGTAAAGAATATTTTAAGATCCTTTTTGATGATAACGAATTCGAAGAATTGGATAAGGATATGACGTCTAAAGATCCTTTGAATTTTAAAGACACCAAAAAATACACCGATCGCTTAAAAGCAGCCCAGGAAAAAACCGAACTTAAAGACGCAGTACGTACAGCTGTTGGTAAATCTAAGGGAAAAGAATTGGTTATTGCCTGTATGGATTTTAGATTTATTGGAGGTTCAATGGGATCTGTTGTAGGTGAAAAAATTGCCCGTGCAGCAGATTACGCGCTAAAAAATCAACTTCCTTTAATGATTATTTCTAAATCTGGTGGAGCGAGAATGCAGGAAGCAGCTTTATCTCTAATGCAATTAGCTAAAACCTCGGTTAGGTTGGCGCAACTTGCAGATGCCAGTATTCCTTATATCTCCCTGGCTACCGATCCTACTACCGGAGGTACCACAGCATCTTTTGCAATGCTGGGAGATATTAATATTTCTGAACCAGGCGCATTAATAGGTTTTGCAGGGCCAAGAGTGGTAAAAGACACCACAGGGAAAGATCTCCCAAAGGATTTTCAAACTTCAGAATTTCTTAAAGAAAAAGGCTTCTTAGATTTCATCACACAAAGGTCTGAGCTTAAGAACAAAGTAAATCTTTATCTGGATCTTATTCAAAATCAACCAGTAAGAGCTTAAAATAAAAATAGAAAAAGATATTCTATAAATAGGTAATTATTTAGAAAGTAGTATCTTTGCCGCCTGACAGATGAACTGTCAATACATAAAAATCATTAAAATTAATATTGGAATGTATTTAGCCAAAGAAAGAAAAGAAGAAATTTTTGAGAAACACGGAAAAAGCAAAACCGATACCGGTTCTGCTGAAGGACAAATTGCTTTGTTCACCTACCGAATCTCTCACCTCTCAGATCACTTAAAAAAGAATCGTAAAGACTACAACTCAGAGCGTTCTTTGGTAATGTTGGTTGGTAAAAGAAGGAGCTTGCTTGATTACTTGATGAAGAAAGATATTATGAGATATCGTGCTATTGTTAAAGAATTAGGATTAAGAAAATAAATTTCAAAAGGGGGCTTTACGCCCCCTTTTTTTATATAAAAGAATTTCAAAAATAACCATCGACTAAATCCGATAGTTATTAGATTTACATAATAAATGCAGGTTTTGCATTATTTAAATCTCACTTAGTGAGTAAATTACCTCGAACGAGGTATAAATTAAAGAAGAATATTTATTTCGAGGTAAGCCTCGGAGTATTTAAATCTCGATTATCGAGTAAAATTGTCGCTCAAAGAGAGTAGTTTTTCATTGGTCTACACAACACACAACAACACAACCACCGGCCGTCCGGTATTATAGGCGGAGACCATTGTATAACAAAAGATCTGGTGAAGTTATTCAGATCATTAGAAGAATTCAAAATTATTATGATTCCACAAACATTTAAAGAGGTTATCGATTTAGGAGATGGAAGAGAAATCTCTATCGAAACCGGAAAATTAGCAAAACAGGCCCACGGGTCGGTTGTTGTTCAAATGGGCGACGCTATGTTGCTTTGTACTGTAGTGTCTTCTTATAAAGAAAGCACGATGGATTTCTTTCCATTAACAGTAGATTACAGAGAAAAATTCGCCGCAGCAGGACGTTATCCTGGAGGTTTCTTCAAAAGAGAAGCAAGACCTAGTGATGGTGAAGTTTTAACGATGAGAATTGTAGACCGTGTATTGCGTCCGCTTTTCCCATCAGACTACAGAACTGAGACTCAGGTAATGATCCAGTTAATGTCTCACGACGAAGATGTTATGCCAGATGCTTTGGCAGGACTTGCCGCATCAGCAGCAATTCAACTTTCAGACATTCCTTTTGAAACCGCTATTTCTGAAGCCCGTGTAGGTAGAGTAAATGGTGAATTCGTGATTAACCCAAGCCGCAGCCAGCTGCAAGAGTCAGACATCGATATGATTATTGGTGCTTCTTCAGATTCTGTGATGATGGTAGAAGGTGAAATGAAAGAAATTTCAGAAGAAGAAATGGCAGAAGCCATTCAGTTTGCTCACGAACACATCAAAAAGCAAGTTGAAGCGCAATTGCGTTTAGCGGAAGCTTTTGGTAAAAAACCGGTAAGAGAATATGCCGTTACTGCAGAAAACGAAGACTTTGAGAAAAGAGTTCACGATGCAGCTTATCAAAAAATATATGATATCGCTAAAGGTGGTCACAGCAAAAGAGACCGTAGCGAAGCATTTTCAAAAGTAAAAGAAGAAGTTTTAGCTTTATTTTCTGAAGAAGAATTAGAAGAAAGCGAAAAACAGATCAAAAAATATTACAGCAAAACCGAAAAAGAAGCGGTAAGAGAACTTACCCTTGCTGAAGGTTTGCGATTAGACGGTAGAAAAACCGACGAAATTAGACCAATTTGGTGTGAAACCGACTATTTACCATCGGTACACGGTTCGGCTATTTTCACTCGTGGGGAAACTCAGGCTTTGGCAACTGTAACTCTGGGAACTTCCAGAGAAGCAAGCACCATAGATATGCCAACTCACCAGGGCGAAGAAACTTTCTATTTACATTACAATTTCCCTCCATTTTGTACAGGAGAAGCTTACCCGATTAGAGGTACTTCAAGACGTGAAATTGGACATGGAAATCTTGCACAACGTGCATTAAAAGGAATGATTCCTGAAAACAATCCTTACACAGTTCGTATTGTTTCTGAAGTATTAGAATCTAACGGTTCTTCTTCTATGGCTACGGTATGCGCCGGAACTATGGCAATGATGGATGCAGGTATTAAAATGACAAAACCGGTTTCCGGGATCGCAATGGGATTAATTTCTGATGGAGAGCGTCACGCTGTACTTTCAGATATTCTTGGAGATGAAGATCACCTTGGAGATATGGACTTTAAAGTAACCGGAACGGCTGATGGTATTACCGCCTGCCAAATGGATATTAAAGTAAAAGGACTTCCTTACGAGATTTTAGTGAAAGCGCTAAAACAAGCTCGTGCAGGAAGACTTCATATTCTTGAAAAACTTACTGACACTATTGCTGAGCCAAACGAAAATGTAAAAGCTCACGCTCCAAAAATCATCACCAGAAGAATTCCTAACGAATTTATTGGTGCATTGATCGGACCTGGAGGAAAAGTAATTCAGGAACTTCAAAAAACAACAGGGTGCGAAATAGTAATCAACGAAGATCCTGTAACCGAAGAAGGTATTGTTGAAATCCTTGGAACGAAACAAGAAGGAATTGATAAGGTTCTTGCAAAAATAGAATCTATTACCTTTAAGCCTGAAAAAGGAAGTGTTTACGAAGTAAAAGTAATCAAGGTACTTGACTTTGGTGCTGTAGTAGAATATCTTGATGCTCCTGGTAACGAGGTTTTATTGCACATTTCTGAACTGGCCTGGGAACGTACAGATAATGTTACCGATATTGTGAATCTTGGTGATGTTATAGATGTAAAATACTTTGGTGTAGACCCTAAAACCCGTAAGGAAAAAGTTTCAAGAAAAGCTTTACTTGAAAAACCTGAAGGTTACCAGCCAAGACCACCAAGAGACAACGATCGTAACGACAGAGGTCGTGACAATCGTGGTTCTCGAGACAATCGTGGCCGTGATGACCGCAGAGGCAGAGACAACAGAGATCGTAAAGATAACGACTAATTAGTCTTAAGCTTTATAAATCAAGATCCCCGGAAATTAATTTTTCCGGGGATTTTTTTATGTCTTTTTATAATTTCTTATAATCGTCATCCTAAATTTATTTCAGGATCTAATATGAGAGAATTGGAACATGTTAGAAGCTGAAACAAGTTCAGCTTGACGCATTTTGGCAACTTTTTAGACCTCCTCAACGAAAAGCAAAGACTTCTTTAGTCTACCTTTTATTATTTTTAATTTTTTTTCTGCGTTAGGGATTGCAGTGGAAAGCCCACAGCGAGTGGAGCGAGCGAGGACTTGCAACGTAAAGCCCGACCCGCAGGGTAACGCCCAAATAAAATTAATTAAGGTTTTTTGTAACATTTCGACTACAACTTGCGTATAAACTAATACAAGAGCTATTCATAATTAAAATCCAAGGAGACGATAGATGAGACAACTTAAGATTACGAAGCAGGTAACAAACCGTGAGACTGCTTCGTTAGACAAGTATTTGCAAGAAATTGGTAAAGTTGATTTAATTACTGCCGATGAAGAGGTAGAATTAGCACAACGAATTAAAGCGGGTGATGACCGCGCTTTGGAAAAATTAACTAAAGCGAATTTACGTTTTGTGGTGTCGGTAGCAAAACAATATCAAAATCAGGGGTTAACCCTACCCGACCTTATTAACGAAGGAAATTTAGGATTAATTAAAGCTGCGAAACGTTTTGATGAAACGCGTGGTTTTAAATTTATCTCCTATGCTGTATGGTGGATTCGCCAGTCTATACTTCAGGCATTGGCCGAGCAATCACGTATTGTTCGTTTACCATTGAATAAAATTGGATCTATTAATAAGATCAACAAAACTTTTGCTTTCTTAGAACAATCTCACGAGCGCCCACCAAGTGCTGAAGAAATTGCGAAAGAACTGGACATGACCATTAACGACGTTAAGGAATCTATGAAGAATTCTGGTCGTCACGTCTCTATGGATGCTCCTTTGGTAGAAGGTGAAGATTCTAACCTTTACGATGTATTACGTTCCGGGGAATCTCCAAATCCTGACAAGGAACTTTTACACGAGTCTTTAAGAACTGAAATTGAGCGTGCTTTAGAAACTCTAACTCCTCGTGAAGCAGATGTTATTCGTTTGTACTTTGGTCTTGGAGACCAGCACCCAATGACACTTGAAGAAATTGGTGAAACTTTTGATCTTACAAGAGAAAGAGTTAGACAAATTAAAGAAAAAGCAATTAGAAGGTTGAAACACACCTCTAGAAGTAAGATCCTGAAAACTTATTTAGGATAAGATATTTAAGATGACAACAGTTAATGCTGGCGACGGCCGGCTAACATAACTGTTCGTTTTTTGATTGATGAATGACCCCGGCGTGATGAACCGGGGTTTTTTCTTTCCTACCCCTCCCTTAATCAGACATCCCCCTAATTGGATCGGGAAATGCAAAACGAATAGCATTCATACCAAAGATCTTGCAAGCGTAATAATATCCTTTCTGGAAAGAGGTCCGAAAATAATAAAAGTAGGTGGCCCAAGTATTTATACCAGGCTTGAAATGACCAAAATGATAGAGGAAATTATTGGAGGAAAATCATAAAAGTACCAGAAACCATGGCAAAATTAAATGCAGACCTCAATTTAGTGAAAATCTTTAGTGAGTAAATTAATGATAAACTGGATTATTTTACTTTTATTACTACAAACGACATGATTTTGGGAATCTAACGGTAAAATTTCCTTTCGTGAATATATTGGGAGCCTTGACCTTAAAAATATCACTTAATGCCTTTAAGCTACGATGCTATAATTATTGGAAGCGGCTCTAACGGAATTTCGGCAGCAATATATTTGCAGCAAAAAGGCCTGAAAACTGCCATTTTTGAACAAGCAGCTACTCCCGGAGGATCCACCCGAACCCAGGAATTAACTTTACCAGGATTTAAGCACGATGTGGGCTCAGCCATTTTACCTATGGGTTTTGGTTCTCCATTTTTAAGAAGTCTACCTCTTGAGAAACATGGATTGGAATGGATATTTCCTGAAATTCCATACGCTCATCCTTTTGCTGACGGCACCGCACACGCCTGTTATACCGATCTAAGAAAAACAGCAGACCAATTGGGCAATGATGAATCTTCCTATCTCAAATTATTTGATCCCCTGGTTAAAAATTGGGGAAAAATAGAAAATGATCTTCTGGGACCTTTAGGAATTCCCGATCATCCGCTGGATTTTATGAAATTTGGAATGAAGGCATTGCCCTCGGCTAAAATGTTGGCAAAACATTATTTCAAAAATGAAAAATCAAGAATATTCTTTTACGGTTCTGCCGCACATTCCACCTTACCACTGGATAACCTGGCTTCAGCCTCTTTTGGACTTGTACTAAATACCATGGCGCATAAATATAACTGGCCATTCCCAAAAGGTGGGGCTCAAAATTTTATAAATAGTATGATGAGCTACTATACTTCTATTGGCGGCGAATTACAACTTGAAAAAAATATAACCCAGCTTAGGGAACTTCCGGAGTCTAAAACATATTTATTCGATTTAACTCCGAAGCAATTATTAAAAATAAAGGAAACAGATTTTTCTAATCTTTATCGTAAAAGAATGAACTCTTTTAAATACGGGGCGGGAGTTTTTAAAATAGATTGGGCACTTAATAAACCTATTCCTTTTACCAATGAAAAATGCCGAAAAGCAGGTACGGTGCACATAGGATTTTCAGAAGAAGAAATGGAGACTTCAGAACAAAGTATTCATCAAAATAATATGACACAAGCTCCCTACGTATTGGTGGCCCAGCATAGTATTTTTGATATTTCAAGAGCTCCAGCTGGAAAACATACGGCCTGGGCTTATTGCCACGTGCCAAACGGCAGTAACGAAGATTTTTCTAAAATAATTGAAGATCAAATTGAGCGTGCTGCTCCCGGTTTTAAAAATTGTATTTTAAAGAAATCTACTATGAATTCGGTACAGTTGAACGCCTTTAATCCAAATATTATTGGAGGTGATATTAACGGTGGGAAACAGGATATTACCCAACTTTTTACCCGGCCAATTGCAAAAATATCTCCTTACTCTACTTCTAATCCAAAGATTTATATTTGTTCTTCCTCTACTCCACCAGGAGGCGGCGTGCACGGCATGTGCGGTTTTAATGCAGCCCGCACAGTAATAAAAGATCATTTTTAGCTTATTTATATGCTACCGCGTCATTTTCCAATGATTTTAAATAAACTTTCACTTTTTAGAATTTCAACACTTCTTAATTTCTATTATTTTTAAGTTCAACAATTCTTAAACAAGTATGCGCTACGCTATAAGTTATGTAAGTACGGCTAATCCGGCACTTTCAGAAACTGAAATTCAGGAAGCTTTAGATTTTAGTAAAAACTGGAATAATAATCACAATATTACCGGTATTCTTTTATATTCTCAGGGTAATTTTTTCCAGGTTCTTGAAGGGGAAGAGCAAATTCTAGAAGATCTGTTTAGTAGAATAAAAGCTGATGAACGCCATCACAATGTTATCAGCATTTTTCAGAAGAAAATTCCAAATATTCAGTTTAATGGTTACGAAGCCGATTTTATTTCTTTAGACGACAGGTATAATGACGAAAATTTTGACACCTATCTCACACAAATAAGTCTGTTAAATCCTGCAATTCAAAGCTCCGTAAAGTACATCTTAAATAAATTTACAGAAGGCATCAAATAAGTATAATCTTGTTATTTTTGTGTGCACACTTTCAGCACAATACTTATGACAACAAAACTTATTGCCCCATCTATTCTTGCTGCCGATTTTGGGAATCTTCAGCGTGATATTGAAATGGTAAACAAAAGTGAAGCCGACTGGTTTCATATAGATATTATGGACGGCGTTTTTGTTCCGAATATTTCATACGGAATGCCCGTTCTCCAAGCTATTACCAAACACGCCGAAAAAACTATTGATGTTCACCTTATGATCGTAGATCCCGATAGGTACATTAAGGAATTTGCGAAACTGGGAGCCGATAATCTTACTGTACATTACGAAGCCTGCACCCATTTACACCGAACGCTACAGGCAATAAAAGCTGAAGGTATGCAAGCGGGAGTAGCAATAAATCCGCATACAAGTGTAGATTTATTGAAAGATGTGATACAGGATATCGACATAGTATGTATAATGAGCGTAAACCCTGGATTTGGCGGACAAAGTTTTATAGAGAACACCTACTATAAAATTCAGCGATTAAAAGAGCTTATTGTAACCCACAATGCTTCTACTTTAATTGAAATTGATGGAGGAGTAACTAATGAAAATGCTTCTCAACTCATAAAAGCCGGGGCCGATGTTTTGGTGGCCGGGAGTTATGTTTTTAAAGCTGAAGACCAACTGGAAACCATAAAAGACTTAAGACAACTTGCAAACTCCTAAGAATACTTACGATGTTATAATTATTGGCGGCGGCCCAATTGGTATTGCCTGCGCGCTGGAAGCCGAAAAGAAAAACCTTTCTTATCTTATCCTGGAAAAAGGCTGCCTGGTAAACTCGTTGTACCACTACCCTACCAATATGACATTCTTTTCGACTTCAGAAAAACTGGAGTTGAATGGTATTCCGTTTATCAGTAATAATCCAAAGCCCCGAAAGGCCGAAGCTTTAGAATATTACCGCCGAATAACGACTTCTAATGAACTTAATATCAATCTATTTGAAAAGGTTACAGAAGTAGCATCTAAAGAAAACCTGCATAGTATAACTACTACAAAGAATAATTACACGGCAAAAAATGTGGTGGTTGCAACAGGATTTTACGATATCCCAAATTATCTAAATATTCCCGGGGAAGATTTACCAAAAGTGGCCCATTATTATGGAGATCCCCACTATTATGCTACCCTAAAAACCATTGTAGTGGGAGCCAGTAATTCGGCTGTAGACGCTGCTTTAGAGATATTTAGAAAAGGTGGCGAAGTCACCATGATCGTTAGACAGGAAGAAATTGGCAGAAGGGTGAAATACTGGGTACGCCCCGATATTGACAACCGAATTAAAGAAGGAAGTATCAAAGCAATTTTCAATGCTAATTTGAAAGAAATCAGGGAGAACGAGGTGGTTATTGAAACTCCCGATGGCGAACAAACTCTGGAAAACGATTTTGTACTGATGCTCACCGGTTATCGTCCAAACTTTGAATTTCTAAAAAAAATGGGCATTAAATTATCTGGTGATGGAAGAAAAATTCCGCAGTATGATGAGGAAACCATGGAAACCAATGTAAAAGGAATTTACCTGGCCGGGGTAATTTGCGGTGGCGTAGAAACCCATAAATGGTTTATAGAAAACTCAAGGGTACATGCCAAAATGATTATGGAAGATTTAGCGAAAAAAGCAAAAGCCTAATTTAAAGATTGTCTAGAAACTCTTTTAGCAGTACTGCATGATTTTGGGTTTTATCTTTATATCCGTATAAAAGTGTGAGGCTTTTTCTTTTGTCCAGATCTTCCAAATCGCTTAAAATATGATGTTTATTTTCATTTAATTCTGTCTTGTAGTTTTTGCTAAATTCATCCCAGGAAATTTTATTTTCGTGAAATTTCTTTCTTAAATCATCGCTCGGTGCCCATTGCTTATGCCAAAAATCTAAATGCGCATCTTCTTTAGAAATTCCTCGCGGCCAAAGCCTATCCACTAAAATCCGGATATTATCTGAAGCTTCTTTATTCTCGTAAATCCTATCTATAGCTATATTCATAATAATAAAAATAAAAAACGCCTAAATAGTTTTTAATCCGTCCTCCTGTCCAGATACTTCGGGACAGCTTGACGAAAACAAGACTATTTAGGCGGCTCTATATATGGAGATAAAATTATTTATCTACTCATCAAAACAACATCTGACGAGTTAAAAATTTCATTCCGGTTCAATAGTTTTCCGTAGAATTCTAAATCGTTTTGCTGCTCTCTAAACGATCCGTCTAACCATTTAACAGCTTTATTTACCGGGATTTTATAAACTTTAATTTCTGGGTAGGTATCGGGAGAATCAGACTCGTCTATCCCAATTTCAATTTGCTTTTTCTGTTTATTATAATAAACATATTTCGCCAGGAAATTATGCTTTATTAAGCTTATAAACTCATCAGGCAACTCCTGACAGGTTTCACATTCATCTACATATTGTTTCACTAATTGTTTTAGTGAAACTCTAATCTCGTTGGTATTTAAATAAGATGCCATAGGTGTTAGTTTTGTAAGTTTTAGAAAGCTAATTTATGCGGAATGTTTCTCTGGGAAAATTTTTTATGGGTAGTTTAACTTCATATTGTTAATATATCTAAAATATAAAGGAATCGCGCTATAAAAATTTAAACGAAAACCTTTTCGTTGTAAAGGTTCTGCAAAGATTATGCGTTTTTACCTTAACTTTCTATTAATAGTATAATATTTTTTTAAAGTGGATTTTGAATTGTCTCCCCGTATTCTGTAAGGATTCTAATTGTTATTCGGCTACCTTTAAGCATTAAAAGAAAAAATCAATATGTCTTTAAATATAAGTGAGATTCCCTACTCTATTCTAGAATTAGCTACGGTAGCTAAAGATTCCAGTGTAAAAGAAACTTTTGACCAAAGTCTTGATCTGGCTCAAAACGCAGAAAAAATGGGCTATACCCGTTTCTGGTTGGCAGAGCATCATAATATGGTGAGTATTGCCAGTTCAGCCACATCGGTACTTATAGGGCATATTGCAGGCGGAACAAAAACAATTAAAGTAGGTTCCGGCGGAATTATGCTTCCAAACCATTCACCTCTAATCGTTGCTGAACAATTTGGAACCCTTGGAACGCTTTATCCAAACAGGATAGACCTGGGACTGGGAAGAGCGCCCGGAACAGATCAGGTTACCGCTCAGGCTATCCGTTCTGACCGCATGAAATCGGTTTTTAAATTCCCTGAGGAAGTAAAAGAAATTCAGAAATATTTTTCAGTTGAAAACGCTCAGGCACAAGTAAGGGCCGCGGTAGCTGAAGGAGTAGAAGTACCAATTTATATTCTGGGTTCAAGTACAGATAGTGCACATCTTGCCGCCGAACAAGGTTTACCTTATGTTTTTGCCAGCCATTTTGCTCCCGCACAATTGCACCAGGCCCTTAGTATTTATCACAATAATTTTAAACCTTCAAAATTTCTTGAAAAACCTTACACCGTGGCCGGCGTAAATATAATTGCTGCCGATACTACAACTAAAGCTGAAAAAATCTCTACTTCGCTTATTAAAATGATGCTGGGCGTAATGAGCGGAAATATTGATTACATGCAACCACCGGTAGATTTCACTAATGAACACAGGGAAATTCTTGCTCATCCCGGCTTTCAGCGTATGCTTCAATATGCATTTATTGGGGATCCTGAAACGATAAAAACCAAAACTGAAGCGTTTCTAAAAGAAACCGGTGTAAATGAAATTATGGCTGTTTCCCATATTTATGATCACCAGGATAGGCTGAAGTCTTTCGAAATATTTTCAGAAATAATGAAAGGGAATTTTTAAAATATCGGGATTTCATACTTAATCCTAATCGTGTTTAAAAGCTGCCATCACCCTAAAAATATGCATAATAGCGGGAAAAACAGCATCCATAGATTCCTCAGCACCCTTGGTAGATCCAGGTAAGGCGAGTACAAGGGTGTTGCCAATTAAGCCCGAGACAGAGCGTGAAAGCATAGAATAAGGCGTCCTGTCCTGCCCGTAAGCCCTTATGGCCTCTTCAATACCAGGAATAGGACGCTCCAGTAAAGGCCGAATAGCTTCTGGGGTTACATCCCGCGGGGATAGGCCGGTACCACCGGTTAGGATCACCAGACTCACTTTTTTCTCACTTTTTTCTTTTACAAGCTTTTGAATTCTTTCTTTTTCATCGGGAATAATTTGGTAATCTTCTACAGCAACCTGGTAAGCTTTCAACTTTTCCATGATTACCTTACCTGCCTTATCCTGCTTCTCTCCCGCCGAAATAGAATCGGAACAAACAATAACCGTAGCAGTAATTTGATTATCCTCTACTACCTTTCGATAATCTGTTTTTCCTCCTTTTTTCTCCAGTAGCTTTATTTTTTCAATGCTTATCCCTTTATCTATTGGTTTTAGCATATCGTACATCGTGAGGGCAACTACAGAAGCTGCATGCATCGCCTCTACCTCAACGCCTGTTTTATAAATGGTATGTACCTCAACATTAATATAAATCTCAAGGTTTTCAATATTGTAGGTAATATTTGTATACTCAACCGGTAAAGGATGGCAATCGGGAATCATATCGCTGGTGCGCTTTGCAGCAAAAAGACCCGCTGTTTTCGCCATTTCAAAAACATCTCCCTTGGGCACTGTTTTCTCTACTACGGCCTTAATAGTGTCAGGGCTGCTTACCTTAACCACAGCTTGCGCTATAGCTTTGCGAAGGCTATTACTTTTTTGAGTGATGTTTACCATTTCTTTCTTTTCAATATTCTAAGTATTCACTTTCCAGTTTTCGTCCCTGTTCTCCAGAAGCTCCTTCCCCCAAACCGGTAACTCATTCTTAATTCTTTCTACCAGTTCTTCACAAGCATCTATAGCCATTTTTCTGTGTTTGGAAGAGGTAAATACAAACAGGCATATTTCCCCGGTTTTTACTTCTCCCAGGCTGTGATAAATATGCATACAGGTAAGATTATATTTCTCAAAAATGGCTTCTCTTATTTCAAATGCTTTTTGAAGAGCCATCTCCTCATAAGCTGTATATTCTATAGCGCTTACCGTGCTGCCCTCCTTCTCATCGGCCCGCACCTGTCCCAGGAAAATAGAATGCGCACCTATATTGGTTTTGCTGCTGTGATTTTGAATAGACCTGGCTATCTTTTCTGAAGAAATAGGTCCTTCTACAAATATATTTTTAGGTTTACGTGTCATTTTTGTTCGAATTTAAAGGTGAAGAAGGATGTAAAATCCCTCCTTCTACTGAAAATATTTTCTTTTCAGGAAATTGCTGTTTCAATTCCGTTGCCAATTGCGCACTGCGTTGCCCTGAGGCACAAACTAAAAGAATATTTTCATATGCTGAAAGTAATTCAGGATTCTCTCTTAATTCACCCTGGGGCATATTGCGCAAATAATCTTTCTTTAATAATGGTTTTTCTCCGGTCTCCCTAATATCAACCAGCACACTGTTATTCATATTAAATGTCCAGTCCAGAGCTTTTTCCCAGTTTATATGCTCTGCAATTCCACAGTTAATTTTATAATCCCTGCTACGGAAATCATCTTCAGAATCAGGAAGATTTTTCCTGCCTTTGAGATTAGGCTGTATGGCTACTTCGTAAAATGATGAATTTTTAAGATTAAAGAAAAGTATTTTTTCTGAAAGCACTTTTCCCACTCCAGATAAAATTTTTATTACTTCTGAAGCTTGCAGTGTACCAATAATTCCAGGAAGCACCCCTAAAACCCCGGTTTCAGCACAGTTGGGAATTTGATTCTCACCGGGCGGATTTGGATAAACATCGCGATAATTTAGAGCAGCAGGTCCATAATTGAAAATCATTAATTGTCCTTCATATTTATAAATAGCACCCATTACCAGGGGTTTTTCAAGTAAAACACAGACATCATTAACAAGATAGCGGGTTCCAAAATTATCGGTCCCATCTACTATTAAATCAAATTGTGAAATTATTTCCAGGGCATTATTAGTATTCAGAAAATCTGAAAAAATTTCAAATTTTAGATCCGGATATTTCTCTTTTAGAATTTCGGCAGCAGTAGAGGCTTTAGGCCTGCCTATATGTTGATGACCAAAAAGCGTTTGCCTGTTAAGGTTAGACTCACTTATAATATCGCCATCAACTATCCCAATTGTTCCCACACCAGCCGCAGCAAGGTGTAACAAAGCAGGACAACCTAAGCCACCTGCTCCTACAACAAGAACGCGGGCCTGGGAGAGTTTTTGCTGGCCCTCTGCTCCAAAATCGGGTAATATGGTTTGGCGTGAAAATCTATTCATCCTCCAGAAAATGGTGGTAAAAGAGCAATCTCCTCGTTCCCTTCCAGAGAGGTGTTTTGTTGTATAAGCTGCTGATTAACCGCCAGTGAAAAATCTAAATCTTTTAAATTGGGATATTCATTATAAAGGCTGTTCAATAATTCTTCAGTATCCTTTTTCTTTGGAAATTTAAATTCCTGCTCAGGCAACTTTTCAGCGATTATTCCAAAAGCTTTTATAGTTAATCCTTCCATTTCTTTTCGGCTTCTTTTCGTTCTTTCTCAGTATTGATATTCTTGAATATCTTACCCGATATCTCGTTCTCGAAAGGTAACAAAACGTGTTGATTTTTCAGAATGAAATCGGTCATTTTTAGATTTCCTAAAGCAATGCTTTTCTTAATATTTTCCTTTAAAATTACAGGATAGATGCTAAATAGTGGATTTATTTTTTGATTAAACATTGAGGCGGTTATCTGCTCATTATCAGAATTATTTAATAATTTCTCAATGGCACTCGCAGTTATAAAAGGCATATCGCAGGCAAGGAGCAGCACCATTTCTGCTTTCGTATTCTCCATGGCGGTTAGCAAACCACCCATTGGTCCTTTTTCGGGAATAACATCATTATAAATGGGTAGATTAAACTTTTTATAAGCCGAATTATTAGCGATTATTTTGGTGGGTATTTTCAAAAATTCCAATTCCCGCAACACGTGTAAAATCATTGGTTCTTCATTTAGAGAAACCAGGCCTTTATCACGCCCCATACGGCTACTTTTTCCACCTGCAAGTACAAATGCTTCTATGTTTGGATAACTTTTCAGAAAAAGATTAATTTAAGAGCTGCTCCAGCCAGGACGAATGTTAACAGATGTTTTACCAGTCTTACATTGAATTTTAAAGCGCCAAAATAACTACCCAGAATGCCCCCGAGTACGGCTGGCGGAATAAGGATCCATAGCGATTTGTTATCTATTAAATTAAAACCTGTAGTCCCCAGGTAACCAGCTACCGAATTGACAAAAATAAAAAGGGCACTTAGGGCGGCAGTTTGACGAATATTAGTCCACCCCAACATAAGTAGCAATGGAGAAAGGATAATTCCTCCACCAATACCAATAAGTCCAGAAAAGAAACCTATTAGAATCCCGATTAATGGAGGCATCCACAATTTATCCCTAAGAATCATTTTTTCATTCTTCGGAAAAACCCCCAGAAAATTCAACACCGGAAACAATAAAAGTACACCTAAAATATTTTTGTAAATAGATGAGTCCACAACTACTAACCCGCCCAAAAAAGCTGCAGGTACTGAAAAAATCACCAATTGCAGGAAAAGATTTTTAGGAAATTCACAGGACCTGCGATGGTTCATAAAAGCGATAAAAGAGACTGCCATATTAAGTAATAAAGCGGTGGGCCTAATTTCTTCAGGTGCAAAACCGGTTAGGGCCAGAATCATGAGATAGCTGCTGGCACCCCCATGCCCTACCGAGGAATAGAAAAAAGCTGCTAAGGGTAACAGCAAAAACAAATATGGTAGAAATTCGCTTTGCATCTATTCAAACTTATAAATAATCTTAAAGATCGTAAACTTTTACTTTGGTTCCTGCAGTTACTTCCGAACTTTCTGCGGGTAATTCCAAAAGGCATTCTGCAGTTGCAAAAGCCTGCAGGTTAAAAGATTGCTGACCTTTTAGAAGTTCTACACTGTTATTGACTTTTCTGCCTTTCATAAAGTAGGTAAAACCAGGCTTTTTGGGAATGTCTTCGGTGATTTTCAATTTATGATCTGCTTCCCACACCGCGGTTTTGCCCAACCAGTGTTTTATAGAAGGCCTAACATATTGAATAAAACAACTATGTACCGAAGCGGGATTTCCTGGTAACGCGAAAATCATTTTTTTATCTTTTTTTCCGGCAAACATTGGTTTTCCCGGGCGTTGTTTTATTTTATAAAAAAGTTCTTCAACCTTTGCTGCGTTGAGACAATCTTTTACGAAATCGTAATCCCCTACCGAAATTCCTCCGCTTAAAAGAAGAATATCATTTTCAGAAAGTGCCTGGTCAATAATTTTTTGCAGGCTCGCCTTGTCATCGGGAGCTTTGTAGCTCTTAATTTGCTTTACGCCACTTTCTTTTAAAAGTGCTTCAAGCATTGGCCCGTTAGAATTATATATTTCTCCATCTTTTAAAGGAGTGCCGGGTTCTTTTAACTCATTACCGGTAACTATAAAGCCTACTTTTGGTGTAGCAAAAACTTTTACCTGTGATACCCCAACCGAGGCGAAAAGTCCTATTTGGCCCGCGCCAAAAATCTGGCCCTTTTCTAAGATCAGGGAATTCTTTTTAGATTGAGAACCTTTGAGCCTAACATTGCTACCTGAAGAGATTTTATCTCCAATATATTTTATTTGGTCTACCTCAATTACCTCTATTAATTCCTGTGGAATTACAGTATTTGTGCCTTTCGGAATCTTTGCTCCTGTAAAAATACGAGCGGCTTTGCCCGAAGCAATATTTATTTCAGAAGTATCTCCCGCCTGAATGATATTTGAAACTACCCACGAACGGGAATTTTCATCAAAATTCATTGCATAGCCATCCATTGCTGAATTATCGAAGGAAGGAACATCAATTGGAGAATAAATATTTTCGGCAAGTATTAAACCCAGGCATTCACCAAGTTTTTTTTCTATAATTTGCCCTCTTTCTGAATTTTCAGCGAGGATTTTTTTAGCCTGTTCTACTGATATCATCCGCCAATTCTAATCATACTTCGATTCTCCAGTTGAGTAGTCTCGGTATCCTTATACGATTTATTAAACTGGCCTCCCATTACTGCATGCTTTTGTAAAACTGATAATCTAATAAATGGCTCAATATCTTCACCTTTTCGTAAAGTGCCCAATAAATCCATTTCATCTTTTCCAAAAAGACAATTCTTCATTTTCCCGTCGGCTGTGATTCGCATGCGGTTACAATCGCCACAAAAATGTTCAGTCATAGTGGTGATAAACGCAAAGGTACCTTCGTGACCAATGGCTTTGTACTTTTTGGCCGTGGCATGGGGTTTGTCTTTTAATTTCACCATATCATATTCGGCTTTAGCCCATTTTAGCATTTGAGTAGCGGTAATTACTTTTTTGCTATTCCAGTGATTTCCTTCAAAAGGCATAAATTCTATCATGCGTACATGTAAAGGTAAATCTCTTGTAATTTCTACAAAATCCAGGATCTCTTTTTCGATTACGCCTTCAATCGCTACTGCATTAATTTTAACCCTAAAACCTTCTTTCAGTAATAATTGAATGTTTCGCCATACCAAATCAAACTGATCTCTTTTGGTGATCCTTTTAAAAGTTTCGGCATTGAGGGTGTCAAGGCTAACGTTTACCGCGCGTATTCCGGCAGCTTTAAAGTCGTCTATAAACTTATGTACAAGTACCGCATTGGTGGTAAGGCTTATTTCTACCGGGAGTTTGGAGAGCCGGGCTAAAATTTCCCTGAATTCTTTTCGCACAAGAGGTTCTCCTCCTGTGAGTCTTATTTTATTAACTCCAAGGTTTACAAAAGTGGTTGCAATTTTTTCAATCTCATCAACCTGCATGAGATGTTTATTAGGTAAACATTGTATGTTCTCATCGGGCATACAATACTGGCAACGAAAGTTGCAGCTATCTGTAAGCGAAATTCTTAAATAATCATGTATTCGTTTATGGTTGTCTACTAACATCCACTCTGGGTTTATTGTTTGGTTTCTTTTTTAAGGGTTCCGGTAAATACCGCAGTACCCAAAAAGAAGCTAAGGCCATTAATAGCGATCCTACAAACGTAGTAATTGCAAAGAACAAATTACCTTCTAATGCATTATTAAGCGCACCAAATAAAAACCATATTTGTATACTTACAAACAGGATTTGCAATAATATAATCCCAGTCATAATGGTATTAGTCTTATTGGGATGTGCTTCGTTTTGCGATGTTCTAAAATCACTCATTATAATATATTTTGATCCTCATTTTCTTCTTTTACATACACTTTCCCTTCTTTTATTACTACCTCTAATTGAGGTAATGGTCTTGGGGGTGGTCCTTGCAATACCTCACCGGTATCTGCACTAAACCAACCGTTATGGCAGGGACATTCTATTTTATTCTCGTCTTTACGATATCTTACCGCACAGGTAAGGTGGGTACATTTTTGCTCAAAAGCACGCCATTCGTTTTCTTTTAGATGAATGAGAATATAAGGAATTTTTTTGGCACCATGAATTTCAAACTGAAACATTTCCCCTACTCCAACTTCATTTTCATTAACTACAAAATGTTCTCCCTCCAGTTTTTCTGCAGGAAAGGCCATTGCTTTAATTACAATAAAGCCATTGCTAAGGGCAAAAGCCCCTGATAATAATCCGAGGAATTTTGCAAATTCCCTTCTACTTACGTGCGTACCACGCCTGGTTTCTATAGGGAAATCACTTTTCCAACTTGGTTCCCTTTCAGAATTTGAATCTTCCTTTGCCATAGTATTTTAAGTTATGGGATAATTAACTGATGTGTGCCTTTAGGCATCATAATATTTACTTTAGTATTTACTTCCTGCTGTCCAAAAAGAAAAGAATTTACCGGCTCACTGTCTGGTCTCATTCTCTCTATTTCTTCTCTGGTACCGAAGAATAGTGCCTGACTTGGGCATACGGTAGCGCACATTGGTTTTTTCCCCGCACTCGTCCTGTCGTAGCACATATTGCATTTCATCATTAGTTCGGCTTCTTCCATTTTCTTTGGAACACCAAATGGGCAGGCAAGAACGCAGTTTGAGCAACCAATACACCTGGAACTGTTCGCAGAGTGCACCACTCCAAATTCATCCTGATGTATAGCATCTGCCGGACAAACATTAGCACAGGTAGGATCTTCACAATGCATACAAACCTGTACAGTAGTTTGAGGACTTTTTTTCCTATCTACATAATTCACATGAATCATACTTTCCTGACCATTCGTTTCACATTCAGCGCAGGCCATTTCGCAAGCACCACAACCAATACAGCGTTGCATATCTACGAAAAAGGCCATTTCCTGATCATAATTTGTTTCCGGCATAATTGTTTATTTTCTTGATTAAATTTTGTTTTTTCTTTACTCTATCTCTGTTATTTATAGTTTAAGATGAACTTTGGTATGCAGTTTCTGTAAGATGTTGAGATCCTTTTTTACCGGTTTTCTCCAACTGGCACGCACAGACTTTATATTCCGGGATTTTAGAAACTGGATCTAAATTGTCTATAGTTAATTGATTTGCGCCATGTTTTCCGCCCCAATGATAAGGTATAAAAACGGTGTCTTCCCTAATAGTCTCTACCACGTGAGCAGGAAATTGAGCTTCGCCTCTTCTGGTTTTCACTTTAATCAGATCGTGATTTTCTATACCATACTGGAAAGCAAGCTTTGGATGTATTTCCAATAAAGGCTCAGGATATTTATCGACTAATTTCCCAATTCTCCGGGTTTGACTTCCACTCAAATATTGAGACACTACGCGCCCGGTAGTTAGAACCACCGGAAACTCTTTATTCGGCATTTCAGAAGCAGGCCTGTAGCTTACCGGGTTAAAATGTGCTTTTTGATCTGGAGTTGCAAACTTTTTATCTTCCCATAACCTTGGGGTTCCCGGGTGATCTAAAGTTTTGCAAGGCCAAAACACCCCCATATTATCTACTATTTTTTTGTAGGTTATTCCGTAATAATCGGCAGTTCCTCCTTTTGAAGCTACTCTTAATTCGTTAAAAATATCTTCACTGGTAGGAAAATTGAATTTATCTTTTTCTCCAAGCCGTGCCGCTAATTCCATAATAATGTCGCCGTCCCTTCTTGCATTTTTTGGAGGAGTAACAGCTTCATTAATCTTAACCACCCTTCCTTCAGCCGTGGTTACGGTGCCTTCTTCTTCTTCGTGCAAGGATCCCGGTAATACAATATCGGCATGGCGTGCAGTCTCACTAAGAAAAGTATCAATATTTACATAAAATTCCAGTTTTTCCAAAGCTTCCCGAACAAAATTATTATTTGGTAAAGACACCAGCGGATTAAAGCAAATAGAAATCATTCCTTTAATTTCCCCGCGGTGAATAGCTTCTATTTGTTCATAAGCGGTTATACCTTTTCCAGGCATATCTTTTTCATCTATACCCCAAACTTCTGAAATATATTTGCGATGTTCGGGATTGGTAATATCACGGTTACCGGGTAATTGGTCGCATTTATGGCCGTGTTCCCGGCCTCCCTGACCGTTGCCCTGGCCTGTAATAGTTCCATAACCGCAATATGGCCTTCCTATTCTTCCCGATGCTAATACAATATTAATACAGCTTAACACATTGTCTACTCCCTTAGTATGATGCTCAATACCACGAGCATGAAGTAAAAAGCTGGTATTTGCTTTTCCCCACATTTCAGCAGCCTGATAAATAAGCTCTTTTGAAATTCCCGTATGTTCTTCAGCCCAATCAAGATCATAATCCTTTACTGCATCAATCGTATCCTGGAAGCCGCTGGTATGGTTATCTATAAAGTCGTGGTCTAACCAATCATTATCAACCATAATTTTTAAAATTGCACCAAAAAGTGCAGAATCACCTCCAGGCCTTACCGGTAAATGCAAATCGGCAGTTCTTGCAAGCGGAATCATTCGTGGATCTACCACAATTAGTTTAGCCCCATTATCCCTTGCCTGCCATATATAATGCGTTAAGGTTGGAAAAGTTTCACTTACGTTTGCTCCGGCAATAAGGATTACTTCGGCGTGTTTTAGATCTGCCCAGCTATTTGAAGTTCTGTCTAGTCCAAATGCCTTCTTATTTCCACCTCCGGCGCTTACCATGCAAAGACGCCCGTTATAATCAAGGTTGGCTGTTTTTAAAGCTACTCTGGCAAACTTACCTATCATATAGCTTTTCTCATTGGTAAGTGACACCCCAGAGAGCATAGCAAAAGCATCTTTACCGTATTTCTCCTGGATTCGTTTTATTTCGTTTACCGTTCTGCCCATTGCGTGCTCCCAGTCTACAGGCTTGAAGCCTTTTCCCTCAACTCGCTCTAAAGGATCCAGTATCCGGTCGGGATGATTGTTTTGCATATAACGCATCACCCCTTTTGGGCATAAACGTCCTTCATTAAAAGGAAATTCCTCCCAGGGCTCAAAACCGGCAACTTTATTATCTTTTACTTTTAATTTTATTCCACATTGCATACCACAGTAACAGCAGTGGGTCTTCACTAACTTGTCTGGCTCTTTATTCCCTTGAAATCCTTCTTGGGGAGCATAGGCTTTATGCGGGCCGTATTTTTCTATAATCTTATCTACTGAAACGGGAAGTTTTGCCATTTTCTTTTTCTTTTTTCTGTTCTAACCGAATAATTTTCCGCCCTCTTTTCTTGCTTTTAAATGCGCCATAGCTAAGGCTGAACGTTTTCCTTCCGGACTTAAATCCATATGATTTTTTCCGCCTTGCTTGTCATAATTAAAACCAAGCTCTTTAGATACATTTTTAAGGTCGTCTATATGAGTTTGGGTAGCAAACTCCTTTCCGGTATGAGAGCAGGTTGCCATACCTCTACGTTTACCTTCGGTTTTATAAAGATTTGCACCCAACTGGGCCAAACGCTGGTAAATATGAAAGAATTTCCCAAAAGGCAACCATACTAGGAAGAGCACCACGGTAATTGCGTGGGTCACCGCCATAAATTGATAGGTTTTCCCTTCAAGAAAAGTATAATCGTAAGAAATCCCAAGTCCTGTGACAGAGATAGCAATTAAAAGAATAAGGGGCAGCCAGTCGTTTTCAAAACTTTGGGTAGCGATTAATCCGCCATCGGTAAATCTTCTTTTCATCATCATAATTGCACCAATGGTAACCAAAACCGAACACCAAACCAGGCCGTGAAATGCAATAAATGCAAGTGGTGAACCCAGGCTAAACGAACCAGCTTCAAATCCGAATAACAACGCATAATAGGTAGTGTCATCCCCGGGTTTAAGCACGAAATGGATCCAACCAAAAGTTAAAGGAACAGTGATAGCAAAAGCTAACAAACAACCTGTTGCCAACATAAAGTGACCAATCCATCGGGTTCTGCTTCTATAGGCGATAAATCTTTGAAATAGGATATTTCTAAAAAATAATTTTGTTGAACGCCATAAGTATGGAAAAAAGTATTTGCTAAATAAAAATTGCATACTTCTACGCCAGTAAAGTTTAGTTGGTGGCCTCTGAATCCAAACAGAATATCTATAAGCTATTCCAAAAATCGCGAAAACAGTACCTATTAAATATGCAATTAATGCAGGATCAAAATTTTGCAGGTTTCTTGATCCAATAAGCACCAAAACAACAGTAAGCACCGCTGCAATAGTTGCCTTTATTAAGGCCAGCCGGTTTAAGGTTTTAAAAAGTCTGTACATAATTATATAGGCTTTAACAATTGTTAGAATCGAGGGTGTTATAAATATATATATTTTACAATGCTTTCCTCAAGCATATTTAGTTAATTCCAAATAATTTAAACTTAGTCTAAATTATCATGGTATTACAGTTCTGATTTTTAATTAATAAAAACAAACCACACATTTTTAATAAACTTCTTGATTTTCGGAAGACGAAATTGAGGAATACTGCCAGAGCAAAATATGATATATATCAGATTTTCGTTTTAACTTCTTATTTAGATTCAACCCATATAAGAATATGACTGGAACTAAACTATCTATTCCATCTCTAATTTATAATTTCAGTATTCACAATTTTGCATAAAGAAAATTAACACTCAATTCCAGATCCAGCCCTGTCATAATACCACCAGTTAAGGACCAGACAAATAACATAATAAACTCCAAACCCGTAAAGAGCAAATTCGGGAGTTCCCATTTGAATTTGTTCTCCAAATACCTGTGGAATTATAAATGCCCCATAAGCTGCAATGGCAGAAGTCCAACCCAGTACCGGACCTGCTTTTTCTTTGCTAAAAATATAAGGAATACTTCTAAAAGTAGAGCCGTTTCCAATTCCTGTAGTTACAAATAGCACCATAAAAGAGGCGAAGAAAGGCCACCAGTAGGCTTCTGGGGTAGCACTATCCCTGGCCTGAATTACAAAATATGCTACGGCTAATGTTGCAATAACCGTAACCAGTGTACTATAGGAAGTTACCCTGGAACCGCTATTAATTTTATCTGATAACCAACCTCCAATAGGTCTTACAAGTGCTCCCAACATGGGCCCTATAAAAACCCAGGTAAGGAAATCTGGAGCATTAGGATTTACATACTGCGGGTTGGCAGGGTCGGTATAAACAAAGATATCCTGACACAGTTTAGGAAAAGCAGCAGAAAATCCTATAAAAGAACCAAAGGTCATGGTATATATAATAGTCATGATCCAGTTATGCTTATCGTTAAGAATAGAAAATTGTTTACCAAGGCTCTGCTTAATATCCCCAGGACTAAGATATTTCATAAGAAGCAGCGCAAGAATTACCACTACAGGCAATACAATCCACATGTTAATTTCAAGTCCTACCAGTAAATATGAACCTATCGCAGCAGCCACAAGCCCAATACCGACCATAAAAAGAGTTTTTAATATTCCTTGAAAAGTAGTGGGGAGTTTAGGAGTTCCTGTAATTACATTGTTCATCCCAAAAAAGGCAGCTACTGCTGCAATCACAATAGGAATCCATATCCACCCGGCATTTTGAAGACCGGCAAGAGGTTGGTTTTCTATTACTTCACCTCCACTTCCAGCTGCAGAAAAAAGAAAGATTCCTATAACAAAGGGAATCATTTTTTGCATAATTCCAACCCCGAGATTTCCTATTCCCGCGTTCAGGCCAAGAGAAGTACCCTGAATTCTTTTCGGAAAGAAATAACTAATATTACTCATAGAAGATGCGAAATTCCCTCCTCCAAAACCCGATAAAAGGGCAAGTATGGCAAAAGTAAGATATGGTGTACTTTGATCTGAAAGCGCATATCCCACTCCAAAAGCAGGTATCAACAAAAAGGTAGTTGTAGTAAACACCACGTTACGACCTCCTCCCAGGGCAATAAGAAAAGAATTAGGAATTCTAAGCGTTGCCCCAGCGAGACCTGCAATTGCCGGTAATGTGTAATATAAATTATTGATAACTGCCAGTTGTTCTTTGACCATTTCTTCAGACATATCTGGAGTGATCAATCCAAAATGGAAATTAAATTCTTTCATTTTGGTAGTAATAATACTCCACATCATCCAAACCGCGAAGGAGAGCAATAATGCAGGAATAGAGAGCCACAGGTTTCTGTATGCTATTTTCTTGCCTTTTTTCTCCCAAAACTCGGGATCTTCAACATTCCATTCTTCCAGGTTAGTTTTCATAACATTCAGGGTTTAGTCAATATTTTTCTCGTTCTTAGATTCAATTTGGCGCATCAATTTTGGTTGTTTTTTATGCATCATCTTCTGTATAGTTCTATGCATCCACCAAAGACAAATTACAGTGAGTACCAGGGTAAACATCCAGGCACTGGTCCACAGCCCCGTTCCGTCTAATAAATATCCGAAGATAATTGGGCACACAAAACCACCCAAACCACCAAGTACTCCTACCATTCCTCCTACTACACCTACTTCATCTGGAAAATATTCAGGGATATGTTTATAAACTGCTGCTTTACCTACTCCCCAAATACTACCAAGGATAATAACCAGGAAAGTAAATACCCAAACATTCGCCTGGAAAAAGATCTTTGTTTCCCCGCTGGCGAGTAACTCTCTCTTTTTTACCTGTTGTCCCTCCTGTACCACAGGCTCCTGCCAGGTTTCTTTTTTAGGAAATACAAAAGCCCCTTCGGCTTCTTCAAAATCTGTCTCATTTTTAGGAATTAAATCGTACTCAATTCCGGCAACGGTAATTTTTGTTTCAGAAACTTCTGTAACTTCTCCAGCCTGTTTGGCCATTATTCCGTTTCCGGGGGAGTATATCTCCATTTTTGGAAAAATTAATAAAAGGCTAATTGCAAGAGAAGTTCCTAAAACCCAGTACATCACTTTACGAGCACCCCATTTATCTGACATCCAACCGCCAAGAGCCCTAATTATCCCGGAAGGAAAACTAAAAGCTGCCGCCAGAATACCGGCTGTCACCAATGGGAGATAATATACATTTACATAATAAGGAACCAGCCATTGGGAGAAAGCCACAAAACAACCAAAAACCAGGAAGTAATAAAGGCCAAATCGCCAAACTCTTATACTTTTAAGTGGCTGCATAAGTTTCTTTATAGTACGCTGTGTATCGGGTTTTTTATTTTTTGCAAAGACCACAAAAATAATTGCCATAATAACCAGGATGGCGGCATAGATTACGGGAAGAATTCTCCAATTCTCTATATCTGTCCCGTTATTAGTTAAATTTTGAAGAATTGTTGGCGCAAATAATGTGGTTAAAGCAGCTCCGGCATTTCCAGCTCCAAAAATACCCAGCGCACGGCCCTGCCAGTCCTTTTCATACCATACAGAAGTATATGCGATACCCACCGCGAAACCGGCTCCAGTTAGACCATAACCAAAACTGCATAAAGCAAATCCAAGAAAAGAATCTACATATTGTAGTAAAAACATAGGAATTGCACTTACGACTAATAAGCCGCCAAAAACCCATTTTCCACCATATTTATCGGTCATTATTCCTAACGGCAACCTAAAGAGTGCACCAGTAAGTACCGGTATTCCTAAAAGCCATCCAATTTGAACGGAACTCCAGTCATAGGCTCCATTATCTACCAGAAAGGTTACTGTAACCCCGTTGAACATCCAAACCGCAAAACAAATGGTGAATGCCAGCGTATTTAAAAAGAGCATTCTGTGGGAAGTAGAAGAAGGTTTACTCATATTTAATGGAGCTTTTAGAATTTACCAATTATACAATCTGAAAATAAAATATTCTATATTTTTTAATTTATTGGATGCAAACTTCAAAATTTAGCATCCTCTAAAAAATGATTATCGTCATCAATTTGGAAACTTTCTCTAAACCTTAAATCTTCAACTTCAAGCTTCTTTAGTTTTTTAGGATAAAAAAATAGCATACTTAATTATTTATCCTCTACCAAGATAAAAATTTTAAATAGCTTATAAAAAACAGGTATTTATAAAAGGAATAACTATAAAACTATTATAGTTTAGCCGAAAATTATGAAAAAGAGCTATTAGGAAGCAGGAAATTACCTCGAGGCAAAATCAAGAAGCATTATAGAATAATATTTTTAGTTCGAGGCTCGGCTGAATAATGAAAGGGAAAAATAGTGCTAATACCTAAAAAATGAAAAGCTTATGGATACATATACAATTGCCAGGATTATACACGTAATTGCAGTAGTATTCTGGATTGGCGGTGTGGCAATGGTTACCACGGTAATTTTACCTGCGGTAAAAAAGATGGTTTCAGAAAAAGAACGGATGGATACTTTTGAAAAGATTGAAGGTAGGTTTGCTGTTCAGGCAAAAATAAGTACGTTTTTAACCGGACTGAGCGGATTTTACATGATCTATTATATTGATGGATGGGAAAAGTTTTTATACATCCAATTCTGGTGGTTGCACGCTATGGTACTCGTTTGGATAATCTTTACGCTAATTCTTTTTATCCTGGAGCCCTATGTTTTTCATAAGCTCTTTAAAAAATACGCTATAAATAATCCCGAAAAGACCTACAAATACATTCACCGGGCGCACTGGTTTCTTTTAATTTTAAGCATAATCACCATTATAGGTGCAGTTGCGGGTAGCCACGGACTATACTTTATTTAAAAGAAAAATTTCAGGCCCAAAACGGATCTTTCCATGGTTCATCTGAAAAAGATATACTGTGATGTTGCTTTTCAATTTCTGCCAGCTCTTTTCTATTCCTAATCTCTTTGAAAAGAATGCGTTCTTCAAAGCGTATATGGGCAGCCAGTTCCTCTTCCAGTAAATTCAGTACTTTTTCATCTTCACAACCACAACTTAATAATTTTCTAATGCGCCTGTGATTTGCGAGGGCTCTTTTCACCCTTACGTTATAGCCCAACTTTGGAAAAATATATTTTTCTTCAATTTCAAAATGTGGCTCCAGGTAATTTGTTTGAAACCAGTTAATATAAGCTCTTATTCGCTCCAGTTCAACATCGTTCTCTAAACCTTCCCGAATCCTGGAACATACCTGCAATGCATGATGATGTTCCTCTAATACCGGATTTAATTCAGAAATTTTTGGCTAAGTTCTAATTAGCATATTGAATAGTTGTTGTTTGTACTCGTACCATGCGCTATTTGAAGCAAAGGCAATGGCTGTAACTGTTGCCATTTTACTGGTTGAGTTCTTGATTTTTTCAAGTACCAAGAACCAATTCAAGTAATTCTGTAAGTATTTTGTAGCTACCCCATTGAAAGAATCCATGAACTTTCTCAATCTCATATCCATATTGTTTACATTCTGGACATGGTACACCTTATCTACGGTTCGCTGTCCCTTTGAGGTGTTGAACTTTTTATGGGCAATTGTGTTGGCTTTTGCAAAAGCACCATAACTTCTATGGCTGTCGCTGCAGAGTACGTCAGCTTTATCAAGTTTCCCTTTAAGTATTCTATTCAGATCCTCTTTACTGATACGACCTCTTGTGGCCACTTTAAAGTCTTTGTTTCCAGATCTATCACAAGTTGCCACTACAGCTACTTTTTCATCACTTATGCCTGCTTTGCTTGCTTTTTCTCCTCGCATTTTCGGTTTTCTACCTAAATGACGTCCTCCTTTTTCTGAGTAGGCAAAGAACAGGTCATCGCTTTCGACTATGCCCTGAAACTCTTCTACCGAAACACTGGAAAATGACGTGAGCAATTTATGTCTCCAATCAAAGGACGTTTGAATTGATATCTCCGTCTCTTCTGCACTTTTCCTGATACTGTAGCCCGACAACAAACAGTATAAATACCGATTTAACTTCTCTTTCTTTTTTATATTATACCAAAACTTACCTGTGGTCTCACTGAAATTCTTCTTACAGCCATTGCAAACATAGCGTTGAACGCCTTTGAGCTTGCCATTGGCACGAACACGCTTTTCTGAGCAATGAGGACAGGTAACTGCTTTTGCCTCGTTGCTGTCCTTTACTTCACTTTCTTGCAAAGACAATGATAGCAACGAAGCCACTATCTCTTGTTGAACAGTCGCTGGACTATTAACGAAAAAATCCCTGAAATCTGAAGGTATCATATCTATATAGTTTTACACAAATATAAGACATATTCATCTTAGAACAAAGCTAAATTTTTTTATTAGAATAGTTAGCAACTGTACTCATTATTATCAATTTTATTGCCCGGCTCCCGTGGAAACCAATTTCTGTTTTAATTTTGAAGCTGAAATACTGATTCTGAATTAAGAAACTGACTTAATTTTCCCAGAAATGATCCTGCCAGTCATCATCAGAGAACTGAATTCCATTATGGTGCTTTTCAATTTCAGCTAGTTGTTCTACTGAAGCAGCTTCCTGAATTTCATTAAAAAGAATGCGTTCTTCAAATCTAATATGGCTATCCAACTCCTCTTCAATATTGTTTAAAGCAATTTCAACTTCAGTATCCTGGGAAAACAATCGTTTTAATCTGCGATGCTCTTTAAGGGCTCGTTTTACAAGTTTATTATCCTAATACCGGAAAAATATATTGCTCTTCAGCTTTAAAATGTGGATCGAGATAATGAATTTTAAACCATTCGGTATAGGCTTTTATTCTCGCGACCTCAACTTCTTTTCTTACTCCCTGTCTTATTTTCCAGCATAACAATAAACCATGATGATGTTCCCTGCTAAGAGGTTTTAGAGCTTCATGTCGCTTAATTGGTTGTTTCATAATAGGTTTAATTTATTATTGCATAATACATTGTAAACATAAAATATGCTTTTTAATATTCTCAAGCTTTAAAAAAATGAATAATCAACCTTAATCAATTATAAATACAAAAGTGAAAAAATCGATACTCTTCCTTTATGAGGGAAATCATACTTACTTTTTATAAAAGTACAAAAGGATAAGTAGGAGGAATAAGAGGTAGAGCTATTTATGAAGAATTAAAATTGGTAACCGATTACTAAGCCGAAAATCCATGTCTTTTCTCGCATTTAAAAAATGATTACACACTCTCAGGTTTTTGGCCATTAATATAATCAGGTCAAATTCATCATTTACTCTTTTCATTAATTCTTTACCTGGTAGTTTGGTTTCGGGTGAATACTCTATTGTAAATTTTTCTTTTAGAAAAGAGGGATATTGGTCATCACGCTTACAATCTGTTTTATTCCCCAATATAAGAAGGGTTCCAGCTGGTTTAAGTAGTAAATGCGAATGATTTAGAAAACTCAATAAACTTACATCGAATGCAGCCGAACTTTCAACCGGAATAATTAGTTTATCGGGCTTAGTAAATTTTTTATTCTCGGGAATTGCTAAAAGATTACATTTTATCTTTTTAATTATTTCGTTAGTAAAATTCCCAATAATTGCTGTGTGGTTTAATCTTTTATTTGGTGCTCCCATGATTATTAAATCAATCTTTTTTTCTTCAACAAATCTGCGGGTAGCGTTTATCAGGTTTTCTTCAGAATAATTTGCTGTAAACAAATGTTGACTATTATTAGAAATCAACTTAAGTTCATCAATACGCTCGTTAATTTGATTTATAGCTATCTGTGTTTTTTTCTTCTCGTCAATTTTTCCCGAGACTTTATTAAACACGCCAACATTTAACAGGTAGAAATTTACCGGAATTTCATTTAAAAACCTTACGGCATATTCTCCAGCGTTTTTGGCAACTTTTGAAAGGTCTGTAAGCACAAGGACATTCATAAACGTAATTAAAAAATATTATCAAGCAAGGTATATCATTGTTCTACAGCTGAATATGATTTTAATCAGGTATATATAATTTAAGATTTTCTAAAGCTCATTAAACCATACATAATATGATTTGGCCAAATACCAAAAAACCACGTAAATAATAAAATTCACGTGGTTTTGGTGTTATTTGATAAAATAGCCCCGGCAGGATTTATACCGCGATATCAGGGCTTTTACAGATAAAGACTCCCCATTTTATGTTGACGATCTGTGACCTTTAAGTTTGAATCGTTTTGTACTAATTTAATAATTAAGATTGAATCCTGAAATTAAGGGATGGTTTTTTAAGCATTTCAGACTGCTAAAATTCCTTTTTTAAATTAATTCCGGCGCCGTAAAGAGGTTCGGCTATATTGCTAACTTCAACCCCAAATTGCAGATTCAATTGGACAAAAGATTGCAATACTCTAATATCAAACAATCCTGACAAGATATCCCGGTTTGGGGTATAGAACCTACCATACCTACCTTCGTTATGAGAAAAACTGAGCAATAATTTCCAGGGATAACTAACAAAATAATTAGAAATATTCCCGGAAATTCCTAAATGGTGGGCACTAAATTTACTGTTTACAACCTGGTCTAAGTCTTCATCGTAAGTAAAAAAAGGTAGCCCTATAATTCTGCGTTCATAGGTAAAGCCGGAATGATAAGTTAGAAAATTATTTAGATAATTATCAGCCCCGTGTGGAGAGCCGGCATTGATACTTTGGTTTCTGGTATAGAAAAATTCATATAATAGCCCATTAACAAGTCGTTGGTCATCTTCAAAATCCAGGAAAAACCCATATCTGCCATCGGGAAAATTTGCAAAACGGCTACCCGAGCCATCCTCAAACATATGATTATAGATAAAACTTAATTCAAGTTCAGGATTAATTCTTTTCTTAATTTCCAGTTCGTAAGTACCTAAATGATTACCCAACACATTAACCTGATCGCTTTTTACTGCATTTTCTCCCCCTTCTCTTCCAGAGATTACTTTTATATAATCTGAAAATCCATCGGGTTGTGGTCCTGATTCGGGGGAATCCCCTGCCCACTGCGCAAAATGCCTCACTCCTACTTTAAGCTGAAAATCGGGATTAGGTTGGTATACAAAATTGATGCTTTTATGATGCAATCTCGTCCCTTTTACAAAACGATCGTTGCCCATTAAATACTCACTCCAGCTGGCTTCAAAACCATAGGCTGATTCCGGTGTAAAGAAAATTGTACGGTTTGTAGATAATGATATCCCCGGCATTGGCCTGGCGTTTAGGGACCATAACATATTTTCGTTGGTCGCACTTAAGCCTTTATAAAGTTCTTTTTCCTGCTTGCGCCCCACTACCGCTTCCAGCCAGTCTGTATTATAAGCTGCATAAATTTCATCCAGAAAAATTTCGTCTTGTATTCCATCCTGATATAAAATACCCGCGCCAATTTCTAAAGAATTTCCATTACGGAATTCATTAAACGTTCTTCCTGTAATCCATCCGGAAAGATGTGTTTCTTCCGAAACCCGGCCTCGCTGATTATGAACCATCCAAAAAGGGAGTCGTTGTAATTCGCCATTGTGAAGATAGGCGTTCAGGTTTACAGAACCGTCAAAATCCCATTGCGCATAACTGCTAAAGGATAGGATACTAAAAAAGCCTATTAAGGCTAGTTTTTTGATCATTTTAAATAAATATTGAGTAGGTTTTTAATTTGTAAAACCCAGCATTAAGAAATCAAAGACGCTGAAAATTTTGTTAGTTTAAATTTGAGACCGTCTGAAAAAATTAAAACATCATTCTGAATTCATTTCAGAATCTAAGTTGTTAATATTCCAAACATAATAGATCCTGAAACAAGTTCAGGATGACGTAATTGAGGGGCGCGGTTCGGAACAAAATGACGTGGATAAAGGATTTTGTTCGACATGGGATGACGTAGTCAGGAGGATCTGGTTCGGCCTCAAGCGGACCCATCAGAAACCCTGTACTAACGAATCCCGCAATCGCAGAGTGCACAACGGGGCTTCGACTATCCTTTCTTACCGTCGGGCGCAGCCTAACAACCCGAAAACCACCAAACCGTCAACTCAGAACAGAAAATACCGTTTTACAAAGCCGCCGCTTTCTCCTTAAGCCTTTTAAAGAACGATTTCTTTTCTTCACCGTAGGCATATCCATATTTATTACCATAACCAAAATTAGCAAGCTCTACATCATTCAGTACAAAACTTACATCGTGTAATTTTCCTTCGTTTTTAGCGTCTACGGCAAATCCGAGTAGTTTCTTTTCTGTATAACCAGCGCGAGCTACGTAAAGCGTTAAATCGGCGTATTTATTGATTAAAAAGGTATCGGCTACAAGCATTGATGGCGCAGTATCTACAATAATATAATCGTAAAGACCTTCCAATTCACTTAATAGCTTTGCCATTCTTTCACTTCTAAGTAGTTCTGAAGGATTGGGAGGGATATGCCCTGAAGCGATAATATCTAATTTTTCATGGGCTTTTGCTGTGGTAATGATATCTTTAATTTCGGTATCTGCATTATAAAGATAATCACTAACCCCAGAATATGAACGGGCCTTGGTCTCGTATCGCTGAAGCTGCGGATTTCTTAGATCGGCACCAATGATTACTACCTTTTTACCCATATTAGCTAAAGTGATCGCGAGGTTAAATGCAATAAAGGTTTTTCCTTCACCTTTAACCGTAGAGGTTACAAATAATTTAATTCCTTTCTCCTTATCTCCTGCCCCAACTAATAAGTATTGAAGGTTGGTTACCATAATCCTAAAAGCTTCCGCAAGTACAGATCTATCATTTACAGAAATCAGATCATTTTCTTTCCTTGCAATCCTTGGGATTTCCCCAACAATAGGAATTTCTTTTGTCGCGTTTTCTATATCAGTTCTATCGGTGACTTTATTATTCAATAAATTCTTAACATAGATAATTAGAAAAGGTATAAGTAAACCCAAAATTAAAGCAGCCAGTAAAATGATTTTCGACTTTGGTGAAACCGGAGCGGAATCACTATAAGCACTATCTACAATCTTTGCCTTAGGAGCGGTAACCGCCAGGGATAAGGAATTCTCTTCCCTCTTTTCAAGCAAAAATAAATACAGCGCTTCTTTAATATTTTGCTGTCTCTCGATTCCTCTATACTGTCTTTCTTTTGCCGGCACTGCAGAAATTTGCGAGCCTATTACCGCCGCCTGCCTGTCCAGGTCTTCCTGTGCAATAAGAAGATTACTACGCATTCTTTCAAGGCTTTGCAAAACATTGCCCCGCATCTGGTCTATTTGGGAATTCAATCTTACAACCACCGGGTTTTCTTCGGTAGACGCACTTAAAATCCTGTTTCTTTCTAAAACCAGGGTATTGTACTCTTTGATCATATCATTAACTCCCTCTTCTTGAATTCCAAGGTTTGCCGGTAAAAGATCTGATGGTCTATTTCCTTTTAAATGATCTAACATGGCGTTGGCCAATTCCAACTGGGTACCTACTTCCTGTTGGCGCTTCTTATAATCGCTGGCATTTTCTATAAATAATTCTGATTCAGCTTCGATATTAGTAAGCTGATTAGATTCTTTAAATTCTTCTTTGCCAACTTCAACCGAATCCAATTCCTGGTTAATAATACTCAAACGTTCATCAATAAAAGAAGCGGTATTGGTAGCTACCAGATTTTTATCTTCAATCGCCTGCCGGTTGTATTCTAAGATCAACTGGTCTAATATATCCTGTGCTTTTTCAGTCACCGGGTCTACCAGGCTTAACACTAAAAGACTGGAGTTTTTATCGGTAAGGTTGACCTGTACTCCTTCCCGGTATTTTCTTACTACAGCTTCTACCGGACTAAATTGTACACTAACTTCCAGGTCTTCATCTTCATCTTCATCTCCAAGCTCAATGACGGTTTTCTCGAGCGTGATATCTGCAAAACCTATATTTACCGGGTTCCCAAATTTTCCCTCAAAAGTCTTATCGGTTTCGGTATTTTTTAAAGTAAAATCATTTTTAGATTGGGGAGTAATCAAAAAACGATTTCCCAGTTCTTCTTTTATATTCCTACTTAATTTTTCTTCATCCAATTGCAAAACCTTTATGTTAAAAGGAGAATTATTATAAAGCTCCCGGGATTTTACGCCTGCTTCATCGTAATAGGTAATATTTAAATCCAATGCCTTAATGGTTTGGGTCATTAAAGTTTTAGACTTTAAAATACCAATTTCATTTTCGATACTGCTGGCACCCATTCCGCTTAAAAGTCCGAGATCGGCAAAAGCGGCCATTTCTGAAGAAGGACCTTTGCTTTCTTCATCTTTAATAATTATACTGGCGGTTGTACTGTATTGCGCAGTGGTATATTTTAAGTATACAAAACCAATAAGTACACATAAGATTACTCCGAAAACAAACCAGGGCCAGTACTTTAGGTATTTATCGAGTTCTTCCCTTAAGTTAATTTCTTCTTCCTGGGGTCTTATAGGGGTATGTTGTTGTTGAGACATAATAGGTTATCTGGTTAAAAGTACGGCAACTGAAACTAAAACGGAGGCGATAGAAATATAAACCCCGGCATTCCGGTTATAATTTGCACTTTGTCTTTGGGGACCATTGGGCTCTACGTAAATAACATCATTTTGTTGTAAATGATAGTACGGCGAATTAATAACATCGGCATCACCGAGGTCGAGGTAGGCATGAGTAGTTCTGCCATTTTCTTCCCGCATTACCAGTACATTATCCCGTTTACCGTAAATCGTCATATCCCCGGCCATTCCCAGGGCCTGGGGTAAAGTAAAATAATCGTCCTCTACATCAAAAGTTCCCGGGCGGGTTACCTCTCCCAATACACTTACCTGGAAGTTTACCACCCTCACATTTACAATGGGATCCTGAACGTATCTTTTAATTTGCTCCTTTAAATTAGCTGCAAATTCTTCCTGGCTATAACCTTCGGCTTTAGTTTTACCCAAAAAAGGAAAATCTATATTACCATCTTTTCCTACCAGGTAAGTTTGGAGTTGCTGCCTGCCATTTACCGATAATCCAATTTGTTCTCCACCGGCTGGAACGCCAATAACTGGAAGGTTAAATGGGATAGCCGCATCTTGCTGTTCGGCAGCAACACTAATGGTAAGCAGGTCATTTGGTTTAATTTGTAAACTCCTATTAGATTGTTCTTCCATTTTAGCCTCTGCTTCTTCCAAACCCTGGAAATAGACAATTTCCTGGCGGGAAACACAGGAAGAAACCAAAAAAATGCAAAAAAGCCCTAAGGCAGGTAATCGAAAGAAATGGGGTAATTTCATTTATTTTTATTAATCTTAATATTAGAATTAAATACTTTTTAACGTCAATCCCGAATTTGCTTCGCGATTCTAAGATCCTAGTCTTATCGTATTAGATCCTGAAACAAGTTCAGGATGACGTTTAATTTTTGGGCCCAGCACTATGCTGTATTCATTTAATTAAAAATTTGTGCGAATATATTAATTTATGTTAATTTTTACTTAAGATTGTCGGTAGACTTTAGTCGTTTGGCAGATTTTTTCACTCTTTATCTGTTAGATCGAGTGTTTCGATGTAATCAGGGTACATCGAAAACTACTAGTCTTTAGACGGTATCCGTGTTTGGTTTTGTTGTTTAGTGTTTTTGGCTCCCGCTTAATTTTATCGTCATCCTGAATTTATTTCAGAGCCCGCTCCTAAATTTATTCGGAGATCTAACATGATAGAACCTGAAACAAGTTCAGGTTGACGTAATAAACCCACTTCTCGAATTAAGGTTTATTATAAAACTGTTTTTTTTGAAAAATTAGGCTAAGTTCTAATTAGCATATTGAATAGTTGTTGTTTGTACTCGTACCATGCGCTATTTGAAGCAAAGGCAATGGCTGTAACTGTTGCCATTTTACTGGTTGAGTTCTTGATTTTTTCAAGTACCAAGAACCAATTCAAGTAATTCTGTAAGTATTTTGTAGCTACCCCATTGAAAGAATCCATGAACTTTCTCAATCTCATATCCATATTGTTTACATTCTGGACATGGTACACCTTATCTACGGTTCGCTGTCCCTTTGAGGTGTTGAACTTTTTATGGGCAATTGTGTTGGCTTTTGCAAAAGCACCATAACTTCTATGGCTGTCGCTGCAGAGTACGTCAGCTTTATCAAGTTTCCCTTTAAGTATTCTATTCAGATCCTCTTTACTGATACGACCTCTTGTGGCCACTTTAAAGTCTTTGTTTCCAGATCTATCACAAGTTGCCACTACAGCTACTTTTTCATCACTTATGCCTGCTTTGCTTGCTTTTTCTCCTCGCATTTTCGGTTTTCTACCTAAATGACGTCCTCCTTTTTCTGAGTAGGCAAAGAACAGGTCATCGCTTTCGACTATGCCCTGAAACTCTTCTACCGAAACACTGGAAAATGACGTGAGCAATTTATGTCTCCAATCAAAGGACGTTTGAATTGATATCTCCGTCTCTTCTGCACTTTTCCTGATACTGTAGCCCGACAACAAACAGTATAAATACCGATTTAACTTCTCTTTCTTTTTTATATTATACCAAAACTTACCTGTGGTCTCACTGAAATTCTTCTTACAGCCATTGCAAACATAGCGTTGAACGCCTTTGAGCTTGCCATTGGCACGAACACGCTTTTCTGAGCAATGAGGACAGGTAACTGCTTTTGCCTCGTTGCTGTCCTTTACTTCACTTTCTTGCAAAGACAATGATAGCAACGAAGCCACTATCTCTTGTTGAACAGTCGCTGGACTATTAACGAAAAAATCCCTGAAATCTGAAGGTATCATATCTATATAGTTTTACACAAATATAAGACATATTCATCTTAGAACAAAGCTAAATTTTTTTATTAGAATAGTTAGCAACTGTACTCATTATTATCAATTTTATTGCCCGGCTCCCGTGGAAACCAATTTCTGTTTTAATTTTGAAGCTGAAATACTGATTCTGAATTAAGAAACTGACTTAATTTTCCCAGAAATGATCCTGCCAGTCATCATCAGAGAACTGAATTCCATTATGGTGCTTTTCAATTTCAGCTAGTTGTTCTACTGAAGCAGCTTCCTGAATTTCATTAAAAAGAATGCGTTCTTCAAATCTAATATGGCTATCCAACTCCTCTTCAATATTGTTTAAAGCAATTTCAACTTCAGTATCCTGGGAAAACAATCGTTTTAATCTGCGATGCTCTTTAAGGGCTCGTTTTACAAGTTTATTATCCTAATACCGGAAAAATATATTGCTCTTCAGCTTTAAAATGTGGATCGAGATAATGAATTTTAAACCATTCGGTATAGGCTTTTATTCTCGCGACCTCAACTTCTTTTCTTACTCCCTGTCTTATTTTCCAGCATAACAATAAACCATGATGATGTTCCCTGCTAAGAGGTTTTAGAGCTTCATGTCGCTTAATTGGTTGTTTCATAATAGGTTTAATTTATTATTGCATAATACATTGTAAACATAAAATATGCTTTTTAATATTCTCAAGCTTTAAAAAAATGAATAATCAACCTTAATCAATTATAAATACAAAAGTGAAAAAATCGATACTCTTCCTTTATGAGGGAAATCATACTTACTTTTTATAAAAGTACAAAAGGATAAGTAGGAGGAATAAGAGGTAGAGCTATTTATGAAGAATTAAAATTGGTAACCGATTACTAAGCCGAAAATCCATGTCTTTTCTCGCATTTAAAAAATGATTACACACTCTCAGGTTTTTGGCCATTAATATAATCAGGTCAAATTCATCATTTACTCTTTTCATTAATTCTTTACCTGGTAGTTTGGTTTCGGGTGAATACTCTATTGTAAATTTTTCTTTTAGAAAAGAGGGATATTGGTCATCACGCTTACAATCTGTTTTATTCCCCAATATAAGAAGGGTTCCAGCTGGTTTAAGTAGTAAATGCGAATGATTTAGAAAACTCAATAAACTTACATCGAATGCAGCCGAACTTTCAACCGGAATAATTAGTTTATCGGGCTTAGTAAATTTTTTATTCTCGGGAATTGCTAAAAGATTACATTTTATCTTTTTAATTATTTCGTTAGTAAAATTCCCAATAATTGCTGTGTGGTTTAATCTTTTATTTGGTGCTCCCATGATTATTAAATCAATCTTTTTTTCTTCAACAAATCTGCGGGTAGCGTTTATCAGGTTTTCTTCAGAATAATTTGCTGTAAACAAATGTTGACTATTATTAGAAATCAACTTAAGTTCATCAATACGCTCGTTAATTTGATTTATAGCTATCTGTGTTTTTTTCTTCTCGTCAATTTTTCCCGAGACTTTATTAAACACGCCAACATTTAACAGGTAGAAATTTACCGGAATTTCATTTAAAAACCTTACGGCATATTCTCCAGCGTTTTTGGCAACTTTTGAAAGGTCTGTAAGCACAAGGACATTCATAAACGTAATTAAAAAATATTATCAAGCAAGGTATATCATTGTTCTACAGCTGAATATGATTTTAATCAGGTATATATAATTTAAGATTTTCTAAAGCTCATTAAACCATACATAATATGATTTGGCCAAATACCAAAAAACCACGTAAATAATAAAATTCACGTGGTTTTGGTGTTATTTGATAAAATAGCCCCGGCAGGATTTATACCGCGATATCAGGGCTTTTACAGATAAAGACTCCCCATTTTATGTTGACGATCTGTGACCTTTAAGTTTGAATCGTTTTGTACTAATTTAATAATTAAGATTGAATCCTGAAATTAAGGGATGGTTTTTTAAGCATTTCAGACTGCTAAAATTCCTTTTTTAAATTAATTCCGGCGCCGTAAAGAGGTTCGGCTATATTGCTAACTTCAACCCCAAATTGCAGATTCAATTGGACAAAAGATTGCAATACTCTAATATCAAACAATCCTGACAAGATATCCCGGTTTGGGGTATAGAACCTACCATACCTACCTTCGTTATGAGAAAAACTGAGCAATAATTTCCAGGGATAACTAACAAAATAATTAGAAATATTCCCGGAAATTCCTAAATGGTGGGCACTAAATTTACTGTTTACAACCTGGTCTAAGTCTTCATCGTAAGTAAAAAAAGGTAGCCCTATAATTCTGCGTTCATAGGTAAAGCCGGAATGATAAGTTAGAAAATTATTTAGATAATTATCAGCCCCGTGTGGAGAGCCGGCATTGATACTTTGGTTTCTGGTATAGAAAAATTCATATAATAGCCCATTAACAAGTCGTTGGTCATCTTCAAAATCCAGGAAAAACCCATATCTGCCATCGGGAAAATTTGCAAAACGGCTACCCGAGCCATCCTCAAACATATGATTATAGATAAAACTTAATTCAAGTTCAGGATTAATTCTTTTCTTAATTTCCAGTTCGTAAGTACCTAAATGATTACCCAACACATTAACCTGATCGCTTTTTACTGCATTTTCTCCCCCTTCTCTTCCAGAGATTACTTTTATATAATCTGAAAATCCATCGGGTTGTGGTCCTGATTCGGGGGAATCCCCTGCCCACTGCGCAAAATGCCTCACTCCTACTTTAAGCTGAAAATCGGGATTAGGTTGGTATACAAAATTGATGCTTTTATGATGCAATCTCGTCCCTTTTACAAAACGATCGTTGCCCATTAAATACTCACTCCAGCTGGCTTCAAAACCATAGGCTGATTCCGGTGTAAAGAAAATTGTACGGTTTGTAGATAATGATATCCCCGGCATTGGCCTGGCGTTTAGGGACCATAACATATTTTCGTTGGTCGCACTTAAGCCTTTATAAAGTTCTTTTTCCTGCTTGCGCCCCACTACCGCTTCCAGCCAGTCTGTATTATAAGCTGCATAAATTTCATCCAGAAAAATTTCGTCTTGTATTCCATCCTGATATAAAATACCCGCGCCAATTTCTAAAGAATTTCCATTACGGAATTCATTAAACGTTCTTCCTGTAATCCATCCGGAAAGATGTGTTTCTTCCGAAACCCGGCCTCGCTGATTATGAACCATCCAAAAAGGGAGTCGTTGTAATTCGCCATTGTGAAGATAGGCGTTCAGGTTTACAGAACCGTCAAAATCCCATTGCGCATAACTGCTAAAGGATAGGATACTAAAAAAGCCTATTAAGGCTAGTTTTTTGATCATTTTAAATAAATATTGAGTAGGTTTTTAATTTGTAAAACCCAGCATTAAGAAATCAAAGACGCTGAAAATTTTGTTAGTTTAAATTTGAGACCGTCTGAAAAAATTAAAACATCATTCTGAATTCATTTCAGAATCTAAGTTGTTAATATTCCAAACATAATAGATCCTGAAACAAGTTCAGGATGACGTAATTGAGGGGCGCGGTTCGGAACAAAATGACGTGGATAAAGGATTTTGTTCGACATGGGATGACGTAGTCAGGAGGATCTGGTTCGGCCTCAAGCGGACCCATCAGAAACCCTGTACTAACGAATCCCGCAATCGCAGAGTGCACAACGGGGCTTCGACTATCCTTTCTTACCGTCGGGCGCAGCCTAACAACCCGAAAACCACCAAACCGTCAACTCAGAACAGAAAATACCGTTTTACAAAGCCGCCGCTTTCTCCTTAAGCCTTTTAAAGAACGATTTCTTTTCTTCACCGTAGGCATATCCATATTTATTACCATAACCAAAATTAGCAAGCTCTACATCATTCAGTACAAAACTTACATCGTGTAATTTTCCTTCGTTTTTAGCGTCTACGGCAAATCCGAGTAGTTTCTTTTCTGTATAACCAGCGCGAGCTACGTAAAGCGTTAAATCGGCGTATTTATTGATTAAAAAGGTATCGGCTACAAGCATTGATGGCGCAGTATCTACAATAATATAATCGTAAAGACCTTCCAATTCACTTAATAGCTTTGCCATTCTTTCACTTCTAAGTAGTTCTGAAGGATTGGGAGGGATATGCCCTGAAGCGATAATATCTAATTTTTCATGGGCTTTTGCTGTGGTAATGATATCTTTAATTTCGGTATCTGCATTATAAAGATAATCACTAACCCCAGAATATGAACGGGCCTTGGTCTCGTATCGCTGAAGCTGCGGATTTCTTAGATCGGCACCAATGATTACTACCTTTTTACCCATATTAGCTAAAGTGATCGCGAGGTTAAATGCAATAAAGGTTTTTCCTTCACCTTTAACCGTAGAGGTTACAAATAATTTAATTCCTTTCTCCTTATCTCCTGCCCCAACTAATAAGTATTGAAGGTTGGTTACCATAATCCTAAAAGCTTCCGCAAGTACAGATCTATCATTTACAGAAATCAGATCATTTTCTTTCCTTGCAATCCTTGGGATTTCCCCAACAATAGGAATTTCTTTTGTCGCGTTTTCTATATCAGTTCTATCGGTGACTTTATTATTCAATAAATTCTTAACATAGATAATTAGAAAAGGTATAAGTAAACCCAAAATTAAAGCAGCCAGTAAAATGATTTTCGACTTTGGTGAAACCGGAGCGGAATCACTATAAGCACTATCTACAATCTTTGCCTTAGGAGCGGTAACCGCCAGGGATAAGGAATTCTCTTCCCTCTTTTCAAGCAAAAATAAATACAGCGCTTCTTTAATATTTTGCTGTCTCTCGATTCCTCTATACTGTCTTTCTTTTGCCGGCACTGCAGAAATTTGCGAGCCTATTACCGCCGCCTGCCTGTCCAGGTCTTCCTGTGCAATAAGAAGATTACTACGCATTCTTTCAAGGCTTTGCAAAACATTGCCCCGCATCTGGTCTATTTGGGAATTCAATCTTACAACCACCGGGTTTTCTTCGGTAGACGCACTTAAAATCCTGTTTCTTTCTAAAACCAGGGTATTGTACTCTTTGATCATATCATTAACTCCCTCTTCTTGAATTCCAAGGTTTGCCGGTAAAAGATCTGATGGTCTATTTCCTTTTAAATGATCTAACATGGCGTTGGCCAATTCCAACTGGGTACCTACTTCCTGTTGGCGCTTCTTATAATCGCTGGCATTTTCTATAAATAATTCTGATTCAGCTTCGATATTAGTAAGCTGATTAGATTCTTTAAATTCTTCTTTGCCAACTTCAACCGAATCCAATTCCTGGTTAATAATACTCAAACGTTCATCAATAAAAGAAGCGGTATTGGTAGCTACCAGATTTTTATCTTCAATCGCCTGCCGGTTGTATTCTAAGATCAACTGGTCTAATATATCCTGTGCTTTTTCAGTCACCGGGTCTACCAGGCTTAACACTAAAAGACTGGAGTTTTTATCGGTAAGGTTGACCTGTACTCCTTCCCGGTATTTTCTTACTACAGCTTCTACCGGACTAAATTGTACACTAACTTCCAGGTCTTCATCTTCATCTTCATCTCCAAGCTCAATGACGGTTTTCTCGAGCGTGATATCTGCAAAACCTATATTTACCGGGTTCCCAAATTTTCCCTCAAAAGTCTTATCGGTTTCGGTATTTTTTAAAGTAAAATCATTTTTAGATTGGGGAGTAATCAAAAAACGATTTCCCAGTTCTTCTTTTATATTCCTACTTAATTTTTCTTCATCCAATTGCAAAACCTTTATGTTAAAAGGAGAATTATTATAAAGCTCCCGGGATTTTACGCCTGCTTCATCGTAATAGGTAATATTTAAATCCAATGCCTTAATGGTTTGGGTCATTAAAGTTTTAGACTTTAAAATACCAATTTCATTTTCGATACTGCTGGCACCCATTCCGCTTAAAAGTCCGAGATCGGCAAAAGCGGCCATTTCTGAAGAAGGACCTTTGCTTTCTTCATCTTTAATAATTATACTGGCGGTTGTACTGTATTGCGCAGTGGTATATTTTAAGTATACAAAACCAATAAGTACACATAAGATTACTCCGAAAACAAACCAGGGCCAGTACTTTAGGTATTTATCGAGTTCTTCCCTTAAGTTAATTTCTTCTTCCTGGGGTCTTATAGGGGTATGTTGTTGTTGAGACATAATAGGTTATCTGGTTAAAAGTACGGCAACTGAAACTAAAACGGAGGCGATAGAAATATAAACCCCGGCATTCCGGTTATAATTTGCACTTTGTCTTTGGGGACCATTGGGCTCTACGTAAATAACATCATTTTGTTGTAAATGATAGTACGGCGAATTAATAACATCGGCATCACCGAGGTCGAGGTAGGCATGAGTAGTTCTGCCATTTTCTTCCCGCATTACCAGTACATTATCCCGTTTACCGTAAATCGTCATATCCCCGGCCATTCCCAGGGCCTGGGGTAAAGTAAAATAATCGTCCTCTACATCAAAAGTTCCCGGGCGGGTTACCTCTCCCAATACACTTACCTGGAAGTTTACCACCCTCACATTTACAATGGGATCCTGAACGTATCTTTTAATTTGCTCCTTTAAATTAGCTGCAAATTCTTCCTGGCTATAACCTTCGGCTTTAGTTTTACCCAAAAAAGGAAAATCTATATTACCATCTTTTCCTACCAGGTAAGTTTGGAGTTGCTGCCTGCCATTTACCGATAATCCAATTTGTTCTCCACCGGCTGGAACGCCAATAACTGGAAGGTTAAATGGGATAGCCGCATCTTGCTGTTCGGCAGCAACACTAATGGTAAGCAGGTCATTTGGTTTAATTTGTAAACTCCTATTAGATTGTTCTTCCATTTTAGCCTCTGCTTCTTCCAAACCCTGGAAATAGACAATTTCCTGGCGGGAAACACAGGAAGAAACCAAAAAAATGCAAAAAAGCCCTAAGGCAGGTAATCGAAAGAAATGGGGTAATTTCATTTATTTTTATTAATCTTAATATTAGAATTAAATACTTTTTAACGTCAATCCCGAATTTGCTTCGCGATTCTAAGATCCTAGTCTTATCGTATTAGATCCTGAAACAAGTTCAGGATGACGTTTAATTTTTGGGCCCAGCACTATGCTGTATTCATTTAATTAAAAATTTGTGCGAATATATTAATTTATGTTAATTTTTACTTAAGATTGTCGGTAGACTTTAGTCGTTTGGCAGATTTTTTCACTCTTTATCTGTTAGATCGAGTGTTTCGATGTAATCAGGGTACATCGAAAACTACTAGTCTTTAGACGGTATCCGTGTTTGGTTTTGTTGTTTAGTGTTTTTGGCTCCCGCTTAATTTTATCGTCATCCTGAATTTATTTCAGAGCCCGCTCCTAAATTTATTCGGAGATCTAACATGATAGAACCTGAAACAAGTTCAGGTTGACGTAATAAACCCACTTCTCGAATTAAGGTTTATTATAAAACTGTTTTTTTTGAAAAATTAGGCTAAGTTCTAATTAGCATATTGAATAGTTGTTGTTTGTACTCGTACCATGCGCTATTTGAAGCAAAGGCAATGGCTGTAACTGTTGCCATTTTACTGGTTGAGTTCTTGATTTTTTCAAGTACCAAGAACCAATTCAAGTAATTCTGTAAGTATTTTGTAGCTACCCCATTGAAAGAATCCATGAACTTTCTCAATCTCATATCCATATTGTTTACATTCTGGACATGGTACACCTTATCTACGGTTCGCTGTCCCTTTGAGGTGTTGAACTTTTTATGGGCAATTGTGTTGGCTTTTGCAAAAGCACCATAACTTCTATGGCTGTCGCTGCAGAGTACGTCAGCTTTATCAAGTTTCCCTTTAAGTATTCTATTCAGATCCTCTTTACTGATACGACCTCTTGTGGCCACTTTAAAGTCTTTGTTTCCAGATCTATCACAAGTTGCCACTACAGCTACTTTTTCATCACTTATGCCTGCTTTGCTTGCTTTTTCTCCTCGCATTTTCGGTTTTCTACCTAAATGACGTCCTCCTTTTTCTGAGTAGGCAAAGAACAGGTCATCGCTTTCGACTATGCCCTGAAACTCTTCTACCGAAACACTGGAAAATGACGTGAGCAATTTATGTCTCCAATCAAAGGACGTTTGAATTGATATCTCCGTCTCTTCTGCACTTTTCCTGATACTGTAGCCCGACAACAAACAGTATAAATACCGATTTAACTTCTCTTTCTTTTTTATATTATACCAAAACTTACCTGTGGTCTCACTGAAATTCTTCTTACAGCCATTGCAAACATAGCGTTGAACGCCTTTGAGCTTGCCATTGGCACGAACACGCTTTTCTGAGCAATGAGGACAGGTAACTGCTTTTGCCTCGTTGCTGTCCTTTACTTCACTTTCTTGCAAAGACAATGATAGCAACGAAGCCACTATCTCTTGTTGAACAGTCGCTGGACTATTAACGAAAAAATCCCTGAAATCTGAAGGTATCATATCTATATAGTTTTACACAAATATAAGACATATTCATCTTAGAACAAAGCTAAAAATTATTATTGCTTTATCGTGGTGTTTTCAGTAAACTAGAAGATAACCTGCCTACTGCCCACTAACCACTGTCAACTGTAACCTACTCTCCGGCCATAGCCACATTTTCTTTTCCCCGTTCATTGGCTCCATTCGCATTATTCCTCAAATTCCTTCTTACTGCTTTCTTTTTTAAAGCTTCAAAGGCAATTGCTACAATAATAAAAACCCCTAACATCGCCAGGCACATTCCTTCACTTTTAAGGTCTCTACTTAACATGATAAATAAAATTATTACCGCGAGGTTTAATCCGCCAAGGACAAAACTGGCTTTTTTATGACTTAAACCATTATCCAAAAGCACGTGGTGCATATGATTACGATCGGCTTCAAAAGGGGTTTTACCGTTTTTTAATCGAATAATAATTACTCTTAAAGTATCAAAAATGGGCAGAAACAAAACAGCTAATGCAAAGAGAAGCGTGTTTTCTGGCACATAACCTTCTTTCATAAGGGGCTGGTATGGTTGCATTACTAAAATCTTTAAACTTAAAAATGCAATCATAAAGCCCATTACCAGGCTTCCCCCGTCTCCCATAAAGATCTTTCTTTTTCCACGGGAAAAATTAAACCTTAGAAAAGCACCAAGAATCCCTGCCGTACATAGACTTAATAATACAAAGTAAGGATGCCCGGTGGTATAAAAGACCAGGGCATAGGTAAGGGAAATTACAACACCTACAATTCCCGCCAGGCCGTCAATACCATCAATAAGGTTATAAGCATTTATTAATGCTACTACTATTAAAACGTTAAAAGTATACCCCAGTATTGCAGGGATTTCAAAAACTCCTAAAAACCCATGCAGGCTTGTGAGTCGCAGTTCGGGAGAAAAAATAATAAAACCTGCGGCAAATAACTGACTAATAAACTTTAACCTGGCGGAAGAGATCACCATATCATCTTTTAAGCCAGCCATAAATAAAAAGGTAAGCCCTATTATAAGGTGATTCCCTGTAGGAGAGGTGCGTAAAGCCTGCAGCAAACTTATTATTAGCACCAGCACCAGGAAAAAGGCTACGCCACCAAAAGGAGGAATTGCAGTTTTATGGGAACTACGAGCATTTACTTCTTTCATCAGATTCTTTTCCCTGCTTACCCATAATACCTTTGGAGTAAAATACCAGGTAAGACAAAAGGCCAGTAAGAACACGCCAGCAGCAAAAAATAAATAATGCTGATGAAATAGGTCTAACAAAATGTTTTGATCTAAAATGTTCATGACATAAGGTTTTGGCGGGAATAACTAATCCCGAAATATTAAGATAGAGTGAAATTATCTATAAAGAGTAGTAGGTGCTTAGAAAGAATTTAAAGCATGACTTTTAGAAAATGTCTAGGGAATATAGCTTTAAAGTTATAAAACTTCATTAATTACTTTATAAAGTTTATCTCCCAGGATATCGAAAGTATTATTTCTTTTTATATACTCCTTTCCTCTTTTGCCCATATCTGCTCGTTCCTCCGGAGACAAAAGGAATAAAGCATGAATTGCTCGATAAATCGATTTTGAATTTTCGGGTGGAATTACAATACCACATTGAGCAATCTCTATAATATTATACTCTAATTTTGGTGTAGAAAGTATTATTGGTTTCCCCGAAATCATATATTCATAAGTTTTATTAGCAGATACCCCATATTTGTATAATTCTGGAACATTTGCATAAGAAAAATATAGTGCATCGAAATGACTCAGGATTCCCGGGATAAAATTTTTCTCGACTTTGTTTATAAAAGTAATATTATTTAATCCCTTCGCTTTTCTCATTAACGCTTTTTTATCCGAACCATCTCCCACTAAGACAAAATGAACTTTAGTGTTGTGCTTTATTAAATTGGCGGCTTCTATTAAATAAGACATTGCATTAGCTAACCCTAGAGAACCCGTATAGCCAATAATGAACTTATCGGTTGGAATTAAACTTAAAATTTCTTTAGGTACCTGAACAGTTTTATCTGGAATATTAATACCATTATCAATCCATTTAAATCTAGGTCTTTTCTTTGTGATAGTAGCTATGTGCTTATAAGATAATTTCAGAGTAGAAACTATATAATCAACTTTCTTATACGCCACTTTTTCTGTGAAAGATAAAAATATTATAAAAGGATGATATTTTTTCTTCTTTCCTAAGGTTATTAAAGTAAGTGGCCAAATATCTCTTATTTCAAAAATAATTTTAGATTTATTATTCCAGTAAATCTTATTAAAAAAATAAACAAGCCAAAAAGGAACCATCGGAGCAGAAGGAGTTAATATAACCTCCGGTCCTATTTCTTTTCGAAGAAAGAATAATTTTGATGTAAATTCAAAAAAAGAAAGAACTCTACCGATACTTCTTCCATCTCCATAATTTTTGATTTTGATCCAGTTAAATTCGACACCATCAAGAATTTCAGTTGTACAAATACCTGAAACTATAGGATTGTTATACCTCAAATGAGAATATGATCCAGAAAAAATCCTTACTTTAATATTGCGCTTCTGCAATTCTTCAGCTAAATAAAAATTACGGTAGACATTCCCGTACTTAGGATGACCAATGTATTGGTCTATAAACCAAATTTCTTTATTTTTTTTGTCCAAAATTTATTTATTATAGGGTATTAGATATATTTTTAAACTTGAAAGTACCTAATGTTTGTTGAATTAGGTTTTTTAAAATTTCCCTTTTATAAAAGGGTGACTTACTAACTCTTTCTTAGCAAAAGGATGATATTCTCCTTTTAACCCAATAGGTTCAGCATTTCGTATATCATTAACAATCTCAATTGATTTACGCGCATCCTCTAATCCGTACCCCTGACCATCTAAAATACCCTGATATACTTTAGTATGTAAATCTGTAAAACCTCCACTGAACTCTAGTTCGTCCCCTTCAATTGTAATTGATCTAAAAGTTCGTTGTCCTTTAACTTTTATTTCTTCTGGAAGAACATCATAATTAATAGATAAAAACCATCTTACTCGGGCTCTTTTAAATTCTAAGTAACCTGCTGCTCTATCGTGAGTCTGCACATGTACATCATTTCTTTGTAAGTCACCAAAAACCCAGGATAGCATATCATAAAAATGAACTCCAATATTCGTTGCTATTCCACCAGATTTATCCCTATCTCCTTTCCAAGAAGTGTAATACCAATTACCTCTTGAAGTGAGATAAGTAAGATCTACCTCAAATATTTTATCCTTGGGTGCAGCATCTACTTTTTTCTTTAAATTAATAATACTTTCATGCAACCTTAATTGAAGGATATTCCACACTCTTTGACCGGTTTCCTCTTCCATGTTTTGCAGGGCATCTAAATTCCACGGATTTAAAACCAGTGGTTTTTCACAAATGGCATCTGCCCCTCTTCTTAGAGCCATCCTTATATGTGAATCATGCAAATAATTGGGAGTGCAAATACTAAAATAGTCTGGCGTTATATTTTGTTCGTGTTTTAATTTTTCAATATGTCGATCAAAACGTTCTGTTTCAACAAAAAAATCAGCATCTGGAAAAAAACTGTCCATTATTCCCACACTATCAAACCTATCTAATGCGGCGATCAATAGATTATTAGTATCCTTAATAGCTTTGAGATGTCTTGGAGCTATGTATCCTGAAGCTCCTATAAGTGCAAAATTTTTCATTGTATAGCGGTTTTAAGTTGGTTAGTTATGAATTCTATTTCCTTCGTTGTCAAATAAGGGTTCATAGGCAAGCTTAGAATCTCCCTAGTTACCTTTTCTGTAACCGGAAAATCGCCCTCTTTATAATCCAGGTATTCAAAACATTCCTGCTGGTGTAGAGCCTTTGGATAATGGATTGCAGTTGGAATCCCGTTTCTTTTTAATTTTTCAACTGTTTCTGTGCGATTTTTTACCCTTATAGAATATTGCGCCCAAACAGATGTACTTTCAGGATTAACAGTCGGAATAATTACTGCCTCTTTTAAGAATGATGTATATTTTTGAGCAACCCTTTGTCTGTTTGAAATATCCTGCTCATAGCTATCCAATTTTACATTCAAAATGGCTGCCTGTAAAGTATCCAACCTACCACCCATACCAATATATTTATGATGATAGCGTTCCATCTGGCCGTGGAGACGCAAACTTTTCATTTTCGTCGCAAATTCTGGTTCACTTGTAAATACCGCTCCCCCATCACCAAAGCAGCCCAGTGGTTTAGCCGGAAAGAAACTAGTACAGGCAAAGGTGCTGAGGTTACAGCTCCTCTTCCCTTTATAAGTAGCCCCAAAACTTTGAGCGGCATCTTCTATCACAAATAAATCATGTCTGATTGCAATTTCATTTATAAAATCCATGTCTGGAACCTGTCCAAAAATTGAAACGGGAATAATTGCTTTAGTTCTAGCAGTAATTTTTTCCTCAATCTTGGAAGGATCTATATTATATGTACTTTCTTCTATATCTACAAAAACAGGTTTAGCTTTTAGAAAAGCAATGGTCTCTGCCGTAGCAATAAAGGTAAATGGTGTAGTTAATACTTCATCTCCTGGCTGAATATCCATTGCCATAAGTGCAAGTAAAAGTGCATCTGTTCCTGATGAACAGGAAATAGCATATTTTGCCCCTGTAAATCTTTGAAGTTTTTCTTCAAATTCCTTAACAGGTTCTCCCATAATGTAATTAGCATTTTGAAGTACTCCCTTAATAGCATTATCTATCTCCACTTTATGCTCCTCATAAGCCATTGGTAGATTAGCAAAATCGATTTTATTAGTTATATTACTCATTAACTTTAATAACTTTATTATTTTTAAACTCACACTCATCCGAAAGTTTTTGACTTTAAACCTAAAACCTTCGGCCACCCCTATTTTCAGGCTTCAATTAGGGCTAATGGGAGAAAATAAGTCTGGATCTACCCTATAGTGGAGTTTGGTCTGACCCCTTATTCTTTTCGCCCCTTCTCCTACGGTATTGCAGGCATAATCGAGGGTAAGATAAAAACATAGACAGATCCTGATCTTTTCCACGAAATTGGAAAATGCATGTTCTTTTTTGGCTATTGTCCTCACAATTATCTGGAGCAGCAAATAGGTTATGAGCGCGATGTATATTTGTGATTTTACGGCGTTCTCACTGGTTCCAAGGAAGGTCTTTATTTGGAGGTTCTGTTTTATCGCCTTAAAAAAAAGTTCAATATCCCATCGTTTTTTATAAAGGTCCGCGATGGTCCTGGCGCTCCAATCCAAGTTGTTGGTGATTATTTCTATCACTTTGTTCTCGTCCTGCTTATAAACGTGCACCAACCGGAGAGGGTGTTCCGCAATGCCTGTTTCCACGGCCTTCTTGCTTGGTAAAACGATGATCTCGTCTTTTAGGATATCCTGATCGCTACCTTCGGGGAGCTCCAGTTCTTCCAAGGTTTGATAGACCGTATTGATCTTGATGCGAGTGACAAAAACATTTTCTGCCGCGATCCTCTGGCGCATCAACAGAAAATCGAAGTACGCCCTGTCCTCCACGATGACCGTTCCCTTTCGGAAAACGGATTGGGCCAGTCCTTTGCTGTCATGGAGCTTTGCCTCTGTTATATTGACCATATCGGGGATCATCATGGCATCGTCCCAGCAGGTATGTATTTTTATACCTCCTTTAGCTGTCCGAAACTTTGCCCAATCGAACATGGACAGACATAGACTGATCGTGGTGCTGTCGATCAATTTTATGTCACGGTCTTTGATTTCCTTGATTATATGAGACTGTCCGTGCTTCGACAATAGTCGGCCATAGTGCCCTAACAACCGGTAATATAAGCTCTCGAAGACTTTATAACTCCTCTTTTTGTTGCCATCGCTCATGGTAGAACGCGCTGGGCTCTGCTCAAGACCCAAATCCGAAATAAATGTTTCGCTGACCCCGATACCAGTGGAAATGTCACTAAGAGTGTAGCATTTATTCAGCTGTCCGAAAGTTTGGGCAACGAATTGATCGTAGGTCTTATATCTGCTGCACCCCTTGTCGCCATTGTGCTCATCGGCACAACGCGTGAGCATCCAGCGAGGACATAGGTCAATTATTTGTCGAAGAAGAGGTTTGTTTGTATTTTTAGTGCGCCTGAAGAGTCCCATAAAAATTATTTTTTTTGTCCAAAACAAAAATAAGGGATTCTCAGGCTATTTTATTTTTCAACTTTCGGATGGTTGTGTTTTAAACTGATAAACTTCTTTTGTTTCTGGACATCTGGCATTTCGCTTCTCATCAAATTGAAGTTTATGACCATATTCACTTACCCAGCCAATTTGTTTTGCAGGGTTTCCTACCATTAAAGCATAATCTAAAACCGGTTTGGTAATGACCGCACCTGCCCCAATCATAGAATATTTTCCGATTTCATTTCCACAAATAATCGTAGCATTTGCACCTATTGAGGCACCTTTCCTTACTATCGTTTTAATATATTGGGATTTTCGATTTACGGCGCTCCTGGGATTAATTACATTAGTAAAAACCATCGATGGCCCCAAAAACACATCGTCTTCACAGATTACCCCTGTATAGATAGAGACGTTGTTTTGAACCTTCACGTTATGTCCCAGAACTACCTCAGGAGAAATAACCACATTTTGCCCGATATTACATCCATCTCCTATTTCACAGTTTGGCATAATATGGGTAAAATGCCAAATTTTGACTTTTTCACCTATTTTCGCGCCTTCATCAATAACTGCTGTATGATGATAAAAATATTCTTTCTGCATTATTCAAAAATATTTAATGTCATAATATTAATTTTAAGTAACGACGAGTTATGTGACTGTAACTAGATAAGGGAGTGTTAGCTCAACTCTGTCTGCTTCTTCTCCCGGGGGTACCCCCGGGAGAAGAAAATTTTAGTTTTTCGTTTCATTGGTGGCTAAGTCCAACTCTAGCCGACCTTCAAATTTAATAGCTAATTGTTGAACTACCAAACCCCAGTTCTGCAGTGGGGCGTTCCATTTCTTTTCAATTCTTCTGGTAGCTAGGTAAACCAGCTTCAATAGTGCCATATCATTGGTAAAAGCGCCTTTGGTCTTGGTTACTTTTCTTACCTGCCGGTGAAAAGCCTCTACGGCATTTGTGGTGTATATGAGTTTTCTAATGGGTGCGGTATATTCAAAATAAGCACTCAATCGGTCCCAGTTATCATTCCAGGAACGGATCACTATGGGATATCTTTTGCCCCATTTTTCTTCCAGATCCAGTAAAGCCGATTCAGCCTGGTCTTTGGTGTCAGCCTTGTACACCAGTTTAAGGTCTTTCATAAAATCTTTTTGATCCTTACTGGCCACATACTTCATACTATTGCGGATCTGGTGGACAATACATAGCTGAATATCAGTCTTGGGATAAACAGAATGAATGGCTTCACTAAAGCCCGTAAGATTATCCGTACAGGCAATCAGAATATCTTTTAAGCCACGGTTGTTTAATTGGGTCAGCACCTGAAGCCAAAAATTGGCCCCTTCACTTTCCGAGATATACATACCCAGCACTTCCTTTCTTCCAGCTTTATTTATTCCTAAAATATTATACAAGGCCTTGTGCTTTACTTTGCCTTCTTCGCGTACCTTGAAGTGCATCGCGTCGAGCCATAGGATGCAATATACCGGCTCCAAGGGGCGATCCTGCCATTCCTTAACCTTGGGAATCACCCGGTCCGTAATATCACTTAGAACGTGTGTGGATATCTTGGAATCATACATTTCCTCTATATGAGCTGAGATATCCCGCAGGCTATTGCCCATCCCGTACATGCCTATAATCTGCTTTTCTAAATTATCGGCCAGGATACGCTGGCGTTTCGCTACGATCTCCGGCTCAAAGGTACTGTTACGATCCTGGGGCGTGTTAATGGTGACGTCCCCTTGGCTGCTCTTTAGGGTCTTTTTGCCTTTGCCATTACGCTTATTACCTGCTTTTGAGCCTTTTTCTTCATCGGAAAGGTGCGAAGACATTTCTGCTTCCAGGGCCTCTTCCATAAACTCCCTAAGCATTGGAGCAAAAGCGCCGTTTTTGCCGGTTAGGGATTCTCCTGATAAAAATTGTTTTAATGCTTTTTCCTTTAATTCCTTAATCTCTTCTTGTGTCATAATCTAGTCTAAAAATTTTAATTTAATTTTCAAAGTCTAGACAGACTTGAGATTACACCCTCCTAGATAACTCTATTAGGCTAGTATTTCAAAATGATTTTGAAAACCTATTGGGTTAGTATATTTTAGTAATACTTCTACAGTGAGATTATATGAGATTCAATAATACCTTTACAATTCTTTCCGCAGTTTTTCCATCCCACAAAGGGATTTTTTGGCCTTTTTTCCAATTTCCCGAGAATAATTTCTTCATGGCTGGTTTTATGGTTTGAGGATCAGTTCCTAACAATTCATTGGTTCCTAGGCTCATGGTTTCGGGGCGTTCAGTATTTGCCCGTAAGGTCATACATGGGACACCCATGACTGTAGTCTCTTCTGTAATACCTCCCGAGTCGGTTACGACCGCTTTGGCTTTTTCTACTAAATAATTAAATTCTAAATAACTCAAAGGCTCTATCAGGTGTAATCTTGGGTGGGAAATACCTAACTTCTGTAGCATTTTAGCGGTCCTAGGATGAACCGGGAAGATCATGGGAAGATCGTTGCTATTTAGAATCAGTTCTTCCATTAAACCTTTCAGTTTATCTTCTTCATCTACATTGGCGGGTCGATGTAAGGTCATCACAAGATATTCTTTTTCTTTTAATTTCAGCTCATCCCAAACCTCGGGCTTTTGAAAACGTGACCTTTGTTTTAGGAGAGTATCAATCATGGTATTACCTACAAAAAAGATAGATTTTTCGTCTACTCCAGAATCCCTCAAATTTTTATTGGCAATATCTGAAGTTGTAAAGAAATAATTTGTTACGGCGTCGGTGGCCAAACGATTAATTTCCTCAGGCATACTCCAGTCTCCAGACCGAATACCAGCTTCGACATGTGCAACTTTAGTTTGTAGTTTTTGTGCAGTAATGGCACACGCCATTGTGGAAGTCACATCTCCTACGACTAAAACTATATCTGCAGGATTTTCTTGTAATTCTTTTTCAAACCTTATCATAATAGCTGCGGTTTGTTCGGCCTGAGTACCACTTCCTGAAGCGAGATTAATATGGGGTTCTGGAATTTCCAGTTGTTCAAAAAAATTCCCCGACATTTTCTTATCATAATGCTGTCCAGTGTGAACCAGACGATATTTGATATCTTTTCCTTTACTTCTTGAATTTTCAATAGCGTGGATGATGGGTGCTATTTTTACAAAATTTGGTCGTGCGCCTGCAATGATGGTTATTTTCATTTTTTTTAATTATAATTCTTTTAGTGTCTTTATAACTTTAGAAAATTGACTTTCCCACGAATGTGAATCTGTGATATCTGCTTTTTCCAAATTACCAACAAATTGATTTTGGTATTTAATCATCTTTTTCAATGCGACCCTTAAATTATCAATATTAGAACCATCATCTGGTAAAACAATTCCAGCTTTAAATTCCTGAACAAAAGATTTCATAGGAGGGTTATTGCCGCATATAATTGGAACCTCCCTTGCTGTAAGCTGATAGAGGCGGTTTGGTTCGCAATAGAAGTTGTTTGGTGAGGAATTTTTGTATAATACTATTGAAAAAAAAGCATTATCTATATAATTAATCATTTCATCTTGTGGAACGAATGTGGAAAAAATGAATTCCTGTAAATTATTTTTAATAATATAATCCCTTATTTCAGGTTCAATGTTACCTAAAACAACAAGTTTAAACTTGTCACTGTATTCCTTGAGGGATTTCAGCGCAAACAGAAAATTTCTATTAATACCCGCATTTCCCAACCATAATATATACCTCCTATTATCAAGCCAGTTTTCGAGTTTAGTTGGTACTGCAGCTCGAGAAGTTTTACTATATGATTGGTCTGTATAATTATTGAGAACTAGAAATCTCTTTTCAGAATGTCTAAATTTCTGAAGAATATATTCCCTTCGCTCAATATTAGTATAAATCAATAAATCAACTGTACTTAAAATAAAGCGAATAATTTTACGAGAAAAATAATTTTTAGTCAAAACCTCATGGGGTAATTCATGAAGATCCCATACAATTTTCTTCCTTTTGGTTTTCTGTCTATTAACTAGACAAAAATAGAACAAGGTTAAAATTTGTTGCATATCGTGGAAAACAATAAGAGATGCATTAGATGAATTGATTTGTTTTATTGTTCTCAAGGCCAACTCCGGAACTTTAAAAAGATATCCTTTTCTCTGTTTAAAATATTTTCGAGAATGTAACCTTGTTGCTATAATTTTGTTATCTCCTTCTTTCCACTTCTTTTGTTTATTATTATCTTGTAAAATAAAAACTTCAGATTTCAAATTCTCCATACTTAGGGAATCTACCCATTTTGTAAGTCTACTGTCATTTTTATAATAATTGGTCTTGATAATATGTAATATGTCTGCCATGTTAAATCTTATATATAAATAAAATAAGCTGAATCTAAAATATTTTAATCCCTTGTTGTATAACGTTTACTTTTTTTTACAAGAAAATCAGAGACTTTTCTAAAACTAAACCTTATTGAATATGCGGAATAGGAAATAATTACATATAACCAAAACTCCAGCTCTTAATTATATTTGGTTCTCCTATTATCATCGTACTATTTTGTCTAGAATGAGTAATCCCTACTTAAAATATACCCTGCAAACTAGCATTTTTAGAGATGATTTTCTTTCGTGAATAATAAATATTGATTATAATTTCCTAGAAAAAACTTCTCATTGCTGAAAGTAAAACTGATACCATAAATGAGAATGTGAATTAGCGGTAATAATGTTCAGATAAAAAATAGAGATAAAAATAAGAATCAGTCCAACGCCAACAAGTCTATTATGTGGGGATTCATTTTTAATCAAGTAATAGATAAAGTACGCAAACATTATTCCTTTAAAAATAAAGAGATAACGGAATGGCCTCGTCAAAACAATAGAACCCACCGGGAAAATGTTTTGGGTTAAAATACCAATGAAAAACAGAAAATAAATAATAGTAAACCATTTACTATTATAGTATTCTTTTAACCTCTTGCTATATAAAATAATTATAATACATAAGACTACTCTAAAGAGATAAGCCATACCGGAACCTTCTACTGTAGCCGCAGCTTCTTCTTTAAATCTTTCTATGGAATAGTTATAAGTACCACCGAATAGTTCTGATTGATAAAACTGAATTAAAGGCCCAATTTGTTCTAAAAAAGAACCGAATGAGTATTGAAAAAGAAATGCTCCAGCAAAAAGGATTAATTGCAGTTTGATATTAGTGAAATAATCCTTTCCATCTTTAAGAATCCAATAAAGTGGAATTAAGATAATTGCACTGGTATGGAAACCTATCGCCACTAAACACCAGATTAAATACCGCCAAAACTTTTTCTTTTCAATAAAAGTGAGGGCATAAATCCAAATGCACATCGCTACTGCTTGACGAATTATATTCATCCAAACTAGCCAATCCCCATTTGTAAGCAGGAAGAAAAGTAGTAATGGAAGAATAAAGGCATCTCTTTTAAAAGCATACAGAAAGAAAGAAATATTTAAAAAAGCTAAAAAGGAGAAGTAAGCAGAATAATGAAACTCAAAACTATTAAACAATTCCCTAACCCAATTAAAAAGAATTTCTCCTTTACCAACATCATAATTAAAAATATAACCATCCTGATATGCTAAGTAGTCTGTTCCCACATCATATCTTAAGCCCATCATCAGGGCAAAGGAAAGCATGATAAAAATTAAATAGAAAATACCAGATTTTGAAGTACTAACTAAACTGCCGTCAACTTCCCGGTAACTTTGCTTTAAAGAATATAATTTAGCAAAGGAAGTCATTACCAGGATTAAAGTGCTATAAAGAACAATGCTTTGTAAAACCATTATCGAGATAATTGTTTAAATCTTTGGTTAATTAGCACCGTAAAAGAAAACCAATTCAAGGAAAGATTCAACAACCTAACTTTTTTCTTACTAATTGTAATATTTCCGGTATCTAACTTCCGGTTCAACTGTTTACGAACAACCCTTAATATTTTTAAATAATTTTTAATAGAAAAACAGTAATATAAATGATTAAAAATTGCAGATACAATTCCATAAATACTATAATCTAAAATACTTTTTTGTTTTCTATTTAAATTTGGATGTTTTTCAATATAATTATTTATAAACCGAATATTATTCTTCATTTTATATACCCGGTCAAATGTCCAACTTCTAGACGCACTTCCTTCCCGCTCATTTACCAAATAAAGTGTTTCATTCGTAAAATTAATATGATGAACATATAATTGAACTAAGGAAATAAAAATACTATCCTCTCCGTTTGTCAAACCTTGAGGAAAGGTCAATTTATTCTGTTCGGGAGTGTTAGCTCAACTCTGTCTGCTTCTTCTCCCGGGGGTACCCCCGGGAGAAGAAAATTTTAGTTTTTCGTTTCATTGGTGGCTAAGTCCAACTCTAGCCGACCTTCAAATTTAATAGCTAATTGTTGAACTACCAAACCCCAGTTCTGCAGTGGGGCGTTCCATTTCTTTTCAATTCTTCTGGTAGCTAGGTAAACCAGCTTCAATAGTGCCATATCATTGGTAAAAGCGCCTTTGGTCTTGGTTACTTTTCTTACCTGCCGGTGAAAAGCCTCTACGGCATTTGTGGTGTATATGAGTTTTCTAATGGGTGCGGTATATTCAAAATAAGCACTCAATCGGTCCCAGTTATCATTCCAGGAACGGATCACTATGGGATATCTTTTGCCCCATTTTTCTTCCAGATCCAGTAAAGCCGATTCAGCCTGGTCTTTGGTGTCAGCCTTGTACACCAGTTTAAGGTCTTTCATAAAATCTTTTTGATCCTTACTGGCCACATACTTCATACTATTGCGGATCTGGTGGACAATACATAGCTGAATATCAGTCTTGGGATAAACAGAATGAATGGCTTCACTAAAGCCCGTAAGATTATCCGTACAGGCAATCAGAATATCTTTTAAGCCACGGTTGTTTAATTGGGTCAGCACCTGAAGCCAAAAATTGGCCCCTTCACTTTCCGAGATATACATACCCAGCACTTCCTTTCTTCCAGCTTTATTTATTCCTAAAATATTATACAAGGCCTTGTGCTTTACTTTGCCTTCTTCGCGTACCTTGAAGTGCATCGCGTCGAGCCATAGGATGCAATATACCGGCTCCAAGGGGCGATCCTGCCATTCCTTAACCTTGGGAATCACCCGGTCCGTAATATCACTTAGAACGTGTGTGGATATCTTGGAATCATACATTTCCTCTATATGAGCTGAGATATCCCGCAGGCTATTGCCCATCCCGTACATGCCTATAATCTGCTTTTCTAAATTATCGGCCAGGATACGCTGGCGTTTCGCTACGATCTCCGGCTCAAAGGTACTGTTACGATCCTGGGGCGTGTTAATGGTGACGTCCCCTTGGCTGCTCTTTAGGGTCTTTTTGCCTTTGCCATTACGCTTATTACCTGCTTTTGAGCCTTTTTCTTCATCGGAAAGGTGCGAAGACATTTCTGCTTCCAGGGCCTCTTCCATAAACTCCCTAAGCATTGGAGCAAAAGCGCCGTTTTTGCCGGTTAGGGATTCTCCTGATAAAAATTGTTTTAATGCTTTTTCCTTTAATTCCTTAATCTCTTCTTGTGTCATAATCTAGTCTAAAAATTTTAATTTAATTTTCAAAGTCTAGACAGACTTGAGATTACACCCTCTCGATTTTGTCATGGTCTTCTTCCATTGCAGAGACTATATGGCTATTGTTGACCATCTGCTTAGAATAGTGTCGCCTTTGTTGTTGTGCCCTTATTTGGTATCTTTACATGATATTGTGATTATGATCAATAATGCGATTGCTAATACTCCAGTTGCTATTTTCTCTTTGTTTCATTTTAATTATAATTTTACGTGAAGTTGTTCGATATTGTCAAGCACCTTTATCAAGGTGTTCTTCGTGTTTTTTGCCACATCCATTACGTCTTTTTTCATGGAGGACGACCAAGTAGTATCGGTATTTTCTATGGAGACTTCTATAATAGAATTATCTTCCACTTCTTTAATGGTTACATGGCACGGAAAAAGAATGCTCATTTGAATGTCGCTAGAGATTAATTTTGATGCGGTTTCTTTTTCACATACCATTAGAATGAGATGCCGTGGCATCTTTTCAAAGCTAGAGTCTAGATACTGTTTAACGTCAAATTCACCAACAAGGTCAAGACCTAGTTTTGCGATGTTATTTTTTACATTTTGTACTGTCTCTTCAAAGGTTATACTGCCAAACCTCCTAGGGATACAGTAAGTGGTATTTTGACTTTCTGAATAATTTTGTTGTGAAACCTGTTTGTTTTTTCCCTTGTCATTTTCCATCATGTCGCTTTTAAAGTTTCTCGATTACATTTTCCAATTTAGTGGTAATGTCACTTGCTATTTCTGCCAGTATTTCATTATCGACCGCTTGCATGGATGCCATTGGGTTTACAGCGGCTACCTCAATAACTCCTTCTTCAATTTCCTGTACAATTACATTGCAGGGCAACATGGTGCCTATCTTATCTTCGGCTTCCAATGCCTTATGGGCATAGGACGGATTACAGGCACCTAGAATTCGATATTTTTTGAAGTCTACATCAAGTTTCTCTTTCAATGTTTCTTTGATATCTATATCGGTCAATATGCCGAAACCTTCCTTTTTTAACTCATCCGTTACCTTATCGATTACTTTTTCAAAATCTTCGTAAAGAGTTTTATTGAAATAATATTTCATCGGTTTAATTTTTAGTGTTCAACGTTCGTTTTTGTTCTTCATATTCTTCTTTGGACATTTCGCCCTTGGCGAATCGGTTGTCCAGAACATCCATCGAATTTCCCCTCTTCGCTGTATTTCGCCTATTTCTTCTATTGTACGGAAATATGACCAATACAAGAACGACAGGTATCAGTATCCACCACCACCACATCATCATAATTGTATAGTTTTAATAGTTAACTAAATGTTTTCATTTGTAGTTACCCCAATCTTAGGACAGGAATTTATTATCCTTCATTTTTCATTTTCCCTTTCATCTTCTTCATCATATCAGGATTTTTTTCCATCATTTTCTGCATCATTTCTTCCATCATTTCAGGGTTTTCATCCATCATTTGCATCATCTTTGCTTTCATCTCTCTTTTCATCATTTCATTATTATGGATATTATCCATCAACATTTTACGTCCCTTTTCACTCTCCATCGTTTTATCGAGCATTTTGGATTGCATCTTTTGCATCATTTCGGGATTTTTTTCCATCATCTTCTGCATATGGGATTGCATTTTATCTTTCATTTCCGGGTTTTTCTCCATCATCATTTTCATATTTCCAGATTCCATCTGTTCCATATGGGCCTTCATCAATATCTTTTTGGCATCTTCACTATTTTGTGCCTCGCTGATGAAATTGGTCAACTGGACAGGGTTTGCAATAATTTCTTGATAGATGGCATTTCTATTTTCTTCAACCTGCAATGTTTCGGTAGCATTGAAGGATGATTTGCAACTAAGAATTGTTCCAACTAATCCAACTGTCATCAAAATTTTTACTGTAGTTTTCATATTTTTCATTTTTAGATTATTAAACATTCATTTAAACTGATTTTTTATATTCTTTTTATTGAGTAAACGTTCTTTTACAATTAATAATCACATTCCCTATAACCTTTAGAATCACGAGTTAAGGGAATGTGCTTTTAGTTATTAATTTGCTGATTTTAAAAAGGCTTCAATTTTTGTAATTTCCTTTTCTGTTAGATTTGCCCGTACCCGCATATGAAGGCTGATTGTTTCCCAGTCAGTGTCATTGTAATCTGCAGGTGAGGGTGCTAAATGGCATCTATTACAAGCTTCTCCCCATAATTGTGCGCCAGATTTCTCTATTTTGAATTCCTCTTCAACATTAGTAACACTCGTATATTTATCCTTTGTAGAAGAACAGCTTACTATTATTCCACCTGCTACAAATAACATTAAGCTGACTAAAACTATTTTATGTATTGTTTTCATGATTTCTGTATTTATATGTTAGTTAGAATCCAATTGCCCAGTGTACAAAGAAGCCATCAGTTGTGCCGCCCCCGTCATGACCACCAACACTATCTGTTGTCTGGTACGCAACTTTTACAACTGATCTCCATGTTAACCAATAATTTAAACCAAAAGCATATTGATCTGCCTGTTCTTCCCATTCTGCACCTTCAGGAGCATTGAAATTTGAAAATCTCCCTACCAACTCCATTTTTTTTAGAAAATCACTACTAGCCATTGTTGGGCGATAGCTTAACTGGGCATAGAAAGAGTTGCTTTTGTTGTCGAAGGTGTATTCTTCCTCGTCACCGTCCTCATGCATTTCTATAAAAGTTGCATCATCTACATTGGAATTATTATATTGTCCTTTAACATCAATAAAGCCTTTTAGGGCTGATATTTGTTTTACAAAAGAAAAATCCAAGGCATATAAAAATGCTCCAATATCTTCGTATTCTGAATCCGCATTACCAACACCATTGGTAGAATAAGCCGAAAATCCCACTTCTGTTGAAGAGTCTGCAAATGGCAATAGCCCTATTCTGCCACCAAAGGCTTTGCTATTATTATTGTCTTCAAAATTTTGAAACATAAGCATCCCTGCTTCTTCGGGTTCGTCCCCACCATCCTTTAATCTAGGACCATTGGTTGAATACACTGAATAATTTAATTTAGGACCGCCAAGATCAAAAGCACCTCGAAGTTCAACACCTATTCCTGAGGCAGGCGCAATGCCATCATGCCCAAAACCTAAGGGCCTTGTAGGAAGTTTAAGCTTTGTTCTAAGATGAATATGTCTTATATTTGTGTAAAACTATATAGATATGATACCTTCAGATTTCAGGGATTTTTTCGTTAATAGTCCAGCGACTGTTCAACAAGAGATAGTGGCTTCGTTGCTATCATTGTCTTTGCAAGAAAGTGAAGTAAAGGACAGCAACGAGGCAAAAGCAGTTACCTGTCCTCATTGCTCAGAAAAGCGTGTTCGTGCCAATGGCAAGCTCAAAGGCGTTCAACGCTATGTTTGCAATGGCTGTAAGAAGAATTTCAGTGAGACCACAGGTAAGTTTTGGTATAATATAAAAAAGAAAGAGAAGTTAAATCGGTATTTATACTGTTTGTTGTCGGGCTACAGTATCAGGAAAAGTGCAGAAGAGACGGAGATATCAATTCAAACGTCCTTTGATTGGAGACATAAATTGCTCACGTCATTTTCCAGTGTTTCGGTAGAAGAGTTTCAGGGCATAGTCGAAAGCGATGACCTGTTCTTTGCCTACTCAGAAAAAGGAGGACGTCATTTAGGTAGAAAACCGAAAATGCGAGGAGAAAAAGCAAGCAAAGCAGGCATAAGTGATGAAAAAGTAGCTGTAGTGGCAACTTGTGATAGATCTGGAAACAAAGACTTTAAAGTGGCCACAAGAGGTCGTATCAGTAAAGAGGATCTGAATAGAATACTTAAAGGGAAACTTGATAAAGCTGACGTACTCTGCAGCGACAGCCATAGAAGTTATGGTGCTTTTGCAAAAGCCAACACAATTGCCCATAAAAAGTTCAACACCTCAAAGGGACAGCGAACCGTAGATAAGGTGTACCATGTCCAGAATGTAAACAATATGGATATGAGATTGAGAAAGTTCATGGATTCTTTCAATGGGGTAGCTACAAAATACTTACAGAATTACTTGAATTGGTTCTTGGTACTTGAAAAAATCAAGAACTCAACCAGTAAAATGGCAACAGTTACAGCCATTGCCTTTGCTTCAAATAGCGCATGGTACGAGTACAAACAACAACTATTCAATATGCTAATTAGAACTTAGCCGAAGTTTATTAATCCATGCTGGGTGGAATCGTTCCATAAATGTTCCAAAAGGAAGAAGAAATTTACCGGCACGAACCGTCATATTCTTATTTAAAACGTACATAACATCTGCATATTCCAAACCTACTTCCAACTCGTTGTTTTCAAGTACAAATTCAAGTTCAGCTTCAAACATAAGTCGGTCGGAATGTTTAAAAAGAAAAATAGGAGCAAATGCAGAACCAACGTATGAAGATTCCTTTTCACCTTCAGCACTCATAAAGTTTAATCCAGTGTGACCATAACCCCTGATCATAAACTGGGTTTTACTTGGCTTGTATGGTTCCGATGTCGAAGAACTATCCGTCTCAAAGTCATTGTATGTTTGACTATAAACGGTACTGCCAAAAATAATTACAGCAATTAATGTTAAAAGATTTTTCATTATTTAAGTGTTCTTATATAATTAATAATTTCCCAACGTTTTTTTTCTGGAATAGATGTCTTATAAGATGGCATGGGTGAACGCCCTTGTTCTATCTTCCAGAAAATGGCACCATCAGTTTGAGATTGAACTGCTTCACTAGTCAAATCTGCTGGCTTAGGTGTTAGTCCAGCACCTGCCATTCCATCACCTTTACCTTTTGGGCCGTGACATACCAAGCACAACATCTTATAAATCTTCTTTCCCGAAGCAGCTGCATTGGCATCACTCTTAAGAGGGTTCACGATTTTATCAGCACTTGCTGGAGCTACCCATTTCTTTTGTTGTATAGCTTCATAATCATTTTTTGGTCCGTATGCGAAACTTACAAGCAATGCATAGAGCAGGCCTGTAAATGTGATACTGATTAAGATTCTTTTTGTTTTCATTTTATTGGTTTTTAAGTTGTTATTCTGATAGTTTTAAATTCTATGAGCATCAATGCAAGGTAACAAGACTGTCCATTTTTTATTGTTATTCCTGACCGTGATCAAATTACAGGAATAATTCTAGAAGTAATTACAGGTGGATCCTTCATCTTTTCTATGGTCAGCAAAATGTATATGGGGTCTTCTTGGTTTAAATATTAACCAATTATCCCATCCTTATCAATAACTACTTCAAAGTAATGGTAGCTAACTACATTCTTCATCACTTCGTTCATTCCACTACGTTGTTCTTTGTCCAATTTTAACAATCGCTGCATTTTCTTTGCAATTGGGAACATTTATAACCATATTAAAGATCAATAATCCAAATGCATGTAGGGGTTACATAAATTCTTAGGAAGTTACATCATTCACACTTTTAGTTAAATATGTTATTCTCTACTTTAAAATTTAAAATTATCATAAAACGAGACTATTAAATATGATGAAAGTCAGGTATTGGAGAATTTTCCAACACGCTTATCAATATAAATGTTCCTGCCATATCCCTTATATATCTGTTGATCATAATTTGGAATTTTGATTTATAAATTATCTTAATGGTTTAATCCTACGAGCATTACACCAGCCATTGTTGCCACCATTACCGGAGCCCACCATCCTATTTGTGAAAATCCCATATGGTTGCCATTAGGTCTATTTCGGATTTTGGTGAAATTTTTCGGGTTTTTGTTGAAAACGCTGAGACATTCTTCTGAATCAAAATAATAGGTAGTGCCTTTATATTCCTGCATTATGGCAACAACAGGTTCTAGCGGTACCCCGCAAACAGGATCTGTATAGGGATTGGTAGCGAAATTGGTATACATCCTGTTCGTGGAACAGGATGATGTTCCCACTAGAATACTGGCAATTATTCCCAATAGGAGTGTTCTGTGTGTTAGTAACTTCATGGTTCTCATTTATACTTCTTTGGTTATTAGTTTGAGATTTTTTAGCGTAATTTTATTTTTAAAAGTTGTCTGCCCGGTTTAAATGGGCCATAGTATATCTACTTTATATTCCTCACCTTGATAAGTTTCACAATATCCCTCCATAAGTTAATAACCTCAATCTTTGTGAACCCGGCTTTTTTAAGGTTATCTACAGTTTGACGGTTAATGTTGGCACCCCAGATATTGAGGGGTAAAAAATTAAACCAGTCCATTAACCGACCAAGGACTTTTTGTTTGCTTCGCACATGCTCCAGCATCAGAAGTTGGCCACCAGGTTTTAAAACGCTCCTGATTTCCTGCAATCCTTTTACCGGATCGGGCACCGAACAAAAAACGCAGCTGGTTACCACTGTATCAAAAGTGTTGTCATCAAAAATCATATTTTGGGCATCCATTTCTATAAAAATGATATTACGTTTAACATTCTGATATTTGGATTTCGCCTTTTTGAGCATATTTTTGCTAAAGTCAATAGCGGTAAGTTTTACCTCTTCGGGATAGTAGGGAATGTTTTTTCCGGTGCCAACGCCAATTTCAAGCGTATTGCCGGTTACCTGGCTGGTAAGTTCCCGTCGCCATTTAGAAAATTTGGCAGTTTCCATAGGCCTTTCCATCCAATCGTAGTATCTGGCTACACGATTGTAACGATTTTTTATTTGCTCTGGTTTAGTCATGATCCTATCTTTTTAATCCCTCATTGAGGGTTTAATTCCCCGAGGCCTGCCCGAAATGAATTTCATTCAGGCGAGCTTGCCTCGAATTTTTAAAAGTATTTTCCAGTTCATACCTCATGGGCTTGCCCCGAGGTTCTTGATTCTATAAATTTTTACTCGAATGCTTGCCCCCGAATCCGCCTACCGTGCCGGTAACGAAAGTCGATTTTTAGAAATATTTTATTTTTCTAATTTTACATCTGCCAAATCGCCGTAAAAGAGATTACATATACCGTTCTATGGGGCCCACGACAACCCCTGATTGGATTCGGCGCTCCACAGGTTCTGGTCCGCGTAGTCACTATTTTCATAATTATTGTACTGGAAGACCTAATATAATCCAGATATGCATTCCTCCCTGTAATATAAAATTCTATGAGCTGTATAACCTGCATCCTAGAGGTTGTTTATGGCCGTTGATGACTGTGGATCATTGCAAAAAACATCCTGGGGTTATTTTTGTCCAATTCTTCCGATCAATTCGTCATAGGGAATGTTTTTTGAGCCTGGAATAGTTACTCCATCAGAGGTATCAGGTTTTCGTGCATAGATAATAGACAAATCCTTCATGTGGTGCGGATATACTTCTAACTCACCAACCGTAAGCAATGATTGTCCAGCTTTTATCGATGACCCAAAATTTAATTTAATTTTAAACCTAGTAAAATAAGAAGCAACTAATCCTTCACACCAAGTTTTGCTAAAATAATATCCATTAAACACCATTTTGTAATTGAAGACTGTAGCAAATTTGCTCCTACAAATGCCGTAAACCACAACCAGTTTATATTTACGTAAATGGCTAGTAATAAGCTTATAAGTATAAATGATCCTACAATGGCTCTAAAAACTCTATTTTTATTTTTCATGATTATTTATGTTTAATTTGATTTTTTTATGTTTAATGTAGTCAAATGAATATGTGACAGCGTTTTTAGTTCGGCATTAAAATCTTTGATTGATTCAATTAATACATCCACATTTTCTTTTGTTAACAAGGCATAAAACTTCCTGCTATTCCTCGTACTAATCTATTTATCCTCTTTTTTTATTTTTATGGATTAAATAAATTGCTCGATCCCCACAACAGCAACCCTAACCGGATTACTTGTTGGGAGGTTCTTATTATATTCTTTAATGAGTTCAAAAACCGGGGCTATAAGTTCCTCTTTCGTAAAAGAAAAGAAGAGCAAAGATTCATCACCACTCCGTTCTCCTGGAAACCAACTTTGAGCTGCAATAAAAGAATTTGTATTTTTATAGCCTTCTATATTAGAACTACTGAAAGCTTCAATTTCTGCCTCTTTCAATATTCTTAATACATCCTTTTGAAATTCTGCAACGGCAGTTATAATTAATAACTTCATAATGTTTTTATTTTATATTTAACCTTAAAGGACTTTTAATTTTTATGAGCGAAACCTTATTTATAATTTTTCTTTTCAATCATATAATATACCAGGGGTACTACCAGCAATGTAAGTACGGTAGAAACAATGGTCCCTCCCATAAGGGAGATTGCAAGCCCCTGGAAAATAGGGTCAAACAGAATCACAAAAGCACCTATCACCACAGTCCCTGCTGTAAGCAAAATGGGTGTGGTCCTTACTGCTCCGGCTTCTATTACCGCCTGTTTTAGCGGAATATCATCTTCAAGCCTTAAATTCACGAAATCTATTAATAGTACCGAGTTCCTTACCATGATTCCTGCCAGCGCGATCATTCCAATAAAGGAAGTGGCCGTAAAGAATGCCCCCATGATCCAGTGGCCCAGAACTATCCCCACTAATGATAGTGGAATGGCTACCATCATTACTAGTGGGGCTTTGAAGTTCTGGAACCAGCCAACAATAAGAATATAGATGATTATGATTGCCCCGAGAAAGGCTATTCCCAGATCCCTGAATACTTCAAGGGTGATTTGCCATTCCCCATCCCATTTCACGGTATAATCGTCTTCATACTGTGGTTGTTCCAGATAAAGCTCGTTCATGCTGTAACCCTTCGGAAGTTCAATTTCTTTAAGTTTTTCTTCCATCCCAAGGATAGCATAAACGGGGCTTTCCAGTTCTCCGGCCATATCGGCCATTACATAAACCACGCGTTTCTGGTTTTTACGGTAGATGCTTTTATCAAGCGTTTTTTCTTTCACTTTTACCAAATCGCCCACCGAAACCATTTGCCCATTATTTGAAGCTATCTGAATCTGGGAAATATCACTTATTGAAGATTTTTCCTTTTCATCCAGGGCCAATACAATTCCTATTGGCTGGGTGGCATCTTCATCATAAAGAAAAGTGATTGCCCTTTCTCCCAGGGCAGCTTTTAGGGTATATACAATTTGTTGAGGGGCAATGCCATTCAACATTGCCTTTTCTTTGTCTATTTCAAAATAATACTCGGTTTGATCGGCTTCTACCATCCAGTCAACATCAACCACATCTTGGGTATTGTTAAGGATAGTCTTTACTTCATTGGCGACTTCGATTTGTTTTTCATAATCTGGCCCGTAAATTTCGGCTACGATGGTAGAGAGCACGGGTGGTCCCGGCGGTACTTCTACAACTTTTACATTGGCGCCATACTTTCCTGCTATTTTTTGAATGTCCGGTCTTAGCAATTTGGCAATATCATGGCTTTGAGCACTTCGGTCTCCTTTTTTAGTCAGGTTTACCTGAATATCGGCCGTATTACTGGCACCACGTAAATCGTAATGCCTAACCAGTCCGTTAAAGGTGATTGGCGCCGAAGTACCCACATAACTTTGGTAATTAACGATTTCAGGACGTTGCGAGAGATACTGGCTGATCTCTTTGGTTACTACCGCTGTTCGTTCTAGGGTAGTGCCTTCTGGCATGTCTATAATAATTTGAAATTCATTTTTGTTATCAAAAGGCAACATTTTCACCAAGACAGTTTCTGTAAAAAATAGAGCAATAGAGCCTAGTAAAAGTAAAAAGGTAATTCCTAAAAAGAGCCATCGTTTCTTAGGATTTTCAATCAGTGGCGTTTCAATCCTGGAATAGAGCCTGTATATAAAATTGTCTTCTAGGCGTACCTTTTTTTCTTCCTCCTGTTTTTGGCCTTTTTTAACCTTTTCGCGCAGAAAGATATATCCCAGGTACGGAGTAATGGTGAGGGCGACAAACAAGGATAAGATCATCGCGATGGAAGCACCAATGGGCATTGGGCTCATATAAGGCCCCATGAGTCCACTTACAAATGCCATTGGCAGTACTGAAGCAATTACTGTTAAGGTTGCCAGAATAGTGGGGTTCCCAACTTCATTAATGGCATAAATAGCAGCCTGTTTAAATGGCAAGCGCTTCATCTTGAAATGCCGGTGCATATTTTCGGCTATAATAATAGAATCATCTACCACAATCCCGGTTACAAATACCAGGGCAAAAAGGGTTATCCTATTAAGGGTATAATCCAGCATATAGTAACTAAGCAGGGTTAGGGCAAAGGTAATGGGGACCGAGAGGAATACTACCAGGCCGCCCCGCCAACCCATAGCAAGCATTACCACCAGGGTTACCGCTATAATCGCCCCTAAAAGGTGCATCAGCAGTTCCGACACCTTTTGGGAAGCGGTTTCGCCATAATTTCGGGTAACCTCTACATGAACATCATCGGGGATTAAAGAAGTTTTTAGATGTTCTACTTTTTCAAGGATCACATCGGCAATTTTCATGGCATCGGCCCCTTTTCTTTTAGCTACCGAAATGGTCACTGCAGGGTATTCTGAGGAGTAGTCTGCCGCCTGCTCTTCGGCCTGGCCATATCCAAAATTAACATATTCCTTGGGTATTTCAGGTCCGTCCACAACCTTGGCAACCTGTTTCAGATAAACCGGCTGTTTGCCCTGCACCCCTACAATAAGGTTCTCGACATCTTTTGCTGATTCTAGAAAACTACCTGTAGTTACAAGGAATTCTGAATCGTGTGAATCAAAACTTCCCGAAGAAAGTTGTTGATTGTTCGCTTTGATTTTTTCGGTAATGCCTAGAAAATCGACCCCGCTGGAAGCCATTTTATCTTTATCAAGTACCACCCTTACTTGGCGGCTTCGACCCCCTATTTTTTTGGTAACAGAGACATCCGGTACTTTTTCAATTTCCTGAGTAAGCTCATTGGCTATTTGTCTAAGCTGGTAGTCGTTATAATTCTCACTCCAAAGCGTGAGTCCCAAAACGGGAACATCATCAATGGATCTGGTTTTTACTAGAGGCTGGGTAACATTGGATGGCATCTGATCCATATTTTTCATCAGCTCGTTATAGAGCTTCACATAAGAACGCTCCATATCTTCGCCCACATAAAACTGGACGATAACCATCCCCTGTTCCTTCATGGAAGTAGAATACACATATTCTACCCCCTTAATATTTGAAATTATTTTTTCCAGAGGTTTGGTAACCCGTGATTCCACCTCGGTCGGGCTGGCTCCCGGGTACCCGACGAATATGTCGGCCATGGGAACGTTTATTTGTGGCTCTTCCTCGCGCGGAATTAAAAACGAACTGTAAACCCCCACTACCATGAACACAATCATGAGGAGTACCGTAAGTTTTGAACTTATAAAACCTTTGGCAATTTTACCTGCTAATCCTTCTTTCATCTGTTGGTATTTATTTCTTTCTAAATGGTCAGATGTGATTTGCCAATTAATATTCGGTCCCAATAGCTATCGAGAGGAATCCAGTATTGTCTTGGCTCATTTCATCTATATATTTTTAATGCTTTAAATCATTTTTTTTGCGTGTCCCCTTTAGGAGCCGGACTTTTTGAACTGCATGGCAGCTGGCTTCAACCTCCTGTTTAAGGCCAGGTACCTCCCGTAAAAAACCCTTACTCTACACTAAGCCTAGCTCCGTTATAAAGCTTTCCTTCGGCATCTGTGATATATTGCTCCTCGGCTTTAAGGCCCGATAATACTTCAATATTATCACCGTAACTTCTGCCGGTACGTATCCATCGAAGCACTGCTGTATTTTGAGTGCTCACTGTGTAAATACCTTTTAAATCCCCACGGGTAATTATGGCCGATTCAGGTATTAATATTGCCTGGGAGGTTTTTGTTTTTTCAATTGGAAACTGTATGCTCACATACATTCCCGAAAGTATATCAGCATTGGTTTCCTGCAAACTTATTTTTACAGGATACTGCCCGCCGGTATTTTTTGCTGAAATTCCTACCTCGCTTACTTTTCCATCAATAGTTTTATCTATAGATTTCACAAGTACCTTCACCGGAGCTCCTTGTTGAATTGATGAAATTTCCGATTCGGGAACTGTTGCCCTTACTTCGAAAGCTCCGGGAGCTTCCATTGCCAGCAGGGGCATTCCCGGGTTGGCCAGAGTACCTTCTTCTGCAAATTTATTGGTAATCACCCCGCTAAAGGGAGCCCTAATGTTCACGTAGGCAAACTGGGATTCTGTTTCATTCTTCATTTGCGTGGCGGCTTCCAGTCTGGCTTTGGCCATTTCATAATTGGCCGTAACATCATCCAGTTCATTTCTGGAGGCGCTATTTTCTTCAAATAAAGCTTTAAAGCGCTGGTAATCTTTTTCGGCATTGTTATAGGCGGCAGTAGCTTCGGTGATTTTAGCGTTTACCTGTGCCAGCTGTGCCCGCAAATCGGAATTATTTATAGATATCAATAGCTGGCCTTTTTTAACCTTATCACCAATGTTCACATGAATTTTGTTTATAAAACCCATCATTCTGGTGCTTAGATTGGCACTGTTTACGGCTTCAATTTTTCCGCTCACGGTTACAAACGGACTGATGCCCTCAGCGGGCGAACTAAGGCTGACTTTAATTGCCTTCTTTTTATCGGGTGTGGTTTTGTCTTTCTCCTCGCCACAACTAATTAAAAGTGCGGCGGTTAAAAGGGCAAGGGTGTATAATTTAATTTGCATAATGTCAGTATTAATTCTTTATTTCAGAATTGTTTAATTTTTTTCCCTGCTTACCCAGCGCTTAAAAATTCAAAGTAGGCCAGTGCATAATTGTATTCATATATGGTCTGGAAATACTCCAGTTCTTTTTCCGAATATTGGGTTTCGGCCATCAATAGGTCGGTGGTCTTTTCCAGTCCCTGGCCAAAGCGGTTTGTTAGTATACGCAGTGATTCTTTAGACTGTTCCAAGGCGAGACTGGTAAGCCTGAGTTTGTTTTCGGCATCTGTTAAAGCCCGTTTCGCTTTGTTCAGTTCCAATTGACTTTTAGATACATATTGCTCATATTCAAGCTTTGCCTTTTCATATTCGGCTTTACTTTTATTGGCTTTTCCAAAACGTTTTGTTCCCTGCAAAATGTCCCAGCTTAGTGCCATCCCAACCAGATAACCATTGGCATCACCAGTGAATAATTCATCGTCATACAGCTCGTAGCTTCCAAAAGCATTGAGGCGGGGCAAAAAAGCCATTTTATCGGACTGGTGTATCTTTTTACGCGCTTCGGTAGCCATTTCCATGGCTTTAATATCAGCACGTTCCGCTAGTACTTTTAAAGTGGATGCTTCGGGCAGTGATTCCAGCTGAAGGGAATCTAAAGGTTGCATGATGACCCCCTGAGGTTCATTCATTAGAAAAGCCAGATAATCTGAAGCATTCTTAACATTACTCTTGGCATATTGCAATTGATTGTCAACTTCGGTTACACGCACTTCAACTACTAGCACATCATACCTCTGTAAATATCCCTGCTTTAATCTGTCATCGGCGAGTTTCTTATTGGCGAGGGTAGCCTCCTTTGCCTTTTCCAGAACAGCTATGGCCTTGTGGGCCAACTGTAACAACATATAGGCTTTTTCAACTTCCAGTATCATATATTCTTCAGTGCGTAGAGTCTGAAATTCACTAGCTTCCATTTTACTTTTAGCCGCTTTTCGCTGGTAAATGCCGTCCATATTAATTAAGGGCTGTTGCACCTCTAACTTGGTTGCGAAATTTTCGATTTTGTTGGGGTTGTTCAGTAAATCGGGATTAAAATCGCTCTGGGAAATAATCTCCTGGTTTAATTTGGAACCAAAAGCCATCAGCGGATTGTTGGTGGTAAACCCGGTATGGGACAATTTTATATTGGGAAGAAAGACCGCATTGGTTTGGCGGTAATCTGCTCTAGCTTCAAAGAATTCCTGTTCAGATATTTTAAGTTTCTGGTTATTCTCCTTTACTTTGGAAATAACTTCTTCTTTTGCTATGATTCTTACTTCCTGGGCCTGAAGCACCAGTCCAAATAAAAAAACAGTGATATATAATGGAAGTTTAATAGCTATCATAATTTAAAGTGTTTTCTCTAGAAATTTTTAAAAAGCCAATATTTTTCAGACCACCATTTTTTTATATGCCCCCAATGATCTGGTGTTTTTAAATCTACCTTTTCATTGGAAGAGGTATAAAAATGTCCTTTCGCAGGTATTGCTTTTCCCTCCCCAGATTCTATAAAATATTCACCTTCGGCATTGAAGGTTTTGTTGGATTCCTTATTTCCTATTTTCCTGCCTATATTATGGGCTACGATTTTAGCCTGACTACGTGCAAAAATCCCGAGTTTTGGTAAGGAAGTTCCAGATTCGAGGGTTAAATCTACGATGTCTCCTATCGCATATACATTGGGATACGCTGTTTCCATGTTGAGTTCGTCAACCTCAATCCAACCAGATTTTCCTGCCAAATTGCTTTTTCTGATAACAGCAGGACTCAGGTGTTCAGGCGTAAAAGCCAATAAATCAAAACTGTAGTTTTCAAAGTCGTCAAATTCCAGGGAATTTTTTGTAGCAGAAGTGATTTGATGTGAACTAAAGTATTTAATCCCCTTCTTCATCAGTAAAGATTTCAATTCACTTGAAGCTTCCTCTCCTGCAAATTCCATAGGTTCTTTTTCGGGTGTATAGATTGAAATCTCGGTTTTATTGCTTAAGCCTTTATTAGAGATATAATCCTGAATTAACATCGCTGCTTCATAAGGAGCGGCAGGGCTTTTATATGGTAGTGAGGCAATTAAAACAGCAATTTTCCCTCCCGTGAATCTTTCCAGTTCTGCATAAAACCCCTCTGCGCCTTTCAGCTGAAAAAAATTATAACCATATTCATCAAGTTTATATTTGGCTTGCTGTTCCACACCCAGGGAAACTACCATATAATCCCCTTTGTATTCTTCATCTTTAACGGTAACTGAAATATTTTCTGGATCTACAATCTCAATCTCCCCCTTTACAACCTCAAGTCCGGAGGCCTCTATATTTTTGGTAGATTTATAAATTTGATCGGATTTTCTTTTACCCACCATCAACCATGGGAGAGATGGAGAAAAAACACTCTGTTCCTCTTTTTCGAAGACAATAATTTTTAATAAGTGAATATTATCTTCATTACCACTATTTATACTGAGTTCCCGGGCAATTTCTATCCCTCCAATGCCAGCACCTAATATTAAAACTGTTTTCATTTTTATAACTTTTTTAGTAATTCCTGTTGTTCCTTTATGACTTGAATCTAAGGTTATCTGAAATTTCTGTGAGTTGTAAAGCGTACCTCTTCATCTATTTTCATTGAACGTATATTCTTGATTTTCAAATCCCTCTTTGGTTATTTCACCTTTTTCGCACCTATTTTTTAATATATTCATAGGGCTTTCATGTCTTTTTTCAACCGGCCTGTTTTTATTTTTTCGGTATAAAAGAATATCACAAAAGGAAGAAGGCCAAAACCTATTATCCACCACCATATCATCATCATAATTATTAGTGTTTATGATTTTCTGAATTAGATTTTTTCTCCTTCATCTTAGATTTCATTTTTTCTTTCATCTCAGGATTTTTTTTCATCATTTTCTGCATCATTTCTTCCATCATTGCAGGGTTGTTATCCATCATTTCCATCATCTTTGCTTTCATTTCCATTTTCATCATTTCGTTGTTATGGATTTCATCCATCAGCATTTTACGGCCCTCTTCACTCTCCATCATTTTAGCTAGCATTTTAGATTGCATCTTTTTCATCATTTCCGGATTTTTCTCCATCATTATTTGCATATGGGATTGCATTTTTTCTTTCATTTCGGGATTTTTGTCCATCATCATTTTCATATTTCCAGATTCCATCTGTTCTATATGGGCCTTCATCAATATCTTTTTGGCCTCTTCATTTTTTTGCGCCTCGCTGATGAAATTGGTCAACTGGACAGGATTTTCAATGATTTCTTGATAAATGGCATTTCTATTTTCTGTTACCTGCATTGTTTCGGTAGCATTGAAGGATGATTTGCAACTAAGCATGGTTCCAACTAATCCAATTGTCATTAAAATTTTTACTGTTGTTTTCATGTTATTCATTTTTAGATTATTAAATATTCGGTTAAACTGATTTGTTTATTTTTTTGGAATCGATTAATTCATTCAATTTTAAAATTCCTCATCATACCCATATCCTCGTGTTCCAGGTTATGACAATGGTAGAGGAACAATCCTTTAAAATCCTCAAAACGCATTACGAGGTCCATGTACATTCCAGGTAGTAGATACACGCTATCTTGACGTCCTTCATCTATGAACCCGTCTTTAAGGGCATTCCATAAGTTTTGATCAACGTTTTCGGTATTTCTGTTTATAATATTGAACTGCAATTGATGAATGTGTACAGGGTGTGGCATTTGCATCATATTTCCCATACCGCTACCATTGCCCATCATACCCCTGTTGTTTCCCATCATACCGCGTCCATCTTTTTGATTTTTAGTAGAAATGTTTCCTCCATTGTTTATTCGCCAGACCTCGGTGGTATTAAGCTTCACAATTTCATCTTCCGCCACCTCCATCCCATTGTAGATTCTTCCGTTTATCGTCCATTTCATCATTCCCTCCATTGCAAAATTGAATGTTCTTGGAGAATTCCTGTTCTCAGCATCGGCTGGGTCTAAAGCCTGTGAAACTGACAACCTCTCCGGCAGTTGAGCGTCATTCTTCCTTGATTCTCCTATGATAATATTGAGGATATCGAATTGACTATTGTAAGGCATCGAATTCTCACTTTTGTTACCCATCATACCACCACTCATCATATTGTCCAATGGTATAGGTAGGTGAATTAACCTTAACTCCTCGTTTTCTGATTTCTTGGATAAATCTAGCCAAACGTCGACCCGTTGCGCGGGACCTAATAATAAATAGGGTAATTTTTTAGGACTTTCCAAAAGCCCACCATCTACACCAAAAACGGTAAGGGATTCTCCCGTATTCCAAGCTAATTTGTAGGCGCGGGAGTTAGAACCATTGAGCAGTCGTAACCGATATTTTCCGTCTTTGTTTAGGGATAGAGTATTATCCACTTTTCCATTTATAAGTATTTGATTCCCTAAAAAGCCCTGCATTTGGTCCATTCTTCCATTCGGCAAATAGACCAATTGGTTGTTTTTATCAAAAGTTTTGTCCTGAATAACAACAGGAATATCATAATCCCCAGTTGGCAGGTTCAAGGCTTTTTCCTCTTCATCTGTAACGATGAACAATCCTGCCAACCCCTTATAAACCTGTTCTCCCGTATGACCATGTGGATGTGGATGAAACCAATAAGTACCAGCTCTGTTCATAACTTCAAACTCGTAGATATAAGTTTCCCCTTTGTCTATTACGTGTTCTGGGTGCCCATCATTTTCGTGCGATACGTGCAAGCCATGCCAATGGATAATTGATTTTTCAGAAATCTCATTTTCAAACCGTATCCGTACCTTATCTCCTTTCTTTACCCGCATTATTGGTCCAAGAGCACTTCCTTCTAACTGTTGTAAAGTTTGTTTATCCCCCGTTATTAAAGAACCCTTATACGAATAGGTATCCGTTTTTTTGACGGACAGAATTGTAGTACTTGATTGTACTGCCTTTAATTGAATATCCACGTCGGCATTAAAATCGCTATTGATAGTAGTTCCAACATTGGGATGAGCAGAAGACGTGTCCATTTTACAAGAACTAAATAATGGCATCACATAAAACCCGGCAGCAAACAGGCTAGCTGTTTCGATGAAACTTCTTCTATTGTACTTATTACTATCTTTCATCAACAAATTTTTTCAAATTAAAATTATACAATTATGATGTTGCAGTAAAGGTTACCAGTACGATTACTAAAATTCCCTTTGCTATTTTCTCTTTGTTTCATTTTAATTATAATTTTACGTGAAGTTGTTCGATATTGTCAAGCACCTTTATCAAGGTGTTCTTCGTGTTTTTTGCCACCTCCATTACGTCTTTTTTAATTGAGGACGACCAAGTAGTATCGGTATCTTCTATGGACACTTCTATAATAGAATTATCTTCCACTTCTTTAATGGTTACATGGCACGGAAAAAGAATGCTCATTTGAATGTCGCTAGCTATTAATTTTGATGCGGTTTCTATTTCACATACCATTAGAATGAGATGCCTTGGCATCTTTTCAAAGCTAGAGTCTAGATACTGTTTAACGTCAAATTCGCCAACAAGGTCAAGACCTAGTTTTGCGATGTTATTTTTTACGTTTTTTACTGCTTCATCAAAGGTGATACTGCCAAACCTCCTAGTGATACAGTAAGTGGTATTTCGACTTTCTGAATAATTTTGTTCTGAAACCTGTTTGTTTTTTCCCTTGTCATTTTCCATCATGTCTCTTTTAAAGTTTCTCGATTACATTTTCCAATTTAGTGGTAATGCCACTTGCTATTTCTGCCAGTATTTCATTATTGACCGCTTGCATGGATGCCATTGGGTTTACCGCCGCTACTTCTATGACCCCTTTTGATACTTCCTGGACAATTACATTGCAGGGTAACATCGTCCCAATTTTATCTTCTGGCTTGCAAAGCTTTATGTGCATAGGGAGGGTTACATGCTCCAAGTATTCTATATTTTTTAAAGTTTACATCAAGTTTTTTCTTTAAGGTTGCGGTTACATCAATCTCTGTGAGTATACCAAAATCTTCATCTTTTAATCCTTGAGCAACTTTTTCGATAACCTCTTCAAAAGTTCCATTGACAGTTTTATTAAAATAATACTTCATTGTTTTAATTTTTAGTGTTCAACGTTCGTTTTTGTTTTTCATATTCTTCTTTGGATATTTCGCCCTTGGCGAATCGGTTGTCCAGAATATCCATCGAATTTCCCTTCTTTTCTGTATTTTCTCTATTCCTTCCTTTGTACAGAAATACGCCCAATCCAAGCACAACCAGTATCAGTATCCACAACCACATCATCATATTGTATATTTTGATAATTATTTTTATTTGTAGTTTCCCCAATCTTAGGGCAGGGATTTATTATTCTTCCTTTTTCATTTTCTCTTTCATCTTCTACATCATTTCAGGATTTTGAGATCTCATGCAATCACAGCATTTTATAGAGTTAACAACTCCATAAGGCATTATTCAAATATTTTTCATTTCCTTTAATATCCTAATAACTACTTGCGGACTATTCTTCAGAATTCTAATCATAGTAAAGGTCAATAATCCAAATGCATGTAGGGTTACACAAATTCTTAAGAAAGTTACATCATTCACATATCCCTGATGAAATAAATATTTTCATTGAATGTGCCTGGTGCCCTAATCAATTCTTAGAGTTTAATGTTGTATCCTGAAAAGTGCTTTATTTTTATTTTTCAGATTTATTCTTTGTGATTTTTCCGATGTCTTCAATGGGCTGTACCTCCACGAGTCCCACCTGCTTACAGGGTCATGGAAACATTTGACAAGTGAGGCGATAAATTGGTCATTGTACCCACCTTCTCTTTCTGGTTGCTAACTTCTATAGTTATAGCTTCAGCTTTAATTTCTGGTTTTGTAAGTGCGAGAATAGCTGTTATTCATATAAAATACAGCATTTATAATGCCTTTAAAGTAGCAATGGTTTTAGTGGGATTGGAGGATTCAAAAACAGAACTCCCCGCAACCAATATATCTGCACCAAGTTCAATAAGTCTAACGGCATTCGAAAGATTTATGCCGCCATCTACCTCTATTATGGCTTTTGAACCGCTTTTATCAATTAAATTACGAGTATTTTCAATTTTTTGATAGGTGTGCTCTATAAATTTTTGTCCCCCAAAGCCGGGATTAACAGACATAATAAGTACCTGGTCTATATCCCTTATAATCTCTTCCAGATTATTCACGGCCGTATAAGGATTGAGTGCCACTCCCGCTTGCATGCCTTCCTGTTTAATAGCCTGGATGGTACGGTGCAAATGGGTACATGCTTCTGTGTGAACTATTAAATTACTGGTTCCGGCCTCCTTAAAGCGACGGATGTACCTATCTGGCTTTATAATCATTAAGTGCACGTCAAGCGGTTTTGATGCATAACGATTTATGGCCTCAAGCACTGGGAAACCGAATGAAATATTAGGAACAAAAACGCCATCCATAATGTCAACGTGAATCCAATCGGCATCACTCTTATTGAGCATTTCGATATCCTTGATAAGATTGGCAAGGTCGCCCGCAAGAATGGATGGTGCTATCAAGTGTGACATTTAATTTTATTTTATTTTCAATCTATTAAAACTCGAAACTTTTTCTTCGGACTTTATCTAAACTGATTGAGTAAAGAGTTCTATTTATATATAAATCAACACTTTAAAAAAAATTTGTAACTTACTAACTTATTAACTAACTACGCTGTAAAGTTAAAAAATAAGGCTTGATCAATCATCATTTTTGTATACCAGTATCTTAATTATATTTCTTCTTTCATACTGATAAGGAGGACTATAATTTAGTAAAAAAGGATTTTACATTTCAAAATTAGCAAGTTTTCTTTGATTGCTCAAAAAAATTCTTATAAGTATACAAAAAGCTGATACTGGTCATATTATATAATAAGTTTTACTCTTTTATTTACGGTATATATCCTGGTTAAGGAAACTAATTTAAGAACCCAATGATTATATACGTCAAATACATGGTATGTCTTCGTTGTAAAATGGTAGTAACGCTGGAACTTCAAAAGCTTGGGCTGCATTGTGTGAACGTTGATCTTGGAACGATAGAAATAAAAGAAACTATTACTGATTCCCAAAAAGAGCAATTATGCGAAAACCTGAAGAAATTTGGGCTGGAATTACTTGAGGATAAGCGAAATATCCTTATTGAAAAAATCAAGGCATTAATCATTGAAATGATACATTATTCAGATGAATTGCCAAAAGTGAACCATTCAGATTATATCTGTGAAAAATTGGGTTATAATTATCAGTATTTGGCAAATACATTTTCCGAAGTAAAGGGAATTACCATTCAGCAGTTTATTATTTTAAACAAAATAGAACGTGTAAAAGAACTATTGCTATATGATGAGTTGAATTTAACTGAAATATCTTATAAGCTACATTATAGTAGCGTAGCGCATTTATCAAATCAGTTTAAAAAAATTACAGGACTCACTCCATTGTTTTTTAAAAAAATGAAAAATAAACGGTTTAGAAGTATAGAGGATTTGTAACACACAGTAAAAAAGGCAAAAAATTTAGTTTAAAAGCCTTGACATTATCTTGAGGCTTTTTTTAAACATGGGAATGCTGTAACTCTTCATGTTTAATGTGTAATACATTATCCGCAATAATCAGTCAATTTTAATGCTGGATTTGTTCTGATGATTTAAGGCTACAGCTATTTAAAGCACGACTAGTGAAGCATATCATATACGCGTTAGGATAGAAACGCGGTATAAAGGGCCAAGACCACACCTGCAGAAGGATCCAAAACCTAGAATGGGTATTGGCCAATTTTGCTATAATAGTATCATACAATTTAAACATAGAGCCATAATGAATATTTCCAAAGAAAAAATAATAGTCCCGACGATGGCTCAATTAGCTGCCGAAGGTAAAAGTCCCGAAATTCTTTTTTGGGTAGGTTGTGCCGGAAGTTTTGACGATAGGTCAAAGAAGATCACAAAGGCCTTTGTACGCTTGCTCAATCAAGCAAATATAGATTTTGCTGTGCTGGGCACTCAGGAAAGCTGTTGCGGTGATCCAGCAAAAAGGGCGGGCAACGAATATATCTTCCAAATGCAGGCAATGATAAATATCAAAACGCTCAATGGATATGGGGTTACAAAAATTGTTACCGCCTGCCCTCATGGTTTTAATACCCTTAAAAATGAATATCCCGAACTTGGGGGTCATTTTGAAGTAATACACCACACCCAGTTACTTCGTTCCTTGTTATCGGAAGGCCGTTTAAATGTAGATAGTGGGAAATTTAAGGGCAAGCGCATTACTTTCCATGATCCGTGTTATTTGGGACGGGCAAATGGGGAATACGAGGCACCCCGAAATTTGCTACAAAAACTTGAGGTTGAACTAGTCGAAATGAAGCGGAGCAGAACAAGGGGGTTTTGTTGCGGTGCGGGTGGGGCACAATTCTTTAAGGAACCCGAACCTGGAGACAAAGACATTAACGTTGAACGTGTCGAGGAAGCCATTGGGATCCGGCCTGAGATAATAGCCACCGGATGTCCTTACTGCGCCAATATGCTTACCGATGGTATCAAGGCAAAGAACAAGGAAGATGAAGTACAAGTGATGGATATAGCCGAAATGATCGCCAACGCGACCGACCTTTAAAACAAACTAATCGATTTATATATAGCTGGCCGATACGTTTTCGGTGTAGCACCCCAAATGTCCTCTAGAACAATGCTGAGAACGGCTATTTCGAAAAGATAGAAGAACTTTCCCAGAATTAATGATCACAATTGAGAAACACCAATACTATTTGCCTTCCTTAACTTATTTCGTAAATAGTACAGTTTATAAAACCTAACAAAAGCCGTTTATTTACCTCTACTAAACGAAACGGGTAGATTTATTGATGTATGCCTTGTTAAACCTTACCGAAATATAGAGTATTTGCGATAAAGAGTAAAAAAATCTAAATTTTCCGTTTAAAAGCCTTGACGTTAAAACTTTGAGGCTTTTTTAATTCTGACCAACAATAAAATGAAGGTGGGAATGCTGTAACTCTTCATTTTTTTTGTGTAATACTTTGTACCCATAATTCTGTCACCTTTACATTAAGATTATATCTAGTGCATGAAATCTCCTTTTAGCACACTTAATATTATAAAACCATAAAGGCATTAAAAATGCTCGGTTAACCGTCTTATGTAAGCTTAAATGGGCTTAGTATGACCTAAACTACATTTAGTGCAAGACAAGTAATCAATAAATTTAATTATAATGAAAAAAGAAAAATACCATTGGAGCAAGGAAGAGTTGAGAGCCTACATTCTGTTGCTCTCTGCAAAAGCAGATGCAATAGTGGCCAAAGAAGAACTTGACCTGATCAAGTCGATGACCACAGTTCAAACATTTAAAAAGATGTACGCAGAATTCCGTGATGATGACGAGGATCAAGCGCTTGAAAAGATCCGCGATTCCATACAGGACAATGATTATTCCTACGGGGACATTCTTATAATGAGGAAGGAGATAGAAGAAGTCTTCGCATCGGACGGAACTACTTTACTGAAGGAGAGCAATCTTGAAAGAATTTTGGATAATATGCTGTATTAATGGGTTTTAGACATCACATTTTAGACTTCAATTTTTAATAGGCATAAAAAATAAAGCTTATTCTAAAAGGATAATTGTGAAAAATCAACCCATAGAAGACCCTAATAACCTCACAGTAGTTAACAATGACACAAAAGATGTAGCCCCTTTTGAAATCTATTATGTAGGCATCCGCTTGCCCAAAGTTACCAAAATAAACAGCCATGAAAAGATGGCACTTACAAAATTATCAGGTGACCTAGATGGTCGCAACCCGACCTAAAACTTAAAATATAAGCAATGGAAAATACAGAAGTTGAAAAATTACAAGTAAAAGAAGTTGAAAAATCAAAAGTCTTTATTATCGTAGAGATTATAGAATACGTTCCCAATGCAGTGGTAATAAAAACCATCATAAAGAAAACTACGGGTAACGTATCTGTAATATCTATCGATGCGGGGGAGAACCTTACGGAAAGACTATCGAGATTCGATAATTTTATCCAGATAATTGAAGGCTGTGCTGAAATCTTAATCGACGACCAATTGCTCACCTTGGAAACGGGCCAGTCCATCATTATTCCTGCCAATTCCAAAAACACCATTAACGCCAATGAGCGTTTCAAAATGATCTCTACCATTATAAAAAGTGGATATGAATAGTATTACAAAATCTTAATGGACAATTTGAAGAAGAGCCATGGATGCATCACTAACTATGAAAAATCAAAAAGAGATAGCCGTCATCGTGGCGCATCCCGATGATGAAACCCTATGGTGCGGGGGTACTATGTTACTAAATCCAACCTGCAATTGGTTTGTAGCCTGTTTATCCAGAAAAAATGATCCTGACAGGAGCCCAAAATTTAAAAAAGTATTAAAAATATTGAATGCCAAAGGCATTATGGGCAATTTGGATGATGGCGCCGAACAAAAGCCATTGGATAAAAAAGCAGTAGAAAAAGTTATTTTAAACTTACTCCCTAAATATGATTTTGACCTGATTATAACGCACAGCCCTTTTGGTGAATACACCAGACATTTACGCCATGAAGAAATTGGTAGAGCAGTAATAGCCTTGTGGAAAGATAACAAAATCACTGCGAATGAACTTTGGGTCTTTGCTTTTGAAGATGGAAATAAAAAATACTATCCACAGGCCATAGCGTCTGCAAATATTCATCAAACACTTCCTCAAAATATATGGAAGGAAAAATACCGAATAATTACCGAGGTGTACGGTTTTATAAAAACTGGATTTGAAGCCCAAACAACGCCTAAAAGTGAAGCTTTCTGGAAGTTCAAAAATCCGAAGGATGTCCAAAATTGGCTGGATCATGAAGAAATTCCAGATTAAGTAATTTAATTTATTCTATATGAAAGTCTTGGTTCTTTATGATTATCCCCCTTCTCCTGGCGGTCTGGCAACACAAGGAGACTTACTTTTCCGAGGGCTTCTTGAACTTGGGGTAGATGCCCATGCCGCCCATTTTGAATCGGCACAGGAAAAAGAATGGTATTATCGATGGTTTGAGCCCGATGTAGTAGTTGGTGTAGGCTATTGGGGCCATACGCCACATTTAGTACTCCACCCACAGCGCTATAGTATTCGTGCTGTGCCTTGGTTAGTAGCCGATGGATATATTGCCAATTATCAAGAAATCTTAAATGAACTACCCCTAATTTTAGTAACCTCAAATTGGGTAAAAGAAATGTACGTACGGGACGGTATCAAAGCGGACAATATTGAGGTACTTCCCGTTGGGTGCGACACCACCTCTTTTATTCCCTTTGATAAAAATGAGCCTAAAATACTTGCAGTAAGAGAATCGTTGGGCATTTCTGCGGATCAACTAATGATATTGACCGTTGGTGGCGATGCCGCTTCAAAAGGTGCACAGGAGGTTATGCAGGCCTTGGCTATTATTGATACCAAAGCACCCGACTGGAAATACGTCTGTAAAGTATGGCCACAACCCCGAACAAAGGCCCAGAATCTTTTGGATCTCGAAATGGCCACCCATTTGGGCCTTGAAAAGAATATTACATACGCCACCAATACCATTTCAAGGAATTTTATGCCCTATTTAATAGGAGCCTGCGATATTTATGCAGCTCCTTCGAGGCTCGAGGGATTTGGAATGCCTCAAGTTGAAGCCGGAGCCTGCGGAAAACCAGTAATCGGGATTAAAGCAATGGGAATGTTGGATACGCTTATTCATGAAAAGACGGCATTTCTTGCAAGGGTAGCGAAAAAAATTGTGGTAAACGAAGTCGTTTTAGGCAAAGAATCAGGCTTTGAAAGCAAGCATAAAATTGAGTTTGATTGCCCTAGAACTGTGGATTATCGAGCGAATGTTCAGGATATAGCCAAGTATATGCTAACGCTCATGAACAATGAAAAACTTCGGATCGAAATGGGTAAAGCAGCACGAAAACACGTAGTTGAAAATTTCGATTACCGCGTGATAGCAAAAAAATTTATAAATATTATCCAGGAAAAGCTCGGAATTAATTAAAGTAAAAATGACTACAGAAAATCAAAATTTAATTAAATCTGCAGAAAAGGCCGCTTTGGAAGTTTTGTTACATAATTCTAAAGGGCCTTTCCTCGATTTGCCTAGAACGGCCGCTTGGGGCTATCCCGAACCTTATACCCGAGACCTTTTAATTTCGATTTTAGGAATAGCTACGTCAAAAAATCCTGCCCTTATCAATAGTATGCGTAGCGTTTTGGAAACACTTGCCAAAAATCAATCCTATAAAGGGCAGATTCCTTCGTTCGTCCATGATAAAAACAACCTGGGCTCCAGCGATACCACACCACTTTTTTTGATGGCAGTAGGGATTTTCAGAAAAGTGCTCGACGACTCACTTTTCCTGAAAGATGCCGCTGATAAAGCGCTCTTATGGATGGAATACCAATGCCCTACTAGTCATTATTTAATCGCCCAACAACCCACGAGTGATTGGCGTGACGAACAGTGGGTGCCTGGTTATGGGCTTTTCGTAAATACGTTGACCTACACAGGTCTCAAACTACTGGGAAAAGATAAAAACGCTAAAAACCTCGGTAATGCCATAAATCAACTCACGTATGCTTCTGATGAATCACATACCAGTCCTCATGAGGGACTTGCAATTAAAGATAAGCCCTATTACGCCCTTTGGTCGTACAAAGTATACAGCAGTGATCGATTTGATTTATTGGGAAATAGCCTCGCTATTTTATCGGGTTTGGCTATACCTTCAAAGGCTAAGGATATGGTTGATTGTATAAAAGCAGCCAGTGCCTCGATGCAAAAAAATAAGGCTTTAGCCCCTGATCTTACGCCCAATTTTTTCCCTTTTATCGAACCGAATGATGCGGATTGGTTACCTAGATATTCTGAATTTAACAAACCCGGAGATTATCATAATGGTGGGATTTGGCCGTTTATTAGTGGTTTTTATATCGCAGCTCTAGTTGCCATCAAAAAATATGATTTAGCCGAGAAAGAACTTTTGGCATTGACCAAACTTATCAAAATAGCCAGAAATAAGGAACTAGAATTCGGCTTCAATGAATGGTATAAGGCGCAGGACGGGAATCCAATGGGACAGGATTGGCAAACCTGGAGCGCATCAAACTATCTATTTGCAGCCCAATGTGTGGCGGAAAAAAGGACGCCATTTTTTGATTCCATACAGTAGAACTCAAATGAAACTGCCTATTTTCATAGGTTTACTTAAAGTCCAAACCTGTGAATTATGTAATTCTAATATTTTTTTGTTCAACTTTTTTATTTTGATATTCAGTACCTTAAAGTTGCTATTATTAGTAAAAGCAGAAAGAATGAATTTCACTAAAACCAAAAAAATGTCAAAAGGAAATAAGCCCTCTGCAAAGTCCAATAAACCGAAACTTGCTATAAACTTAATGGAAAACCCGCGCACAAAATTGCCATGGAAAACTTCAAAAATAGAACTTATAAAGGACGGGTTTTATAGATTATTGCCTTGTGCTGTTTAACTTAATTTAATCAAAATGAAACTAGCCTATATTGGTACCTATCCCCCACGTGAATGTGGTATTGGTACATTTACACAAAATCTTGCCCATGCAATGCTCGATTGTGGCAGGGGAATAAATGAGATCATGGTCATTGCATTGAACGATCATAACCTGAAATATTCGTATCCTCCAGAGGTAAAACTAAGAATCAATCAAGAACAACAGACCGATTATCTTGAAGCGGCCAACTTTGTTAATCTTAGTGGCGCGGATGCTTGTATCCTTGAACATGAATTTGGTATATTTGGTGGCCTTAGCGGAGTTTATATCTTGCCGCTTTTGCATCGCCTGAACATTCCTTTAATCACCACCTTGCATACCATTCTGGAAACCCCTTCCTATAATGAAAAGGCGATTTTAAAAGAAATTTGTAAAATGTCTGATAGAATCGTGGTGATGAGCCATAAAGCCATAGGTTTTCTTGTGGAAATATATGATGTGCCAGAAGAAAAAATCATACTTATAGAACATGGGGTTCCCGATATTCACTTTGACAAAGAACAATCGAGAAAGGAATTCAAACTGACCGAAAAGAAACTGCTCATGACCTTTGGTTTTATAGGTCGCAGTAAAGGAATCGAGACGGTCATCAAAGCATTGCCGCAAATTATTAAAAAGCATCCTGAAGTTCTATATATTGTCCTAGGCAAAACCCATCCCAATGTGCTTAGACATTCAGGTGAAGAATATAGAAATTATCTTCACGTCCTTATAAAAAAGCTAAAACTTAAGGATCATGTGTTGCTGCTAAACGAGTTTGTAGAAGAAAAAGAACTTTTTAAATATTTATCCGCCTGCGATATTTATATTACCCCATACCTAAATGAGGCACAAATTACAAGCGGTACGCTCACCTACGCCATGGGTTCGGGCTGTGTGGTCGTTTCTACACCATATTGGCATGCTGCGGAATTGATCGCCGAAAACAAAGGACGCCTTTTCGGTTTTAATGATTCTGATAGTCTTTCCCAAGTTTTAAATGAATTATTGGACAAGCCCGAAGTTCTGAACGAGATCCAGAAAAAAGCTTCTGATTACGGACAAAATATAACCTGGCCTAAAATAGGTAAAAAATATGCCGAGCTTATAATAAATGTTTTATCAGAACCAAAAGAATCCCTGCCAAAAAAAGAAAATATCATAGATCCTCTGTTGCTACCTCCATTTTCTTTGGGGCACATCAAAAGACTGACTGATGATACTGGCATTATCCAACATGCAAAATTCGGAATACCAAATCTTAAGGAAGGCTATTGTTTGGATGATAATGCACGGGCACTTTTAATGGTGTGTATGAGCTATAAGCAGAAAAAAGATCCGTTGGCATTGGAGTATATGCCCATTTATTTAAGCTATATCCATTATATGCAGAACAAGGACGGGACGTTCCGGAATTTTCTTAGCTTCAACCGGAATTTTATGGATGAAGTAGGTTCCGAGGATTCCTTCGGGCGAACCATCTGGGCCTTGGGGTATCTTTTGGGCAACGCACCGAATGACGCTTACTATCAAACAGGCAAGTTGGTCTTCTTTGATGCTGCTCCCAATTTTGAAAAACTGAAATCCATTAGAGGAATTGCGAACACCATAATTGGGATTTGCTATTACCTGAAAACCAATCCTGCGGATGATGATATGAAACAGTGTTTGCGCAAATTAACCGATACGCTTGTTTCCCATTACGACCAAAATCAATCGGAAAACTGGCAATGGTTTGAAGCACTTTTGGCGTATGATAATGGTATTTTACCCTTAGCCCTAATTCATGCAACCCAAGTTCTCGAAGATAAAAAAGTTACTGAAGTTGCATTAGCCACGATGAATTTTCTTACCGAACACACATTAAAAGATGATTATTTGTCTGTTATTGGTAATAAAGATTGGTATTTCAAGGATAAGGAGCGCTCTATGTTCGCTCAACAGCCTATAGATGCCATGGCTATGGTACTTATGTATCATCAAGCCTTTGTTTTAAGCAACAATCGGGATTTTCTTAAGAAACTTTTTATTTCATTTATGTGGTTTTTGGGTGAAAATGATATGCGTATGAGCCTGTATGATTTTGAGACTGAAGGATGTTGTGATGGTTTTGAAAGTTACGGGGTAAACAGAAATCAGGGAGCTGAAAGTTCATTGGCCTATCTTATTTCACATTTAATCGTATTACAGGCTTATGAAGAATCTTTTCAATTAGAAAAGATTACGGCACCAAATACCAAAAGATTGGCATTAAATGGAAGAAAACATAAAAATAGCAATATTGTCTCCCATCGCTTGGAGAACGCCCCCAACTGAATATGGACCTTGGGAACAGGTAGCCTCTAACATTACGGAAGGTTTGGTCAAAAAAGGTTTTGACGTAAGCCTTTTTGCAAGTGGCAATTCAATTACATCGGCCAAGTTGGAATCGGTTTGCGAGATGCCGTATGAAGAAGACCGCGCAAATGATCCTAAAGTATTGGAGTGTCTTCATATAAGCAATCTTATGGAACAGGCGGAACGCTTCGACATTATTCACAACCATTTCGATTTTCTCCCACTCTCCTATTCAAAGCTGATAAGAACGCCAATGATTACAACCATTCATGGTTTTTCATCTCCGAAGATCATTCCGGTCTATAAAAAATATAACGCATCATCAGCCTATATTTCCATTTCAAATGCTGACAGAAATACCGAATTGACCTATCTGGACACGATCTATCATGGTGTAGATCCAACTCTTTTTACCTTCAGAAAAGAAAAGAAAAATTACTTGCTTTATTTCGGAAGGATCCACCCTGAAAAAGGGGCACATAGGGCAATCGAAATTGCTAAAAATTCCGGGTATCCCCTAAAAATCGCGGGACTTATTCAAGATCATTCTTATTTTGAAACGCATATTAAACCATTTATTGACGATAAAAATGTTACCTATTTAGGAAATGTGGATCCAGTACTTCGAAATACTTTACTAGGAAAAGCAAAAGCGCTGCTCCATCCCATTTCGTTTGAAGAACCTTTTGGCCTCAGCGTTTTAGAAGCAATGATGTGTGGAACTCCCGTTGTTGCCTTCGCTAAAGGGAGTATGCCCGAACTTATTAAAGAAGGTGTCTCTGGCTATTTAGTAAATACCATTCCTGAAGCGGTCGCGGCAGTTGGGAGATTGGGAAATGTTGTTCCTGAGAAATGCCGGGCACATGCCGTTGCAAATTTTAGCCAAGATAAAATGATCGAATCTTATATAAAAGCTTATAATAAAGTAATAGAAAAAAATCTTTAGCTTAATAAGGCTTTGAACAATGCTTTCATTTCCACAACCGCATAGGTAGAAGAATAATCGGAGACGGCATATGGCAAAATCAAACTGCCATTATGAATAATAGAGCCACAGGAATAGACCACATTGGGCACATAGCCTTCCCGTTCTTCCTCTAAGGGCATTAGCAATGGTTCTTCCAAACGACCAATCTCTATAGAAGGATCCTCAAGATCCAGCAATGAAGCACCAATACAGTATCTTCTCATAGGTCCTACACCGTGCGTGATCACGAGCCATCCTTTTTCGGTCCATAAAGGGGAACCACAATTTCCTATTTGGGTAAATTCCCATGGGTATTTTGGTTTCTGAAGTAGAATGGGATTATTCCATAAGGTATTTCTTTCAGAAAACATCAAATAATTATTTACCCCATCCACCCTTGAAAGCATGGCATATTTACCGTTAATTTTTTTAGGAAAAAGCGCCAGATTTTTACCTATAGAGCCATTCCCGTGCAAAGGCATGATCCTGAATGTATAAAAGTCATTGGTAGAAAGTAGTTTAGGCATTATAACATGTCCGTTATAAGCAGTATAAGTAGCGTAAATCTTTATAGTACCATCGTCTTCAGTAAAACGAACAAAACGGGCATCTTCTATTCCGCGGCTTTCAGATTCTGAAATGGGAAATACAACCCGTTCGCTAATATCGGAATCAGGATGAAACTCGATATCATAATAAGAGTCTACCAACCAAGTAATTTCTTCTAGTGCTTTTCTTTTTCCTAAACTGATTGCATTCTCATTGAGTACATTTTTTACAGCATTTTTTAGAGCGTAATACTCAAATTTGGCTGGTAGGTCTTCCATAATGGTTTTGGAATACTTTGCGGAAATTCGCATCTCACGCATCTTTTCTACAAATCGTCCTTTGTCATAAAGCTTTTTATGAGAAATTTCTGCCATATCTATAGAATCGCCCACGGTCATTAATTGCATGTCGTTATTTTTATCGATAATAGCCCTCCTAAAAACGATGGAAGAAATATGCCCTTCACCAGTTGCCCTGAAGGAAAGGATAACTCGCATTTCTCCTTCCTCCAAATAGGACTGGTCGAAATCTTGAATAATGGAAGGATTAAAAAAAGCGGCGGACTCTATGGCATATTCCATGGTAAGATATGAACCAATGAGCATTTTTCGTTTTTTGGAAATAACATTAAAGTCAACATCCATCTCCTCAATAATATTTCTAATGTTGGCACAATGTTTTTCAAAGAGCTTGGTAATATTACGGTGTCTGCTTGCAAACTCCCTTAGGGTCTGTTCCAAAGATTCATGCACTTGACTTTCACTCATCGCAAAAATCAATGAAAGCAACTCTTTAGTCCGTTGTTCCCCATTCATAAAATACCGGGCCACAACCCTACTTGAATCAGGTAGAAATTTTACGTTTTTACGTGTAACCGGAACCCGCATATGTTTTTGGGAAAACAGAAAGGTACGCTATATAAAGAGCAAAGGATAAATTTTAATAAAATAATTATACTTTTTAAATTTATGTTTATGTGCGATAAATAACAGCCCGTTCTGCATTAACACGGATAATAGTTCGAGGTATTTCTTATTGTATTAAATGAGGTTTAATTATAAAAATACAATTATTCGCTTTTAAAGGAAATATGAACCCCCTATTTACTAATCTGGGGTCATTGGACACACCTCCTTTTTGAAGACAAGATATTTCCCTTAGATAATTCAAATTATAATTTCCTCCATAAAAATCTGTAATAAATTTTAAGCAGGTGGGACCACAGTCCATCTGATTGAGCTGGCGATAAACTGGAAAATTATTGACTCCAAACATATTATATAATTGAAAGTCAGAACACTAAATTAATTTTGAAAAATGATAACTGTAGACGAACTAACTATCCATTTATAAATGACAGTAAATTCAACTAAAATCTATATACCTACATATTGGGGAAAATTGATGTTATTATGGGGGAGAAGGGAAATAAACTGAAAGTAACGAGCTTTGTAAATAATTTGTAGTAATAAATTTAAGATTTTATAAGATATTAATTGCAAAATCCGAACATTAATTTATTATCAACTGACTTCATGAAATATACTTGAAAAAAACAACTATTATAGAAATATTTAGATATAGGTTTTATTAAAAATAGTTCAAAAATTTATTACACTATCCAATGCATCATCAGCATCCCGGTGAATAAAATTAGCTTGATAATTTAGAGTAGTTTTTAAATCACTGTGACGATAGAGTTTTTGCAACATTAATGGGTGAATTTTGTCTCCAGCTATATTTCCGAGGGTGTAATCTCAAGTCTGTCTAGACTTTGAAAATTAAATTAAAATTTTTAGACTAGATTATGACACAAGAAGAGATTAAGGAATTAAAGGAAAAAGCATTAAAACAATTTTTATCAGGAGAATCCCTAACCGGCAAAAACGGCGCTTTTGCTCCAATGCTTAGGGAGTTTATGGAAGAGGCCCTGGAAGCAGAAATGTCTTCGCACCTTTCCGATGAAGAAAAAGGCTCAAAAGCAGGTAATAAGCGTAATGGCAAAGGCAAAAAGACCCTAAAGAGCAGCCAAGGGGACGTCACCATTAACACGCCCCAGGATCGTAACAGTACCTTTGAGCCGGAGATCGTAGCGAAACGCCAGCGTATCCTGGCCGATAATTTAGAAAAGCAGATTATAGGCATGTACGGGATGGGCAATAGCCTGCGGGATATCTCAGCTCATATAGAGGAAATGTATGATTCCAAGATATCCACACACGTTCTAAGTGATATTACGGACCGGGTGATTCCCAAGGTTAAGGAATGGCAGGATCGCCCCTTGGAGCCGGTATATTGCATCCTATGGCTCGACGCGATGCACTTCAAGGTACGCGAAGAAGGCAAAGTAAAGCACAAGGCCTTGTATAATATTTTAGGAATAAATAAAGCTGGAAGAAAGGAAGTGCTGGGTATGTATATCTCGGAAAGTGAAGGGGCCAATTTTTGGCTTCAGGTGCTGACCCAATTAAACAACCGTGGCTTAAAAGATATTCTGATTGCCTGTACGGATAATCTTACGGGCTTTAGTGAAGCCATTCATTCTGTTTATCCCAAGACTGATATTCAGCTATGTATTGTCCACCAGATCCGCAATAGTATGAAGTATGTGGCCAGTAAGGATCAAAAAGATTTTATGAAAGACCTTAAACTGGTGTACAAGGCTGACACCAAAGACCAGGCTGAATCGGCTTTACTGGATCTGGAAGAAAAATGGGGCAAAAGATATCCCATAGTGATCCGTTCCTGGAATGATAACTGGGACCGATTGAGTGCTTATTTTGAATATACCGCACCCATTAGAAAACTCATATACACCACAAATGCCGTAGAGGCTTTTCACCGGCAGGTAAGAAAAGTAACCAAGACCAAAGGCGCTTTTACCAATGATATGGCACTATTGAAGCTGGTTTACCTAGCTACCAGAAGAATTGAAAAGAAATGGAACGCCCCACTGCAGAACTGGGGTTTGGTAGTTCAACAATTAGCTATTAAATTTGAAGGTCGGCTAGAGTTGGACTTAGCCACCAATGAAACGAAAAACTAAAATTTTCTTCTCCCGGGGGTACCCCCGGGAGAAGAAGCAGACAGAGTTGAGCTAACACTCCCATTTTTAGCAAAGTCCTCCCCCTAAAACGTTCGTTTTAGGGAGAGGACTTTGCATTTGTTTATACCTCATAAGTGTATATAATAAAACTTATTTTATATTTAATTCGATATTAGATTATAATATCAAACCTTTATTTCCATTCCATACATATTCCCACTTCACTCCTATCCTTAACCAAGCTCAGGATCGCTGCGGCCAAAGAGAATTCCATTACTTATTTTAAAGAAACAGTTGAGAAGAAAAAAATAAGGAAAAGTGTAGTTTAAAATTCGCTATTACCAAAACAAAGTTACGTACCGCAGAACATTAAAGGTCAATTAGAACTATGGTGAATATGATGAAATACCTGTAAAGTCTAGTACTCTCTTTTTTCTCCTTTATGATTCAAAACCTTGCCTAGATATGAAGTAAACGTTGTGATTCTTAATGCCGGAAGATCAAATATATTGTAAATGAATTAATTGTAATGGGAGTGTTAGCTCAACTCTGTCTGCTTCTTCTCCCGGGGGTACCCCCGGGAGAAGAAAATTTTAGTTTTTCGTTTCATTGGTGGCTAAGTCCAACTCTAGCCGACCTTCAAATTTAATAGCTAATTGTTGAACTACCAAACCCCAGTTCTGCAGTGGGGCGTTCCATTTCTTTTCAATTCTTCTGGTAGCTAGGTAAACCAGCTTCAATAGTGCCATATCATTGGTAAAAGCGCCTTTGGTCTTGGTTACTTTTCTTACCTGCCGGTGAAAAGCCTCTACGGCATTTGTGGTGTATATGAGTTTTCTAATGGGTGCGGTATATTCAAAATAAGCACTCAATCGGTCCCAGTTATCATTCCAGGAACGGATCACTATGGGATATCTTTTGCCCCATTTTTCTTCCAGATCCAGTAAAGCCGATTCAGCCTGGTCTTTGGTGTCAGCCTTGTACACCAGTTTAAGGTCTTTCATAAAATCTTTTTGATCCTTACTGGCCACATACTTCATACTATTGCGGATCTGGTGGACAATACATAGCTGAATATCAGTCTTGGGATAAACAGAATGAATGGCTTCACTAAAGCCCGTAAGATTATCCGTACAGGCAATCAGAATATCTTTTAAGCCACGGTTGTTTAATTGGGTCAGCACCTGAAGCCAAAAATTGGCCCCTTCACTTTCCGAGATATACATACCCAGCACTTCCTTTCTTCCAGCTTTATTTATTCCTAAAATATTATACAAGGCCTTGTGCTTTACTTTGCCTTCTTCGCGTACCTTGAAGTGCATCGCGTCGAGCCATAGGATGCAATATACCGGCTCCAAGGGGCGATCCTGCCATTCCTTAACCTTGGGAATCACCCGGTCCGTAATATCACTTAGAACGTGTGTGGATATCTTGGAATCATACATTTCCTCTATATGAGCTGAGATATCCCGCAGGCTATTGCCCATCCCGTACATGCCTATAATCTGCTTTTCTAAATTATCGGCCAGGATACGCTGGCGTTTCGCTACGATCTCCGGCTCAAAGGTACTGTTACGATCCTGGGGCGTGTTAATGGTGACGTCCCCTTGGCTGCTCTTTAGGGTCTTTTTGCCTTTGCCATTACGCTTATTACCTGCTTTTGAGCCTTTTTCTTCATCGGAAAGGTGCGAAGACATTTCTGCTTCCAGGGCCTCTTCCATAAACTCCCTAAGCATTGGAGCAAAAGCGCCGTTTTTGCCGGTTAGGGATTCTCCTGATAAAAATTGTTTTAATGCTTTTTCCTTTAATTCCTTAATCTCTTCTTGTGTCATAATCTAGTCTAAAAATTTTAATTTAATTTTCAAAGTCTAGACAGACTTGAGATTACACCCTCATTGTAATTTTAATTTGTCCATTCTGACTTTTCGATGCTTTTAGTAATTCTAAAATATTTTCAGTGAACTATAAATCTTGGCAACATTCCAGAGCTACCTTTATTTTCCAAGGAATAAGAAGATTTTTTTAATTCGTAATTTTAAACTGACACTAACAAACCATTCGTTTTAATCTTCATCAAATTCAAAATAATTTATCTCAACATCCTCTCTTAAATCTCTTTGTAAATTGAAGTATTTTCTTCTAAAATTAAATAAGGAATCTTCACGTTGATCTGGAGATTGTAATTCAAGTTCCTTTTGAGTTTGATATTGCGCAACAATTAATAGTACATAATTTGCAACATTTTCGTTAAATCTATTTTGAAATTGTTTTTTAGACCTATATTTCTCAATAATGGGATTGTTAACATTTACCAATACAATTCCATCTGATTTTAAGTATTTATCTAATACAGGGTCTTCAAACTCTGAATGTAATTCTGCTGGGTCAGGCGATTTAGGGTCATCGGTCATGATTACATTAACACCTCTATTTGTATTGGTCTTTGTTTGTAGTTCCACTGGACTTTCATCTATCATAACCGCAAATTCATTTCCACTTTCGTCAGGTTCAAATCTTGGACCAATCGATAAGTGGTTTTTAAGTTTTTTATCTCCTTCATTTAGATTTTCTTCTACTTCTTGTTCAATCCAATTACCTCTAATTAAAGTTTCTTCAGAATCTTCATCTGTTGGTTTTCTAAATACAGGTAGCGTTATTTCGTTTTTGATATTTTTACTATTAACTTTTTCGCCATCTGTTTTTGATTTCGTTTTTTTTTCGTAATTGATTTAGTTCCTTTTTAAAATTCAAGTCACATTTTCTTAAAAACTTATTTAATTCTGTGATTTTTTTCTGCGAAACTTCAATAATTCTATTTTTCTCCTTTTCTCTTTGTAATTCCTGTATTTCTTGTATAACTAACTTAATGCTTTTAGATAAAAACTCATTAATTTCAATCGTTAAATCATTTCCTTCTTCTAGGCCTTTTCTGTTTTCTTTAACAGCATCTGCATAATATAATTGTTCAAAAATTACTTCACCATAGATGTATTTTGAAAACGGACGATCATCAAATTCTGAAGTATTTAAGTCTATAAATAGAGTTTTTCCATCACTAACCTCAATAATATTTTGAGAACCTTTTAACGGCTTATTAAAATAATATAGATTTAAAATATTCGAGCTGGTATCATTTTTTAAACTTTTTGGAATTTCAAATTGCCAGTTTCTGTCGGCATTTTTAATACTCACACCTTCGTAGTCCAATTTATCAGAAAAAATGTCACCTTTTTTGTCAATCTTTATTTGCACTTCTTGATTTTTAATAGTCCCTCGTATCCTTGAGTTGCTTGATAACATTATTAACAAGTCTTCTAATGCTATATGATTTTTTATGCTGTCTATTAATTCTATTGTAGTACCATTTTCTTTTTTAACTGATTTATAGTAATAACCTCCTTTATCATAACCATAAATAGGCTTCATATTCTCTTTGTCATAAGAAAACCAAGCCTTATGCTCAAAACCATCTTTAACAGCTGTTTCTCTACCACTAAAACTTTTATAATATTGAAAGAATTTGTTTTCTAAATCTTCTTTTGACATTCCTTCCGCATAATCTTGAACGATTAACTTGGAAATTTTCTTCCCTGTTTTGGATAAAACTTGAACTTCAATGCTCTTATTAGATAATCCTTGTCGAATGTATGAATCATCTGCATTACTAATATATTCGGCTATTCCTCGCACATGTGTTCTACCTCCATGCCATTGCTTTAATTGTTGGTCTAATAATCTACCCCAATCAACATCCATTGCTTGAGGAAAGGCTAAACTTAAATTTCCTGTTTTTTTCATAAATTATTTTAATAAAAAGTTTTTAGTGGATTCGAATTTGCCTATCAAATATTTATGTAATTCATTTAAAACTTCATCTTTCGTTTTAAATGTATCCACAACCAATTCAACGTTTTTAATTTTACCTTCTATATAAGCAGGTTTTTGATGCCAGTTTACACCAAAAAATTGCAAATAATCCGTTTCTACAATTTCATTTTTCTTCCCTGATACAAATTTTAAATATGCTGGAGTTTTTATCAATCTTTTATAAGGCGCTTCATCAATTGATGATATTGTTCTATCATCTCCTAATTTATTAGATAATATTTTTGTGCCTTCATTCAACACATCAATTACTATATCTTTATATTTAAGTTTAGCTTTTTGAGATAGTTTAAAGCCTCCAGTAGATGTTCCTTCTAGCCATCCATTCCTACCTTTCATATCGTAAACTCTTTTGATTACATTGAAGGAATCAGGAAATTGAGAATAACCTCTTAATGAATGTTTTTTTGGGTTTATTAACCAAGCTTCTAGGGTAATATCTTCTAATGATAGAATTAAATTTAAATCTGATGATCTTCCGATAATCCAGATTATTAAGTTCACTGTAGATAGTTTTGCCAATTCACTAACATGCTCTATGTCAGTAACTTTTAATTGAACTTTACTTAATCTATTAGTCATTATCGATTGCGATTTTAAACCCTAATTCTTTTTCAAGTAAAAATAATTCTCTAATTGTTAAGTTTGATAAAGAAGAGTTTAACTCCTTTTTTTCTAAAAATCTATTTCTAGCTTTTTTTACTATTCTCTTTTTCTTTAACATATAATTAAAATTTGAATTCGTTATTTTTTCCTTTATCAAGTTCTTTATTAAAAGATTTCAATACATCACTTACTTTATCTTTTAAAGCCTTTTCCATTTTTCTTATATCATCAGGGTTATATTCATAATTGTTTTTATTTGAGCATTTTTCAAGACTTTCTAGCCCTTTTAAGATGTTTGCTACTCTGTTAGCAGCTACCTTTTCAAATCTTGCTCTTCTAGGAGAATCTTTCATTATACTATAAAATTTATATTATGATGAGGTAAACATACTATATACAAATTAATATACTATATTTTATATAATGTAGTGTACAAATACGTCAAAATACCAATATAACAGATAAAAGAGTTTATAAACCATTACACACACATTCCACTTCGCTCCTATTGTCGCTCCGTAAAAAGAGTGTTCCACTAACATAGTAGAGAAACTTTTGTCAAGAAAAAAATAAAGAAAATAGTGTAATTAACTTTCGCTTTTTACCAAAGCTCAAGTTACATAACGCGGTACATTATAGAGCAATTGTATTAAATTATATAAATCACCATTTAGGTATTTCCGCAATACTATCTGGTAGTTATATCCTTATTATTTGAATTAAGATATTTTTGTAAGAGTTTCATTAATTCGTTTTTATCAATGGGTTTTGGGATATAATCATTACATCCAATTTCAATAAATCTTTCCCGGTCCCCAGGCATGGCGAATGCTGTTTGGGCAATAATGGGAATAGCAGGATTAAAAGTCCTGATTTTTTGGGTTGCTTCTTCGCCACTCATTTCTGGCATTTTGATGTCCATTAATACCAAAGAGATTTCAGTGTCATTCTTAAGCATTTCAACTGCTTCGGTACCGTTCTTTGCATGCAAAATATTAATTACCCCCATGTTCTCAACTATTCTTTTCAGAATTAAATAGTTCAATTTATCATCTTCAGCAATTAAAATTTTACGATTTGGTAGCAGTAATACTTCGCTCTCCTCTTTACCTGTATCGGGAGCTGTAAGAGTGACTTCATCTTTTGGAATGTTGAAAAAGAAGGTACTGCCCTTTCCTTCTTCTGATTCTACCCATAAGTTACCACCAAGCATCTTAGCATAAGCCTGGGCTATTGATAAGCCCAAGCCTGAGCCTTCGTGCGCCCGACTTAAACTGGAATCTGCCTGAACAAACCTGTCGAAAATTACATCGAGTCGGTTTTTCGGGATACCAATGCCATTATCTTTGATATAAAAGACAATGTCACCGCCCTCATCGCGGCTTCCAATTTCTATGGTGCCGTTTGTGGTAAACTTATTAGCATTACTCAACAAATTAATAAAAATGCTGGTGAGCATATTTTTATCGGTATGAAGGATTGTTTCTGTATGAAGGTATTTGCTGGTACATATAATTTTATTATTATTTTTTCGTGCTAATGGAGTTGCAACATCTACATGATTAGCTAATACTTTAGATAGACTAAAGTTAGATTTGTTAACTTTTATTTGTTGGGTTTCCACCTGGGAGATATCTATCAAATCGTTCACAGTGGTAAGCAATCGTGCGCCACTTATTTCTAATATTTCATAGAATTTTTCGCGAGTACCTTTATCTCCATGCGATTCTTTCAACAGGCTTATAGCCCCAACAATAGCATTCATGGGAGTACGAATCTCATGGCTTATATTTTGCAGGAAAACACTCTTTAAGCGATTACTTTCTTCTGCTTTTTCCTTGGCTTCTTTCAGTTTGTCGAATGTTGCTTTTTTCTCTGTAATATTCTCTCCCAAACTGGCTATTCCCCTTATTTTTCCGTAGTCATCGGTAATTACTGAGTTGTACCAGGAGATGTATAATTCTTTTTTGTCTTTTGTAAGTATTTTACTTTCAAATTGATGTAAATCCCGGTTGTTTTCAAACAGTTCCCGAAGCCCTTCTTTTGTCTTTTCTTTTTCATCTTCAGGAATAAAAATGTCTACAGTATTGTTCCCAATAAGTTCTTCCTCTGTATAGCCAGTAATGGAAAGCAAATATTTATTACAGAATATAATATTGCTGTCCAGATCTACATTAATAAAGATCATATTAATATCCAACATCATTTTTGTATACCGTTGCTCAGATTCATTTAACCTTTCTTTTGTTTTCTGGTTTTTCCAATTTTTTAATTGCTTATTCATTAATCTTCCCAAAAGAACTGTGATAACAGGATAGATGCTTATTACCGGCAAAGCCATAAACTTAACATCCAGCGATCCATCTGCAGGAAACAATATGGGCAGGAGCATCATACACACATGCACTACCACTCCAAAAAGATATAGCGACACGATGCTGTTTTTGCCCCCTCGTCTTTGTTGAAAATAGCGCCATCCTAAACCCAAAAAACCGGAAATTATAATGAGACTGACTCCTGTTACTACAAAAGCTCCACCCATAAATAGACGGTAAATTGCTGTAATTAAAATTGCTATAATTGTAGGTATAGCCCCTAGATATAAGCCAGATATTGCCAATAAAATAGATCTTAGATCAAAATAATGACCCGGCTGATACGTCCAGGGAGTAAACATTAATAAAACACCAATGCCTCCAACAATAATACCTGCAAAAATATTGGGCATTAGTTTTTTAGATTGTGTAGAATCAATCCACCGGGTGGCATATAAAAAACTAAAAACCAGTAGTAGTGCAGCATTTTGTATTAATCCAGAAAAATAAGAGTAATCCATATTGTAAAGTGAGGTGTGGAAACAATCTATTTTTGTTTAAAAAACTTACCATTCTGATAATAGACTTAGACAAAATGGATTTACAATTACAATATTGTCAATTTGTGGTGTTATGCTGCATTGTTGATTTATTATGTACTAAATATAGGAATTAAGTATTTAATACTCAATTGTGTACCCCCTAAAAAATATTGACAAATTTTTTTAGGACTTTGCTACTACTTTTAATCTTCAGTATTTTAAACCCTTGCGCTCAATAAAACCCCAATATTTTTAAAAACATTTCCATTGCTGAACCTCCATCTATTTCTGCTATTGTTTATAATTTAAATTATCCTTATTTATTTAACAGCAAATTAAAATTATCTCCTTAGCTTTTTTATAATTTAGATCACTTAAACCAAAAAACTAAGAATATGAGAAATTTTGTAATGATTTTAGCCCTGGTGGCTATAGGTTTTACAAGTTGTAACGATAATGCCAATAAGGATTTGGAAAAGCAACAACAAGAGTTAACCAAAGCTAATGACAGTATTGTTAGCACACACGAAGAACTTACACAAAAGCACCAGGAGTTAATGAACAATCACAACCAGGTATCGCAGGAACTGCGCGGCCTGGAGAAACTTGAAGATTCTACACAGTTAGAAAAACTGGCAGAGCTGGAAGGTCAAATTAGGGACCACCAGGCTACCCTGGCCTCTCACGAAGAAATGATTAGAAGCCATAATGAGCTTAATCAGGAATACGGTTCTTTAAGCGCCGATGAGAAAAAAGCGCAACTTAATGAAATGCAACAAACTCACGACCGTATTATGAGTGAGCAGGACGAAATGAAATCGGAACACGATGGGATTGAAAAAGGACATCAATCCATAAAAGATAAAATTACGCAATCTACCGGGGAAGATTCAGAAAACGAGATGTAACTGATAGCGGTAGTTTACCTTAATATACTAGAAGAGGCTGTTTAAAAAGTCTATTTCGTCAAGCTGAACTTGTTTCAGCTTCTAACATGTTTTGAATAACATATTATATCCTGAAACAGGTTCAGGATGACGGTTTAGAAAACTTTTCAAACAGCCTCTTTTATATACATTAAAAAAGCCTAAGCTGTTTCCAACTCAAGATCTTTTTTAGATTTTCTATATAAAAAGGAATTATAAATATTTCTTTTGGCAAATCTAACCTGCTTATCTGAGCTGATAAACTTGATAAATAATTTCTTGTTTACACCAAAATATTCGTAAGTAGTGCCGTTAGTAAAAGAGATTTCCAGTAAATTTCCTTTGTGTTGGTAATCGGCAATTCCAGCTTCGCTTATGGTGCGGTTATATTCTTCCAGGTTGGCTTCGCGAGTTTGCGGGGCAATACTTACCAAAAAGTGATAACCATCTATAATTTCTTTACTCTTAATTTCAGCTTCGGCGTGCTTTTCGTCAGTTTCCCTAAATTTATCGGGGTGCCATTCTTTAACCAGGTTTCGGTAGCTGGTTTTAAGTTCTTTAAGGTCTATCTCTTTTTCAACATTAAAGAGCTTTTTATATTGATTTACACGCTTCATTATTTTAATTTTAAATAAGCGGCAAAATTACTCCTTTTTTTCGGATAATAGACGTGTTTTTCTCCTCCCCTTTTCTTTTTCTATTTAATAATTTAGAAAATACATCCAGTTGAGTAAATGATAGGTAACCACCCCGGCAATTAAAGCTATAACAAGCTTTAATCCATTAAATCTTAACCATTTTAAAAAGCTTTTCATCAAAATATCTATAAAAATTACCGATTTATACTCCAAAACCGAACTATCAAAGATATTTTTAATTACTGAATTAAGTTTACGGTAATCCGTATAATTGATGTTAAAACTTTAAATCTAACCTAGATTTAAAGGGATTCAAGATATAAATTCTCGACTTTAGTTCTGGCCCAGGGGGTTTTTCGTAAGAATTTTAAACTGGATTTTATAGAAGGATCCTGGGTAAAGCATTTAATATTAATGCGTTTGCCCATTTCTTCCCAGCCATAGCGTTCTACCAGGAATTCAAGAATTTCGGCAAGTTTAACTCCGTGCAATGGATTATTAGGTTGGCTCTTTTCCATTTTTAAATATAACGTACTCTTACTTTTTTCTTCTTAAGCCTTGAATTATTGAGCATTTCGATAAGTGTATCAGCTTTTTTCTCTGGCACCGCTACAAATGCGCAATCCTGCTTCAGCTCGATAAGCCCAAGTTCTTCTTTTTTAAGATTTCCCTGCTTTAAGAAAAGTCCGGCGATATCTCCTTTTGAAATTTTATCCTTTCTTCCTCCCGAAATAAATAAAGTAGTTTTTTCAGCTACATCGGTATCGGTTTTTGTATTCTGAATTTTATAATCGTTAGCATTTATAAAATCAGGTAGTGTTTTTCTATCAGAAAGCACGTAAGCGATTCCCTCCTGGTGCATTCTTGCGGTACGCCCGTTTCTATGCGTAAATTCTGAAGCTTTAAAAGGTAATTGATAATGAATTATAAAATCTATTTCGGGAACATCAATTCCGCGTGCAGCAAGATCTGTGGCAATTAGTATTCTATGCGTTCCGTTTCTAAATTTAATAAGTGATCTTTCCCTGTCTTTCTGCTCCATTCCCCCCGAGAAAATTCCGTGCTCAATATTATTTTTATCTAGAAAATCACTTACTTCAGCAATACTGTCTTTTAGGTTACAAAAAATAATACCAGAGCCTTTAGCATTTTCAGAAAGTAACTTCACCAAACTTTGAAGTTTTGTTTTGGGATTTACCTGTATGGTTTTAATTTCTAATGAAGGCTGCTCCCCTTTTAAATAATCTATTCGTTTAGCATTTTTTAAACCTACAAATCCCGGAATATCAATATTTTGCGTTGCCGAAGTTAATATGCGTTTTTGCAAACTGGAAAGCTCCCCAATAATTTCTTTCATTTCATTTTCAAAACCTACTTCTAAAGATTTGTCAAATTCATCTAAAACAAGTGCTTTTATATTTTTAGTTGAAAAAGTTTCCCGTCTAAAATGATCGGCAATTCTACCGGGAGTACCTATTAAAATGGCCGGTGGGTGTTGTAATTCTATTTTATCTTTAGAAAATGCCCTGCCGCCGTATACGGCATTTGCTTTAAAACCGGCACCCATTTCCCGGGTAACCTGTTCTATTTGAATGGCGAGTTCCCGTGAAGGTACTAAAATCAAGGCCTGCACTTCGGCAAGATCGGGATCTAATACTTCGAGTAAGGGTAATAAAAATGCCAGGGTTTTCCCCGATCCTGTTGGAGAGAGTAAAACTGTGTTTGGGTTTTCACCAATAGTTTTATAAGCTTCCTGCTGCATAGCATTTAGCTGGGAAATCTCCAGTTTTTCAAGGATTTCCTGTAAATTCTTAGTTTGCATGTAATTTGAAATAAAAAAGCCTTTAAACAGACTTTGAAGGGAAAAACCCTATTAGGAAAGATAAAAAATAAAAAGAAAGGTTCAGCAATAATAGATTACCGAACCTTTTATGGGAGTTGAGAATTACTGTTGTTTAACGCGAACGGCGTTCATACCTTTCATTCCTCGTTCCAGTTCAAAAGTCACCTTGTCGTTTTCATCAATCTCATCGATTAATCCGGTAACGTGAACAAAATATTTTTCGTTGTTTTCTGAATCTATAATAAATCCGAAACCTTTAGAATGATCAAAAAATGAGACCTTTCCGTTTCTTTGCGGATCTTCTTCTGGCATATCCTCTTTTTTAGGAACGCCAATTTCTATACTTTCTGCTTCAACTTCAACTTTTTGAGAAGGATCCGGAGGAGTATCGGTAAGATTTCCATCGGCATCTACATAAGCGATCATATCTTCAAAATTACCGCCTTTGTTGGAGTTCTCTTTGCGTTCCTGCTTTTTAGCCTCTTTTTCTTTACGCTTTTTTATTTTCTTTTTTTCTTTTTCAGTTTTACTGAATGTCTGCTGCGATTTGCCCATTAATTAATTTTAATTAGTAATTGAGTGAGTAAGCTTGAATTTTTTCTTGAAGATTTTTGTGGTAGTAACCCGGCTTGTAATGCCATTAATCTTCAATAAATGTAAAGAATCCTGATTAGGACACTGCTTAAACTTCTACAAAGATAAGTGATAGAAATTAAATTACTTAATTTGAAGCGAATAAATAATTCACGATTTCTTAAAACCACTACTTCCCTCCTATTTTTTACGCTTTTTCTTATCCCACCAAACGTATAAAATAAAAATAACCAAACTTACAATAGAGCCCCAAAGAAGGCCGGTTTTAAGGCCATCGGTGCTCTTACCGATAATTGCTATAAAAATAGTGAGGGGAGCAATACCAACAAGGGTTGCGCCAATAAAACGCCAATATCCCATTTTAAGAATACCTCCTACAAAACTAATAGCATCATTAGAAAGAAACGGATTAATCCTGGTAACAATTACTGCCCAAAACCCATAATCATCAATAAAATCTTCAATTTTATTTTCATTTTTAGGTCCTATTAATTTCTGCACGATAACCGGCCCGAAATACCGGCCTATAAAATAACCTACGCTTGAAGCCGTAAAAATAGCTGCAAAAATAATTAGGCTTCCAAAGATAGGCCCGTAAGCCAATATTGAAACTACCATTAAAGCTACCGAAGGGATCACGATTAAGAACATTTGCGCCACCATAGCCAGGATAAGTATTGTTGGCCCCATCCAACCAAATTCTGAAACCCACTCGGTGATGCGCTCTTCATCATTACTGGTTAACACCTCCCAGGCGTTGGTAAAAAACTCCCTTACCCCGGGAATAAAAAAATAACCCGCTATCAAGGCAGCTATTATAATTCCAGAAACAATTAATGGTGCTTTACTTTTCTTTACGGAGGTGGTTTCAACAGGATCGGGCATAAAATTTATTTAATCGTTTAATTTAACTCTTAAAATATTTGCGGGTTGTCTTCTACTTTCATTTGAAATATATAGTCGATTTTGCTCATCAAAAGTAAGTCCTTCGGGTTGGGGAAAAGTTTCAGGATCAAGAAGATGAATTTTCACCTCGTTTCCCTCGTGGTTCAGGATAATCAATTTTGGCTGATTTCCTTCTAAAATATATAACTCACCTGTAGTGGGATGAAATCTAATAGACGACGGCCTAATAATCTCTGACGACCTCCCACCTCTTAATTTTACATAGATCTCATCGCTCCCATCAAGGGTAAAGAGCCGCTTCTTATTTACTTTCCTGGAGGTGAGGTTAAAAGTGTAAATTCCTTTGGTAGCTTTTCTATTGTTATATTCCTTAACAGCAAATAATAAGCGATTGTTTTTAGCATCAAACTCCAGGCTTTCTATCCCATTAATATCTAACCCGGAAATCTGGTAAGTATCAATTTCGGGAGATTCTTTCCTAAAATTTTCTACTTTATATATTTTACCATCGCTTCGCACAACATATGCAGTGTCTTCTATTATAGTAATATCTTCATAATCACCACCCTCGCCAAAAGTAATGCGAGATGTAATTTTTGAAGTTTCAAGATTGTAAATAAAAATAACTCCATCTTCATCCTGGATGCAGGCAACTTCATTATTTCCCAGGTAACTTATCCCCGAAGTTTCCTGAAGAATTGGCGGCAGATTCCACTTTTCTTCAATAGTATAGGTTTTATTGTCATCGTCAAAAGATAAATAACTGTTATTCTTAAAAGCCCAGAAAATGAGTCCGGCGAGTATAAACACGCCAGCAACAATCCCTACTACTATTTTATTCAATTTCATATACGCGCTCCAAGTTGAATTCTAAAATAGGTTTAATATTAAAATTTGTCACGATAATTAAATATTATTAACACCCGGATTTTAAAATTACCAAAAAATATAGGCTGAAAAACCCTCAAAAAACCCCCTAATTGTTAAAAATAAGTTAATTTAGTACTATTTATAGCATAGTACTGTAACAAACATAATCTTATCCAGTCTATTAGATATAACCTTTAAATTTTAAGTATTATGAAAACTTTTGAAACAATCAGCAGACCATTTTTTAACCAGGAAAAAAAGAACTCTAAAACTACCTGGACGAGCAAAAGACGTTATTTAAAATAATCTCAAAAAATTAGAAATCATGAAAAATTCACAAAACATCAGTCCATTTTTAAATCAAGGTAGACTTCCTCCGAGCAAGCTCAACTGGCATTCATAGAAAATAATATTTTTTAATTTCGAAATATGTATCAGAACATTAAATCTCGATTATCGAGTAAATCAAACAATCGTAGTAACAGAGAAATTAAACGCCGTTACCTTTAAAAACTAGATCATGAAAATACAGGAATATATTAATTTGAATTGTGGAAGTACACGAGAACCCCAGGTTTTTGGGAAGAAACCCCGTAATAAGTTCCGTGAAAATTTTACCAGGAACACCTGGTGTTTAAACCTTAGCCCAATGAGTTAACCTTAAAATAAATCGCTTATGGAACTCAGTAAGACCTAGCCGGTACTACCCTAACAAGTAGCCGGCTTTTTTTATTTCCTATAATTTACATATTACTAAAAACCTAAAGTTTAAAAAAACTTAAAATATCTTTAAAATTTAAATCTGGTTTGTATGGTATTTGTTTATTTGTAGCAATTAAACCTCCTATGCTAAACAAGATTAAAAAATCTCCCAAAATAAAATGGGCTATAATAATACTTCTCAGTCTTCTTACAATATTTTTGCTGTTTTTTGCAAGCATTTATTTTGGAGCCTGGGGGCAACTCCCCTCCTCTACCGAGTTAAAAGAGCTTAAGCAGAACAGGGCAACCGAAGTTTTAGCGAAAAACGGAGAACTTATTGGCAAATTTTATGTGTTCGACAGGCAACCTATTACTTATAAAGAGCTCCCAACCCATTTAATAAATGCCCTTGTGGCTACTGAAGATGCCCGTTTTTTTGAACATGATGGTATCGATAATCGAAGTTTGTTACGCGTTGTTTTTAAATCAATTCTACTTCAGGATGATTCGGCCGGTGGCGGGAGTACTATTAGTCTTCAGTTAGCTAAAAACATTTACGGAAGAAAAGATTACGGCGCTTTAGGAATTGTGGTAAATAAATTCCAGGAGGCAATTATCGCCAAAAGACTGGAAGATATTTATTCAAAAGAAGAAATTATCAGGCTCTATTTCAATACCGTTCCTTTTAGTGATAATACTTTCGGAATTGAGAGCGCCGCTATGAAATTCTTCGGAAAACATACTTCAGAAATCAATCTTGAGGAAGCCGCAGTTTTAGTAGGAACTTTAAAAGCTTCCCACTCTTACAATCCCAGGATTTTTCCTGAAAGAAGTCGTTTGCGTAGAGACGTAGTGTTAGAACAAATGGGAAAATACGGCTATTTAACCGAGGAAGAAGTACAGGAAGCCAAGCAGCAAGAATTGGTGTTGAATTACAAAAGCTACAGTCACGATAAAGGTCTTGCACCGTATTTTAGGGAGCAGGTTAGAAAAGATGTAAGTGAAATCCTGGATACGCTTAAAAATAAAGACGGAAAGCAATTCAATATTTATCGAGATGGTTTGAGTGTGCACACCACCCTGGATGTTAAGATGCAAACTTTAGCTGAAGAGGCTTTAAAAGAACATCTGCAAAATTTGCAAAAACAACACGAAGAGGCCTGGGGAAGCGCCGCGCCCTGGTTAACCAATCGGGAAATAATAAACGATGCTTTAAAAAAGACTTCGGCCTGGAAAAATCTTGCAAAAGAAGGTCATAGTGAAACTGAAATAATGGAAGTTTTAAATAAAGAACATCCTACCGAACTGTTTAATTATGAAGGCACCGAAACTAAAAATGTAAGTACAAGAGATAGTGTGGCTCATTATCTTAAATTCCTTAATGCAGGGATGCTTGCGGTTACTCCTGAAACCGGCGCAGTACAAGCCTGGGTTGGCGGAGTTAATTTTCAGCATTTTCAATACGATCATGTTTCCCAAAGTAAACGCCAGGTAGGTTCTACATTTAAGCCTTTTGTATATACCGCAGCTTTAGAAAATGGCATAGAACCCTGTGAATATTTTTCGGCTCGTGAGGTGACGTACGCAAAGGGCTGGACACCTTCAAACTCTGGGAGTGAAGAAGAAGACCCGCATATGAATTACAACTTAAAAGAGGCTTTAAGTAAATCCATGAATACCATTGCGGTAAAAGTGCTTATGGAAACCGGAATTAAAAATGTAATAAACCAGGCTAAAGCAATGGGAATTACATCTAATTTACCAGAAGTGCCTTCTATTGCCTTAGGTACTGCTTCTTTAAACTTAACCGAATTAACCGAAGCCTACACTCCTTTTGTAAATAATGGGAGAACCAGCAAAGCATATTATATCACAAAAATTGAAGATGGCGAAGGCAATATTTTAGCTGAATTTAAACCTGAAATTTCAAATAGCCGTAGTATTTCTGAAACCAATAGAAAAATCATGATAGAAATGATGAAAGCTACGGTAAATGAAGGCACCGCCACCAGATTAAGAAGCACTTATGGTTTAAGAAACGATATAGCCGGAAAAACAGGAACTACCCAAAATAACAAAGATGGTTGGTTTGTTGGAATAACTCCTAAGTTACTTGCCGTAACCTGGGTGGGGTCTGACGATCATAGAATTGGATTTAGAAATACTTATATTGGGCAGGGCGCCAATTCAGCATTGCCGGTTTTTGCTAAATTAATGCAGAAGATGAATAGCGACCCCGATTTTAATGAAATTACTCAGGCGAGATTTGCCCCTCTTTCCTCTGAAATAAAAGAAATGATGGATTGTGATCCGGAAAAAAGGGATGGTTTCTTTAAGCGTCTTTTTGGAGATGGTGATGAAAATGAAGCCGAAAAACCGGAAAAAGAAGAAAAGAAGGAGAAGAAAGGTTTTTTTAAGCGCCTTTTTGGAGGTAAGGATAAAAATTAAAAAAGAAACTGCCTGAAAAGTTTTTAAATCGTCATTCTCAATTTATTTCAGAATCTAAGTTTTTAACCTATTAGAAGCTGAAACAATCCCGAAGCTTCGGGACAGCTCTTGACGAAATTAAACTTTCCAGACAGTCGCAATATTTATAACAGCCTGTACTTCAGAAAAAAATTATGCAGGAATACTATCTTTTTCCTCTCTTTTCCAGAAACGGTGATGGCCTATAGCTTTAATAAATTCTGATGATTTACCTTTTCCTACAATCACACCATCTTCAGCAAGGTTTTTCTTATCCAGGTTTTTCCAGAAATAAGTTTCTTCAATTAAACCATTCTCCTGGGCTGTAGCAATTGGTTTACAATGCTTGTAACCTTCATTTAAGAAATGAATCGCTTTCGGAATTTTCTTCAATGCCTTATGGGCTTTATCTCCCGCGGGCACATAGAAAGCATCAAAAACTACAGAAGCGCTGGTTCTAAAAGCTTCATCTACTTTAAGTGATTTACCATCGGCAGTTTTAACTTCAGTAGAATTTGGCCCAAGAATTTTTACCATTGCGCCTTCCTTATCTAATGCTTTCTTCATATCGTTAACGGATTTATCTTCTACCCCATCGGCGCATAAAAAGGCTACCTTTCGGGTTGCGATATTTCCAAATCCTTTATGCATCATACTTAACGCAGGGTCTTTATCTAAAGAAGGATTGCTTTTAGTAGGTTCATAACGTTCTGGGTCAAAATCTGCGGGAACTCCGTGATTTAATTGCGTTTTTTTCTTCGGAACAGGCATTCCCAAATTTGATGCAACTTCTTTAGCTAAATCTTTATTCACCTCATTCAGCAAGCCTAACATTCTTTCCCTTACCTCTACGGCATCTACCTTACCAAGTTCAAAACTTAAAGCGTTGATAATGTGCTGTTGTTCAACTTCGGTCTGACTGTTAAAGAACAGGGTAGCCTGGCTAAAATGATCTTTAAAACTTTCGCTACGTTCACGCACTTTTTTAGCGTCAATTTTTTCAGGGTAACTGTCAAAACCGCCTTCTGCAATTTTAGCCTGGAACGGGCAGCCGTTACCTAATGAATTTGGCTGATAACTGGTTTGTCCTTTATTAATTTGCTGCCTCATATGCCCATCGCGCTGGTTGTTGTGCATTGGTGCGATTGGTCGGTTAATTGGGATTTCGTGAAAGTTTGGTCCTCCAAGTCGCTTCAGCTGTGTATCGGTGTAAGAAAATAATCTACCCTGCAAAAGTGGGTCGTTACTGAAATCTATTCCCGGAACAATATGTCCTGGATGGAAAGCTACCTGTTCGGTTTCTGCAAAGAAATTATCGGGATTTCTGTTCAGTACCATTTTACCGATTTTCTTAACAGGTACCATTTCTTCAGGAACCAACTTTGTAGCATCCAGCAGGTCAAAGTCAAATTTATGTTCATCTTCTTCTGGAATTAATTGTACGCCAAGCTCCCACTCTGGGAACTGGCCATTATCAATTGCTTCCCAAAGATCTCTTCTATGGAAATCGGGATCGTTCCCTGAAATCTTTTGTGCTTCATCCCAGGCAACTCCGTGGGTTCCAAGTAGTGGTTTCCAGTGGAATTTCACAAAAGTTCCTTTTCCATCTTTATTCACAAATCTAAACGTGTGTACTCCAAAGCCTTCCATCATTCTTAAACTTCTAGGAATGGCCCTGTCACTCATTGCCCACATTATCATGTGCATAGATTCTGGCATTAATGAAATAAAATCCCAGAAAGTATCGTGAGCAGAAGCAGCTTGCGGAATTTCATTATGCGGTTCAGGTTTTACAGCGTGAATTAGATCTGGGAATTTTATAGCATCCTGGATAAAGAAAACCGGGATATTATTTCCTACCAGGTCATAATTTCCTTCTTCAGTATAAAATTTCACCGAAAATCCGCGTACATCCCGGGCTAAATCTGTTGAACCTTTAAATCCGGCTACAGTAGAAAACCGGGTAAAAACCGGGGTTTTCTTAGATGGATCCTGTAAAAAACCCGCTTTGGTATATTTCTCCATAGATTCATAAACCTGGAAATATCCATGGGCGCCCGAGCCTCTGGCATGTACTATTCTCTCGGGGATTCTTTCATGGTCAAAATGGGTGATTTTTTCCCTAAGAATAAAATCTTCGAGCAAAGAAGCTCCTCTATCTCCTGCTTTAAGGGAATTTTGATTATCGTTAATTTTCACTCCCTGGTTGGTAGTTAAAAACTGATCCTGGCCGTCTTCACGGTTTTTTTCCAGGTCCTCATGCTTCTTATTTTCGGAAGCCTTTTTCTTTCCTTCATTTTTCATAATTATATTTTTTTATTGGTTCCTTTAAAATTCATAAATAAAAAGGGTTTTTAAAATTTAGGGCTGTTAAATAAATCCTATAATTAGTAATGTTCTTTTGAGGAAGGTAATTATTCCTGAATTTTGAAAATCAAGAAGAAAAAAATGAAAGAAAATACTGCCAAGTTTAATAAACTGGATTACCGGGTTAGCCAATGGATGTATAAATATGGTAAGCCCATTTTACGAATTTCGCTGGCAATAAATTTTATTTGGTTTGGCGCTTTAAAAGTGGTTTGGGATAGTCCTGCGCAGGAGCTTATTGCCGCCACTGTTTTTTGGTTTGATTCCGAATTTTTTATTCCTTTTCTGGGTGTTTGGGAGGTTTTAATAGGAATATTTTTACTCTCTAAACGCACGCTAAGACTAGCCATTATATTGCTGGTGCTACAAATGCCGGGTACTTTTTTACCCTTTATTATTTTGCCTGAGGTTTGCTTTGAAAATTTTCCTTTTGTGCTCACCACCGAAGGCCAATACATTATTAAAAATCTGGTACTTATAAGTGCGGCTATTGTAATTGGTGGCTCGGTTAGGGAAAGGGAATTTATTGAGCGCGATATAAAATCGGCAGATACCGATTAATTGGAATTTTTCTTTAGAAAAAGATTCTGAACCCGCCAGACGCCTAAGGCAGGTTCAGAAAAAACGTCTTGTTCCCATTGTTAACGAAACAAGATGTTGTTGTTTGTCTCTTCAACTTTTATTTGACAGCGCAGGTAAAAGTCTTCAGGAGATATAAAAAACTATTTAAAATTCTTTATTAATCGCCATTCTCAACTTTCGGGAATAATCTTCTTCCAGCCAATCGCGGTAATTTTTGGTACTCTTACTTATGCAGTATGAATATTGCTTAATACGAGAATTAATATCATCTTTAAGCTCTTTTGCAAGAATTCGAGCATCAAAAACATCTTCAGAATTTTCTACGCACATTTTTACATGTTGCTCCATAGACCATTCTAAAACCGCTTTAGATTTTAGTCCTTTTTTAATCACTTTATCATAAGCTTCTTCCACATCAAAATCTACATCTTCGGTATTAGAAAATTGTTCCCTTATTTCGGGAGGCATCACGTATTTAAACTCACGCTCTATTTCTTCATCGCTTAGTAGATTTTCAAAATAGAAATCTGGCGCCCTAAAGATTTGTTTCCAGTCTACCGGCGAACTCCATTCACCAAAACGGGCCAGGTTATTACCTAAATCTATCACGCTAAATTCAGACTTTCCTGGCAAAACTCTGGAACCCCGACCAATCATTTGAAAATAAAGCGTCAGGGATTTTGTGGCACGGTTCAACACAATAGTTTCTACCGTAGGTTCATCAAAACCGGTGGTAAGAATACTTACTGAAGTTACAATGGCATCAGGCGTGTGCTTAAACCATTTTAAAATGTCTTTTCTATCTTGCTTACTCGTGGTATTGTCTAAATGCCGAATAGGTAAACCCGCATTTCTAAATGTTTCGTAAACTTCAATTGAAGTATTTATACCATTATTAAAAATAAGGGTTTTCTTTCCGCGGGAGCGTTCATAATAAGCACTAAGCAGTTTTTCCTGCATAGAGATATTAGAATATAATTCTTCTGAAGATTTTACGGTATAATCTCCATTCATTCCCACCTTTAAACTGGTAAGTCCTACGTTATAACTATAAGTATTGGCACAGGCTAAAAAGCCTTTTTCAATAAGTGAACCTATAGAATCTCCCACAATAAGTTCGCGGTAGTTATCCTTCATAGGTAATTTTATGTTAGAACTAAGCGGCGTAGCCGTAACTCCTAGAATAAAACACTTCTCAAAGAATTTAAATAATTTTCGGAAAGAATTATAATGTGCCTCATCTATAATTACCAGGCCAATATCTTTAATTTCCAGCTTTTCATCGTGCAAGCGGTTATTTAAAGTTTCTACCATCGCTACGAAACACATATAGTCTTCCTGATCTGGTAACTCTTTAACCTTGGAGTTTATAATTTTATTAAGCACTCCAAAACCATCTAACATATTAGAGGTTTGTTTACATAATTCTATTCTATGGGTTAGAATAAGAACCTTTTTTTGAGTACGTTGAATGTACTCGCGCACCATTTGTGAAAATATAACCGTTTTACCTCCACCCGTAGGCAATTGGTAAAGCAGGTTATAATGTTCAGGATGCTCATCTATCACATTAAATATTTTATCAATATCTTTTTGTTGATAGTCATAAAGTTCCTTGTCAACTTTTTTGTCTTCTATTCCAAAGGTTTCCACCGCCATAATTTTTTTTCAGATCTGCAAGTTTGCAAAAATAGCTGATTTCTTAGGTTTAAAGAAATATTTAGGACAGAAATACATTTTAATAATCCGGAAATGAGTAATTTTAGAATTCATTTTTTTTCCCTCCCGGAGGTTTTATAAGATCAAAACATTTGATTATGAATCTAAAAGGAGCGGCAAGCGAGCTTGGTTTAAAAACCATTACTAATACTATTCTTTTTAAAGATCTTGATAAAGATTTCTTGCCAGAGATCGCTTCTCAATTTATCATAGAAAAATGGCCCGCCCACACTTGTAGTAGCTGTCATCAATTAAGGCATAAATTTCATATCATAATTTCCGGACGTTTAAAAGTTTTTAAAACAGATCAAAAAACGGGGCGTGAATTTACGCTGTTTTTACTGGGTAAACATGATTTTTTTGATGTGATAACTTTAATTGAAGAATGCTCTCATAAATTATATTATGAATCTCTGGAAGATGTGAAAATGTTATCCACTCCTATTTTAATAGTACGACGGTGGTTAAAACAATACCCAATGTTAAACCAGCGGCTGCTCCCTTATTTAGGAAAACAACTTTTAAGCATAGAAGAATATGCCGTAAACCATACGCTGTTGGAGATACCTGCCCGCCTGGCGAGGCTTATTTTAAAGAATATTAACCAGGAATCAAAAAAACTGGAGTTTATTAATGATCTTTCTAATGAAGAAATTGCCAATTTAATAGGATCTACCCGCGCTGTGGTAAACAGGCATTTCCAGGAATTCAAGAATGAAGGAATCCTTAAATTAGGTAGAAAAAAGATGGAAGTTATTAATTTAACTTTATTAATTAAAAAAGCAACTAACCAATAAAATAATATTTAATTAAAATTTGTTAATTACTGTTTTAGTGATACTTAAGTAGTTTTACTTCAAGTGGTACACGATTAACTTTGGGAGATAATTATTTATTAATCTCTAAATTAAATTATTATGAAAAAGTTAATCTTAAGCTTATTGTGCATTGCCTTTGTAGGGATGGCGTATTCACAACGTGTAATTAAGCTAGACGAATTAAAAATGGATTACACTCCTAAATCCCTGGAAATAGATGAATCTTCAAACTCATTAACATTTAATGTAAGTGAAGATTATGTGGGCCAGTTTCATGCTAACCCAATGAGATATGCCAAAGAGAACTTTAGTATTATGGATTTTATTGAAGCCAACCGGAATAAAGAATATGATACTTTTGAAGTTACTTTTATTACCAATAAGGGAAATTTAAAAGTTAATTATAATAACCTGGGAGAAATTATTTCCAGTAGTCAAAAATTTATAGATATAAAGCTACCTTATAACTCTTTGATAAGCGTTTTGAAAGCTAATGAAGGTTATAGCATTGTTGGCACCAAACATTTAGCATTTTCTCGCTCGGGAGGTGAAATTAATAAGGAATTTTACAAGGTTAAGCTTGAAAATGGAAACAAAAGTAAAACCGTAAAAATGAATATTAACAGGGATGCTTCTGGCGTGGCGGTGGGAGTGTTAGCTCAACTCTGTCTGCTTCTTCTCCCGGGGGTACCCCCGGGAGAAGAAAATTTTAGTTTTTCGTTTCATTGGTGGCTAAGTCCAACTCTAGCCGACCTTCAAATTTAATAGCTAATTGTTGAACTACCAAACCCCAGTTCTGCAGTGGGGCGTTCCATTTCTTTTCAATTCTTCTGGTAGCTAGGTAAACCAGCTTCAATAGTGCCATATCATTGGTAAAAGCGCCTTTGGTCTTGGTTACTTTTCTTACCTGCCGGTGAAAAGCCTCTACGGCATTTGTGGTGTATATGAGTTTTCTAATGGGTGCGGTATATTCAAAATAAGCACTCAATCGGTCCCAGTTATCATTCCAGGAACGGATCACTATGGGATATCTTTTGCCCCATTTTTCTTCCAGATCCAGTAAAGCCGATTCAGCCTGGTCTTTGGTGTCAGCCTTGTACACCAGTTTAAGGTCTTTCATAAAATCTTTTTGATCCTTACTGGCCACATACTTCATACTATTGCGGATCTGGTGGACAATACATAGCTGAATATCAGTCTTGGGATAAACAGAATGAATGGCTTCACTAAAGCCCGTAAGATTATCCGTACAGGCAATCAGAATATCTTTTAAGCCACGGTTGTTTAATTGGGTCAGCACCTGAAGCCAAAAATTGGCCCCTTCACTTTCCGAGATATACATACCCAGCACTTCCTTTCTTCCAGCTTTATTTATTCCTAAAATATTATACAAGGCCTTGTGCTTTACTTTGCCTTCTTCGCGTACCTTGAAGTGCATCGCGTCGAGCCATAGGATGCAATATACCGGCTCCAAGGGGCGATCCTGCCATTCCTTAACCTTGGGAATCACCCGGTCCGTAATATCACTTAGAACGTGTGTGGATATCTTGGAATCATACATTTCCTCTATATGAGCTGAGATATCCCGCAGGCTATTGCCCATCCCGTACATGCCTATAATCTGCTTTTCTAAATTATCGGCCAGGATACGCTGGCGTTTCGCTACGATCTCCGGCTCAAAGGTACTGTTACGATCCTGGGGCGTGTTAATGGTGACGTCCCCTTGGCTGCTCTTTAGGGTCTTTTTGCCTTTGCCATTACGCTTATTACCTGCTTTTGAGCCTTTTTCTTCATCGGAAAGGTGCGAAGACATTTCTGCTTCCAGGGCCTCTTCCATAAACTCCCTAAGCATTGGAGCAAAAGCGCCGTTTTTGCCGGTTAGGGATTCTCCTGATAAAAATTGTTTTAATGCTTTTTCCTTTAATTCCTTAATCTCTTCTTGTGTCATAATCTAGTCTAAAAATTTTAATTTAATTTTCAAAGTCTAGACAGACTTGAGATTACACCCTCGTGGCGGTTGCAACAATTGAATAAAAAAAGTTTTTTATTTAAACTCCGGAAATCAAATTCCGGAGTATTTTTTTAGTCGAAAATATTCGAAGACAAATAACGGTCTCCGCGATCGCAAACTATACTTACCACAATCCCTTCTTCCAACTCATCACATAATCTAACCGCGGCAGTAGCAGCACCTCCACTACTCATTCCGGCAAAAATACCTTCTTCTTTCGCTAGTCTTTTCGTCATCGCCACTGCTTCATCTTCACTTACTTCCAAAATACGATCTACTTTTTCAGGTTTAAAAATTTTGGGTAAATAAGCTTTTGGCCATTTTCTAATTCCGGGAATTCGGGAGTCATCGGTTGGCTGAACTCCAACAATTTGTATGTCTTTATTTTTTTCTTTTAAATAAGTAGAGGTCCCCATAATGGTTCCCGTGGTTCCCATTGAGGAAACAAAATGGGTGATTTTATGTTTGGTATCGTTCCAAATCTCTGGTCCCGTAGTATTATAATGCGCCTGCCAGTTATCATTATTACTAAACTGATTGATCATAAAATAATCGCCGCCTGCCATTTTTTCTTCGGCGTAATCACGAGCTCCTTCAATACCAGCATCGGCATCGGTAAGAGTGACTTTTGCACCATAAGCACGCATTGTTTGCACGCGCTCTATCGTTGAATTTTCTGGCATTACCAGTTCTATATTCAATTTAAAAATTCCAGCGATCATTGCCAGGGCTATCCCGGTATTTCCGCTAGTAGCTTCAATAAGTTTTGTTTCTTTGGTAATATCTCCCCTATCTAATGCACTTTTAATCATATTATAAGCAGCCCGGTCTTTTACACTTCCACCGGGATTATGTCCTTCCAGCTTAAAATAAAGCTCAACCTTTGGGTTTTTAACCAAAGTTTGCGCTTTTACCAGAGGCGTATTTCCTATTAGTTCTAATATAGAGTTATTCATTATTTGCTCGTCTTTTTAATATTGATTTGAGGCGTATGGGAAACCATAGAATCTTTAGGCACCGAAGCCGTTAACCAAACATTCCCCCCAATTATGCTATTGGCTCCAATTACCGTTTCACCACCAAGAATAGTAGCATTGGCATAAATAGTAACATTTTTTTCTATGGTGGGATGTCTTTTTATATCTTTCAGGTTACGGTCTACAAAAAGAGCTCCCAGGGTAACTCCCTGGTAAATTTTTACATTATCTTCTATCACCGCCGTTTCCCCAATAACTACACCCGTTGCGTGGTCTATAAAAAACGGAGTTCCTATTTGTGCACCGGGATTAATATCGGTTCCAGTAAGGCCATGGGCACACTCTGCCATTAAACGCGGTACCAACGGAAGTCCAAATTTGTAAAATTCGTGACTAAAGCGGTAAATAGCAATGGCAAAAAAACCGGGGTAAGAAAGAATTACCTCTTCCAACGAGTTTGCAGCAGGGTCGTTCTCTGAAATCGCCCGTGCATCTTTATTGAGTTTTTCAAGGATTCCCGGTAATTTATCTAAATACTCCTGCCAAATATCACGGCAGGGAGTATCTGGTTGCCAACAAACAAGATCTGCCAGTTCTTCAAAATCTTTACCTAATTTTACAATATTCTCTTCTACCGGTGTTTCTTCATCAAACAGCGTGTAAAAGAGGTTATTTGTAAAAGCTTCGGTTTTCTCTTTTATACTGAATTTTAAATTCGGTAGTTTCTTTTGAGCTTTTATTTGCTCTATAACCTCATTCTGGCTCATTTAAAACTATAATTTTAGAATGATAATTTTTGATTTATTCAAATGTAAACAATAGCAAGCCAAATTGCCTTCAAATTGCTATAAATGCTTTCAATAAGTCTATATAACTTCTCGAATATTTAATATTTCAAATAATATATTTCTAGTTAATTTTTTCATAATTAACTACTAACCAGTTTATTATAAGCATATCTTTATTTTATTAATCAATAAATATAAATATAATGGCACAGCAAGGAAATCACAAAAAGGACGATGCAAAGAAGGAGCCTAAAAGAGCACAGGCAACACCAAAAAAGCAACCTGCCAGAGAAGAAAAACCTAAAAAATAATTTGGGTTCATTTTGAAAAAGAAAACCAGGCCACCTCACAAGGGTGGCTTTTATATTTTTAAAAGAATTTAAACCTATACTTTTCTCTATTGTTCCCTTGTAGCCTTACCTTTGCAACTTTCAAAATTTGAAACAGGACAGCGTGAAAGATTATTTCTACTTTTTACGAGAAAATTATAGAAAAGTCAGTTTTGGTTGGCTGCTTACCTTTTTGTCCAGTTTTGGCCAAACTTTTCTAATTTCACTATATGTCCCTGAAATTGTAAAAGCTTTCGCAATAACCGAGGGCACTTTTGGAGCCATTTATGCCGGTTGTACCGTAGCGGCTTCCATAATTATGCTTAGCGTTGGCCATACGGTAGATCATAAACCGGTAAAAAAAGTAACCGCCTTCACCGTGTTAAGTCTGGGACTTTCTAGTATTTTATTGGGACTTTCCTATCATATCGCTATACTTTTTGTTGCTTTAATAGGACTAAGGTTATGCGGACAAGGATTAATGAGTCATATTAGTATGACCATAATTTCCAAATATTTTGATAAAAATCGCGGAAAAGCACTAAGTATTTCTTCGCTTGGATATTCTATGGGAGAAGCTATTTTTCCTATTATTATTACTTCAATAATTGCATTTTTTGATTGGAGAATGGCTGCTATTATTAGTGGTATTGCCCTCCTACTCTATTTAATACGTTTAAAATTCACTAATTTAATAGCTTTTGATAAGCAACTCTCTATCGAAGAAAAACCTTCTACCTGGTTGCTTTTAAAAGATTATAAAGGTGTGGTGGCCGATAAACGTTTTGGGATTATGATGCCTGCCAGTTTTATTTTAGGTTTTACCAACACGGCTATTTTCTTTTATCAATATGTATTCGTAGAGGATAAAAGCTGGTCTCCCCAACTATACGCAACATTTTTTACGGTTTATGCCATTTCCAGATTTATATTTTCTCTGGTAGGAGGTACCTGGGTTGATAAATTCACGGCGAAAAAAATGTTTAGAATATATCTTATTCCAATGACTTTGGGCCTTATTCCTTTTGCTTTAATGGATAGTATTATTGGTGCACTTTTATTCCTAATTACTGCCGGTATTACCGGCGGGATGGCTGGAACGGTAAAAACCTCCTTAATTGCTGAAATCTACGGAACCGAAAAAATGGGAGCTATACGCAGCGTCTTTACCATGTTTATGGTAATTAGTACCGCTTTAGGCCCTTTATTAGTTGGGTTTATGATTGATGGCGGATTTGATTTTAGGACCATTATCCTGGTAATATTTGCGGCAATGGTTTTAATAAGCATTAATTCGCAACGAATAAAAAATATTAGTAAACTACCTGGGAGCATTTAAATCCCGATTAACGAGTAAACAGCTTCACCGCTTTAAACTAAAAGATCCTTTAAGGGTTTTAAAACCTTCAATTTTAATATGATACCAATAATCGTCTGACGGAAGAGAGCGCCCATCTAAAGTGCCATTCCAGTTAAAGGTTTCACCAATATCGGCTTTTAATAATTTCCCATACCGATCAAAAATCCTTATTTCTGAAGAAGGAAAATATTCGAGTCCGTTAATGCTGAAATTATCATTATAACCATCTGCATTTGGAGTAATAAATTTTGGTATCACAATATGAGGAAATTCCTGGGTTACGGCGTTACAGGAAGAAAGATCGCGCATATAAATGGTATAAATTCCGCCGGGAACCAACGTAAAAATATTTGAAGATTGAAAATTTGTACCATCTATAGAATATTCAAAATCACCTTCGTTGGCTGGGGTAATCACAATATCTTCCAAATCTGAGGTTACCGATTCAATTTCGGCAATATCAACCTGGTTAATTTTAAAGTTTTTAGTGGCAGAGCAGCCTTCAGCAGTAGTAAGAACCACGCTGTAATTACCCGACGAATCTATTTCAATTTGTTGAGAATTCTCCCCTGTAGACCATTGATAGGAAAGTCCGGGTAAGCCGGCATCCAGAATTAAACTGGCACCATCACAAAGCTGTAACACTTCATCTTCAACTTGCGGTGTTTCATTTATAGTAAATTCAATCGCCGTTCTAGCGCCTGGAGTACAATTAAAACCTTCGTTTATAGCTTCAACATAATAAGTCCCGGCTGTTTCTGGCACAAAAGAAGTGGTATTTTCAGCGAGTAGATTGTTATTTTCATCATACCAATTTGCGATTTCGGTTTCTTCAATTTCAACATTTAAAGCAGGAATATCGTCATCACTACAAATACTAACATTGCCATCACTTTGTGGTGGCGCGGGAGTTTTTAGAATATTCACCGTAAAAATTTTAGAAACAGAACTACAAAGGTTAGCGTTTAAATTCACAGCATCTTCAGCTACTTTCACCCTAAAGAAACGAGAACTATTTAAAGCCGGAGTATTGTAAATTTCATCATTTTCACTGGGAATATTCGTCCAGGTTTGATTATCAGTGCTTTCCTGCCATTGATAAGCGTGGGAGCTATACACCGAATAATCTGGAGTAGCTTCAAGTCTAAGGTTTACAGGTGCTTCTTCAGCGCAAAGATCTATACGGTTTTCATCATTTTCTGCAGTAACGGTAGTAAGATCGCCGCAAGACCTAAAAATTATATCGTCTATAGCCAGGTCGTTTCCGCAGCCGCCATCACCATTATTAAACATTTTTAGAATTACAGAATCCTGCCCTACTTCGGTTTGAAATGTAAGCGCATACTGCTCCCATTCTGGACTGCTCAATGAAGGAATATTTCCGGTATTTCCTTCCTTTAATAAATTTGCATCATTCTCATCCCAGATTTCAAAACGAACATTTATGGGAATACCACCATCTGGACATACAGTGCTCGAGCGATTGTAAATATTAATTAGAAAAGCAGAAAATTCATAGGTAGTATTTTCGCATAGTCCGCTAATTTCTGTTCTGTAGAATCTTCCAGAACTAAAAGAAGCATTTACAATTAAGGCGTCGCGATTTGAGACGGTGCCGTTAGGCAAACTTGAATGCCAGGAAGTAATTACACCTCCTATTTGGCTGGAAAGTGTATATTCCCCATCCTGCGGATCCTGGTCAACATAAGTATAATTGGTCGTGCCGGCAGGTAATTGCGAGACGGTTTCAAAATCTTCGTAAAAAATAGGATCACCCTTGCTGCCTTCACAAAAGCCTAACTGGGCAAAACCTGAAGTGCAAATTATAAGAAAACAAAAAAGAAAGAAAACTTTCATTAATTATATGGTCAATCCCATAGCAAAAATAATCCCTGGTTTAATCCATTTCCGGAATTATGCTAATATTAGATTCCAGCATCATGCTGGTTTCATTTTCTCAAATGTACACATTTACAGCGCTTCCTGAAATTGCATTTCAATTTTTTCAAACCTATAAGCATTTGGCCAACTTTGGCTTTCGGCTTCTGCTGCTATTTTTAAGATTCTAAGTTTGAATTCTGCAAGAATTCCTTCTTTCAAAATAAATTTCACAGCTTCTTCAAAAGATTTAAACATACTTTTACAAAAGCTCTCTTTTAAATTACCTTTTTCTTCAGCAAAAGTTTGCGCAATTTCAATATTAAAAAGCATTAAATCTGCTGTTAAATGTGGTTCTACCCCAAGTTGCTGAAAATGCTTAATTTCTTTTTGAGCAATAGATCTCCTGGCTTTTGGTTTGCGCCTGGTTTTAGGAAAATATTCTTTAGAAATCTTTAATTTAGCTTTCCGCATTAATTCTTCTTCCCGCGGATTAAATACAAAATCGTAAAAAACTTTTACCGGTTTAAAACGTTCGTATAAATCTACAATTTGCGCTTCCAGCTGTTCTTTATCTAACTCCTGAAGGTATTTTTTTAATTGGCGTTTACTCATTTAGCTGAATTTTGTTTTCGCTATGATTTTTTGAAGGTTTTCTGAAATCTCTAATAACCACTGAACCTGGCTACTAACCAATTGGGCTTCCTGCAACCTTAACTGCACGTCTTTTTCATCTTTTTGCGGGTCTTCTTTTAATTGATTTTCCCTTTCTACCAATAATTCCTTATAGGTTTTTAATAAAGCTGAAGCCGCTTTTTCGGTTCGGGAAGAGTCAAAGCCTTTTAAAGTTTCAGCGTCTTCCAAACCCTTTACCGCATTTTCCAAATTAGTACAAATATGGGAAACAAAAACTTCAAAATTCTTAGAAGCTGCGGTAGTTTTATGATTCTGAATAAAAGTCCCCAGGGAAGCCAGCGCCGAAAGAAAAGTTTGATTTAAACCCACAATTTTATAAAGCTGCCCTAATTCTTTTTGCTTATATTTTGGTTCCTGCGTCATTCGTTGAAAAGAAGCACTTAAATTGCCCATTTCTAAAAATGCTTTCTTTCTCGATAGCTTATAAGAGGTGGGCAAGGTTCCTTTATCGTGGTAAAAACCATCAATTTCTTTAAGGTATTTTTTGTTTGCACCAATACTTTCTTTAATCACATTTTTAATATGCTGCGATTCCCAGGCGGGCCATAAAACCAGGTTCCCAAGGGCAGCCAGCCCTGCACCCAAAACAGTGTCTATCACCCTAAACTGAATCACATTAAAAACATCTGGTTTTAAAAGCGAATAAATAAAAACAATACTCAAGGTGATAAAAACCGCTGCTGTACGGTAATTTCGTTGTAAAAGGGAAAAAGCCAGGGTGAGCGAAAACAGCCCAAGAATTCCATACACTACCTGGTTTTTTGTTATAAAAACAATCCCCAGCGCGATAACGGCGCCTATTAAAGTTCCAATAATTCGCTGTTTAGAACGGTCTTTTGTAAGTCCGTAATTAGGACGCATAATTACCACGATGGTAAGGATGATCCAGTAAGCATTTTCAAACGAAAAATATAATCCTATGCTGAATCCCACAAGAATTACAATTGCCAGCCTTAGGGAATGCTTAAAAATTGGGGAACCAAAATTAAAGTTTTCAATAAGCATTTTAGGGTCGTAATCCTGCGGAGTAATAAATTGGGAAACTTCTTTATTTTTCAATAAAACCGGTTCCCGGGTATCTAAATTATGTAAAACCCTAACTATGGTATTTATTTTTTGTCCTTGTTTTTCTAAATAATCGAATAGATTCTGAAGGAGAAATGCTTTTTCGTTATTTTCTGAAGAAATAAGCACCCGTACGTCCTTAAAATTTTCTTCTATAGCTTTTAAATATTGCCGAATTTCTTTTGTTGAAGACTTCTTTTTCTTTTCAATAACCACTGAAATTTCATCAAGCTGAGAGGCGATTTTTTTAATCAGTTTTTTAAAACGATCCAGTAATTCGCGGTCCTCCTGCAAGACTTCGTCCATTTTTTTGTAATCTACAGGATTGGCCATGGCCAGCTCCAGGATATCTACCAGTTCAATAAAAATAAGTAGGCGTTTACGGGCATAATTCGAATTTCCGGAAGCACGTCTCGCATTTATAAGAATGTTTCTAAGACTTTCGTGTTTCTCGTTAAGATCGCTTTGAAGCAAGAATAATTCTTTCTGAAGTTTTTCTCTTTCAGCGGTTTCGGTGAGTAAATGGGCCCTTGTTTTTAGATATTGGGCTGTGAGTTCAAGACATTCAGCTAAAAGCTGTTCAGTATGGTGTTTAGGATTTAGATAATTCCAAATATTACTCAAAACCAGATACCACAAACCACCTCCAACTATGAGCAAACCGCGTTCCCATGGGAGAATTTCAGTAGAAATATTCGCAAAACTTAAAACAATGGCAAACAAACCTGCAAAAGCAACCAGCGAAGCCCTAAAACCATAAACGGCCAAATAGGCAATTCCGAACATTAAAATTCCTAAAAGTGGCAAAACCAGCCATAAGTAGGCTGAAGCATATCCCATAATTATAGAAACAAGGCCTGCCAGCAGCGCCGCGAGAATTACTCCTATATTTCTATGTCTAAAACTGCCGGGGATATCACTGGGCGAACTTAATAGCGCACCCATTGCCAGGACTACACCTATTTCAAAATCACCCAGCCAGATAAAAATTGCCACGGGAGAACCTATAGCAAAAGTGAGTACCATAGCTTTAGAGAAATCGGTGCTTCTAATATATTTCAGGAATTCCTGCCAGTAAGTAAGTATAATGTTAGGCAAATCTTGTGCGTTTATTGGGACAAAGTTACGGTGTATTATAGAGTATAAACCAATACTTTAAGAAATGATAACATTTAAACGATATTCGAGATTTAATCTTCCGGGCGTGCAAGCCCCTTGACCAGTAAGGTCTCGAAATCAAATTATATTTTTTAAGAATATCGCGTAGGCTTTACCCGAAGTAGGTTGTAACAAATAATGATTTTAAGTTTAAATTAATAGTTGTGAGTTGCAGGGTTCTTTTCTTAGCAGTAATTTAAACAGTAAATGAAATTTTGAAACTTGAAAATACATTTTTCCAAATTTCTATTTTGAACTTATTAGCCTGAAAAAGGGAATTAATAATTTAAAAAAATCAGATTTAAAATGAATAAAAGTATATTATTAAAAAATAGACCAAAAGGAAAACCTTCACTTTCAGATTTTGAAATCACCAAAATTGAAAAACCGTCGGCAAAAGATGGAGAGATTTTACTGGAAACCAAATATATTTCAGTAGATCCTTATTTACGCGGAAGAATGCGGGATGAGGAATCTTATATTCCGCCATTTGAATTGAACAAACCCATAGAATCAATGTTGGTTGCTGAAGTTGTGGAAAGCAATAACAAAAACTTTAAAACTGGAGATTTTGTTAGCGGAATGTTGAAGTGGGAGCTTTTTCAAACCCACACGGGTGAGAATTTGAATAAGATTGACACCAACCTGGCCAAACCCAGTGCTTATCTCGGTATTTTAGGCTTAACCGGGTTAACTGCACATTTAGCGCTTAAACATATTGGAAAACCTGAAAAAGGAGAAACCTTAGTTGTTTCCGGGGCTGCCGGGGCCGTGGGAAGTGTAGCTGGACAGATTGGGAAAATTAAAGGCTGCAAAGTGATTGGAATCGCAGGAAGTGATGAAAAGATTGATCATATAAAAGAGAAATTCGGCTATGATGAAGGTATAAATTATAAAACCACTAAAAATATGCAAAAAGCAATTCAGAAAAATTGTCCTGATGGTGTAGATGTTTATTTTGACAATGTTGGTGGTGAAATTCTAGATGCAGTAATGATGAATATTAATCGTTTTGCCCGAATTATTAATTGCGGTGCGATTTCTATTTATAATGAAAAAGGAATGCCTACGGGCCCAAGACTTGAAGGAATTATGATCAAAAAGAGTGCTTTAATGCAGGGCTTTTTAGTGCGTAACCATTTTGATGAATTTGAAAGTTCTATTAAAGAACTAGCCGGTTGGTTAAATGAAGGAAAACTTAAATACGATGAAACTATTGTAAAAGGTTTCGATGAAACACCGCAGGCATTTTTAGATCTTTTTGAAGGAAAAAATACAGGAAAAATGGTGGTTGAAATTTAGGAAGAGAATCCAATCCTAAAATTGGAAATAAAAAAAGAGGCTGTATGAAAAGTTTTTAAATCGTCATCCTGAATTTATTTCAGGATCTAAAACACTATTAATCAAAATATTTTAGAAGCTAAAACGAGTTCAGCTTGACGAAACCAGACTTTTCATACAGCCTCCTTTAAATAGTAAGAGCCTAATCTATTGCTCCTGATCTGTTGGCATTATATAAACATCATTAATGTTAGCTCTTTTTGGCTGACTTAAAGAATAATAGATCGCATTAGCAATATCTTCTGCTTGCAATGGAGTTAATTCTTTAAACATTGGCTCCATATCTTTCTTGATCTCGTCATCGGTAATCGTATCTGTTAATTCGGTAGATACAAATCCTGGATCTATAGAAGTTACATTTATGCCGTAATGAGGAGCTAATTCTGCTCTGAGTCCTTCAGTAAACATTTTTACCGCGGCTTTGGTGGCACAATAAACAGCTCCGCCAGGATAATATTTGTGTGCAGCACTAGAAGAAATATTAATAATATGTCCGCTTTTTTGCTCCATCATTGTTGGTAGCACTGCAGAAACACCGTTAGTTACTCCTTTTATATTTACATCTATCATCTTATCCCACTCATCGGTATGTAGATTTTTAACGTAAGAAAGTGGCATTAAACCGGCGTTATTTATAATCCCATCAATGCTTCCAAATTCCTCTAAAGTTGATGAAACAACCTTTTTAAAATCTTCTTTCTTAGTTACATCAGCAGGAACTACTAAAGCCATTCCGCCGTTTTTCACGATTTCATCTTTCAAAGAATTCAATCTATCTTCACGACGTGCACTCAATACTACATTAGCGCCTTCCTGAGATAATTTTTTAGCAGTAGCTTCTCCAATTCCACTAGAAGCTCCAGTTATAATTATTGTTTTTCCTTTAATACTCATATCTATTTTTTTTGGTTTCACTCAAAACTAACTTAATGAGTAGTTCAATACCAGCAATTTTAGATTTTTAGTATGGGTTTAACGGCAGAGCCTAACATATATCAATAATTATGATACCAGGCTCTTAATTTTTTATGAAACAAACTGGATTTAGAGGAATTAGAAGTAATTCAATCTTCCAGAAATTCGGTAATTTCTTTAACGGTCGATCTTGCACTTCGCCCAACCCCAATTAATGTGGCTGATGCATATCCGGTCCAGCCACCATATCCTACCAACCAAAGTCCGCTAGTGCTTTTGGCTCTCGTCCCGTCGGTTTTAATTTTACCCTTAGCATCGGGATATGTAATATTATTTAAATGACCCGTGGCATAATGAAATCCGGTACACCAAATAACAGCATCAAAATCTTCTTTAGCTCCATTTTCCCAAATCACGCCATTTTCGGTAAACTCGGTAAAACTTCCTTTAGATTTAAGCACTCCCCGCTTCCGGGCTTCTTTCACCGTTGGCACCATCACGATATTTCCAAGATTATACTGTTCAGGCTTGAATTTCTTTCCTTCCTTTTCGGCTTTATATTTTGCGGTAGCCACATTAAAAAGTATTCTTCCATCTACATCGTCGGGTAAATATTCGGGATCTTTTAAGGTTGCCCAGCTAGTGTTCGCTGCTTTAGAAACTTCAGCTAAAATTTGTGCCCCGGAATTTCCTTCCCCAATAATAAGCACATTCTTATTCTCAAGGTCAGCTGTATTTCTATATTGAGCCGAATGAATTTGTTTTCCGCGGAAAATATCTATTCCTTTAATTTTAGGAATAAAAGGCGCTTTCCAGGTACCGGTTGCTGAAATCACTGTTTTTGCTGAAAATTCTCCTGCTGAAGTTTTAATCCTAAAAATGCCTGCTTCCTTTATTATATTTTCAACTTTAACCGGACGCTTAACCGAAAACTCATAACGTTCTTCGTACTTACATAAATAATTTATCACGTGATCTTTGGGCGGAAATCCATCTTCGTTCTTAGGCATTAGCCAACCTGGAAGCGAGGAATGATCTGCCGGGGAGAAAAGCCTTAAAGAATCCCAGGTTTTTTGCCAGGCTCCACCGCAGTTTTCCTGTTCATCAAGTATTAAATAATTCAGTTTTGTTCTTCTTAAATAATAAGCGCAGGCGAGTCCGCTTTGGCCACCTCCAATTATTATTACGTCGTAAACTTCAGCCATTATGCTAATTTTTCTTTAGGATAATATTTCTGTTTCAACCAAAACGCGACACTTACCAAACCAATTAAAACCGGAACTTCCACCAATGGCCCAATCACTCCGGCAAACGCCTGGCCGCTATCTATTCCGAAGACAGCAATAGCTACGGCAATAGCAAGTTCAAAATTATTCCCCGTTGCGGTAAAAGAAATAGAAGCGTTCTGCTTATATCCTGCTCCGAAATATTTGGACACAAAAAAGCTTATAAAAAACATCAAAATAAAATAAACTACCAGTGGAACAGCAATTAAAACAATATCTACCGGGATTTCCACAATGGTTTCCCCTTTTAGACTGAACATCACTAAAATTGTAAATAACAATGCGATTAATGTGAGAGGGGAAATAGCCGGAAGAAACTTTTCTTTATACCAGGTTTCTCCTTTAGCTCTAACCAGGAAAAACCGACTTAAATACCCGGCCAGAAAAGGTATTCCCAGGTAAATAGCTACGCTTTCGGCAATTGTACCAATAGAAATGTCTACAATAGCTCCTTCAAACCCAAAAAATGGCGGTAAAACAGTGATGAAAATCCAGGCATAAAAACTATAGAAAAAAACCTGAAAAATACTATTTAAAGCCACCAAACCAGCGCCATATTCGCTACTGCCTTCGGCAAGGTCGTTCCACACCAAAACCATTGCGATGCAACGGGCAAGACCTATTAAAATAAGTCCAACCATATATTCTGGGTGATCCTGGAGAAAAATTATGGCGAGAAAAAACATTAAAATAGGGCCAATAATCCAGTTAAGTAATAAGGAGACACTAAGTATTTTTACATTTTTAAAAATTTTGGGCAAATATGTATAATTCACTTTGGCCAGTGGCGGATACATCATCAAGATTAATCCAATTGCTATAGGAATGTTGGTGGTGCCCACACTATAAGAATCAATAATCCCGGCGCTTTGCGGAGCGTAATAACCAATAGCGACGCCAATAAACATTGCCAGGAAAATCCATAATGTAAGATTTTTGTCAAGAAAATTCATTTTTTTTCGAGCCATAGTAAATAGTAGTTTTTATTCTATAAGTAAGATTTAAGTTGAGGATTTTGGGGCCTGCGAAAGTCTGCTCTAAAGCTTAGCAACACTCATCGCCCGGCGCAATATTAGAATCGAGGAAAGTTGCAAAAAGTTCTTTTACCTGATTCCATTTTTCGAGATTTATGCAGTAACAAACACGCGTACCTTCTATATCTCCTTTTATTAGCCCAATATTTTTTAGCTCTTTTAAATGCTGTGAAATTGTAGGTTGCGCAAGCCCTACTTCTTGTACGAGATCTCCACAAATGCAGGATTTCGACTTAATAATTTCCTGCAAAATTGCAATTCTTGCAGGATGCCCCAAAACTTTGGCAATCCCTGCCAGTTCGTTTTGTAAAGGGCTGAATATTTCAGATTTTGTAAGACCCATTTTATATTAATTGTTTATTGCAATATTACGATAAATAGATTGCTAAAAAAAGAGGCTGTTTAAAAAGTTTCTTAATCCGTCCAGGTCGTATAAAAAGTAAAACTTAGTCAAGCTGAACTTGTTTCAGCTTCTAACATGTTAGATCCTGAAATAAATTCAGGATGACGATATCTAAAACTTTTTACCCAATTTCAAAAATCTCATTACAACTTGATGACATTAAATCTTTTCAAACAGTCTCAATTTCTAATTTCTTAAAAAATTATTTCTTAGGTGGTTGTGATGGCCTTACCTCTATTTTACTTGGTAATGTACGTTTATTCATTTTCAATAGATCTACTACTAATTCGCCAATATCTTCCGGCTGAATTTTCCATGCATCTTCTGCATTTGGTGTGTGATCGTTAAAATGAGTAGCCACAGAACCCGGCATAATTGTACTTACATTAATTCCTTTTTGTCTAAGATCTAACATAACCGCCTGGGTAAATCCTGTTAAACCAAATTTACTGGCGTTATAGGCGGCTCCGCCTGCAAAGAAATTAGTTCCTGCGAGACTGGAAATAGTAATAAGATATCCTTTAGATTTTTCTAAAGCAGCTAAACTGGACTTAACGCTATAGAAAACACCTGTTAAATTGGTGTCTATCGTTTCCTGCCATTTTTCTGGCGATAACTCGTCTATAGATCCAAAATGCCCAATTCCGGCATTGGCAACCATAACATCAAGTTGTCCAAATTTATCAATTGCTGCTTTTACAGCTTTTTCCTGACTTTCGTAATTTCTTACATCGGCTTCAAGACCTAAAGCATCAGTAGTGCTTAACTCTTTTGCTGCTTTTTCAGCAGCATCTTTAGACCGGCTGGTTATAGCCACTTTCATTCCCAATTCTAAAAGTGATTGGGCTACGCCGTAGCCAATTCCCTTACTTCCACCGGTTATAAATGCAACTTTTCCTTTTAATGAACTCATAGTATTATTAATTTTTTGTTACGCTAAAGCTACTAAACAATGCTAGTTTGCTGAAATCTTAAGGACTAAGATATTGTTAATTTTAAAGGCCATAATCGGTATTGGAGTTAATACCAAATTACTTTTCTGCTATAAGAAGTGATTATCTTAAAAACTCTCATAAAAGGTTTTTAAAGCCTCTTAATTTCTTTGTTAAAATGTTTTATAAAACTACGAAAGCAGTACATTTGCAAAAAAATTAGTATAACCTGATTAACATATATTCTCTTGAATAATATCAAAGCCCAAAAATTACTCAATAAGATTCAGCGTGATTTAATGCGCAACGGAATAATTACCAATACTTTGGTAAACGACCTGAAAGAATTAAGAACCCTTGTAGTAGAAGAAGGACAGCCTTTACTGGCAAAAACCATCAGGTTAACCTATGAACACGTAGATGCTTACGACTCTTTTAATATCGGCATTCCGGAAGATGACCCGGTAGAAGAAGGAGAAGAAGCGCCTGTACAGGAAGAAGCAACCGGGCAGGAAAGCCTTGATTACCTGCTTTCTTTAATGGCAGATCCTTCTAATCGTGTAAATGAATTGGAGCTACGTGAATATGTAAAAGCTTTCAATGAATATGCTGAAGAAAATTAGATCTTAACCTAAAAAAGGAAACTGGTCTGGTATTTGAATATTAGTCGGCATAAAAACCTTATTGGAGTACCTCAATAAGATACAATCCTGGGGTAACCCATAAGGCATTAAGTGAGATAATTAAAGGAGCCGATTTATAAATCGGAATATTTAAATCTCGCTTAGTGAGTAAATTGCTAAAGGAGAATTTGATGAAGAAAGATGCGAAATCTAAAAAGAAGTCGCGCATACGTTTATTGCACCAGTATTATAGCTATACCGGTTTTTACAGTTTTGTTTGGAAAAGTGTAAAAAAAGCAATTTTACCCATAGTTTTATTTGTAGCAGCGCTTTGGGCAATAGATCGTTGGGTGCTGGATATTGAGCAAATGCTGGTAACGGTGACTGAAACTTATTCGCCGTTGGGTATTATAAGTGTTTTCTTTGCTTCAGAATCTTTATTGGGATTAATCCCACCGGAATTATTTATAGCCTGGTCTGGTAAATCTTCCAGTCCAATTCTATACCTTTCTTTACTGGCTTTAGCTTCCTATTTAGGAGGTGTTATTTCTTACTTTATAGGCAGATGGATGACTAAAATCCCTGCGGTACACGAAGCAATTGAAGTAAAAATGGCGCAACATATTAAAAACACCCGAAAATGGGGTGGATTTTTAATTATAGTTGGTGCCCTACTCCCAATTCCATTTGCTATGACGAGTATTGCTGCCGGAATTATAAAATTCCCTTTCCCAAGTTACCTGATGTTCGGTTTATTGCGTTTTGTAAGATTTTACCTGTACGCATTAGTGATTTTTGAAATGGTATAAATTATTAATTTCAAACTTATTCCAACCCATCTTTATAAAAATCTAAGGCGGTTGTAAACCTTTAAAATTTTCCCAAGTTTTCGGTTATCTGTTTTCAAAGAATTAAATTTAGTTTACTAACCAAACAAATTCTTAAAAAAATGGATTCTAAATTAAAGAAAATGGCCCGGGTGGGTTATATCGCTAAAGCTACTGTTTATGGCATTATGGGAATACTTACTTTTCTCGCTGCCTTTAATATGGGCGGGCAAAAATCCAGTAATTTACAGGTAATAAAATTTCTAGAAGACCAGGCATTTGGAAATGCATTACTGGTTTTAATAGGCCTAGGCCTTTTGTGCTACTCGGCCTGGCGATTTATTCAGTCAATTCAAGATCCTGAAAATATTGGAGACGATAAAAAAGGGAAAGGAAAACGTGTGGCCTATTTTATTAGTGCTGTTTTGTATCTGGGTCTGGCCGTTTACGCATTTATGAAATTGATAAACGCCGGTTCATCTTCGGGTGGAGGCTCTGGGGGCGGACTTACGGGAACCCTTGGGGTAGTTGTTTTTGCTATTATAGGAATAGGACTCATTGTGGCCAGTATTGCCCAATTTAACAAAGCTAAATCAAAGAAATTTCTTGAAGATTTTGGCTATGATTCTATTACAGATGAAAAGAAGCGAAAAACAGTTAAAAATACGGGCTATCTGGGCTTAATTGCGCGGGGAGTTATCTTTGGGGTTCTGTCTTATATTTTTATAAGAGCAGCCGTAGAATCAAATACTTCAGATATGAAAGGAACCACTGATGCTTTTTCCTTTTTACAGGACTCACCTTATGGTTCGTGGCTTATGGGATTAGTCGCTGCAGGCTTGGTTTGCTACAGTATTTATGTTTTTATGCTGGCCAGATACCGAAAATTTAAAGCATGAAATTTTGTTAAACCAGTACCAAGAACCCGTTAAATCTAATTGGAGGACTCGTATTTCTATGTAATTTCGATAGAAATAACCAATTAAAAAAATTATTATGTTAACGATCATTTTAAATATTCTACTACCTCCTTTAGCCGTTTTTATGAAACACGGTTTAGGAGTTACTTTTCTAATAAGTTTATTATTAACCGCTTTAGGGTGGATTCCCGGCGTGATTCACGCCTTTATCGTAAACGGAACACGATAAGCTTAGAAAACCAATAAAAAAAAGGTCTGAAGTGATTTCAGACCTTTTTTTATTTAAAATCAAGAGGAAACTAATTATCTTGCTCTTCCCTCTTTACTACTTCTTTTTGCCAGTCCCAGGCACTTTTTAAAGCTTCATCCAAATGCTTTTCGGTTTTCCAACCTAATTCCTCATTCGCTTTTTTCGTATCGGCGTAGGCAGCAACAATATCACCTTCTCTTCTGCCTACAATTTTATAAGGTAAATTTTCACCGGTAGCGCGTTCAAAAGAATTGATTACTTCTAAAACTGAACTTCCTTTTCCTGTTCCCAGGTTAAAAACTTCAAAATTGCTCTTTTCTTTATTTTGCTGAAGTCTCTCTAAAGCAACTACGTGCGCTTTGGCAAGATCCATCACGTGAATATAATCTCTAACGCATGTCCCATCTGATGTTGGATAATCGTCACCAAAAACCGAAAGTTCTTTTCTTTTACCAATAGCGGTTTGTGTGATAAAAGGAATTAAATTTTGGGGTGTACCAATTGGCAATTCTCCAATTTCAGCTGAAGGATGGGCCCCTATAGGATTAAAATATCTTAGGGAAATCGCTTTAAAATTTTTATTTATTTTGGCCGTATCGGTAATAATCTCCTCTCCTATTTGCTTGGTATTTCCGTAAGGAGATTCTGCTTTTTTAACAGGAGCATTTTCGGTAATAGGTAAGCTATCGGCCTGGCCGTAAACGGTGCAGGAAGAACTAAAAATAAAATAAGCATTTTCCTTTAATTGTAGTTCCTGAAGCAGATAAATTAAACTCGCCAGGTTATTTTCGTAATATAATAAAGGATTTTCAACACTTTCCCCTACCGCTTTAGAAGCAGCAAAATGAACAACACCTTCTATATCTGGGTATTTTTCAAAAAATTCTTTTACCTGATTTTTATTCCGAAGATCTATATTTTCAAAAATTGGTGTTTTTTGAGTGATTTGGGTAATTCCCGCCAGTACATCTATAGAAGAATTAGAAAGGTTATCTATAATCACCACTTCGTGACCTTGTTCCTGAAGCGCGACAACCGTGTGAGAACCTATAAACCCGAGTCCGCCGGTTACCAATATTTTTGAGCTCATTTCTTTTATTTTAATGAAGATGCAAATTAATAAAAATGAAATTGCTAAACCTTCTTGTGAAAATATTAATTCCCTGCTAAATATTTCAAGGAAAAGTCTATTCTAAATTACCAGATTCTCTATAAAACCTATCTTTGCAATCTAAATTTTAAACTATGCCCCTGGAAAAGCAAAAAAAGGTTTTTAAATATGTAAGTATCCTGGAAGGACTTTCATTTTTATTATTATTATTTATCGCAATGCCGCTTAAATATATTTGGGAAATGCCACAAATGGTGCAACAAATGGGAATGGCTCACGGTGTACTTTTTATCGCCTATGTTATGGGTGCCATCTGGCTTTTTAAACCTTTAAACTGGAATTTTAAAGAACTGCTTGTAATACTTGGTTGCTCCCTGGTACCTTTTGGACCATTTTACGTAGAAAAAAAATACCTTTAAACTATGAATATAGAGGAAGGATTTAAAAATCTTATTTGTCTTTTTGAAACTTTTCTATTAGATCAGGGCGTAAACCCAACAGTCGCCCTGTATCTTAATTTACTGCTGAATATCCTGGTGCTTATCCTGATAATTATTGGAGTAAATTACCTGATTAGAACTTTTGTGATTGAAGCTTTTAAAAGCTTCAGCAATAAGACAACAACAACTTTTGACGACTTTTTAATTAAAACCAATTTCCCAAAATATATTGGGCAAATTCTTCCTCTGGTTATAATTTATCTTGCTGTTCCTTATATCCTGGTAGATTTTCCGCTGGCGATTAAAGCTTTTTATTTTCTAATTGATATTTATATCATTTTTCTTATTGTTTGGATAATTAGAAGCTTTTTACGAACCACAAAGAGCTACATTAGAACCTTAGAATCTTTTAAAGATAAACCGGTAGAAAGTTACATCCAGGTGGTGATGATTATCGTATGGCTTTTCGCTTTTATCTTTATTATAGCTGAAATTACAGGAAAAGATGTACTTAATTTTATTATTTCCCTGGGTGCCGCCTCGGCAATTTTACTCTTAATTTTTAAAGATACCATCTTAGGTTTTGTCGCCTCCATACAGGTAAGTGTGAACGATATTGTTAGAATTGGCGACTGGATTACTTTTAGCAAATATGGCGCCGATGGTACCGTGACCGAAATTACACTGGCCACAGTTAGGGTGCAGAATTTTGATAACACCTTCACCTCTATTCCTACTTATAGTTTGATTTCTGAATCTTTTCAGAATTGGCGAGGAATGCAGGAATCTCCCGGAAGGAGAATTAAGCGCTCGGTTTTTATAAAACAGAATTCAGTTAAATTTATTACTGCTGAAGATTTTGAAAAGTATAAAAATATACAACTCATTTCTTCTTATCTCGAAGACCGGCAGAATGAGATTAACGCTTATAATACCACCAACGAGATTGATACAAAACTTCCATTAAACGGAAGAAACCAAACCAACCTGGGTATTTTTAGAAAGTATATTGATACTTATTTAAATAACCACTCGGCCGTACATAAGGAGATGTACATTATTGTAAGACATTTACAACCTACAGAGCACGGGATTCCTATAGAAATCCTTTGTTTTAGCCGGGATAAACGCTGGGAGAATTTTGAATATATCACTGCCGATATTTTTGACCATGTTATAGCTGCTATTTCATATTTTGATCTTCAGTTATTCGAAGCTCCTTCGGGCGATGACATTCAAGCTTATTTTTCTAAAATGAATTTAGAAAGCCCTGCAAAGAAAGATTCGTAAATTTTCCTGTTGAAAAAATGAGTTTAAAAAGCTTGAAATTAGCATAATACTTTTAATATTTTTTATTCAACTCCCGGGGAATCTAAATAAATAATTATCTTTTAGGCGCCAAACCAATCAAAAATAATTATGACTTTAAAAGGATTTCTTCAGGTTTTTGGAATTATCGCGGTGGTAATGACGTTGGTTCCCTTAATCGCTGCAGATTTCTGGTGGATTCGCATTTTTGATTATTTGCACATTCAACTAACCCTACTCACCCTGGCCGCCATTGCTGCCTATTTTATAAGATTTGATATAAAACGAGCCGAAGATTATATTTTTATGGGTGTTTTACTGGCTTGTTTTCTTTTTCAGGTAGTAAAAATTTATCCTTATTTTCCCCATAAAAATTACGAAGTTGGGCAGGTTTCAGAAGAAAATTTCAGCAATAAATTTAGCCTTTATGCTGCTAATGTTTTGCAGAAGAATGAAAACCCAAATCTCATTTTAGCCGATATTAAAAAACAAAATCCAGACGTTTTACTTTTTACCGAAACCAATACCCGCTGGAAAGACGATCTTGCAGCAGTAACTAATTCTTATCCCTATAAAGTTGAAATTCCTTTAGATAATACATACGGGATGTTATTCTATTCCCGGTTAGAGCTTAAAAATCCTCAAATTCGGTATTTGGTAGACGATAGTATACCCTCTATTCACAGCATTTTAAAATTACGCTCTGGGGAAGAAGTTATGTTTCACGCCATTCACCCCACGCCACCAATGCCTCAGCACAATCCTTCTTCTTCAGACAGGGATGCCGAAATGATGAAAATTGCATTTATGGCAAAAGATTCTAAGTTGCCGGTGATAGTTGCGGGAGATTTTAATGATGTGGCCTGGTCTTCTACAACGGCGCTTTTTCAAAATGTAGGTGGTTTACTAAACACCAGGATTGGCCGTGGCTTCTATAATACTTTTGATGCTAGCAGCTTTATTATGCGCTGGTCTTTAGATCACGTATTTGTAACCGAAGAATTTAGGGTTGCCCATTTTAAGCTGGGCAGCGAAATAGATTCAGATCACTTACCGCTTTATATAGAGCTTAATCTTGAGCCCGAAAGAGCCGAAGAACAAAAACCCGAGCCCGCTACTGAAGAAGAAATTAAAAGTGCCCGCGAACAAATTGAAGCCCAGCAGGAAGAATCTAAAGAAGACGCTCAAAAAGACTAGACACTTCCAGGATATTTAGTTACTGTTTCTCTTCCACTTCCCAAAATACTGTTCATTTAAGTAATTATTTACCTAAATTCTTAAATAAAACCCAAAGTAAGTTTATGTATTAGTTTTCCTTAGTTTTCTTTCTAAATTTAAATATTGTTTAGCCACATTACACGCTTTTATCTAGCTAAGAAACAGTGGTTTTAATTTAATAAAATTCAATAAAAAACTTTAGAAGAACTTAGAATGCTGAATATATCTGAATTATCGGAGAAATCAATTAAACAAATTTTAACAATCCTTGAAGAAGATGGCAAAATAAGTGCATCGCTTCCGGGAGGGGGTTTAATTCATATAGAAGATAGTTTACCCTACCTGGTTGTTTACAGAAAAAGAGAAAACGATCCTGGTACCGAAAGAATAGTTATTAGCGAAGCATCTTATCTTTTAATTGGAAATAAATTTTTTGAAGCTTACCAAAAGCTAATTTATGCCCTGGCAGATAAGCTTTCTTCAGATTTTAAATCTTATATGATTTTTGAAATCTATACGGGAGAACCTAATAATTGCTTTACCATTAAAGCACCGGCCCAAAAATTACCCAGTTCGGTGAAAGTATTGGAAAAAGAGCTCAACAATATAAACAATACCTTTTCGGGACTTTATTTGAAAGCTGAAATTAAAGATACGCCCCATCGCCAAAAAGAAGGTGACGAGGATATTTTAAGTATAGATGAAGCAAAGAAATCTGGTGCTGTAATTGTAGGACTTGAAATTCCGCCGGTTTTTCGCGACGAGAATAATGAAGTTTATCCCGTGTTTTTAAGGCAATTTAAAGATTACCTAATCACCTGCATTCATAAGGCTTTATTTGATTATGTACGGGTGCAAACTTCCAGTGGTGTGGGAAGTTATCTCGCCCTGGGTAGAAAACATTTAAAAGAAAAAGTCTTTGAAATTGATAAAGCCCTGGCCAAAATAGAGCGATCATACCAGTTTTTATGGTTGGTTTCTCCTGCTAATATTCATAATATAAAGGAAACTTTTTTTGAAAGTAATTATGAAAAGGTTTTAGATTATCACTATAGGCTGCTACCCATAGACCCCGATCTCCTAAAAAGGGAACTTTACAACCTTAAAGTTGAAGAAATAGACGATCCCGCGATGTCCCATATTTTTAGGGAAAAACGCGAAGAACTGGATCAGCAAATTACGATGTTAAGTGAACGCGGTACACCTAATTTCTTTTATAACAGTATTAGATTGTATAAAGGCCTGGATCCTAAATTAAGCCAGGAAGCAGGTAAAATTCTTAGAGAAGTAGATGAAGTCGCAGAGGAAGATGATGCCGAATTTATTGACGCTAAAGGCTTTAGTAGTTTAGCGCGCCGCGAGTTTGATTATTTTGCTGAACAGGATAAAAATTTTAAAAGTAAGGTTCACATTCGTAAAGATGTGAATATTATGATGGTGAATAAAGGTGAACTTTATATCCCCGCCGATTATAGAATGAATAAAACCGAAGCGACGGCACTTATTCAGCACGAGGTTGGAACCCATGTGCTAACGTATTACAATGGTACCCGCCAACCTTTAGAATTATTAAGCAGTGGCCTTGCAGATTACGATCCGCTTCAGGAGGGACTTGCCGTGATGTCTGAATTTTTAGTAGACGGGCTCACCGGAAATAGATTACGAACTTTAGCCGGTAGAGTAATTGCAGGTTCGGCATTAATGGAGGGAGCAGAGTTTCCGCAGTTATTCCGGTTATTAAAAATGGATTATGGTTTTACCGCCGAAAGAGCTTTTAATATTACTTCCAGGATTATGCAGGGAGGCGGGTTTTTAAAAGATATTATCTATTTAAAAGGTCTGGTTCAACTTCGAGATCACTTACAAAACGGAGGAGAATATGAACCTTTACTTGCTGGGAAATTTGGATTGAAACACACCAAAATAATTGAAGAATTAACCGAAAGAAAAGTACTAAAAACAAGCGCACTGCGCCCAAGTTATTTATTAACCGAAAATGTCACCAATAAATTAAACCTAATCAGAGAGGGGCTTCCTCTTTCACAAATGATAACCTAATGAAAATTTGCTTTGTATTAAACGATATTGAAAACGAAAAATGTGGAACCTCTGTAATGTTAATGAATACCGCCCATGCGCGTGGTCACGAGGTTTATGCCATGGGAGTTGGAGATTTTAACTTTCACCACGATGCGCCTATTAGTATAAATAGTGTACAGGTGCCTAAAAACACTAAAACAAAATCTCCCGCTAAATTTCTGGAAGCTTTACAGAGTTCAAAAGCGCGTAAAAAGACTATTGCAGCCAATAAGCTGGATGTACTTTTTATAAGAAATAATCCTACCGAAGAAGATTCTGGCCGGGAATGGGCAGAACAAGCCGGCGTTGCCTTTGGAAGAATGGTTCAGCAAGAAGGCGTTTTGGTTTTAAATGATGCCTATGCCCTATCTAACGCCTTTATTGATAAGCTTTATTTTGAAGAACTTCCTCAGGAAATAAAACCCGATTCTTTGATTACCAGGAATAAAGAGGATATTATGAAATTCTGGGAAAAGAATAACAAGAAGATTGTCTTAAAACCCCTGGAAGGTTCCGGTGGCCAAAATGTTTTTCTTATTGATGAAAATGAGAAAAATATCAATCAAATTATTGAAACCATTAGTCAGCATGGCTATGTAATTGCACAGGAATACTTACCAGCTGTTAAAGATGGTGATGTGCGAATTATACTCATGAATGGCCGTGTGATGGTTAAAGATGGAAAACAGGCTATTATTAGACGTGTGAGCGGTGAAGGAGAATTCCGTAGTAATTTTGCGCTTGGTGCCACTGCAGACAGCAGCGACCTTACTCCCGAAATGCAACGTATTGTAGATCTAACCGCTCCAAAACTAATTAGAGACGGACTCTTCTTTATTGGTTTGGATGTGGTTAAAGATAAATTAATAGAAATAAATGTGCTAAGCCCCGGTGGGATGGAGCGTTTTAAAGATATAGGTTTACCAGATTTTACTCCTATGGTAATTGAAGCGATTGAGCGTAAGGTTGAATACAAAGAGCTGTACGGCCATCAATTTGACAACAGGGAGATTGCCTGTATGGAATAAGTAAACTACCTCGGGGAAACCCTGAGAGGCATTATTGGAAAATACATCTTGACTTCGAGACAAGCCTCGGTGCATTAGATCTCGATTATCGAGTAAAACTGAAAGAAATTTATTATGAGTAATAAACCAGAAAAACATATTCCCAGGATAATTGGGAAATATACCAGCAATACTAAAGGACCTTTACTTTTTGTGACTGCCGGGATTCACGGTAATGAACCCAGTGGTGTAAGGGCTTTGGAAGAAGTTTTTAAACAACTCGAAAAGACCAAACCTGAAATTGAAGGAACTTTGGTTGGTGTCTCGGGAAATCATAAAGCGCTCAATCAAAATAAGCGTTATATAGATGAAGATCTAAACAGGGTTTGGACCGAAGAGAATATTGAACAGAAAAAGGCTGAAACCCACGAACAAAAAGAAATGTGGGAGATTATAGAAATCTTACAGCAATTTCCAGAAGAAGATTATTCCAAGCGTTACTTCCTGGATTGCCATACCACCTCCTCGGCGAGTTTACCATATGTTTCTGTGCAGGAAGTTAACGATAATGATGAATGGGCGCATAATTTCCCCACCTTTATCGTACGCGGATTTAGCGATATTATTACCGGAGATATAGATCATTATTTAAGTCGAATTGGGATGACAGGTTTTGTTTTTGAAGCCGGCCAACACGAAGATAAAACTTCAGTTGAAAATCACGAAGGAGTGATTTGGCTGGCTTTAAAAGAGGCCTGCAAACTGGATCTTTCTAAAATTGAAACTTATCCTGAATGTGTAAATCGTTTTGCTGAAAAAAATGCTCCCGAACAAAAAACCTTTGAATTAGTTCACCGCCACGGGCTTGAAGATTCAGATGTTTTTGAAATGGAACCGGGCTATGAGAACTTCCAAAAGATTAAAAAAGGAGAACTCCTCGCAAAACAAAATAGCAATGAAGTAAAAAGCCAATGGGACGCCAGGATTTTTATGCCGCTTTATCAATCTCAAGGAAACGATGGCTTTTTTGTGATCCAAGAAGTTGAAGGAAAGTGACTTACTGGAAGTTATAAATCAAAGTTATTAAGGTCTTAGATTCTGAAATGAATTCAGAATGACGTTGGATTATATATATAGACCTCACAGGTTTTTAAAACCTGTGAGGTCTATTTATTTAATCAATTTTTAAGCTGAATTATTTTTCAGCAAACTCCACACAAACCGGGGACATTACCTCAACGGGAAGCAAATGCTCTTGCAATTCACCGGTTTCCAGGTTTACCTTAAAACTGCTAATTGTAGAAGTGTCCTGGTTAGCTGCATATAAGAATTTTCCACTAGGAGAGATCGCAAAATTTCTAGGGGTTTCACCTTTGGTTGGGTAATAACCGATTGCACTTAATTCCCCGGAATTTTCATCAATTTTAAAAGCCGCGATGCTATTATGGCCGCGGTTAGAGGTGTAAATAAATTTCCCTGAAGGATGTAAATGAATATCTGCTCCTGAATTTTTTCCTTTAAAATCTGCAGGAATACTTGAAATATTTTGAGTGATTTTCAAATTTCCGTCTTTTTCAATTTTAAAAACGCTAATAGATGAATTCAGTTCATTTATTGAAAAAGCGAATTCTTCATCTTTAGAGAAACTAAAATGGCGCGGTCCCGACCCGTCTTCCAACTTTAAAAAAGGTTCTTCTTTCGGACTTAATTTTCCGGTTTCTGAATTGAAATTATAAATCCATATTTTATCATTTCCTAAATCAGCGATATAGGCAGTTTTATTATCTGAAGAAATTGAAACCGAGTGCGCGTGTGAGACTTCAGGATTTTCTAACTCAATTTTTTGCTGTTTCTCCAGCTTCCCATCTTCTCCTCTCTTATAAACCATAACTACCCCGCCCATATAGTTTGAGACAAAGACAAATTTTTCGCTCTGGTCTAATTCAATATGGCAAGGGGCAAAACTTTCAGTGCTTAGCTTTCCTAATTCTTCCAGACTATTATCACTATTCCTTTTAAACGAATAAATAAAACCAGATTCGGCATCGCCACCACCTAATTCACTCACCGCATACAGGTTTTTCCCATCTTTAGAAGTTTTCACAAAACTGGGATTAGTAATTTTCGCCACCGTTTTTTCGGGGTGCAGACTTCCATTTTCAGGATCTTGCAAGGCTAAAAATATTCCTTTTGCTTTGCCATCTACGTGACCTTCTTTCTTGGTATAGGTACCTAGGTAAACCGGTATTTCGGTATTTTGAGCCGTACAAGTTGCTGTTAATATTACAGCCAAACTAATTAAAGTAAATCGTATCATAAATATTGTTGAATTAAAGCCATTTTTTCCGTTTAAAATAGTAGATCATAAAGAGAAAAATAACGATCATTATTCCTAATAATACATAATAGCTATATTCCCACTGTAATTCTGGCATATACTCAAAATTCATTCCGTAAACCCCGGCAATAAAGGTTAACGGAATAAAAATTGAAGCCATAATAGTTAAAACCTTCATCACCTCGTTCATTTTATTGCTAATGGTGGTCATATACATATCCATAAGTCCCCAGGCCATCTCGCGATATAAATCTATATTTTCTGAAACCTGCAGGATATGATCGTGAAGATCGTTTATATAATTTTTGGTTCTGGTTTTAATAAGATCATTCTCCAAATTCTGAAATCGGGAAATCACCTCTTTAAGTGGAAAAACTGCACGACGAACTCTTAAAATAGCCCTTTTTAAATCCTGAATTTCGTAGGTAATATCATCACTTGGCTGACTTTCAAAAAGTTGTTCCTCAAGTTTTTCTACTTTTTCGCTCAGCTCGTCTACCACCAGGAAATAATGATCTACAATAGCATCTAAAAGCGCAAAAACCAGGTAATCTGAACCATTTGTACGAATACGTCCATAAGCCTTTTCCAGGCGGCCCCTAACGCCATCAAAAACATCCCCGCCTGCTTCCTGGAAAGTAAGTACATAATCTTTACCTAACACAAAACTTATATGCTCGTTTACCAGTTTCCCATCCTGATGATAAAGCATTTTGGCCACGATAAACAAATAATCTTCATACTCATCTATTTTTGGTCGTTGCGTAGTATTTACAATATCTTCAATAATCAAAGGATGGAGATCGTAATATTTTCCCAGTTTCTCTATTTCTGCTGTATTGTTTAACCCGTCAATATTAAACCAGGTAATTCGGTCTTCAGCTTCAAATTTAAAAGCATCTTCGGTAGAAGAAGAAATATGTCTTTCGTAATCGTCTTTATTATAATCTATAACTTCCAGCCTTATTTCGCTAGATTCTTTTCTCCCAACGTAGGTTACCGTTCCCGGCGGTTGGTTCACAGATTTCATCTTTGGCCGGCGTAAGCTTTGAGTAATTCTTTTTACCATAATCGTACTTTGTTGGCTAAAGGTAGCAAAGTTTTGTTTTTGGATATATTAAAAGCCGAGCTAAACGCTTAACTGAATAGAAAATGTTGACTAAACCAGCTCAAATTAAATCTGATTTCCTGGAACCTTTTATTTTCGATTATCGAGTAAAACTGAGTTTAATCATATTTATATGGAGAAAACGATAATAAATTTACCTGATTCCATTAATTGAACATTTTCTATAAACAGGTTATTATGAAAAAATCGCCCCTTGACATTTACCTGCTGCTACCCATTAAAAATTTTATCGAAAAGAAAACTTCAGTTGGATTATTGCTTATTTTCTCTGCAATTCTGGCAATGATTGTGGCAAATTCCCCTCTTGCCGATGCTTATCATAATCTTTGGAAACAATACATTCACCTGGGAATAAACGATTTTGTAATTAGAAAAAACCTTTTGCACTGGATTAACGATGGCCTAATGTCTATTTTCTTTTTTATGATTGGCCTGGAATTAAAACGGGAAATATTGCAGGGTGAACTTTCCAGTTTTAGAAAATCTATACTTCCCATTGCTGCTGCTATCGGCGGAATGGCTTTTCCGGCTTTAATATATTTTTATTTTAACACCGGTTTAGATTCGGTTTCGGGATGGGGAATTCCTATGGCTACCGATATCGCCTTTGCCCTGGGAATTCTCTACTTGCTTGGAGACCGGGTTCCACTTCCGTTAAAAGTATTTCTAACCGCTATTGCTATTGTAGACGATCTTGGAGCAGTGCTGGTAATTGCGTTTTTCTATACTTCAGATATTTCGGGACAAAGTCTTGCTATTGCAGGTATTTTTGTACTTATCCTGGCTGCTGCAAATTTAATTGGTATTAGAAATACGTTGTTTTATGCAATTATGGGAATTGGAGGCCTATGGCTGGCTATTTTACTTTCGGGCGTTCACGCTACAATTGCAGCGGTTTTAGCGGCCTTTGCCATTCCCAATACCAAACGCATTAATACGCCATTATTTCTTCGGAAAGCTAAACTCTTAGCCTACGAAATTAAAGAGGAATTTAGGAATAGAAATAAAAACCCGAAAGAAGCTGATGACCATATATCGCATACTATACAGAAATTCACTTCCTTAACCGAAGATGCTACCCCGCCCCTACAGCGTTTAGAACATGCGCTTTATCCTTTTGTAAGTTTTGTGGTACTCCCAATTTTTGCGTTTGCCAATGCGGGTGTAAGTCTTGGGGGTGTTTCTTTTGATGCACTTTTAAGTCCGGTTACTATTGGCGTAATAGCGGGCCTTATTTTGGGGAAATTTATTGGGATCGTTTTATTTTCCAGGATTATGGTTTGGTCTAAAATAGCCAGTTTACCACATAAAGTGAAGTGGAAACACGTCTATGGAATTGGATTTCTCGCGGCCATAGGTTTCACTATGTCCCTTTTTATTACCGAACTCGCATTTGAAAATGAAAATTACATGGCCCAGGCTAAAATAGGAATCCTCTCTGCATCTTTAATTGCCGGTCTAATTGGGTATTTCTATTTACGAAAAACCGGAAACGAAAAATAATTAATTCTAAAGCTGATTTTCATCATATTATCTGAATCAAATTTTCTAAAAATTTGCAGTTAAAATACAGGAAGAATGAACAGCTGTTTTCACTGTGGTGAAGAATGTAAGGAAGATCACATTGTTTTTCAGGAAAAGGATTTTTGCTGCCACGGCTGCAAAACGGTTTTTGAAATTCTAAACGAAAGTGACCTTACTTATTACTACGATATACAGGAAAAACCTGGAATTTCCCCAGGTGCTTCAGAAGGAAAGTTCGACTTCCTGGAGAACGAAGAAATAGCCGAAAAACTTCTTGAGTTTAATGAGAATAACACCCAAATTGTTAATTTTCTTATCCCATCGGTACACTGCAGCTCCTGTATCTGGGTTTTAGAAAATCTTGGGAAGCTTAACAAAGGCGTAAAATTGGCACAAGTAGATTTTCCAAAGAAAACCGTGCGTATAAGTTTTTCTTCGGAAAAAATAAGTTTAAAAGAACTCGTATATCTTCTAAGCAGAATTGGCTACGAACCCTATATTTCCCTGAAGGATTACGATGAAAAAGATCACAGAATAAACCGAAGCTTAATTTATAAATTAGGCGTTGCCGGTTTTGCGTTTGGAAATGTGATGTTCCTCTCCTTCCCCGAGTATTTTGAAGTAAAAGAATTCTGGCTGGAACAGTTCAAGCATTTATTCCGATGGTTGATGTTTGCTTTTTCTCTTCCGGTGGTTTTTTATTCTGGTTCTGGTTATTTTATATCAGCTTATAAAGGTTTACGCGCTAAAATCTTAAATATAGATGTTCCCATAGCCCTGGGAATTGCTGTGCTTTTTATTAGAAGTACTACAGAAATTCTACTTGATCTTGGCACCGGCTTTTTTGACAGCCTTACGGGACTTGTTTTCTTCTTGCTACTTGGAAAATTCTTTCAACAAAAAACTTATTCCTATTTATCTTTCGAGCGGGACTATAAGTCTTATTTCCCTATGGCGGTTACGCGACTAAAAACTAATTCTTCAAAAGAAATCACAGAAGAACAGGTTCAGGTTTATAACGTACAACCCGGGGACCGAATTTTAATAAGAAACGGGGAATTAATTCCTATAGATTCGGTTTTAATGAAAGGCCGCGCTAATATAGATTACAGTTTTGTAACCGGTGAGGCCGAAGCCGTTAAAAAAGCATCTGGTGAAACTCTCTACGCAGGTGGCCGCCAACAAGGTGGGATTCTGGAAATTGAAGCTATAAAAGCCATAGACCAGAGTTATCTAACCAAACTTTGGAGCAATGAAGTCTTTAAAAAGGACAAAAAAGGCCAATTTCAAAGTTTAATCAATCAAATAAGTAAACGATTTACCGGCGGGGTTTTAAGCATAGCATTCCTGTCAACCCTTTTCTGGCTGGTTTATGATCCCTCCATAGCACTTAATGTTTTTACCGCAGTATTAATAATTGCCTGTCCCTGTGCCATTGCGCTGGCCACTCCTTTTACACTGGGAAATTTGTTACGCATCTTCGGAAGAAATAAATTCTATTTAAAAGAGGCCGGCGTTATAGAACAAATTGCGAAAATAGATTGCCTGGTTTTTGATAAAACCGGAACTATTACTTCAAATAAAAAGACCGAAGTTTTTTACGAAGGATTAAAACTTAATGCTGAAGAAGAGCAATTGCTTAGCAGTAGCTTAAGAGCTTCGGGCCATCCATTAAGTCGGCAACTTTACCAGATCCTCGATAAAAACAATATTCTAAGTTTAGATGAATTTAACGAGCATACCGGAAAAGGTATAAGCTCTGGGAGTAACGGCAGCAAAATGAAAATTGGATCATCTTCTTTTGTTAGAGAAAGCGAGACTGAAACTAAAGAACTCAATAAAACGGCGGTTCATATAAGCAGTAATGAAGAATATAAAGGATGCTATATTTTTAAGAATTCTTACCGGGAAGGTCTTGCCAATTTGTTTAAGGAATTAGGAGAAAGTAAGCAGCTCTTTATCCTTTCTGGCGATAACGATGGTGAAAAGGAGAAGCTTGAAAATATGCTACCCTTAAACACTAAATTTTACTTTAATCAAAAACCCGATGATAAGCTAAATTTTATAAAAAAGCTCCAGGAAGAAGGGAAATCGGTGATGATGATTGGCGACGGACTTAACGATGCGGGGGCACTTGCACAAAGTGATGTTGGGATTGCCATTTCAGAAAATATAAATGTTTTCTCTCCTGCTTGCGATGGCATCCTGGAGGCTTCAAATCTCACCCGACTAGGCGAATATTTTAAACTTTCAGAAAAAGGCATAAAAATTATCAAATGGAGCTTTGTATTGAGCCTTTGTTATAATGTGGTAGGACTTGCATTTGCAGTTACAGGAAATTTAATGCCGGTAATCGCTGCTATTTTAATGCCACTGAGTTCTATTAGCATTGTGGCTTTTACAACCCTGGCAACAAACTTTGCCGGAAAGAAATTAAAAACTGTATTCACCAAAACCTGATTTCGATCATATTTTAAATTTTAACACCGCTTTAAGTTTGCTGAAAATAAATTCATTTTAAATGAACATCATTTACCTCTTACTTGCATTAAGTGTTTTAGTAGCCCTCATTTTCTTTGTCGCCTTTATTTTTTCAGTTAAAAAGGGACAGTATGACGATGTCTATACACCATCGGTAAGGATGCTGTTTGACGATGAATTAGTTAAACCAAAATCTGATAAATCCAATTCCACCAAAAACAAGAAATCTAATTAACTATGGAAGTAGAACAGTTTCATTACGATAATAAAATCGTAAAAAAGTTTACTATAGCTACCCTGTTCTGGGGTATAGTGGGTATGAGTGTAGGGCTGCTGCTCGCCTTTATGTTTATATTTCCCGATCTAACCGACGGAATTTCGTGGTTAAGTTTTGGCCGTTTAAGGCCATTACATACTAACGCGGTAATTTTTGCTTTTGTGGGGAACGCCATTTTCGCAGGGGTTTATTATTCCACCCAACGCTTGCTTAAAGCCAGGATGTATAGCGATTTCTTAAGTAATTTCAACTTTTGGGGTTGGCAGGCTATTATTGTTGCAGCCGCCATCACCCTACCAATGGGTTTTACCAGCTCTAAAGAATATGCCGAACTGGAATGGCCTATAGATATTGCTATTACTTTGGTGTGGGTTGCTTTTGGTGCCAACCTTATTGGTACCATGATCAAGAGAAGACAGCGACACCTATATGTAGCAATTTGGTTCTACCTTGCCACTTTTGTAACCGTAGCCGTACTTCATATTGTAAATAATATTGAAATTCCTGTTACTGCTTTTAAAAGTTACTCTGTGTATTCAGGAGTGCAGGATGCTTTAGTACAATGGTGGTATGGGCACAATGCGGTGGCATTCTTCCTTACTACACCTTTTTTAGGTTTAATGTATTATTTTGTTCCAAAAGCGGCCAACAGGCCGGTTTATTCTTATAGACTTTCTATTATTCACTTCTGGTCTCTTATATTTATCTATATCTGGGCCGGACCTCACCATTTATTATATTCAACCTTACCAGACTGGGCACAAAACCTTGGTGTAGCCTTTTCGGTTATGCTATTATTCCCTTCCTGGGGAGGTATGATCAACGGACTATTAACCCTACGTGGTGCCTGGGATAAAGTACGAACCGATCCTGTTCTTAAATTCTTTGTAGTAGCTATTACCGGTTACGGGATGGCAACTTTTGAAGGACCTATGCTTTCGCTTAAAAACGTAAATGCGATCGCGCATTTTAGCGACTGGATTATTGCTCACGTTCACGTTGGAGCTTTAGCCTGGAACGGTTTCCTAACTTTTGGTATGGTTTATTGGTTAGTACCAAGATTATTTAAAACAAAACTCTTTTCTATTAAACTAGCCAATGCCCACTTCTGGATTGGTACACTGGGAATTATTATTTACACTTTACCAATGTACGTTGCCGGATTTGTACAGGCTTCTATGTGGAAACAATTTAATCCCGACGGAACCCTTACCTACGGAAACTTCCTGGAAACTGTTACTTCTATTATGCCAATGTACTGGATGCGTGCAATTGGTGGTAGTTTATATATTGTAGGTGCATTTATTCTACTTTATAATATTGTACAAACTATTAGACAGGGAAGTGAAGTTGAAGATGAGTTAGCTGAAGCTGCTCCTTTACAAAAAGTAACCCGTAAAAGAACTACCGGTGAAGCTTACCACTCCTGGTTAGAAAGAAGACCTGTAAAACTTACCATTTTTGCTACGATCGCTATTTTAATTGGTGGTGTGGTACAAATAGTACCCTCGCTAATGGTAGATGAATATGTACCGGTAATTTCCAGTGTAAAACCTTATACGCCATTAGAACTTGAAGGCCGGGATATATACATTCGGGAAGGCTGTGTGGGGTGCCACTCACAAATGATTAGGCCATTTAGAAGTGAAGTAGAACGCTATGGCGAATATTCTAAAGCCGGGGAATATGCTTACGACTATCCTTTTCTATGGGGAAGTAAACGTACCGGTCCCGATTTAATGCGGGTAGGCGGTAAATATTCCGATAACTGGCACCTAAACCATATGTACGATCCGCAGAGTACCTCTTCAGGCTCTATAATGCCGTCTTACAAATGGATAATTACAGACGAACTTGATAAAAGTGATACCGAAGCTAAAATGAAAGCTCTTAGCAAGCTTGGCGTGCCATATACTTTAGAGGAAATAGAAAACGCCCAGCAGTGGATGGCAGAACAGGGAACTCAAATTGAGAAAAATCTCTATGCAGATCCTGACTTTGTGAAAACTTATGAAGCTGAAAAGGAATTTGCAGAACAAAACGATACCGAATTCGTAGAAATGCGAAACCGTGAAATTGTTGCTCTAATAGCTTATTTACAGCGTCTTGGGACTGACATTAAGGCTAAAGATGTAGAAGTATCAACCACTAAAACCAACTAAGCATGTTTAAATTTGTAAAAGGCCATATGGAAAGTATAGACGGGGTGATGATCTACCCGCTAATTTCCCTGCTCATTTTCTTCATCTTTTTTGTAGTGCTTTTTCTATGGGTAATTACCGCAAAAAAGCAAGATATAGAAGAGGTAAGTAAATTACCCCTGGATACTAAACCAGAAAACCAGGAATTATGAAAAAGATAGCATATTTAAGAATTCTGGGGTTCCTAATTCTTGCCCTGATTTTAATAGAATTAACCGTTGAAACTGAAAGCGGATGGGCCATTGAACAATATCCCGTTATTTGGTGGATACTGGCTGTAGTACTCGTAATTGCTGTAGCCATAGAAGTCTCTCTGGCAGCTTTAGAAAGTATGGTTTTTAAAAGTCTAAAGCCTGACGCGCAGCAACATTATACAAAGTTGAAAATTGAAAATTCTGACAAGCAGTTCGTAGGCTTAAAAAAGTTCTATAAGAAGATGCTAAATCAGCAACCTGTGGAGAAAGAAGAAGAAATTCTTTTAGATCATAATTACGATGGTATTAAAGAACTGGACAACGATCTTCCCGCCTGGTGGCTCTATGGTTTTTACATCAGTATTGTTTTTGCTTTTGTGTATATGGCCTACTATCACATTTTTGATGGAGAAACCCAAAGAGAGGAATACCTGGCCGAGGTTGCAAAAGCTGAGAAAGATGTGGAAGCTTATAAAGCAGAAAATCCAGATTTAATAGACGCCTCTTCTGTAGAACTTTTAACAGAAGCTTCAGATCTTGAAGCAGGAGAACAAATATTTATGACAAGTTGCATGGCTTGTCACAAGGCAGATGGCGGCGGAAGCATTGGCCCCAACCTTACCGATGAGCATTGGATTTTAGGAGGAGGAATTAGTAATGTATTTCAAACAGTTTCTGAAGGTGGTCGCGACGGGAAAGGTATGGTTGCCTGGAAATCTGAATTAAATGCCCAGGAAATAGCCCAGGTCTCCAGTTATGTTTTAAGTCTACAAGGAACAAATCCTCCAGACGCAAAAGCACCTGAAGGTGACATTTGGGTAGCAGATTCAGAATAAATTTTAGAAAAACAGGTTTTGGAAAATCAGGAAAAATTCAGAGATACAATTGCCACGGCAGACGACGAGGGTAAAAGACTATGGGTTTTTCCGAAGAAACCTTCAGGTAGATTTTATGAGTATAGAAAATATGTAAGTTATGTATTGCTCATTTTACTTTTTGCCGCTCCATTTGTAAAAATTAACGGCAATCAGTTTATGATGTTCAATATCCTGGAAAGACGATTCAATATTTTTGGGTTTCCTTTCTGGCCACAGGATTTTCACATTTTTGTAATTATGATGGTAATTGGGGTGGTTTTTATCATCCTCTTTACTGTTGCTTTCGGAAGGATTTTTTGTGGCTGGCTTTGCCCACAAACCATTTTTATGGAAATGGTTTTCCGCAGAATTGAATACTGGATTGAAGGAGATCGTGGCAAACAAATGCGCCTTGAAAAACAAAAATGGGATGCTGAAAAAATTAGAAAACGCTCCTTAAAGTGGTTTTTGTTTTTTGTGATTTCTTTTCTAATTGCCAATGTTTTCCTGGCCTATTTAATGGGTAGTGACCGTCTTATACAATATGTAACTGATGGTCCTTTTAACCACCTCAGTACTTTTATTTCTTTATTGATTTTCACCGCGGTATTCTATTTTGTGTTTGCCTGGTTTAGAGAACAGGTTTGTGTAATTGCCTGTCCTTATGGTAGGCTGCAAGGCGTGTTACTCGATAATAAATCTATTGTTGTAGCCTATGATCACAAACGTGGAGAAAAAGAAAAAGGAAGGGCAAAATTCAAAAAAAATGAAACCCGTGCAGAAACAGGAAAAGGCGACTGTATAGACTGTTTTCAATGCGTACAGGTTTGCCCAACCGGGATAGATATTAGAAACGGTACGCAGCTGGAATGTATAAATTGTACTGCATGTATAGATGCCTGCGATAGTATGATGGAAGCTGTAGATCTTCCAAAAGGATTAATCAGGTATGCCAGCGAAGAGAATATTGAAAAGAAAGCAAAATTCAAATTTACGCCCAGGTTAAAAGGTTACAGTATTGTTTTAGGAATTTTAACCGCGGTATTGGTTGGGATGTTGTTTATAAGAAGCGAAATTGAAGCCAGGATCTTAAGGTTACCAGGCCAGTTATACGAACGTAAAGCCGAGAATATAGTTAGTAATGTATTTACCTATAAACTGGTAAATAAAACTACGGCCGATTTTGAAGATGTTGAATTCAGGTTATTATCCCATAAGGGTGAAATAAAGCCGGTAAAGCATTCAAATATTACCGTACCGGGACAGGAATTAACCGAAGGAACACTTTTTATCGAAATTCATTCGGCCGTACTGGAAAACGAAAAAGAAAAACTCAAGATTGGGGTTTATAGCGGTGATAGGTTAATAGAAACTACCAGCACTACCTTTATGGGACCACGTAGTTTTAATTAAACAGAAAATACTGGACATCAATATCGATTAAACACAGGAATAGAATTAAATATCCCAATTATGGGATTAAAAAAGGAAAAGATGAAAATAAACTGGGGAACAGGAATTGTGATTGGAATGGCACTTTTTATCAGTTTTATTATGTATTTGGTGATTAATATGCTCACCGACACAAAATTTGACCACGATTTGGTAACCGAAGAATATTACCAGAAAGAATTACACTATCAGGAGGAAATTGATGCAGAAAATAATGCTTTTTCTTTGGAAAAAAATATTAGTGATCGCCGTGTAAAAGATGGATGGCTCGTTGAGTTTCCCAAAAACCTGGAACTTTCTAAAATTTCAGGAAATTTAAATTTTTATCGCCCGTCTAATGCAAAGCTAGATTTTAATATCCCTTTGGAATTAACCTCACATCAAATTTTTATTGCGGATAAAAATTTGGTTAATGGACGTTGGAATATCAATATTCACTGGGAATATGAAGAAACTCCCTATTTATATAAAAACGAAATAGTTTACTAAATGTGGGTTTCGGCACTAATATTCGGGCTTTTAGGAAGTTTTCACTGCGTGGGTATGTGCGGTCCTATTGCGTTTTTATTGCCGGTAGATCATAAAAACAATTTAAAAAAACTTGGCCAGATCGCGCTTTATCATTTTGGAAGACTAAGCTCTTATGCCATTATAGGACTTTTATTTGGGTTGCTGGGCAACAGTTTTAGATTGTTTGGGCTTCAGCAGCAACTTTCAATTTTAGTGGGAATTTTAATGATTTTGATAATTCTTATTCCGTATAAAAAATTCAGTAAATACAACGGTTCAAAATTTATTTTCAAAATTGTTTCAAAAGTAAAAAGCAGCCTGGGAAAACAATTGAAACAAAAATCACCCGATACTTTTTATACCATTGGATTTCTAAACGGTTTTCTCCCTTGTGGACTCGTTTATATGGCGGTTTTTGGAGCTATCGCTTCGGGAACGGCTTTAGAAGGCAGTTTATATATGGCACTTTTTGGCCTGGGAACGGTGCCTTTAATGACTGCCGCTATTTACCTCGGAAACTTTATTAATCTTAATCTTAGATCAAAAATTAGAAAAGCGGTTCCCGTGTTTGTAGTAATAATGGGAATGCTGTTTATACTTAGAGGAATGGGACTCGGAATTCCATACCTCTCCCCTATGGAAATAACTCCGGAAATTACAGCAGCGCAAAGCTGCCATTAACCTAAAACACTTGTTATGAATTTATTTGACACTATTGCATTGGTAAATTGGGAACTGGGCACTTTTCTAATCGCGATGTTTTTTGTTGTTTGTGCCGGCTTGGTGCTTATTGTTCTAAATATGATAGGCAGCGGAAATGACAAAGAATAAAACTTGATTTTTTTTAAAAAAAGAACCCAATAAAAAAGTCCGTCTGGAAAGTTTCCAAACGGACTTTTTTGCATTACCACTTTCAAACTAAACCGTCATAGAAAATAATTGGGTGTTGGGTTTTTGTGCCTGCATTCTTAAATCGAAAGCCATACAAATATTACGAATAAAAGCTCTTCCCTTTTCAGGGATTGTTAATCCATTTTTAGAAAAAGTAACGAGTCCGTCTGCTTCCATTTCCCGCAATTTAATAAGTACCTCTGGTAATTCTTCAAAATAATCTTCAGGTGCTGCCCAGTTCGTTTCCAGGCGACACATTAAATTAAGGATATGTTTTCTTATCACCAGATCTTCTTCATTTAAAATATGCCCACGAAATACCGGAATAATCCCTTCGGCAATAAGTTCCTGATATGCTTCAACCGATTTCTCATTTTGTGCAAAACCGTACCAGCTGTCACTTATTGCTGAAACTCCCAGGCCAATCATAGAAGTCCCTGAAGAAGTGGTATACCCCATAAAATTTCTATGTAATTTTTTTTCCTCTACAGCTTTATAAAGAGTGTCACTTTTAAGTGCAAAATGGTCCATCCCAATTTCTACATAACCGGCATCTTCCAGCATTTGCTTTCCTGTTTCATACATTTCCCGTTTTTCATCTCCCCCGGGAAGATCAGAATCCTTAAAACCACGCTGCCCGTTACCTTTAATCCACGGTACGTGAGCATAGCTGTAAAACGCAATACGATCTGGCATTAATTGTTTTGTCTTTTCTATGGTATCAATAATATCTTCTTTGGTTTGAAATGGTAACCCAAAAATAATATCGTGCCCTACCGAAGTAAAACCGGCTTCCCGTGCGTGATCTGTAGCATCTTTTACATTTTGAAAAGGTTGAATTCTATGTATAGCTTTTTGTACTTTTTCACTATAATCCTGTACGCCATAACTCACCCTTCTAAAACCAAGTTCAGCCAGGACTTTTAAATGTTCTTTGGTAGTATTATTAGGATGTCCTTCAAAACTTAATTCTGTTTCACAATCTCTATCAGCTTTCCGAAAAAGCATTTTGAGAAGAAATTTAAGATTCTCAGGAGCAAAAAAGGTTGGGGTACCACCGCCAAGATGCACTTCCCGAATAATTGGTTTATCTCCCAGCATTTCAAGATAAAGATCCCATTCCCGTAGTACGCTTTCTATATAGGGCGTTTCAACCGAATGCTTTTTGGTAATTCGCTTATTACAACCACAAAAAGTACAAAGGCTCTCACAAAACGGTAAGTGTATATAAAGACTAATTTCTTTATTTTCTTTAAAACTTCGTATTAAACTGTTTTCCCAGGCACCTGAAGAAAATGTTTTGTCGTCCCAATACGGCACAGTAGGGTAACTGGTATAACGTGGTCCCGGTACGTTATATTTAGTAATAAGATTAGAAGACATAAAAGCTATAGTTTTTTACAAAATTAAAATACGTATGGCTTATTTGATATGAGTAGGATCAGGTTTTGTCTAATAATTCAAACAATTATTGCTATAAGTTTGTTTTAATTGAAAAAATCGAATTCTCTATTTTAGAGATTAATAATTCCGATTTTTGTAAAATGACTTGTTAATTTTTCTTAAATTTAAATAAATAAACAAAAACGAAATAGATAATTTTTAATACTCGCATTTACATTTTTAAGCGAGGAATTCTTATAAACTATACTGTTTAATTTAAAAATCAGTTTTATGTCCCGAAAAATTAAGAAGGAAATTCGAATTAATGAAAATGGAAGTAAGGTGTTTAATGCGCTGGTAAGCCCAAATTTAATTAAAGAATGGTGGGGTGCTTCTCAGGCCATTGTGGTGCCAGACGAAGATGGTGTTTTTGCCTTAAGCTGGGGAGAAAACCCTGATAAAGCCGATTATATTGCTGCTGCCACTATTTCAGAATTTAAACCCCATGTAAAACTTACCTTAAGCAACTATACCTATTTGGCTGACAACGAATATTTACCCTTTAAGGCAAAATTTAAAGTGAAATTTAGGATTCAGTGTGAAACTAATTATTGTGTCTTAAAATTAGAACATTCCGGTTTTCCGAATAAATCTGAAGCAGATAAATTTTATTCAGACTGTGAATTAGGTTGGGAAGAAAACCTGGAATCGCTAAAAAATCTTGTAGAAAAGGAAAGTTTGCCGGTTTATAGTTAATATGTGTTTCAATTTTATGAAGAATAGAAAAATTAAATTTCTTTTTCTACCTTCATAGCTTTAAACCAACTTTAAATGAATTCGGCACAAAAAACATTGCTCTACCCGCTCGTTGCTTTGGTAATAGGCGCTTATTTTCTTTTTACAGGCCTGGTTGATGCCAAGGGCTTCCTTGCTCCATTAGTTACAGCAATAATTCTTGCACTGCTGCTAATTCCATTAGCTAATCTTATGGAAAATAAGCTAAACCGCCTATTTTCGTCACTTTTAAGTACCATACTCTTACTTTTATTTTCTTTTGGGGTTTTTATTCTACTCTCTTTCCAAGTTAAAAATTTTGTAGACGATTGGGATAAAATTAAAGAAACCATGACCCCCAAAATAGAACAGCTGCAAAACTATGCTTACGAGCATACCGCTTTAAGTAGCGAAGATTTAGAACAATACAAAGAAGAAAATGATATACAAAGTATGCTCACTTCTGGCGGAAATTCGGGTCAAAAGGCATTTAATTTTCTTAACTCAGTAATCAGTTTTTTAAGTAACTATTTACTCACTTTTATTTATATTTTTTTCTTACTGAATTACAGAAGACGCTTTAAAATATTTATTCTAAAACTATTTTCAAATGAGCGTAAAAAAGAAGTCAAACAAATTATTGATGAAACTGCCCGGGTTGCACAGTTTTATTTAAGAGGAAAATTAATCTTAATTATAATCCTTTCTATTCTTTACAGTATAGGGCTTGGGATCTCGGGCGTGAATAATTATATTTTAATTGCAGTAATTGCTTCTTTTCTTACCCTTATTCCCTTTATAGGAAATATTATTGGGATGGGTCTCGCCTTAATTTTTGGTTACCTAACCCAGGGCGAAACCAGTATTCTAATTGGCGTAATCCTAACTTTTACCATCGTCCAGTTTATTGAAAGTTATGTTCTGGAACCGTTTATTGTAGGCGATAAGGTAGATATTCATCCATTTTTTGTTATCCTGGCAATAATTCTGGGTAATATGATTTGGGGAGTTATGGGAATGATCCTGGCCATTCCGGTATTGGGAATTTTAAATGTAGTCTTTAATCATGTTCCGACTTTAAAACCTTTTGGATACCTGCTAAGCACAGATGAGGAGAAAGATTAATTAGATCTTTCAAAAACTACCTTGGGTCTCTAAATAAAAAAAATGGAAAATCGTGTTGGTAAGCAATTTGAAGGTTTTTTAAAAACACCTCCACTTTGGATAAATCCCTTTCAGGAAATAGAGCAATTTAAACTTCCTGGAATTGAGGAGCCATTAACGCAATCTTTAACCGAAGATTTACCGTCGCTCTCTTCAAATTTCGTGATGGGAAAGCGGGTAGAACGCTTTTTTGAATGGATAATTAGGCAAAACTCAAACTATAACCTCCTGGCTGAAAATATGCAAATTAGCCGGCATAAAATTACCCTGGGAGAACTCGATTTTCTAATAGAAGACTTAATAAACCGACAAGTATTTCATATTGAAATGGTTTATAAATTCTATGTTTACGATCCTTCTTTCACATCTGAAACCAACAGATGGATTGGTCCCAACCGCCGCGATACTTTACTACAAAAAACCGAAAAACTAAAAGAAAAACAGTTTCCCTTACTTTTTAAAGATGAGACAAAAGTGTTGTTGAATTCATTAGGTTTAAAGTCGGGTGAAATACTTCAGAAAACTTGTTTTAAAGCTAATTTATTTGTGCCGAAACAATTTCAGGATAAGCATTTCCAGGAAATTAATAATGAATGTGTGGTGGGGATATGGCTTCAATTTAAAGATTTTATTTCAGCTGAATATCGTGGTTTCCAATTTTACGCTCCAAAAAAGCAAGACTGGCCAATTTTACCAAAACATGGCGAAAATTGGGTTAATCATTCAGAAATAATTAGCCAAATTAAAAATTCTTTCGAAAAGAAAAGAGCACCATTAATTTGGGTAAAAAAACCGGGCAATAAATTTGAACGCTTATTTGTTGTTTGGTGGTAGGTGAAACGATTTTTTAGAAATATAGGTTAATCTCCATTGAATAATATAATTCCCATTAAATTTGCAGTCTGAACCACACCACCCAATGGACCAAAATAGCAGCGAAGCAATAAAGGCCTCCTGGCTTAGCATTATAGGAAACGCTCTATTGGCTATTGCTAAATTTATCACCGGGATTTTGGGGAATTCTTACGCATTAATCGCCGATGCCATTGAGTCTACTACCGATGTGTTTTCGTCGTTTTTAGTACTATTAGGACTTAAATATTCAAGTCGACCACCAGATAAAAATCATCCTTACGGCCACGGCAAGGCCGAACCCTTAATGACTTTTGCTGTAGTAGGATTTTTAGTGGTTTCAGCTACCGTTATCGCTTACGAAAGTATAGATCACATTAGGACTCCGCACAAAGTTCCTGAACCTTATACCCTTATTGTACTTGCGGTCATTATAATTATTAAAGAATATTTCTACCGGAAAGTTTCTAAAAAGGGCGATGAAACAAACAGCACCTCTCTAAAGGCTGATGCCTGGCACCATCGCAGCGATGCCATTACTTCGCTAATGGCATTTATAGGAATTTCTATCGCACTCTTTATGGGAAAAGGTTACGAAACGGCAGATGACTGGGCTGCGCTTTTTGCGTCCGGATTTATTTTATACAATGCCTACCTCATTTTACGCCCTGCGCTTGGCGAAGTTATGGACGAGCATATGTATGATGATATGATTGACGATATTAGAAAGATATCAGGCAGGGTCACCGGAGTTTTAGATACCGAAAAATGCTATGTTAGAAAAACCGGAATGACCTATCACGTAGATCTTCATATTACTGTAAATGCAGAAATTAGCGTAAAAGAAGGTCATGATATTGCTCACAATGTAAAGAATGAACTCCTGGCCCACTTCCCCGAAATATTTGACGTACTTATTCACGTGGAACCCGATGATATTTAATAAACCAATTTCTTGACATCTTCTTAAGATTAGCGTTAAACCCCTGCTAAAGCCTATTGAAATAACACGAAATCAACTTATCTTGAGTATTCAGTTAACCAAAAAATTAGTAAGATGAGTTTGATTAATGAAAAAGACCTGCAAAAATTAAGCAATCAAGAAAATAAAACCTGTATTTCTATTTTTATTCCAACGGAAAGAGCTGGGAAAGATGTATTGGAAGAAAAAAATAAAACCCACCTGAAATCTCTGTGGAAAGAGGTTGGAAACGAGCTTAAGAAGAAAGATATTTCTGAAGAAAAAATTCAGGAAATTGGTAAACCCATTGAAGAGCTTATTAACGATAAATCTTTTTGGCGCCATCAAAGCGACGGACTCGCAATTTTTGCCGCTGAAGGTTTTTTTGAAAAATATACGCTTCCCGTAAACTTTGAAACGCATACGTATATTTCTAACGAGTTTTATATAAAACCGTTAGTTCCTATCTTATCTGGTGATGCCCGGTTTAATTTGCTTAGCCTTCAGGTTGAAGAAGTAAAGTTATATGAAGCTACCAAATTTAGCATCGGTACCGTAGAGATAGACGATTTGGTTCCTTCGAGATTAGAAGATCGTGTGGGTTATGACTATGAGGAAAAAACCTTACAACAAAAAAGTGGAGCTTCTTCCATGGGTCAAAAAAACATGCACGGCCATGCCGGTTCTGACCGAGAAAGAAAAGATGAAATTCTAAGGTTTTTCCATGCAGTAGATAAAGGTTTGAATGAATATCTACAAAAAGAAAAGTTACCATTAGTAGTGGCTTGCCAGGATTATTTATTTCCTATTTATAAAGAAGCTAACACCTATCAAAATTTTTATGAAGAAGTAGTTCCTGGCAATCCTTCAGATACCGATATGTTTGGCTTGCATCAGGCAGCCTTAAAAACCCTTGAACCCTTTTTGGAAAAGACAAAAAAGGAGAAAATGAAGAAATTTAATGAACTGAACTATACCGATAATACGGGCACTTCAGTAACCGATATTCTTCCGGCAATCCAACAGGGAAAAGTAGATACATTATTCCTTGAAAATCGAAGCGAAATCTGGGGTACTTATAACAATGATAATATGAATGTAAGTATAGATGATGAGCAGACGAGTAAGAATTATTCTTTAATGAATTGGGCCGCCAAAGAAGTTTTAAGACAGGGTGGAAATGTTTTTCTAATCCCCGATGCCCAAATGCCCGAAAAGCAATCAAAAATGAATGCGCTTTATCGCTTTAATTAAGCAGTGCATTTAATTCTAAAATAGGAAAAGACGGCCTTGAGCCGTCTTTTTTAGGTAAAAAAAGTATCTTTACCAGATAAATAAAAAATTTATGGATACAAACCTTGCGGTGTTAATAGATGGAGATAATATCCCCTCGGCCTATATAAAAGAAATGATGGAAGAAATTGCCAAATACGGCAATCCCACTATTAAAAGGATTTATGGTGACTGGACAAAACCCCATTTAGTAAAATGGAAAAATGTTTTACTGGAAAACGCTATTAATCCCATTCAGCAATATGGTTACACACAAGGAAAAAACGCTACAGATTCTGCGATGATTATCGATGCGATGGATATTTTGTATTCAGATAAAGTAGATGGTTTTTGCCTGGTTTCCAGCGATAGCGATTTCACAAGATTAGCTACAAGACTGCGTGAAGCAGGAAAAAATGTAATTGGAATTGGAGAGAAGAAAACCCCCGAACCATTTATCGTAGCTTGTGACCGGTTTATTTATATTGAAATTCTAAAGAATACTGAAAAAGATAGTGAACAGGGAACCGAAAAAGGCGGAAAGGCCACTAAAAAGAAAAACGTAGATAAAATTACTCCAAAAGTGGTTCGGCTTATTTCTCAAACAATTTCAGATGTTGCCGATGAAGACGGCTGGGCATTCCTTGGCGATGTGGGAAGTTTGCTTCAGAAAAAACAACCCAATTTTGATTCTCGTAATTACGGTTTTCAAAAACTCACCCCAATGATTCATTCTATAGATAAATTTGAAATTGAATCGCGAACAAATCAAAGCAGTAAATTCAAATTAATTTACGTGAGAAACAAAGATTAAATATTCGTTATAATCCTCTTAAAATCACTAAATTCCATTTTTCATTCTATAATTTAGGGCAAATTAAAAACCATAAATTATGAATATTACTTTAGCACAGGCACAAAAAGTAATTGCCGCCGCCGAAAAGAAATCGAAAGAATTAGATGTAAAAATGGATATTGCCGTCGTAGATTCTGGCGCAAATCTAACTGCATTCGCCAGAATGGACGGCGCTTGGTTGGGCTCGGTAGATATCGCTATAAAAAAAGCAAAAACAGCTCGATTTTTTGATATGAATACCGGAGAAATTGGAAAATTATCCCAACCCGGGGAAGCGCTGTTTAACATTCCAACAACGGACTTATAACGTTTCCCGGTGGCGTGCCTTTAAAAAACAAAAACGGTGAAATTATTGGAGCTGTAGGAGTTTCTGGAAGTTCTGTAGAAAACGATCACGCAGTTGCAAATTATGCTGCAGAAAGCATTTAGAATAATAAAATGAACTCTATTATTTGTTAAATGGAAGCCCTATTTTCGGCTTCCATTACATCTCGTTTTATAAGGGTCGCAAATTTTACTTCGCGGAAAATATATTTGTCTAGAGAATTTAAAGTTGAGCTAAAATACGGGCCGACCGGCAAAAATTGACATTAATGAACAATATACCACAGCCAAATATTGGCTTCATTACGCAACAAAACTATATGAAAAAATCATTCATTTTAATTACCCTATTTTTCATCTTTTCTACGTTTTCCTCAAAAGCTCAAGAGCTTAATTCTAAAATCACTATCGATCATATCGCAGTTTATGTAGTTGATCTTGATAAAAGTACCAATTTCTATGAAAACATCATCGGATTGGAAAAGATACCCGAGCCATTTAACGATGGCAAACATACCTGGTTTAGTTTGGGATCAAATGTTCAACTGCATTTAATTAAAGGTGCATCTAGCTTTATTGAACCCGATAAAAATAGCCATCTTTCCTTGTCTGTTTCATCTGTTTCTAATTTTATCAAGGTGCTGGAGAAAAATAAAATACATTATGAAAACTGGCCTGGAGAAAAACAAGCGGTTACCAATCGCGTTGACGGAGTAAAGCAAATTTATATCACAGACCCTGATGGAAACTGGTTAGAAATAAATGATGCAAAGAAATAAAGAAGTTAAGGCTGTATTTAGCAAACTAACAACAGTTCATTCAAATATACCTGGTTAAGTCTCTTTAATGTCTCTTTTCCAGAACTTCTGTGATATCTTTTAGGGAATAACCTTTAGCTTTTAGCAGAATTAAATAATGAAAAAGTAAGTCGGCGCTTTCATTTAAGAATAAATCGGCGTTATCATCTTTAGCTTCAATAACCGTTTCTACAGCCTCCTCACCTACTTTCTGTGCGATCTTATTCATTCCGGCGTCAAAAAGCGAAACCACATACGAGTTTTTATCTTCTCGCAATTCAGGCTCAACCTCGCTCATTCTTTTGCGTTTTGCGATAATTCCTTCCAATTGAGAAAGGAAACCGAAATTAGGCTCATTTTCTTCTGCCCAACAAGTATCAGTTCCTTTATGGCAGGTTGGTCCTTCAGGCTTAACAGAAATCAACAAAGTATCATTATCGCAATCATTTTTTATATCAACAAGATGAAGGAAATTACCACTTTCTTCGCCTTTAGTCCATAAACGGTTTTTGCTCCTGCTGAAAAAAGTTACTTTTTTGGTTTCATTGGTCTTCAAAAATGCTTCTTCGTTCAGGTACCCCAACATCAAGACATTTTTTGTTGAGGCGTCCTGGATTATCGCAGGTACAAGTCCGTCGCTATTTTTATTAAAATCTATATTCATATTTATTTTCTTTATCTATGTCACCCTGAATTTATTTCAGGATCTAATATTTTTATTGAAGAGGAACTTTTTTATAAGATTTGAACCCCGTCATCCCAACCTGAAGCTTCGGGATTATTTCAATATCTAATAATTATTTCAAACTAGTTAGAAGCTGAAACAAGTTCAGCTTGACGAAAATATAACGCTAACCAAGCTCGTTTCTCTATTCTACCTTCTCTTCTCTTTTTTCTCGCTTCCACTTAAAGCCTAACTTCCACTCCATTTCTACGAAGTTCTTCTTTTAAATCTTTAATCTCAATTTCTTTAAAATGAAAAACACTGGCTGCAAGTGCCGCATCAGCCTTCCCTTCAATAAAAGTATCGCAAAAATGCTGCATATTTCCAGCACCACCTGAAGCAATTATTGGAATATTTAATTCTGATGATAAAACTGCCAGTGCTTCATTCGCAAATCCAGCTTTGGTACCGTCATTATTCATAGAAGTAAATAAAATTTCACCAGCGCCACGCTCTTCAACTTCTTTAGCCCATTGAAATAAATTGATATCTGTAGGTATTTTTCCACCAACCAAATGCACCAGCCATTCGCCGTTCACCTGTTTAGCATCAATCGCCACCGTAATACACTGACTCCCGAATTTAGCAGCAAGCTCGTTAATTAGTCCAGGATTTTTGACCGCCGAAGAATTTATCGAAACTTTATCGGCTCCATTTTTAAGTAAAATATCCACATCTTCTACTGATGAAATTCCACCGCCAACTGTAAAAGGAATGTTTACTTTTTCGGCAACCCGTCTAACCAAATTGGCCAGAGTTTTTCGCTTCTCTTCAGTAGCCGAGATATCAAGAAAAACCAATTCATCTGCCCCCGACTTCGCATAAATTTCTGCGAGTTCGACAGGATCACCGGCATCGCGTAAATCTATAAAATTCACTCCCTTAACGGTTCTTCCGTCTTTAATATCCAGGCAGGGTATAATTCGTTTTGTAAGCATTTTCTTAATTTTAGAAGTGAAAAGTTAGCAATACAAATACTAACTTCTCTCAATTATAAATTTCTCTAATTCTTTCATCTGGATACGACCTTCATAAATCGCTTTTCCTATTATAGTGCCTTCGCAGCCAAGTTCAGCTAATTCTGGTAACTCGCTAAAGGTAGAAATTCCTCCGGAAGCTATAAGTTTTAGTTTTTTATCTTCTGATGATGTTTCCTCAAGAATTCTGCGGTAAAGTTCAAAGGAAGGACCTTCCAGCATACCGTCTTTAGAAATATCGGTGCAAATTACATAGTTTATACCTTCTTCCTGGTATTCCTGTATAAAAGGAATCAGTTCTTTATTAGATTCCTCCTGCCAGCCGCTAACCGCTATTTTCTCGTTATTAGCATCAGCTCCAAGAATAATTTTTTCTGAACCAAATTTCTGAATCCAGGATTTAAAAGTATCAGGGTCTTTAACGGCAATACTTCCACCGGTAATTTGATGGGCGCCACATTCAAAAGCGATTTGTAAATCTTTATCGGTTTTTAATCCACCACCAAAATCAACTTTTAAGTTGGTTTTTGAAGCGATCTCTTCCAGGATTTTATGGTTTACAATATTTTTTGATTTTGCGCCATCCAGATCTACCAAATGTAAATACTGAATTCCGTGTGCCTCAAAATTCTTAGCCACTTCCAGCGGATTTTCATTATAAATTTTCTTGGTATTGTAATCGCCTTTGGAAAGACGAACACATTTACCTTCAATAATATCTATAGCGGGAATTATTCTCATTTAAAGTACGAAGTTAGAAGTTTGAAATACGAAGTATTAAAAATTAAAATTATGTTTTCTTGTTTTGTTGTTTGCGTCTTGCTGTATTTATTGATGCTACAGTAATGGCCAATATCTCTTCTGCCTCACGGTGTAGGTTTTGTGCTTTTCCAATTTCTTTATCTTTCATAATTTCCATAAATAATTCAAGAAAATACATACTCTCATCTGCTTCTTCTTCAACAATTTTGAGTTTATTTATAAAATCGGCAGTAGATTTCGCACGTTGAGAAGCTCTATAATTAGCCCCCACCGAACTGGAACAACGAATAAGCTGATTAGCATATGCTTTGTATTCTCTGGAAAGGTATTTTCCTACAGAAAAACCAACAATCTAATGCAAACTGCTTTGTTCTGCTTTTTAAATCTTTCATCCCTTCGTCCTTTTAATTTCGTACTTCTAACTTTAGAAAATTCTCCAGAATTTTCTCACCGGCGTCACTACTTTTCTCAGGATGAAATTGAACTCCATAAAAATTATCTTTCTGAATTGCGGAAGTATATTCCACTCCGTATTCAGTAGAGGCAATGGTTTCTGCACATTCTTTAACGTAAAAGCTATGCACCAAATACACGAATTCTCCTTCTGAAATTCCGGTAAACAGCGCTGATTTTAGATCATAAATTTTATTCCATCCAATTTGCGGAACTTTTAATTTATTGTCGAATTTCACTACGTTGGCGTGAAAAATTCCGAGGCCATCTGTATCTCCTTCCTCGCAATAAGTACACATTAACTGCATTCCCAGGCAAATTCCTAATACCGGCTGTTTTAAAGTTGGAATCACTTTATCTAAACCGGTTGACTTTAGCATTTTCATTGCACTGCTGGCCTCGCCCACTCCAGGGAAAATCACTTTATCTGCCGCTTTAATTTCTTCAGCATCGCTGCTTAAAATCGCATCATATCCAAGTCTTTTTATCGCAAATTTTATACTTTGAATATTCCCGGCTCCGTAATCAATAATAACTATTTTCATTTTTTAGTATTGAGTAATTAGTACTGAGTATAGAGTTTAAAGATCTCGTAACTCAGCTCAAATTTATCTTTTACAGCATTCCTTTAGTTGATGGCAAAATCATTTTTTCAGCATCGCGTTTTACCGCTACTTTAATTGCTTTGGCAAAAGCTTTAAATATCGCTTCAATTTTATGATGTTCGTTTTGACCTTCGGCTTTCACATTTAGGTTAGCTTTAGCACCATCGGTAAACGATTTAAAGAAATGGTAGAACATTTCCGTAGGCATTTTTCCAACCATTTCACGTTTAAATTCGGTATCCCAAACAATCCAGTTTCTTCCTCCAAAATCTATAGCCACCTGCGCCAGGCAATCGTCCATAGGCAGGCAAAAACCGTATCGTTCTATACCAAGTTTGTTGCCCAAAGCTTTACTAAAAACTTCCCCCAAAGCAATTGCCGTATCTTCTATGGTATGGTGCTCATCAACTTCTAAATCGCCCTTAACTTGAACCCTAAGATCCATTTGCCCGTGACGTGCAATCTGATCCAGCATATGATCAAAAAATGCAATTCCAGTGCTTATTTCTGATTTTCCGGTTCCGTCCAGATTAAGATTTATAAAAATATCGGTTTCATTGGTTTTCCGACTTATCTCTGCAGTTCTGTCGTTTAATTTTAAAAATTCATAGATTTTCTTCCAACTACCAGTTTTTAAAGAGATGGTTTCTTTAATCTTGCCCTTATCATTTTTGACTTCATCGGTTGCCAAATCTTCGTGGGTATCTATAAATATACCTTTTCCACCAAAATTATAAGCAAACTCAATATCTGTAAGTCGGTCACCGACCATAAAAGAATTCTTGAGATCATAGTTTTCTTCGTTATTCAGATACTTCTCTTCTAAAAGTCCGGTATTGGGTTTCCGGGTAGGAGAATTATCTTTTGCAAAAGTGCGGTCCATTAGCACTTCCTTGAACTCCACTCCTTCATTTTTAAAGGTTTGAAGAATAAAGTTCTGAATAGGCCAAAAATCTTTTTCAGGATAGGCTTCTGTTCCCAAACCATCCTGATTAGTCACCATAACCAACTCAAAATCCAGTTCTGTGGCAATTTTCTTTAAATAATATAAAGCTTCCGGATAAAACTCCAGCTTTTCAATACGGTCTACCTGGTAATCTTCCGGCTCGTGAATTAAAGTCCCATCACGATCTATAAATAATACTTTTTTCATAATCTATTTTGTCATTTCCGCGAAGGCGGAAATCTAATATTCTTTAAATTTTAATTCTATTACTTAGTTTGGTTTGAACCACCCCGCCCTGCGGGCACCCCTCCTTGAAAAGGAGGGGAACTTTATTTTTTTGTAATTGCTGAAACAAATTCAGCATTTCGAATTACTGAAGGCTTCGCAAAGCCTTCAGTAATTTCTCATTCTCCTCTCCAGTCCCAACCGTAAACCTTAAGGTATTTTCACAAAGCGGTTGTGTGGTTCGGTTTCTAATTACTATACCTTTTTCTAATAGTTGATCATATCTTTTATTTGCATCATCTACTTTGACTAATATGAAATTAGCATCTGAAGGATATATTTTTTCAATAAATTTAACTTCAACTAAAGCTTCACTTAAAAGAGTTCTTTCCTTGAGCAAATCAGACACTTCCGTATCTACTTCTCCCTTTCTTAACACACGATCTAAAGCTCTTACCTGAGTTAATTCGTTTATATTATAGGGAGGTTTTATTTTATTTAAAATCTCTATAATTTCTACCGAAGCATAGCAAATTCCCAACCTGATTCCAGCCATCCCAAATGCTTTGGAAAGCGTTTGCGTAACCACCAAATTAGGAAAATCCTGAAGCTTTTTTAACCAACTATCTTTTGCTGAAAAATCGATATAGGCCTCGTCAATGATTACCAGTCCATTAAAACTTTCCAGAATTTCTAATATATTTTCTTCGGAAAATGAGTTTCCGGTAGGATTATTCGGCGAACACAAAAAGATCATTTTTGTGTTTTGGTCTACCGAATTCAGAATTTCTTCAACATTTGGTTCAAAATCTGAATTTAGTAAAACTTCCTTATTCTCTATATTATTGATATTAGCCAGTACCTTATACATTCCATAAGTTGGCGGTAAAGTGATCACATTATCTTCGCCCGGCTCACAAAATGCTCGAAACAATAGATCCAGCACTTCATCGCTCCCATTTCCCAATAAAATATGTTCTGTCGAAATATTTTTAATTTTTGCCAATTCGGCCTTTAGGCTTCGTTGTTGCGGATCTGGATAACGGTTTACATCAGTTTGAAACGGATTTTCATTAGCATCCAGAAAAACCATTTCTGAGCCCGTAGATTGGTATTCGTCCCTGGCCGAAGAATAAGGTTTTAAACCGGCCACGTTCGGCCTTACCAGGTTATTTATATTTAAGTTTTTCATTCTTTTTGAATGGGTCTTATAGCGTCATTCTGAATTTATTTCAGAATCTAAGATGTAATTAAGTTAGACCCTGAAACAAGTTCAGGGTGACGAAATTTTAAAAATTATTTCAATTCCTTTAATCGTAAAGTCACCGCATTTTTATGCGCCTGTAAACCTTCTGCTTCTGCCATTAATTCTATAGCAGGACCGATTTTACGAATTCCATTTTCTGAAATCTTCTGAAAAGTCATACTCTTCATAAAACTGTCCAGGTTTACACCGCTATATTGCTTGGCGTAGCCATTTGTTGGTAAAGTATGGTTTGTTCCAGAAGCATAATCTCCAGCACTTTCTGGCGTATAATTACCAATAAAAACCGAACCTGCATTTTGAATTCCTTCAGTATAAAAAGTTTCATTTTCGGCACAAATTATAAAATGTTCGGGACCGTATTCGTTAATTATTTCCAGGATATCTTCCTTGTTTTCAATATAAATCAGTCTGGAATGGGCAATAGCTTTTTCAGCAATACTTTTTCGGGGTAAATCTTTCAATTGAATTTCCACTTCAATTCCAACTTTTTCAATAAGGTCTTTGGAGCTAGATACCAAAATAACCTGGCTATCGGCGCCGTGTTCCGCCTGGCTCAGCAAATCTGATGCTACAAAGGCTGCATTTGCCGTATCATCGGCAAAAACCAGAAGTTCTGAAGGTCCGGCAGGCATATCTATGGCAACATTATATCGAGTAGCCAATTGTTTGGCAACAGTTACAAACTGATTTCCGGGACCAAAGATCTTGTAAACTTTAGGGACACTTTCCGTCCCAAACGTCATTGCCGCAATTGCCTGAATTCCTCCAATCTTAAAGATTTTAGTTACTCCGCATAACGCAGCCGTATAAAGAATGGCGGGGTGTACATTTCCCTCTTTATCGGGTGGCGTACAAAGTACAATTTCTTTGCAGCCGGCTATATTTGCGGGAGCAGCCAACATTAAAATAGTAGAAAATAAGGGAGCGCTGCCGCCGGGAATATATAAACCTACCTTTTGAATTGGTCTTTTTTCCTGCCAGCATATTACGCCATTTGTAGTTTCAACTTCAAATCGTTCGGTTTTCTGAGCGGTGTGGAATTTTTCGATATTTCTTTTGGCCAGTTGAATGGCTTGCTTTAAATCTTCTGAAATTCGAGATTCGGCTAACCTCACTTCATCTTCAGAAATCCGGGTGTTTTCAAGATTTATTCCATCAAAAAGTTCAGTATATTTTGAAACTGCGGCGTTTCCTTTGGCTTTTACTTCAGCAAAAACCTGGTTTACCGTTTCTTCAATATCTTCTACGGTTTGCGTTGGGCGTTTTAAAATTTCCGGCCATTCATCCTGGGAAGGATTAAAAAATTTTTTCATCAGTATATAATTTTAATTCCATAATTGGAATTCTTAACTGGCTCATTATATATGCCTGTTTATAATTTTGAATCCAGCATCATGCTGGTTAAAGTACCATTTTTTCGATTGGAGCTACTAAAATACCTTCGGCACCGTTTTGTTTTAATTCATCGATAACATCCCAAAAACGCTCTTCGTTAATTACGGTGTGGATAGAACTCCAACCTTCTTCAGCAAGTGGTAAAACGGTCGGGCTGCGCATTCCCGGTAGCAATTTGATGATATTTTCTAAATTATTATTTGGCGCATTTAAAAGAATATATTTCGAAGTTCTAGCGTTTAAAACAGATTTCAGCCTGAATTGTAATTTCTCTAAAATAGTTTTTCTCTCTTCTGAAATTTTAGGCGAAATAGCCAGTACAGCCTCACTTTTTAGCATCACTTCCACTTCTTTCAGCCCGTTTTTGAAAAGCGTGCTTCCGCTGGAAACAATATCACAAATACCATCGGCCAGGCCAATGTTTGGAGCAATTTCCACAGAGCCATTAATAATATGCAATTCGGCCGTAATTCCTTTCTTTTCAAGAAATTCATTTACCGTATTAGGGTAGGAAGTTGCAATTCTTTTCCCGTCCAGATCTTGAATTCCGGTATATTTCATCGACTTTGGTACTGCGAGAGAAACACGACATTTAGAGAAACCTAATTTTTCTCCCTGGATGATATCATTCCCTTTTTCGATTAAAACATTTTCTCCAATAATAGCAACATCTACCACACCATCTCTTAGGTACTGCGGAATATCACCATTTCGCAAATACATAACTTCCAAAGGAAAATTGCGGGAAGAGGCTTTAAGCTGCTCTTTTCCGTTATCTATAGAAATTCCTGCGTCTTTTAATATTTTTAGCGAATCTTCATTTAACCGACCCGATTTTTGAATAGCAATTCTTAATTTTTCCTGACTCATTTTAATTTTTCTTTTAAACTTCAAATTTTTTAAATGAAGCTTGATGGTTATATAAAACAAAAAACCCGTTTGAATAGCTCAAACGGGTCTTAAATATGCTGGAAATTACAACACACCAAATTTACCTCGCCTGAGCGCAGTTGTAAAAATGATGGTGATGTAATTGAAAGTTCTTCATTGTGATTACAAATCTAAATATAAATTTTAAACTGCAAAACAGCTTTCTTGTTTTTTATGAATTGTTTGATTAAAAATACTGTGCTTACCATCTTTTATTAGAATTAATAAGGTTGTATTATTCTAATCATCAATAGCACTAAAAAGCATTTGCCTGAATTTCCAGGCAGTCTCATCGTCTGTATTACCCTGGGTTTGCTTTAACAGAATACCAATGATTTGCTCCTCGGGATCGGCGAAATACTGTGTATTGAAATAGCCACCCCACTCGAAAGTACCTGCACTACCCTGCCCTCCAGAAATTTCTCCGGTTTCGCTAACCACTCCAAAAGCAAGGCCGTAATATTGATTGGGAAAATTAAATTTTTCACCGCTTTGATCACCCAGAATAATAGCTAACGTTTTTCGGCTTAATAAACGTGTGCCATTGTATTCTCCCCCGTTTAGATACATTTGAAGGAATTTAGCATAATCTTTTGCCGCTCCCGAAAGTCCCGCACCACCAGAAAAGAAAGTACCATTTTCTGTTAACGGATAATCTGTATTATAAAACGTGTTCGGAAAATCTTCCCATTTCTCATCTTTTTTATGCTGTACAGACACTAAGCGATCCTTATTTTCTAAAGGCTGATAAAATCTTGTATCATTCATTTCTAGCGGATCGAAGATTCTCTCTTGTAAGAATTCATCAAAACCCTGTCCTGAAATTACTTCAATAAAATAACCAAGCACATCTAAACCTAAACTATAAGTAAATTTTTCACCGGGTTCGTGGTGCAATGGTAAAGTCGCTAATTTCTTTACATTTTCTCCAATGCTAACTTCTTCTTCAGTGAACAATTCGGTAATTCCCGCCTTTGCGTAAATCTTTTTAATACGCTCGTCACTGTCTATCGCTCCATAACCAAGTCCAGAAGTATGCGTTAGCAGATGTCGAATAGTTATTTCATTTTCAGCTGGCGTAGAAGTAAAACTGCTGTCAGATTCATTAAAATTCTTTAGAATTTTGGGATCTTTAAATTCAGGAATATATTTTGAAATAGGATCGTCTAAGCGAAATTTACCTTCTTCCCAGAGCATCATCACCGCTGTGGCCGTAATGGCTTTTGTTTGGGAAGCTAATCTAAAAATCGCATCTTTTTCAAGTTGTTTTCCCGAAGCATTTGCTTCACCATAAGCTTCGTGAAAAACAATTTTCCCATCGCGGGCTATTAAAGCGACCGCTCCCGGAATTTGATTATCATCAATTGCCGATTTCAGCATTGCTTCAATCTTCTGAATTCTTTCTGAAGACATTCCTACTTCAACAGGTTCAGCTGTTTCCAGTATCCCCGAATTATTTACAGAACTGGTTTGTGCAGAAAGAGCAAGGCTTCCTATAAAAATAGAAAGCCTTGCAATATTTAAGAAAATAGATTTCATTTTCAATATTTTAATTTGAACCACCTAAAATTAAGGGTAATCCTCCTTCGCCTGAACCTATAACAACCGTTTTGGCGTTATTAGATTTAGCGAGTTCTACCGTGGCTTGAATTCCTTTTTCCTTTAAAATGTTAGGAGTTAAGGAAGCATTCAAAATTTCGTTTGCACGCGCTTTACCTTCAGCATCAATACGCTGGCGTTCTGCCTCTTGCGTAGCTTTGGTCAACCTAAATTCATACTCCAAAGACTCCTGCTCCTGGCGTAATTTGCGCTCTATCGCATCTTTAATGTTTGGAGGGAGGGATACATCACGTACCAGAACCTCGTTAACCTGAACATATTGATCTTTAAGTAAAATTTGGGTTTCTTCTAAAATTTCTTTTTGAATAGCCTCCCTTTTACTGGCATATAGTTGCTCAGGATTATATCTTCCTACAACCGATCTTGCTGCCGATCTTACCGCAGGCTGGAGCAAACGCCTAATGTATTCTTCACCCTTTTCGCGGTGTAAGCTCCCCAGGTTAGCATAAGAAGGCTGAAACCAGGTAGAAGCATCAATATCAATTTGAAGGCCGTTAGAACTTAAAACCTGCATTTTCTCTTCAAGAGATTGTTGTCTCACTTCATAAACAAATACTTTGTTCCAGGGAGCTACAAAATGAAAACCTTCATTTAAAGGAGGCTCATCGGTAACTACACCTTCATCAAAGGTTTTATAAAGAACGCCAGCCTGACCGGAACCAATGGTAACGGTAGATTTAGCGACAAAAATTATTAAAAGTACGATTCCTATAACAATAGGAATTCCGAGTTTGGGTAATCTTTCCATCTATGTAATTGTATTTAAATTAATCCTTTGTATTTTCTGAAAAACCATTCTGCGGCGAGTATCAAAACAAGCAGAAATAGAAGGTAATACCAGTCTACCAAAGGTACAATTTTTTGACGGCTTTTTTGAACAGGTTTGTATTTATCCTTAGTTAGAAGTGCATTACTTATCTCCTTAAGTTGGTCTTGATAATAAACTTTAGTGCCAGAGTTTTCAGCTAAAGCTTGCATTGCATTTTTATTGGCTGAAATAAACTGCTGTTCAATATTATATGCAATTACTTCAAAACTTCCGGTACGGGCTATTTGAGAGGTAGATTCAGTAATTTTAAAATCGTAAGTTCCAGCTGGTAAACTGCCAAAATCAACTTCATAACCATTGTTTTTTAGAATCAATTGAGATTCTAAATTTTCTGCGGAAATCACTAAATCTGCGTTTGGGTCAAATTGATAATTTTGATCGAAGAAATTGGCGGTAATCTTTATAGCTTCATTTTCGTAATAAAAAGATTTATAATCTACAGTTAACCGATCGCGCTGTTTGGTAGAAGCTATATTCTGAACCAGTTTGCCAATAAAATTATCGAATTTTTCGAATGATTTATTCTCTAAATAAGTATTAGAGCGCCATCTCCAGATATTTTCTCCAAAAATAAATGCGTTTTTATTTTGGCCTTCACCGGCAATAGCGATTAAGGGCTGAGAAGTTTCTACATTTTCTATTTCCTGAAAATAAATGCTTTCAAAATTACTGTTTTGAACACTAAGATTTCCAAATTTATCTTCGAGCGGGGGGAAATCTAAAAACCCTGTTTCTTCAAATTGAAATTGATTAAAATTGGGATTTTTTACAGCAAAAATTTCCTGTGACTGATTCATAAAATCTTTCTCTACAAAATCCTGAATATTATTGAGAAAATTCCAATCGGTTTGAGTTCCGGTAACCAATAGGTAATTTTGAGTATTTTCTTCCAAATCTTCAAAAACTGGTGCAAAACCGGAAGTAGGCTGATATAATATAATTAGCTGATATTCTTCCAAATTTGATAAATTATCCTGAAGATATTTTATATCCAGTTGTCGCTGTTTATTGGTTTCTATCGACTTTTTAAATGTTCCAATATCTGGATGTGGCGTGGCACTTATCAGTAAAATTTTACTGCGTTCGTCAATAACTTCTACCGCAAACTTCCTGATGTTATTTGCCGTGTTTTTTTCATTTTCTAACGGAATAATTTCAGCTTCATACGAAAGAACACCAAGACTCGAAGCCGGAAGCTCAGCCCGAATTACCGCCGAATTGTTATCTGGATTAAGAGAAATTTTTTCTGAAAAAATTACATTTTCACCCGATCGAATTATAAATTCTGAATTTACCTGCCCTTCTCCTGAATAAGAAATAAAAACTTCTACCGGAAACCTATTATTCAAAAAAGCATAGGTATTTACATTAAATTGAGTTAATTCTAAATCTGAATATTGCGCGGTATCACCTACCACTAAGGGATAAATCTCCTGGTTATTTCCTGGTTTAAAGTAACGAAAATCCCTACCCGTACTTTGATTGCCGTCAGAAATAAGAATTACGGCCGTAGCTTTTTTTCTAAATAATTCTTTTAGTGATTCCAGCGCAGCGTTAATATTGGTTTGAGGTGTTTTAAATTGTGGCTTGTTAGAATTTGATAATTCATTACCAAAATTATACTGAGTCAACTCAAAACGTTCCTGTAGTGCTTTATTCGCCCTTAACTCTTCTAAGATTTTCTGTACTGTATCTTCCTGTTCTAAATGTGCAATAGATTCAGAATCATCTACAGCCAAAATTAAATTTGGTTTTTCGAGTTCGTAAGTTGTAGAAGTGATTTTAGGATTTATAAGTAACAAAAGAAGTATAAAAACAGAAAGAAAACGTAAAGCAAAGAAAATATAGCTTTCTCTTCTCTTATTCCTATTCTTAAAGAGATACTGAAAAAAAGCAAACCCCAGCGCAATGATAAAGGCCAGGGCTATGAGTATGATGTTGCTTATGTTCATTTATTGAAAATGGAGTTAAAAGTTAATGGTATTTCTTTTAACTAATAACTATTCACTCTTAACTACTAATTTATCTAGGTGTGCATCCCGCCGTCTACGTGAAGTACCTGGCCGGTGATATAAGCACTAAGATCACTTCCAAGAAAAACACAGGCGTTTGCGATATCTTCAGGACTTCCACCACGTTTTAAAGGGATTGCCTGTCTCCATCCATCCACAACTTTTTCATCCAGTTTTTCAGTCATTTCGGTCTCGATAAATCCTGGTGCAATTACGTTGGTTCTAATATTCCTGGAACCAAGCTCCTGGGCCATAGATTTAGAAAATCCAATAATTCCGGCTTTTGAAGCTGCGTAATTCGCCTGGCCAGCGTTTCCGGTTACGCCAACTACAGAACTCATATTGATAATACTTCCTTTGCGCTGCTTTAGCATAGTGCGTTGTACTGCTTTGGTCATATTAAAAATAGACTTCAGGTTTACTTCAATCACCTTATCAAAATCTTCTTCGCTCATGCGCATTAATAGGTTGTCTTTGGTGATTCCCGCATTATTAACTACAATGTCTATAGCTCCAAAATCGCTAGCCACATCTTTCACTAACTGCTCTGCTTCTTTAAAACTGGCCGCATTAGATTGATAAGCTTTAGACTTTACTCCAAGTTTACTCAATTCGTCGGCTAATGCGTTAGCAGATTCGGCGGAGGAATTATAGGTAAAAGCAACATTAGCACCGTGTTCGGCAAAAACCTGGGCTATTCCTTTTCCAATCCCGCGGCTACCACCTGTAATTATGGCATTTTTTCCTTCTAATAATTTCATATTTATAAAAAGATTGATGTTAATTTAATAGTTTCAAATATAACAAAAGCTAATGCTTAGAAATAAAAAATCCTCCTGTATTTAGTGTTTATACTAAATAAGGAGGATTCTAATATAATTTAGAAAGATTTTAGCCCTTCATAACCTCGGCTACTTTTTTACCAATTTCAGCTGGAGAATCCACAACGTGAATTCCATTTTCTTTAAGAATAGCTTTCTTGGCTTGAGCTGTATCTTCGCTTCCGCCTACGATTGCTCCTGCGTGACCCATTGTTCGTCCCGCTGGTGCAGTTTCTCCGGCGATAAAACCTATTACCGGTTTTCTATTTCCGTTTTCTTTGATCCATTTAGCAGCATCTGCCTCTAACTGACCTCCAATTTCACCGATCATTACAATACATTCGGTTTCATCGTCGTTCATCAATAATTCTACAGCCTCTTTAGTAGTAGTTCCAATAATTGGATCTCCACCTATTCCAATCGCAGTAGTAATTCCAAGACCTTGTTTTACAACCTGGTCTGCAGCTTCGTAAGTTAAAGTACCCGATTTAGATACAATTCCTACTTTCCCCTTTTTGAAAACAAAACCTGGCATAATACCAACTTTTGCTTCTCCCGGAGTAATTACCCCAGGGCAGTTTGGACCTACCAAACGGCAATCTTTATCCTGAATATAATCGTAAGCTTTTACCATATCGGCAACAGGAATACCTTCTGTAATTGTAATAATTACTTTAATTCCTGCATCTGCGGCTTCCATAATTGCATCTGCAGCAAAGGCTGGCGGTACAAAAATTATAGAAACATCGGCTCCGGTTTTTTCAACAGCATCAGAAACTGTATTGAAAACCGGCTTGTCAAGATGTTTTTGACCTCCTTTACCGGGAGTTACACCTCCAACAACGTTGGTTCCGTATTCTATCATTTGTTCAGCGTGAAAAGTACCTTCGCTACCGGTAAATCCCTGAACTATTATTTTTGAATTTTTATTGACTAAAACGCTCATAAATTTTTTGATTTTTGCGATTACAAAAGTAGGTTTTTAAAAATAAAAGATAAAGCGTTTTGTGAAGTTTATTAGTGCGTTTTTGCTGAAAACACCGCTAAAAATTGAAATGTTTCGTTAAAGTTTAATTTACGTGCCTTCTGGAAAATTCAATTAGAACCCTCCAATTAAGATTTCTGATCCCCGTTATTTTTTCGTCTTTCCAGCATTTTCTGCTTTCTATTTTCAAATTCAAGTTGTCTTTCTTGGAGCTCCTTCTCTCTCAATTCTAATTGTTTTTCTCTTTTCAGCAAATGCTCTTCCCTAATCTTCATTCTCTTTTCCATAATTTCCCGATGCTCTATAACTTCTATAACCACGGGCTCTTCTGGAGCTTCAGGTGGTTCAGATACTTCACGTACTTCAATAATAACAGGCTCTTTGGGTGCCTTTGGTACTTCACGCACCTCAATAATTATGGGTTCTTTTGGTGCTTCCGGAACTTGCGGCGCCTCAGTTTTATTTACTTTAGGCGCTTTGGGAGGCTTGGGTACTTTCCATTCCTGTTTGGTTGGTGTGGGCGGTGTTTCGGGGAACAATCCTTCTTCGCTAGGGTTTAGTTCAAAATACTTCGATTTCTTGTATTCTCTGTTTAACTTTTCAGCAAAATCATCAGGAATATTAGATAAACGAAGTCGGATATTTTTATTCCTTATTTCATCTTTAGAATACTTACTAACACTATTGTCCAGTTCTTTTGAGAAATTTTGAAGCTTTACATGCTTTCCATTTAAGCGAATGGTTTCACCTTCTACCTCAATAAAAAATAAATAATCTTGTTGAAGTGATGTAGTTGCGGGTACTTTCTCCCCAGGACTTGTTCTAGCAACGATGTCGTTATTAAAAAAATAAATACACAAACATAAAACCGGGATTAGAAGTCCGACTTTACTGAAAAATAACTTTCGCGAAAATTGGTTTGAAATCATAATAATTCGTTTTTTGATTAATGAATGTTTAAAGGGGCTCGTTAACGAGAATTGATGAAGGTCTCTCGAGCTATTAATAATTAAGTTAGAGTATGAAACAGGGTCAGCATTTTGTTTTAACACAGCCTCATCTGCTAGAAATTCGTGATTTAGCCGGATGGAACGTTTTAAAAAATAAACCACTGGATTAAACCAGAAAATAATTTGAAGAATTTCTAAGATAAAAAGATCTATAGTATGAGCCTGTCTCACGTGCGCTTCTTCGTGCTGAATAACTTCGCCAGGAATTTTATTTTCTAAGTACCGATCCTTATCTAGAAATATATACTTAAAATAAGAATAAGGTATAGTTGCAAAAGGAATTAAAACCCTGGTGCTAAACTTATTTACTTCTTTTTCATTATTGTTGATAGATGATTTTAATTTAAGGATGTTTCTTAAAAAACGCACCAAAAAGAAGGCAACCCCAATAGCATAGATAATCCATAGAAAATCAGGAAAATAATTTTTAGTCCCGATTTCTGAATTTGAATTAGGACTATCTAATTGAGAAACAGTTTCGCTAAAACTGGCTGTAGAAAGTTCTTGGACTTCATAGCTTATAGTAATGAATGGTAAAGTGAGCGAAAAAATTAATATTAAAATCAGGAAATAGCGCTTAAAACTATGCTGTTTCTCATTCTCTAGAAATATTATATAAAAAGTATACAATATTAAAAGACAACAAATGGATTTTATAATATAAGCTTCCATCACTTCTTATTTTTAATTTTCTGGTCTATTATCTTTTTAAGATCTTTTAATTCATCTTCACTCATATTAGATTGCTCGGTGAAAAATGAAGCGAATTGGGAAGTAGAATTATTAAAAAAGTTTTTAATAAAACCCTTCATTTGCTTCGAGGAATAATCTCTTTTTCTCACTAAAGCATAATATTCCCGGGATCTTCCAAACTGCTTATAACCAACAAAACCTTTATCCTGCATTCTTTTTAGTAAAGTAGCAACGGTGGTATTGGCCGGTTTGGGCTCTGGATAGGCATCAATTAAATCTTTCATGAAAGCTTTTTCTTGCTTCCATAAAATTTGCATTAACTGTTCTTCTGATTTAGATAAATTCATCTCTACATTAATAGAATTACATCTACAAATGTAGAATAAATATTCAGTTCTACAAACATAGAATTGAATATTTAACTTTTTTATTTTAAAATGATAAAAACAAATGTGTTAAGACCAGGGACTTTCGTCTATCTCTTCACCAAGTTGTGAGATTTGTACGCCTTTAAAAAGTTTATTGTCTTTTAATTCCCAGATAGCCATAAAGTGGGCAAGTGGCATTTCTTCATCGGGATTTTCTATGGTTTTCACGTGGTAGGTAAACTGAATAGCGATTTGATGATCCTCTTCTACCGTTTTTTCAACTTCGGCTTTAAGCGATTCGTAGTTTTTTGACATATCATTCCGAATGGCCAGAATCTCATCAAAATTCAGCTTTTTAAGTCCGGTAGTTCCGTACCAGGTGAGATTTACATTGGGATGCAAATAATTGTCTAATGTTCCTTTTTCATCATTGAATAAGGAAGTATAAAAACTCTCAACAATCTCTTTACTTTTTAAGCCCATAGTATTTTACTTTAATTTTTCCAGCAATTTAGGTAATTGCCTTAAAAGCGCCAACTCTTTTAATTTAGCCCTGGCTTCCATTGCAGGATTGCCTGTATAAATTTTATTGGCTTTTGTAGATTTCGTAATTCCGGCCTGTCCCATAAGCACTCCACCTTTTTCTACGGTTATTCCGCTACGCATTCCCACCTGGCCCCAAACGGTAACTTCATCTTCAATAGTCACAGCTCCCGCTATTCCTACCTGGCTGGCAATAAGACAGTTTTTACCAATTACAGTATCGTGACCAATCTGAATTAAATTATCCAGCTTAGTACCTTCTTTAATGGTAGTATCTCCCGTAACACCTTTATCTATGGTGCAATTTGCTCCAATCTCTACATTATCTTCTATAACCACACGACCGCCAGATCTTAATTTATCAAAACCATCTTCGCGTTTCTTGTAATAAAATGCATCCCCACCTAAAACGGTTCCCGAATGAATAATTACATTATTGCCAATCACTGCATTATCATATATACTTACATTGGAATGAATAAGGCAGTTACTACCTATTTTCACATTATTCCCTATAAAAGTATTAGGCTGAATATGCGTGCCCTCTCCTATTTGAGCCGAATCTGAAATAGATTTTTCGGCTTTTTTGAAAGGCTTAAAATATTGGGTGAGTTTATTAAAATCTGAAAAAGGATCTTCTGAAATAAGCAATGCTTTTCCTTCAGGACAATCTACCTTCTTATTGATTAAAATTACGGTTGCGGCCGAATTTAATGCTTTATCGTAATATTTTGGATGATCTACAAAAACAATATCACCCGGAGTTACCACGTGAATCTCATTAATTCCCAAAACCGGAAAATTAGCATCACCAATATATTGAGCATCAATAATAGTGGCAATTTGTTGCAGCGTATGTTCTTGTGGAAATTTCATATTGATGAATGTTAATATAGAAAAAGATAAAAAATCCTTTAACGTCAAGCTGAACTTGTTTCAGCTTCTAACATGAATATTAATTTTATTGACCTAGATCCTGAAATAAATTCAGGATGACGATCTTGTGAATTTGCAATCCTTTATTTCTGAAAGAACTATTCTTTAATTCTTTCTTTATAAGTTCCTTTTTCGGTTTCAATTTTAATTTTGTCCCCTTCGTTTATAAATAAAGGAACATTAACCTCAGCCCCGGTTTCTACAGTTGCAGGTTTCGTGGCATTAGTTGCGGTATTTCCTTTTACCCCAGGTTCTGTATGTGATACTTCTAAAATAACACTTGCAGGCATTTCTACCGAAAGTGGCGCATTATCTTCTGTATTGATAATTACCGTAACTACTTCGCCTTCTTTTAAAAGTTTTGGTTGATCTAAAACATCTTCAACCAAACGAATTTGGGTATAATCTTCAACATTCATAAAATGATAGAATTCCCCATCATTATACAAATATTGAAACTTATGGGTTTCTACACGAACATCTTCAATCTTATGACCGGCAGAAAAGGTATTTTCAATAACTTTTCCCGTGGTTACACTTTTAAGTTTGGTTCTTACAAAAGCAGGTCCTTTTCCCGGTTTTACGTGTAGAAATTCAGTTATCTTAAAAATATCGTGGTTGTAACGAATACATAATCCGTTTCTAATATCACTTGTACTAGCCATTATTTTCGTTTTAATTAGAGCTAAAGTATCCTTTCATGATACCTCGCTGTGAGTTTTTAATAAATTCTAAAATTTCGTCCCTTTCTGCGGTTGCCTGCATTTCAGCTTCAATAATAGCAACAGCCTGGGAGTTATTATAGTTTTTCTGATATAAAATTCTATAAATATCCTGTATTTCACGAATCTTTTCGGTAGTAAATCCTCTTCGGCGTAAGCCAATAGAATTAATACCAACATAAGAAAGTGGTTCTCTTCCCGCTTTTACAAATGGAGGAACATCTTTTCTTACCAGGGATCCGCCGGTAACAAAGGCGTGTCTGCCAATACTACAAAACTGCTGAATCGCCGCCATTCCTGCTAGAATCACGTAGTCTCCAACATTTATATGACCGGCAAGCGTGCTATTGTTAGAAAAGATACAATTATCTCCCACAATACAATCGTGCGCAATATGACAATAAGCCATAATCCAACAATTTTTACCGATTACGGTTTTCATTCGGTCTGTAGTTCCACGATTAATGGTAACACATTCCCTAACGGTAGTATTATCTCCAATAACCGTAATCGTATCTTCGTCGTCAAACTTTTTATCCTGCGGAATAGCAGAAATAACGGCTCCCGGAAAAATACTGCAATTCTTTCCAATTCGGGCACCTTCCATTATAGTTACGTTAGATCCTATCCAGGTTCCCTCGCCTATTACTACATTATTATGTATCGTGGTAAAAGGTTCTATCACTACGTTTTTAGCAATTTTGGCTCCCGGATGTACGTAAGCTAAAGGCTGGTTCATATTTTTTATTTTGATTTTACAATTTGCGCCATAAGTATGGCCTCGGTAGCCAGTTTCCCATTAACATAGGCATAACCCTGCATCTGGCAAATTCCGCGGCGAATAGGCGCAAGTAATTCTAATTTGAATATTAAAGTATCTCCAGGTACTACCTGTTGTTTAAATCTTACATTATCTATTTTCATAAAATAAGTAAGATAATTTTCGGGATCTGGAACCGATTTTAAAGCAAGAATACCACCGGTTTGAGCCATAGCTTCAACCTGCAAAACCCCAGGCATTACTGGTTTTCCGGGGAAATGCCCCACGAAGAAAGGCTCGTTCATGGTAACGTTCTTTAATCCAATCACACAAGTATCGGTACAGCTATAAATTTTGTCTACCAAAAGGAATGGAGAGCGATGCGGCAATATATCCATTATATCGGTCACATCCATTAATGGTTTCTGATCAAAATCTATTTTTGGAACATTATTGCGTTTTTCGGCTTTAATTATTTTCGCCAGTTTTTGGGCAAATTGGGTATTTACATAATGTCCTGGCTTATTTGCGATAATTTTCCCCCTAATTCTGGTTCCTACTAATGCTAAATCTCCCATAACATCTAAAAGTTTATGGCGCGCAGCTTCATTAGGATAATGCAAGGTTAAATTATCAAGAATTCCATTTTGCTTAACCGAAATATTATCACGGTTAAAGGCAATACGAAGTTTTTTAAAGGTTTCTTCGTTTATTTCTTTATCTACATAGACAATAGCGTTATTTAAATCTCCACCTTTAATTAATCCGTGATCCAACAAAGCTTCAAGTTCGTGTAGAAAGCTGAAGGTTCTAGCATTTGCAATTTCGTGTTTAAACTCAGAAAGGTGTGAAATGGTAGCGTTTTGTGTGCCCAAAACTTTTGTTTCAAAATCTACCATGGTGGTTACCTGGTATTCATCTGCGGGCATTACAATTATTTCACTTCCACTTTCATCGTCGTGATAGGTAATTACCTCCTCCACAACAAATTCTTCACGCTCGGCTTCCTGAGCCACCACTCCGGCTTTTTCTAAAGCTTCTACGAAAAACTTTGAAGAACCATCCATTATTGGAGGTTCAGATGCATTTAATTCAATTACAATATTATCTATATCCATACCTACACAGGCGGCAAGGACGTGTTCTGAAGTTTGGATTTTCACCCCTTTCTTCTCAAGGTTGGTCCCTCGTTGGGTGTTTACCACATAACTTACATCTGCTTCAATCTCGGGTTCTCCTTCAAGATCCATTCTTTTAAAAACATAACCGGTATTTTCTGCAGCAGGTTTAAAAGTCATTTTCACTTTCTGCCCGGTATGCAGACCAACCCCTTCAAGAGAAATCTCTTTATCTATGGTATGTTGTTTCGCCTGTTTATAAGCCATTTTTAATCTTTTTTTCTAATTGGTTAAGTGTATCTATGGTTTTAGGTAAGTTTTTAAAATGAACATAGGATTTGGCGAAATCTCCATAGCCAAAAGCGGGAGAACCCTGCAACATTTCATCGTCTTTTACATTTCGGCCAATACCAGATTGCGCCTGAATTTTCACCCGGTCTCCAATTTGCAAATGTCCGGCTATTCCTGCCTGCCCACCAATTAAGCAATTTTTACCAATTTTGGTAGAACCGGCTATACCGGTTTGTGCAGCTATGGCGGTGTTAGAGCCAATTTCAACATTATGGGCAATTTGAATTTGGTTATCCAGTTTTACTCCTTCTCTTATTATGGTAGAACCTAAAGTAGCCCTATCTATGGTGGTACCTGCCCCAATATCTACATTATCTTCTATAATCACATTACCAATTTGCGGAACTTTTGCATATATCCCATCTTCTCCCGGACTAAACCCAAAGCCATCGGCTCCTACTATAACTCCACTATGTAAAACGCAATTACTCCCAATAATTGTTTCTGAATAAACTTTTACTCCCGGAAAGAGAATCACATCATTAGCGATTTTCACATTATCACCAATATAAACATTAGGATAAATCTTTACATTTTCCCCAATTTTTACGTTTTCCCCAATATATGCGAAAGCACCTAAATAAAGATTTTCTCCAAATTCGGCTGAATCTGAAACAAAGCTGGGTTGTTCAATTCCCTGTTTGTTTAATTTTATCTGGTTGTAATATTCCAGTAATTTAGAGAATGCTTTGTAGGCATCTTTTACTTTTATTAAAGTGGTAGTAATTGGTTCTTCGGCTTCAAAATCACTATTTACAATGGTTATAGAAGCCTGGGTAGAATATATATAGGAAGTATATTTCGGGTTACTTAAGAAGGTAAGGGAACCTTCCCCGCCTTCTTCAATTTTAGCTAATTCAGATACTTCGACCTCAGGATTGCCCTCAATCTCTCCGTCGAGAATCTCTGCTATTTGTGCTGCTGTAAATTTCATTCTGGCAAAAGTAAAAAAAAAGCGTTAATGTTTTGTCTTCGGGTAGCATATATAATACTTAACCACCGTTTTAGAAAGGGCTTTAAGATTCAATTGGTCTGATGCTTTAGCTACATCGCTAATCTTTCCGTTTTTATGTAAAATATTAATATTATTGTTTTCACTTTTATAGGCGGTATTGGTCACTTCGCCGCTAAACACAAAATAATCGGCTTCTGCTGCTGAAATATTCTCTTTTTCCTGTAGTGCTATGCGGCGTTTTTCGAGCTTTTCTACCGATGGTTTTTTCTTCTTGATCTTTACTTTTAAAAGATCCCGGTTTATAATCATATTACATAAATTACTCAGCACAAAATCCTCATGGTCCTGCCACTCTTTCATCGCCGAAATAATATCATAATCGTCTAAACGGGCAAAAACCGATAAAGTTTCTGAAGTAAAATTCTCCGGACCAATTTTATTATAAAGAAAATACGAAAGCGCTTTACTAGCATTAAGCTTTTCACCTTTTTCAACCAGCTCTTTAGCACGTTTCAAAACCCTGATTAAAAGTTGCTCTGCCACAAGGCTTGTTTTATGCAAATAAACCTGCCAGTACATGAGCCTTCTCGCCACTAAAAATTTCTCTACCGAATAAATTCCTTTTTCTTCAATCACTAAATCATCGTTCACCACATTTAGCATGGTGATTAGGCGTTCACTATTAATATTTCCTTCTGCAGCACCGGTATAAAAACTATCGCGTTTTAAATAATCCAGCCTATCCATATCCAGCTGGCTCGAGATTAACTGGTTTAAAAATCTTCGGTTATAGGTTCCGCGAAAAATTTGGAGGGCCAGCGTTAAACTTTGGTTAAATTTGCGGTTCATTTCTTCCATAAAAAGCAAAGAAATACTTTCGTGATCAACGCCTTCTACAATGCTATGTTCCATAGCGTGAGAGAAGGGTCCGTGCCCAATATCATGTAATAAAATGGCAATTTGCAATGCCTCTTCTTCGGCTTCAGAAATTATAACTCCTTTATGCCGAAGTATCTGCACTGCTTTCTGCATTAAATGTACACAACCAATAGCGTGATGAAAACGGGTATGATGCGCACCGGGATAAACCAGGTAAGACATTCCCATTTGCGAAATTCTACGCAGGCGTTGAAAGTAAGGATGCTCAATAATACTGAAGATTCGCTCACTCGGGATGGTAATAAATCCGTAAATTGGATCGTTTAATATTTTGAGTTTATTAGATGAAGTCAAGCTTTGTAACGTATTAATTTAGATCAAAGATACATAGATAGACTTTGGAAGTTGAAAAAGCAATTATTAAGTTATAAAAAACCGGAAATTCCCGATAATTTAGGAAGAAACCATTCATTAAAAAAACGACTATTAAAGTCGAAACACGCATAAAAGAAGAAATCTCATTTAATGAGTAAAAATATAAGATATGAATAAAATAAAAATACTTTGGGTAGATGATGAAATAGATTTACTTAAACCACATATTTTGTTTCTGGAAGGAAAAGATTATGAAGTTGTGACCAGCAAAAGTGGAACTGAAGCATTAGAACAAATTGAAGAAGAAAGTTTTGATATTGTATTTCTTGACGAAAATATGCCGGGACTTACCGGTTTGGAAACTCTCGCTGAAATAAAAGAAAAACGAGAAAACCTTCCTGTGGTAATGATCACAAAAAGTGAAGAAGAATATATTATGGAGGAAGCGATTGGCTCTAAAATAGCCGATTACCTAATAAAGCCGGTAAATCCAAACCAAATTCTTCTTAGTATTAAAAAAAACCTGGATCACTCCCGACTTATTTCTGAAAAAACTACTTCAAATTACCAGCAGGAATTCAGAAAGATCGCAATGGATATGAGCCAGGTAAATACGTTTGAAGAATGGGCAGAACTTTATCAAAAATTAATTTACTGGGAACTGCAATTGGAAGGTCTTGAAGACAGCGGAATGTTCGAAATCCTGGAATCTCAGAAAAACGAAGCCAATACCCAGTTTTGTAAATTTATAGACAAGAATTATCCTTCCTGGTTTGAAAAAGGTGGTAATGCGCCAATTATGTCGCATACTATTTTTAAAGAAAAAGTTGTTCCAGAAATTAACAAAGAACAGCCTACCCTACTTGTTGTGGTAGATAATTTAAGGTACGACCAATGGAAAGCTTTAGAACCGGTGATTTCTAATTATTATAAGAAAGAAAAGGAAGAGCCTTATTACAGTATTTTACCCACTGCCACGCAATATGCTCGTAACGCAATGTTCTCTGGCTTGATGCCTAGTGAAATGGAAAAGTTATTCCCTCAATATTGGAAAAACGACACCGAGGAAGGCGGAAAAAATAACCACGAAGCCGAATTTTTAAATGAACAATTAAAAAGGCTGGGGAAAAGTTTTAAACATGAATATCATAAAATAACCAGTTTAAAAGCCGGAAGAAAACTGGCAGAAAACTTTAAAACGCAAAAGGATAACGATCTTACTGTGGTGGTTTACAATTTTGTAGATATGCTCTCCCACTCTAAAACCGAGATGGAAGTAATTAAAGAACTGGCTTCTAACGATAAATCTTACCGATCATTAACATATAGCTGGTTTAAGAATTCTCCGTTGTTAGATATTATTCAACAGGCAAGACAACTTGGGTTCAAATTAATTATCACTACAGACCACGGAACAATTAATGCTAAAAACCCTTCAAAAGTAATTGGTGATAAAAACACCAGTTTAAACCTTAGGTATAAAACAGGTAAAAGTCTTACTTATGAAGAAAAAGATGTGCTGGCGGCTAAAGATCCCAAGAGCATTCATCTCCCTAGTATTAATATGAGTAGTTCTTTTATTTTCGCTAAAGGAGATCTCTTCTTTGCTTATCCTAATAATTATAATCATTACGTAAGTTATTACCGTAACACTTATCAACACGGTGGAGTTTCATTAGAAGAAATGGTTATTCCTTTTGTGATAATGAACCCAAAACAAGGCATTTAAGACTTGATTTATAGCAGCTTATAGGGAATATTAAATTATTCCCTATCTTTGTATTGCCAAAAATCTATTACTTATATGCCCGTTACCTACAATTTAGCCCAAATTGATGAGGCTGTACAATACATAATAAAGAACGCTAAAAATAATGTCCTATTATTTTATGGCGAAATGGGTGCCGGTAAAACTACCCTAATAAAAGCTTTGGTAAAAGCTTTGGGAAGCGAAGATAAAGTATCAAGCCCCACATTCTCATTGGTGAATGAATATCACACTCCCCGGGAACCAATTTATCATTTTGATTTTTACAGACTGGAAGACCCAAATGAAGCCCTGGATATAGGCCTGGAAGAATATTTTAATTCTCCGGGATGGATTTTAATAGAATGGCCGCAAAAAATACAGGATTTCCTGGAGGAAAACTTTCAAAAAATTGAAATTTCCATCCAGAATGAAAATACAAGAACGTTAAACTTATGTTAATCAAAAGTTAAAGAAAACAAATAAACTTAAAAATCCCAGTGTTAGCAGTTTGAGGCTCTTGCTAAATAGTCTTAAACAAAATAATAGGAAAAACAGAAAATTTTTATATTTTTAACCATTAAATTTTTAGCAGTGTAAAGTAAAAACTGCTAAAAAATAGCCATTTTTTTGCTTAAAAAAGAGCGCAAAAGTACGATTAATGTATTAATTTTTAGTGTTTTATAATTTTATAGGTTTGCTTCAGTAAACAAAACGAAACAACAATCTAAACTATATTATTATGAAACTTAAAGCAGTACTTTTCGCAGCAGCAATTTTTGGAGCAAGTTTTTTTGTAACTTCAACTACAGATAACGATACAAATAATGATCAAATTAAAGAACAAGCAGTTGACGTACGCACGATCAAAGTTCCTATTAACGGGTAGTATTATAGCCCTCTGCATTGCTTTTTCACCATATTTATTTTATTTATATGAAATTTTCCCAAGCGGTCCTGTTTGGGAAAATTCTTTTTTTACCTATGAAAGTAAATATTACGAGAATGTCCTAACTGCGGCCTGGACTTTTTTTGGCAAGTTAACTCCTCTCTTTTTACTTTTAATTTGGTTTTTCACCTGTAAACATTGGTGGTATCATTCAATTTTAGTTCCAGTAACTATGTATGGATACCAACTTGTAACGGCATATTACCAAGATGCTTATGCAAACGATTATATAATTGATACTGATCAACTAATTTATCTTGCACCTTTTTTTATAATTATTCTCTCCATAGTTTATTTAATTCGAATCAAAATTTTCGATAGGATATACGGTATAGACCTTAGCGAAATTGATGAAACCGATGTCTCTGTCTTTTCCCCTATTTCAGAATCTGACCGCAGGGAGGTAAAATCTTTCCAGGAAGAAGAGGAATATTGGGAACCAACTCAGGAAGAATACTATACCCGACTTTAATTTCTGCTATTTTTAAAAATAGTTGTAATTTCCCTTTTCTAAAGTTTTAGCAGTTAACTATGGGCAAACAGGTTTCGCCTTTTACCAAAGAGCAATTAATTCCGCAGGAAGAAACCCTGGAAATCTACAAAAACAAGGGGCAGCTATTTATTGGCATACCTAAAGAAACCTCCTACCAGGAAAAACGCATTTGTTTAAGTCCCGATGCTGTAGCAGCGATTACTGCTCATGGCCATAGGGTAATGATAGAGTCTGGAGCCGGAAAATGGGCCCGGTTTAGTGATAAAGATTATTCTAATGCCGGTGCCGAAATTACCAAAGACACCAGTAAAGTCTTTTCCTGCCCTACCATTCTTAAAATAGAACCCCCTTCTATAGAAGAACTCGATTTAATAAATCCGCAAACCATTTTAATTTCTGCGCTTCAGCTTAAAACTCAGTGCAAAGAATATTTTCAGAAATTAGCTTCAAAACGAATAACCGCTTTAGGCTTTGAATTTATTAGGGACGACGATGGGAGTTATCCCATTGTTAGGGCGTTAAGTGAAATTGCAGGTACTGCTTCCGTATTAATTGCTTCTGAAATTATGAGCAATAATGTAAACGGAAACGGCTTAATGTTTGGGAATATAAGTGGTGTTCCCCCTGTAGAAGTTGTAATTCTTGGTGCAGGCACGGTTGGTGAGTTTGCTGCGCGTTCGGCTTTAGGCCTTGGTGCAAGTATTAAAGTTTTTGACAGTTCGCTTACCCGGCTTAGAGACATTCAAACCAATCTAAACCAAACATTCTACACCTCTACAATTCAGCCTAAAAACCTGAGTAAAGCCATAAAGCGTTGTGATGTATTAATTGGCGCTGTGCGCGGTAAAAATCGTTCCCCGGTGCTAATTACCGAAGATATGGTTACCAGTATGAAACGTGGCGCTGTTATTATAGATGTAAGTATAGATATGGGCGGGTGTATAGAAACCAGCGAAATCACCACGCACGATAAACCAATATTTACAAAACACAATATTTTACACTATTGTGTTCCAAATATTCCATCCAGGTACGCGCGAACTTCTTCACTTTCAATAAGTAACATTTTCACTCCGTATCTTTTACACATTGCCGAAGAAGGCGGACTCGAAAACACCTTGCGTTTTAATAAAGGTTTGCGAAATGGTTTGTACTTTTACCACGGAATTTTAACCAATAAATCTATAGCCGATTGGTTTGATCTTTCTTACCGGGACATTAATTTGCTCATTTTTTAGATCAATTTTCAATCAGGTTTGCTTCCTCAAAATTATATAAATGAAACTAATTCATAGAATTGGATATTTCTCGGTGGGCTTGTTCTTCGGGATTGTACTTTTGCTTTTCTTTTTAGGCGGAAAAAAAACGTCTTGCGATTATTCTCCCGATGCGCGTGTTTTAAAGAATATCAGGATAAAAGAGCGCATTTTTACTGAAGAAGCTTTTAGTTATTTTGAGAATAATAAATTAGATACAGCGCTGGTTTCATTAAGTTTGGAAAATGGCGATGTAGATTTTAGCCGAAGCAATACCGATAAAATAACCTGTAATATTTACGTGATTACCAACGAAGTTAATTCAGCTATCCTGGAGCTTCAAATTGAAAATTGTGATAGCACAGCTACTATTCAAAAAGCGATATTGAAAAAATAAAATAATTACTGTCACCCTAAGCACAATCGAAGTGTCTTTGCAAACATCCCGATTGCGCTCAATGTGACAATCTAGACCATTTTCCTTTTCTATTCAGAAAGGATTTGAGCTGTATGTTCTTTGGTTTTTACTTTTTTAAACACTTCCTCAATTTTACCATCTTCGTCAATAATAAAAGTAGTTCTGTGAATTCCGTCATATTCTTTTCCCATAAATTTTTTGGGTCCCCAAACGCCGTAAGCCTGGATAACCTCTTTATCTTCATCGGCCAGTAGCGGAAATGGAAATTCGTATTTATTTTTAAAGTTACTCTGTCTTTTTTGAGTATCAGCACTTACGCCCAATATCGCATAACCTTTTTCCTGAAAACGCTCCCAGTTATCCCTCAGGTTACAGGCTTCGGCCGTGCAACCCGGTGTACTCGCTTTCGGATAGAAAAACAATACCAGTTTCTTTCCTTTAAAATCTGATAATTTTACGGTATTTCCATCCTGATCTTTTACTGAAAAATCGGGGGCTTTATCACCCGTGGATACACCGGACTAAGCTGACCCCTCTCCGGGGCGTAAATTTAGCAGCATCAACAGGAACATTAATTTACTGCCATTCCGGCGGATACTGACCCCTTCATATAAAAAGATAGCAAGACTGGAATACTTTATTCCGGAGCATACTGCCCCCTTTTCTTTGGGTTTCGTGGATGTGGTTCCGGAGCAAGTTGACCCCCCCCTTGGCTATTTTCTATTCGATTTTGGTTTTACTTAGTGTTTTTTTACACCAAAAGATAAACAATGGCAGGAAAACCAAAACGTATGAGCGCAGTAAAACAAATACTTAGAATGCACTTACAGGGCAAGGGGATAAAAACCATCGCACGTACCTTGTCTGTAAGCAAGAATACTGTTAAGGACTATATCTCAAAGGCTTCACTGGGTACAATCACTACCGAAGTTCTTTTAACTCTTGAGGACACAGCACTGGAGGCTATCTTTTTATCTGGAAATCCAGCCTATAAAGATGAGCGGTATGAACTCCTGAAAGACACCCTTGATTATTGCAGCAAAGAACTGAAGCGGGTTGGTGTAAACCGCAAGGTATTATGGGAAGAATATCACCATAGTGCCCAAAATGGCTACAGTTACAGTCAATTCTGTTATCACCTTCAACAATACCGTGGCACCCAAAATCCTTCGATGGTATTGGAACACCATCCCGGGGAGAAGCTTTATATTGATTACGCAGGAAAAAAACTCTCTTATATCGACAGGAATACCGGGGAAGAAATTTTTGTTCAGGTCTTTGTCGCTTGTCTTCCGTATTCGGATTACAGCTTTGCTATGGCCGTTAGAAGCCAAAAGATAGAAGATTTTATACACGCCCTGAATTGCTGTATAAAAGATTTGGGTGGGGTTCCACAAACCCTGGTTCCCGATAATTTAAAATCTGCCGTTATAAAGGCCAACCCTTACGAACCTGATGTAAACCGTGCACTGGAAGATTTCGCCAATCATTATGGCACTACCGTTACTCCCACACGCCCCAGAAAACCCAAAGACAAAGCCTTGGTAGAGAATCAAGTGAAACTCATCTATAGCCGGGTATACGCCAAATTACGCAACCAACAATTCTTCGACCTTCCTTCATTGAACCGGGCCATTGCACAAAAGGTCAGGGAACATAACCAAACCCGTATGCAACAGAAGGATTACTGTAGGGAAGAGAAGTTTTTAGCTGATGAAAAACATAGCCTGCAAGGCTTACCGGCAGAAGCTTTTGAGCTTAAATACTATCGGGACCTTAAAGTAGCCAAGAACAACCATATTTATTTAGGCATGGACAAGCATTACTATAGCGTTCCCTATGCTTATATGGGAGCGCAGGTAAAGGTTATCTATACACGAAGCCTAGTTAAAGTTTATTGCAAGGCAGCACTCATAGGAGTGCATCCAAGGAATTTTAAAAAAGGAAGCTACTCTACGAAAAAGGAACATCTGTGTTCCCATCATCAGCACTATAAGCAGCGCAGTCCCACCTATTACCTTCAAAAGGCCTATAGCTACTCCGATACGCTTTACAGCTATATGGAAGCTTTGTTCAAACAAGACAAATATCCCGAACAGCTCTATAAGACGTGTGATGGTATTTTAAACCTGGCCAGTAAAGTCAATACGCCCATTTTTACCAAAGCCTGTACTATTGCTTTAGATAATCACAATTATTCCTATCGGTTTTTAAAACAAATCCTGGAGAATAAAATGACAGAAAATATGGAGCAATCCTCTATTAAGTCATTACCGGATCACGAGAATATACGGGGAGCAGGATCTTATAAATAATTAACTATAAATACATGAACACCTATGAACACTATTGAAAATCAATTTAAACAACTACGCTTACAAGGGATGTATATCACTTGGAAAGCCTTGATGGAAACCCGTCAACATCACGAACTGTCTTTTGCAGAAGGCCTTGAGGTACTCCTTCAGGCGGAAGCACAAGACCGCACCAACCGGCGTTTTGAAAGACTGACAAAAACGGCCAGGTTCAGATACCAGGCTACCATCGCGGAACTTAACTTCAACACTTCCAGGGGGATCAATACCTCACAAATTACAGAGCTGGCAACAGGAGGCTATCTTGCTAAAGGGGAATCTGTTCTTATCACGGGATCTACAGGGTGCGGCAAAAGTTTTTTGGCTTCTGCACTGGGACATCAGGCTTGTTCACAGGGAAGTAAGGTTTTGTACTTTAATACTCAGAAGCTATTGATGCAAACCAAAATGAGCCGGCTTGATGGAAGTTTTTTGAAGTTCTTTGAGAAACTGGCCAAAGCAAACCTGCTTATCCTGGATGACTTTGGGTTATCTCATTTGGATAAACAACAACAAATGGACCTAATGGAAATTATAGAGGATCGGCACGGACAATCCTCAACCATTATTGCCAGTCAATTACCGGTAGGAAGTTGGTATGAAATCATTGGAGAAGCAACTATTGCAGATGCTATTTTAGATAGGTTGGTACATACCTCTCATCGTATAGAATTAAAAGGAGAAAGTCTTAGAAAAAAACTGTAATATTGTCATTAAAGTATCTTTTTAGACCAAAATCAACAGGGGGGTCAGTATGACCGGAATGGGGGGTCAGCATCACCGGAATATCCAACCCGCTTCTAATGTTGTCATAATTCTTATTTTTGCTTTGACTTAATATATAAACTTAGTTTTGAAAATTTCGACAAAACGTCAAAGATTTCAATCTAGACTATCGAGTAAATTTAAACAATATGACCAAACAAGAAAAGGTACAGTTCGTAATTGATACCTTAAATGATATTTATCCTGAAATTCCCATTCCGCTAGATCATAAAGATCCATATACTTTATTGATTGCGGTGCTACTTTCAGCCCAAAGTACCGATGTAAAAGTGAACCAGATTACACCTAAACTTTTCGAAATTGCCGATAATCCAAAAGCTATGGTAAAACTTTCAGTAGAAGAGATCAGGGAAATTATTAAACCAGTTGGTCTTTCTCCTATGAAATCTAAAGGTATTCATGGGTTATCTGAAATTTTACTGGAAAAATACAAAGGAGAAGTGCCTGCCAGTTTTGAAGCCCTGGAAGCTTTACCGGCTGTTGGTCATAAAACGGCGAGTGTAGTAATGGCGCAGGCCTTTAATGTACCCGCATTTCCGGTAGATACGCATATTCACCGTTTAATGTATCGCTGGAATTTAAGCAACGGAAAAAACGTAACTCAAACCGAAAAAGACGCAAAACGATTATTTCCAAAAGATCTTTGGAATAAACTTCATTTACAAATTATTTGGTACGGGCGGCAATATTCACCGGCAAGAGGCTGGAACCTTGATAAAGATATTATTACCAAAGAAATAGGGAGAAAAACAGTAATAAGTGATTACTATAAAAAGAAGAAATAGATATAAAAGTAAAGAGGCTGTCTGAAAAGATCGATTTTTCGTCAAACTGAACTTGTTTCAGTTTCTAAAATGTTTTGAATATCAAATAATTAGATCCTGAAAAAAGTTCAGGATAACATTCATAATAAATTTTCAGACAGCCTTTTTGTCAAGTACTAATTAAGAACGGTGCCGAATTTAATGCCTCGACATTCCACCACTCTTAATGCTTTTGAATAATTTAAAAGAAACTGTACCGTTTCTTTTTTGGGTTCCAAATTCTTAAACTGATCTTTTTTTGATAGTTTTTTAGTGTAAAGTTTCCTCATTAGATAATATTTTGCGTTGGTTTCTTATTCTAACGCAATCTTTGAAGGAATATTATAGATTAATTTGTTAAAACCAGATTATGTTTTTCAATAATCTTCCGAAGGTTGATTAATGCATAACGCATTCTCCCTAAAGCCGTGTTTATACTTACTCCCGTGCGTTCAGAAATTTCTTTAAAACTCATATCTTTATAGATTCTCATAGTAAGAACCTCTAATTGATCTTCAGGTAACTCTTTAATAAGTTCCTTAACATCGTTTTCAATCTGGTCTTTTATAATTTGAGTTTCAATATTTAAATCAGAATCACTCAAAACCGAAAAAATATTAAAGTCGCCACTATTATCAAATTTAGGCATACGTTTATTTCTTCTAAAATGGTCAATAACCAGGTTATGCGCAATTCGCATCACCCAGGGGAGAAATTTGCCTTCTTCATTATATTTCCCTCTTTTAAGGGTGTTAATGACTTTGATAAAGGTATCCTGAAAAATATCTTCAGCAACATCCCTGTCAAAAACTTTAGAGAATATAAAACTATAAATTCGGTGTTGGTGCCTGTTAATAAGCTTACTTAGGGCAGTTTCGTTTCCGTGCATGTATTCACGCACAAGAACAGCGTCAGTGATTTCAACGTTATTCATATCAGTTACTTTTGTTCAGGACGGTTGGGGCTCCTGAGATTAGGTTATTTAGTTTCTAAAAGTAACTTTATGCTATAGGCAAGTGATGTTAATGATTTTGAATGCCCAAATATAGCAAGATATAATTAACAAAAGCAAACAAAAGTTTAAATTTTTAACATTACTATAGGATTTTTAGGGCTTTTTACACTGCTTCTTATTAAGTACCTTTGCATTCTTGAACTAGAAAAATAAGCATGAATATTGACGTTGCCGAGGTAAACCCTAAAGAAAATATTATCATAAAAGGTGCAAAACTGCACAATCTTAAGAATATAAATGTAGTTATCCCCCGTAACAAATTGGTGGTAATTACCGGTCTTTCCGGTTCGGGAAAGTCCAGTTTAGCATTCGATACGCTTTATGCTGAAGGCCAGCGCCGCTATGTAGAAAGCCTTTCCTCCTATGCCCGGCAGTTTCTGGGTAGATTGAATAAACCGAAAGTTGATTATATAAAAGGAATCGCTCCCGCCATAGCCATTGAGCAGAAAGTAAACTCAACCAATCCGCGTTCTACGGTAGGAACTTCTACTGAAATCTACGATTACCTAAAACTACTTTATGCCCGAATAGGACGAACCTATTCCCCTATTTCTGGTAACGAAGTAAAACGTGATCGCGTGGCCGATGTTATTGACCACGTAAAATCTTTTGAAGAAAGGGAAAAGTTATTATTGCTGGCGCCAATTCATATAGAAGAAGGCAGAACACTTGAAGAAAAAATAAAAGTGTTAGCGCAGCAAGGGTATAGCCGGATTAAAGTAAAAGATGAAGTGCTAAGAATTGACGAAGCCGATCTTAAGAAAATTAAAGCGAAAGATACTTTACTGGTGGTAGACAGAATTATCACTAAAGACGAAGAAGATTTTTATAACAGATTAGCTGATGCTACCGATGCTGCCTTTTTTGAAGGAAAAGGTGAACTCTATATTGAAAACTTAAAATCGGGAAAAAAGAGACATTTCAGCAATAAATTTGAGTTAGACGGCATAAATTTTCTGGAACCAAATGTTCATTTATTCAGTTTTAATAATCCTTACGGGGCCTGTCCTAAATGCGAAGGCTATGGCGATGTGATTGGGATTGATGAAGATCTTGTTATTCCAAATACAGGGCTTTCAATTTATGAAAATGCAGTTTTCCCCTGGCGCGGTGACAGTATGAGCTGGTACCGCGATCAATTGGTAAATAATTCGCATAAATTTGATTTTCCAATCCATAAACCCTGGTTTCAACTTACGCAAGAACAAAAAGATTTGGTTTGGAATGGAAATAAGCATTTTGAAGGCCTAAATGATTTCTTCCAGTTTTTAGAAAGTAAGGCTTATAAAATTCAAAACAGGGTAATGCTTTCCCGCTACCGCGGAAAAACCCGTTGTACCACCTGTAAAGGCAAAAGACTTCGTCCAGAAGCCGAATATGTGAAAATTGCCGGGCATAGCATTACCAATCTCGTTGAAAAACCATTGGATAAAGTGCGAGAATTTTTTACCGATTTAAAATTAAACGAATACGATCAACAAATAGCCAAACGTCTTCTAACCGAAATCAATAACCGACTCAAATTTTTATCTGAAGTTGGTTTAGATTATCTCACTTTAAACAGGAAATCTAATACACTCTCTGGGGGAGAATCGCAGCGAATTAACCTGGCAACTTCGCTGGGAAGCAGCCTGGTGGGTTCTATGTATATTTTGGATGAACCATCAATTGGCTTACATCCACGCGATACAGAGCGTTTAATTGGTGTACTTAAAAATCTTCGGGATATCGGTAATACTGTAATTGTGGTAGAACATGATGAAGATATTATGAACGCTGCCGATGAAATTATTGATATTGGCCCCGAAGCCGGCACCCACGGTGGTGAGGTTGTGGCCACAGGAACGCTGAAGCAAATTTTAAAATCAAATTCCCTTACTGCGCAATACTTAAATGGCAAGGAAGAAATTCCGGTTCCTAAAGAACGTAGAAAAGCTTCAGGGGAAATTAGGATTTTGGGAGCAAGAGAAAATAATCTTCAGAATATAGATGTTACAATTCCACTTAAAACTTTTACGGCGATAACCGGGGTTTCAGGAAGTGGGAAAAGTACTTTGGTAAAGAAAATCCTTTACCCTGCTGTTCAAAAGAAAATTGGAGGCTATGGAGAAAAAGCTGGCCAGTATACCGATATTGAAGGCGATTTTAAAAACCTTGGAAGCGTAGAATATATAGACCAGAATCCAATTGGTAGGTCTTCCCGCTCCAACCCCGTAACCTATATCAAGGCCTACGACGATATTAGAAACTTGTTTTCAGATCAAAAATTATCGAATATTCGCGGATTTAAACCTAAACATTTTTCATTTAATGTGGAAGGTGGCCGCTGTGAAGTTTGCAAAGGTGAAGGCGAAGTTACCATAGAAATGCAGTTTATGGCCGATGTTCATTTAGAATGTGAAGCCTGTAACGGGAAACGTTTTCAAAAAGATGTGCTGGAAGTTCAGTTTGAAGGCAAAAACATAGACGATGTCCTGAACATGACTATAGACGATGCAACAAGCTTTTTTGCAGAAAATAATCTCGATAAAATTGTAAGAAAACTAAAACCTTTACAGGACGTTGGTTTAGGTTATGTTCAATTAGGGCAAAGCTCCTCCACCCTATCTGGTGGTGAAGCACAGCGTATAAAACTGGCTTCATTCTTAGTAAAAGGGGCTACCAAAGAAAAAGCCTTATTTATTTTTGATGAACCTACTACCGGGCTTCATTTTCACGATATCAAAAAACTACTAAAATCCTTTAATGCACTTATCGAAAAAGGACATAGTGTGGTAGTTATAGAGCATAATATGGATTTAGTAAAATGCGCCGACTATATTATTGATATTGGTCCCGGAGGAGGTGAAAAGGGAGGAAACATTGTAGCCCATGGCACCCCTGAAGAACTTGTTAAATCCAAGAAATCTTTTACCGCAAAATATTTAAAAGAAAAACTATAACTTTATTTATTCTGAAATAAATCAAGTTTTACTCCCAGTTTATTGCAGATATTTTACTGAAACTCTCAATTCTAAAAATAAAACCTCTAAAAATAAGCTTTTTTTAGAGGTTTTCTATTTTGGCACGCCGTTTGTATTTTATGTATTGATTCTTACTGAGAATCACCTTAACAACCTAAAACGCAAACCATGAAAAATATCGCCATTTTATTCAGCTTTTTATTTATTGGTATATCGGCTACTGCTGCTTTAGAAGCTAGTCCTCGCAATGCCTATAATAATTCCTTTATTTTCGTTGAAAACGGCGTTGAGTTTGCCGTTTATCCTAATGGGGAATTTGATTTCTATTTTAACCCGGAATTCAGAAGAACCAGTATTGTAAACATTTCCACTCCAAATATGAATATCAGTTATAACACTGGGCATAATTATGATGCTTATGTGCAATATGACGATTATGGAGCGGTAATTCAAATTGAAAGCGTTCCTGTTTTCTATGATTACTACGGAAGAATTATAAGAGCCGGTGATGTATTTATAGATTATAACCGTCGCGGACGCGTTGCCAGGGTTGGAGGTTTACATATTCATTATAACCGTTTTAACCGAATCACCAATTATACAGGATTCATAAACCATTATAACAACAGGTATGTTTACAGGCCATGGCACCAGTATTACTCGAGACCTGGCAGCAGTGTGAGTATAGTGTTTGGTCAGCCATACAGGGCGTATTATCAGCCAAACAGAATTACATATGTGCAACACGTAAATTATTACAATAATCATTATTCTAATAATGTGCATCAAAATTTTTACCGCCCAAATCAACAAGCTGTTTCTTATAACAAAGGAAGAAGAACTTCTGAGAGACGACGGGATATAAAGGATATTAGAGGTAACGAAGAACGCATAGCTTCAAACTCAAGAAATGTAAGAAGTAATGATTATTCTGAAAGATCTAATACCACAGCAAATAGAAGCAGAACACTTAGATCAGAAAAAAATAGCAGTACCAATTCCCGCGGAAATTCAGTGAGATCATCCAGAGGTGTAAATACTAATGATATTGTAAAAAACCGAAATAGCCGTTCCAGGACTGAAGCCAGGAATAGCGGAAACACAAGAAGTACCGCAGTGAATACCAGTAGGTCTTCTAATACAAAAGTAAATTCATCTGCCAGAAATAGCAGAACTATAAAAAGCACTCCTACGAGACAAACCAGTAGAGCTAATACCGCTCCAAGCCCAAGAAGAACGCAGGCTACTACAAGAAGCAGCAATAGAAATACTAACACAAGAGCAGTAAAAAGTAGTACTAGTACAAGATCTTCGGGTAGAACTTCAAATTCTTCTTCACGAGGAGGAAGTTCGGCACGAAATGTGAATAATAGATAATAAAGAATTCATAATTTAATTTTTTGGTTGGTTAGTTGGAAACCCCTCGAGACACGAAAGTGTTTCGGGGGTTTCCCGTTTTTAGGAGGTTTTTATTCCTAGAAATTTATTAATTATATTATTTACTTCCGAAGAAAAATTCAGAAAATACGCTAAGCCTACATAGCTTATTCCTATTAAAATAGATTTAAGCGCGATGTTCAAGATAGGATAAAAACTGAAATCCCAGAAATAAAAACCGAAGGATAAAACAGCGCCAATCATAAGCACCAGCCAGGTTTTGGAAGTAAATGGAAGAAAATTAAACTTTTTATGCACCAACCAGATTTTAGCCGAATTATATACGAAAAAAGCTATAAAACTGGCAATAGCCGCTCCTTCTATTCCAAAACTGGGTATAAACACCAAATTTAAAACAAAGGCCACAAAAACAAGAAGGACGCCTATAAACAGCACAATGCGATAATAATCTGAATTAAAAAGAATACTATTATTATTCCCCAAAAGATTATCATAAAGCTTCACCAGAGAGATTAATAAAACCACTAGAATACTTAGTTCATATTCATCGGGAATTAGTTCATACAGTTGTTTTACGTTGGTAATAATCAGGATAAAAATGAGCAAGCTTACAATTAATAAGTTTAAAGAGCTCTTTTTATAGAGATCTTCGAGGCTTTTTTTGTTTTTGGTATTGAGGAATTCAGCCGTCATCGGGTTTGTAATTTGGTGCATGGCCTTTTGTGGCACCGAAATTACCGTTGCGATATAAATCGCAATTCCGTAGATAGCCACGTTTTCTATCGGCATAAAATATTCTATCATCACTTTATCCAAATCTAATAAAGCTGTAGCGACTGAACCGGCGATAAGAATTAGCGACGTATATTTTAAAACAGGAGACAAATTCTGCGGAAATTTAAAATCTAACTTTGGGAAATAGAGCGAAAACGCATAGATCTTCATGGCAATTAATCGCAGAATAAAAACACCGGCAATACAATAGATAAATTGATGCACTGTAATCCAGGTAAAATAAACCGCCAATAGTAATAAACTGATGCAGAACCTATGAAAAACCTCCTTCATAAAATTTCCGAAAACACTTTTATAAAAAAGCTTGGACCAGGCGAAAAAGATTTCAAAATAAGCGGTAGCAAAAGCTATGAGAAAAATTAGCCAGATATACGGACGAACGAGCCCGTTTCCCTGAGTGAAATAATTTATTAGAAATGAATAACTAAAAGCCACAATTAGTCCCAGTACCAATGAAACTATAAGCGGTAAAAACAGCACTAAATTTAAAAGTTTATCTTTTTCTTCTTTTGTTTTATAAAAAGTAAAGAATTTTATTAAGGTGCTGTGCACGCCAAAACCCATAAATGGCCAAAGCAAACTTGCCGCTGAAAGTAAAAAAGTAACAAGTCCGTAATATTCGGGTTTGAGAAAATGGGTGAAAAGAAATAACGTGTTAATCGCGCCAATCGCAAAACCAAAATAGGTAGTAACTAGGTTTTTAAAAGATTGCTTGATTATAATACCCATAATTCTAAACGCTCTTTAGTAAATTGGATAATTTCTGAGTAAGATTTTTCCTGTGGTATTGCTGCATATCGCCAGTTACAAAGTTACTTTCCCCTCTTTTATAAGCTTCGTAATGAGTTAAAATTAGACTTTTAAGTCTGTCTTTCTCTGAATATTGAAAATATTCGCCGGAACCGCTTTCCTTTAATATTTGCTCAACATCCCATTTTTGTGGGCCAATGGCTAAAATTGGTCGTTTAGCCATTAAATATTCAAATAATTTCCCCGGAATAATACCGCGGGTTTCTTGGCTATCAATTTCAATTAATAATAATAACCTGCTTTTTTGCTGAAGAACGATTGCTTGTTTATGACTTACATAACCCAATAATTGAAGCTTCTCCCCTAATCCAACAGATTTAATTGAAGTAATTATTTCTTCACTTACCGTACCGGCTAATTTTAATTCCAGGTCTTCTGCGAAAGCAGAATTCTCTTTTGTAAGCTTTGCTATGGCTTTCCAAAGATTCTTGGGGTTTCTTTCTGAAAGCAAAGAACCAATATGAGAAATACTGAATTTAGTATCTAATTTACTGGTTTGTGCTTTATTCTCATCAGCATCAAATCCGTTGGTTATTACGCTTATAGGTTTCCTGGTCTTTTCAGCAAATTCAGCTTTTGTGGTAAAACTGGTGGTGATAATTTGATCGGCAGCATTTAATACTTCCCTTTCCAGGCCTATGTGCTTTTGTTTACTGTTTTCGGTAAGCTTCAACTTTTTATGATACCCAATTTGTGTCCAGGGATCACGAAAATCGGCTATCCACTTTAAGTCGAGTTCCTTTTTAAGCTTTAAACCAATAAGGTGTAAACTATGCGGCGGTCCCGTTGTTATTATCTTCTTGATCCCTTCCTCTTCCAAATAAGTTTTCAGGAATTTTACCGATGGCTTTATCCAAAATTTTCTGGCATCAGGAATAAATAAATTACCACGGATAAAAAGCAAGGATTTCTGTAATAAAGACTGATTTTTCTCAGCAGCAATAATCCCTTTACTTATAGTTTTAGTCTGGTTTTTGGCCAGGAATCCGGCTAATTGATAAGGTTCTAAAATAGGTTTCTTAAGAATAGTTATTCCCTCCGGGATTTCACTTTCTAAAGAATCATCTAACATAGGGTAATTAGGATTTTCAGGAATAAAAACTACAGGTTCAATCCCGTAATCCCGTAAATACTTTACAAACTTAAGCCAGCGCTGCACGCCGGGACCACCGGCCGGTGGCCAATAATAAGTTATGATGAGTACCTTTTCCATTTAAGAACTTATTCCCTCTTTCGTGATTTATAGTAAAATCCGCCTAGAATAATTAAAACCAATATTATAGAACTTGCCAGGGCAATGCTGCTCCCGGTATTTACTACTTCGGGTTCAAATCTAAAAGTTACGGTATGCTCGCCCGCAGGAATATTCATAGCTCGTAATAAATAATTTGCCCGAACGTGTTCCACTTTTTCCCCATCTAAATATGCCTGCCAACCCGGTTGGTAATACATTTCAGAGAAAATCGCAAACTGAGGTGCAGAAGTATTGATTTTGTAAACCAATTCATTCGGCTGATAGCTTTGCAATTGAATTTCTGCATTTCCGGTCGCTTCGAAACCTGCAGAAACTTCACTCTCAAATTCTGAATTTATAACCGCTGTATTTTGAAGATCAACTTCTTTTAAATTCAATATTTCCTCGTTAGCAGATTCTACCCAATTAATATTATTTACAAACCAGGCATTTCCAAACGTGTTGGGATTTTCCTGGGCTTGTGGTGATCCCTGTTCAGAAGGAACTATAAAATATTTTGCATTCAGCATATTTAAAATTTCCATATTGTTTTGTGAAATATAGAAATCATATAAATCCTGCATTCGGCCAGGTTTGGCGGCGTGATAACCACCTATTGCATTATGGAAATAAGAAGTTCTTCCCGTATTAAAAGGACTTCCGGAAACATCAAAAACCCGGTAGTGAGCATCATCCTGTAAAATTTGCTGATCGGCTTCGTTAGGCTGAAACGGTCGATCCATTTGGCTGGCATTTACAAAATCATCGTTGTTTACATAACGTTTATCAACAGGAATAAGATCTACAAGAATCAAAAGCGCCAAAGCCGGAACCAGCCAGTTCTGCGTGATTTTCTTTTCTATATATAACCAAACTGCCGCTGCTGTTAATGCCGAAAAGATGAGCGACCTAATAAGGTCTTCGGTATAAATAGCTTTTCTATCTTCTTTAAGCGCTCTAACGAAATCGGCTCCCAGTTGCTGAATTAAAGCTGAATCTCCCGCCCCGCTAAAATCAAATAATACTGAACGGAAAAGCAATAAAGCAAGCCCTATTCCTCCTAAGATAATACTAGTCCATTTAAGCGCGTATACTTTTGTCTCTTTTTGAATTTTTACTGAAAATAGTCTTGAAATACCAACTATGGCAATTAATGGAATACAGATATTGAAGATTACCTGTATAGATGTAACTGCTCTAAACTTGTTATATAAAGGAATATAATTAATAAAAAACTCAGTAAAAAAGCCGAAGTTCTTTCCCCAGGAAAGAATTAGCGCCAGAACACTTCCGCCAACAATCCACCATTTTAAACGTCCTCTAACCAGGTAAAGCGCGAAAATAAAGAAGAATATCATTGTAGAGCCAACATATAACTGTGAACCAGCTACATAAGGCTGATCACCCCAATAGGTTGGCGCATTTTTAGCAAAATCAGCTGCCTGAACAGGAGAAGCACCAAGTTTAATCAGAGAATCATAAATTTTAGCATCTTTCCCAATATCTTCAGCATTAGAACCACCCATAAATCGGGGTATAAAAACTCCAATGGTTTCTGCTATACCATAACTATAATTAGTAATATAATCGAAAGTTAAACCGGCAGCAGGTTTATCTGAACCATCAGAAGAAATTGTTAAGCCCGTATCGCCTCGCGTACTATGCGCAGTATATTCCTGCGTAGCGAGTAAATTGGTAGCATTAGCTCCAATTGCCAGCACTACAGCCACAACCATTACTCCTAAAGCTTTAAAGAATTTTGGAAGTATATTTTTTCGGTATGCATCAACTAAATATGAGATTCCCAGAACGATAACCAGAAGCAGTAAATAATACGTCATCTGGAAGTGGTTCGCGCCTATTTGCAGGGCCATTGCCAACGATAATAATAAAAATCCCCATAAATATTTTTGCCTGAATGTGAGGATTATTCCACCTAAAACCATGGGCATATAGGCTATTGCATGGGCTTTGGCATTATGCCCAACTCCTAAAATTATTATGAGATAAGTAGAAAACCCAAAGGCCAGTGCGCCTAAAAATGCAAGCCTGAAGTCGAGTTTTAAACAGAGTAAAAGAATATAAAAACCAATAAAATAGAGAAAAAGATAATCGGCCGGTCTTGGTAAAAACCGAAGAAGAGAATCAAGTTTCTTTACATAGTTATGCGGGTAGTAAGCACCTAATTGAAATGTAGGCATTCCTCCAAAAGCAGAATCGGTCCAATAAGGTTCCTGGCCGGTTTGGTCACGAAAATCGTTTTGTTCTTTGGCCATCCCGATGTACTGAACGATATCACTCTGGAAAATTTTTTTCCCCTCAAGAACAGGACTAAAATAAAATAAAGAAACTATAACGAAGCCTACCAAAACGAGAAGATGCGGTAGAAACTTTTTAAGATTGGCCATCTGGAATTTTTTAGATCACTTTCTGTTTAAACTGAATGGGCAGCTTCTTCCCTATTCAATATAAAAAATTGATCCCGAAATTAATCAATTTCCTCGTAATCTATATATTCCCCAACGTTTTTATTAGATTTCCTGCCGCTTTTCGGCTTTTTGTCAATAATTACTTTTCCTTCTTTTTTTTGAGATGCGGGACCTTGTTGTTGCCTGAATTGTTGCTCAAAACGTTTGCCCATTTTCCGCAAAAAGTATTTGAGAATAAGCGGACCAAACCATTTAATTGACATTTTAAAAGCAAAATATACTAATAGAATGATTAGAATCGTTTGTAATACATCGGAAAAAGAAGCTTCTAACATTTTCAGGTCTTTATGCAAAAATAAAAATAAGCCTTGAGAATAGCAGCTTTCGGCTCCTAAAAAAATAATAAATCTACTATCTTTGAAAGTAACAAACCAATCTAATATGCACTATTTAAAAGTAGGTATCGCTTTTATTTTCTTCGGAATTTTTAGCGCAAACGCGCAATACACTGAAACCATTAACTCCAATCGTCCCGGGGAATCCCAGGGCGCTTATGCCGTGGGTAAAAACGTGTTGCAGCTTGAGGCAGGAGCTTATATGGGAAACGATAATCATACATTATTTAATAGTGATACAGATATTTTAGGTGCAAGTTACGGTTTACGATACGGATTTTTAACCGAAATCCTGGAACTTAATTTTTTTGGTTCTTTTCAGGATCAGGTTACATCTATTCCCGTGGGTAACGGTGCAGATGAATTTAAAGCCACAAACTTTAAGACTAACACCATAGGTGCTAAATTTTTACTTTTTGATCCTAGCGTGAGTGTTAAAGAGAGAGAAGTAAATCTCTATAGCTGGAAAGCGAATCAACGTATGAATTTACGCAGTTTAATTCCTGCCGTATCTGTTTATGCAGGCGCTAATTTTAGCTGGTGGGAAAATCCTTATATGTTTGAGGGAGAATCCATAATTAGTCCGAAAGCTGCTTTAATTACACAACATAACTGGGGCCGATGGGTATTAGTTATGAATTTTATTGCCGATAAGTTTACCGAAGAATTTCCATCTTACGGAGGAGTATTCACACTTACCCACGCCGTAACGCCTAAATTTGCGGTTTTTGGTGAGTTCCAAACTTATATAAGTGATTTATATGCCGATGATTTAGTACGTGGCGGTGCTGCTTATTTATTCGGAAAAGATTTTCAACTGGATATTTCAGGGCTGGTTAATTTTAAAGATACGCCATCTCGTTGGCAAGTAGCCGCAGGAGTTTCTTATCGATTCGATTTTCATGAAGATGATGAATATATTGAAGATACCTACGAAGGAAAAAGAAATAAACGTGGGGAAGAACTCGAAGAAACCGGATTTTACAAAGAAGATGAAGAAGGAGATGGTTCAGATGAATAAATCTCAACCTTATTTTTCTTAAAAATAAGAAACAGAAAAACCGTTTAAAAAATTCTTCTTTTTAACGTCATTCTGAATTTATTTTCAGAATCTAGTTTCATTTAAACTTAGAAGCTGAAATAAATTCAGCTTGACGTCTTTAAGATTATTCTTTAAACGGTTTTTAAAGCTTTATTTCAATAAGTAATATCTACTCTTTGCTCGCCATAGCGGCAGAAACAGAAGCAGATAATCTTTTATAAGTTCCGTTTTCTAAACGCTCTCTAATTGCTGAAAAAGCAACCAACGTTTCTTCTATATCCTGAATGGTATGAGAAGCGGTAGGAATCATTCTCAACAAAATAAGTCCTTTTGGAATTACCGGATAAACTACAATAGAACAGAACACTCCGTGATTTTCCCTTAGATCTTTTACCAAAGCCATAGCTTCAGGTATACTTCCTTTTAAGTATACAGGAGTCACACAACTTTGCGTGGTTCCAATATCAAATCCGTTTTCTTTAAGTCCGTTTTGAAGCGCATTTACATTCTTCCAAAGCTTTTCTTTAAGCTCTGGCATTGTTCTTAACATTTCCAAACGTTTTAATGCACCAACCACCAATTGCATTTGCAATGATTTCGCGAACATTTGTGAACGTAAATTATATTTTAAATAGTCAATAATTTCTTTATCGGCTGCAATAAATGCTCCGGTACTGGCCAAAGATTTTGCAAAAGTGGCGAAATATACATCGATATCATCCTGAATTCCCTGCTCCTCGCCTGCTCCGGCTCCTGTTTTACCAAGGGTTCCAAAACCGTGAGCATCATCTACAAAAAGTCTGAAATTATATTTTTTCTTCAGCTCTACGATTTCCTTTAATCTTCCCTGCTCTCCACGCATTCCAAAAACACCTTCAGAAATCAATAAAATTCCTCCGCCGGTTTGTTCTGCAATTTTAGTAGCGCGCTGCAGGTTCTTCTCTATACTTTCAAGGTCGTTGTGTTTATAAGTAAAACGCTGACCTAAATGTAGTCTCACTCCATCAATAATACAGGCGTGGGCATCAACATCGTATACAATAACATCTGCTTTAGAAACCAACGCATCTATGGTAGAAACCATTCCCTGGTAACCAAAATTAAGCAGGTAAGCCGATTGTTTATGAACAAAAGAAGCCAGTTCGTCCTGCAGTTTTTCGTGCAACTGAGTGTGGCCACTCATCATCCTTGCACCCATTGGGTACGCCGAGCCATATTCTGCGGCAGCTTCAGCATCTACTTTTCTTACTTCGGGATGATTGGCAAGCCCCAGGTAGTCGTTAATACTCCAGGTTATTACTTCTTTTCCTCTAAATTTCATTCGGTTAGAAATTGGCCCTTCAAGCTTAGGAAATACAAAATATCCTTCTGCCTGCTCTGCCCATTTTCCTAATGGTCCTTTATCTTTATATATTTTTTCAAATAAATCCCTCATCGATCTTTTTTTAGTCGAGCCGCAAAAATACTTAAAATTGGCTCAATTGTACAAAGTTATTTATTCAGCAAATTCAAATAAAAGAAAAGCATCCTATGCGGGATGCTTTTGTAAACTTTATTTCTGAATAAATGTCAAAATACTGGTTATTTTATAAATTCTATAGGCTGTGCCTCTATTTCATTTTTAGTATCAAAAAAGCCCTGTTCTTCCATCCAGTCGTCACTAAAGACTTTTCCCATATAGCGGGAACCGTGATCGGGAAATATTACAACAACTTTACTATTTTCATCAAACTCTCCTTCTTCAGCAAGTTGTTTTAAACCCTGGGTGGCCGCGCCACTGGTGTAACCTACAAATAAACCTTCGGTTTTTGCAAGTTCCCGTGCTGTGTGCGCACTATCTTCGTCACTAACCTTAACAAAACGGTCAATAATTTCAAAATCTGTAGCCGATGGGATAAGGTTTTTCCCCAGCCCTTCTATTCTATATGGATAAATCTCCCCGGAATCAAATTCCTTAGTTTCATGATATTTCTTTAAAACAGAACCGTAAGCATCTATCCCAATTACCTTCATTTCAGGATTTTGTTGTTTTAAATATCTCGCAGTTCCAGAAATTGTTCCTCCGGTACCGCTACAAGCAACAAGATGGGTTATTTTTCCTTCGGTTTGTTTCCAAATCTCAGGACCTGTAGAATTAAAATGAGCATCAATATTCAGCTCATTAAAATACTGGTTAATATAAACCGAACCTTTAGTTTCTGAATGCAACCTTTTAGCAACCTGGTAATAAGACCTGGGATCGTCTGCTGAAACGTGTGCGGGACAAACATATACCTTGGCACCCATTACTTTTAGCATATCAATCTTATCGTTAGAAGCTTTAGAACTAACTGCAAGAATACATTCGTAACCCTTTATAACACTAACCATCGCAATACTAAAACCGGTATTACCAGAAGTAGTTTCTATAATGGTGCTGCCAGGTTTAAGAATGCCTTTTCTTTCGGCTTCTTCTATAATATAAAGTGCAATGCGGTCTTTAGCGGAATGTCCCGGATTAAAGGCTTCTACTTTAGCGAAGAACTCTCCTTTAAATTTCCGGGTTATTTTATTCAGTTGTATCAAAGGTGTATTGCCTATAAGTTGCAATACATTATCATATACTTGCAAATCTTCTTTCATAAATCGAAGTTCTTTACAAAATTTGGGTTAACTAAGTCACTCCTGTGAAGAGTGTAAAATCCCCCAAATTTAAGGTAAATTTTTTAATTAGTGGTCAATTCCTTCCAAATCCAGTAAAAACGCATATTCTTCGGCTACTTCCTTCAAGGCTTCAAATCGTCCTGAGGCCCCGCCGTGCCCTGCATCCATATTGGTATGAAAAAGCAGCAAATTAGTATCGGTTTTTAATTCTCTTAATTTGGCGATCCATTTTGCAGGTTCCCAATATTGAACCTGGGAATCGTGTAAACCGGTAGTTACCAGCATATTTGGATATTCTTGTCTCACCACATTATCATAAGGCGAATATTGCATCATATATTCGTAATAATCTTTGTTATTCGGATTTCCCCATTCATCGTATTCACCGGTAGTTAACGGGATACTATCATCTAACATCGTGGTTACCACGTCTACAAAAGGAACTGCCGATATCACTCCATTATAAAGCTGTGGCGACATATTGATCACAGCACCCATTAGCAAGCCACCGGCCGAACCGCCCATTGCATAAAGATGCGCTGCGGAAGTATATTTTTGCTGAATTAAATATTCTGAAACATCTATATAATCGGTAAAAGTGTTCATTTTATTGAAAAGCTTCCCGTCTTCATACCAGTTTCGTCCCAAATATTCTCCGCCGCGAATGTGTGCAATTGCATAGATAAAGCCGCGATCTAATAAACTAAGCCTTACCGTTGAAAAATACGGGTCTATGGTTGAACCATAAGAGCCATATGCATATTGTAGAAGCGGACTCTTACCATCTAATTTGGTTCCTTTTTTATAAACTAAACTGACCGGAATTTTAGTGCCGTCTTTTGCAGTTGCCCAAATTCTTTCTGAGAGGTAATTGTTTTTATCAAAATTTTCATCTAAAACTTCCTGCTCTTTTAAAACCGTTTTTTCGCGGGTTTCCATATTAAAATCTACAACCGATGTTGGCGTGGTCATAGAGTTATAAGTGAACCTTAGAATATCGGTATCAAAGGAAGGGTTTATAGATGTAAAAGCAGTATAAGTTTCATTATCAAAAGGAATATAATATTCTTCTGAATTATCCCAACGCATCACTTTTATCTTGTTCAAACCGTTGTGGCGCTCGCTTACCACAAGATATTTTTTAAAGATATCTACATCTTCCAATAAATAATCTTCCCGGTGCGGAATTACATCTACCCAGTTTTCCTGGGTGGTTTTTTCAACCGGGGTTTTCATTAATCTAAAATTCGTCGCTTTATCTTTATTAGTCATCACATAGAAATCGCCATCATAATGTGCGATGCTATACTCCATACCGCGTTCCCGGGGCTGAAAAACCTTAAACTCACCAGATGGATTATCGGCTTTTAAGATCCGGTATTCAGTGGTTAAAGTACTATGACTCCCAATAATGATATATTCTTTGGACTTCGATTTATAAACGTACGTATTGAAAGTTTCATCTTCCTCTTCAAAAACCAATTCATCTTCAGAAGAATCTGTTCCTAAGATATGTTTGTAAATTCTATAAGAACGCAGCGTCTGCTCGTCTTTTTTAGAATAGAAAAGTGTTTTATTATCTGCAGCCCAGGTAGAGCCACCGGTTGCATTTTCAATTTTATCAGGATAAATTTCACCAGTTTGCAGATCTTTTATCTGAATAGTATATTTTCTTCGGCTTAAAGTATCTACCCCAAAAGCCACCATTTTATTATCGGGACTTACATTTAATCCGCCAAGGCTGTAATATTCAAAGCCATCGGCCATTTCATTTACATCAAAAAGCAACTCTTCCGGTGCTTCAAGCTCACGTTTTTTACGGGAATAAACGGGATAATCTTTTCCGGTCTCAAAACGGGTTAAATACCAGTAACCATTTAACTTATAAGGAACCGACTCGTCATCTTCTTTAATTCTACCTTTCATTTCCTCAAACAACCGCTTCTGAAAATCGCCGGTGTGCGCAGTCATTTTCTGGTTATACTCATTCTCCTTATTTAGATATTCAATTACCTCTGGATTATCGCGGTTGTTCATCCAATAATAATTATCTATTCTCACGTCACCGTGAAACTCAAGGGTTTTAGGTGTTTTCTTAGCTTTTGGTGGTAAAATTTCTTTTTTCAAATCTGCATTATTTTAAAGCGCTTGCAAAGGTAATGCTTCCCAACAAAATACATAATTAGTCCCTTCATATTAACAGGATTAAACCTGTAATTAGTAAATTTGTCTTTATTAAATTAAAAAAAGAGACTATGTTTGGAGATATGATGGGTATGATGAATAAAATCAAAGAGACCCAACAAAAGGTTGAAGAAACTAAAGAACGCCTAAAAACAGTAACTATAGAAGAAAAATCCAGCGATGAACTTCTAAAAGTAACTATTAGCGCAACACGTGAAATTAAAAATATTAGCGTTGCTGACGAATTGCTGGAAGACAAGGAACAATTGGAAGACTATTTGGTTCTAACTTTAAATAAAGCGATAAGCAGAGCTTCAGATATCAACGAAGCAGAACTTGCTGCCGTTGCAAAAGATGGAATGCCAGATATTCCCGGTTTAGACCAGCTTAAATAGGATTATTTAGGATTTAATGGCTGTTTGATAATCTGGGGTTCGTGTCGTCAAGCTGAATTTATTTCAGCTTCTAATATTTTATCAACTTAGATTTCCGAATAAAATTCGGAGCAGGCTCTGAAACAAGTTCAGGGGGAACGCTTAAAGCTAAAATTAAAGACCTCACAGGTGTTGAAAACCTGTGAGGTCTATTTTTTTCTAATAAGTGAGACTTCCTTAAGCCTCTCCCCTTGCAGGATAATCTTTATCTAGCACAAAATCTATAGCTTTTAATAATTCATCAAACTTTGGTCTTGCGAAAGGCATAGTTTGAATAGATGCTGCATAAAGCGTATTATCGGGTTTTATTAAAAACAAGCCGGGTTCAAAGAAAACTTCCGGTTCATCCTTAATCCCTTCAGAAATATATAAATCCCATTTTCTGGCATCTTCAGGATTAAAATTGTAGCCTATAGTAAGATTATCTACTTCCCACTCTTTCACCGTTTTTTCTGCGAGAGATTTATTATTTGCGCTAATGCAAATAACATTCAAGCCTTTTTCCTGAAACTTTTCGATCTTTTTATTTAGTTCCTCTAAATAAGATTTACAAACCGGGCAGTGCAATCCGCGATAGAAAATAACCATTGTAAAATTCTCTGGCTTCTGGTCGCGCAAATCCCATTGCATTCCGCTAGTCGTTTCTACTCTTAATCTTGGCACTTCTTTTCTGGGCAATACATTTTTCATAATTCAATTTTTTTTTTTGAAAGTTATGAAATCAATACCCTAAACATATTAAAAGCATTGTAAGTTTAGGTTAAACTCTATTAAAATCTATACTTTAATTCCCCGTAGTACCTTTAAAAACTTCTGGTGCATTTCTTCGGAATAATCCAAATGAGTAACGATTCTTAATTTTCCCTGTCCCATATTGCTTATCCTGATATTTTCCTGTTGAAGCTTATTCATAAAAGCAGTTTCATCTGAAGCGTTTTTTAGATAAAAAATTACAATATTGGTTTCTACGGGCTCGACCTTGCCTACATAGCTCGCTGCATCCAGCGTTTCAGCTATGTCTGTAGCTCTTTTATGATCTTCGGCTAAACGTTCTACGTGATTATCCAGGGCGTAGATTCCAGCAGCGGCCATAAAACCAACCTGGCGCATTCCGCCACCTAAAACTTTACGAATTCTAATAGCGTTTTTCATCAATTTCTTATCGCCAATAAGTACCGATCCCATCGGGATTCCCAGTCCTTTAGAAAGACAAACCGAAATAGTATCAAATAATTTCCCGTATTCTTTTGGGTCTTCATTTTTAGCAACCAAAGCATTAAAAAGCCTGGCGCCGTCTAAATGCAGTCCGAGTTTATGAGTATTACAAACCTTTCTTACTTTCTTGATTTCTTCCAAATCATAACAAGCGCCCCCACCTTTGTTGGTAGTATTTTCCAAACAAACCAAAGTCGTTAACGGACTATGGTAAAAGTCTGGCGGATTGATATTTTCTTCCACCTGGGCCGCGGTGATCATTCCGCGATCGCCATCTACTAATTTGCAGGAAACGCCGCTGTTAAACGAAGCGCCACCGCCTTCATAATTAAAAACGTGCGCCCACTTATCGCAAATTAATTGCTCTGCGGGTTGTGTATGTAGTTTTATTGCCGCCTGGTTAGCCATACTACCAGTTGGAAAAAATAAAGCTTCATCTTTCCCAAACATTTTCGCCAGTTTTTCTTCCAAGGCGTTTACCGTTGGGTCTTCTTTATAAACATCGTCGCCAACTTCAGCGCTCATTATTGCTTTCAACATTCCACTCGTTGGGCGGGTTACCGTATCACTTCTTAAATCTATTTCTTTCATAAATAATTCTTTGTCATTTCCGCGAAGGCGGAAATCTTTTTATTATTTTCTTCTTTCGTCATTTCCGCAGCCTGTGCTGAATTTATTTCAGTAAAGGCGGAAATCTCTGTTATTCTTTGTCATTTCCTCGTAGGAGGAAATCTATTATTTCTCTTCTCGTATTTTCCGCTCAGGTGGAATTTATTATTTACTAAAATCCATTCCCTCACATCTAAAACTTCCAATAGGACTTCCATCAGGAATTTTAGGAACATTTAATTTGGTTTTATACTCACCGGGATTTTCCCTGTAATTCTCAATTTCTCTAAACATTTCCCGATGTAAAACTTCATCTTTATTACTTAGCCAATTTTTTAATTCATCAATTTGTGCATTGGCAAACGCCTTTACTTTTGCCGTAGCCGATTCATTTTCGGCTAATTTTATTAAATGCAGCAAAACCTGGTAATTTACCGCTTGTTGTACTTCATTTAAATAATCGTCCCGGTGGGATTTCTTTATCGTTTCGCTAATTAATTGCCCCAAAACTTCTTGCGGTCCCAATTGTTTTTTATCCAATGCTTTTTGCTGAACCAACCTCGCCATTCTTTCGGGATGCAATAATAAGGAAAGCGATAAATTTGCAGAAGTCAACGGTGCCCCAAGCGCATCAAAAGCTACGCCGGTATTGCTTTTAAAAGATTCCCGACTGCGATTATAGCCAAAAGCTCTAGGTGGAAATAATTCGAGTTTTTTCTGCGGAATTGCAATTATTTCTGCATCTAAGGTTTTTAAAATTGAATTTAGCGCATTCTCCTGCATATTGGGGTCGGCTCTTTCCCATAACTTATCTTTTCCTCCTTTTACTGCGTAATTATAATCTAGCCCGCCTATTATCTTAACCGCGGCCTCCACCTGGTAGCGATGTAAAAAATACAAAGGCACAAAAATATCTTCCAAAACCGAATAGGGCTCGTTGGTCCTAATGTTATCTTCGGAAAAATTTTCAATCCCTATTCTTCTAATTTTTAATATTTCTTCAAGTTCCTGGGTCGGGTTTTTTCCATTATCCCACAAATGGGCATTAATATGTGCTCCACCTTGCGCCCTGGCATCAGCGTCTGATATAAATTGGTGACCCGCCTGTTGTGCTTCTTCTAAAACCGAATTTAAAAATTCCCTCTCCGAAGTGTTTTCAAGAATATCGGCATAAGAATATTTCACAGTTACTTTATCCCAATCACCAATCCCGGTGTCGTAAGCATTGTCAATACTAATTTCGTCATTTTCCAAACTGAATTTTGGATGCGGATAATCCATTACCGAGGCATTATTATTTGCACTCGCCGCAAAATTATGAGCGAAACCAATGGTGTGGCCAACTTCGTGCGCTGAAAGTTGACGAATTCGAGCTACTGCCATCTCCATCATCTTTTCGTGATCTTTATCATTTTCAGCAAACGGTTTGTTCATTAAAGCCTGGGCAATCATAAAATCCTGGCGAATTCTCAAACTTCCTAAACTCACGTGACCTTTAATAATTTCTCCGGTTCTGGGATCTACCACACTTGCACCATAGCTCCAGCCACGGGTTGAGCGGTGCACCCACTGTATCATATTATAACGTGTATCTAAAGGATCGGCATCTTCGGGTAGCATTTTCACCTGAAAAGCATCTTTATAGCCAATTTCTTCGAAAGCTTCATTCCACCAGCCGGCGCCTTCCAACAAAGCTGATTTTACTGGTTCTGGCGTTCCCGGGTCTAAATAATAGATAATACGCTCCTGGGCTTCACTAATTTCAGCTTCGGGATCTTTCTTTTTTAAACGGTGACGAATGGCGAATTTCTTTTCAATAGGTTCGTAAACCGGCATGGAGTAATCTAAATAAGAGATTGAAATCGCACCGCTGCGTGGATCAAAAAGTCGTTTTTCATAATTATCATCGGGTAATTTTACAAAAGAATGATGCTGAATTACACTGAGTTTTTTAGCATTTGGCGCCACACTTTGCAAGGTTCTCCCTTTGGGTTCCCCTTCAAACGTCAATAAAGCTTCAAATTCTACATTTTCAGGAAAAGCTTTGGTGCGCTCTAATGATAAGGCACTTTTAGATTTGTCTAGTTTGTAAGTTCCGTACTCTCCTTTTTTGAGTCGGCCGGCAACATCGTGCGCGTCTTCCATTAAAAACGGTGTAAAATCTATGATGTAAACCGAATCTTTTTCTTCCTTAATTTCGAAACCGTAAATCACCGATTTTGCAAAAGCCTGCTCCACGCTTCGCTTCTCCAATACATTTTCTGTTTCAGCTCTATACTTTTGATTCGGTTGAACCAGTAATAACTTATTCCCTGCTTTCTCAAATTTCACAACAGCTTCATTTCCCAACTGCCCCCGGTCAAGTCCAATATCATTAGAACCAAGTCCGCTGGTTAAGGCGTGCACGTATAAAAATTCGGTTTCAAGCTTATCTACTTCAAGATAAATTTCATCTTTTTCTTCATTATAATGAAAATTGAAAAAGCCTTCATAATCCTGAAGATTCTCTTTTTCAGAAAGAAATTGAGCCATTCCCGGAACGGAGAAACTGACTAACAGCAAAATAAGTAAAAATCGCTTCATTAACGGTGTTTTATAGGAAGTCTAAAACTATAAAAATATCGTTAAATACTTTCTCGTCGCAGTCTTAAATTCTATTTTTACCTTATAAAATTAAGATATGATTACAACTGAGCAGATCAAAGATCTCAGAGAGCGCCTTGGTGCGTTAAGGAGGTATCTTTGACATTGATGCCAAAAAAATAGAAATTTCCAATCAGGAAGAAAAAACCTTTGCTCCAGATTTTTGGGACGATCCTAAAAAAGCTGAGGCACTAATGCGCGATCTCAATGCTGAAAAGCAATGGGTAGATAATTTTGAAAAAGGACAAACCCTCGTTGAAGATTTAGAGGTTTTGTATGAATTTTATAAGGAAGATGAAGCTACGCAAGAAGATGTGGAAGAAAAAAATAAGCAAGCTGTAGACCTTATAGAAGACCTTGAGTTTAAAAATATGCTTTCGGAAGAAGGCGATAAATTAAGTGCGGTATTACAAATTACGGCAGGCGCTGGCGGTACAGAAAGTTGCGACTGGGCCGAGATGCTGATGCGTATGTACCTTATGTGGGCCGAAAAGCGCAAATACAAAATAAAAGAACTGAATTACCAGGCCGGCGATGTTGCCGGAATTAAAACAGTTACCCTGGAAATTGAAGGTGATTTTGGTTTTGGATGGCTAAAAGGTGAAAATGGCGTGCACAGGCTGGTAAGAATTTCCCCATTTGATAGTAATGCAAAAAGGCATACCTCGTTCGCTTCGGTTTATGTTTATCCGTTAGCCGATGATTCTATTGAGATAGACATAAATCCTTCTGAAATTTCCTGGGAAACAATGCGTTCTTCCGGGGCCGGAGGGCAAAATGTAAACAAAGTGGAAACTGCGGTTAGGTTGCGTCACGCCCCTACTGGGATTGTTGTTGAAAATTCTGAAACGCGATCGCAGCTGGAAAATAAAACCAAGGCGATGCAGCTTTTAAAAAGCCAGTTATACGAGATAGAACTTCAGAAGCAACAAGCACAACGCAGAGAAATTGAAGATTCTAAAATGAAGATTGAATGGGGTTCGCAAATAAGAAATTATGTAATGCATCCTTATAAATTGGTCAAAGATGTACGAACTGCAGAAGAAACCGGAAATGTAGATGCCGTAATGAATGGTGATATTGATATGTTTTTAAAAGCTTTTTTAATGATGATGGGACAACGGCAGGAAGATTGATAAGTTTTTGCCCATATATTTTAGATTTAAAATTTATTGTTTATTTTAAGGAAGCCAAAATCAAAAAATAATGATTACAGTTTACCATAATGCCCGATGTAAAAAATCTCGTGAAGGATTAGAAATCGTTAAGAATTCTGGAAAAGAATATAAGGTTAGAGAATATTTAAAAGAACCACTTTCTGAAGCAGAATTAAAACAGATTCTGGATAAATTAAGTTTTTATCCTATGCAGTTAATTAGAACTAACGAAAAGATCTGGAAAGAAGAATATAAAAATAAAGATCTTAGCGATAAAGAACTAATTACTGTTATGGTTAAGAACCCAAAATTAATTGAAAGGCCTATTGTAGAAACCAAAAACAATGCAGTTGTAGGTCGCCCGGGTTCTAAAATTGAAGATTTATTACAATAAAAGTTTTGGTAATTCAAACCAGTAAAAAATGAAAACTCAACATAAAATAGCTATAATTGGGGTCGCCGGATTTCTAGTGGCGGGATTTGTTTTCTCCCATTTTTACCTGCATAGAAAAAGCAGAAAAGAACTCCTTGAAATTGCAAGGGAACTTGCCTATACCTGGAAAAAAGAATTAGAACTGGATTTTGAACAAACAGGTAAACTCGAGGATCTTATTATAGAGTATACCCTTAAGAAAAATGAAATCCTGAATACCATGGCGCTAACCGAAGATGAAATAATCTTTAAATTAAAAGGAATTCAGAAAGCTGAACATAGAAAACTGCAAAAATTAATGAGCGAAAGACAGTTTCAAAAATATCTTGAATTAAATAAGAAAATTAGCCGGAAGTCTTAAGTATTGAGGTACAGCGATAAAGGTGCTTTTAACATTTAAAACTCGTATTTAACGCGAGTTTAACCCTATTTCCATTAAACCATCTCTTAAAATTGGGGTCAAAGAATAAAAATTTTCTATGACCACCAAAATCTTGAGTACGCTCAGCGCAGCGTTTTTTCTTTTTTTCAGCTTTAACGGCTTCGCCCAATCGGGACCCCATAAAATTTCCGGAAAAGTAATGGATGAGGAGATGAATGCTCCTCTTGAATTTGCAACCGTTTCTGTAGTTAATGCTAACGAACCTGCAGATGTTACAGGAGTCGTAACAAATTCACAGGGAAATTTCTCTATAGAAGTACCAGAAGGTACCTATAATGTTATTGTTGAATTTATCTCTTACGAAACTAAAAAATTTAATGATCGCTATGTAGATTCAGATCTTAATTTAGGAACTATCACCCTGGGACTCGATTCAGATAGTCTTGATGAGGTTTTAGTCCAGGCTGAAACTACACAGGTTAGCGTTCAACTTGATAAAAAGATTTATAATATAGGTAAAGACCTTACCACCGCAGGAGGTACTGTTAGTGATGCCCTTAATAATGTTCCTTCAGTTTCTGTAGATATTGAAGGCGGGATTAGCCTTAGAGGAAACCAAAATGTAAGAATTCTTATAAATGGAAAACCTTCAGCAATGGCTGGTTTTGGAGATACCAACGTGTTGAGCCAGCTTCCGGCTGAGGCTATTGAGCGTGTAGAAGTTATTACTTCACCATCTGCAAGATATGATGCAGAAGGTACAGCAGGTATTCTAAATATTATTCTTAGGCAAAAAGAAACTTTAGGATTTAACGGCTCTGTAAATTTAAATTTAGGACATCCCGATAATGCAGGACTTTCAGCTAATTTGAATTACAGAACAAATGACTTCAATATATTTACCAACATTGGCTGGCGCTATTTTGATGCTCCTCAAAATAACTTTAGTGATACCGAGTATCTAAGACGATTTAATTCTGATGGAGAAATTGTTAGACCCGAATATGATAGAATTCGTGAGGAACGAGAAACAGAGCGTTTAAACAGAAACTACAACGGTAATTTTGGAATTGAATATTTCCTTACCGAGCAATCTTCGCTTACAGCCAGTATATTTTATCGCTACGGTGAAGATGAAGATGAAACCTTAAATAATAGTGACCGCTATATTGGTGGCAATTTAGTTGAAGAAACTTTAAGACGAGAGTTGCAAAGTGAAGAAGATAATAGCTACCAGATTTCGATAAACTACCAGAATAAATTTAATGACGAAGGTCACGAACTTACCGCCGATTTTCAATTTGAAAATGATGCAGAAGTTCAAAATACTTTTATAAACGAAGATTATATTTCTACAAATCAGGAAAATCCTAATGCTTTTCAACGAGAAGAAGTATATACAGAAGAAGATCAAAAAGAGTATTTAATCCAGGCCGATTATGTATTACCGCTTGGTGAAGACGCTAGATTTGAAGCCGGTTACCGTGGTAATTTTGAAAATGAAATCACAGATTACCGTTTACAACAAGAAGATCTTGCTACAGGAAACCTTGTTACGAACGATACTCTTACCAATATTTTTGACTATTCTGAAAATGTAAATGCGCTGTATTCTCAATATGGAACAAAATTTGGCAAATTCTCGTTCCTTTTAGGTCTTAGATTAGAAAACACCCAACTTAAAGGTGATATAAATTCAAGATTAAGTGATGAAGAACTTGTAGAAGCTTTTGGATTCCCTATTCAAACCGAATTTGATAATAATTATTTAGGCTTGTTCCCTACGGTTAATTTAATTTACGAATTATCAAGTGATGGTGGCGAAGAAGAAAATATAACTGTTGGATATAATAGAAGAATTAACCGTCCAAGAGGTTGGTATATTAATCCATTCCCATCACGTTCAAGTCGTACCAATGTATTTCAGGGAAATCCTAACCTACAACCGGCTTTTGCCAGTGCTTTTGATATTGGCTACTTAAAACGTTGGGAAAAATTAACCTTCACTTCTTCGGTATATTATCAGCACGAAACAGATTCTTTTGAAAGAGTTGAAGAAAATACCGGTCAGGAAACTACCGATGGTATTGATATTATTAGAACTATTCCTATTAACCTTGCTACCAATAAAAGAACCGGCGCTGAACTTGGGATTCTTTACAATCCTGCAGATTGGTTAAGATTAAACAGTAGTTTTAATTTCTTCCAATTTGAAACCGAGGGTGAGTTTAATGGAGTGGATTATGGAGCAAAAAACACGAGCTGGTTTGCAAGATTTAGCTCTAAAGTAACACTTCCGGGTGCTATAGACTGGCAAACCAATGCTTTTTACCGCGGGCCCCAGGAAAATGCCCAAACAAAAAACGAAGGAATATTCTCTCTAGACCTTGCATTGAGTAAAGAAATTTTAAATGAAAGTGTTACGCTTTCATTAAACGTAAGAGATTTATTAAACTCAAGAAAAAGAAAATCATTTACTTCTACCGAGTTCTTTAATCGTGAAAGCGAATTCCAGTGGAGACAGCGTCAAATTAATTTTTCAGTAATTTATAGATTTAATCAGCAAAAGCGCGAACAACGACGTGGTGGTGATGAAGATTTTGATGATCCGGGATTTGAAGGATAATTCAAAACAAATAAAACCGGCTTGTATGGGCCGGTTTTACTTGTTTATTTAAAACTAAAGCATAAAAAAAGGGACATTATCTGTCCCTTCTTTTATGCTTTTTCTTCTTTAGCTTTTCTTCTTGCCTCTTTCTTTTCTTTAAGCAATTCAGTAACCGAACCGCCTATCCAATAGGGTAAGATAGCCATTAGGAAAATCATAAGCCAGAATCCCATAGTTAAAATAACCAGGAAAGCTAGAAAACCGAGGTATTGATCGAATTCGAACATAATATCAAAATTTTTTGATCTGGTCAAATATAGTAAGCTTTGCCCGCTTATCACAATTAAATTGTGAGAAATTCACAACCTGCTGATGAAAATCACAAATTTACAGGCTAAATTCTTTGTTTTTATGCCTTTAAAAAAGGCACTAACTTGTAAATTTGTAACCACAACTAATAAATTAATTATGGACTATAGAATAGAAAAAGATACTATTGGAGAAGTGAAGGTTCCGGCCAATAAACTCTGGGGTGCACAAACTGAACGCTCCCGGAATAATTTTAAAATTGGTCCTGCTGGAAGTATGCCTCTGGAAATAGTTTATGGATTTGCCTACCTTAAAAAAGCTGCAGCTTATACCAACTGCGAATTAGGTGTTTTACCGGTAGATAAAAGAGATTATATTGCCCAGGTTTGTGATGAAATTCTTGATAGGAAACATGACGACCAATTTCCTCTGGTAATTTGGCAAACTGGAAGCGGCACCCAAAGCAATATGAACGTAAATGAAGTTATTGCAAATCGTGCACACCAACTTGCCGGTAAGACTTTAGGTGAAGGTGACAAAACCTTGCAGCCAAACGATGATGTAAATAAATCACAATCTTCTAACGATACCTTTCCTACCGGAATGCATATCGCTGCTTATCAAAAAATCACGAAAGTTACACTTCCGGGTGTAAAACAACTTCGTGATACGTTAAAGAAAAAATCTGAAGAATTTAAAGAAGTGGTGAAAATTGGGCGTACACATTTTATGGATGCCACTCCCCTAACCCTTGGTCAGGAATTTAGTGGGTATGTTTCTCAACTGGACCACGGAATTCATGCTCTGGAAAATACGCTTCCGCATTTAGCCGAATTGGCACTTGGTGGTACCGCCGTAGGAACCGGATTAAACACCCCAAAAGGATATTCAAAACGTGTATCTGAATTCATTGCAAAATTCACTGAATTACCATTTATTTCAGCTGGAAATAAATTTGAGGCACTTGCAGCACACGATGCTTTTGTTGAAACTCACGGCGCCTTAAAACAATTGGCCGTTTCTCTTAATAAAATAGGAAATGATATTAGAATGCTTTCTTCAGGTCCAAGAAGTGGGATTGGAGAAATTAATATTCCTGCAAACGAGCCGGGATCTTCTATTATGCCCGGTAAAGTGAATCCTACGCAATGTGAAGCTTTAACTATGGTTTGCGCCCAGGTAATGGGTAACGATGTAGCTATTGGCGTGGGTGGAATGCAGGGCCAGTTTGAATTAAATGTTTTTAAACCGGTAATGGCTGCTAATTTGTTACATAGTGCAGAACTTATTGGGGACGCCTGTGTATCTTTTGATGTTAACTGCGCCCGCGGAATTGAAGCGAACACTCCAAGAATCAAAGAACACTTAAACAATTCCCTGATGTTGGTTACCGCTTTAAATACCAAAATTGGATATTACAAAGCCGCTGAAATTGCCAATAAAGCACACGAAGATGGAACTACACTTAAACAAGCTGCCGTTGAATTAGGCCACCTTACCGAAGAGCAATTTGATGAGTGGGTACAACCTAAAGATATGGTTGGGAATATTAAATAATTGATTCATTTGTATAAACTCAGAAAAGCCTGTCTAAAAATTTTAGACAGGCTTTTGTTTTTATTGGTCAAGCTGAATTTATTTCAGCTTCTAATATGTTTAGATAACAACAACTTAGATCCTGAAACAAGTTCAGGATGACGATTTTGAAAACCTTTCAAACAACCCTTTTTCCATTATATTCAAACCTATTTCTCAATCTTCTTTTTAGGTTTCTTGGCATAAAACTTCTGGAACCTCCAGTAAGATACCGCTCCTAACAATGCCACTACTGCAATTGCATAGTAAATAAAAGTAGGTGTAATTACTTTATCTCCACTTGCATAAGAGTGTAAACCTGCCAGGTAGAAGTTCACCCCAAAATAAGTCATCATAATACTGGCAAAAGATACTACAGCCATGAGGTTAAAGAACCATCTACTTCGTAAACCGGGAACCAAACGCATATGTATTACAAAAGCATAAACCATAATACTAATTAAAGCCCAGGTTTCTTTGGGATCCCAGCCCCAGTAGCGTCCCCAGCTTTCGTTGGCCCACTGGCCTCCAAGGAAGTTACCAATGGTTAACATTACTAATCCTACGGTTAAAGCCATTTCAGTAATAATGGTAATCTCTTTAATATTGAGATCCATTTTCTTTTTATTTTTTTCTGTAGTAAAAATCATTAAAAGCAATGCCACAGCGCCCAGGATCATTCCCAGGGTGAAAGGACCATAACTTCCTACAATTACCGAAACGTGAATCATTAACCAATACGAATCTAACACGGGCTGTAAATTGGCTATAGAAGGATCCATCCAGTTCCAATGTGCGATCATTAGAATCATTGAGGTTACAAAAGCTGTAGAGGCAATGGTTAGGGTACTTTTTCTTCCAAAAGCTAAACCAAAGAACATTGTAGCCCAGCCCACGTAAATCATAGACTCGTAGGCGTCACTCCAGGGCGCGTGTCCAGAAATATACCACCTACCAATTAAACCTAAAGTATGTAAGACAAAAAGGATTATAATCACGCCAGCACTTATCTTAACCAGCCATTTAGTAAGATTATTTTCTTTAAAAATCTTTACAATCACAATAACCAGCATAAATAATCCGGCTACCATATACATCCAGAAAAGATTCCTGAAAATATCGTATTTGTTATACGCGATCTCTGCGTTAATTTTATCTTCTGAAGGCAAAACTTCTGACCCGAATTTTTTCTGAAATCCTTTAATACTTTCCAGAAACTGATTCGCTTTTGTATAATCTCCGGTTTCAGTAGCATCCGACAGGGAAGTCATATAAAGCGGAAGGATTTGTTTGGTATACACCGAATCCATTCCTTTAAACACTACGCCTTCATCTTCTAATTCAGGATAAGAAACCCATTTATTATTTTCGTCCTCTGGAATAGGAAAAATTCTCAAAATCTTCCCCTGAAGCGCGCGATATAATAAATTTACCTTTTTATCGGTATTAATAAAATCTTTCTGAAATTTATTAGGAACCGCCGCCTGGTAGGCATCTTCCAACTGTGGTGAGAGTTTATAATTCCCCATTTCGTCAAAGAAACTACTTAGCGTAAGGTATTTTTCCCCTTGTTCTACGCCAAGAAGATTATGTAAACTATCATTATTTTTTTCAACATAAATAACTGGCACATTATACCAGATCATTGGGTTTTGCGTAAGTGATACCAAAACCTGGTCTGAACTTAAACCTTCATATTCATCAGATTTACTCAATTTCCGAAGTAATTCTGAGGAATAGGTGTTAGCGGGTTTCATTCTTCCGCCGGCATCCTGGATTACCAGGCGGCCAAATTTAGCAGCGTGCTCTTCGCTTATGGCGTTGCTTTTAATAATAGAATCTACTTCCCTTTTGGCCGATTCAGCGTGTTCGTGCTCGTCTCCCGGTATTTGTGCAAACATAGAACCGGTTGCCATAAAGAAAATAAGCACCGTGCTTAACTTTTTCTTTTTGTCCTTCACTTTTTCAAGCATATCTTTAAGGTTTCCAAAGCGGGAACCCTTATCAAATAAAATTAGCATCAAGCCTAAATAAAGCAGAAAATAGCCTATATAAGTCACCCAGGTGCCCCAGAAATCGTGATTTACAGAAAGCACTGTTCCGCTTTCATCTGGCATAAAACTGGCCTGGAAAAACCTAAAGCCTTTGTGATCTAAAACGTGATTCATATAAATTTCGTAAGGAACATTTTCTTTTCCTTCTTCCACAATTTCTACTTTACTTTTAAATGAAGAATAACTGTTTTCAGTTCCGGGATATCTATTTGCGATAAAATCGTTGAGTTTTAGAGCAAAAGGTAATTCTATTTCTTTACTACCGTAATTCAGATAAAATTCGAGTCCGGCGAGTTCTACTTTTTGAGGTTCGCTGGGAATTCCCTGGCCACCCATTATAGTAACGGTCTCAGATTCACCTTCTGAAGAAACTTTTAACGTTAACGCATCGCTTTGGCCATCAGTCTTTTCAGGTGTTTTTATAATATCATACTTTCCTTTAACCACCGGCTCAGGAATTACAAATTGCATTGTCCCTATATTATAAAGAGAACGCAGCATCAAATTTTGGGTAGAATCTTTAGCTAAACCTCCTTTCTCCTGGTCGGCCATTCGCATATAATCGCCTTCAAAGGGAGAATTTATGGTGTATTTTCCGGTTTCTTCGGTATATGTTATATTAATCGCGCCCTCGGTAGGTTCATTTAGCGCAAACAATACATTATGAATATTTTGAACTTCCCCCTCTTTTAAATAATGATCGTGGCGACCGCCACCTCCGGCTTCCACCAGTTTAAGATGATTTTCTCCATCTTCAGCTGGGACTAATTCTTCTTTCGCCCCATAAATAAAATTGGTAGCTTCAATCGTAACGGGTTGCCCATTGTAATCGGTATTAAGTATGTAATCATTTTCGGTTTCCGGAGCAAAAAGTACTGGCTCTTCCAAAACCCTGCGGCGGGGTTCCCCCTCAATTTCACCGTCTATAAAAGCGGTAAAGTAAGTCTTTTGAGAAAGCATGATATTAGTGGTTTCGCCCTCTGTAATAGGCATTACACCTTCATAACTAATATAACGGGTAATAAAGGCACCAACCAGAATTAACAAAAAAGATAAATGGATTAGAAGAGAAGACCATTTCTCGCGTTTATGTAGTTTATAACGTTTTATATTCCCGGCGAAATTAATCACAAAAAACACCATAATACCCTCAAACCACCAGGTGTTATAAATTAACACTCTCGCTGTTTCAATACTATACCAACTTTCTATAAATGTTCCGAACGCCATGGCTACTGGAAAGACCACAAACAAGACTGCCATTATACGTGTAGAAAATATGACAGAGGCTATTTTATTCTGCATGAAGTAACTCTTTTAAGCCTGCAAATTTAGGGAATTTTAACGGTTTGAAACAGTAAAAAACAAGACATTCTCCTACATGAATGTTAATTTTATTGCCTCATTATTTTTAATAATTTAGCCGAATGACAGAAGTGGTAATTTTAGGTGCAGGGAATGTTGCATTTCATCTTTTTAGGGCATTTTCTGAAGCGGAAAATACCAGGGTAATTCAGGTGTATAATCACCGGGAAGAGAGCCTGAAGGATTTTAAAAATCTCACCGATACCACAAGCAATATCAGCGACTTAAAACAAGCTGATTTTTATCTACTCGCTTTAAAAGATGACGTGATTTCTGAAATTACTCACAATCTAAAAGATAAAACAGGTATGGTGCTACATACCTCGGGCGCGGTGAATTTAAATGCGCTGGATAGTGTGAAAAATTCGGGAGTTTTTTATCCGCTACAAACTTTTTCTAAAAACAAAACGGTAGATTTTGCTGAAATACCTGTTTGTATTGAAGCAAATTCAGCTGAAAATTTGAAAAAAATTAAAAAATTGGCTGCAGAAATCTCAAAAGACGTGCGGGCAATTAATTCTGAACAACGCAAAGCTTTGCACCTCGCGGCAGTTTTTGTAAATAATTTCAGCAATCATTTATATACTATCGGGGCTGAAATTTGTGAAAAACACCAGGTAGATTTTAGCATTTTGAAACCACTTATTAGAGAAACCGCTTCAAAAATTGAAAGTTTATCGCCACAGGATGCACAAACCGGCCCGGCTTTAAGAAACGACCAACAAACAATTGAAGCGCATTTAGCACTTTTATCAAAAAATCACAAGGCTATTTACAACCTTTTAACCCAATCTATTCAGGATTTCCATGGAAAAAAATTATAAAGAATATCTAAACCAAATTAACACGTTTGTTTTTGATGTAGACGGCGTGCTTACCGATGGTAGCATTCAAATTAGTACGACGGGAGAACTACTTCGCACTATGAATATTAAAGATGGTTATGCGCTTAAAGCGGCAAAAAATGCCGGTTATACGGTTTGTATTATTTCTGGAGGGAAAAATGAAGGCGTTCGTAAACGGCTTAGAGACCTGGGTATAAACGATATATATCTTGGCATTCACGATAAAGTAGAACAAATGGATGAGTTCTTGGATATTTATGAAATCAAGGCCGAGGACGTGCTATATATGGGAGACGATATTCCCGATTATTACCCTATGAAACTCGTTGGCTTGCCTTGTTGCCCACAAGACGCTGTGGCCGAAGTAAAGGAGATCTCTAAATACGTTTCGCATAAAAAAGGCGGGAAAGGCTGTGTTCGTGATGTAATTGAGCAGGTAATGAAAGTGCAGGGAAAATGGATTGAGAAAGAATAAATGAACTGGATAATACTTATACTCGCAGGGCTTTTTGAAGTCGGATTCGCTTTTTGTTTGGGAAAAATGAAAGTAAGCTCGGGGAATACTTCAACGCTGTGGTTTATTGGTTTTTTAGTTTCGCTTACTTTAAGTATGATTCTTCTTTATAAAGCCACCCAAACCTTACCAATTGGAACGGCTTACGCGGTTTGGACGGGTATTGGAGCCGTGGGCACCGTTTTGCTGGGTATTTTTATATTTAAAGAACCTGCACATTTCTGGCGTATCTTTTTCTTAAGCACCCTAATCATTTCCATTATAGGTTTAAAATTTGTTTCTGAATAAATAAAATATGATAGCATACCTAAAACTAATAAGGTGGCCCAACCTTATTTTTATTGCACTCACCTTAATCCTGATTAAATTTTCATTTTTTGAGGAATTTGGTGCGGCTATTACGCTCAACAGCTTTGGGTATGCTTTACTAATCCTGGCTACACTTTGTATCGCGGCTTCAGGCTACATTATTAATGATATTTATGACGTCCAGGCCGATAAAATTAACAAGCCGGAAAAGCTGATTATAGGCAATAAAATCTCAGAACAAAAAGCGAATAACTTATTTATCATTCTTAATATTATAGCCGTAGGAATTGGTTTCTATTTAGCCAATTTACTCGGTAAACCTGGTTTTGTTGCCATCTTTATTTTCTCCTCTGCTTTACTTTATTTGTATGCCAGTTACTTAAAACAAATCCCGGTGCTCGGGAATGTTTTAATTAGTTTGCTTGTGGCTTTTGTGGTCCTTTTACCTTCAGTTTTTGATCTTTTTCCGGCAATTAATATTCAAAATAAACAGATTCAATCTTTATTATTTTCAATTTTATTGGATTATGCAATTTTCGCCTTTTTAATCAATCTATTACGGGAAATGGTAAAAGATCAGGAAGATGTAAAAGGAGATTACAACTCGGGAATACAAACCTTACCCATTATTCTTGGCCATAGCCGTACAAATAAAATAATTTTTGCAATTGGGATTTTACCGGTAGCTGCCATCGTTTATTATACGTACAATTATTTGTTTGAGAATACCTTTCTGGTAATTTACACACTGGTTTTTATCCTTGCACCACTACTCTATTTTCAGGTTCGGATTTGGGAAGCTAAAAAGAAAAAAAACTACTCACTATTGAGTTTATTGCTGAAAATTATCTTGTTTTTCGGACTTATATCTATAGGCTTTTATCAATTTATACTTACTGCATAGCATTTAATGTTGGTTCTTGTTCAAGAACAAGATTCTACAAATAATATTAACTTACAGAGATTTTAATAAAATAATTATGCTGAAAGAACTTTTAAAAAATAAAGAAATAATCCTCGCTTCAGGATCACCCAGGCGTCACCAATTTTTTAAAGATCTGGACATACCTTTTAAAACCGATGTAAGACCGGTTAAGGAAGTCTGCCCCGATTACCTCAAAAAGGAAGAAATAACCGATTTCCTTGCACAATTAAAAGCCGAAGCTTTTCAGCAAGAATTAAAACAGGATCAAATTTTAATCACCAGCGATACCATTGTTTATAATGAAGAGAAAGCAATGGGAAAACCTGGAACAGCCGCTGAAGCTAAAGAAATGCTTAAATCATTATCAGGCAAAACCCATAGTGTTTTCACATCAGTGTGTTTTACTACACACAATCGTCAATCTACAGTAAACTGCGAAACAAAAGTAACTTTTAAAGACCTTACCAACGGTGAGATTAATTACTACGTAGAAAACTTTAAACCCTTTGACAAAGCAGGAGGTTATGCCATCCAGGAATGGATTGGCCTTATTGGAATTACCAATATTGAAGGAAGCTACTTTAATGTAGTTGGCCTTCCTACACATTTGGTTTACAATGAACTAATTGATCTCTCATAATTTTTAAATATAAACATATGACTTAATGTGTTTTAAAGACAACTAATTAAAGTTTTAGATTATATTAAAATAATGAATAATTTTTTTAAATAAGTCGATGTTTTTTATTTGATAATAGCTATTAAAAATTACCTTTATATAAAAATATTTCTCCAAAATGTATGAAGTTTTTACCCAATATAAAACTGAAATTATCTACACGGTAGTTACGATATTTGCATTATTAATTGTTCAGTTTTTATTAAAAAAAGCAGCGCACAGGGTTGGGAAACGCAGTGAAATAGACTTCACCAGAACACGACTCATGTTTAAATACATCAATATACTTATTCTATTTATTGCTGTTTTCTTATTAGCTATTGCCTGGGGAATGGGACTTACCGAGCTTTCCCTTATCTTTTCTTCGGTTTTTGCAGTACTTGGCGTTGCACTATTTGCCATTTGGTCTATTCTTAGTAATATCACTTCAGGAGTAATTCTTTTCTTTTCATTTCCTTATAAAATTGGAGATAAAATAAAAATCCATGATAAAGACATGCCTATTGAAGCTATTATTGAAGATATAAAGGCTTTTCATTTACATATCAGGACTTTAGAAGGAGAACTAATTACCTATCCTAATAACTTGATTTTACAAAAAGCGGTTTCGCTTGTAGCAAAAGATGTTTACCTTGATGGGGACAAAAGCAGCCTTTAAAAGTAGTTGCCCGGCGTAATTTAAAGGACCTTTACATTGGATTATTTTAATTTCGAAATAAACTTTGAGGCATTTTAATCTTCCTTATTGAGTAAAAGCAGTTAATTTTTCTATCTTCAGGCGGCTAAAGTTTTTATATTTGGATGTCTTATTAATCGCTTTGAAATTTATGCGCAAACTATTTAGTTTACTTTTCTGTTTTTTCCTGTTGAGTTTACACGCACAGGAACCCGAAAAATTAAATGCTACTGAAATATTTCAGGAAATAAAAAAGCTGAATTTCCTGGGCTCGGTTTTATACATTGGCGCCCATCCCGACGATGAAAACACCCGGTTAATCTCTTATTTTTCTAACGAAAAAAATGCCAGAACAGCCTATTTATCGCTAACCCGTGGCGATGGTGGCCAGAACTTAATTGGTCCCGAATTAAGAGAGCAATTGGGACTTATTAGAACCCAGGAATTGCTCGCGGCAAGGCGTATAGACGGCGGGGAACAGTTCTTTACGCGCGCTAACGATTTTGGCTACTCTAAAACCCCTGAAGAAACCCTTGAAATTTGGGATAAAGAAAAAGTGCTAAGCGATGTGGTATGGATAATTAGAAACTTTAAACCAGATGTAATTATAAATCGGTTTGATCATCGCACTGCTGGCAGTACTCACGGTCACCATACTTCTTCTGCCCTATTAAGCCTGGAAGCTTTTGATGCCGCTGCTAATTCCAATAAATTTCCCGATCAATTAAATTTTACCGAAACACACCAAACAAAACGTGCTTATTTTAATACTTCTCCCTGGTTTTATGGTGGCGAAGAAGCTTTTCAAGAAGCCAGTAAAGACAGGTTTATAAGTTTTGATACGGGAGTTTATTTTCCGTTACTCGGACTTTCAAATCCCGAAATTTCATCTTTAAGCCGCAGTCAGCACCAATCGCAGGGTTTTGGCAGTACCGGTTCGCGCGGTCGGCAAATGGAATATTTAGAACCAATTAAAGGGGATACCATACGCTCACAAGATATTTTTAAGGGCATAGATACATCCTGGAAAAAATTAAAAGACGGCGCTAAAATTGGTGAAATTCTAAATGAAGTTGAAGAAAATTACAGTTTTACAGATCCTGCAGCAAGTATACCCAAACTCCTTGAGGCCTATAAATTAATACAGAAATTACCAAATGAGCATTGGCGGGAATTAAAGACAAAAGAAATTAAAAATATTATTTACGCCAGCACAGGCTTATTTTTGGAAGCAGTAGCATCACAAGCTTCAGCTACGCCAAAAGATAGCGTATCAATAAACCTGGAAGCTATTAACCGAAGTGATTTCCCCGTAAGCTTAAGTTCTGTAGAACTAAGTCCGAATAATTCTAAAATTAAGGCAGAAGCAGAACTGAAAAATAATGAAGACTGGCAAAATGAAATAGTTTTAAAAGTTCCAAAAGAAACGCCTTATACTACTCCATATTGGTTAGAAGAAGAGTCTAATAACGGAATGTATATTGTAAAAAATAGGGAACTAATTGGCCTACCGGAAACACCAATGCTTACCAAAGCTATTTTTCATCTTAAATTTAGTGAGGTTTCCCTAAGCTTTGAAAAACCTATAATTTATAAATATAACGATGCGGTTTTTGGCGAAACCTACCAGCCTTTTGAGATTATTCCTGAAATTTCCCTCGCTTTTGAAGACGATGTCATCATTTTTGAAAATGAGAAATCTAAAAAAGTTTCAGTAAAACTTACCTCCGGAAAAGCGAATGTGCAGGGAGAAATTAGCCTTTCAGCAGGCAAAAATTGGAACATTAAACCAGATAATCATAAATTCCAGCTTCAGCAAAAAGGTAGTTCAGTAACGGTCACTTTTGAGGTTAATCCTCCTAAAGATCAGGAGGAAACTTTTATTATTCCAACCGCAACGATAAATGGAGAGGAATTTTCAGAAAAACTCATCAGTATAGATTACAAACACATTCCGAAGCAAAACCTGGTAGTTCCTTCAAAATTAAAAGTTGCGAGATTAGAACTCGAGAGAAAAGGAGAACTTATTGGTTATATAGAAGGCGCTGGCGATGTGGTTCCAGAAAGTCTTGAGCAAATTGGATATCGAGTTAACAAATTAAATGTGGCTTCAATTTCACAGGCTTCACTGCAAAAATATGATGCCGTGGTACTGGGAATTCGTGCGTTAAATACGGTGGATGCACTAAAATTTAAGCAACAGGCGCTTTTTGATTATGTGAAGAATGGCGGGAATCTCATCGTGCAATACAATACCAATCGCGGATTGGTGACTGAAAATACTTCTCCTTTTCCGCTGGAATTGTCTCGAGACAGAGTAACCGATGAAACCGCCGAGGTTCGGTTTTTAGCTGAAGAGCATCCAATTTTAAATTCACCCAATAAAATCACCGAAAAAGATTTTGAAAATTGGGTGCAGGAACGTGGACTTTATTTTCCCGATTCCTGGAGTGAAGAATTTACGCCAATTCTATCTATGAACGATAAAAATGAAACTCCCAAAAATGGAAGTTTAATGGTCGCAAAATATGGAGAAGGATATTTTATTTACACCGGTTTAAGCTTCTTTAGGCAGTTTCCAGTAGGAGTTCCCGGTGCTTACAGGCTTTTCGCTAATATGATTTCAATAGGAAAACAATGAAGGAACCCGAAAAATTTACCTGGAAGAAATCATATACTTTCGTTCTTTTAGCCAACGCAGCTTACATAATTGTGTTTTATTTTATAATGTCCCAATTCACCTAATATGCAATTAATAGACTGGATTGTACTTCTTGGTACGCTTGCTTTTATAGTTACCTACGGTGTTTACAAAACCCGAAATAACAAGGGCGCACAAGATTATATTCGCGGTGGTAGTGAAACCCGTTGGTGGACAATTGGGCTTTCTACAATGGCAACTCAAGCCAGTGCCATCACATTTCTTTCTACACCAGGCCAGGCTTTTCACGATGGGATGGGTTTTGTACAATTCTATTTTGGGCTACCCATTGCTATGGTGGTTATTTGTATGTTTTTTATTCCCATTTATCGCAGGCTCAACGTTTATACCGCCTACGAATATTTGGAATCCAGGTTCGATAGAAAAACCAGGACATTAACTGCAGTCCTATTTTTAATTCAGCGTGGTCTCGCAGCGGGCTTAACTATTTTTGCCCCGGCCATTATCCTTTCGGCTGTTTTAGGCTGGAACCTCTCTGGGTTAACAATTCTTATTGGTTCTTTAGTTATTATTTACACGGTTGCCGGCGGAACAAAAGCCGTGAGTGTAACGCACAAGCAACAAATGGCAGTAATCCTTACCGGCATGTTTGCCGCATTTTTTATTATTTTAAGCTATTTACCCGAAAATATAAATTTTAGCAACGCGCTTGAAATTGCCGGCGCCAGCGGAAAAATGGATATTCTGGATTTCTCTTTTGATTTTGAAAACCGATATACTTTTTGGAGCGGAATTATTGGGGGTAGTTTTTTGGCCCTATCCTATTTTGGGACAGATCAAAGCCAGGTACAGCGTTATTTAAGCGGAAGATCGGTTAACGAAAGTAGAATGGGAATGATTATGAACGGAATGCTTAAAGTGCCGTTACAGTTCTTTATTTTGCTCGTAGGGGTCCTGGTTTTTGTATTCTACCAATTTAACAACGCCCCTTTAAATTTTAATCCTGCTGCTACTGAAACTGTTTTGAATTCCGATTACGGACATCAATATGAAGATTTAATGCTGGAGCACGATGCGATACAACAAGAAAAACAGAATCTACATTTACAATTTGCCGAAAACAATAATTTCACCCCAGAAAATAATTCAACTTATCGCGAAAACCTCGCCACTTTAAATGCTTCAGAAAATGAAACCCGGCAAAAAGCAAGGAAGTTAATAGACGCATCAGACAAAGATGCGGAGAGCAACGATAAAGATTATGTATTTATCCATTTTATACTAAATAATCTTCCGCGCGGTTTAATCGGTTTATTACTGGCGGTAATCTTATCTGCAGCAATGTCTTCTACCGCTTCCGAATTAAATGCGCTATCCTCAACAACTTCAATAGACCTATACAAAAGAAGCAGAAAAACTGAAATGTCTGATGAACATTACGTAAAAGCTTCAAAATGGTTTACACTACTTTGGGGAGCCATTGCCATTGCATTTGCTAGTTTTGCTAATTTGTTCGATAATCTTATTCAGCTGGTAAATATTATCGGTTCCATTTTCTACGGAAATGTTTTGGGAATATTTTTACTGGCATTTTTTATTAAAATTGTAAACAGTAATTCGGTTTTTGTAGCCGCAATAATCACACAAATTATAATAATAATCCTCTATAAATTCGATGTGATGCCTTATTTGTGGCTCAATTTAGCAGGATGTTTACTTGTAATGGCACTCGCTCTAATCCTGGAACTATTTATAAAAACCCCGGAACATAAAATTAAAAGGAGCACATAAACTGCTAGTTTCGTTCAGGCTAATGGGCGTCTATTAGAGATTGAAAATATAAATTATTTAAAATGAAAAAAATAAAATGGGGCATTCTGGGCCTCGGAAAAATTGCCGGAAAATTCGCGACGGGATTAAAAGATGTTGAAGGCGCCGAACTTTATGCGGTTGCCAGTAGATCTAAAACCAAAGCTGAAACTTTTGCAAAAGAACATAACGCCACTAAATTGTTTTCTAGCTACGAAGCAATGCTGAAAGATGAAGAATTAGACGTGGTTTATATCGCTACGCCTCACGTTTTTCATCATCAACAAACCCTTCTTTGCCTTGATCATAAAAAAGCAGTTTTGTGCGAAAAACCTTTTGCGATGAACAAAAAGCAGGTGGAAGAAATGATCGCTAAAGCCAAAAAGGAAAATGTTTTTCTAATGGAAGCGATGTGGACGCAGTTTCTACCGCATTTTAAGTTTGTAATCGAACAAGTTAAATCTGAAAAATACGGTAAAATCAAAAACCTAAAAGCCGATTTTGGTTTTCCGGCGCCGGTAGATTTAGATAAACGCCTTTATAATAAAAACCTGGGTGGCGGTAGCTTGCTGGATATTGGCATCTACCCTATCTTTATGGCGATGAGTGCTTTGGGAGTTCCAGAGAGAATTCAGGCAAAAGCCAGTTTTCACAACACCGGAGTCGACGAAGATTGTGATATTGTTTTTAAATATAAAAATGGTGTAGAAGCAGAATTAGGGAGTTCTATTATAAAACAAACACCTACCGCAGCAATTATTCAGTTTCAAAAAGCTACGCTTACCCTAAACACCAGGTTTCACGAACCTACAAGCATTATCATACAAACACCAGAAGGTGAAGAAACCAAAGAGTTTAAAGTGAATTCCAACGGATATAATTTTGAAGCAGAACACGTTCAAAAAATGCTACTGCAAGGCAAAACCGAAAGCACCGAAATGACCTTCGAAAAAAGTCTGCAATTAATTGAGTTGCTGGATAAGGTTAGGAGAGAAATTAGTTTGGAATATTAAAATGCCGCTCCGCTGGAGCTCCTTTATTCTCTATATCTTATTTCTACAAAAATATCGCCTCTATTGGGCTCAATCCAAGTTCTTGAAAACCCAGAAGATCTCCCAGGTTTCAAAAATCTGCTAAATCTACACAATAGAATCATTTGCTTAAAATTCTGGGAGCTCTGGAAGAGCGAAATATTTATAGAAAATTATCAGTAATACTGATTCTGAGCTCCAGCGGAGCGACATATATTTCAGAAAACAGAAAAACCTCACAAGTCTTCGAGACCTGTGAGGTTTTTTAACTATTAAATTTTAAGAAATTAAGCTTCTACTTTCTTCGTAGTTTTTACTTCTTCTCCTTCTTCACTTTCTATTTCAGCTAAATAGCGTTCTGCATCCAAAGCAGCCATACAACCGGTTCCTGCTGCAGTAACCGCCTGGCGATAAATCTTATCCTGTACATCACCCGAAGCAAAAACTCCCGGAATATTGGTTTTAGTAGATTTCCCTTCGGTAATTAAATACCCGGTATCATCCATCGTTAATGTACCTTTAAAAATATCGGTATTTGGTTTGTGACCAATGGCAATAAATAATCCGGTAATCTCGATTTGCTCTTTTTCACCGGTTTCTTTATTCAGCATTCTTAGTCCTTCTACTACCTGTTCGCCAATAACTTCATCTACTTCAGTATTAAATTTAACATCTATATTTTTAGTACTGTTTACTCGATGTTGCATCGCTTTAGAAGCCCGCATCTGGTCACCTCTTACCAGCATTGTTACTTTTTTACAGATATTGGCTAGATAGGTAGCTTCTTCAGCAGCCGTGTCGCCACCACCAACTATCGCCACATCCTGGCCTTTATAGAAAAATCCGTCACAAACCGCGCATGCTGAAACTCCACCACCACGCAAACGTTGTTCACTTGGCAATCCAAGGTATTTAGCGGTAGCACCGGTAGATATAATAATCGTTTCGGCTTCCACCCAGGTAGCATTATCTACACAGGCCTTATGAATTCCGCCGGGTTTATCGATAAATTCAACTTCAGTTACCATCCCCATTCTCACTTCGGTACCAAAACGTTCGGCCTGCTTTTGCAGATCCATCATCATTTTAGGCCCATCTACTCCATCGGCATAACCGGGAAAGTTATCCACTTCAGTAGTTGTGGTTAACTGCCCACCGGGTTCCATTCCTGTATACATAACGGGTTTAAGATCGGCTCTTGCCGCGTAAATTGCTGCAGTATATCCTGCCGGTCCAGATCCTATAATTAAGGTTTTAATTCTTTCTATTTTATCGCTCATTTTATCTTGTTTTTCTGTCTTACAAAAGTAGTAACTTTCACTATAAACTTACACTAATCTAATTAAGTTTTACTATTCAGTAATAATTTGAAGGTATAGATTCCATTCAGGAAATAAAAATTAACGGCTTCCCAAAATTTAACTATACCTTTGTCTAAAAATTACCTCGCAGCAAGACCGTGGGGCATTCATTTAAAACATTTTAATTTCGGCGGAAAGCCTCGAAATTTTTAAATCTCGATTACCGAGTAAATGGAACTTACTTTATTTAATATTCTAGACCTCCTCGGGACCATTGCCTTCGCTATTTCTGGCGCATTGGCAGCTATGGACCGTAGGCTTGACCTTTTTGGTATTTTTATTATTGGTTTTGTAACTGCCATTGGCGGTGGCACATTACGCGATACTTTAATAGGAAATACTCCCGTGACCTGGATGGAAAATACCATTTATATTTACCTTATTGGTGCCGTAACCATTCTTGCCATTATTTTTAGGAATAAAATTAATTATCTTAAAAAATCCCTCTTCCTTTTTGATACCATTGGCCTGGGAGTTTTTACCATCACCGGTGTTGAAATTGGTATTAGAAACGGGCTTGACCCCATTATTTGTATTGCCCTTGGTACTATGACAGGTACTTTTGGTGGTGTAATTCGCGATATTCTCTGTAACGAAATCCCAGTAATTTTTAGAAAGGAAATTTACGCCACCGCCTGTATCTTTGGCGGACTCGTTTTTGTTATAATGCACGAGCTTGGCGTAAACCGCGATATCATTTACCTAACCACAACGCTTATGGTAATTTCAATTAGACTTATTGTTGTGAAATATCATATCTCACTACCCTATTTCTATATTTCTTCGGAAAAAAACAATTGATTTTTGTTTTCTGAAGTTGAATAAAGCTCCTTAATGCGGTAACTTCTTCCGAAGCAATCCGTATAAGAAAGTTCCTAAAAGTGCACCTATAAATACGATTAAAATTGGTAAAAATCCTGCACCAATTAAGGTGAAAATTGGTCCCGGGCAGGCACCAGCAAGCGCCCAACCTAATCCAAAGATAATTCCCCCATACATATAGCGGCTAAAACTTTTCTCTTTCGGAATAAATGAAATACGTTCGCCAAAAAAAGATTTTAGGTTTTTTCGTTTTATAATTTGAACGCCAATAACTCCTAAAAGCAAGGCCGAACCCATAATTCCATACATATGAAACGACTGGAACTGGAACATTTCATAAATCCTAAACCAGGAAGCGGCTTCAGATTTAAACATTACGATTCCAAAAAATATACCTATCAATAAATATCCTATACTTCTCATAATTCAATTTAAAATATTAGAGGAAATAACAAATGCACCATCACCAAACCACCTATAAAAAAACCGATAACGGCGATTAAAGAAGGCAATTGCAAATTACTAAGTCCAGAAATAGCGTGTCCAGATGTACACCCACCGGCGTAGCGTGCACCAAAACCAATCAAGATCCCGCCAACCAATAGAATGATAAGCGCTTTAATTCCGCCAACTGCTTCCCAACTATAAATTTCGGTTGGTAGGTAGGCTTCACCGGCACTATTAAAGCCCAGGTCTTCCAAAATAGTAATCGTATCAGGATTTATAGCTACCGAAAGATCGTTGCTTAATAAATTTGCTCCAATAAATCCGCCAATAATTGCTCCTACTACCACAATAAGATTCCAGCGTTGAGATTTCCAATCGAAATTAAAAAAATCGGCTTTAGAATCGGCACCACACATTGTGCACATGGTTCTAAGGTTAGAAGACATTCCAAAACTTTTACCAATAAAGATGAGTAAAAACATTATTAAAGCTATAAGCGGACCCGATATATACCAGGGCCAGGGCTCAAAAATCCATTCCATAGTTTTTATTTTTTATGAAGTGCAAATTAAATAGAATATACAAAAGAGGACTGTAACAAATGTTACAGCAAAAAAAGACCTCACAGGTTTTCAAGAGGTGAGGTCTATATTCCTATACAAAAAGATTTATTTAAAATAATCCTTTAAATTCTCCAGCACTTTTTCAGATAATCTACGCTGAGTTTCAGCACTCCAACCAGCACTTTTTTTATGCGAAATCACTCGATTTAAACCTTTTGTTTCTTTAGATAGCGAAGCACCGCCGTCACCATCAAAAATCCCAAAATTACCTTCAGATTTTATCCAATTTTCAAAAGCTCCTTCCTCAAACGGAAGGCCCAGCGAAGTATTGATTAATATTTTTCCTGCACCAAAAGTTTTAAATTCTTCTTCTCCCAGGATTTTTGTATTCTTTGGAAGATGTAGCGAAATGATTTCCGAAGTTTTCAGCAATTCTTCTAAAGATAAATACTGAAGCCCTTTGGTCTCCCATTCCTTTTTTCTGCTTCTACTAAAATAATAAAGATCGGCTCCAAGCGGCAATAAAGCTTCAGCCAGCATTTTCCCGGTAGTCCCCAGCCCGATAATTCCAATCTTTTTATCGGTAAGTTCCACCGGCATTTTTCGCCACTGTTGCTCTCCAAATCCATGTAGCAATCTTATTAATTCTGAAACGATAAATTCTATCACCCCGGGATCGCCATAATCGAAAATACCTTTCACGGTAATTTCTTGCTTCCTGGCAAAATCTACAGCAACATTAGCCGATTCATCATCATAAAGGCTGCAGGCCATCCCAATATATTTAAGGTTGCTACATTCTTTTATAACATTTTCAGGGATTTGCGTTTTCCAAGAAACTATTACCGCTTCTGCATCGCCAATTCGTTCAATGAGCTCTTTTTCTGAATCAGGACTTTCTTTATAAACCTTTACTTTAGCTTCGCTAAATTCCTGGAGTTCTTCTATGGCCCAGTCTTCTAATTTTGTATGGTCTACACAAACAATTTTATTGAATTTCATATATTATTTTTAGCAACATATACTACAAACCTACCTTAAAAATGGTATTCTAAAAAAATATAAAACATTCTTTTCAGCCTTCAATCGAAATGAATTATAAAGAACGATGACTAAATTAAACAGGTAAAGAAAACAGATTATCAACCAAAATATTATAGGATTAAGCAGTAAAGATGGAGTAATATACGAGGCTGTTTGTACACGGTAAAAATTAATACTAATAAACCCTATACAAGTAAAAAACAACAGAATACACCAGGTAATCTCAAAATTCAATATTTCTTTGCTTGTTTTATTAATATTATGAATTTCATTTTTCTTAGATATCCACATCACTAATGGAACTAAAATCCCTAATACTGGAAAGAAAAGAAAACTTAATGCTGAACTATTCAGTAATGCGAGATAACTATTATTTTTCTCTAATTTCCAATCAATAAGTTCTTCAGAAGTTACGCCAAGCCCTTTGGCAATTCGCTGTAAAGTATCTCCTCTTGGCTGGGTTTCTCCATTTTCCACTCTTTGAATAGTTCTAAGGCTAACTCCAGATTCCTCGGCTAAAAATTCTTGAGAAAATCCCTTTCTATTCCTTAGCTCAATTACCCTGTTTGCTAATTCATTGTTCTCCATAATTATAAGTTTATATGTTTCAGCAAATCTACAGTGAGGTTTAAAAAAATATTGCGACAGCCTTGCGACATATTTACGTCAAACTTGTTAAATGCAGTAGAATAAGGGTTTTAAAGGTCTAAAAACTATAGAGGAATATTCCCGTGCTTTCGCTTGGGTCTAAGCACTTTCTTATTTTCCAGCATACTAAAAGCTTTCAATAATTTTCTTCTGGTATCGCGTGGCATAATTACCTCATCAATAAATCCGCGTTGCGCAGCTTCAAACGGATTTGCAAAAGTTTCAGCATATTCGGCCTCTTTTTCAGCTAGTTTCGCTTCGCTATCTTCAGCTTCCTGGATTTCCTTTCTAAAAATAATTTCACTCGCTCCCTTGGCTCCCATTACGGCAATTTCAGCTGTTGGCCAGGCATAATTAAGATCGGCTCCAATGTGTTTGGAATTCATCACATCGTAAGCGCCACCATAGGCTTTACGGGTAATCACGGTTACTTTTGGCACTGTGGCTTCGCTAAGCGCATAAAGTAATTTTGCGCCGTTAAGAATAATTCCATTCCATTCCTGATCGGTTCCAGGTAAAAATCCGGGTACATCTACCAACACCAACAACGGGATATTAAAACAATCGCAAAAACGGGTAAAACGCGCCGCCTTTTTAGATGAGTCTACATCTAAAACTCCGGCAAGGCTCATTGGCTGATTAGCAACAATCCCCACACTTCTTCCGCCTAAACGCGCAAAACCGACAATAATATTATCGGCGTAATCTTTATGAATTTCAAAAAAAGAATCCTTATCTATAATTCCGCTAATCACCTCGTGCATATCATAAGGTTTATTGGAACTATCGGGAATCAAGGAATCCAATTCTTCCCTAATTTCATCCCCTAATTTATACGGAAGTTTTTCTGGCGCTTTTTTATTGTTCTGAGGCATGTAGCTCACCAGTTTTTTGATATCTTCCAGGCAGGCGATATCGTTAAAAGAAGTGATATGCGTTACACCAGATTTTGTGGCGTGGGTAGAAGCCCCACCCAATTCTTCGGAAGTTACCTCTTCATTAGTTACCGTTTTCACCACGTTTGGACCGGTTACAAACATATAACTGGTATCCTGAACCATAAGTGTAAAATCTGTCATTGCCGGAGAATAAACCGCTCCACCGGCGCAAGGTCCCATGATGGCAGAAATCTGCGGAATAACCCCAGAAGCCTTTACATTTCTATGAAAAATATCGGCATAACCGCCAAGCGATTTTACGCCTTCCTGAATCCTTGCCCCACCTGAATCGTTAAGCCCAATCATTGGTGCTCCAACTTTTACAGCCAGGTCCATTATTTTACAAATTTTTTCGGCGTGAGTTTCTGAGAGCGACCCACCAAAAACGGTAAAATCCTGGGCAAAAATATAGACCAGTTTTCCGTTAATTGTACCATAGCCGGTTACGACACCGTCTCCATAGATTTTTTGATCTTCCATTCCAAAACCGGTGGTCCTGTGGGTAACCAGGATGCCAATTTCTTCAAAAGAACCTTCGTCCATTAAATAATCTACACGTTCCCGTGCGGTAAGTTTCTTTTTTTCGTGCTGCTTCGCAATACGTTTCTCACCGCCACCAAGGTGCGCTTGCTTAATTTTATCGTTTAACTTTTCTATATTCTGACTCATTAATTAATTTTTTACTCGATAATCGAGATTAAATATTTTAAGGCTTGCCTCGAAATTACGGTTGCTTCTATTAATACCAAACAAGCTTTACTGCCATCTGTTTTATTTCCCGTCTTAATATTGTATTTCAAACTTTAATTAGCCGGTAACCTCAACTCATGTTGATCTTTGAGGTATTGTTTTAAAGCTACAATTGCCGCTAATTTTGCTTCTTCTTCAATTTCATTTTCCAGTTTTTTAGCGGAATAATAATTCTTTACAAAATGTGTATCAAAATTTCCACTTCTAAAAGCCTCGTGTTCAAAAACAAATTTTCCAAACGGAAGTGTGGTCATTACGCCCTCAACTTCATATTGCTTTATCGCCTTGAGCATTAATTGAATTGCCTCCTCGCGGGTTTTTCCATAAGTAATTAATTTTGCCAGCATCGGGTCGTAATAAATAGGAACCTCCATTCCTTCTTCAAACCCGTTATCTACACGAATATTTTCACCTTTCGGAATACTGTATTTTTCAAGCTTTCCTACACTAGGCATAAAATTATCCATAGGATCTTCGGCATAAACCCTAAGTTCTACTGCGTGCCCCTTTATTTTTAAATCCTCCTGAAGCAATCTCAATTTTTCACCTCGGGCAATCCTAATCTGTTGTTCTACCAGGTCTACACCGGTAATATATTCGGTTACGGGATGCTCAACCTGCAAACGAGTATTCATCTCCAGGAAATAGAAATTCTGACTTTCATCAAATAAAAATTCAACAGTCCCTGCTCCTACATAATCGCAAGCTTTAGCCACTTTTACGGCAGCTTTTCCCATTTGTTTCCTAAGTTTGGAATCTAAAACAACCGATGGAGCCTCTTCCACCACTTTTTGGTGCCTACGCTGAATGCTGCATTCCCGCTCAAAAAGATGAATATAATTCCCGTGGGAATCAGCTAAAACCTGGATTTCAATATGTCTTGGTGAAGAAACGTATTTCTCTATAAAAACCGAGCCATCTCCAAAAGCAGATTCAGCTTCGCTAATGGCACGTTTCATCTGGTCTTCCAGGTCTTTTTCGTTTTCAACAATACGCATTCCCTTACCACCGCCACCGGCAGAAGCTTTTATTAAAATAGGAAAACCTATTTCTTTAGCTATTTTCCTGGCTTTTTCGGGATCGGTAATCGCCTCATCAATTCCCGGAACCATTGGAATATCGTAATCTTTAACCGCATCTTTAGCAGCCAGTTTACTTCCCATTATCTTGATAGCTTTAGATCCAGGGCCTATCCAGGTAATTCTGTTCTTCTCAACATTCTCGGCAAAACCGGCATTTTCACTTAAAAATCCATAACCGGGATGAATCCCGTCTACACCAAGTTCTTTAGCCACTTCAATAATTTTATCGCCTTTTAGGTAAGATTCGTTAGAAGGTGCTTCTCCTATGCAAACCGCCTCGTCGGCAAACTTTACGTGGGGCGCGTTTCTATCGGCTTTAGAAAAAACTGCAACGGTCTTGATTCCCATTTTTTGAATGGTTTTCATTACCCGTAAAGCAATTTCTCCCCTATTGGCTACTAATATTTTCTTCATTTTATTTCTTTTGAATTCTAATTATTTCCTTTTTGAAGATTAAGGACTTATTCCATTTCAATTAATAACTGGTTCTTTTCAACAGTTTGCCCGGTTTTAACAGAGACAGATTTTACCACACCATCCCTGGGTGCAGTAAGTGTATTTTCCATTTTCATAGCTTCTAAAACCAGCAAGAAATCGCCTTCCTTTACTTTAGCACCTTCGTCAACATTAACTTCCAGAATTAACCCGGGCATTGGCGCTTTTATATCATTTATCATTTGCGCAGTTCCCAGGGAAAGTCCCATTTCTTCAATAAGTAAATCCAGCTCATTGGAAATAGCTACTTTATAAGTATTTGAATTGATCTTAATATCGTACTTGCGTTGAAGAAAGTTTTCGGTTAGAACCTCAGCCTTAAAACTGCGATTTTCTTTTAATAGGTGGTAATGCTTATCGGCAATTTCCTGCGTATCTAAAGCGGTGATCTGGTCTTTGGTAAATTCAAATTCAAATGAATTATTCACCTTAACCTTATATTTTTTTTCCATATTTCGTAGTTTTCAAATCTAATTTGAAGCTTGTATTGTAAATATAGAAAAAGTTTAGAGCAATTACTTATGAGTTCAAAATTTAGATTAAGAGAATGTACTTCCAAGCCGATAGAATATTCCCATTATGGTAACTTTTTAGTATATTTGCTTCAAACAGTTACAGTGTGAGAATAATTTCGAAACGAACTTTACGAGATTTTTGGGAAAGTCACGCTGACTGTGAAGATCAATTAAAATCCTGGTATAGAGAAACAGAAAGATCTGAATGGAAAAATATTAATGAATTAAAAAGTGCATATCCAAGTGCAAGTATTTTAAAAAATAACCGAATTGTTTACAATATTAAAGGAAACAATTACCGATTAATTGTAAAATTCAACTTTGAATTTCAGATTTGCTGGATAAGATTTATTGGTACTCACGCAGATTATAACAAAATAGACGCAAATAATATCTGATTATGAATATCGCACCGATAAGGAATGAAAAAGACTATCAAAAAGCACTCGACCGACTTGAGGTGATTTTTGATGCAAAAAAAGGAACTGAACAAGGGGATGAGTTAGAAATTCTTTCCATTTTAATCGACCGATATGAGAATGAGAATTTTCCGATTGGAATGCCCGATCCTATTGAGGCCATCAAATTCCGAATGGAACAGATGGGAATGAAACAAAAAGATTTAGCAGAGATTGTTGGATTTAAAAGCAGGGTAAGTGAGGTTTTAAATAAAAAACGAAAATTGACTTTGAATATGATAAGGAAGTTGAACACTACGCTTCACATTCCGACAGAAGTTTTAGTTCAGGATTACTGAGAAATAAGCTTTTAAATTCACCATTTTAGAACTGCTTCAAAATACATCTTAAATAAATCTGCTTTTTTCATAAGATGTAAAATTTAAAATTAGACAAAAAATAACAGGGGTCGCGACCCCTGTTATTTTTCTATTCACTCTATCTATGTAATCTTTTATGAAAACTCTTTAATCGCTTCACTTAGATCATAAACTTTGGTATTTTTAAATTTATTTTCAAGAATACTGCTTCCTGCGGCAGAACGATATCCTCCGGCACAATGAACCATAAACGGCTTATCACCTGGCAATTCATCTGTCCGGTTTCTAAGCTCATTCAACGGGATTGCTTTGGCATCATCAAAGATCTTACCTTCTGCAATCTCACTTTCATTTCTAATATCTACAATAGTGTATTTATCTTTATTGGCTTTAAAATCTTCGAGATTAAATTCATCTGAGGATTTTGAAACTTTTTCAGATAAAGTCACTACCCCTTTCATTTGCTTTTCATAACCGATTTTCGCAGTTCTTTCCAGTAAATCATCAATTTGATCTACGCTTTCAGCAACAAGATAAAATTCCTCTTCAGGCTCAATAATAGCACCCAGCCAGGTTTCATATTTATCACTTTCTGAACGGGCCATGATATTAATACTATTGGGTAAATGTCCCTTTTTATAAGCATCCCCATCACGAGTATCTACTACAGTGATTCCTTCTTTCTCTACCGAATCTACATAAAGTTTTACCGGAACTTCGTATTTCGCTTTTTGAACATTTAAAGCTCCTTTTCGGTTTAACTCTACACTAAAACCAAAATAGGCAGGAATAAAAGGCTGGTCTTTTAAAATTTCTTCTACAAACTCCTCTTCGGTTTGGTCTTTAAACGCCCAGTTTCCCTGGCGTTCATTTCCAAGAGTACTTGAAGAAGCATCACTCATATTTTTTCCGCAAAGCGAACCTGCACCGTGAGCCGGATAGATTATGGTATCATCTGGCAATTCGTTAAATTTGGTTTGCATGGTATTGTACATTTGCTTCGCCAATTCTACACGTTTTGCTTTCATATTTCCAGCTTTTTCACGTAAATCTGGCCTTCCAACATCGCCTATAAAAAGTGTATCTCCACTAAACATAATGGTTTCGCCGTTTTCTTCAGCTATAAATGTTAAACTATCTGGTGAGTGACCGGGAGTATGAATAGCCTTTATACTGGCATCTCCAATTTTCACTTCGTCACCTTCATCAAATGGAGTATGTGTATATTCTACACCAACATTTTTACTAATATAAATGGTAGATCCTGTCTCTTGCTGAATTTGTAAATGTCCGCTCACGAAATCGGCGTGCGGGTGTGTTTCAAAAACCGCTACAATTTTAGCATTGTTTTCCTCGGCATATTTATAATATTGCATAGGATTACGGCTTGGATCTACCAGGGCCATTTCTCCATCACTTACAAGAGCGTAAGAATAATGCGCTAAAGGATCGTCCTTAAATTGTTTTATCTTCATTTTTTTACTCTTTTAAATTATAAACTGTTTTTTTGTGTATTCTTTTTTCTAAATGGAAATGCCATTTGATTTTTAAAATCTTCAGGAAAATCCTCGTCTCCTTGAAAACCTAATTCTATATCTTTACCTTCCTGCGGAATATATGCTGTGCCGAATAAATAGTCCCAAATGCTTAGACTTAAACCGAAATTCATTCCATAAGGCCTGTTTTGCGGAAGTTCTTTTGAATGATGCCAGATATGCATCTTAGGATTATTTAAAAGGTATCCAAAAATTCCGTAGTTCCAGCCAACATTTGCATGGTTTAAATGACCAATAAATACAGCAAACATATGTACCACAAAAAATTGCTGAATCCCAAAACCTATCATTGCCAGGGGAATGTACTGTAAGGTTTTATAAACAATGGTTTCCATAAAATGAAACCTAAACTGTGCAGCAAAACCCATTTCCTTAACGCTGTGGTGCACTTTATGAAATTCCCAAAGCCACGGCTGTTTATGCAACTGCCGGTGAACATTCCACTGGATAAAATCTGCAATTACAAACATTATTAGCAGTTGCACCCAAATCGGGAAATCCTTAACTTCCAGGGCAACTATATTTGTAACTCCAAAAAAGCCGAGGAAATCGTTGAATAATTCTACTGCTACATTCGAAATCGCATTATAACCAACCAGCGAAAACAGGAAAAAATTAAATAAAATATAGAACGTATCCAGCCAAAAATCCTTTCGAAATATCTTTTGCTCTTTTCTCCAGGGGATTAAAATTTCCAGCACCCAAACTAAAAGCGACAGTCCAATTAACCAATAAAAATAATTGGTCCAGGAAGGATTGCTAATCTCATTCACCAGGTAATTAAAATACCCGGTAAAAGAATCGGCGATTATGTCTAAGTACTTTTCCAACCGTTTTTTTAAGTTTTACAAGGCAAAAATATAATAATCCTACACTTAGGGCAGTAACTTTTGTTACAGTAATCAAATGCTACTCGTTTTTAGAAATTAAGTGGTTCTTAACAAAGGGCGGACATAAAATGTTAGTCTTTGTTAAATGGCGAAAAGTTCAGGGTTTTCTATTTAATTTTAAGACTGAAAATGATAAAGAAATCAACTTGAAAATTATAAAATTATGAGTCAGTTTAAATTACAACATAAATTCGGATTAGGCGGAGTCGCCATTGGTAACGGATTTAAGCAATTAAGCGATACTGAGGCTGAAAAAACACTGGAAGGAGCCTGGGAAGCCGGCGTGAGATATTATGACACCTCGCCCTGGTATGGATTAGGCTTAAGCGAAAGAAGATTTGGACATTTTCTGCATAATAAAAAACGAGAAGATTACGTGCTTTCCACCAAAGTTGGCCGGGTTTTAAAAGCCACGAAAAATGTTCCTGAAACAATGTGGAATAATCCTGCACCCTTTGATTATAAATATGATTATTCAGCTGAAGCTGTTCGCCGCTCTGTAGAAGATAGCCTGCAGCGCTTAGGCGTAGAAAGTATAGATTATGCTTTTATTCACGATCTTTCCCCAGATCATAATGATGAATATGAAGAAGGAACCACCTGGGAAGATCATTTTGAAGTCGCCAAAAAGGGTGCCATGCCAGAGCTTGAAAAAATGAAAGAAGAAGGTCTCATCAAAGCCTGGGGATTGGGAGTAAACACCATAGAACCTATTTTAAAAACTTTGGAAGTTGCAAAACCAGATGTCTTTCTTTCGGCTATTCAATATTCTTTGGTTCACCATAAAGAAGCATTAGAGCGTTTATTACCGGCTATAGAAAAAAGCGAAGCAAGTTTAATAAATGCTGCGCCATTTAATGCAGGCTTACTTGCCGGGCAAAAGCGTTATAATTATGCTGGTGAAATGCCCAATGATATTTCAGATCGATATAAAAAAATATTGAAAATTGCGGAAAAACATAAGGTAAACCTCGTGGCAGCATCGCTTCAGTTTTCTTTAGCCCCCAAAGCTGCAGGTACTGTATTGGCTGGAGCCAGTAAACCAGAACAAGTTCAGGAAAATGTAAAAGCACTGGAAATAAAAATCCCTTCGGAATTCTGGGAAGAACTAAAAGCCGAAAATCTTATTGATCAAAAAGCTGAAGTACCTGCTTAAAAAATAAAGCCCCGAATTCACGAATAATAAATAATTCATGAATTCGTGGCTTATCAATTTATAGCCTCAGAGAGGTCGTATTTATAGAAAATTGTCCACCAAAACAGGGACTGCCTAATTGTTTTCACCATCAGAGAAGAAGAACAAACTAGCGCTTCCTTTTTCTGTTTTTAATATAATCCTGAATTGCTTCCTTAGTAGTAAGCCAATTTCTGCCTTCTTTATAGGCATCAATTTTTCCCTGCCTTGCCAGTAAACTAATATATTCCTGGCCATATGGCAATTGCTCCTCCTCTACCAGGTTAGAAATTTCAGTATAATTAGCATCATTATCTGGCAGCGCCTGAATATAAATATTCAAAGTACGTTCTAATGCCTGGCACATTAATAGCGCAAGTTTGTTATAATCTCCCTTATTTGCAGCATTTAATGCGGCATAATATTTTTTGCGATCGTTACGTAGAATAATAGCCGGTGGAAAACCTGCATTCATTAAAATAAGGTTCATCGCCAAGCGCACCGTTCTTCCATTTCCATCGAAAAAAGGATGAATCCAAACAAATTTATGATGAAAAACCATAGCCAGTTCAATTACATTTAACTGCTGCTTATTTTCATTTACAAAATTCACTAAATCATCAAATAACCCTGAAACCTTTTGGGCATTGGGTGGCACAAAATTAGCACCAGCGATACGCACACCAGAATTTCTTAACCTCCCGGCAAAATCATCTTCTATACTTCTTAAACCCAACTCGTGTAATTTGAGAATATCTTTACCATTTAGTTGATAACCCGTTTTGACAAGGGTATACAAATAATCTAAAGCGGTTTCGTGATTTTTGGCTTCAAAATGCTCTCGCAGTGACTTTCCCTTTACGGTAATTCCTTCTTGCAAAACCATTTGAGTTTCCCTAAGGGTGAGGGTATTTCCTTCTATACTATTTGAATTATAAGTCCATTCTATAGAAAGAACTTCTTTCATTTTTTTCAAAGCGATATTGGGCAACGGCCTGGCTTTTTCCAGCATTGCTTTCTTTTCGAACAAGCGCTCAAAAGTGCTTTGCATCTCTTCTCTATATCTTACATCTACGTCCCACATACCACAAAGATATAAAATATCGGTTGAAGTTATATAAAACCTATCCGATATTAAAATTATTTTTCAAATTTAAGTAATTTCACAGCTTTATTGTCATTATAATCCATTCGAAGAAAAATAATTCCGGCTGAAATTAAAGTTAGAATTCCAATTAACATAATCGCTGCTTCAATACTCACCAAATCTGCAATTACCCCAGTTAAGATAGCTCCTATCGCATATCCCAGGTCACGCCAAAGTCTGAAAATACCAATACTTTTTGCCCGATCCTGCGGATGTGTGTTATCGGCAATAGTTGCCAGGAAAGTCGGGTAAACCATTGCGGTTCCCCAGCCCAGTAAAGAAGAAAGTATCACAAAATGCGTCATTGTTTCAGCCCAAACTAAAATTACCAAAACTATTGCCTGTAAGAGCATCCCAATAAACAGCATATCTTTTTTACTGAAAATATCGGCCATTCTTCCGGTAAGCAGTTGACCTATTCCCCAAACTGCGGGATAAAGTGCAGTAACAATTCCTATTTGTTCAAGATTAAAACCTTTTCCGGAAAGTAAAATAGGAAATAATCCCCAGGCCATTCCATCATTTAAATTATTGATTAGCCCCGCCTGACTAACAGAACCAAGGTTTTTATCTTTCCAGGTAGTATCCCAGAAAATATTTTTCAATCGCAACATATCGCTGCTTCCCTCTTCTTTGGCCACGTGATGTCGCGTATCTTTAATTAGAAAAATACTAAAGAGTAAACCCAGAATCATAAGTCCAATTCCCAGGTAGAATGGATAAGGCCTAACGCCATATTCTGAAGCGATCCAGCCCGTAAGAAAGGCTACAACAGCTACTGCAAAATATCCGGCAAATTCATTTAAACCCATTGCAAAACCACGCTGTTTTTCACCCACCAGGTCAATTTTCATCACTACGGTACTACTCCAGGCCAATCCCTGGTTTATTCCGAGTAAGACATTGGCGGCGATTATCCAGTTCCAGTTTTCAGCATAAATGAGGATAAAAGGAATGGGAATAGCAAAAATCCATCCCAAAACCAACAAGTTTTTCCTTCCAAACCTATTTGCCAATGCCCCGGCGTAATAATTGGAAATCGCCTTTACCACTCCAAAAACTACAATAAAAGATAAAATGGCACTGGTTGCCGCAATACCAAATTCTTTTTCGGCAATTTCAGGCAAAATACTTCGTTCCAGCCCTACCATTCCGCCAACAAAGGCATTTACCAATACCAATAAACTAAATTGTTTCCAGTTCTCTTTTAATCCTAATTTTATATTTTCCATTCGTGTTTTATAACTTTAAAAATTGAAGTTGGTAACAAAATTTAACTGATTAAAATTACTCTTATTAAAAATACTTTGGGCATCGGTGTGGTTTTGATTTCTCCTGTAAATCCATAAAATATCAAAATTCAAACCTTCCAAAAACCCGTGTGGATGATAACTTAAATGACTATTTATCTGAAAGGATTCATCTACATTATATTTATTAAATGTAAACTTACCGGTTTCGGGACCTTGTAATTGTTGCATTTCTATTCCAATATGAAAATCGGGTTTTGGTAAATGATATTCTGCTTTAAAGGTAAAAACATCTGCATTTCCCAAGCCTTCCAGGCGTGATCTGGGAATGGAAGTAAAAAAGCGATCCCGCCCTAATTCCTTCGGAAATAAAAACCGGCCGGTATCAAAAGCGTGGGTATAGGCAAAAGCGAAATTGAAACCCGATTTTTTCCAGCTCAGCTGAGAACTCAGTATCTGTCCGTTTTCCCCAGGTTGCACATATCTATTCACATAAGCCAGATCTTCAGAATAGGAAAAAGGATGCTGGTAAACATATTGAACGCCAAAGTTAAAATTGGCCAGGTCATACCCTATTTCTGCCCAAATTGTATTCATTACTTTATCGTGGTAAAAATCATAAAAATTAAGCTGAAGATTATCCTTTCTGAAATTGTAGTTTAAAATCCCAATTCCTGATGAAGGATAAAATTCATGATTATCAGCCATTTCTCCATTCGGTTGAAATCCGTTATAGAAAAGTCCAAGCGTCTCATCCATAGCAAACCACTCGGTGGTTGAGCGAGGCGAAACCCCATCAATCCAGCCCAAATTGACCTCGTGTTTTGAATTGAAATTTAAATGTGCCCAGCCACCCCTATGCGCAAAAGGTTTCATCCTTCCATCGCTATGGTTTAAAAGTGGCGTGAATTCGGTTTCGAGCTTACCATAACTTAAATATGAATTCCCAAACCGATACCTTATAAACAGCTCTTCCAACCTATCGAGATCCTTAAAATTTCCTTTATTAAGTACATCATAAAGTTCGTACTCCCATTTAGCATTTTTTCCCGTTACCGCATCCTCAACACCCAAATCACTGCCAAATGTCTTGTAGGTAAAAATTCCCTTTACTCCAATCTCAAAACCTTTAAAATTTCCGGTAGTAAATCCAAGGGCACCGCCGGTTGCATTGGTATAATAATCCTTTAGATCGCCCCGGTTTATGGTATTCATATAGAAATTCCGAATATGGCCATGAAAGGCTGCGTTGTCAAACATATCTCTAAGTTGGGGCTGTTCATCTTTTAAGAACTCCGTATGTTGAGCCTTGAGATTAAGACTTAAAACCAGCGATACAAGCAAGGGAAGGAATTTTAGGACTTTCAACATTTAAGATTTTCAGATTCAGATTGCAAAAGTCTCTATTCTTTGAGACTGTTGCAGTAACAAGGGTTACTTTAAACAAAATTGCTTTGTAACATTAGTCACGCTATTATTAAAATTTTCTAATTACTTTTGCGAAATATGAAGGGAATACCTCCAACACTATTACTTCTTGGCTTTCTTACAGGCTTTTCAACTATGGCTCAAAATAGCAGCGTAAATGTAGCTGGAGCAATGAAAAATGTGATGAAAAAAGGAGAACTTCATGGTACAATTTCACTGGATTCTGTAGCTAAAAAAGGTGTTTACGGACTTGGTCCCGTCGAATTCCTAAGTGGTGAACTGCTTATTTTAGACGGAGAAGTTTTTAAATCATCTGTTGAGAATAAAAATTCAATGCAAGTTGAAAAAACAAGTGCTGTAAAAGCGCCATTTTTTGTTTATGCTGAAGTTGAAAAGTGGAAATCGGTTTCTCTTCCAAACTCATTGAATTCATTGGAGAGGTTAGAAAATTTTCTAAATGAAATGACGCCTGAAAGTGCTGAAGCTTTTCCATTTCGACTAAAGGGAAAAATCAATTCAGCTAAAATTCATATTGTAAATCTACCGCAAGGCCGAAAAGTGAGTTCTCCAAAAGAAGCTCACGAAGGACTTACAAATTATACTTTAGAAGATAAAGAGATAGAAATTCTCGGATTTTTCTCTCGTAAACACCAGGCGGTTTTTACGCATCACAATACTTATATGCATCTTCATTTAATTACCGAGGATGAAAAGCAGATGGGGCACCTGGACCAGCTTGAGTTTGATGCAAATAATTTAAAACTCTATCTTCCCGAATAATGCAAATCAAAGCTTACATAGCGATTTTCCTAACCGTGATTTTCTTCGGAAAATTCCTGATGCTAGACGCAAAAGTGCTGAATAGTATTTTGGATTCTGAAGGAATTGCGCTGGTAAACCCGTTTTGTAAGAAAAAAGTCCAAAAATCGGTAGATAATAAGACTTTTACGCAGGATTCTTTAGTCCTGGTGGTTAGCAGTGATGCTGTATGCAACCCGGCCTTTAACCTCGCAAAAATAGCCTGGTTCGAAACCGAAACAACAACAAATTTTCAAGATTACAGTTACCTCAATCCTGCGGTAATTTCAACCTATTTCGCCAAAAACTATCCTCCTCCAAAAGAATTAGTAGCATAATAAATTTTAGTTATTCGGCGTCCATGCCGATAAGCGATTTTATTAACTCGATAATCGAGATTTAAATGCCTAGGCTTTTCTCGATATTAAAATATTATTTCTCTGAATGCCTTGTGATTTTGCTCCGAGGTAGTTTAATAACTCTAAACTTCAATGAATACAAACATTTTAGTGAGTCGTCGCTCTATACAATTGTTACGGGTGATGCTCAGCGGGATATTTCTCGTGGCCAGTTTAAATCATTTACTCAATATTGAAAAAACGGTAAATCGAATAGACCAGGCAAAATTTAAAGGAATCGCCTATTTCTTCGGAAATCCGGAGTTGCTGGTAATGCTCTCAGGAGTTGTTATGCTTATCGCCGGGATTGCGTTACTTATCGGTTTCAAAACACGCTGGGCAGCAGCGGTTTTACTCGCAGTGTTAATCCCGATAACCTTAACGGTACAGGTAGGTCAAATTACCACGCTGGGGCCGCTTTTTAAAAATATTGCGATTTCTGGCGGACTCCTGTTTTTTATCCTAAACGATTTTAAAGATCAACAAACAACAAAAATATAACCGGCTGTTTCAGCCATAAAAATTCAAAAAAATGAAAAATTCAATTTTAGTATTTACAGCTTTTATAATGCTGTTTTCAATAACAACAAATGCTCAAAATCACAATCCTGAAAAGAATAATTATGTGGTTTTAACAAAGAAAATTCCGCAGTTACAGCCAATTTTAATTACTGCAGAAGAGTTGAAAAAGGAAGATGGACATCATTTTGGCGATTTCCAGGTTATTGTTTGCGGCCAGACCGTAAAAGGCTTAACCGATAAAGAACAAATGCAAAAGTTTATTCAGCGAGCCAAAAAAGCCAATGTTGCCCTTAAAGCCTGCGGATTTTCCCTCAATAAATTTGGTGTAGATCCTAAAGAAATTCCTTCAGAAATGGAAGTTGTTGAGAATGGTATCCTGTATGATTTTCAACTTCAGAAAAAGGGATATTTCAGTATAGATCTTTAAAAAAATCATTCTAAATCATATAAAGTATCAAGATAATGAAAAAAATAGGAATTCTAATCTTAGTCTTTATGCTAGGCGTTTCAGGTTTTGCTCAAACAAAAACAGGAATTGAGAAGAAAAATTATGTAGTGTCTACTTCCAAAATTCCACAGTTAGAGCCAATAATCCTTACTGCTGAAGCATTAAAACAAGAAGATGGTCACAAATTTGGTGATTTTCAAATAGTCCTTTATGGACGAAATGTTAAGGAGCTTACAGATAAAGAGAAGATGAAAAACTACGTAAAAAAAGCTAAAGCTGCGGGCGTAGAGATCAAGGTTTGTAAACTCTCTATAAACTATTTGAAACTTGATAAAAAAGATTTACATCCCGACGTAAAGGTAGTAGACCACGCCTTTACGCATCTTTTACAATTACAAAAGAATAAGAACTATTACAGTATAGAACTATAAAAGATAATCTATGAAAATTAGTTTAAAGACAGCATTAATCCTGTTTTCAGGCATTGCTACCATTGGTTTATATACCTCTTGCAATAATGCAAATGGTAAAAACCCGGACAAAAATAAAGATAAAACCACTAAAATTACCATTTTACAAACGGCCGATATTCACGGGCAACTTGATTCTCATCCCGAATTATTTTGGGAAGATGAAGAAATAGTTTTTAAAGAACGTGGTGGCCTAGCGCATATTCAAACCCTATTTGAAGAAGAGCGCGCCAAAAACCCTAATACGGTAATTTTTGATGGCGGTGATCTTATCCAGGGAAGTGGCTATGCCGCACTTTCTGAAGGAAAAATTTTCCCCGAAATTATAAAGAATATGGATTACGATCTTCTAGTGCCGGGAAATTGGGAAGTAGTCTATGGCAAGAAAGTAATGATGGATGTTCTACAGGGTTTTGAAACTCCTGTAATTGTTCAGAATATGTTTCACGAGAAAGATAAAAAAGAACTTTTCCCACCTTACTGGACCAAAGAAATCGAAGGTGTAAAACTCGGTTTTATCGGGATAAACGATCCTGATGTTCCTGTTCGTCAAAATCCTATTTTTAGTGAAGGCATTGACTTTAGCGGCTTAGACGAGGGCGTGGAAGAACTCATTCAGAAAGTAAAAAAGGAAGAGAAAGTTGACGCGCTGTTTTTGGTGACCCATTTTGGAATTTTTAAGCAGGTAGAATTGGCTAACAATCCAATTGCTAAAGATGTAGATTATATCTTCGGAAACGATACTCATGAACGCGTTCGGGAACCTATAAAAGGGAAGTATGCGAAAGTTACCGAACCCGGAGCTTTTGGCTCTTTTGTAGGAAAACTGAACTTGTATTTTAAAAATGGAGAAATTGTAGATGAGGAGTATGAGCTGATAGAGGTTGATCCAAAAAAATACCCGGCCAATCCTAAAATTGCTAAACTAGTCGATAAAGCAAAGGAACCTTATAAAGAGCATTTGGAGACCGTGATTGGTTATACCGAAACGCCACTTTACCGCTATTTAACGGTGGAAAATCCAATGGACAATATGATCACCGATGCTGCCAAGTGGAAAACCGGTGCCGATATTTCTATCTCTAACGGATTTCGCTTCGGAAATCCCATAGTTCCTGAGAATGGAAAACCGGCGCCTATAACCCGAGCTAATTTGTGGAACTTGCTCCCTGTAAATGAAAAAGTAAAAACCGGAAAGGCTACCGGAAAGCAGATAAAAGACTGGCTGGAAAGTGAGATGCACAATGCCTTTGCCCAAACTCCAACCGAGCGTTTTGGCGGCTGGATGGTTAGATTTTCTGGAATGGAAGTAGATTTTAATTCTCAGAATGAAAAAGGTAAACGTATAAAATCGGTTAAGGTAAATGGAGAGAAAATCCAGGATGATGAATATTATACCATTTCTGCCTGTGTGCGGCCCGGTGACCCAATTGACAATCTTTGCCGAATGCCGAACGTAAAAGATGTAGAAGTGCAAGATTATACTATTCACGAAGTGGTAGAAGAATACCTGCAAAAACACTCCCCGGTTTCACCTACACTGGATGGACGTTCTTATTGCGAACATTTAGGTGAAAAATCTTTTTCAACGGTTCCCGGAACCGATTATGAATTCCACTAGATAAAACAAACCTCACAAGTGAAGAAATAGCTTGTGAGGTTTATTTTATAAATCACGGCTTTGTAGCTACAAAACGAATTACCGCTGCTTTGCCATTATGGTATTTTCCTTCAGAAAGTTCTATTAATTTATCTTCAAATTCCTCGAATTTAAATCCGCTAAAGCTGGTTTGTAATTCTTCTTTTGAAAATAACATTTCAGCATTCTTAGGTCCGCCAGATTTTGGATTCTCTTTCTGAATATCTATTTGTTCTTTACTAAAAGCTTCAAAAATAATTACTCCACCGCGTTTCAGTAACTTTTTAAAGTTCTTAAGATAGTTTTTTCTTCTTCTGAAAAATGAGCGAAAATCAAAGCAATCACATCAAATTGCTCGTCTTTATAATCAAGCTCTGGCAGGTCACCTACTTTGTAATCAATTTCTACGCTTTGATTATTAGCCAGGTTTAAAGCTTTTTCCTTACCTTTTTCACTAATATCAAACGCAGAAACCTCCCACTGCTGGAGCGCAGCATAAACTGCATTTCGACCTTCTCCTTCTGCCGGCAATAAAATTTTACCGGGCCGCATTTCATCAATTTTCTCTTTAAAATATTCGTTCGGTGCCTGGCCGTAAACATAATCTTTATCAGCGTAGCGTTCATTCCAAAAATCTTTCATAAACTTTTATTTTTTCTTAAAACAGCAAAAGGTAAAATTCTGAATCGCCCCAGATGGAGTTTTATGATCTATATTTTCACATTTCAAAAGATCAAATTTTTCCTGCAATAACTGCTGAAGATCTTCTTTTGAATATTGCTTAACTGTTCTTCCACTACATTTTTCGGGACCGTTTTTTGAAAAGGTTGCAAGAATAACATATCCTCCTGAAGCCACCGCGTTCTCTAAGGTTCTTAAATAATTTTCAATTTGATCATCTTCGGTTAAAAAATGAAACGCAGCACGATCGTGCCATAGATGATAAACCTGTGTCACTTCAAATTCTGAAGCATCAGCAACGATCCAGTTAACCTTTTCCGCATCTTCATTTAGACGTTTTTGAGATTTTTCCAGGGCTTTTTCAGAAATATCCAAAACAGAAACATCCCGATATTCCTCTTTTAACAAATAGTCTACAAGATTTGAATCTCCTCCCCCAACGTCTATAATTTTTGAACATTCAGATAATTCCAGTTCTTCAATAAACTTTAAAGAGGTCTCCGGTTTTTCCTGGTACCAACTGGCATCTTCATAAGATTTTTTATGGTAAACTTCTTCCCAATGTGATTTTGTTTCCTTCATAATTCAATTATTTTCTTCAAAATTCCACCATTTTTCCTGTGAAAATTGTTCTCCTAAAACATAAGCTTCACCAATTTTTGGCGAGACTACTTCTTGCTCTTGCATTTTGGCTTCTGCCATTAACCTCCTAATAGGTTCGTTCCAGGGATGTACAGAAAGCACAAATTTCCCCCAATGCACGGGAAATAAAATTTTAGCATTTATATCTTTCGCAGCTTTCACGGTTTCCTCAGGAAACATATGTATTTGCGGCCAATATTTACCATACTGTCCACATTCCAGGAAAGCCAGGTCAAATTCTTTAAATTTTTCTCCAATTTCTTTAAACTGTGTACTGTAACCCGAATCACTACCAATATATATTTTAAAACCCTCCCATTCTAAAGCGAAAGAAGCCCATAAACTCGTGTTTCTTTTTACATTTCTACCCGAAAAATGACGGGAAGGCACAGCGGTAACTTTTAAATTTTGGTGTACTTCCTCACTTTCATTCCAGTTAAGTTCGGTGATTATACCAGGTTGTATATTCCAAATGTTCTGCTACTCCCAGGGAAGTAACTATTTTTAAAACTTTTGACCTTAATTGTTTTAAAAATTTATAATCCAAATGGTCATAATGATCGTGGGTAAGGATTAGCAGATCAATTTTCGGAAAATCCTCGGCTTGATATAAATCGGTTCCGGGAAAGGATTTTCCGAAGAATTTAAAAGGTGAAGCAAATCCGCTAAAAACGGGATCTACCAAAATATTATAACCTTTAAAACTTAGTAGATAAGAAGAATGCCCAAACCATACCACTGCCGGTTTTTTGGTATTTATATTTAATAAATCGGCTTTTTTATGAGGAATTTCTGCTGAAGGCCGAACCGTTTTTGGTCGATTTAGCATCTGTTTCATTATTTTAAACATAGAAACATCTTCTGGCTGCACCGCGGTAGGTTCGATATTTTGAAACGTGCCGTTTTGTGAATTTTCGGCATTATTTATTCGTTCCAACCTTTTACCTGTAGGTTCTTTTCCAAATCTTTTTAAGATCATTAGCTATTTTTTGAATGAAATTACCAAATTCAGCAATTATTGATTCAGGAAAAATTATTCGTATTCCTTCTCATTTTTTTCCAGCACTTTAATCATATTAAAAGATTTCATTAAATGAAAAAGTCCCGGTAAAATAATAAATCCTCCAATTAAAAGCATGATAGCCAAATTACTTATGGTAGATTCTGGCGCCAGATTTTCTAACAGACTTATCTCTTTTTCGGCAGTGATTATAATATAAGGAAAATGTGCATAAAGTGCCGCAAAAAGTATTAAAACCACCTGGAATCCTGCTAAATATCTACTGGCAATTCGATATTCTTTTTTAATAAATTTCCAAAGCGGAAATAAGAGAATTCCTGATAATCCAACACAGGCCAGGGAAATAGGATTATGAATAAAATCTTCAGCAAATTTTATCCCGCTGAAGTATCCATAACTGATAAGGATAAAGCCAAGCACCACCAATACAACCGTAAAAAAAGCCGAGTTTTTAGCGTAGTGTTTACGTGCTTTTCCATCGGCTTCCCCAATTAATAAAGTTGAGGCTAAAAAGGCACAAAGCGCGGCATAAAACAAACCTACCAGTAAACTGAAAATATTCAACCAATGCTGCATAAAAAGATCGTAGAAACCGAAAGTTTCATAATCTTCGGTAATAATTATTTCGCCGCCAATTAACGCTCCAAAAGACATTCCCAGGAAAACCGGAGTAACAAAACTTCCAATTCTAAAAAGCCAATTGTACCAAAACTGAGATTTATCTAAAACGGCATCATAATGCCGAAACACAAAAGCAACACCCCGAAGGGTAATTCCTAATAAAACAAGGCTTAACGGAATGTGCAGGTAAATAATCATCACATTAAAATAAGCCGGAAACGCCACCCATAAAATCACCAGCATAATGATTAGCCAAATATGATTTGCCTCCCAAATTGGGCCCATTACCCGGTAAATTGTATCGCGTGTTTGCTCTTTATTTTTAGCCGAAGAAAATAACTCAACGATACCGGCACCAAAATCGGCGCCACCGAGTAAAACGTATAATAAAAGCGAAAACAACAGAAAAAACAGAACAATATACAGCATAATTAATCTTCAGTTTTATTCATATTACTGGGTTTATTTTTACGGGCCTGATCGCGATCAAATGATTTCATTTTTGAATCATTTTCTGTGGATTTAGCCTCTTCAGGTTCCTGGTTTAGCGATTTTATTTGACGATTCATCAACCAGGTTACGGTTAGGGCGAGAACGGTATAAAGAAAAAGATAATAGAAGAAACTATATTTCATCCCTGGCATTGGGGTTACGGCATCTTCAGTTCTCATAATTTGATGGATAATCCAGGGTTGTCTTCCAACTTCGGTAACTATCCAACCGGCTTCTATCGCCACAAAACCAAGCGGCGCAACTACTATAAACAACAACCAGTAATATTTATTTTTAAGCCAGTTTTTCTTTCTTAAACTTATAAAATAGATTAATCCCGCAAACATTAATAAAGTCCCTATTCCAACCATAGTTTGAAAGGCATAATGTACAATCGCTACCGGTGGCAGTTCATCATCAGGGAAATCGTTTAAACCTTTTACTTCAGCATCAAAATCTCCAAAAGCCAGAAAGGATAGTGCTTTTGGAATTTCAATCTTATTAGAAACCGTTCTATTTTCTTCATCTACAATTCCACCAATATAAAGCGGAGCTCCTTTAGATGTTTCGTAATGCGCCTCCATGGCAGCGAGTTTTACCGGTTGGCGCTCTGCCACATCTTTTGCTGAAAGATCACCGCTAATAGGTTGTAGAAAAGCGGCAACCGCTCCAAAAACAATAGCAATTTTAAAGGCTTTAGTATGCAATTCTACATTTCTTTTGCGGAAAATTTGAAAAGCATGAATCCCGGCCACCCCAAAACTGGTGGCAACGAATGCAGCTAAAGTCATATGCAAAGCCTGTGTAAACCAGGCCGGATTTAATAATGCTGCAACAGGATCTATATTGGTGAATTCTCCATTTATATAATCAAAACCCGAGGGCGCATTCATCCAGCCGTTGGCAGAAACCACCAGTATTCCGGAAGCTACCCCTGCGACTCCAATTATCACTCCGGTGAACCAGTGAAATTTTTCGGGAAGTTTATTCCAGCCGTATAGATAAAAACCGAGAGCGATGGCTTCTACAAAAAAGGCGGCGCCTTCTAGCGAAAAGGGCATCCCAATGATAGGCCCGGCGTGTTTCATAAATTCGGGCCATAGCATTCCAAGTTCAAAAGAAAGTGCTGTTCCCGAAACCGCACCGGTAACAAAGAAAATTGCTACTCCTTTTAACCAGGCCATAGTTAATCTTTTATAAATAGGATTTCTGGTTTTTAACCATTTGTGGTGCGAAACAACCATAAAAAACGGCATCACCATCCCTATACAGGCAAAAATGATATGAAAGCCTAGAGTAAAGGCCATTTGCAGGCGTGCGTAATCTAAATTCTCCATCAAATTGATTTAATTGATTGGTAGTATTTTTTGTGAAAAATCAATATATTTTTCAACGAATAAATTTAGGGAAAAATCTGCCGGTGTGCTGCCGGTAATCGCGATAATTTGGATATTTTAACCATAATTGTTCTTCTTCGTATACTGATTTAAACAAGAATAAAATTAGCAATAAGACCGTGATTCCTATCTTATAAGTGGATGCAAAATATAACGAGAGAAAGAATAGGAAAATTAGAATTCCGGAGTAAATGGGATGCCTTATATATTTAAAAATTCCTGTGGTAATTAAACTGGCATTTTCTTTTGGTTTAGGAAAAGGGGAAAGATTGGTGTTGAGTTGAAGGATTGCAGTTAAAACAATTAAAAAACCTATTCAGCTTAAAACTAATAAAACCGGTTGAAACAGTTCCAACCGGTTAAATTCTAAAGTTTCAATTTCAAATAGCCAGGCTATAAAAAGCAAAAATTGCATCCCGACATAAAAGTAGTTTTTAAAAGGTATCGCATCAGTTTTCCTGATTGGAATTTACGAAATTTCAGCCCAAATAATGTAAATACCCATTATTAGTACAAACCAGCCGAAACCTTTTTTCAATTTATTTCCGTCTATAAATTTATTCAGATAAATTCCTATAAACATTCCTATCATGGAAAGTCCGGTGAAAATTGCTAAAAACAGCCATTCAATATTCATATTTTGAACATCACCAATAAAACCGATTAGCGATTTGATTGCGATGATTAATAATGAAGTAGCCACTGCTTTTTTCATTGGTAGTTTCGCTAAAAGCACTAATGCAGGAATTATTAGGAATCCACCGCCTGCACCAACAATTCCGGTTAAAACTCCAACTACAATTCCTTCAATAATAATTAGCGGATAATTATAGCGAATTGCTTCATCTTTAGTTTTTTGCTTTCCGTTTTCCCTAATCATAGAGACCGAAGCCAGAATCATTATAATTGCGAAAAACAGCATTATCCCAATGTTCTTGGTAATCTCAAATTGCCCGATACTAAAAAGAGATTCTGGAATAGCGGGTACCATCCATTTTCGAGTAGCATAAACCGCAATAAACGCAGGAATAGAAAAAACAATGGCAGTTCTAAAATCTACCAGTTTCTTCTGCATATTTTTAAAAGCGCCCACTAAAGAAGATGCTCCAACTACAAAAAGCGAATACGCCGTGGCTGTCACCGGATTTATTGCCAGTAGATAAACCAGCACGGGAACCGTTAAGATAGAACCCCCGCCACCAATAAGGCCTAAAACAATACCAATCACCAATGCCCCAACGTAACCCAGTATTTCAAGTATTTCCATATTATAATTTTATTTCGATGCAAAATTACCTGCAATATGGGTGTTGTACAGTAACAAGGGTTACAAAGAATTAAAGTTCCATTATTTCTATGCTGTTACGTTGAAGTTTTATCTTACCGTCAATTTCCAGTTTTTTTAATAACCTGGAAATCACTACCCTCGAAGTATGCAAATCGTAAGCAATTTGTTGATGGGTAGCTGCAATTATTTCGTTTTGATTGATTTTCGCCTTATCCTGAAGATATTTCATTAAACGCTGATCCATATTCATAAAAGCGATGGTATCTATGGTTTCCAGCATTTCGTTGAGCCGGGCGTGATAACTTTCAAAAACAAAATCGCGCCAGGATTTATATTTGGAGGTCCATTCTTCCATTTTTTCAATGGGAATCATAATCAATTTTGTATCGCGTTCGGCTATAGCCCTAATTTCACTTTTGGTTTGGCCAAGACAACAGGAAAGCGTCATTGCGCAGGTATCGCCACGTTCAAGAAAATACAGGAGAAGTTCGTCTCCATCTTTATCTTCGCGCATAACTTTAATAGCCCCTTCCATTAATAGAGGCATCATTTTTACGTAATCACCAATTTCAATGATTTTTTCACCGGCATTAATTCTCTGTAAACTACCTACCTGGGCAATTTCTTCAATGAGTTCGTCTTCAAAAATAAATCCGTAGGCTTCTTTTAATTCCTCTAGCATAAAATATTGGCTGTCCTATTTATAAATTCTGAAAAATCATTTTCTTCAGAATTTAAAATTAGACATTTTCAACCGAAAGTCTATCCCGGCAATACATAAAAATAAATGGAAAGATAATGGCAAAACGTACCGAAAAGCACAAAAATATGAAAGATGGCGTGATTAAATTTCACCTTATCTAAACTAAATAATACAGCGCCAATGGTGTAAGAGAGCCCGCCGCCTATTAGCCACCATAAACCTTCAGAACTTAAATTATCATACAAAGGCTTAATTGCAAATACAATAATCCAGCCCATGACTACATACATTATTGTAGACAGGGTTTGATATTTTCCGATGTAAAAAAGTTTAAGAATAATGCCGGTAAGGGCACAACCCCAAACAACTCCAAAAATAGTCCAACCTACCCAACCTTCTAAAGTAACCAGTGCAAAAGGCGTATAGCTTCCGGCAATGAGCACATAAATAGAAGCGTGATCCAGAATATTTAACCGGTAACGCCAATTTTTATTCGTGGCAGAGTGATATAAGGTAGAAGCCGCATAGAGTAAGATCATACTCGCACCAAAAATACTAAAGCTCACAAGGTGCACCACTTCACCAAGTTCGTTGGCCCTTACTATTAATAGAACAAGACCTAATATGCTTAAGGCAAAACCAAAAGCATGTGAGATCACATTTAATTTTTCTTCGAAAGGTTCGTATTGGTTAAAAGGCATTTTTTTACAAAGTTTTAGACGTAAAATTATTATCTACAAAAAATCTTATAATCTACTAACCACTATACAAGGTTAAAAACCTCGCAGGAACGTTAACGATATAAAATTAAAGATATTCAGGCTTAATTCTAATATTTTAAACAGGCAATTTTTATTACTTTCGGGCTTTCACACCGGCACAAATACTTAACCGACTCCTATGAAAATCTTGCATACCGCCGACTGGCATATTGGTAAAAAATTGCATAAACACAGTCTGCACCCAGATTTTGATCTTTTTATAGATTGGCTTTGCCAGTGTATTGCTGAAAATAAAGTGGAAGTATTATTGGTCTCGGGTGATGTTTTTGATCTTGCTAATCCTTCTTCGGAAGCCAGGCAGCAATATTTTAAAGCTTTAATGAAGTTGAAGCGTTTAGACTGCAAGATTATTCTTACCGGTGGCAATCACGACTCTCCCGCCATGCTAAACGCTCCACAAGAAGTTTTGCGCGAACTGGATATTCACATTATTGGAGGTTTGCCAGATGAAATTTCGGAATGTATTATTCCTATAAAAAATAAAGAAAATCAAACCGAATTGCTCGTCGCTGCCCTCCCCTATTTGCGGGATGCCGATTTAAGAACTGCCAGCCAGGGTAATTCTTATGAAGATCGTTTAGATGCTTTGCGAAAGGGAATTAAGCAAACCTTTTTAGATGCTGCTGAATTTTGTGAAACCGAATATCCAGGCAGTCCCACAATCGCTATGGGACATCTTTTTGCCGCCGGTGCCGAAACTTCAGAAAGCGAACGCGATATCCAAATCGGAAACCAGGCGGCTTTTAATGCGCTTCAATTTGGAAAGTATTTTAATTATATCGCATTGGGCCATATTCATAAACCACAAAGGGTAAACGCTCAAACCCCTACTTTTTACAGCGGATCCCCTATTCCGCTATCCTTTAGCGAGCGCAGCAATAAGAACCGCATTTTACTTTTAGATACCGAAACAGGTTGGGAACCGCAGAATATAGAAATTCCAGTTTTTAGGAAGTTGCTAAAAATCACCGGTACCCTGGAAATCCTTCAGCAAAAATTATTGGAGCTGCAAGCTCGTGATGGACTTGCTTCTTTAATTGAAATTGAATTGAAAGAAGCGAATTTTGATTCTAATAAAATTTATGAGTTGGACCAGCTAGTTGATAATTTTAAGGTGGAAGGTTATGAAATCGTAAAACACCGCGCAACTTTTGAAAATAAAATAAGCGGTAGTGGCGAACTTTATGAGCAAAAACAGCAATTGGAAGATCTTCAGCCTTTAGATGTTTTTCAAAAATTAGTAGATAAGCAGGAAGAAGATGAAGATACTCGTAAAGAATTATTGAGCGCTTTTAATGAAATTCTAGAAGAAGTGCATCAATCAAAAAGAGTTTAAACAATGAAGATCCTAAGCATAGCTTTTAAAAATATCAACTCCCTGAAGGGTGAAAATTTTATTGATTTTGAAGCTGCTCCTTTTTCGGGAAATACGCTGTTTGCCATCACCGGTCCCACGGGAAGCGGAAAAAGCAGCATTCTGGATGTGATCTCGCTGGCGTTATTTAATCAAGTGCCGCGATTGGGGAAAATCAGCAAAAAGGAAATCAGGGAAAAAGGCGCGATTCTTACCAGAAACCAGAAAGAAGCATACGCCAAAGTTACTTACCAAACCAATGCCGGCCGTTTCACTTCTTCCTGGAGCATTGAGGTGAACCGAAATGGAAACCTTAACGATTATAATATGGAGATTGCGAATCTTCAGGATAACTCGATTTTAGATCTCAAGAAATCTGAAGTCCCGGCGAAAAACGAAGATTTAATCGGGTTAAATTACGACCAGTTTATTAAATCGGTTTTACTGGCGCAGGGTGATTTTGCCAAATTTCTTTCGGCTAAAAAAGAGGAACGTGGAGAATTGCTGGAAAAAATTACCGGCACCGGAATTTATCGGCAGTTGGGAATATTGGCTTTTGAACGATTTAAAGCCGAGACTTCGGAAATTGAAAAGCAGCAAAACGAGATAAAATTGATTAGCTCGTATTTGCTTTCTAAAGAAGATTTAGAAATTTTCAATAAAGATCTAAAGGAAAAAACAGCTAAAACGGAAAGTTTACAGAAGAATTTAAAGTTGATTGATAAACAACTGGAATTAAAGCAAAGCATTAAAAACCAGGAGAAGGAAATTAGTAGTTTAAATGAAAAAGAAATAAAACTACATGAGCAGCTAAAAGAATTTGAAAACGAATACGGCGAAAGCCTGAAACAGCACGAAAAACTACAACCAATAGCTGAAGAATTACATACCTGGAAAAGATTTAAACAGGAATTAGAAGATTTAAAATCCGGTTTAGGTAAGACTTCAGAAAAAATTGAGTCGAATAAAGAAAACACGATCAATTTTATTCAGCAGGTAAAAAGTTTTGTTCACGAAGAAGTTTCTGCAGAAAATCTTAAGGAAAAATTAAGCGATTTTACAGAGAAAATAAGAAAACTCCAGGAAGAAAAAACTTCCCTGGGACGTGATTATAAAAGTAAACTGCAGTTATTTAAAACCGAAACGCGTGAATTAAACCTGGAATTTCCAGAGAATGATTTAAAACTTGGAAAAGAGATTTTTAGAAATCTTAAAGCAGAAAAAACACAACAAAAAAAGCAGTTAGAGGTTGATTTAAAAGAAATAGACAAACAAAATCTAGCTTCAGAAAAAAACCGGTTAAAAACTGAATTAGAAAAAAGCCATGTAGCCAGGAGTTTTTCAGAGAAAAATCTGCAGCAAAAACAGAACCAATTAGATCTAAAAAAGGAAATACAATCGCTTCAACCGGAATTGGAAAGTTTGCCTAAAATTGTTCAGGAAGAAGAAACTTTGCTTATTTCTTTGAAAAAGGATTTGGAGATCCTTCAGTTAAAAAAAGATAATCAGTTAAAAACTGCGCAATTAGAAGACCTTAGGAATTCACTTAAAACGGGAGAAGCCTGCCCGCTCTGTGGATCTCATGATCACCCCTATTCTGAACACCTTCCCGATTTTGAAGATGATCTTGCGGTGAAAATTTCAGCAAAAAATTCAGAAATAGATCAACATAATACAAAACTTACCCAGGTGAAATCTAAACTTTTGCATTTAGAAGAATCATTGAAAAAATACCAAAAGCAATTAGGTGAAATTGAGGCCGAGATTACTAAAAACGAAAAGGATTTTAAACAAAAATATCCCGGTTTTGAAAAGCCGGAAGCCATAAATTGGGAAACTCACATTTCCAGGCTTAATACTAACATTGAGAATTTAGAATTTTTTGAAACTATAAATCAGCAATTAAAAGCAATAGAAAGCGGCTACCCTATTTTAGAAGAATTAGAAAAAATACTTCAACGCGGAAAATTACTGCAGCAGCAACTTCAGGAGCAATATTCGGGAAAAAATATTGGTGAGGATAGTCAGCAATTAATGGATCGCTGGAATTCATTAAACCAGGAAAAAAAATATCTACAGGAACAGGAAAAGGAGCAAAAAGAACAACTTCAGCAAAAATCTAAGATTTATAATGAATTACGGGAAAAACTGGAACAGCAGGTCTTAAATAAAAATTTTGAATGCCTTGAAAATGCATACCATTCGCTATTACCCGGAAATAAATTCTTTGACTTAAAAAAGCAGAAAGATGATTTTTTAAAGCAAAAAAGCATTGTTGAGACAGAAATTTCTACCCTTAGAAAACAATTAAAAGAGATAAAAGAAAATGAAAGTAAACGTTCTATAGATGACTTAACGACAGAGCAAAAACAGAAGCAGGAAGATTTTCTATCAACGCAGTCAAATTGCGAAGAATTAAGAAGAAAACTTGGCAACAATACGGAATACATTTCTCGCCTAAAAAACCTTGAAAATCAAATTGCAGAAAAGGAAAAGGAATGCAAACGCTGGCGACTTTTAAATACACTTATTGGAGACAGGCAGGGAAAGAAATTCAATGATTTTGCGCAAGACCTTACTTTATCACAGCTTATCTATTTGGCCAATATTAGGCTAAAAGATTTAAGTGAACGTTACAAAATAGATAAAGCTATAGATGGCGAAGACGATGGCCTGGTAGCGATAGACGAGGATATGGGCGGGCAAAGACGATCGGTTAAAACGCTTTCTGGTGGAGAAACTTTTCTATTGAGTTTATCTCTCGCACTGGCTTTATCTGATCTCGCTTCCAGAAATGTAGAAATAAACAGTCTTTTTATCGATGAAGGTTTTGGAACTTTAGACCCTGAAACTTTAGATCAAACCCTGGACACTTTAGAAAAACTCCAGGCAGAATCGGGTAAAACCATCGGGATTATAAGTCACGTAGCTTCGTTAAAAGAGCGTATTGGAACCCAAATTCAACTTACCAGAAATGGACAGGGATATAGTAGTTTGGTGGTGAAATAGAATTTAGAGTTGCGGGTTGCGGGTTGCTGATTAAAAATAAAAAGTCAAAACTATAACTACTCTAAACTGCAGGTTTCAGAATCCAGCTCAAACTGGATGGTAAAGTGTTCAAAATTATATGTTTTCAAAGAATCTAATACTTCAGATTTAAGATTTAGGTATTCGTCAACACTATTGACATTTTGCAATTTTACGTGCGCGGTAAACACATGATGCTCTCCCTCTTGTGACCAAATATGTACATGATGTGATGAAGCTACCCCGGGGATTTCTTCAATTTGTTGTTTTACTTCCTCCAGATTAATATCAGAAGGTGTGCCCTGCAGAAAAATAAAAAGTGTTTCTTTTAATCTTTTAAAAACATTCCATAAAATATAGAGTGTGATTACCAAAGATAAAGCCGGATCAAGGTAATGGATATCTTTAAATTGCAAAATAATAGCCACAACGAGGATCGAAGCCCATCCCAGAACATCTTCCATTAGGTGCCAGGAAATCACTTTTTCGTTTAAGGTTTTACCACTGCTCAATTTCCAGGCGGCAAATCCGTTAACCGCTACCCCAATAAAAGCAAAAATCATCATTCCTTCGGCATCAGAATGTTCAGGGGCCATAAGCCTGCCCACCGCTTCATAAATTACATAAACAGAACCTGCAATAAGAATTAAACTATTAAGTAATGCCCCTAAAAGAGAGAATCTCCGGTATCCAAAAGAAAATTTGGAGTCGCTTTTCTGCTGTGATTTATGATCCAGGTACCAGGAGGTTCCCAACGAAAGACTATCACCAAGATCGTGTACCGCATCTGAGATAATAGCAATACTATTCACATAAATTCCGCCAATAAATTCAATAATGGTAAATCCGAGATTGAGGAAAAATACAAGTCTGAGATTTTTTTCAGAAGAATTCTTATGATGATGGTGGCCCATACTTTAGGAAAACTAAGTGAATTGCTTTTCACCTCGAAATTAATCAATTTTAGTGTATTTATAAATTTTCTTCATTTTAAATGAAAAATATTGTGTTCAGCTTAAATTTTCACTATTAATTATCATCAAAATTTCGTATATTAGGATGAATATCAAAAACTTATAGCTGTGAAAAATTTAAAATCCCTAATGCTTTTTTTAGTGGGTATGCTAATTTGCTATACTCCTCTAAATGCTTTGCCATTTTTACAGGATTCTGATCAGGATTATGTAGAATATAAAGGTGAAGTGATCAACTCGAATAATGAAGATGTGATCGTGAACGCCCATTTGTCGGTAAATGAAACCAATATCTCAACGGTTACGAATTCCGAAGGAAAATTTTCTCTAAAAGTACCCGCAGGAACGAGACCTGCCACGGTAAATATTTCTTATTTGGGGTACCAGAGCAAAAACTTACCTCTGAGTTATTTTAAATCTCAGGGTACAATTATTTATCTGGAGCCCGTGGTAGAAGAACTTTCTGAAGTAAAAGTTTATGAAGCCGGGGATGCCCGGAGATTAGTACGTAGTATGCTGGATAATCGAGGAGATAATTATATTGACGACCCTACCCAAATGACTGCTTTTTATAGAGAAAGTATAAGTAAGGGCAATAGAAATGTTTCTTTGAGTGAAGCTGTGGTAAAAATTCACAAAAAACCATACAGTGATTATGGCGAAGAAGACATAGAACTTATTAAAGCCCGAAAAACTGCCGATTATGAACGTTTAGATACCCTGGCTTTAAAATTGCGTGGCGGCCCATTTAATACCTTGTTTATTGATGTGATGAAGTATCCAGATTATCTTTTTTATGAGCGAGACCTTGATAATTATGAATTCAGTTTTGAAGAACCCACTCAAATCGATAATAGATACTTATATGTGGTGAGCTTTGAAGATATGAATAAAGATATGCCCTGGTTCTTTGGAACGCTTTTTATTGATGCCGAAACCCAAAGTCTGGTAAGAGCAAGATTAAATATGAATGTGGATAACCGGCGCGCAGCCACCAATATGTTTGTAAATAAAAAACCTGGAGGCACCAAAGTTTATCCAATTGAAGTGATGTATGATATAGATTACCATCAGCAGGACGGAAAATGGTATTTTGGTTATTCAAACGCGCAACTTCTTTTTGTGGTAAATTGGAAGAAAAAATTATTTAATTCAAGATACCTGGTAGATTCTGAAATGGCAGTTACCAACTGGCAACCACAAAGCGAAGATAGAATTAAGAAAGGGGATAACTTTTTAAACAAAAGAGTAGTGATGGCCGATGATATTTCCGGTTTTACCGATCTACAATTTTGGGGAAGTAATAATATTATAGAACCCGATAAATCTATACAGAATGCCATTGAAAAGATTCAGGAAAATATTCAATAAAAATATCTCGAAGTAATTAGTCGTGATTATCGAGTAAAGAGGTATTTAATTAAGATATAGAAGGTTGTTGAAAAAGTAATTAAGCTTTTTCAACAACCTTTTTTTATTACCTCAACTTAATGTAAACCTTGAAAAACAATGTAAAGGGCTGTCATTAGGATGGATTAGATATTAAGTATAGCTAATTTAGATTATTAAATCTCACTTTACCCTATCTTCATCTACTGCCTCTATAATTCCAATAATGCTAAATTAAATAGCTTTTAAAATTATTTAACTAACAAATTAGTTTTATATTGCATTCTATCGAAATTCTTAGCTTTCAAAATCTATGAAAAAATTATTACTTCTTTTATCAATCCTACTCCTTCTAGGCTCTTGTCAATCATATCATCCATTAAGCAAACACAATTACTATAATCAAAGTAAGCTCTATAATGAACCACTAGAGCTTCAGGTGCAATACTTCGGTGATATTCAGTTAAAATCCTTAAGCGATCTGAAATCCAGAAAAATCAAACGAAAAATTCAAAATGTAGAAGAAGTAAAGGCTAAAGATCTATTAGCTTACGGTACCACCAATGTAAATCCAGAATACGAGGTCTTTCTATTTATTCAGGAAAACAACAAAAAACTTGATGCTATTAAAGGAACTTTGATTTCAAAGGATACTATATCCAGAACGGTACTATTTAGAAAAGTAAACCATGATAAAACCGCATATTTATATATCAAAGCGAAAAACAATAATAATAGTTTAAACTCCCTCGTCAAAGACGGGGAATCCATCATAAATTCACTTTCAATAGGTGCTGAAGTAAAAGAAGAACTTACTTATAATAAAGTATTCAATGCAGTTAAAGATTCTCCGAATTACCTAAAAGCGAGAAAGGAATTAAATACAGCGCCTGTAGAAAAAACTGATGCCAATGAGTGGATGCAATTTCAATATCTGGCAACCATAAATTCCTTTTTTTCAAATAACGAAGACTATAAAGATCAAATTGAGAATTTCGAGGCTAATCGTAAAAATCAATTGAAACCAATCCTCGATACCCTATTACAAAACCCAGAGGTCAAAGTGAATAAAGGAGTTCTCGATGAAATTTCTGAATTGGCCAAAGATACGCGGGTGGTAATGCTTAATGAAAATCATTGGTATCCAAAACACCGTGTATTTGCAATACAACTATTTAAAAAATTAAAAGAGAACGGATATACCCACCTGGCTTTAGAAGCACTATTCCCTAACCAGGATCGAAAAATAAATGAAAGAGGCTTTCCTACTTTAAATGCAGGGTTTTATATAAGAGAACCTAATTTTGGTAAGTTAATTCGCAAGGCCAAAGAATTGGGTTTTATATTAGTGGGCTATGAAAATCAAAATCAGGAGATCAATAGAGAGCTAGGACAGGCCCAAAATCTCCAGCATATCTTAGAAGAGGATCCGAATCATAAAATCTTTGTCTATGCCGGGCTGGATCATATTCTTGAAGAAGAAACCAAATCAGGTAAGCGAATGGCCGCATATTTTAAAGAACTAACAAAATTAAATCCTCTTACCATAAACCAGTCTGATATGATAGGAAACTCCCAAAATGAATTGTCTTTAATACCTACGAGTATGGTAAGCTCCTTTGAAAAATTAGATAAGCCAGTTGATTTTTTTGTAATTAATAACATGGAGTCCAATCGTCAAGAAAGTATAGATCAGGAAATGAAAACTCAGGATTTCACAATCGAGCCTCGGCGGTTTGCAGATTTAAATGCTGATGAAATACTCATAAAAATTTTTAAGAAATCTGAATACGATATTTATAAGAATGGTAGTGTTCCTTTACAAGCAACTTTAAAAAAGCAATCGCAAGAACCTATTTTATTTTCTTTATCCCCCGGGAACTATACCATTCATTTTAGTTCTGTAGAGAATGATGAGATTCTTGTATTTAATAAAACTTTGGAGCGTTAAAGAATTGAATAGCCGGGAGTGTTAGCTCAACTCTGTCTGCTTCTTCTCCCGGGGGTACCCCCGGGAGAAGAAAATTTTAGTTTTTCGTTTCATTGGTGGCTAAGTCCAACTCTAGCCGACCTTCAAATTTAATAGCTAATTGTTGAACTACCAAACCCCAGTTCTGCAGTGGGGCGTTCCATTTCTTTTCAATTCTTCTGGTAGCTAGGTAAACCAGCTTCAATAGTGCCATATCATTGGTAAAAGCGCCTTTGGTCTTGGTTACTTTTCTTACCTGCCGGTGAAAAGCCTCTACGGCATTTGTGGTGTATATGAGTTTTCTAATGGGTGCGGTATATTCAAAATAAGCACTCAATCGGTCCCAGTTATCATTCCAGGAACGGATCACTATGGGATATCTTTTGCCCCATTTTTCTTCCAGATCCAGTAAAGCCGATTCAGCCTGGTCTTTGGTGTCAGCCTTGTACACCAGTTTAAGGTCTTTCATAAAATCTTTTTGATCCTTACTGGCCACATACTTCATACTATTGCGGATCTGGTGGACAATACATAGCTGAATATCAGTCTTGGGATAAACAGAATGAATGGCTTCACTAAAGCCCGTAAGATTATCCGTACAGGCAATCAGAATATCTTTTAAGCCACGGTTGTTTAATTGGGTCAGCACCTGAAGCCAAAAATTGGCCCCTTCACTTTCCGAGATATACATACCCAGCACTTCCTTTCTTCCAGCTTTATTTATTCCTAAAATATTATACAAGGCCTTGTGCTTTACTTTGCCTTCTTCGCGTACCTTGAAGTGCATCGCGTCGAGCCATAGGATGCAATATACCGGCTCCAAGGGGCGATCCTGCCATTCCTTAACCTTGGGAATCACCCGGTCCGTAATATCACTTAGAACGTGTGTGGATATCTTGGAATCATACATTTCCTCTATATGAGCTGAGATATCCCGCAGGCTATTGCCCATCCCGTACATGCCTATAATCTGCTTTTCTAAATTATCGGCCAGGATACGCTGGCGTTTCGCTACGATCTCCGGCTCAAAGGTACTGTTACGATCCTGGGGCGTGTTAATGGTGACGTCCCCTTGGCTGCTCTTTAGGGTCTTTTTGCCTTTGCCATTACGCTTATTACCTGCTTTTGAGCCTTTTTCTTCATCGGAAAGGTGCGAAGACATTTCTGCTTCCAGGGCCTCTTCCATAAACTCCCTAAGCATTGGAGCAAAAGCGCCGTTTTTGCCGGTTAGGGATTCTCCTGATAAAAATTGTTTTAATGCTTTTTCCTTTAATTCCTTAATCTCTTCTTGTGTCATAATCTAGTCTAAAAATTTTAATTTAATTTTCAAAGTCTAGACAGACTTGAGATTACACCCTCGAATAGCCTTTGAAGTAGCTTTTATTTAGGAATCAAATCCGTATAAACTAAATTAGAGATAGCAATAGTTAATCTACCCATTCTTGTTATATGGAAAAACCCCTATAATAATCCAGGATCTTAGTTCTGAAAATGTATTCATAGCGCGCGTTGGCTAGATTTATTTTAGCATTATCCAGGTTGTTTTTACTGATGACATAATCAACAATATTAGAAACCCCACTATTAAAACGAATTTCATTAACCCTAAAAGATTCTGAATAAGCAGCTACCTGTTCTTTATAAATTCCATAGCGGTTAAATGCAGTTTGCATATCGTTATGAGCTTCCCGAATAGCCTGCTCGAATTCATTTCTTGTTCGTTCAAATTCTACTTCCCTTTCTTCAAGGGCTATTTTTTGAAGCGCTACTGTATTTCTTGCCCTAAAACCATTAAAAATAGGAATGCTAACCGCTACACCCACATTGGAGTTTAGATTATTGATCAATTGATCCTGATATGGGATTTCTTCTGCTACGAAATTTGTTTGCTCCTCTAATACCGAAAAGTTATTATCACCTACCCGAACAAATTGTCCAGTTTCAACAATAGCCGCTCCGGTTTCATTAAAGAGCCTGGCAAGACTGGAATAATTGGTGTTTAATTGGGCGAAAAAGGAAATTTCAGGTGAATATAAACTTCTGGAAACCTGTACATCTTCTTTTGCAGCTTCAATTCTCAACTCCCCAGCTTTAAAAGTAGCCAGGTTTTCCAGGGATTCCTTAAAAACTTCATCTGCGGTAAGCCTGTATTCAATTGGTTCAGTTGTTAAGTATTCAGGGGTAACATCAATTCCTACTTCAATATTCAACAGCCTTTTCAGTTCAAGTTTTGAGGCTTTTAAATTGTTTTCAGCGTCGGCAATAATAGCTTTATCATTGGCTAATTGTCCCCGGATGTCGGTATAATTCGCCGGGCTTCCCTCCCCTTCCTCATTGAGGTTTTTTAAACGCTCTACCTGATCCTCGGTAGCCACGCGTCTTGTTTTTGCCAGTTCCAACAGATCTTTATTATTTAAAACCTGGAAATAAGCGAGCGTAACATTTAAAACCATTTCTTGCCGGGCTTCCTGAACTTCCATCTCCGCAGCCTGTAAATTTAAACGATCACGCTGAATTCTGTTTTTGATCTGAAAACCATTAAAAAGAGTCGCCCCCAGGTCTATTCCTGCATTAGAAAAGGTTAATTCTTCATCTATATAGGTATTGGTAAATGGATCTATACTTCTCCCATTATTTAGTCCATAGCTATAAGTAGCATTGAGATCTGGCAATCTACTATTACGGGTTTGTTTAAATTGTAATTCAGAAGTTCTTTCTCTAAACACCGAACTTTTGACATCCAGATTATTATCTAAAGCAATTTCGATAGCTTCGTCCAGGTTTAATTGTAATTCTGAATCCTGAGCGTTTCCTGAAATAGAAAAAACAAGAAATAGTAGGCAAGTAAATTTTTGAAACATACTGATTTTATTTTTTTGAAATACTTCCATCCAGAAGCTTGATAGTCCTTGTCCCATAAGCCGCGTTACTTTCTGAATGCGTGGCTTGGATTATAGTAACTCCCTCCTTATTTAATTCCTTAAAAAGTTGCATAATGTCATCACTCTGATTGGAATTTAGGTTACCAGTAGGTTCATCAGCAAGGATCAGTTTGGGTTTAATTATCAGCGCCCTGGCAATCCCAACCAATTGTTGCTGCCCTCCACTAAGTTGGTGCGGAAACAAATCTTTCTTACCAACAATATTGAATCGGTCTAACATATCAGCTACCAATGCCTTTCGTTCAGAACTTTTTACTTTCTTATAAAGCAATGGGGTTTCAATATTTTCATACACCGTTAGATCGTCCAGAAGATGATAGGCCTGGAAAATAAATCCAATATTTTCATTGAAAATTGCAGTTCTCCTCTTCGGTTTTAAATCGTGAATAGCTTCCTCTTCAAAAAAATATTCGCCCTCGTCAAATCCATCCAGCATAGCAATTACATTTAGTAGTGTAGATTTTCCAGAACCAGATGGCCCCATAACAGAAAGAAATTCTCCCTTTTCAATATTCAGGCTTAAATCATTGAGCAGGAAAATTCTTCTTCCTTCTGTTTTTACCCATTTATAAATGTGGTTGAGTTGTATCATTGGTTATTCTTATTATTTATTTCTTATTTTTTAGTGTTTATCGCTGAAGTCAAACATATTTATTTAGATCTGTTGACTTTTAAGCCTCCTAAAACCAGTCCCTTCTTTATCTCAGGATTTCCTTTATATTCCAGAGAAGCTTCTCCATAAGCTGTGATTTTTATTTCTTCACTAGCATTAATAAAGAAATCAGATTCCCCATAAGCTGTTATTTTTGTAGTTTGGGTTTTAGCTTCAAGTGCATTCACTTTACTAGCTCCATAAGCTCTGATCTTCTGTTCCTTAATTTCACCAGCTTTAATATTTAAAATACTTTCGCCATATATGGAAGTTCGAAGTCTTTCAATATCTACTTTATTTAAAGTGACATTTGATTCCCCATATATCTTCAATCGAAATTTTTTCTCTTTTAAAGGACTTTCGCAGACTATAATTTCTTCGCCTCTAAGTGACAATTCCTTCAAGGTTTTGTAAGTGATAATGGCCGTAACCACTGTTCCCTTGTAGATCGGTTTCTTCATTTCCCTGCCATTTTTTTTCACCTTTTCATTTTTGGTAATTTCTCTGGCATCGTCCAGGTAAACCCGAAGAGTTTTGTTCTTGACCTCAATATTCAGTTTTTCTTCACTCTCAGTATTTTTCTCAATTGTTACTGCCTCTTCATTGCCTTCAATGAAGCTTACCTGAATATGAGGGCTAATTATTACTTTATCAAAGTGCTCAATTGAAATTTTTTCCTGAGCAATTACTGAATTACAAATGGAAAACAATAGTAGTGTCAAATAGAAGCAGATATTTTGCATAATTTAGTTTTAGTTGTAGTTGTGAATATCAGTTTATTCTGTTCTTAAACTTTTAATGGGATTGGCTGATGCAGCCTTATAACTTTTAAATCCGATGGTGATAAGTGCGATGAGTGTAGTAAGGAATCCGGCAAGCAGAAAAACCCACCATTTTATTTGAATTCTATAAGCAAAATCCTGGAGCCATTGTTCCATTAGAAAATAGCCAAGTGGAAAGGCTATGATAAACGATATTAAAATCAGCTTGATAAAATCTTTGGAAAGCAAACTTATTATCTCTGGAACACTTGAGCCTAAAACTTTCCTGATCCCAATTTCCCTCACCCTTCTTTCTGCAGCAAATGTTACCAGGCCGAATAAACCCATACAGGCTACAAATATGGTCAGCCCGGTAAAAATGCTGAGAATGGTTCCCATCTTTTGCTCCCGGAGATAAGTTTTATTGAAAGATTCATCTAAAAAAGTATAACTGAATGGTTCTTTAAGACTGAATTTTTGCCATTCGCTTTCAATATTACTTAACAGTGAGGCGACATCAGCGGTGTTGGTTCTTACAATTAAGCCGCCATAAGGATTATTCATCAAAATTAAAGGTTCGATCTCCCGGTGTAAGGATTTAAAATGAAAGTCTTTTACCACGCCAACTATGGTTAATTCACGGCCACCTTCATCTGTATCCTTGGTAAAGGTTTTCCCAATAGGATCTTGATGAAACCCTAACGAATTTGCAGCGGTTTCATTTATGATGACTTTATGCTCTTCAGCACCAAATTCCTTTGAAAAATTTCTTCCGGCTACCAGCTCCAAACCTAAGGTGGGAATATAAGCTTCATCTACATTGTAGATAAACATTCTTCTTTGGTACTCATCATCAAGTAAAATCCCAGACATATTGATATCGGTAGCACCGGCTGGTAGAAATGAGGAATTACTTACCGATTTCACCCTGGAATCGTCTAATATCTGGTTTTTAAAAGCATCGCTTTGTTCGCCCAATAGTTGCGCATCCCTTAGCACCAGAATATGGTCTTTATTGTAACCCAGATCTTTATTCTGAATAAAAGCCATTTGCTGGTAAACAACAATGGTAGCCAAAATAAGTCCTGCTGAAATGATGAATTGAAATACCACAAGCCCGTTTCTAAAATTACTTTTTCCAGAAGCAGAAAACCTGCTTTTTAAAACCTGAATCGGCTTAAAGGAGGAAAGAAAAAAGGCAGGATATCCACCGGCTAGAAATGCAACTAAAACAATAAGTGCCAACGTAGATAACACAATTGGAAACTGAAGCAGGTCAATAACTTGTAATGATTTCCCGGCCAGATCATTAAAGGTGGGTAGAAAAAATACCACTAATAAGATGGCAAGGATGGCTGCAATTAAAGTAGCTAGAAAGGATTCGGTTAAAAATTGTTTTATAAGTTGTTTTTGCCCTGAACCTAATACCTTTCTAATTCCAACTTCTTTGGCTCTTTTTGAAGCTGCAGCTGTAGCTAAATTCATAAAATTTATACAGGCAATAAATAACATAAAGATGGCCACCGCACCAAAAATATATAAGTATTTAATATCCATTCCGGGCTTTAAATGTCCACTACTTACAAAATCGGGATTTAAGTGAATATCGGTTAGCGGTTGTAAAAATAGTCCTACCCTATTCTTATCTTTAAACTCTGAATAGGAAACGCCAACAGCTTCGCGAATTTGTGGCCCCATATATTTATCCATAATTCCCGGTAATTTTGCTTCCAGGTTTTTAAATTGGGCACCATCTTTTAAGAGCAGGTAGGTATGAAAATCAGAATTCACCCAGGAGGTACTGTTCGCATACTCATATCCGTTCATAGAAGCGAACATTCCAAATTCAAAATGGGAATTTTCGGGAATTTCTTCAATAACCGCGGTAACCGTAAATTGCTTATCCCAGATTTCAAAATTTAAGCGCTTACCAATAGGGTTTTCAGTTCCGAAATAGCGTTTTGCCTGCTTTTTCGTTAAAATAACCGCATTAGGATCTTCTAAAGGATTCGTATTATTTCCATCTATTATTTTAAGATCAAAAACTTCAAGAAATTCAGGGTCTATATACGCGAAATCAAAGTCCCTGTAAATCTTATTATTATAGGAAAGTGAAGGATCGTTCATTTGTTTAAGACGTGCAGCAGTCACCACTTCTGGAAATTCATTTTCTAAAGTTGGACCAACCGGTGGCATAACCACCGCCTCACTAATTTCTTCTCCTCCAATTTCAGCCTTAAAAACAATCCGGACGATATCATCAGCTTTTTGGTTATACCGATCATAACTTATCTCATCCAGTATAAATAGAAGAATAAGCAGGCAGGAAGCCAAACCCAGACTAAGACCAATGATATTAATCCCATACACGCCCTTGTTCTTTAGAATGTTTCTTTTCGCGGATTTTATATAGTTTTTGATCATAACTGCACGTTTCTTGATTGATGATTATTATTCTGTTCTCAAACTTTTTACTGGATTCGCTATAGCAGCTTTGGTGGCTTGAAAGCTTACCGATAACAGGGCCACCGTAAATGCAGCTGTTCCTGCAATAATAAAGATCCACCAACTCAATTTGGTTTGATATGCAAATTCCTGCAACCACTTATCCATAAAGTACCAGGCGATTGGTACTGCTAGGATAAAAGAAATACCTACCAACTTGAGAAAATCTTTGTTAAGCAAGGTTAGAATTTGTAGTACCGAAGCACCACTTACCTTCCTAATACCGATTTCCTTTTTACGCTGTAAAATAGTATATGATGTAAGACCGAAAAGTCCCAACCCGGCGATAAATATGGCAAGACCTGTAAAAATCTGAAATGCAGTGCCAAACTTTGTATCTTCTAAATATTGAGCTTCAAATTTTTTATCGAGAAACGTATAATTCAATGTGCTCTGCGGAAAAACATCCTTCCATTTTTGCTGAATTTGATCCAGGTTTTCGTCCATCGATGCTAATGAGAGGCCTGTATTCATTTTCACCAAAACATTGTCCATACTTCCGCCATAAGCCCAATATAAATTCCCAATAATCAAAGGTTCTATTTTATTCTTTAGACCAAAATGATGGTAATCTGCAATCACACCTGTAACCTTAAAATTCTCACCCCAAAATTTGACAGTTTTGCCAACGATCTCAGAGGCATTTGTGAATCCCATTTTTCGAGCAAAGGTTTCATTCAAAACGATATCAAAATTTTTGGTGCCTTCCAATACCGGCTCGTATCCTTTACCCGCAATGAATTTAAAATTCATCACATCAAAGTAAGTGGATTTTGCCCCATAGAGGTAAAATAACTGGCGCTCTCGTTCTATCCCATCCGGGAATGTGATACCTACGGTAGAAGACAGGTTATCGTAGCCATCTCCGGGATAGGTTTTGGACTGTGACACGGTATCTACAAAGGGCAACTTGAGTAATTCAGATTCTAACACGGAAGCTTTTTGCCCCATAAGAGAGTCGCTCTGTGTTTCTAAAATCTCACCGTTCAGCGCTACAATCTGTCCAAGATCAACACCAAGTGGCTGTTCGCGCAAGAATTGAATCTGTTTTGATACGACCAAGGTGCCAACAATAAGCACTACGGTTGCACAAAACTGCAAACCTATCAATCCCTTGCGGATATTGATTCCGTCCCGAGACGCAATTACTTTTCCCTTTAAAGCGCGTATCGGAGAAAAACCGCTAATTACCATCGCTGGGTAAAGACTCGAGAGCAAAGTTCCTAAGAAAATAAATCCTAGGTAAGGTACTATGATGCTCAAATTCGAAAGTCCCAGAACGAGTTCTTTCCCCACAAACCGATTAAATAACGGAAGCATTAAATAAACGAGTCCAACGCCCAGTAGTAAGGCAAATAGATTCAGTAAAAATGATTCTCCCAGGGACTGAATAATTAATTGCGATCGCGGTGCCCCGGCAACCTTGCGAATGCCTACTTCTTTACAGCGTTCCAGCGATTTTGCTGTGGCCAAATTCACGTAATTCAACCAAGAAAGAATAAGTATGATAAAAGCAATTGCCGAAAGAAACCTGACTCTACTGCTACTTCCATTTGCTTCGGCTTCGTAAGGTTTGTCTGAATGAAGATGGATATCTGAAACCGCCTCAATATTGTGTCTTTCATTTGGATCCTTTTCAAAATCGCTGGCCATTATTTTTTTCCGCAGAGCGTCCGTATTTGTTTTAGGGGCAACTTTTATATAGGTAAAAAAGTTATTCCCATTCCAATTAGGTTTAGCATTGTTTCCCATTCTATCCCACGTAGTAATTGTTGAATAGGAAATCAAAAAATTTGTTTTATAATGTGTATTTTTCGGAATATCCTTGATAACCCCCACAACTTCCATAGTTGTGCTACTTCCATCAAAAACAGATAAACTTTTGCCAACGGCCTGATCTTCTCCAAAAAGCTTCTCGGCCAAAGTTTTTGTTAAAATAATGGTATTGGGCTTCTTAAAATCGCTTAGAGTGCCCGAAATGAGTGGATTGTCGAAAATTCTGAAGTAGCTCTCATCTGCCAGGGAGCCGTTCGGTTGCTGTATAACTTTGTCCCCATTCACAAAAGTGATTTTTTCCAAACGATATAGTCTTACCTGCTCAATAATCTCGGGAAACTCTTTTTTCAAGGTAGGCCCTGATAGGTTATAAGTCTGTGCATCACCGGGGACAAAGTTTTCTCCTTCGGCATAATCCATATAGATTCTAAAAACCTCGTCTGATCCCTCAAATTTATCATAACTGCGTTCGTAACCCACATAGAGCGTAATAATTACAAATGCCGCAATACCCAATGCTAGCCCCACGATATTGAGTATAGAGTACAATTTGTTCTTGAACAAATAACGGAAGGCAATCTTAAAGTGGTTACGTATCATCTGGAAAAACTTAATTGTAATTTGTTATTCATTAATGGTATTCTTTCCAACTACTTACTTCTTACTCAGTTCTTAAACTTTTTACGGGATTTGCAGTTGCAGCTTTAATGGCTTGAAAACTTACTGTTAATAAAGCAATTATAATTGCGCTTCCTCCGGCAAATGCAAAAATCCAGGCTGAAATAGTTATCCTGTAGGCATAATCTTGTAACCAGTTATGCATAATAAACCAGGCTAGTGGTATCGCAAAAAGAAGTGCAATAATTACTAATACTAAAAAATCCTTAGACAGTAATTTGACGATATTCAGCACACTAGAGCCTAACACTTTACGTACACCTATTTCCTTTCTTCTTTGCTCAGCCATATAGGCAGAAAGTCCAAAAAGGCCCATACAGGAAATGATTATTGCTATTATAGCAAAGATCTGAGATAAATTTCCGACTAGCTGTTCGCTTTTAAATCTGGCATTAAAAGTATCATCAACAAATCTGTACTCGAAAGGAAAACCTGGATTCTGTATTTGTAGAACATCTTCAATTTTCGTTAAAACTTTCCCCGTGGCAATCCCGTTTTTTGGTTTCACATATAAGTAGTCCGCCCCTTCAACTTGATGATAGAACATTACTGGATCACTACTTCCATACATATCGCCATATAAATAATCTTCAACTATTCCCGTGACAGTAAATTCTTCTTCCTGCCATTGTATTTTAGTACCTACTGGGTTTTCAGCAACCATTAGTTTTGCGAAAGTTTCAGATATCAATACCTTACTACTATCGGCTGCTTGGGATTTACCAAAACCCCTTCCTTCCTTTAATTTCATTCCGGTAGCATTTAAAAATTCAGGAGTAATAGTTCTAAAGGAAATCAAGATATCTTTATCATCTGGTCGTCCAGGCCATCTTACACTTGAAGTATTATTCCCGTCAGACAAAATTTGTGAATTCATAAGCCCTGCGCTCTCGACCGTTCCAGAAGACTTTAGTTCTTGTACAATCGATTCAAAATTTTTGATTATTTCACCACCGGCAGCTGGTATTTCTATCAGATTTTCTTTTTCTAAACCTATATTGCGGTTCTTTACATGATGAACCTGCTCATACACTACGATCGTGCTCACTATTAAGATTACAGAAATCGAAAACTGTCCCACAACCAGACATTTACGTATTAGGGAAGCACTTCCCGCTTTTTTACGAGTTCCTTTCAGAACTTCAATTGGTTTGAAGTTTGACAGATAGAAGGCAGGATACAAACCCGCCAGTAACCCACAAGCTAACGATATGCCCAATAATGAGAGAATATGCCAAGGAAGGCTAAGGTTTAAACTTAGATTTTTATCTACCAGAGAGTTAAATTCTGGAAGTACTATTATTATAACTACAACACCTAAAACTCCTGCCAGTACAGCATTCAAAATAGCCTCGGTGGTAAATTGAAAAATCAGCTGCTTTCTTCCAGAGCCAAGGGCTTTGCGCATACCTACTTCACCAGCACGTTTTTCGCTCCTGGCGGTTGCCAAATTCATAAAGTTGACACAGGCTATGATTAAAATAATTAGCGCAATGAAGCTAAACAGGCGCACATACTCAATTCGTCCACCAGCAATTTCGCCATCTTTAAAATAGGCACGCAGATGCCAATCATTGGCCGAAAACAGAATTGCTTCAGTTTCTTTGTCACCAGTTTTAGCGGGAAGAACAGCCCTTACTTTTTTATCTACCTTTTCAACATCGGCTGTTGGCGCTAATTTTACAAAGGTGTCTGTGAAATTGCTTCCATAATCCTTGGTCCATTCTTTACCGTCGGTAAAATTTTCAAAGGGAACTAACCAGGAAAAAGAATAAGTAGTATTTTCAGGGAGATCTTCAATAATTCCAGTTATTGTATAATTATTTTTTTGATCAACCTGTATTGTTTCACCTATTACTTTTTCGCTATTCCCAAAAAGGATAGATGCAACCTTTTGTGTGATTATAATTCCTTTTTTATTTTTAAAGGCTTCATTTGGATTGCCCGCTATAAAATTAAGATCAAATATATCAAAGAGGTCTTCATCGGTATAAGCCCCTTTACTGTTTATTATGTGATCTTCTACACTAAAAAGGAAATTTTCATCACGCAGACGTGCAGCTTTTGTTACTTCCGGAATTTCCTCTTTTAAGACTGAAGCTAAGGGTCCCGGGGTCGCCATAAAAAAAGTACGCCACTCCCCATCATATTTTTGATTGGTAGGAACATTAAAGACTAAATTTTTATCTTTAATTCCCTTATCAAAATTCACCTCATCTTCTACCCAAAGTAGAATAAGGCTCGCACAAGTTATTCCTATAGCCAATCCAAAAATATTTAGGGCGCTATAGCCTTTATTTCTAGAGATATTCCGCCACGCGATTTTAAAATAATTTCTGATCATAATTAATAATTGATTGATGAATGACCCGGTTTTAAACCAACACATTTTCGGTTACTTTTTCACCATCCAGCATCCTGATAATTCGATGGCTGAATTTGGCGTCATGTTCGCTGTGGGTAACCATGATGATGGTGGTTCCCGCTTCGTTGAGTTCGGTTAGCAAATCCATTACCTCGTTCCCGTTGCTACTATCAAGGTTTCCGGTGGGCTCATCAGCAAGAATGAGTTTTGGATTGTTCACCACAGCCCGGGCAACAGCCACCCTTTGCTGCTGTCCACCCGATAGTTGCTGTGGAAAATGTTTTCTGCGGTGCATAATTCCCATTTTCTCCAAAACCTGGTGCACTCTTTCTTTACGTTCTGCTGGTTTAACCCCGGTATAGATCAGCGGAAGTTCCACATTTTCAAAAACGCTTAGCTCGTCAATTAAATTAAAACTCTGGAACACAAACCCAATATTGTGCTTTCTAAGTTGTGCCCTTTTTCTCTCGTTATATCCAGCTACTTCTATCCCATTAAATAGATAACTCCCGCCATCAGGATCGTCCAAAAGCCCAAGAATGTTTAGCAGGGTAGATTTCCCACATCCGGAAGGCCCCATAATAGCCGCAAATTCTCCTTCCTTTACTTCAAACGAAAGTTTATTCAGCGCTATGGTTTGTACCTCTTCGGTTTGATAATATTTCTCGAGATTGGTAATTTTTATCATTTTGATCAGATTTATCTTTTAATTTTTTCTTTAATATTCTTAATCTAAAACTAGTTCTTCAATATCACCAAAATTAGAATAACTGGAAGTAATTACCCTATCTCCAGGTTCAATCCCTTCAAGGACTTCATAATATTCGGTATTTTGACTCCCTAATTGAATGGGAGCTTTATACGCCGTTTTTCCATCCTCACTCAATTTAAAAACCCAGTTCCCACCAGTTTGCTGGAAAAATCCTCCCTTAGGAATTAATATCGCTTCTTTCTCCTGGCTTAGGGCCAGCCTAATCTGAAACGTTTGTCCGCGGCGCAGGTTCTTTGGCTCTTCCTCTTTAAATTCCATGTCTACCTGGAAGCGGCCATTATTTACTTGAGTATATACTTTCTTGATCTCCAAAATGACTTCTTCCCCATTAATATTAAAGGTTCCCTCCTGCCCGGTTACGATTCTTGAAATATAATGTTCGTCTATTTCTGCCCTAATTTTGTATCCGCTAAGCACATCTATTTGCCCTAGACGTTCTCCTTTAGTCTTAGATTCCCCAATTTCAGCATTTAGCGAGGTAAGCTGTCCATCTATTGGCGCTCTAACCATCAAATCTTCTACTTTTTTCCGCATCAATTCAAGCGCTTTTTGAGTACGCTGATAGGATTCCCTGCTCTGAGTAATTTCCTGTTTTGTAGCGATAGAATCTTGCTCCATGACCTCTTTTGCCAACTTCATACGTTCCTTTTGATACGTGTAATTATTCTTAGATTCCAGATACTCCTGTTTGCCGATAGCCCCTTTTTCCAATAATCGTTTATTTAATTTATAAACCCTGTCTGCCTCCTTTAAGCTATTTTCAACATCAGTCAATTGGTTTAATCGATTAATAGTGTTTTGCCTGGCTGCGGTTTGCGAAATTTGCATTTGAGTAAGTAAATCGTACACCGAGGTTTCTTGATTGACCAGGCTTAATTCCAAATCGGTATTCGAAAGCCTTAGGATGGGTTCACCTTCCTCCATCATTGCTCCATCTTCCACAAATTTTTCTTCTACACGCCCACCTTCAATAGCATCCAGGTAAATAGTTTTTATTGGCAGCACCGCTCCGTTTACTGGTATATTCTCCTGAAAATTTCCTTTCTTTACTTCACTAATGCTTATCCTTTCTTTTTCAACATTCAATTTGGAATTTCCTGTAGAAGAAATTAACACAAAGACGATTAGTGCAACGATTAAAACCGATCCTCCAATTATGGCGATCTTTTTAGGGGTAAAGCGTTTCTTTTTAAGCGGTATGTCCATAAAATAATTTGTTTCCTATTAGTTTATAGACAATACAGTGCCATAAACTTAAGCGCTTATAAATCATATATTTATAGTTTTTTAATGAATAAAAAGTGTTCATTTTCGAACACCTGGTGTTCGCTTATAATACAATTTTGTTGTGGTGGTTTTTTGTCTTGTTGAAATTCTAAAGCCTTCTGATTAAATTGTAATATTGTAGCTATGCAACTTAAGAATGCCAAAATACTTATTATAGACGATGATCAGGACGTACTGACTGCGCTTCGCCTTTTGTTAAAACCTTTTGTTGTTGAAATTACTGTTGAAAAACAACCCGGAAATATAAATTCCCTACTTACAGCTTCTCGTTTTGATGTGGTGATTTTGGATATGAACTTTAACGGACTCGTAAATACGGGAAATGAAGGTATTTTTTGGCTTAAAAGGATTAAGGAAATTACGCCAGATATCGATGTAGTTTTAATAACGGCTTACGGTGATATTGATCTTGCCATACGATCTTTAAAAGAAGGTGCTTCAGATTTTATAGTCAAACCCTGGCAGAATAAAAAGGTAATCGAGTCTTTGCAGGAAATGCTTCAAAACAGGAAAAGCAAAGGAAAATCTATAAAAACCAATACGAACGGATCTAAAATAATAGGTGAAAGCGCAGAAATTCGGGAGGTTTTTCAAAAAATACAGAAAGTAGCACCAACCGATGCGAATATTTTAATCCTGGGAGAAAACGGTACTGGAAAAGATCTGGTGGCTAGAGCCATTCACGACAACTCAAACAGAAAAAATAAAGCTTTCGTAAAAGTTGATGTGGGCGCGCTTACTTCAACCCTATTTGAGAGTGAATTGTTCGGGTATAAAAAAGGTGCTTTTACCGATGCCAGAGAAGACCGAAAAGGTAGATTTGAAGCTGCTCAAGGCGGTACACTTTTTCTTGATGAAATAGGGAATATAAGTCTTAGCCAACAGGCAAGATTACTCACTGTACTTCAAAACCGGCAGATTAGTCCGCTTGGATCTAATGAAGTGATCCCGATAGATATTCGGCTGATTTGCGCCACCAACCTAGATATTTCAGAATTATCTAATGAAGCTAAATTCAGAAAAGATTTAATTTACCGAATAAATACGGTAGACATTATTGTACCACCGTTACGATTGCGAGGCACCGATATTACCTTGCTCACCAGGTATTTTTTGGAGCTTTATTCTGAAAAGTATGCCAAAGGTCCGTTTAAATTGGATCCAGGATTTTTAAGTAAATTAAAAAATCACAACTTTCCGGGTAACATCCGGGAATTGCAATTTGTAATCGAGCGGGCGGTGATTATGACAGAAGGTTCTTTCCTTACCGCAAACGACCTTTCATTTTCAGCAATAGAGAGTAAAATAGAAAATAATGATATTGAAGATACCCGCCTGGAAACTGTCGAAAAGAATACCATCTTAAAGGTTATCGATAAAAACAGGGGGAATATTTCTAAATCTGCGAAAGAACTGGGAATTACAAGGGCCGCACTTTATAGAAGACTAGAGAAATATGACCTTTAAAAGCTATCATACCGGAGTTTTTATTCGGATTTTTCTTTTGATTATCGTCATTGGAATTTTAATGTTTGCCGTTCTTAAAACCTATTATTTATTAGCAACGGCTTCGCTGGTTATATTAATACTAATTACTTATGAATTTTTCCGTTTTCTAAGTCGGCGTTTTGACATTATAAAAGATTTTTTTGAATCTATTAAATACCGTGATTTTTCCAGGCATTATCTGGAAAAGAACAAATCCCCGGATATTCAATCTTTATATCAGGGTTTTAATACTGTGAATAAAGTGATAAGGGAAATAAATTCAGAAAAAGAAACACAATACCTGTATTTGCAAAAAATACTCGAACTTATTGATATTGGGATTCTCGCTTATAACACAAAAAATGGTGAAGTCTTGTGGGCGAATGAAGCTTTTCAGAATTCATTGGATTTCCCTTCTTTTAAGAATATCAGTTTTGTGAAAAGTAGAAATAAGGAAGTGAATCAACTCCTTTTTGAAAATTTTTATTCAGAAGCAAACGCCCTGGAAATACCGATTAAAAAAGAAACCATTAAAGTCTTAATATCGAATGCCCTTTTCAATGTTGGAGAAAAATCATTTAAATTAATTGTGCTCCATAATATTGAAGACACCCTGAATAAAACAGAATCTGAAGCCTGGAAAAAATTGCTTAGTGTCATGACGCACGAAATTATGAACTCCATCGCCCCTATTTCTTCGCTGGCTGGTACGCTAAAATTTCAGGCAGAGATGCACCAACAAAATCCGAAAGAAAATAGCCTAGATATTGAAGATCTTAATGCCGGTTTATCTAGCATAGAAAAACGAAGTGAAGGCTTACTGAAATTTGCAAAAACCTATCGCAGTTTGAGTAAAGTCACCAAGATTGATAAAGAACAAATTCAATTAAGTGAATTGTTTAAAAATTTGCAAAACCTATTAAAACCGGGGAAAGAAAAAAATATACTATTGGATTTTGAATTAAAAGATTCCAATTTAAAGGTGGAAGCTGATGCCTATTTGTTGGAACAGGTTTTAATAAACCTCATCCTTAATGCCACCGAAGCTTGTGAAAATACCCCAAACCCGAGAGTAAAAGTTTTAGCCCAAAAGAAATTTGACGGGCAGGTGGTAATTTCGGTTACCGATAATGGCCCCGGAATTCCAGAGGAAATTAAAGACCGAATTTTTGTTCCTTTTTTCACCACAAAAAAAGAAGGCAGCGGTATTGGATTAAGCCTTTCCAAACAAATAATGACACTCCACGGGGGGAAAATTCAAGTTATAAGTAAGCAAAATAAAGGAACTTTAATTAGTTTGATTTTTAAGGAAAATACAGTCTCTACCCAAAGATAAATTCTTCTACTAGATTATAAACAGCGTAATTTCAGTTTGGATAATTCTGTAGGTTATTTAGAAATTTGGATATAGGATAAGGCTTTAATATTTCCAAGTTCACACCAATTTTGTAAAATAAGAAAGAATCAAATTAATAATGAAGATAGTTGGGGGATTTTTCCATTAACGGTCCTCCAATTCGCTCGTTTTAATTTGGAATTCCAATAGGTAACTCGACGCATCTTATTGTGTTTTTGGTAATTCGGGCATAGAGGAGAGCTAATTCAGGTTGCTTTTTATTTTTGCGAATAATAAAAGAGATGGAAAAGGTTTGACTGGTACGCATAGCTTTGTTGTTTAAATGAAACAATTAATTAAGGCGAAAGTCAAACTACCAAGACATAATTATGGAGTATCGGTAAGCTAAAAATACTAAAAAATAACTCACGATAAACTCACAAATTCACAGTGAACTCACGGTGAACTCACATAAAATTTAACACTATTTGTTAAATTTTGAGCACAAAAAAAAAGAGTAATTATATGAAAAACATACAATTACCCTTTTTTTATGTTAAAATATAACTTGTAAAAGTCGGGATGACAGGATTTGAACCTGCGACCCCACGCCCCCCAGGCGTATACGCTACCAGACTGCGCCACATCCCGATTAATAGTATCTGCTCAATTTCAATGCTTTTGAATATTTAATGACTCAGTAAGTCATCTATTTAATTGAAGCCACAAATTAAAGTGCTTATTTACTATTATCAAAGCGAAAAGACCATTTTTTAAGAACTTAATCTTACTATATGGAAATCTGTGAAATTTGACCCCAACAAGTTAGAAGAAGAAATTCTGAAACTACTGTTCTAATTTTCAAAAATAGCTTACTATTTATGAATCTTCGCTGTTAGCTAAGTTCATTATACTCAAAAAAATCTTATTATATAATCATTCTTTTTAAAAGAGGCCTATTCACGATGACTGTAAACGGGAAATCTACTAATGTAAGCTTTTGGTGATTTTGGAATATAGCTCTGTTGACTTTAATAATATCACCCTCCCATTATCAATTTCCAGTAAAATAAGCAAATCGAAACAATCCAACAATTCCATAAATTCAAATAGAATGTTATTTTTTATTTAGATGAAGTTAAAAGTTTAGCCATTCATAACATAAAATTTAAATTGTAGCTATGGGAAAAAAGAAACTTAAAAGATCCCTGGGATTATGGGATATATTAATGTTTGGAATTGGCGGTATAGTAGGCGCCGGGATATATGCAATTATTGGAGAAGCAGCAGCCCTTGGGGGTAATATGCTTTGGCTAAGCTTTATTATTGCTGCAACAGTGGCGCTTTTATCCGGCTTATCTTACGCCGAATTTGTTAGTCGATTTCCCGATTCCGGAGGTAGTTTTGAATATATTAAACAAAGTCTGGGCAAAAAGCCGGCTTTTTTTTATGTCTATTTTTATGGTATTTACCGGCGTGGTAGCGGCAGCTGCCATTGCTATTAGCTTTGCCAGTTACCTCACAAGATTATGGGAATTTTCCACGTGGATAATTGTAATAGGTGTTGTGGCGTTAATGGCCTTATTCAATATTTTTGGTGCCAAATACAGTTCTTACTATAACTCGGTGGCAACTATTATAACTCTTGCAGGACTGGGCGTAGTGATTGCCGTTTGTATTCCCGAGTTTGGCTCTACAGATCTTACTCAACTTAATGATGCTGGCTGGAATGGTATTATAGCCGGTGGTGCATTAATTTTCTTTAGTTATATAGGTTTTGAAGATCTTGTAAAAATGGCAGAAGAAACTAAAAATCCCGAGAAAAATATGCCGAAAGGTGTTCTTTTAAGTGGTTTGGCCGTGTTGGTAATGTATGTACTCATTGCAATAAGTTCTGTGAGTGTTTTAGACTGGGAAAAGCTTGCAGAATCAGAAGGGCCATTGGCGGCAGTAATAGAAACTAAATTAGGTACAGCTGGTGCTACTGGATTGGTTATAGTAGCTCTTTTTGCAACAAGTAAAACAATACTGAGTAATATACTGGGGACCTCTCGCCTACTTTACGATATGGCCAGGGATAGTGAGGTAAAATGGCTGAAGAAGTTTACAACCATTTCAGGAATAGGGAATGCCCCCAATTACGCCATCATTGCCATAGCATTTCTGGCTATTGGCTTCGGGCTGATAGGAGATTTAAAAATGGTAGCCAGTATCAGTAATATTTTTATTTTTATAGTCTTTGGGATGGTGAATTTTTCGTTATTAATCTTTCGGTATAAAAACAGAAAAAATAAGAAAAAAGCCCCTTTTCATATTCCTTTGAATGTAAATAATATTCCTATACCTACCATTCTTGCGTTACTTACCATTCTTATTTTATTTGGCTACAACCTATATAATCTAACCCAGGGAAATATGTAGAGTAAAAACTTATAAAAATGAAGCTTGATATCAGTAAATCAGAAAAGTTATATTTCCTGGTTATACCGGATACTTAAAAATTTCATTATTATTAAAAAACTTGTATTTAATCGCATGTTGAACAACTAATATTGCTGTTTGAATCATATTTTTCAGCTCAAAAAATTCCGGATTCTTGTTCCCTGATAATTTTTCAAGTTCTTCTTCTAAAAATCTCAATTTTACCAGTGCTTTTTTCTTTTTCTTTTCCTCGGAAGTATAAAGTAGATTATAACTCATGATTCGGTTTAAATCTTTTTCAAGATTCGTTAGAATATCACTTTCTTTTCCGGTTTCTTTATTTTGATGAACTACTTCTTGCTGAAGCTCTTGAATCGGGATTGAATCTAATTCACTTACCACCTTATTTGCAGCCTGGTGAGAAAATACCAGTGCTTCCAACAAAGAATTAGAAGCCAGCCTGTTTGCCCCATGTAAGCCGGTGTGTGCACATTCTCCCGAAGCATACAACTTATTAATGCTGGTTCTTGTGAACTGATCTACCTGAATTCCGCCACATTGATAATGAGCGGCTGGCACAATAGGGAGAAGATCTTCTTGAAAATTAATGCCTAAATCTAAACAATGTTGTACAATAGTTGGAAAATTACTTATGAAAGCTTCGGGAGGAAGATGACGGCAATCCAGAAACACTGAATTTCTACCTGATCGTTTCAATTCTCTTATAATCGCTTCAGAAACTATATCGCGCGTGGCCAGTTCTCCCTTAATATTATATTTAAAGAGAAATCTATTTCCGGTATGGTTCACCACGTGTGCCCCAAAACCTCTAACGGCTTCAGAAATAAGGAATAATGAATGTTGGTCTTTTGTATAAAGTGCGGTAGGATGAAATTGAATAAAATTCATATTTGATATTTTCGCGCCGGCTCGATGCGCCATAGCTATCCCATCTCCTGTTGCAACTGACGGATTGGTGGTGTTTTGAAATATCCTGCCACTTCCACCGGTGGCAAGAAAAGTAATACGGGAACTAATATTTACCAGTTCACTCTTTTGCCTGTTTATCACCTTTACTCCTATACAGGATGTACTAGATTCTTCTTTTTTCAGAATTAAATCGGTTACAAAATAATGATCGTGAAAAATTATATTTGAATAAGATGCTGCTTTTTGAAGCAGCTTTGTCTCCATCTCTTTTCCCGTAAGATCCTGATGATGTACAATACGTTTTTGCGAATGGCCACCTTCAAGTCCAAGTTTCAGCTCGCCCAGTTCATTAGCATCAAAGCTGGTGCCCCAATTAATAAGCTCATACAACCTCTCTGGGGCCTGCGAAATTACCATTTTCACAACTTTGGGATCACTAAGGCCCTTGCCGGCTTTCATTGTATCCTCTATATGTTGTTCAAAACTATCCCTTACTTTATCGAGTACTACCGCAATTCCCCCTTGTGCTTTTGTGGTATTTCCTACCTCATTATTACTCTTTGTTAGTACCAGAATAATTGCCTCGGGTTTTGCTGCCGCAACTTTAATTGCAAATGATAAACCTGCAATTCCTGAACCTATAACTATAACATCTGCTTTCATAAATTACAATTCCATCATACGTGCTATTGGCCTGTGAGCATTTTTCATCAGGCTTTCTTCGAGTATTATTTCGGGAGATTCTTCCTTTAGGCAGGTGTATAATTTCTGTAGTGTATTCATTTTCATAAACGCACATTCACTGCAAGCGCAGGTATTATCTTCTTTTGCCGGTGCTGGAATCAAGGTTTTATGTGGTACATCCATTTGCATTTGGTGTAGAATTCCTGCTTCAGTAGCTACAATAAAAGTTTCATGCTTACTGGATTTAACGAAATTGAGCATTCCTGAAGTAGAGCCTATGTAATTGGCAATCTTAAGAATATGCTCTTCTGATTCTGGATGAGCTATAATTTTAGCTGAAGGATACTTCCCGTACAATTCCAGCAATTTATCTATAGAAAAAGCTTCGTGTACAACACACGCGCCATCCCAGAGTAACATTTTCCTGCCGGTTTTTTCTATTAAATAACGGCCCAGGTTCTTATCTGGCGCAAAAATGATTGGTTTATCTAAAGGAATAGAATTTATCACCTTTTCAGCATTGGAAGAGGTACAAACAACATCACTCATTGCTTTAATTTCAGCAGAACAATTAATATAAGTTACCACCACGTGATTTGGATATTGATCTTTTAATTTCTGAAAAGCTCCCGGAGGACAACTTTCAGCTAAAGAACAACCCGCGTTAAGATCGGGTAAAAGAACTTTTTTAGAGGGATTAAGAATTTTGGCCGTTTCAGCCATAAAATGCACGCCGGCGAAAACAATAATATCAGCATTGGTTGCAGCCGCCTTTTTTGCCAACTCTAAACTATCTCCAACAAAATCGGCGATCTCCTGGATTTCAGGTTCCTGGTAATAATGAGCCAGGATCACGGCATTTTTTGCTTTTTTTAATATGGAAATCTCGTCTTGCAGTGATAGTTTATTTTCCGTTAACATATTCATTATTATTATTTTTAATAAAAAAAGAGTTCTGGATTTATAGAAAACTTAAGCTTCTGAGACTTTCAGAAACATACAATCGGAGTAAAATTAAAGCGATTTTACTCTGCGTTTTATGACCTTAATCAGGAAAAAAGAAGTTCTTATAAATTCTGAATTTTTCTTCCGTATTAAGAAATTCAACGTTTACAGTTATTTATACAAATTATTAGAATGTGATTGCGATCATAAATTTGTAGACACCTGAAAATCTTTCTTTGTAAAAATTAAATTTTACAGAAATGAATGAAACGATTGATACTTCTCAACTTCCCGCAGGACATCCGGTAAGCGTATATTTCCAGGAAAAAGAATTGATCACCATACTTACAGAAGAACTAAAGCTTACCGATCCAGCCTCTGAATACCAGAAATTCTATAATATTTTTAATCAATTGCAAGCTATAGAAAGGCGTTTTGAGCGGAAGGAGAATCAACTATTCCCCTTTTTGGAAAAAAGAGGCTGGAATGGTCCTTCGCAGGGAATGTGGTCTTTTCACGACACTTTAAGGGAGCAGTTTAGATTATTGAGAAAAAAAATTGAAGCAAAAGAAATAGAAGAATTAGACAAGGATATACAATATCTTATTAGCGGAATTTTTAGATTACTATTAATTGAAGAAACAACGCTTTTTCCAAACTCATTAAAAATATTGACAGAAGAAGACTGGACAAAAGTACGTGCCGGCGAAGAGGAAATAGGATGGATGCTACCGCAGGTTCCACCGGCATTTCCTAATCAGGAATATATACATCCCAGTAAGGATTTTACTAAAAGAGAACATTCATTTTCCCTTGAGAATACCGCTCACTATGATGAGGGTTATATGACTGTAGAACAGGTGAATCTGCTTCTTAAAACTATGCCGTTAGACCTCACTTATGTAGATAAAAATGATAAAGTTATATTTTACAATCGTGGAGAAGAACGGGTATTCCCCCGAAGCGCGGGCATCATTGGCCGGGAAGTAAAATTTTGTCATCCTCCAAGAAGTGTAGGGACCGTTTTAAAAATTCTGGAAGAATTTAAAAAAGGCACCAAAAGTGAATCATCTTTCTGGATTAATTTTAAAGGGCGCCTTATTTACATTAGGTATTTTGCTGTTAGAGACGCGCAAAAAAATTACCAGGGTGTAATTGAAATGTCACAGGATATTACCGATATTAAGAATATAGAAGGGGAAAAACGCTTACTGGACTGGGATTAAAATTAGGAATAGAAACGAATAAATATTATAAAATTAAAACTGAGTTTTGCTCAGTATTTCTTGTGAAAGGTAGTAATAAAGTGCTATAAACCTAATTAAATTTTTCTTCCATTTTCTTTAGTAATTCAACATCGGCAGCAGTATCCACATCAAAATTTGCATTTTCAAAAGGCACAGTTTCAAATTTCAGGTTCTTAGTATGGAGCAGTTTTTTCGCTCCCTGGTCCCCTTTTAGCATTTTTAAATCGGAAAAAAGTGATTGGGAGAATATAGCCGGCACACCAGTTTCGCCTGAATATTCTGAAAATGTTGCCGGTTTATCGCCATTGAGTTGTACTTGTACTAATTCCTCAATTTTCTGTGCAGTTACAAAGGGTTGATCTGAAAGCAGGATAAGAATATAATCCAGCTCATTTTCGAGTTTTAAAGCTTCAGAAATTCCTTTGCCTATGCTCGTGCCCATTCCCTTTTCCCATTCCTGGTTGTACACGATTTGGAAATTCCTACACTCAGTTTTCATTTCAATTTCCGTTGCATTTGCTCCTAAAACTAGAATATTGATGGCAAAATTGAAAGATTCTGCAACCTCAATACTATGCTGAAGTAATGTTTTTTTTCTGAATTTTACCAGTTGTTTTGGATAACCAAGTCTACTGGAAGAACCTGCTGCCAGAATTACCACGCCAATTTTTGAATTTTCTTTCAAATCTGGACCTGCTTAAAATGGGTATTCTCTTTTTCGTGAATAGGTGTCGATTTTTCTCTTAAGGGTCTCCCCTTCTTTTCGGTTAAAACCGATTGAATTTCTGCCAAAATTGAAAGTCCTATTTCTGCGGGCGTCTCCGCCCCTATCTCCAAACCTACAGGAGCATAAATTTTATTAAAATCTTCACGGGTAAGATTAAATCCTTCTTCCTCCAGTTCATCTAACATTCTTCGATACTTTTTCTGTGGGCCAAGAATTCCAATATATGGGATTGTCTTTTTCCCTAATAGTAACTTTAAAACCGCCAGGTCATAATTGTAATTATGGCTCATCAACACAAAGTAGCTTCGTTGGTCTACTTCAATATTCTCCAGGGTTTGTTCAGGTTTGGAAACAATTACTCTGCAGGAAGCATTAAACCGGTCTTTACTGGCGTGAGTAGGTCGGCCATCAGTTACCGTTACCTTCCAGCCCAATAAATCGGCCTGTTTCGCCAGGATTTGAGCATCATTACCGGCACCAACAATAATCAATTTCACCGGTGGCCGATAATTCTCTATAAAAATATGATGAGTTTCATCCCCAATTAAAAATTCTGCGAAGTGGGAATTATTATTTTTAAGCGTTATAAGTGCTTGTGCAAGGATATGATTAAATAATTCCCCTTCCGGACTTATGCCAATAACTTCTGATTTACCTGAAATTATCATTTTAGTTCCCAGTTGTGCTTTTGATTTATTCAGATTAAACTGTACCACGATTGCCAAAGGATGCTTCAGATTAATTACATTTTTTAGCAACTCACAGGGATTAAGTTCATCTAGATAATTAAGCGGTTCAAACAACACCTGAATAATCCCATTGCACCCTAACTGAGCTCCAATTACCGCATCATCTTCATCACTGGTATCATAGGTAATCAGTTTATTTTTTCGCTGATGCAATGCATGGAGTGCTTTTCGCAATGCATCTCCTTCCAAACAACCGCCACTAATTGCTCCCGTAAGATTTCCGAATTCATCTATTAACATTCGTGCTCCAGCTCTTCGGTAAGATGAACCTTCCACATGAACCACTGTTGCAAGAACGCAATCTACCTTTTGTGCCTTCAAAAGTATATATTGCCCTATAATAACATCCAGTTCTCTCATACCATTGTCTGCTTAAACTCCTCTATGCCATTAGTTATCTCTTCAACCGAAAATTCAATATCTGCAAGAGTTGTTTTCTTTCCTAAACTAATACGAAAAGACGAAAGCGCGAGCTCATCACTTAATCCCATTGCTTTTAAAACATGGGAAGCTGAAATTGTATTTGAGGTACAGGCTGAGCCACGTGAGATAGCGAGACTATTCAGTTTTCTTAATAAAAGGCTGCCATCTATCTCTCGAAAAGAGATACTGGTAGTATTTGGAAGTCGGTTACATTTTTCAGCATTAATTACAGCTCCCTCAATTTTTCTTAAATTCCTTTCTAATTTATTCCTCAGGTTTATAATTCTCTCACACTCAATTTCAGTTTCTAAATGGGCAACCTCAGCGGCTTTTCCAAAACCAACAATTCCCGGCACGTTTAGGGTACCGGGGCGTAATCTTTTTTCTTGTCCGCCACCAAAAAAGTATGGATCAAGTTCAAGTCTATTTCTTTTATTAATATACAAGGCTCCAACCCCTTTAGGCCCGTAAATTTTATGGGAAGAAAAGATAGCCAGGTCTAAATTCAGCTTTTTGAGATCAACAGGAATTTTACCGATAGCCTGTGTAATGTCACTCATCAATTTCGTGTCTTTTGAATGGACTATTTTTTCAATTTTTTGCATTGGGTGAATGAGTCCTGTTTCATTATTCGCCAGCATAAGACAAACCAAAATAGTTTGGGTACTCATTGAATTCTCTAATTCCTGAAGATCAATATTCCCATCGGCATCTACATCCAGGTAAGTAACTTCAAAACCCCTATTTTCAAGCACTTGCATGGTATCTAGAATGGCTTTATGCTCAGTTTTGCAGGTAATAATATGATTTCCTTTCAACTTATTTCTCTCACAAAAACCGAATATGGCGAGATTAGCAGCTTCGGTAGCACCAGAGGTGAAAGTGAGTTCTGTAGGTTTACAGTTTAACAATTTGGCAATTTGCTCCCTGGAGTTTTCAACAGCTTCACCGGCATCCCATCCATAAACATGGTCACTATTGGCGTTTCCAAAATTTTCAGTAAAATATGGCAGCATAGCATCAACCACTCTTTTGTCTACAGGAGTAGTTGCATTATAATCCAAATAAATTTTCTTCTTTACTGACATTACTTTGAAATTTCTATGTAAAATGAGGTCCATTGTAAAAGGGAAGATCTTTAAAAATTCCCTTTCAATTTATTTCACTTTAAGCAAAGTTTGATGTTTCACTAAGTGATTTCTTAATTTTTGTTTCAGCTTAGGTTTTTATTTCCCGGCTTTCAGTATTTATTTCGGGTAGAAAAGGTTGCTTGTAAATTCTTTTTCCGCTTGCCTTGTAAAGCGCATTGGCCAATGCTCCCTGCACCGGCGGAAATGGTGGCTCCCCAAGCCCTGTGGGGTCTATGCCGTTTTTAACAAAATGTACATCAATTTGCTTCGGCGCTTCGTGATGACGAATAAGCCGGTAAGAATCAAAATTGTTTTGTTGGACAACACCATCTTTAAATGTTAGCTCACTATATAAAGCGTGTCCAATTCCATCAATAGTTCCACCTTCAACCATATTTTTAGCGGCATCAGGATTTACCACAATTCCGCAGTCTATCGCACAGGTAACTTTATCTATTATTGGTTCATTATCTTTTAAATTCAGGTCCAGGATCTGTGCAACGTAAGAATTATGGCAGTAATACGCTGCCACTCCCCTGCTGGCGGTAGTGCCATTACTATTCCAGCCGGCTTTATCTCTTACCAACTCTAAAACTCCTGCATAACGAGCGGGATCATAATCATTATTTTCTCCTACGGGATCACTTTTTGCTCTCTTAAGCATATCAAGACGAAACTGAATAGGATCCTGCCCCATTTCTTCAGCAAGTTCATCTAAAAACGATTGTTCTGCCCCGGCAATAAAATTTGATCTGGGTGCTCTAAATGCTCCTGTAGAAATATTTGATTCTACCGTCCAGCTTTCGGCAAGATAGTTATCTACCGCTCCTGCCGGAAAACGATTGGCAAAAAGCGGACTTTCAGTTATACCACCGGCATTCACGTGAAAGGCGGTAAGCTTATTATTCCCATCTAGTGCAGCCTTATAAGTAACCTGATAGGCAGGCCGATAAACGCCATTGGTCATATCATCTTCCCGACTATATACAAGTTTTATTGGCGCTCCCATTTTATGGGAAATAACTGCAGCTTCAACCAAAAAATTTCCATAAAGCCGGCGACCAAATCCACCGCCCATACGAGTCATTTGTATATCAATATTTTCAAGGTCTAACCCTAATCGTTTATTTACACTCTTTTCAGCAAACTCCGGAGTTTGAATAGGCCCCAGCAACTCTGCTTTCTCATCGGTTACATCGGCAAAAAAGTTCATGGGTTCCATACAATTATGAGCAAGAAAAGGACAGGTATAAGAACGTTCAATTACGCGCGAGGCATTTTTAAAAGCCGCTTCCGGTTCGCCATCTTTTCTCACAACTTCAGATTTTGTGGAACCGGCCTGATTCATTAGAGAGTAATGAATATCTGAGTTTTCGAGTCCACCGGAATCTGCCAAAGCTGGGGATTTTTCTAAAATTTGAATTTGTTTTGTCAATTCAGGATTTAGATCCCATTCAACTTTTAATGCTTTTTTTGCCTTCATTACCTGCCAGGTTGATTCCCCAACAACTACCACCAATTTAGAAAACGCAGCTACGTCACTCCATTCCCTTTCCATATCTTCCGGATAAGTATCTATAGTAAAAACATCTACTATTCCGGGCATTTCCTTTACTTTTTCAGCATCCATAGATTTAAACTCCATCCCGAAGGCCGGCGGCTGAAGAATCATAGCGATTAGCATATCATCACGATGAATATCAATACCATATAAAGGTTTTCCTGTAACAATTTCTTTGGCGTCTACATTTTCACGTGAAGTACCTATTATTTTAAAATCACTATTCTCTTTAAGTTCAACTTCCTCAGGCACTTCAAGCTGTCCGGCTGCTTTAGCTATCTCGCCGTATCCTATAGATTTATCACTTCCTTTATGACTAATAATTCCATTTTCCACAGAAAGTTCAGAAACCGGTACGTCCCATTCATTTGCCGCTGCCCTAATTAACATTTGTTTAGCCGTGGCACCTGCCATTCTTAAAGGCTCCCATCCCTGGCGAATTGATTGGCTTCCGCCGGCCAATTGCCTGGTAAAAACATCAAGATTTAAAGGTGCCTGTTCTACGATTACATTACTCCAGGCTACATCAAGTTCTTCGGCCACGATCATAGGCATAGAAGTCTTAACATTTTGACCTATTTCAGGATTTGGAGAATAAATAGTAACAATCCCATTATCTCCTATTTTTAAATAACCATTAAGTTCAAACCACTCATCTGGCATTTCCATCGCTATTTCTTCTGTTCCTTGCTCTGCCGCACGTTTACAAGCCAGCCAGTTAAAACCTATTAATAATCCACCTCCGGCAAGAGAAATACTTTTAATAAAAGATCGTCTGCCTATTCCTGTTTTTACTTTACTCATTTTTTCCGGATTTAATTGTAATCACATTTAAACTGATTGGGAAGCTGATTTGATAGCCGCTTTTATCCTCGTATATGTACCACATCGGCAAATATTGCCGCTCATTACATCTTCAATTTCTTTATCGCTGGGACTGGGATTATTTTTTAGAAGTGCGGTGGCTGCCATAATCTGCCCGGCCTGGCAATAACCGCATTGAGGCACGTCATGTTCCAACCAGGCTTTTTGCACCGGATGATCACCTTCTTTAGAAAGACCTTCTATAGTAGTAATTTCATTATCTTTTACCGCTGAAATTGCCACCTGACAGGATCTTACTGCTGAGCCATTAAAATGAACAGTGCAGGCACCACATTGTGCTATTCCACAGCCATATTTTGTGCCCACAAGCTTTAAATTGTCTCTCAAAACCCATAGTAAAGGGGTATCTGGCTCTACATCTACCGATAGATTCTTGCCATTTATATTAACATCAAACTGCGCCATGCTTTTTTAGTTTTAGTTGAAGAGCTATTAAAGTATAAAAAAAATCGTTTAGATCGCTGTTTTCAAGTATAAAAAAGCCCTTTCTCTTATTTCCCAGAATTAGATTTAAGGCTAAATAAAATCTTCTAGTAAAAAAGTCAATTTAAAAAATACTCTTTTTCGCTATCAAAAAATACTGATTTTTTATTTATAAGCTTCTATTTTTCACAATATCATTTTTCTACGAACAAAATTCATTTTCATACGTATTTATACGTATTTTTACTTAAATTTGAATCAAACTTACGTAGTTATGAGAAAAGTAGTTGTAGTAGGAAATGGAATGGTTGGTTATAAATTCTGCGAGAAATTTATGGCCAGGCCAGATAGGGAAAACTATCAAATAGAGGTGTTTGGAGAAGAACCGAGTCCAGCTTACGATAGGGTTCACCTTAGTGAATATTTCTCAGAGAAAGGAAAGAACGATCTACTCCTGGCTCCAAGAAGTTGGTATGAAGATCATGGTATCAAACTACGTACTTCTTCTCTTATTTCAGAAATCAATACAAATAAAAAAGAAGTGCTTACCTATAAAGGGGAAAAAGTGATCTATGATTATCTTGTACTTGCAACGGGTTCTTCGGCTTTTATTCCACCAATAAAAGGTTCAGAAAAAACAGGAGTTTTTGTTTATCGTACTACAGAAGATCTGGATGCTATAAAAACCTATGCGAAAAAACTTCAGAAGAAAAACAAATCAAAAGCCACGGTGCTGGGCGGCGGACTTTTAGGCTTGGAAGCGGCCAATGCAGCCCAAGAACTGGGTTTGGACACCAGCGTAGTAGAATTCGCGCCACGGTTGATGCCAAGGCAGTTAGACGAAGCTGGTAGTAATACCCTTATACGTAAAATTGAAAGTTTAGGTATAAAAATTTTGACCAATAAAGCTACTTCAGAAATAAGTGGTAAAGAGGAAATTGATGCGCTTACATTTTCAGATGGTTCCAGGCACGAAACCGATATGCTTATTATTTCTGCAGGAATTAGGCCTCGGGATGAACTGGCAAAATCTGGCGGACTTAAAACTGGCGAGCGTGGAGGAATATTCGTTACTAATAAGATGGAAACTTCAGCAAAAGATGTTTATGCCATTGGGGAGGCTGCGCTTTACAACAACGCTATCTACGGTCTTGTTGCCCCGGGATATAATATGGCCGAGGTTGCCGTTTCTCAAATTTGTGGGGAAAATAAAACTATGGCCGATCATATTGATATGTCTACCCAGTTAAAACTAATTGGCACCGATGTGGCTAGTTTTGGCGATCCGTTTATTGAAAATGAAGAAGTTTCTGCTATTATCTACGAAAATAAACAAAGCGGGATTTATAAACGTATAAACGTATCCCTGGATGGTAAAAAATTGCTTGGTGGAATCCTTGTGGGCGATGCTTCAGATTATCAGAATTTATTTCAGATATATATCAACGAAATGAAACTGCCTGAAAATCCTGAAGATCTTATTTTGGGCAGTCGCGGTGGTGAAAATACGTCTGTTGGTTCAGTAATCGAGTTACCAGATACCGCACAAATTTGTTCTTGTGAGGCCATTTCGAAAGGAGATATCTGTAATCCCATAGAGTCTGGGGAATGCTGCTCTATGGATGATGTAGTGGCCAGAACAAAAGCCTCTACGGGTTGTGGTGGTTGCAAACCTATGGTTACAGATCTTTTTAACACTACCATGAAATCCCTTGGAAAAGAAGTAAAAGAGGTGATTTGCGAACACTTTGATTTTAACCGCCAGGAACTTTTTGATTTGGTGAAAATCAATAAAGTCAAAGGTTTTGATGAAGCGCTAAACCTCTTTGGGAAAGGTCATGGTTGTGAAAAATGTAAGCCGGTTTTGGCTTCAATTTTTGCAAGTATTACTATGGAAACCGCCAATAAACAGGTTACCATTCAGGATAGTAACGACAGGTTTTTGGCCAATATTCAACGAAACGGGACTTATTCTATCGTTCCACGTGTACCGGGCGGTGAAATTACCCCAGATAAATTAATGACCTTAGGAGCCGTCGCCAAGAAATTTGACCTTTATACTAAAATCACCGGCGGGCAACGTATAGATCTTTTTGGTGCCGAACTACACCAACTGCCCCTAATTTGGAAAGAATTAATTGATGCCGGCTTTGAAAGTGGGCATGCTTACGGAAAATCTCTACGAACAGTTAAAAGTTGCGTGGGCTCTACCTGGTGCCGCTTTGGGATGCATGAAAGCGTAAGTTTTGCCATTCAAATTGAAGAACGCTATCGAGGGCTGCGTTCACCGCATAAATTAAAAGGTGGGGTTTCTGGCTGCATTCGCGAATGTGCTGAAGCCCGCGGAAAAGATTTTGGTATCATTGCCGTTGAATCTGGGTGGAATCTATACGTCTGCGGAAATGGAGGCGCCACCCCAAAACACGCCATTTTACTCGCTGAAGGTTTAGACGATGAAACCACCATAAAATACCTTGATAGATTTTTGATGTATTATATCCGTACGGCTGCACCATTAATGCGTACCGCGCCCTGGCTGGAGAAATTAGACGGTGGTATTGAACATCTTAAAAAAGTAGTGATTAAAGATTCTTTAGGTATTGCCGAAGATCTGGAAAAAGAAATGCAGGGCTTAATTACCAATTACGAATGTGAATGGAAACAGGCAATTGAAGATCCTGAAATGATGAAGCGTTTTAAACACTTTGTCAATTCAGATGAAGGAGACAATAATATTAGTTATGTACCCCTTCGCGATCAAAAAATGCCTAAGGCCTGGACCTAAGTTTTCCTTTTTCAAACCAACTCCTAATTTCAAACTTTAAAAACAATGCAAGAATTATTAGCTCAATACCAAAGTGTAACGGCTCCAGAAGTACTTAAATGGATAAATGTTGGGAAAGCTAAGGATTTTCCTAAAAATGGTGGCGCCTGTATAAAATATAAAAACAAGCAAATTGCGGTATTTAATTTCACACGCGAAGCAACATGGTATGCCTGCCAAAATCTTTGTCCGCATAAACTTGAAATGGTTATCTCCCGGGGAATGATAGGTGATAAAGAGGGAATTCCAAAAGTGGCCTGCCCTATGCACAAAAAAACCTTTTCTTTAAAAGACGGGAATAATCTTAATGGTGAAGATTACAAAATTGCAGTCTATCCGGTTAAAATTGAAGCAGAAAATGTCTATATTGGTTTTATAGATTAAGACACCTCCCAATGAGTAAATTCCAGGAAGCCATAAAACGAATAGACAATAGAAATGCTCAAGATCCTAATTTGGAAATAGCAAACGGAAAAGAATTTCCGAAAGAATTATTGTATTCACAACGAATGACAAATAAGTTACTGGATTTTCATCCGCAGGCTTCCGAAGAATTACAAATTGCAGTCCGTGCGCAGCATATTTGTCGCTGGACAGTTCCACGAGACACCTATCCAAAAAATAGAATTGGATATTTAAAATGGCGCGAAGGTCTTAAAAAAACCCACGCTGAAATCACTGATGAAATTCTTGAAGAAGTAGGCTATGATAAAGATTTTCGTGACCGAGTTTCATTTTTAATCAAGAAAAAGCAGATTAAAAAAGACGAAGGTTCTCAAGTTATGGAAGATGTGGTGTGCCTGGTTTTTCTTGAACATTATTTTGAAGCTTTTGCGGCAAAACATAATGATGAGAAAATAATAGACATTGTAAAGAAAACCTGGGCTAAAATGTCGCCCAAAGGTCATAAAGCCGCCCTAAAACTTCCCCTTTCCGCACATAGTGAAACTTTAATACAAGAAGCTTTAAAATAAATAATGGCGTCGCATAGCTCTCTAGACCAACATACATTTATAAAACTTAGAAAGCTATATATTCTGGCGCTAACAGCTATTGCGCTTTCGGTAATTATAAGTCAGTTATTCATCGGTAAGTTTCTTGAAGAACAGGAAGGTGATTCAAAACTTATCAATATCTCGGGGCGCCAGCGAATGCTAAGCCAGAAAATCACCAAAGAGAGCCTTTTGCTAGCTGAAACCGGAAATATAAACGAACGCCAAAACATTGCAAAAAGCCTGGAAGCAAGCCTTAAACGTTGGACGCATTCTCACAACGTTTTACAGAATGGTAGCGACAGTTTAAATATCGCTTCAGCACAAAGTGATGAAATTAAGCAGAAATTCAATGAAATTCAGCCCTATTTTGATGAAATCAGGAAAGCATCACAAAATTTATTGCTGAAATTAGAAGAAAACCCAGGGCGTCCTATAGAAGATTTTTCAGCTGAAATAATGCAAATCAAGGAAAATGAAGCCGCTTTTCTTGGAATTATGGATGCTATTGTAAATCAATATGATGAGGAAGCCCATACGCGGGTAGAGCGACTTCAAAAACTGGAATTATTTTTAACAATTTTTACGCTTTCAATTCTACTGCTGGAATTTTTCTTCATCTTCTTACCAACCGCTAGAGGGGTTAAAAACAATATTAAAAACCTAATGCACGCAGAATCCCGAGCCGTAAAAATGGCACGTGATGCAGATGCCATAAGCGAAGCCCGTGAAAAATCGGTAAAAGAATTACGTGCACTTGGCCAGGCAATGGATCAAATTTTACTTTTTGCGCGAATTACCCCAAATGGCGATATTTTGCATATAGGCGATCGATTTTCAAAGCTATTTCAGTATAAAAAATTTAATATGGAGACTAAATTCTCCGAAGTCTTATCACCCAAAAAAAATGAACAACTCAATATTGAAAAACTCATTTCAGCCCATAAAAGATCGGGCTGGCAAGGCGAAGTAAAAGCCTCTACAAAAGATAAAAAAGATATTTGGCTGGAGCTATCCATAGTTCCGTTTCAACCAGAAAAAGATAAAACCGAACTTACTATTATTGGAGTAGATATCACCAAGAATAAAGAAGCCCAGCTAACAATTGAAGAACTTACGAGAAGGAGTTACGAAGAAAAAATGCGGCAACAGGGCTTGATTGCTAAAAAAATTATCGAAAACCAGGAGAACGAGCAAAACCGAATTGCAAAAGATATTCACGACGGAATTGGCCAAATGCTCACCGGGCTCAAATATAACCTGGAGAGCATAGATTTTAAATATCCCGAAAAGGCTGAAAGCAAAATTGAAAGTTTAAAGGAATTAAGTACAAAAATTATTAAGGGAGTGCGTGCCGCAACCTTCAATCTAACCCCGCCCGAACTTACTGATCACGGGATAGTACCGGCGCTTCAGAAACTAACCGAAGAACTTTCAAAATTAACAGGAAAAAATATTATTTTATTTAATAAAACCAGTTTTTCCCAACGCCTGGGAAATATTATTGAAATTAATCTTTATCGCATCACTCAGGAAGCCGTGAACAACGCGATAAAATATGCCGATTCTACACATATTATTGTAAGTGTAAGCCACAGTAAGGAAATTTTAAGTATTAGCATTGAAGATAATGGCCAAGGCTTTGACCCAGAAAGTATTGCTTCAGAAAAAAGCGGTAATCGCGGGATGGGACTTACTTTTATGAAAGAGCGTGTGAAATTTATAGACAGCCGATTGTTTATTAATTCCTCTCCTGGGGAAGGCACAAGGGTAACGCTGAATCTTCCACTTCAACAAGATTAAACTTCTATTTAAAAATGCGTATTTTCGTACGTATAAAATCAGAAATATTATGGGTCAAACCAGAATTCTTTTAGCCGATGACCACGAATTAGTTCGTGATGGCATTATTGCCCTACTGGAAAACGAAGAAAACCTTACAGTGGTAAATGAAGCGGCCAACGGTATGGAAGCCCTTGAAATCATTGAAAAAGACCAGCCCGATTTACTTATTGTAGACATTAGAATGCCAAAGCTTAATGGTATTGAAGTAGTAAAAAAAGTAAAAAATGATTTTCCCGATTTAAAAACACTGGTTCTTTCTATGCACGATTCTACCGAATACGTAGTACAATGCGTAGAAGCAGGCGCAGATGGTTATTTACTAAAAGGATCCAGCAAGGAAGAATTTCTTAAAGCCATTAATAAGATTGCCGGCGGAGGAAAATACTTTAGTGGCGATATTTCTGCTATTATCGTTAACAATTTTGTGAATGGAAATTCTGAAAAGCATCTTAATAAAAACTCCCAAAAACAAGATCCTGCGCTCAACATACTTACCAAAAGAGAGAAACAAATTTTAGAACTTATTTTAGAAGGAAAAAATAACCAGGAGATTGGCGATAGGCTTAAAATAAGTAAACGAACTGCCGAAGCACACCGGTTTAATTTGATGAAAAAATTAGAAGTAAAAAATCTTATGGAACTTACCCATAAATCCCTTGAGCTAAAATTAATTTAAGAAAATCTCCCATAATCACCTATAATCAGGTCTTTAATTAAAACAGTTTACTTCCCTCCTCCTACCAGAAATCCTTTCTTACCTGAAGATTAATATTTTATTCCTGCTGTTATTTAAATATTTAGAATTCTAAAGGCCTTATTTTCTAATTTTCGCATTAATTCATTTTTACTTATTTTTCTAAGTATTTATACTTAATTTTAAAACATAAAACTAAGTATTATGAAAGATGTGATCACTGGTAAAGCAACAAAATTAGATTTAAGAAATTTTAGAAGTATTCCAATAAGAACATTTTGGATTTCGGCAATTGCCTTTTTTATCTGTTTCTTTTCCTGGTTTGGAATAGTGCCATTTATGCCCCAGGTAGAAAAAGATTTAGGACTTAGCCCTTCCCAAAAATGGAACGCTATAATACTGGCAGTATCGGGAACCGTTTTTGCCCGCCTTCTTATTGGTAAATTATGCGATAAATACGGCCCCAGGCTCTGCTACACCTGGTTGTTGATGTTGGGGGCCATTCCCACCATACTTTGCGGGCTGGTACAAACTCCATTGCAATTTCAGCTTTGTCGTTTATTTATGGGCTTTATCGGGGCTTCGTTTGTAATTACGCAAGTACATACTTCCTTAATGTTTGCATCTAACGTAGTAGGCACGGCGAACGCAACCTCTGCCGGTTGGGGCAACCTGGGTGGTGGCGCAAATAGGTTGGGAATGCCTTTAATCGCCGCCGGTTTGGTGGCTTTTGGCGTGGCAGAAACTGAAGTTTGGCGGTATGCCATGGTAGTAGCCGGGCTGGTATGTTTTAGTATGGGTTTTGTTTATTATTTTTTCACCCAGGACACCCCGGAAGGAAATTTTTCAGATTTAAAAAAATCGGGAAAAAGAATTCCTGTTAAAAAGGATCAAAATGGATTTTTAACCGCTATTAAAGATTACCGGGTCTGGATACTCTTTGTAGTTTATGGTGTTTGTTTTGGAATAGAACTTACCGTTTATGGCACAATGGACAGCTACCTGCAAAACACCTTTAACCTGGAGCGTGTAACGGCCGGAAACATTATTTTGGCCTTCGCTCTTATGAACCTTTTTGCCAGGACCCTTGGCGGTTATTTTGGAGACAAATCGGGAGAAAAAGGCGGGTTAAGGGGCCGCGTATTCTTTCTTACCTTAATTCTAATTGCTGAAGGTGTTATCCTTTCGCTATTCTCAATGGCCGGCAGCCTTATTATAGCCATTGTACTCCTCACTGCATTCAGTCTCGCAGTACAAATGGCAGAGGGTGCAACATTTGCCGTAGTCCCATTTATCAATAAAAAAGCTATAGGTTCAATTTCAGGAATCGTAGGTGCTGGCGGAAATGTAGGAGCATTTTTCGCAGCTTTATTCCTAAAAATTAAATCGGTTGCTGCTGAAGAAGCAGCAATCGCTGCTAACGAAGGGCGAAGTAGTGAAATTATTGAAGCAGCAAGGGCTTCGGCATCTTCTGCAGCAATTTCTGATGCATTTTTATGGATTGGTTTCAGTATTCTGGCCGCAGGCCTCGTTAGCCTGGCAATTCGTTTTTCCCAGGAAGATGAAAAAGAGGCTGCATTAGAATTAAGCCACCAAAATGCTTAGAAATCCTTTAATAATCGCCTGAGTTTTATAAGGATTTAGCAGAAAAAACGCATTCTTTTAATAAATTATAAGCGCTTAATAACCAGCGTTTAAGTATATTTTGTCGCTGATTGTATGAAGAAAATACTAAAAGAAGAAATTAAAACTACCTGCTCCTATTGTGGGGTAGGCTGTGGTATCGTAGCACAAAAAAGCCCAGATAATAAAATCACGGTTAAAGGTGATAAAGAGCATCCTGTAAACCGCGGAATGCTTTGTTCTAAAGGCATGAACCTTGATTATGTAGTGAATAATGTATCTGACAGGATCCTGTATCCTGAAATGCGTTGGAGCAAATCCCACCCGAGGGAACGGGTAAGCTGGGACCAGGGCCTTGATCGTGCTGCCCGAGTTTTTAAAACCCTAATTCAAAAACATGGTCCCGATAGCGTTGGTTTCTACGTTTCGGGACAATGCCTAACTGAAGAGTATTATATCGCTAACAAACTTACCAAAGGCTTTCTTGGCACAAATAATATCGATACCAATTCCCGTTTATGCATGAGCTCGGCAGTAGTAGCTTATAAAAAAACTTTCGGGGAAGATTCAGTACCGGTTTCTTATGATGATATTGAAATGGCCGATTGCTTTTTAATCGCTGGTGCTAATCCGGCCTGGTGCCACCCTATCCTTTTCCGAAGACTTGAAAAACATAAAGAGGAAAATCCAGAAGAAGTAAAAGTAATTGTGGTAGACCCTCGCAAAACCGATTCTGCACGCTTCGCAGACCTGCATCTGCAACTTATCCCGGGGACCGATATTATTCTGTTTAATGCTATTGGCCGCCGTTTAATAGAACGAGCTTATATCGATAAAAGTTTTATAAAAGAACACACTGAAAATTTTGCGGATTATAAAAAACAGGCATACTCACTTTCCCTGAAAAAAGCAGCTAAAGAATGTGGCGTTCCTGTAGAAGAAATTAAAGAAGCTGCTGAAATGATTGGCCGCTCCAAAGGCTTTATAAGTATGTGGGCTATGGGGCTCAATCAAAGTGCTGTGGGTACCGATAAAAATTTTGCGTTGCTGAATCTTTCCCTAATAACCGGACGGGTGGGAAAACCCGGCAATGGCCCGTTTTCGCTTACCGGCCAGCCCAATGCAATGGGCGGTCGTGAAGTTGGCGGAATGGCAAATTTACTCGCAGTTCATAAAAACTTGAATAACCCTGATCATAGAAAGGAAGTTGCAGATTTTTGGGGTGTCGATAAAATTTCAGAAAAACCGGGATATACCGCTACAGAGATGTTTGATGCCCTGGAAAGCGGGAAATTAAAAGCGGTTTGGATTGCCTGTACCAATCCGCTGGTAAGTATGCCCGATGTCCGCAAAGCCGAAGCTGCACTTAAAAAAGCCAAATTTGTGGTGGTTCAGGAAATCTCACATAAATCGGACACCCTGGAACATGCCGATTTGGTCTTACCGGCTGCCGGATGGATGGAAAAGGAAGGGACCATGACTAATTCTGAAAGACGAATTTCGTATTTGCCACAGGCGCTCACCCCACCTGGGGAAGCCCGTGCCGATGTGGAAATTTTTTGTGATTTTGCCCAAAGAATGGGATTTCCTGAGTTCAACTATAATTCTACAGAAGAGATTTATGCGGAATATTGTGAAATGACTAAAGGGACCAATATTGATATTTCCCATCTAAATTACGACCGACTCAAAAATGAAGGAAGTATTCAATGGCCCGTCCCTGAATATCGCCATCCCGGCACTAAAAGGTTGTTTGAAAACCAACAGTTTTACACACCTTCTAAAAAAGCGATTTTCAATATACCCGCATCAATTAATAATACATCTACGCAACCCGATGAAGATTTTCCATTAATCCTAACAACGGGAAGGGTTCGGGATCAATGGCACAGTATGACAAAAACCGGAAAAGTTTCCCGGCTTCGTACCCATTATTCTTCACCGGTATTGGAGATTAGTCCGGTAGATGGGATTAAAAATTTTATTAAAAACGGCGAAGTCGTGGAAGTAAAAAGTGAAAATGGAAATGTTAGAATACGCGCAAAAATCACCAAAGACGTAAGGCCGGGCGTTCTGTTTTTACCGATGCACTGGGGAAAGCAACTTCAAAGTGACCTTAACCGGGCAAATAACTTAACCTTTAATCGCGTTGATCCGCAATCAAAAGAACCCGATTTCAAATTTACCAGGGTTTCGGTTTCGAAATATAAAAAACCGGTAGAAAAAATAATAATTATCGGTGCAGGAGCGGCAGCATTTCGGTTTGTTCAAAATTATCGTGAGCACAATAAGGATGATGAGTTACACGTATTTTCAGAAGAAGAACATCCTTTTTACAATCGTGTCTTACTGCCGGAATATGTTACGGAAGAACTCAGCTGGGAAAAACTTTTAAAAATTAAGGAAGTTGAATTGGGAAAATTAAATCTTCAGCTTCATAAAGGCTGTTCTATTTCCAAAATAGATAAAAAAGAGAAATCGGTAACCGACAACCTGGGTGGAAAACATCATTTTAATAAATTGATTATTGCAACTGGAAGTCGGGCATTTGTTCCTAAAGATGCCCAGCTGGATTCGCCGGGAAGATTTACCATGAGAAGCAAAGCAGATGCAGATGAATTTAAAACCTACCTGGAAAACACTGGCCTTCCGCCCGCGGAACAACACGTGGTGATTGTAGGCGGCGGGCTGCTTGGTTTAGAGCTTGCGGCGGCACTACAGAAAGAAAATGTAAATATTACCATAGTACAACGTTCATCCCGCCTTATGGAACGCCAGCTTGATATCCTCTCCAGCAGGCTCCTGGCCAGGGACGTGCAGGAACGGGGAATTAATATTTATTTTGATAACGAAGTAAGTACTGTTTTTGATGATGAAGAAAATCCCGGAGAACTAAATATTAGTCTCAAAAGTGGAAAAATCCTTAACGCCCACGCCATTGCTTATGCCATTGGGACACGTCCAAATATTGAAATTGCTAAAGAAAGCGGTCTCACGTGTGGAAGAGGTGTAAAAGTAAACGAGCATTTACAAACCTCGAATCCTAATATTTTTGCAATTGGAGAAATTGCGGAATATAAAGGTCAGCTTTTTGGCATCACCTCTGCCGCCGAAGAACAGGCCGAAACGCTATCCAACTTTTTGGCCGGCGATGTAGGCAGTATTTACCAGGGCTCCATATTAATGAACATCCTGAAATTTAAAAACCTGGACCTTTGTAGTGTGGGAGATATTAATGTTCCCGCCAACGATCCTGCTTATGAAGAGATTATTTTTACCGATGTTAATAAGCGGTATTATAAAAAATGCATTGTAAAAAATGATCTGCTCGTTGGGGCCATTTTAATGGGTAATAAAAATGAATTTGCTCAATTTAAAACTCTTATTGAAAGCAAAATGGAACTGGCCGATAAGCGCGATACCCTATTACGCGGTTCGGGAAACAGTAAACCGGTAAAGGGAAAACTGGTTTGCTCCTGCAGCCAGGTAGGTGCCGGAAACTTACAGGAAGCTATTAAAAATGGAAATAAAGATTTTACAGCTCTCTGTAAAGAAACCGGAGCCGGTTTGGGTTGCGGAAGTTGCAAAACAGAAGTTCGGGAGCTTTTGGTTGCCGGGTAGTCTGCACGCGGCTCACGGTTGCTGTTTAAATTAAATAGATTATCATGGAAAAATCATTCTCAAGAATAATTATTAAAGGAGGCGTTTTATCTCCTGCGGAATTAAAGGAAATTGTAGAACTGGCCGAAGCATCGGGTTCAGATTCTATTTCGCTGGGCTCCCGTCAGGATATTTTGATTACCAAAGCAGTTGATGCCGAAACTTTTTCTGCTGAAAATAAATATCAAATAATTCCACCCAAAACTGAGGGGACTGAAAATATTGTTTCTTCTTATGTGGCTGCAGATATTTTTCCGGGAACGCACTGGCTTACCGGCGACCGTTATTTATATGTACTGGAACAGTTTAGGCTACCCCCGAATTTAAAAGTGAATATCACAGATCCTAAACAACGTTTGGTTCCTTTATTTACCGGTCATCTAAATTTTATCGCATCAGAACACGAAGATTATTGGTATCTGTACATCAGACTACCAGAATGGCAAAAAATGCAGGTATATCCTGCGCTTATCTATACCTGGGATGTAGGCGATATTGTCTATGGAATTGAAGAAATGCTTCAGGAAGAACCCGAAGAGGTAGAGATGATTTTTAATTTGTTAAGTGACGCCATTGAAACCAATAATAGAACAATTGACAAATCCCTTGAAATCCCATATCATCCTTTTCCGTATTACGAGGGAATGAATAAGATTGGGATGGATAGTTATTGGCTGGGACTTTACTGGCGAAATAATAAATATTACACCAGCTTCCTCAAAGAAATGTGTGATTTATGCGCTGAATCTAAAATTGGGAAGATCTCAATTACACCCTGGAAATCTTTGATTATAAAAGGGATTCCTACAAACTCTAAACTCGAGTGGGAAAAATTTCTAGGAAAGAGAGGGATTAACGTGCGGCACTCAATGTTAGAGCTAAACTGGCATATTCCGGTAGACAATGAAGAAGCATTGAAGCTAAAAAAATACCTGGTTTCCAATTTTGACCAAAATGATATTAGTACCTATGGATTGACTTTCGGAATTTTTGATTCAACTAAAAGGAGCAACTATTTTACCGCCGTGGTAATTGAGAAAAATAAAACACAAAAAATCTTAAATGAGATTCCGCTACGCGATACTTACAATCTACTTTATGCTCAAAATTTTGATCCAAATACACAAGATTATGTGATTCACGTGCAGGATGTGGATAAAGTTGAATTACCAGGTTTACTTATGGAATTGAGTAAAATGTACTTTAATCAATTGGGAAAAGAGAAAGAAAAGCCCAGAAAGAAGCCCGAGCCTGAACCCAAAAAAGAAAAATTGAGTAAAGAAATCTGGCAGTGTAAAGCCTGTCTAAGTATTTATGATGCAGAATTTGGTGACATTACTCAGGAAATTCCTGCGGGAACTCACTTTGAAAATCTTCCGGCAACCTACGTCTGCCCGCTTTGTGAAGCTGCTAAGTCAGAATTTAAAAAATGCCTTCAGGAGAATGTTACTTAGTTTTAAATTGTATTAAAGAGAATAATTATGCTGTTATAGGTAGATCGAAATAATTAAGATTCTGAAGGATAAATTCGTCAATCTCTGCAGTGTTTACGTCTTCATTATAAGCCTCACATTCTTTTACCACTTCTCCAATAACGATAACTGCCGGTGTTCCTATTTGGTGTTTTTGCACCAGTTTTTCGATATTACTGATATTTCCGGCAATTAGCTTTTGTTCTTTCCAGGTACCGTTTTGTATAATCGCAATGGGTAATTTCTCCTTAGCTTCTTCCTTATATAAAGCTACAATTTCAGCGAGTTTACCCATTCCCATTAAAATCACGACAGTTGCAGATGTTTTTGCAGCCAGGGCCACATCCTTAGAAAGTTTATGTCCCGAAGTAGTCCCGGTAATTACCCAAAAACTTTCGGCGATATGTCTTTTGGTAACCGGAATTCCCAACGAAGCCGGCACCGAAATAGCCGAGGAAATCCCTGGCACCACTTCTACTATTACGCCGTGCTCACGAGCATATTTCTTCTCTTCACTTCCGCGTCCAAATACAAATGGATCACCGCCTTTTAAGCGCACCACAGGCCCTTTTTCCCGGGCAAATTTCACGATAAGTTCGTTTATCTGATCCTGGGCATAAGCATGGCAACCCTTTCTTTTCCCCACAAAGATTTTCTCAGACTGAGAAGCGTGCTCCAGGATTTGAGGATTTATGAGTGCGTCATATAAAACCACGACACATTCATTTAATGCCTTTACAGCTTTTAAAGTTAGTAAATCTGGATCTCCGGGACCTGCACCCACAATTGTACATTTTGGTATATTGACTAGTGTTTTCATCATATTCCGATTAATCTAAATCCTAATTGAAGAATTAATTTTCTCAACTAAAATCTTCTATTTGAAAACACAATTTATAAAATTACACAGAAAACTAAGTATTTTTACGTAAGTAATTTGTAGACATAAAGTATTTTTATGACCTTAGCATTTTTCTGGATTCAAAATTATTCAAACGCATTTTTAATTAGACGCTATTACGAATACATTAATTTAAAATTTATTATTTTTAATGGCTTACTATTTTAAATATTCCCGGTTTGAAAGTCATTTGACTTCTATCACAAGCTTAAGGAAATTTGATAATTAGTAAACTACCTCGGGGCAAGCCCACGAGGCATTTTATAAGAAAAACATTTTGATTCGAGACAAGCCTCGGAGCATTTAAATCTCGATTATCGAGTAATCATGTGAATTGTCAGGAAATTAAATCGAAACTCTATCCCTACCCCAGCTATGTTTAAGAATAAACCCTACCATTTCCTATTAATAGAGGATAATGATGGAGATTATTATTTAATCTCTGATTACTTAAAAGAAAAATTACCACAGCATTCCCTCATCCGGTATAGTAAATTCTCAGATTTAAAAGAGAATGAACTAAGTGTGCCATATGATGCCATTTTGCTTGATCTCAACCTGCCCGATAACAAAGGAAACGACCTGGTAAACAAAGTATGCCACCTATTCGCTGAAATTCCTATAATTGTATTAACAGGAGAAGTTTTTGAAGAATTTGCGTTAGATGCTATTTCCCTGGGTGCTTCAGATTATTTAATTAAAGATAACCTGAACCCCGATATTCTCTATAAAAGTATAATTTACAGTATTGAACGAAAAGCAAACCTTCTATTGATTAAAAAATCGCAGCAACTATATTTCGATTTGTTTGAGTTTAATCCCCAGCCTACCTGGGTCTACGATTTAGATACTTTAAAGTTTCTGGATGTAAATGAGAAAGCTATAAAACATTATGGATATTCTAAGGAAGAATTCTTAAATATGACGATAAAAGATATACGTCCACCAGAAGAAATTCCTATGATGGAGGCTTCTCTAAAAGATTTTAAAGCTGAAAAAAAGTTAGAAGGAAATAGAATCTTTACTCATTTAAAACAAAATGGTTCAGCGATTCAGGTGAAAATTGACAGTAAAATAATCACTTATATGAATCGGAGGGCTGCAATAATTGTAGCCACAGATATAACTGAAGAAATTGCACACCAACAAATCATTGAAAAGCAAAATGAAGAATTAAAAAATATAACCTGGATCCAGTCTCATTTAGTTAGGGCGCCGGTTGCTAAAATTCTTAGTATTGTAAAAGAAACTTCATGGGAAGAGTTAGACCAGGATGAACGCTATTTTTTATTTACAGGTTTAAATGAATCGGCTACTGAATTAGACGGTATTACCCGCCAAATAATCGGGAAATCTGAAGCTATTCTTCAGCTATAGATATTAAGCTATTTTTAGGCGGCCAGTGAAAAACTAAGGCTGTTTTCCATCTGAATTGTTAGCCAATTGATAATACCATTTAGAAAAGGCTAAACTGCTTAGGCCATGAATTACTGTAGAAGCCATTACCACCAAACTGGTAATAATCCATGCATTTTCATCTTTAGTCTTTTCAAAAGTTAATACAGCATAATAGAGTGCAGCCACACCAATGGGGCCAAACCAGCCCATTAATAACTGATCCTTAAATTTAGATTTAAATTGAGGAGCTGCTTTAAGAATCAATAGAAAACCGGGAATCCTTCTGAATAAAATAATTGCCAGAATTAGGGTTAAAGAAGTCCAGATTCCTAAATCGAACCACTCTTTCCAGGGAAGGAGTAAACCAAAAATAAAGAAAACAGGCATAGTAAAAATACGATCCATAGATTCCTGAATACGTTCTTCCTGAATTGTTTCATTTTCAGAAATTTCAGAAGAAAATGCCAAACCACCTATAAAAACACTAAAAATTCCATTCATACCTATAGCATTAAAACCCGATAAGAGTAAGAATGCGAGCGCCAACGAAAAAGGTAACACCGCTTTAGTTGTCATCCACCCATTTACGTGAGCCTTATGCATAAGTTTACCGAATAATTTCCCTGAACCGAATGCTAAAAAACCACAGAGAACAGTAGCAAACAATAAATCTTTTAAAAACCAATCTTGCAAATTTTGTTCATTAGTTATCAAAATAAGCAGTAAGAGAATTAATGGATAAACCAGCCCGTCGTTTACACCAGATTCAAGCGAAATTGTATTTCGTATTCTTGCCGGTAAGAATTTCTTTGCATTCTCTCCAGAAACAATGGTAGATGCCACTACGGGATCTGTAGGCGTTATAATAGCTCCTATAAGGCAACTTTCAAGCAGCGACAAAGGTAACAACCAAAATAAAATTATCGAACTGCATAAAAACATTGCAAGGATACCTAAAACAATAACTATGGACTGTGTTTTTAAATGCTTTCTGAAGTAGTTAGTGGGAATTCGTAATGCAGTAGCCATAAGAGCAACTGCCATTGTAAACTCTGTAGCTTTTTTGAGAATATCCATAGATTTACCAGTCTCCAGCGATATGAAGTTGAATAATTCGGGGCCAAGTACTACCCCAAAAATTAATGCAATTAAAGAATCTGTTATATAGTGATTTTCCAGCTTTTTATAAAAGGTGCCAGATAAAATAATTAAAGCGCTAATAGTAAAGATTAATAGCATATTACAAGGCTTTATAAGTTGTAGTTTAGAGATAATACAGTTGTGCTAAAAACTAAGTTATTAAATTATTAATACTAAATATAAATTAGAGCTTTTATCTCTTTTAAAAAATCATATTGAAGAAAATACATTATCGCAATAAATCATTATTTCAAAATCCCCACGTTTGCAAAATTCTTTTAAAGGAAATTCAGAAATTTAATTTCCTGAATTCTATTCTTGATAATTCATTTTAAAAACAGGACATAAAAAAACCACCGGAATTCCGGTGGTTTCAATTATAAATTAAGAAGCTTTATTTACTCTAAGCGAGCTTTAAGCTCTGCAGCTTTCTCTTCTTCCCCTAATTGGGTGTAGATATTTATTGTAGTTCTTATCGCGTTAACATTCTCGGGATCATTTTCAATCACCTTTTCAAGATAAGGAACAGCTTCTTCATAAATCTCTTTACGCTCTTCTTCAAGCTCCTCATAACGTTTGTTATCTTCTTTACTCATTCCAAGCTCATTCATCTGGTCAATTAGGTCACGTTCCTTTGCCAGGATGGCTACCACAATATTCATTCTTGCATTGGTCATCTCAGGATCAATTTCAAGAGCTTTTTCATAATACTCAATAGCCTGTTCATTATTACCTAAATCTGCAGCTGTTACGCCAAGATTATAATAAACGTTAGGATCATTAGGATTTTTCTTCACAATTTCCTGCATCAGTTCATTGTACTTTTCCTTATCACCCATTCTGTAATAAACATCGGCTTCTGCCTGGATTAATGCAATATTGTCAGGATTTTCAGCTTTAGCATCCTGAATAGCATCTATTGCTTTTTCATCTTCACCTTCCTGGATATAGATTAAGGCAATATTTTTAGCAATCTCTCCTTTTTTAGTAGGAATTTTACGTTCTTGAGGATCTTCGTACTCGCCGGTTTTAATCATTAAATCCCGCTGCTCTTTCTGCATTACTTCTTGTTCACCACTTTCTACATTGGTGGCAAGATATTCTACACCAGAACCGTCAAAACCTAATTCTTTTAGATCTTCATAGTATCCCAACGCGGTAGTATAATCCTGAGCGTTTAATGAGTTGGCAGCAGCATAGTATAAATAAAGTGTATCCTGCTTATTTAACTGGTAGCTGTAATGCAATTTATCTGAAGCGCTCTCATAATTTTCGGAATTTTGATCGTTAATAGCACTTTGTACCAAAGCGTTTCTAACCTGTTCAAAACCCTGTACTGCTTCATCCTCATTCCCCATTTCCTGGGCTTTCTTAAAAGCTTCGGCAGCTACTTCCAGGTCTTCCAGAGAAGCATTTTCTCCATTTCCTAAATATGCCTGACCTTTATAAAGGTAGAATCGCTCTGTCCATTTCTCATTTGCTTCAGAAAGCATAGATTCGGCAGTTTGTAATTCAGTTTTGGCTTCTGCATAGTTGCCATCTTCTACGGCATCGCCTGCATCTCTAATTTCACCTTTTTGTGCAACGGCAGCCACCGATAATAATGACAACGCAACAGTAAAAATATTAGTTTTCATCTTGTTTTGGTTTTATTATAGTTATTCTTCACTATCGTCTGCAATAGTTGTGCCATTCGGGTTTTCTTCAGCGTCTTCGGCCTTCTCAGGGTCTTCCATCAATTCAACATCGTCTTCATCGTGCAATACTTTTGCAACAGCGGCAATGGCATCATTCCCTTTAAGATTGATTAATCTAACTCCCTGAGTTGCACGTCCCATCACTCGAAGATTTGCAACTTCCATTCTAATTACAATTCCAGATTTATTGATGATCATTATATCTTCATCATCTGAAACATTTTTAATAGTAACAAGACTACCGGTTTTTTCGGTTATGGAAATTGTTTTAACTCCTTTTCCTCCCCTATTTGTTATTCTATAGTCTTCAAGACTGGATCTTTTACCGTATCCATTTTCAGAAACAACAAGAATATCAGAATTGAAATCTTCTACTGAAATCATCCCTACAACTTCATCTTTATCATCGGCTAGGGTAATTCCTCTAACACCAGAAGCGTTTCTACCCATAGGTCGGGTTTTGCCCTCTTCAAACCTAATTGCCTTACCACTTCTTACCGCAAGCATTACCTGGCTATCGCCATTGGTTAACTTTGCTTCCAGTAGTTCGTCGTCTTCTCTAATGGTAATTGCATTTATCCCGTTAGTTCTGGGTCTGGAATACTGCTCTAGTGAAGTTTTCTTCACCTGACCTTTTTTAGTGGCCATAATTACGTAATGCTTATTTACATACTCTTCATCCTTAAGATCCTGAGTACAGATAAAAGCTTTTACGCGATCGTCAGGATCAATATTAATAAGGTTTTGAATAGCTCTTCCTTTTGAAGCTTTACTGCCTTCCGGAATTTCGTAAACCCGCATCCAGAAACATTTTCCTTTTTGGGTAAAGAACAACATATACTGGTGATTGGTTCCTGAGAAAAGATATTCAAGGAAATCTTCATTTCTTGTATTAGAACCTTTTTGGCCAACTCCTCCCCTATTTTGAGTTTTGTATTCGGTTAAGGAAGTCCTTTTAATATATCCGGCGTGAGAAATTGTAATTACCACACGTTCATCGGGGATCATATCTTCAATACTCAAATCACCTCCGGCATATTCTATAGTAGAACGTCTCTCGTCTCCGTATTTCTCTTTTATTTCTAGAAGCTCGTCCTTAATAACCTGCATACGGCGTTCTTTTCGCGCCAAAATGTCTTTAAGGTCTTCTATGGTATTCATTATTTCTTCATACTCTGCACGCAGTTTGTCCTGCTCTAATCCAGTAAGCTGGCGTAAACGCATTTCTACAATGGCCTTGGCCTGTAGCTCGCTTAACTCAAAGCGTTCAATTAATTTATTCCTGGCTTCTTCAGCATTGCTGGAAGAACGAATTAAGGCAATAACCTCATCTATATTATCTGAGGCGATAATTAAACCTTCCAGGATATGAGCCCTATCTTCAGCTTTTCGAAGTTCGTATTCTGTTCTTCTTACCACAACTTCGTGCCTGTGCTCTACAAAATGATAAATAATATCTTTTAGGTTAAGCATCTCTGGTCTTCCTTTTACTAGCGCAATATTATTGACACTAAAGGAAGTTTGTAAAGCAGTGTGTTTATATAAGGTATTTAATACTATGTTTGGAATGGCGTCACGTTTTAATTGGTAAACGACACGCATTCCGTTTCTATCAGATTCATCCCTAATGAGACTAATCCCTTCAATTTTCTTCTCGTTAACAAGATCGGCAGTTTTCTTGATCATATCTGCCTTATTCACCTGGTAAGGAATTTCGGTAACGACAAGAAACTCTTTTCCGTTAATCTCTTCTAACGAAGATTTGGCGCGCATAACAATACGGCCTCTTCCGGTTTTAAAAGCTTCACGAACCCCATCGTACCCATAAATAGTTCCACCGGTAGGAAAATCGGGAGCTTTAATGTGCTCCATCAATTCTTCTATCTCAATATCGTTATTTTCAATATAGGCAATGGTTCCGTCTATTACCTCAGATATATTGTGAGGTGCCATATTGGTAGCCATACCTACGGCAATACCGCTGGCACCATTCACCAAAAGGTTTGGGATACGAGTTGGCATTACTACCGGCTCGTTTAAAGAATCATCAAAGTTTAGCTGGGTATCTACCGTTTCCTTATCGATATCAGCGAGCATATCCTCACTAATTTTTCGCATCCTGGCTTCGGTATAACGCATAGCCGCAGGACTATCTCCATCTACAGATCCAAAGTTACCCTGCCCGTCTACAAGCATATAACGCATACTCCAGTGTTGGGCCATCCTAACCATGGTATCGTAAACCGAAGAATCTCCGTGAGGGTGATACTTACCAAGTACTTCCCCTACGATCCTGGCCGATTTTTTATAAGACCGGTTAGAGAGTACTCCAAGTTCATACATCCCAAATAATACCCGGCGATGCACCGGTTTTAAGCCATCACGAACATCTGGTAAAGCACGTGACACAATGACCGACATTGAATAATCAATGTAAGCCGATTTCATTTCATCTTCAATATTTATAGGAATAAGCTTTTCTCCTTCAGCCATATTGTAAAGTTTATTTTAGTTCTCTAATCTAACGTGCCAATTTACGTATTTTATAGATGTTCAAGCCTTGTTTGGCGTATTGTTTACCCAAATTTCACACTCATCCGAAAGTTTTTGACTTTAAACCTAAAACCTTCGGCCACCCCTATTTTCAGGCTTCAATTAGGGCTAATGGGAGAAAATAAGTCTGGATCTACCCTATAGTGGAGTTTGGTCTGACCCCTTATTCTTTTCGCCCCTTCTCCTACGGTATTGCAGGCATAATCGAGGGTAAGATAAAAACATAGACAGATCCTGATCTTTTCCACGAAATTGGAAAATGCATGTTCTTTTTTGGCTATTGTCCTCACAATTATCTGGAGCAGCAAATAGGTTATGAGCGCGATGTATATTTGTGATTTTACGGCGTTCTCACTGGTTCCAAGGAAGGTCTTTATTTGGAGGTTCTGTTTTATCGCCTTAAAAAAAAGTTCAATATCCCATCGTTTTTTATAAAGGTCCGCGATGGTCCTGGCGCTCCAATCCAAGTTGTTGGTGATTATTTCTATCACTTTGTTCTCGTCCTGCTTATAAACGTGCACCAACCGGAGAGGGTGTTCCGCAATGCCTGTTTCCACGGCCTTCTTGCTTGGTAAAACGATGATCTCGTCTTTTAGGATATCCTGATCGCTACCTTCGGGGAGCTCCAGTTCTTCCAAGGTTTGATAGACCGTATTGATCTTGATGCGAGTGACAAAAACATTTTCTGCCGCGATCCTCTGGCGCATCAACAGAAAATCGAAGTACGCCCTGTCCTCCACGATGACCGTTCCCTTTCGGAAAACGGATTGGGCCAGTCCTTTGCTGTCATGGAGCTTTGCCTCTGTTATATTGACCATATCGGGGATCATCATGGCATCGTCCCAGCAGGTATGTATTTTTATACCTCCTTTAGCTGTCCGAAACTTTGCCCAATCGAACATGGACAGACATAGACTGATCGTGGTGCTGTCGATCAATTTTATGTCACGGTCTTTGATTTCCTTGATTATATGAGACTGTCCGTGCTTCGACAATAGTCGGCCATAGTGCCCTAACAACCGGTAATATAAGCTCTCGAAGACTTTATAACTCCTCTTTTTGTTGCCATCGCTCATGGTAGAACGCGCTGGGCTCTGCTCAAGACCCAAATCCGAAATAAATGTTTCGCTGACCCCGATACCAGTGGAAATGTCACTAAGAGTGTAGCATTTATTCAGCTGTCCGAAAGTTTGGGCAACGAATTGATCGTAGGTCTTATATCTGCTGCACCCCTTGTCGCCATTGTGCTCATCGGCACAACGCGTGAGCATCCAGCGAGGACATAGGTCAATTATTTGTCGAAGAAGAGGTTTGTTTGTATTTTTAGTGCGCCTGAAGAGTCCCATAAAAATTATTTTTTTTGTCCAAAACAAAAATAAGGGATTCTCAGGCTATTTTATTTTTCAACTTTCGGATGGTTGTGCCCAAATTTTATTAACAAATATTTAGTGGGTTATCGTTAATAAGTTCCTTATTTTACCCTTTGAATATTGAAAGTAATTTTGTCAATTAGCTAATATCATAGGATTAGGTATAATTTTTGAAAGTTTTGTACTGAATAAATAAGAGAGAAAGGAAGATAAAGATGGATGATAATTTTTCACCAAGAGTAAAAGATGTAATTGCATATAGCAAAGAAGAAGCATTGCGTTTAGGTCACGATTTTATTGGAACTGAACACCTTATGCTTGGTTTGCTGCGAGATGGAGATGGTAAAGCCATAGATATTTTAAATGCATTAGATATAGATTTAAGTCATTTAAGACGTAAAGTAGAAATACTTAGCCCGGCCAATCCCGAATCTACTGCGGTTTCTAACGAAAAAAGAAACTTGCACCTTACCCGCCAGGCAGAGCGGGCCTTAAAAACAACTTTTTTAGAAGCCAAGCTTTTTCAAAGTTCTAATATAAATACTGCGCACCTATTGCTATGTATTTTACGAAATGAAAACGATCCCACTACGAAACTACTTAATAAACTTAAGATAGATTATGATGGGGTTAAAGACCAGTTTAAATATATGATTGCCAGCGACGAAACTGATTTTCAGGATAGTCCTACGGCCGAATCATTTTCTGACGACGATAGCAGTACCGATGACGCTACTAAAGATAATCCGTTTAGCGGAGGTGGTAGCGGCCCGGGAAAAACTTCCAAAAAGTCTAAAACCCCTGTTTTAGATAACTTCGGAAGGGATCTAACCGCGATGGCTGAGAATGATAAACTGGATCCCGTTGTTGGACGTGAGAAAGAGATTGAAAGAGTTTCGCAAATTCTGAGTAGAAGAAAGAAAAACAACCCATTGCTAATCGGTGAACCCGGAGTTGGTAAATCGGCTATTGCTGAAGGTTTAGCACTTAGAATTATACAGCGTAAAGTTTCAAGAATACTGTTTGATAAACGCGTGGTTACTTTGGATCTTGCGAGTTTAGTAGCAGGAACAAAATACCGCGGCCAGTTTGAAGAACGTATGAAGGCTGTAATGAATGAGCTTGAAAAGAATGATGATATTATTCTTTTTATAGATGAAATTCATACCATTGTAGGTGCCGGTGGCGCCACAGGAAGTCTGGATGCCAGTAATATGTTCAAACCAGCCTTAGCCAGAGGTGAAATTCAATGTATTGGTGCTACTACTTTAGATGAATACAGGCAGTATATTGAAAAAGATGGTGCTTTAGAAAGAAGGTTCCAAAAGGTGATTGTTGAACCTACTACGGTAGAGGAAACTATTGAGATTTTGAATAATATTAAAGATAAATACGAAGATCACCATAATGTTTCTTACACCGATGATGCGATTGAAGCCTGTGTGAATTTAACCAACAGGTATTTAACCGATCGTTTTCTTCCAGATAAAGCAATTGATGCGTTGGATGAAGCAGGTGCCCGTGTACATATCACCAACATAGACGTACCAAAACAAATTTTAGATTTGGAGCGTAGATTGGAAGAAGTACGCGAAAAGAAAAATTCCGTAGTTAAAAAACAGAAATACGAAGAAGCTGCAAAACTTAGGGATGACGAGAAAAACCTTGAAAAAGAATTGCAAATAGCCCAGGAAAAATGGGAAGAGGAATCTAAGAAACATAAAGAAACGGTTGATGAAGATAGTGTTGCCGATGTTGTTTCTATGATGACCGGGGTACCCGTAAATAGAATTGCACAAACTGAAAGCAATAAACTGGTTGAACTTCCTAATAAAATAAAAGGGAAAGTAATTGGCCAGGACGATGCAGTAGGCAAAGTAGTAAAAGCCATTCAAAGAAACCGTGCCGGACTTAAAGATCCCAACAAACCCATTGGGTCATTTATATTTCTAGGTCAAACCGGTGTTGGAAAAACACAGCTGGCTAAAGTACTTGCCCGTGAGTTATTTGATAATGACGATTCACTTATTCGAATAGATATGAGTGAATATATGGAGAAGTTTGCCATCTCAAGATTGGTTGGAGCGCCTCCGGGATATGTTGGTTACGAAGAAGGTGGCCAGCTTACCGAAAAAGTGCGTAGAAAACCTTACGCGGTTATTCTCCTCGATGAGGTAGAAAAAGCGCATCCAGATGTTTTCAATATGCTGCTTCAGGTACTGGATGATGGGTATTTAACCGATAGCTTAGGAAGAAAGATAGATTTTAGAAATACGATTATCATCATGACCTCCAATATAGGAGCAAGAAAACTTAAAGATTTCGGACAGGGAGTTGGATTTGGTACCGCTTCACAGCGTTCTCAAGTAGATGAAAATGCAAGAAGTGTAATTGAAAACGCGCTTAAAAAAGCATTTGCCCCTGAGTTCTTGAACAGGATTGATGATGTAGTAATCTTTAACAGTCTTGAACGTGAAGACATTCATAAGATTATTGATATTGAATTAGTGAAATTATTTAGTAGAATTGGAAGTCTTGGTTACAACTTGACCTTAAGTGATAAAGCCAAGGATTTTATTGCTGAAAAAGGATTTGATAAACAATATGGTGCAAGGCCACTAAATAGAGCAATTCAGAAATATATTGAAGATGCGTTGGCTGAAGAAATTATCACTTCAAAACTAGCTGAAGGTGATAAGATTTTTATGGATCTCGATGAAGAAAAAAATGAATTAACGATAAAAATCGATAAAGCGGTTAAAGAAACCGAATCTTAGAGTTTTAAAGGATTATTAGTAATATAAAAGGCTATTTGAAAGATTCATTTCAAATAGCCTTTTTTTAATATATTCCCTGAAATATATTAAGTTTGCAAAGAATTAATCCCTACATTAATGACTACTGATAAAATGGAATTGAAATTTGGGCGGGTGCGCATTTTTCAAAATATCCTAATTGCCGAATTGAATGAAGGCGTCCTGTTCACATCAGAAGATAATCAAGAATTATTAGCTATTGGAAAAGAGGTGTTTAAGGATAGAGCCTATGGTTACATTTCTTTGCGTCAAAATTCTTATGCCGTAGATCCTATGGTTTATAGGGAATCTGCCCGGGCCCAAAATTTGAAAGCTATTGCAGTGGTAAGCGAAAATGAGCTTATTCGGTTAAATGCACATAAAGTAGAACGCCAGTTTTATAAAGCCCCAAATTCTTTTGAGGTTTTTGACAATTTAGACCAGGCAATAAATTGGATTAAATATAAAATTTAATCAAAAATATTTTCTTTAAAACTAAAGTTTGCCAAATAAGATTTTGCCGCTTTTATGTGTGGCGCCATTGTCTCATCGTTATGTAAGATAGGTACTACCTCTCTAAATTCGGTTAAAACATCATTTAACATTGCCGAAGTTTTTGCCGGCTCTCTAAAGTGCATGGCCTGCGATGCATTAAATAACTCGATAGCAAGAACACTATTTAAGTTTTCTACTACTTTTAAAAGTTTTGTTGCGCCGTTAGCGCCCATGCTCACGTGATCTTCCTGCCCATTGGAAGAAACTATAGAATCTACTGAAGCGGGAACCGCAAGTTGTTTATTCTGGCTCACAATACTGGCTGCGGTGTACTGCGGAATCATAAAACCGCTATTTAAACCGGGATTTTCAACCAAAAATGCCGGCAACCCGCGAAGCCCGGAAACCAATTGATAAGTTCTTCTTTCTGAAATATTAGCAAGTTCTGCCAACGCAATTGCTAAATAATCTACTGCTAAAGCCAGAGGCTGTCCGTGAAAATTCCCCCCGGAAATGATCTTATCTTCTTCAATAAAAATATTGGGATTATCGGTTACCGAATTAATTTCAGTTTTAATTGTTTTTCTTACAAAACTCAAGGTGTCTTTACTCGCGCCGTGAACCTGGGGTATACATCTAAAACTATAAGGATCTTGTACATTTTCTTTCTCACTTTGGGCAATCTGGCTATCATCTAAAAATCTACGAATGCGTTCAGCAGTTTTTATCTGCCCGCGATGTGGCCTTGCCATATGCACCAGTTCATCAAAAGGAGATAAATTACAATCAAAAGCATCTATAGAAACCGAACCAATAAGATCGGCCAGGTAAGACAATTTATAAGATTTTAGTAGTGCGTAAACTGCGTGGGCACTCATAAATTGAGTACCATTAAGCAAAGCCAAACCTTCTTTAGATTGCAGTTTTAAAGCTTCCCAATTTTGGCGTTTTAGCAAGTCTGCACCGCTAATAATTTCTCCTTCAATACAAACTTCTCCTTCCCCAATTAAAGGAAGTGCCAGGTGAGCAAGCGGCGCAAGATCTCCGGAAGCTCCTAAAGAACCCTGTTCATAAACTATGGGCAAAATATCCTGGTTGTAAAAATCTATAAGCCTTAAAACGGTTTCCAGGGCAATGCCGGAATTCCCGTAGCTTAAAGATTGAATTTTCAACAGAAGCATCAATTTTACAATCTCTTTATTCACCTTATCGCCGGTTCCACAGGCGTGTGATTTCACCAGGTTTTCCTGAAGTTCGGTTAATTTACCCGGACTTATCTTTACATTACATAAAGCTCCAAAACCGGTATTTATTCCATAAACTGGAGTATTACTTTCGGTAATTTTTTTGTTTAAGTATTTTCTGGATTTCTGGATATTAGATTCAGCTTCTTCACTAAGCGCTAATTTTTTATCATTTACCAGTATATCTTCAATAGTTTCTAAATCTAAAATGGCTGAACTGATATAATGATGAGACTGCATAAATTACAATTTTAGATATTGAAGATATATTCTGAACTTATTGAAACTTCAGTAAATTCAGACTTGTGTTAGTAATTAAAAACGATATAATTAATTGCGAAAAAAGGTTAATAATCAATATTTCAGCTATAAAATAAAATCATTTTAATTTTCTGCGCCAAAATTCTTATTTCTATTGATGCAATCCAAATTTAAAACCGAAATTTTAAGAATTTCTCAAATTAAAGTTTTAAACAATTCTAAAAGAAGAACCTATATCTTCTTTTCATCATTCATTAAAGCCAAAAATGCTTTTCCCAGGTTATCACTTATATCACCCGAAATTAAAGCCTCATACCCTTTTTCTTCAGCACAAATATCACCTGAAAGTCCGTGTAAATAAACCCCTAAAATCGCTGCCACAAGAGGCTCATATTCTTGCGACATTAAACCAGCAATAATTCCTGAAAGAACATCACCACTTCCAGCTGTTGCCATTCCGGGATTTCCAGAGTTATTAATATAAGTGTGTTTACCACTAAAAATAAAGCTGTGAGCTCCTTTTAAAACCAGAATTATTTTATATTTTTTAGTGAATTTTTCGATTTTATCCATCTTCTCAAAATCGTCTTCCCACTTCCCTATTAGTCGCTCCAATTCCTTAGGATGCGGTGTTAGTACTGAATGTTTTGGAAGCAAATTAAGAAGTTCATTATTTTCTGAAAGCATATTTAATCCATCAGCATCAATAAGCATAGGTTTTTGGGTTTGTTCTAATAAGGCTTTAAAAGCTTTTACGGTTTTAGAAGATTTCCCGGCCCCCATTCCAAAACAGATCACATCTGGTTCAAGATCGGTTTCAATATTGGTGAGTTCGTGCTCATCTTTATCGGTAATTAGCATCGCTTCAGGAAAGCTGGTTTGTAATATATCGTATCCGCATTTTGGAATAAAAACACTACATAAACCGGCACCCGCTCTTAAGACAGATTTAGCCGAAAGCACCATACTTCCAATTTTCCCATAACTTCCACCAACAACAAGAGTATGGCCGTAATCGCCTTTATGGGAATTCTTATCGCGTGGTTTATAAAGCTGCCTGGCTTCACGTTTACCAATTAGCTGTGCCTTGGCCTTGACTTCTTTTAGATAGGCACGATCCAAACCAATATCCATAACCTGAACTTCACCCGCATATTTCATTGTTTCCGGCAGAAAAAATACCAGTTTAGGCGTTTGGAATGTAAGGGTATAATTTGCTTTTATCACAGCGGCATCTTCTCCCGGCACCTTATTGGGAAACAATCCCGATGGCATATCTACTGCCAGGCAAAAAGCTCCAGAATTATTAATATGTAACAACAATTTCGCGAGCCAGCCTTCAGCAGGACGGTTTAGTCCTATTCCAAAAATAGCGTCTACACAAAAATCGCCAGGAGATATTTCAGGAAAATCTTCTTCTCTTTTTATCAATGCAGGCCAGGTGTTGCTTTCCTTTTTATACCTATCATAATTCACAAGAAAATCATCTGAACGCTTATCACTGTAATTCACTACATACACTTCAACTTTATAGCCGTATTTATGGAGCAAACGCGCAACTACGAGGCCGTCTCCACCGTTATTTCCTATTCCGCAAAAAATTTTAATATTAATATCTGCACCTTCCAGCCTTGTGTGAATCTCACTAAAAACCAGGCTTGCCGCACGCTCCATTAAACGCGTGCTTGAAATTCCTTCGTTTTTAAGCGTGACTTCATCGGCTTCTTTTAATTGTTCCGCAGATAATATTTTCATAATAGTTTTTGTTAAAAAATTATTCTTATAAAATTACAAATTAAAGCTTGAAAGCTTCGATCTAAAAATTTAATCTAAACTTAAAATTCCTATAGATTTGCCAATAATAGTTTAATATGGCAACTATAAACAAAAGAATCACCTGCTCGCATTAGAATGCTAAGGATTCTTCATAAAAAGCCTTTTTTAATATTGTATTCAAAGTGAAATCAATAAATTTGCCCAAATTTTAGAAAAATGAAAGAAGTTGCCCTCGCTGCCAGACATAAAGAATTAAATGCCAAAATGGTACCTTTTGCAGGTTATAATATGCCTGTTTCTTACGAAGGTGTGAATATAGAACACCAGAACGTTCGTGAAAAATTAGGGGTTTTTGATGTTTCCCATATGGGGGAATTCTTAATTACCGGCGATAAGGCTTTAGAGCTTATCCAAAAAATCACCACCAACGATGCTTCAAAACTGGTAGATGGGAAAGCGCAATATACCGTGATGCCCAACGAAACCGGTGGAATTGTTGACGATCTAATTATTTACAGGATTAATTCTGAAAAATATTTACTGGTAGTAAATGCTTCTAATATAGATAAAGACTGGAATTGGATTGCGCAACACAATTCAATGGATGCCACAATGCGTGATATGTCTGACGAATTTTCACTTTTGGCTATACAGGGACCAAAAGCGGCTGAAGCAATGCAATCATTGACAGATGTAGATCTTTCTAATATGAAATTCTACACTTTTGAAGTAGCCGAATTTGCAGGTATTGATAAAGTAATTATTTCGGCTACGGGTTACACCGGGAGCGGCGGATTTGAGATCTATTTTAAAAATGAAGATGCCGAACTAATTTGGGATCGCATCATGGAAGCAGGAAAAGACTTCGGGATAAAACCTATTGGTTTAGCAGCCCGCGATACTTTAAGGCTTGAAATGGGTTTTTGTCTCTACGGTAATGATATAGATGAAACCACTTCCCCAATTGAAGCAAAACTGGGATGGATCACAAAATTCACTAAAGACTTTATTAATTCTGAAGAGTTAAAAAAGGAAAAAGAAGAAGGGCCAAAACGAAAGCTTATCGCTTTTGAACTGGAAGAACGTGGAATCCCACGCCAGGGTTACGAAATTGAAGATGAAGATGGCAAGGTTATTGGCGAAGTAACTTCAGGTACAATGTCACCATCGCTGGAAAAAGGAATAGGTTTAGGCTACGTGCCTTCTGAAGTTGCTAAATTTGGCAACAAGATTTTTATAAAAGTTAGAAAAAAATCCATTCCGGCCGTACAGGTGAAATTGCCCTTTTATAAAGGCTAATTTTTTGAAACGAATTTTAATTTTAGGAGCAAGCGGCTTTATAGGCAACGCCTTATATAAAGAGCTATGCTCCTTTTTTGATACCCACGGTACCTACCACACTCCAAACCGCGCTTTTGAAGAAAATCATCAGTTTCACCATTTTGATATGGAAACTGAAAATATTGAAATTTTACTTCAGAATTTAAAGCCTACTATAATTATTTCTGCCGTTCGGGGAAATTTTGATGCGCAAATTATCACTCATTTTGAAATAATTAATTACATCCTTACCCATAAATGTAAATTGCTGTTTATATCATCGGCCAATGTATTTGATGCTTTTACCAATTACCCATCTTATGAATACGACAAGACTTTATCGCAAAGTATTTACGGCAGGTTTAAAATTAAGATTGAGAATGCACTGCTAAGACTTCCAAACGATAAATACAACATTTTACGCTTACCAATGGTTTTTGGCCATAATTCTCCCCGACTAAACCAGATTAAAAATCTAATTGATTTAGATGAAGCCATAGAAGTTTTCCCAAACGTGGTGATTAATGTTACCGAAATAGAAAAAGTAACCCAGCAAATTCATTATATCATCAATAGAAAAAAACAGGGGGTCTTTCATCTAGGCAGTTCTGATTTAGTGCACCAAAAAGATTTTATTGAAGAGGTTTGCGAAGTTTTAGGTTACAAAAACCTGGTTTTCAAAAATATCTACGACTCTAATTTCGATCGATTTTTGGCAGTTTTACCAAAAGAAAATATTCTACCTAAAAACTTACAGGTTTCGGTGCAGCAGGTCGCGAAGGCTTCAATAAAGAATTAGGTGTTAATCTTGTACTAAAAGTGATTTAGATTAAGAAATCAGCCTTTAGTTGCTTAAATTTAAAGGACTAATCACAAAAATAATTCTAATGAAAAAGCTTAGCGAAGACGAAATAAACAAAAAGCTGGAGAATCTTGATGGATGGGTTTATAAAGATAATGCTATACACACCTCTTTTCAGTTTGCCAATTTTAAAGATGCTTTTACGGTTATGACGCGTATAGCTTTTGAAGCCGAAGCGCAGCAGCACCATCCAAACTGGGGAAATGTATATAACGAACTGGAAATCTCCCTTTCTACCCACGATGCCGATGGAGTAACAGAAAAGGATTTTAAGCTGGCAAAAGCGGTTGAAGAAATAGTAGAGGCTTCAGCTTAATTTTAGAAAAAATAACACAAAAATTTAAAGCTTCCAATTTTTAAATTGAATTGGAAGCTTTTTTATATTTTTGCCTCAATTTTTATTCAGAATAAATGGGAAGAGCATTTGAATTTAGAAAGGCGCGTAAGATGAAACGCTGGTCTGCAATGGCCAAAGCCTTTACCCGCATTGGAAAAGATATCGTAATGGCTGTTAAAGAAGGCGGCCCCGATCCTGATACCAATGCCAAATTAAGAGCGGTTATCCAAAACGCGAAAAGCGTAAATATGCCCAAAGACAATATTGAGCGTGCCATAAAAAGGGCGAGCGACAAAAGTCAGGGCGATTATAAAATTGTTTTATTTGAAGGTTATGCACCCCACGGAATTGCCGTGCTAGTAGAAACCGCAACCGATAATAATAACCGTACCGTTGCCAATGTTCGCTCCCATTTTAATAAATGTGACGGAAACCTGGGAACTTCAGGATCGGTTGAATTTATGTTTGACCATACTTGCAATTTTAGGTTAAATGCAGAAGGACTGGATGTGGAAGAACTGGAACTGGAATTTATAGATTTTGGCGCTGAAGAAGTTTTTGAAGATGAGGATGGTATCCATATTTATGCACCCTTTGAATATTTTGGAGCCATTCAAAAAGAATTGGAAAACCGGGAAATTGAAATACTTTCTTCAGGATTTGAAAGAATCCCGCAGGTAACAAAACCCCTTGCAGCTGAAGAAGTTGCCGATGTTGAAAAACTACTGGAACGCCTGGAAGAAGATGATGATGTGCAAAATGTATATCACACTATGGAAGAAACTGAAGCTTAATCTTCTTTATTATAAGACATAAAAAAGCTGTTTAGAATTAAGTTTTTTAATAACGTCATTCTGAACTTGTTTCAGAATCTATTATGTTAGAACTCCGAAAAAATTTCGGAGCAGGCTCTGAAATTTGTTCAGGTTGACGTTTAAAGAACTAACCCTAAACAGCTTTTTAATTTTTAATGCTCTCCCCTATCGTGTTTGGTAGGTTGGCCCTTTCGGCGTTTCTTTTCTTCTTCTAAAAGTGAAAGTTCACGACCTGTTTGCCCTTTAACCGAAGTATTTTCCTGCGCTCGTCTTAATAAGTAAGGCACTACTTCCCTTACGGGACCAAAAGGCAATAATTTAGCTGAGTTATATCCCTTTTTTGCAAGGTTATAACTAATATGATCACTCATCCCATACAACTGGCTAAACCATATACGATCGTCGTTTAAAGGCAAACCTTTATCTTCCATACTTTGTAAGGCGAGATAATTACTCACCTCGTTATGAGTACCTATAAATAAATGAATATCATTAAGGTTTGCTAAACAGTAAGACATCACACTGTTAAAGTTAACATCGGTGGCTTCTTTGTTTTCGCAAATTGGGGTAGTATAATTATATTTTTTAGCACGTGCATTTTCCTTCTCCATATAAGCTCCACGCACAATTTTAGCGCCTATTTTAAAGCCTTCTTCTTTAGCTCTTTCGTGAAGATTTTTTACATACTCCAACCTGTCCCAACGGTAGCACTGAAAAGTATTATAAATAAGGATTTTCTCTTTATTATACTTCTTCATCATTTCTTCCATCAATTCATCGGCTGCAAGTTGCATCCAGCTTTCCTCGGCATCAGCATACAATCTTACGTTATTATCGTAAGCGCATTTACAAAGGCTATCTACTCGCTCCTTAACACGTTCCCATTCTTCCTTTTCTTCGTCGCTAAGATTAATGCGTTCTGTGATTTTTTCCCAGATAGCAAACCTTCCAATTCCAGTTGGTTTAAAAAGGGAGAAAGGTAATTCGTTACTTTTAGCAGCGAATTTTATCAGCTTCATTTTCTTATCCAAGGCGGCATCAAACTGTTCTTCAGTCTCTTTGCCTTCTACCGAATAATCAAGTATACCGTGCAGTTTTTCAGCATACATCTCTTTGGTTAACGGCTTACAATCATCTTCGGTTACACCCCCACAAAATTGTTCAAAAATGGTTTTTTTAATCAATCCCTCTACAGGCAGGTGAAGTTTTAAAGAAATTTTAGTTAACCAGGAACCGGCGTCTACCAGTTGCTTGTTCTTCATCATGCTAAATAAAAAGATAGCACGATCCAGTTCTAAATCAGATTTTAATTTAAAAGCTGTTTTAGTATCATTAAAAATTTTTCTATTAATCATGGGGTATGTCTTAATTAGCGCAAATATAATTATTGAAGTTTGATTTCATTATGAATATTTCTGCTTATTTTCGAACCCGAATCACAAATACTAAAAACGTCAGGAAATATGTCTAATATGGCAGCTAAAGGGCCGGTCTACTATCAGGAAGATGGTTTTCTTAAGATAAATACTTATTTAAAGGAATCAAAACCTTCTAAAGTCTTTATTTTAGTAGATAATAATACGCATCGTGAATGCCTGCCTGCTTTTCTACAGAAAATTGATACTTCAGAAAATTTTGAGATTTTAGAAATTGAAGCCGGGGAAATTAATAAAAACCTGGAAACCTGTACCGGCGTTTGGAATGCTCTTTCAGAATTAGACGCAGATCGCAAAAGCCTAATAATAAATGTGGGTGGCGGCGTAGTAACCGATCTTGGCGGATTTGTTGCTTCTATCTTTAAACGTGGCATTAGCTATATAAACGTGCCCACCAGTTTACTGGCTATGGTAGATGCATCGGTTGGCGGAAAAACCGGTGTTGATCTTGGAAATTTAAAGAACCAGATTGGGGTAATTAATCACGCCGAGATGGTGGTAATAGATCCGGCTTTCCTCGCCACCTTACCACAGGCCGAAATGCGAAGTGGATTGGCTGAAATTCTAAAACACGCCTTAATTAGTAGCGAAGCTTATTGGAACAAAGTGACGAATTTGAGCGAACTTACTTTAGATGATCTTGATGATATTATTAAAGAATCGGTAGAAATAAAATCTAAAGTAGTAACCGAAGATCCCCAGGAAAACGGATTGCGGAAAACCTTAAATTACGGCCATACGCTGGGTCACGCCATAGAATCTTACTTTTTAACTCATCCAGAAAAAACCACCTTACTCCATGGCGAAGCTATTGCAGTAGGGATGATCCTGGCCACTTACCTTTCTAAAGAACTGCAGGAGTTTCCTGAAGAAAAATTAAAGGAAATTACCAGTAAAATTCTGGATATTTATGAAAGAGTAGAATTTATAAAGGAAGATATTCAGCAAATCATAGATTTGATGAAATACGATAAGAAAAATTCTCACGGAAATATAAATTTTGTGCTGCTAAAAGATATAGGAGACAGCGTGATAGATTGCAAAGTACCTAACGAGCTAATTTGGAATGCTTTTGAATATTACAAGAAAACTTGATTTATAATATAAAAACAGTATTTTTAAAACCTACTAACCACATCCTCATAAACTTTTATTTATGAAAAGAATTATTGTTGACTACAAAAAATTAACTCCGGAAATCCTCGGACTTTTAGTTGAGAAATATCCCGACGGGTATGATGACGACCAGATCATTTCCTTTAAAAATGCAAAAAATGAAACGGTTGAAGCGGTTGAAGTAAAGACCGAAGACGCTATTTACCTGGTAAAAGTAAGTACGCGACTTGAAAATACTATGGCCAATTTTGATGAAGACGATTACGATGATTCAGATTATAACGAGCCAATCGTAGAGATTCCTGAAAAAGACGAAGAGGAAGACAAAGACTAAAAAATTGTACAACATAAATTTAAAAAAGGGATTTTTCTGAAGGAAGAATCCCTTTTTTAATGAATTATTTTTAACTGTATTCACCGAATCATTCACTGGATAGGGTGATATCAAATGATATCATAAAAACAAAAAACACTGAAAATAAATAGTTTAACAGTGTTTTTATATCCTTTTAAAGAAGGCTCGTCGGGGTGGCAGAACGCTTTTAAAACGTTGAAAACCCCAGTATTTGTATGGTTTCACGAAGCTTCAATTTCTTGAACTCACGATTAACTCACAATTTAAATAGAACGTATTGGTGCAGTTTGATATTCTGACCTAACCAAATATACAAATAATTGGATTAGTAATTCGCTCAAATTTGTTGAAGGAAATTAAAAGTTCCGTTTCCAAATAAATTCAAAGATTATTGCATCGAACCTGTTCAATTCGGAAAGTTTAGAAAAAAACCAATTTACTTTTTTCATCTGGAACATTTTCCTTTTGCCGACGAAAAGAAAAAATAGTGTAGATCAGGTTGAACAGGTTTATTTTTTTTATTCATTTACTTCTTCCAGTGCCATCGCATTCCCTTTTGATGCTTGATCATTGGGAGTGTTAGCTCAACTCTGTCTGCTTCTTCTCCCGGGGGTACCCCCGGGAGAAGAAAATTTTAGTTTTTCGTTTCATTGGTGGCTAAGTCCAACTCTAGCCGACCTTCAAATTTAATAGCTAATTGTTGAACTACCAAACCCCAGTTCTGCAGTGGGGCGTTCCATTTCTTTTCAATTCTTCTGGTAGCTAGGTAAACCAGCTTCAATAGTGCCATATCATTGGTAAAAGCGCCTTTGGTCTTGGTTACTTTTCTTACCTGCCGGTGAAAAGCCTCTACGGCATTTGTGGTGTATATGAGTTTTCTAATGGGTGCGGTATATTCAAAATAAGCACTCAATCGGTCCCAGTTATCATTCCAGGAACGGATCACTATGGGATATCTTTTGCCCCATTTTTCTTCCAGATCCAGTAAAGCCGATTCAGCCTGGTCTTTGGTGTCAGCCTTGTACACCAGTTTAAGGTCTTTCATAAAATCTTTTTGATCCTTACTGGCCACATACTTCATACTATTGCGGATCTGGTGGACAATACATAGCTGAATATCAGTCTTGGGATAAACAGAATGAATGGCTTCACTAAAGCCCGTAAGATTATCCGTACAGGCAATCAGAATATCTTTTAAGCCACGGTTGTTTAATTGGGTCAGCACCTGAAGCCAAAAATTGGCCCCTTCACTTTCCGAGATATACATACCCAGCACTTCCTTTCTTCCAGCTTTATTTATTCCTAAAATATTATACAAGGCCTTGTGCTTTACTTTGCCTTCTTCGCGTACCTTGAAGTGCATCGCGTCGAGCCATAGGATGCAATATACCGGCTCCAAGGGGCGATCCTGCCATTCCTTAACCTTGGGAATCACCCGGTCCGTAATATCACTTAGAACGTGTGTGGATATCTTGGAATCATACATTTCCTCTATATGAGCTGAGATATCCCGCAGGCTATTGCCCATCCCGTACATGCCTATAATCTGCTTTTCTAAATTATCGGCCAGGATACGCTGGCGTTTCGCTACGATCTCCGGCTCAAAGGTACTGTTACGATCCTGGGGCGTGTTAATGGTGACGTCCCCTTGGCTGCTCTTTAGGGTCTTTTTGCCTTTGCCATTACGCTTATTACCTGCTTTTGAGCCTTTTTCTTCATCGGAAAGGTGCGAAGACATTTCTGCTTCCAGGGCCTCTTCCATAAACTCCCTAAGCATTGGAGCAAAAGCGCCGTTTTTGCCGGTTAGGGATTCTCCTGATAAAAATTGTTTTAATGCTTTTTCCTTTAATTCCTTAATCTCTTCTTGTGTCATAATCTAGTCTAAAAATTTTAATTTAATTTTCAAAGTCTAGACAGACTTGAGATTACACCCTCTCCTATGGTTTACATTTCAACTATTAAATATCTAATTACTTAGAGCTCTAAACTCAAATATCTTTTTATCTGAGGCATTTTCCAAATTTAAAAAATTAATTTCTTAGATTTTTTTGCAAAATAATTTACCAACGTAGTTTCTCCTACTTTCCCCTCTGATTACTAAAGTCTTTCTATCTGTATTTTCTTTCTATTTCTTTAAATGGCCACCTATGTACCTTTTGAAATTGAGATTTTTATGTTATACAATAAGGGTTATCCTATAAAAACTGAATTAAACTTTTGGAGAATCAAAAAAAGAAAGAATAGGTTCTTCTACTGAACTGTCAAAATGAACAAAAGCTTTTGATGGAATTTCAGTAATCAAAGGCCTGAAATTTGAAGAACCAAAATCTACTGTATGTACATGGCAACAATGGCAACTACAAAAAGGAGGGCATAAATCCGCTACTTTGTCATGTGAATGATCAATATCTAAATTTTGGACATTAACCATTGTTATTTCTGAATCAGAATTAACTTGTGAACTATCACTGTCATTACAGGCTAAAAAATTTAGCCCCATTACATATAAAGATAATATGAATGCCATTATTTTCACAATGTAAAGATAGTAAATACCTATGCACAGGGTGTGCAAAAAGAATAGGAACAGAATTCAAAAGGTTTATCTAATATTTTGGTAATAATTTCATTTAAAAAAATTACTAGGATCACATCCTGAAGAATTAGAACATGGTTTATCAAATAAGCTATTTAAAGAAATAGTGAATTATATAAACCCTCCAAATTACAGGCCTACTCTTCGTATGAGATAGGAAATGTCGTCAAATAATGTGAATTAACATTAATTCTTATGAAATTTTCAAATTACGAAAATGTTGTACCTATGTTGTACCCAGTCCAAAAAAAAAGGCTTCACATTTCTGTGAAGCCTTGTCTTTGCTAGTAGCGGGAACTGGACTCGAACCAGTGACCTTCGGGTTATGAGGCCGATTATAATCCGCAATTTTCTTTTGGAGATGGTTTAAGTTATACCCATTTTGAAGTAAAAGATCTAGAATTAGATAAAACTTCAATCAACACAAAGGGAGAAATTAATATTGATGTCAAAATAACCAATACAGGTAAGAGAAAGGGGAAGGAAGTCATTGAAGTCTATACTTCCGATCTTTATGCTTCAGGAATTACACCTGATGTGAAACGTTTAAGAAGGTTTACCAAATTAGAATTAAACCCTGGAGAAACCAAAACTGTTTCATTCACTATTAAAGCTCAAGATTTAGCATATTTCAACAAAAATGGAGATCCTGTAGTTGAACCTGGTGAATTTGAATTAATGGATAAAGATTTAAAACAGACTTTTAAAATAGTGGAATAGATCCAACTATAAAATTCAAAAATAATTAACCGCTATAAAAATGGTTTTCAAAATCATCTTTATAGCGGTTTTATTTGTGATAGTAAATGCAATGATTTTACTTACTAAACATATTCAAAAAAAACTAAAATCTAATTGGTATCTCACCACTTAGTCTCCTTAGTAAAATCCCTTATTTTACCCTATAGCTATTTTAACTAACCACAATTCACTTACTTAACTATTTAATTTAGTACTTCCTATGAAAGGCTTATTAATTTTATTTATAATTTTTTCAAGTCTACCTTTATCCTTGTATTCGCAACAGGATTTAGAGGGAAGTTCAGATCACCCCATGATAACCAGATACCCCGGAGCCTATATTGCAGGTTACGAGGTAGAGAAATTTAGAGAATATAGCCTGGCCACAGGACCGGTCACCGGATACCGCTATATAGCTGAAAGAGATACAGTTTCAGGCAAACTTACCCGCATAACCTATTACCTTCTAATGTCTAAAGAGGAACTTTCTATCACTGAAGTATATCAGGATAATTTACAGGCTTTAGAAAAAGCAGGAATAAATATCCTGGCAAAAGGGTCTCATCCACAATCTAAACCACAAGGGGAAGTAGGAATGGGAGGTTGGATTGGAACGGAATTAAGCCCAAATAGTTTTGGGAGCAATTCGGCTGCAAATCTATTATTTAAAGGCACCAGTAGTTCTGGAGGCACATTTAGCATCGTAGGTCAAATCCAAAATCCTGAAGGAAATGTTTACATAGCACAATATGGGGAGCGACATAGCAACGAATTAATAATGTATCAGGTAGACATCATTGAAGAGAAAACAGCAGAAACCGGTAAAGTTTCAGCAAATGCGGATTTTATCAAAAAAGAGATAGAAATGCAGGGAAGCGCCACTATCTATGGAATTAATTTTGATTCTAACAGTTCTAATCTTAAAGAACAATCCCAGCCGGTGATCGCTGAAATTGCCAAATATTTAGAACAAAATCCCGAAATCTCTCTTTATGTAGTGGGACATACAGATATGGATGGAAGCCTAGAATATAACCTTAAACTATCTAAAGATAGAGCCCGCGCTGTAGTAAACGAATTAACCAAAAACTATGGAATTTCTACCTCAAGATTAACCGGCGATGGAGTTGGTTTTCTGTCACCAAAAGCTTCAAATATCACTGATGAATGCAAGGCTCTCAATAGACGCACAGAACTCGTAAAAAAATCAAATTAATTGATGAATATTCCGCCCAGGCAGGTATTTTGAAAATTTGAAATAAAATGAGATTATTATCTACTCCGCCCGCTACTCTTCATTCCTCGACTCTCTTTTGGCTTCACCTTCCTTTTGTTCCTGTAAAAGCCGAAGTTGCTCCTGTAACTTTTCCATATCCTTTTCTATCTTCTCATCCAAAACCTTTGCATAGATCTGAGTTGTTTTAAGTGATCTATGTCCTAACATCTTGCTTACAGACTCTATAGGAACACCTTTAGACAGTGTTACGGTCGTTGCAAATGTATGACGAGCTAAATGAGTGGTAAGATTCTTTTTGATGCCGCAAATGGTCGCTATTTCCTTCAAATAAGCATTATACTTTTGATTAGAATTAACCGGCAACACTACTTTTCCGATTTTCACCTGGGGATGATCCTTATATTTCTCAAGTAGTGCTTTTGGAATATCAAGTAAAGGTACGCTGCTTAGCGATTTGGTTTTTTGTCTTTCGGTTTTAATCCATTGTTTACCTTTTATATCCGTGACGATATCATCTTCACTAAGTTTTTCTACATCAGAGAATGATAGTCCGGTATAACAGCAAAAGACGAAAATATCCCTCATCCGATCCAGGCGCGGAATTTCAAATTCCTGTTCCACCAAATTCTGAAGTTCAATATCTGTAAGATATTTCCGTTCGGAAGTTTTCCAACTCCCTTTCCAATGGAAAAAGGGATCTTTTTCTATCCATTGATTAGCATATGCGATCCGAATGATCTTTTTAAAGTTCACAATATACTTTTGGGCAGTATTGTGAGCACAGTTTTTTTCTGATTTTAAGTAATGATTAAACCCGACAATAAATTGATGATCCACATCTTCTACAGGTAGATCTTTTGTTTTAAACCGGAACGCAATGTAATCTTCAATATGTTTTTTACAGGCATTATATCGCTGCAAAGTTCCTTTGGTATATCCTTTTCCGATTAGTTTTTCCATATCGTCATTATGATCCTGGAAAATTTCTACCAGCATATACTGCTTCTCTCCCTTGCCCATATAGATATCCTTGACAATCTTCGCGGAAACTCTTTTCCCCTCTCTTACCAGGCGATCGTGAATATCATATATGGCAGCTCGCATATCATCAAGGTATCTTTTTAATGCTTTTGCCTCCGTCGAATTCCCCCTGGTACTATTCGTATGGCTATTCCATTTGGCTGCATCAATTTTCCGTGATGTTGTAAAATCTGTGCGCTTACTGTTATATGTAAGACGTGCGTAAATAACGGCCTTCGTGTTTTGATTAGAAGTCGTTTTTTTCGGATAAAAAGTAATAAATAGTGAATTGATCATCGGTGCTTGTTTTAAATATGCACCTCAAGGTATAAAATTAAAGTGTTAAAAAAACGCTGCAACTATTTTATTAACAGGTTGTTAGGAGTTTCGAGGTGCATATAATTTCATAAAAAAATATGCACCGAATTCAGCACCAATCACTTAGCATTATTTGTGTTATTTTGATACTTTGGGGAATAAAAAAAGCCTCAAATCATTGATTTTGAGGCTTTTTGGGATATTTTGATATTTAAAAAGCGGTCTGGACGAGACTCGAACTCGCGACCCCCTGCGTGACAGGCAGGTATTCTAACCAACTGAACTACCAGACCGTTGCGTTATTGCGAGTGCAAATATACACCTGTTTTATAATTACACAAACCTTTTTTTAAAGTTTTTTCAGCATTTTTTTAGAGCACTAGGCAAACTTTTGTCTTTCAATAAAATAGGTTGTCAAAATTTTATCGAAGTTCTTATTAATATCGGCTTCCACGTAGTTAATCTTGTATTTTGCGCATTCTAATTTTAGATCTGCAACATACTTGTGCACCGCCTTTTGGTAGTTTTCTCGAATATTTTCAGAATATAGGTCTATTTCTGCACCGGTTTCCACATCGGTAAATCGCTTGGGAATATTCTCAAAGTCAAAATCGAATTCCCGCTTTTTATCCATTACGTGAAACAACACCACTTCGTGCCGATTATATTTTAAATGCCGTAAAGCTTCAAAAAGTGCTGCTTCTTCGGTATCTGCCTGGAACATATCGGTAAACAAAAACACCAGTGAACGTCGTTTTAATTTTTCAGCAATCTGGTGTAAAAAAGTATAGGTTTTGGTGGCTTTATGATCGGTTTTCTTCTGCAGACTTTTATTTAACGCGTCCAGTAACATATGCTGATGCCGATCGCTACCTTTTTCAGGCGCATAGAATTCAAATTCATCGCTATATATGCTAAGACCCACAGCATCGCGCTGGCGCTTTAAAATTTGCATTATACTAGCTATGGATAATACTGAAAATCCAACCTTATTAAGCGAGTTTATCGAAAAGTTCTTTACTTCGGGATAATGCATCGAAGCCGAATTATCCATAATAAAATGACAACGTAAATTGGTTTCCTCCTCGTAGCGTTTTGTGTAGAGCTTATCGGTTTTAGCAAAAAGCTTCCAGTCTATATGCTTGGTGCTTTCGCCATTATTGTAAATCTTATGCTCGGCAAATTCCGCAGAAAAACCGTGAAACGGACTCTTATGAATTCCCGAAATATAACCTTCTACAACCTGTCTCGCCAAAAGCTCTAACTGCGTAAACCCTGCTGCCGAACTATATATTTCTTCTTTTAAATTCATACCCCACTAAGATAAATAAAAGCAGCTGTTTTTTTACTTAAAAAGCGGCCAATAAAAAACCCGGCACAAGACCGGGTTTATAAATTATATAAAATGCTAAAACTTATAGCAATTCGTCTAAAGCCTCAGCGTAAGTATTTTTTGGCGCAACACCTACCTGGCGGCCTACTACTTCTCCATTTTGAAAAATAAGTACAGTTGGAATATTTCTCACTCCGTATTTCGCAGCAAACTCCTGGTTTGCATCAACATCTAGTTTTCCTACAACGGCTTTCCCGTCATATTCAGTACTAATTTCCTCAATAATTGGTCCTACCATTCTGCACGGTCCGCACCATGCAGCCCAAAAATCTACCATTACAGGTTTGTCACTTTTTAGTACCTGCTCTTCAAAATTCGCATCAGTTATTTCAATAGCCATAATTATCTATTTTTAATTTCTGTTATTATCATTAAAGTGTAAAATTAGTCAATTATTTTTGCTTTCCTTACACAAGCGATATTGTATTTGGTTATACGCTTATTCAAGGCATTTATTTGGCGGTTTCCCCGCGCTCGTGGCGCGGGGTCGGGCTTTCAGCGCTACACGGTAGCTTGCTTCAATCCCTAACCGGAAAAATCAGTTTTCAGTTGGCAGTGAGCAGTTGTTTAGTTGGCAGTAAGCAGTAGCAGTAGACAGTAAAAAATAATTATTATTGAAATCGTGACTTATATAGATAACTGCAAATTGCCAAAGAAACTAAAATAAAAGATAATAAAAGATTGCCGCAGTCGCCTAAAAAGGCTCCTTCGCAAGGACGAATAAATATTCGTGAATTCGTGGCTTTAAAAATTTATTACTGCCACTGCAAAACCGCCCACTGCGACTGCTTACTGAAGACTGAATCAGTTCAACTTATACATCACCTGCTCATCTTCCAAAGTATGTAAAAGCTCTTGCGAAATTTTCACTTTCTGTTTCTTGCTCGGCATATGTAATTTCACCTGCTCTTTCATCTCATACACCACAAAATTCAGTTTATGATCACCTCTATGTGTTCTAAAAACATCCTTAAACCAGTTGATTTTCTCTTCGTGGAGATCGGCAATATCCAGTTGAATCGTAAGCTTTTTCGCAAACTGATCCATCACGTCGTGCAGTAAATAAATATTATTAAACTGAATTCTTGGATCTCCCTTTTTACCGGTTTCTTTGTTGGTCCAGCCTTCTTTCACAAAGATCTTGATATGCACAAAAGAATTCGGAACCAGAAAATGCCTGAATTTCAAGTATTCCTCACCGAACATTCTAAATTCATAGGTGTCGGTATAATCCTCTACACTAAACATCGCCCAGCCTTTACCCATTTTTGAAACACGATGTTGCACGTCGCTAATCACACCGCCAAAAGTAAGGTCTCGGTTTACGCATCTCTCAAGATCATTAAATTCTCCCAATTTTGAGTTACAGAAATAATCCATTTCATACCTAAAATCGTCCAGCGGGTGACCCGAAATATAAATCCCGACAACTTCGCGTTCGCGCCTTAACTTCTCCATAGTACCCCACTCTTCACAAGGCGGCACAACAGGTTCCGGAATTTGCACTTCGCTAGCCTCCCCAAACAAACTCACCTGGGAAGAATTCTCATTTTCCTGAAATTTTGCGGCATATTTTATCACCTTTTCCAAAAAGGTAATTCCGTCGCCATCATCATGAAAATATTGTGCGCGGTGTGTATCCCCAAATCCGTCGAAACCGCCCGCTAAAGCAAGATTTTCAAAAGCTTTTTTATTAGCCGAACGTAAATCAATACGTTTCGCCATATCAAAAATAGATTTATAGGGCCCAGATTCTGTTTTTCGGTTTTCTACAATAGTTGCCACCGCTCCGGAACCTACTCCTTTAATGGCTCCCATTCCAAAACGAACCGCATAATCTTTATTTACCGAAAACTTATAGAAAGATTCATTTACATCTGGACCCAGGACATCAAGCTTCATTCGTTTACATTCCTCCATAAAGAAAGTAACCTGCTTAATGTCGTTCATATTATTAGAAAGCACCGCCGCCATATATTCCGCAGGATAATGCGCTTTTAAATAGGCGGTTTGGTAAGCGATCCAGGCATAACACGTAGAGTGAGATTTGTTAAAGGCATAAGCTGCAAAAGCCTCCCAGTCTTTCCAAATCTTCTCTAAAACATCCCTTGGATGACCTTTTGCTTCACCACCATCTAAAAATTTAGGCTTTAATTGTTCCAGTAAGGCGAAGATTTTTTTACCCATTGCTTTCCGCAAAACATCGGCTTCACCTTTACTAAAGCCAGCCAGCTTTTGCGAAAGAAGCATCACCTGCTCCTGGTAAACCGTAATCCCATAAGTTTCCTGGAGGTATTCTTCCATTTCGGGTAGATCATAGGCGATTTCCTCGCTCCCGTGCTTACGTGCAATAAAACTCGGGATATATTCCATCGGTCCCGGGCGGTACAAGGCGTTCATGGCAATAAGGTCATCAAAAACCGTAGGTTTAAGATCTTTCATATGCTTCTGCATTCCCGGCGATTCATATTGAAAAATCCCTACCGTTTCCCCACGTTGGAAAAGTTTATAGGTTTCTTCATCATCCAACGGAAATTCATCGGGCACCAGATCTATATTATGCCTGCCTTTTACAATCTGAACCGTATCTTTAATAAGGGTTAGTGTTTTTAACCCCAAGAAGTCCATTTTTAGTAATCCGGCGCTTTCTACAACCGAGTTATCAAACTGGGTTACATAAAGATCGGAATCCTTGGCTACCGAAACCGGTACGTAATTAGTAATATCACCTGGCGTAATAATTACCCCACAAGCGTGAATCCCGGTATTCCTTACCGAACCTTCCAAAACCCGCGCCTGATTTACAGTTTGGGCTTCCAGATCGTCCCCTTCAGCAATATTTAAAAGTTCATTTACTTTTTCTAAATCCTCACTTCTAAATTTCTTTTTCAGCTCCTTTTCGTCCATCCCGAAAATCTTTCCGAGTTTGGACATGGTAGGGATCAATTTCGAAATCCTATCGGCGTCTCCTAACGGAAGATCCAGCACCCTAGCCGTATCCCGAATTGAAGATTTGGCGGCCATGGTTCCGTAAGTGATAATTTGCGCAACCTGGTTGGCGCCGTATTTCTCAATTACATAATCCATAACCCGACTTCGACCTTCATCATCAAAATCAATATCAATATCGGGCATACTCACACGATCGGGATTCAGGAAACGCTCAAAAAGCAGATCGTATTTTAAAGGGTCTATATTGGTGATCCAGAGGCAATAGGCTACCACACTTCCGGCAGCAGAACCCCGACCGGGACCTACCGAAACATCCATTTCACGAGCGGCCCGAATAAAATCTTCAGTAATTAAAAAATATCCCGGATAACCGGTGTTTTCAATAACCGAAAGTTCAAAATTAAGCCGGTCTTCAATTTCCTGGGTAATTTCTTTGTAGCGTTTTTTAGCTCCAACAAAAGTGAGGTGTTTCAGGTAAGCATTTTCTCCTCTTTTACCACCGTCTGTTTTATCTTCTTCAACTAAAAATGCTTCCGGAATCGTAAACGCAGGTAACAAAACATCTCGAGCCAGCTCAAAAGGCTCGATTTTATCTACCACGTCCTGCACGTTACTAATGGCTTGTGGCAGGTCTTTAAAGAGATTTTTCATCTCCTCCCCGCTCTTAAAATAATATTCCTGGTTTGGCAAACCATAACGATAACCACGACCCCGGCCAATTGGAGTCGCCTGTTTTTCACCGTCTTTTATACACAATAAAATATCGTGGGCATTGGCATCTCCTTTAGCGCAATAATAGGTATTGTTGGTAGCCACCAGGTTTACTTTATGTTTTTTGGCAAAATCGACTAAAACAGTATTTACCCGGTCTTCATCTTCCTGGTCGTGGCGCATAATCTCGATATAAAGATCATCACCAAATTCTTCTTTCCACCAAAGTAAAGCTTCTTCGGCCTGGTTTTCTCCCACATTTAAAACTTTACTCGGCACTTCTCCGTAAAGGTTACCGGTAAGCACAATAATGTCTTCTTTGTATTCCTTTATAATCTCTTTGTCAATTCGCGGCACATAATAAAACCCATCGGTATAGGCTTTTGAAGACATTTTTGCCAGATTATGATAGCCTTTTTTGTTCTTGGCCAACATCACTACCTGGTAGCCATTATCTTTTCGGGATTTATCGGCATGATTTTCACAAACAAAGAATTCGCAACCTACAATACCTTTTAACTCCCTGGCTTCTGCCGGCTCATTATTGGCAAGTGCCTCTTCATTTTTTGCTCTAATCGCTTTATTATAATCGCCTATTTCCTTCACAAAATGGAAAGCACCCATCATATTTGCATGGTCTGTAAGCGCTACAGCAGGCATATTTTGTTCTGCAGCTACATTAACCAGGTCTTTTATGCTAATGGTAGATTGCAATACCGAAAACTGCGAGTGGTTATGCAAATGTGCAAAAGGAACCTCATCCAGTTTTTCGAGGTTTTCCTCGATTTCTTCGGTGGTAATTTCTTCGGTAGGTTGTTGCTTCTGAAGTCTTTTTCTAATTTCTTCTGAAGCTTTTTTAAGGTTTATGTGTTTTAAACCAATAAGTTCTATTCGCTGCGGATTCGCTTCTGAAAAATTCTCAAAATAATCTGCAGGTACATCCAGCTGCTCTTTCGTAAAAACTCTTTGACGCACCAATTCCAAAAAACAACGTGTAGTCGCTTCCACATCTGCAGTGGCGTTGTGGGCTTCTCCAAAAGGCTCATCGAATAAAAATTCGTGTAATTCGGTTAGGGTAGGTAATTTAAATTTACCGCCACGCCCACCGGGAATTTTACACATTTGGGCGGTCACTTCGGTACAGGTATCCAAAACAGGTAATTCCTGGAGGTTATTATCCATCGCTTCTCTATGGAATTCGGCACCCATAATATTCAGGTCAAAACCCACATTTTGTCCTACTACAAACTTGGTTTTATTCAGCACTTCCTGAAATTTCTCAAGCATTTCAGTTAAGGAAATTCCTTCTTCAGCAGCAAGCTCGGTAGAGATTCCGTGCACTTTCTCGGCATCATAAGGAATATTAAAACCTTCAGGCTTTACCAGATAATCCTGACTTTCTACAAGTCGCCCCATTTCATCGTGCAACTGCCAGGCAATTTGAATACATCTTGGCCAGTTATCAGAATCGGTTAAAGGAGCGTCCCAACGTTTGGGAAGACCGGTAGTTTCGGTATCAAAAATAAGGTACATGTGCGGCGAAAATTAGGAATTAAGCTGAATATCAAGCGATTATTTCAGAAGAAAAACCACCTGATCTGAGGCTAAAATTACATATAATTTAGCGCAGTCTCAAGTTAATTTATCAGGATTTATTAACGATTTGCATTCCTTGTATTTAGGCCATTTTTAATAAAAAAAGCCTCACAAATACCGTTTCCGGTAAGCTGTGAGGCCTATACGAACACTAAAAACTACTACTTCAATCAAACATCTGTTCGTACACTTTTACATTATTAATGCTACTTTGTATATTTTGTTGCTGCCTGTTAAGTTTAGAACTTAGGGTGGGCGGTAAATCTTTTTCTTTGGTAATTTCTTTGTAATCTTCTAAAGCCGCTTTTTCACCACGCAGACTTTCTTCTAACATAGCTTCATCATTATCACTTTCTACAGAAGATTTTAATTTCATCCAGGTACGGTGCATATCTCCCTTGGTACTGCCATCTTCTTTAGGCACTTGCCCATAACCGGCAATTTCCTCTCTCAATTCCTTTATAAAAATCTCCCGCTCCTGTGACTTCTGTTTAAAAAACTCCTGGAGCTTCCTGTTTTTTGCGTTTTTAGAAGCAGCATTAAAACCTTCCCGGGCATCGTAACTTTTTTCAAGTAATTCATTGAGCTTATCGCCCATTTCTTCTTTGGTTCTCATATTTTGTTAGTTTTTGGTTTACGATTAGGCTTCTAATTCCATACTCTTTAATTTATTGAGAGCGGCCACAATACCATTTTTTTGTTTTAATAATAAATTTGCCGTAGTAGGTGGTATTTCAGGATCTTTCAAAACATCTTCATACTCATCTACGGCAACTTTCTCTCCTCTTATTGCCTCCTCAAGCGCAGCCTCATCTTTATTTCCTGAAAAATTTGTTTTTAGGTTCATCCACGTGCGATGGGCATCACCGGCTAAACTGGAACCTTTATCGGGGTTTTCCCCGAAATCGCGGATTTCAGTTTTAAGCTCGTGGCCAAAATCGTATCGTTCCTGAGCCCTTTCAGAAAAAAAAGCTTTTAGCTGTGGGTTCTTAGCATTTTCAGAAGCATATTTATAACCTTTCTCGGCATCATAATTCTTTTCAAGTAAGGCATTCAATTTCTTTGAAACTTTTTCAGAATATCTCATCTTCACTTCGCTTTTTTAATAATTTCAGTTATAAAGATAAAGCGCATAATCTACAGCAACAACCTGTTTAACAGGGTTTAGCACTAATTAACTGCTTTTAACAGCAGCCGGTTATTTTAACCTAAAAACTTCCCAAATTCAGTAGTTTTTGGCTCGGCTAGTGCTTAAAATTTATTTAAGTCCAACTCCTTGTGAATTAGAAAAATGTAGTATCTTTGCAGCCTTATTAATAATCGGGGTCGGGAACCCCACAAATTAATTTTTATGCCAGTAAAATTAAGATTACAAAGACACGGTAAAAAAGGGAAACCTTTTTTCTGGATCGTAGCCGCAGATGCGCGCTCAAAAAGAGATGGTAAATTCTTAGATAAACTAGGAATCTACAATCCAAACACCAACCCAGCTACTATCGAGTTAGATGTAGACGGAGCGGTAAAATGGTTAGAAAATGGTGCACAGCCAACAGATACAGCTCGTGCTATTCTTTCTTACAAAGGAGCTTTACTTAAAAAACACCTTGCCGGTGGCGTTAAAAAAGGCGCTTTAACTGAAGAAGAAGCTGAGAAGAAATTCGAAGCCTGGTTGGAAGAAAAAGATGCTAAAATCGCTGCTAAGAAAGACAACCTTACCAAAGAACAACAAGAAGCAAGAAAGAAAGCTCTTGATGCTGAAAAAGAGGTGAACGCTAAGCGTGAAGCTGAAGCAAAAGAAGCCGAAGCGGCAGCTGCTGCTGAAGCTGAAGGTGCTGCGGTAACCGAAGAAGGTGAACCAGAGGCTAATGTGGAAAAGGAAGTTGATCAAGAGACTGCCGAAGAAGCAAAAACCGAAGAAAAAAAAGGCTAAAACCTTAACTGGCGATGACTAAAGATGAATGTTTCTTTTTAGGAAAGATCGTTGGTAAATTTAGCTTTAAGGGCGAGGTGCTTATTAAATTAGACACCGATGTTCCCGAAATGTATTTAGAAATGGAATCAGTGCTCATTGAATATAATGAGAACCTGGTTCCATTTTTTATTGAAAGAAGTAACCTGCAAAAAAGCACCTTACTTCGCGTTAAATTTGAAGATATAGAAACCGAGCAGGATGCCGAAGACCTTATAGGGGCACTCACTTATCTTCCGCTTACTATGCTTCCAGACCTGGAAGACGACCAGTTTTACTTTCATGAAATTATTGGTTTTGAGGTAATAGACGCCACCCACGGCAATATTGGCAAAATCACTTCTATAAATGACAGTACCGCACAGGCTCTTTTTGAAATTCAGAAAGGCGAAAAGCAAATCCTTATCCCCATGAATGATGAGTTTATAGATAAAATAGATAAGGAAAATAACACCATCTATTTAACTACTCCCGAAGGTTTGGTGGAGCTGTATCTTAGTTAGCAGTTTTTTAGTGGGCAGTAATTTTAAGCGTCATTGCGAGAAACAATTCGACGGTAGGAGAATTGTGACGCGGCAATCTTTCATTATTTACTGCATCTTTTCAAGATTAGTTCCTCGCAAGAAAAGATTGCTTCAGTTGCAGAAAAGCAACTTCACAATGACGTAACCCAGAAGGATTCGTGACTAACCATAAAGCTGCCTTTGCTTTCAATTCAATAGATTGCTTCAGTCGCGCCTCCCTCGCAAGGACGGGAGATTTGGGGAGCGCGGCAATCTTATATTATTTATCCTAAAATCATATCTTTTGAAAGATCAATCCAATCTGGATTCTGAGCGTTTATAAGTTTTTCCTTTCTCGCTCTATTCCCACCTTTTATCTTCTTTTCATACTCAATTCCCTGAGTTATATCACTAAAATCTTCAAACTAAACCACTCTGCACTCCAAGTGCAGAGGTTTTTTTACTAGGGACTGAAAGTCCCCAAGCTATTCCAATATGAAATTGGAATTATCATTCGTGTCTCGACGATGATGTTCCAAATATTCATTAACCATCTCATCGGTGATATTTCCTGTACTCCTAACTCCATAACCACTTGCCCAAAAATGTTGTCCCCAATACCGCTCCTTCAGTTTGGGAAATTCTTGTTGAAGTTTTCTGGAAGTTCTACCTTTTAACTTCTTTAAGATGGTGCTTACATTTAGTTTCGGAGCATATTCAATATGCATGTGGACATGATCAGAACTAACGACTCCTTTTAATATTTCTATTCCCTCTGCTTCACAGATTTGGATTAAAACATCTCGACAACGCACTTGTATATCACCGCGAAGAACTTTGTATCGATATTTGGTCACCCAAACAACATGACAAGTCAAATGACTAACAGTATGAGAACCTTTTCGCTGATAACTCATGGTCCGAAAATATGGATTTTTTCGCAATACTAAAGTTCTGCAATAAAATTGCAGGGTTTAAATCCCTATTTTGAGACCAATAAACCAGTTTATCACAATTGTACTTCGTCGCAAACCCTTTATTTATTTTATTCTTATGCTCATACATTCTTTTCTGAAGGTTGGAAGTAACTCCGGTATAAAGAACCGTATTGTTTTTGCTGGTAATTATATACACCCAAGAAGCTTTCATTTTATAAAATTAGAAACCTGCTGTAGTTAAAGAAATAAGGGATTTTACGCTTTTCTGATTGAGATTGCTTCAGTTGCAAAAAAGCAACTTCGCAATGACGTTTGCGCAAGAAGTATTCGTCATTGCGAGGAAGGCCATAGCCTGACGTGGCAATCTATTCTATTTGAACCAGACCAACCTGAAAGCCACCATTGCCTTCAATTCAAAAAATTGCTTAAGCCATAAAAAATGGCTACGCAATGACTCTGAAGTTAGTTTTCCGTCATTTCGAGCGACGAAGAAGTGCGGCAATCTGTTCTTAGTTTTTGCGATATTTTTCTGAAAGAGATTACTTCAGTTGCAAAAAAAAGCAGTTTCACAATGACGCTATTTAAAACAAAAAATCCGTTCTCAATTAAGGAAACGGATTCTCAAATCTTCAAAATTATATAATTTTCTAAGCCTTTCTAACCTACAATATTTACAATTTTTCCCGGCACTACAATCACTTTTTTAGGTGCGCGACCATCTAATTGTTTCTGAGTTCGTTCATCTGCCATCACGGTTTTTTCGATTTCTTCTTTTGCCATATCCAACGGAAGTTCCATTGTAAATCGCATTTTCCCGTTGAAAGAAACCGGGTAATTTTTTGTGCTTTCTACCAGGTATTTTTCTTCAAAAACCGGATATTCAGCGGTTACTACAGATTCTGAATTTCCAAGTTTACTCCATAACTCTTCTGAAATATGCGGCGCGTAAGGCGCCAGTAAAATAACAAGTGGCTCCAACACTTCCCTGCTATTGCATTTTTGTACTGAAAGCTCATTTACACATATCATAAAGGTGGAAACCGAAGTATTAAAACTGAATTCTTCGATATCTTCAGTAACCTTTTTAATGGTTTTATGCAGACTTTTTAAAGAATCTGCTGAAGCTTTTTCATCTGAAACTTCAAACTGCTCGCCGTTGTGATATAGCTTCCAAAGCTTTTTGAGGAAATTATGCACGCCGGTAATTCCTGCGGTATTCCAGGGTTTAGCCTGCTCTAATGGCCCAAGGAACATCTCGTACATCCTTAAAGTATCAGCGCCATAGTCTTCACAAATATCATCGGGATTTACCACGTTATCCTTAGATTTTGACATTTTTTCAACCTCCATTCTACATATTAATTCTTCATCTGTAAAAAATTGGGCGAAAATAAACCTGGAATGTTCTTTTAACTTCTCTTTTATTATTGAATAATTTTTAGGATCTACACAGCTATATGGAATTCTCTTTTCTGGTTGATATGAGTATCCGTTTACAACAACCTCTATTTTTTCATCGATTATCTTTTCCTTGTCTTTTACTTGACTATAATTCTCAATAATTTGTTCTTTAACATTTGAGCAAATTTCACTATCATTTACAATTTCATCAGAATCTTGAAAAACTGTAATATTTAATGTGGTTTCCGCCACAGACTCTCTAATATGCGGAATCTCATCCCACTTTTCAGTTAATTTTGATTTAACGGTTAAAGTATAATCATACGCAGGATGGAACATGCTTTCTCCCAAAATCATTCCCTGATTGATCAACTTCTTAAAAGGTTCTTCTACCGAAAGATATCCGCGGTCTCGTAAAAACTTTGTCCAGAATCGGGAATACAATAAATGACCGGTGGCGTGTTCACTTCCGCCTATATAGAGATCTACATTTTCCCAGTAGTTTTGAGCTTCTTTAGATACAAATTCTTCACTATTTCCAGAGTCCATATAACGGAAAAGATACCAGGAACTCCCGGCCCAACCGGGCATCGTGTTTAATTCCAAAGAAAACACGGTTTTATTATCGATCTTATCATTGGAAACAACTTCATTTTTTTCGGCATCCCAGGCCCAATCGGTAGCATTTCCTAACGGTGGTTCGCCTGTTTCGGTTGGTAGGTATTTTTCAACCTCGGGAAGATGCAAAGGCAAATGCTGCGCATCTATCATTTGCGGCATTCCGTTTACGTAATACACCGGGAATGGCTCTCCCCAATAACGCTGGCGACTAAATACCGCATCGCGCAAACGATAATTTGTTTTCCCGTAACCGTGACCGGTTTTTTCCAATTCTAAAATCACTTTTTGAAGTGCTTCTTTGTATTCGAGTCCGCTAAGGAAATCAGAATTTGCGATTACCGTTCCTTCTTTTCCGGAGAACGCAGTTTCAGAAATATCAGTGTTTTCAAAAATATTTTTAATTGGTATATCAAAATGTCTGGCAAAATCATAGTCCCGCTGGTCTCCGCAAGGCACGGCCATTACGGCTCCGGTTCCGTAACCTGCAAGCACATAATCCCCAATCCAGATAGGTATTGACTCCCCTGTAAAAGGATGCTCGGCATAAGCGCCGGTAAAAACCCCGGTAATACTTTTCACATCGGCCATACGTTCGCGCTCACTGCGTTTTGCACTGGCAGCGATATAGGCTTCAATTTCTTCTTTTTGTTGAGGCGTGGTTATCTTTTTAACCAATTCGTGTTCTGGAGCCAAAGTCATAAAAGTCACTCCAAAAACAGTATCGGGTCTGGTGGTGAAAACCCAGATCCCCCCATCCCCCGAAGGGGGAGCTTTTTGATCCTGATCATTCGAAATATTAGGTTGCTCCCGAAGAGAAGTCTCAATCCTTTCTAAAACTTGATCAATATCTCCAATAACCTCTTCATTTCTAAACCTAATAACCTTAAATCCTTTGCTTTCCAGAATTTTTGTTCGGTTTTCATCCTGTTCAACCTGTTGATCGTGAATGTCTCCATCTACTTCAATCACCAGTCTTTTCGATAAACAAACAAAATCAACTATAAAGTCATCTATTAGATGTTGCTGACGGAATTTGAAGCCTAAATTCTTATTTCTCAAATAATTCCAAAGCGCTTTTTCAGCATCTGTAGGATTATTTCTGTTTTCCCTTGCCTTTTCAAGAAGTAAATAAGCATTGTTTCCTCCGGTCATATATCCCGGCGTTGCTTTCTCTTCCCCTTTGGGGAAGGATAGGATGGGGAATTTCACCATTGCCCCAACCGATTTCCCGATCCAGTTACGCTGACTTTCCTTTAAACTTTCGGTCCAGTCCAGTTGATCTAAACCTTGTAATAAACGTTCTGAAAATGCCGAAATTCGCATACTCCATTGCGTCATTTTTTTGCGAACTACGGGATAGCCACCACGTTCGGAAACGCCGTTTACAATCTCGTCGTTAGCTAAAACGGTTCCCAGTTGCGGGCACCAGTTTACTTCGGTTTCAGCTAAATATGTAAGTCTGTATTTTAGTAATATTTGTTGTTTTTCTTCTGAAGAAAAAGCTTTCCAGGCATCAGCTGAAAATTCCTCTACCTCATCATCACAGGCCGCATTTAAACGAGAGTTCCCTTCCGCAGCAAAAATCTCTTCAAGCTCAGAAATATCTCTTGATTTTTCAGCTTCCATATCGTACCAACTTTCAAAAAGCTGAATAAAGATCCACTGTGTCCACTTATAATATTCGGGATCGCTGGTGCGCACTTCCCTACTCCAATCGAATGAAAAGCCTATTTTATCCAGCTGCTCGCGATATCTTTTAATATTCTTAGCCGTGGTAAGCGCAGGATGTTGCCCGGTTTGAATTGCATATTGCTCGGCAGGCAGACCGAAACTATCGTAACCCTGCGGATGCAGCACATTAAACCCTGAGTGGCGCTTGTACCGTGCATAAATATCACTGGCAATATAACCAAGCGGGTGCCCAACGTGAAGCCCGGCGCCCGATGGATATGGAAACATATCCAACACATAATATTTAGGTTTATCGGATGAATTGCTGGCGCGAAAAGTTTGATTTTCGGCCCAGTATTTTTGCCATTTGGCTTCAATTTCGTTGAAGTTGTAACTCATTGTTTTATTTTTCTTACCTGCGGCTTACGCGCAACGCGACTTTATATTAATGCCTGCAAATTTACAATTTTAAACCACTTATGGGAATTTAGGCATAAGGGATTAGAAGATAAGTTTCTATCTGAAACAAATCTTATAATAACAAATAGAAACAGTTTTAAGACTTCCTTAATGCAGCTTATCCTATTATTTCAGTAGATTTATAAGGAAATAGTGATAAGAAGGGATATAATTTTAAAATTTTACAAAAAACGTCCTTAAAATCATTAAAACAACCTGATTAACTAAAATAATCTCACAAGAATTTTAATATGAACGTGATACACGTAAGCGCTGAATGTTACCCAATCGCAAAAGTTGGAGGCCTGGGAGATGTTGTAGGTTCTTTACCAAAATATCAGCAACAGTCGGGGATTGGAGCGAAGGTAGTAATGCCATTTTATGACAATAAATTTACCGCTACGCACAAATTTGAAAGTGTTTACGATTCAGAATTGGTTTTGGGGCAAGATATTTATCCTTATAAAATTCTGAAATTAAAAAAAGATGTCTTAGATATTGAAGTCCTGTTTGTGGATATTCCTGAACTGTTGTTTAAGGATTATGTTTACTCTACAGATGATACTGCGCGTTTTACCGCTTTTCAAATTGCGGTGATGGATTGGATGTTGACCCTAAAAACCAAACCTTCTATAATTCATTGTCACGATCATCATACAGGATTAATTCCTTTTATGGCGCAGGAATGTTTTAAATACGAAGCCTTGAATCAAATTCCTGTTATTCTTACTATTCACAACGCGCAATACCAGGGCTGGTTTGCTCACGATAAAGTACATTTTCTACCGGCTTTTGATATTTCTAATATTGGCTTACTTGATTGGGACGGTGTTATAAATCCATTGGCTGCGGGAATAAAATGCGCCTGGCGGGTAACTACGGTTTCCCCAAGTTATATGGAGGAATTGCAACAAGCTGCAAACGGATTGGAAAGTTTGCTGAGCCACGAAAATAAAAAATGTGTTGGGATTTTAAACGGAATTGACACTGATGTATGGAATCCCGAAACCGATGAATTTATTGTAAAAAATTATGCGGCTAAAAATATTCAAACCGGGAAAACAGCTAATAAAAAATGGCTGTGTAAAGAATTTGGCTTTTCAGCATCAAAACCTTTATCCGCTTTTATTGGCAGACTGGTTCTTGAAAAAGGAACCGATTTACTACCGGAAGTATTTGATGAAATTCTCTCAAAAAAAGAATGCAATATTCTCATTTTAGGTTCTGGGAATCCTGAAATAGAAGACAGCTTAAAAGCTTTAAAGAAAAAACATAAGGGCGTTTATAACACTTTTATTGGTTATGATGAAAAACTCTCGCACCTCATCTATGCTGGCGCAGATTTCTTATTAATGCCTTCCCGGGTTGAACCCTGCGGACTAAACCAGTTATATTCCCTTCGTTATGGAACCATCCCGGTTGTGCGAAGTATTGGCGGCTTAAAAGATACCGTTATAGATGTTGAAGATGGTGGTTTTGGGTTTTCGCACCAGGAAGCTTCAGAAGTTGATATTCTTCAAACTTTAAACAGGGCCATAGCATTTTATAAGGATCAACCCGCATTTAAAAAAACCAGAAAACATATTATGGGCATTGACCATTCCTGGAATGTTTCGGCCCAACAGTATATCGATTTGTATAACTCACTAAAAAGCGACTAATCATGCTAAACGACAAAGTATTATCGGTTATTCTTGGGGGCGGTCAGGGTACCAGGCTCCATCCTTTAACAGAAAGCAGGTCTAAGCCTGCTGTTCCTATTGCGGGTAAATATAGGCTGGTAGATATTCCCATTTCCAACTGCCTTAATTCAAACATAAAAAGGATGTATGTGTTAACGCAGTTCAATTCGGCTTCTCTGAACATGCACATTAAAAATACCTTTCACTTTAGCTTTTTTAGTTCGGCATTTGTAGATGTTCTGGCGGCAGAACAAACCCCGAATAACAAAACCTGGTACCAGGGAACTGCAGATGCGGTTAGACAGGGAATGCATCATTTTAGAAAACATAAATTCGATTATTTCCTTATACTTTCAGGAGATCAATTGTATCATATGGATTACAACTTAATGGTGCAGCAGCATATAGATACCGGCGCCGATATTACCATTGGAACCGTTCCGGTAAATGCGAAGGATGCTCCCAGTTTCGGAATTATGAAAACTGACAAAGACAATAATATCACTTCATTTATTGAAAAACCGAAATCTGAACTTTTACCCGACTGGACTTCGCCTGTAGGCCCCGAAATGGAAGCTGAAGGTAGAAACTACCTGGGCTCCATGGGGATTTATGTTTTTAACCGAAAATTGTTGGAAAAATTAATGGACGATCCTAACACCGTAGATTTTGGTAAAGAGATCATCCCGCAGGCAATAGGAAATAAAAAAGTTTGCGGTTATCAATTTGAAGGTTATTGGACAGATATTGGGAATATAGAATCGTTCTTTGAAGCAAATATTGGCTTAACCGAAGATATTCCCAAATTCAATCTATATGACATGGACAACCAGGTGTATACCCACGCCAGGATTCTCCCAACTTCAAAATACACCAATACTAAACTCAAAAAAGCAGTTATTGCTGAAGGTTGCATTATTCACGCCGATAAGATTGAATCTTCGGTAATTGGCGTCAGGTCCAGGATTGGAAAAGGTTCAGTTATAAAAAATTGCTATATGATGGGAACCGATTTCTATGAATCTTTAGAGGAAATTGAAAATAATAAAATTGAAATCCTCGCAGGAATTGGAGAAAATTGTAATATTAAAAATGCAATAATCGATAAAAATTGTAGAGTTGGAGACAATACTACCATCAATGGCGGCACCCATCTCGAGGATAGTGAAACCGATGCTTACGTAATAAAGGAAGGAATTGTAGTGCTTAAAAAAGAAGCAGTACTTCCACCCGGAACAACTATAGGATAATATGGCAGAAGTTATAACGCACAGTTTATTTTCAGAATTTGATATTGATCTATTTAAGTCGGGGAAACATTATCGGCTTTATGAGAAATTTGGCTCCCACCCACTCACTTTAAATAAGGTTAAAGGAACTTATTTTGCCGTTTGGGCTCCAGGCGCGAAACAAGTCTCGGTAATTGGAGACTTTAATTTCTGGAAAGATGGGGAGCTCCAACTAAATGTGCGTTGGGACGGCAGCGGGATTTGGGAAGGTTTTATTCCTGAGGTGGAAAAAGGGAATTTATACAAGTATAAAATCCATAGTAACCATAACAAAATTATTACCGAGAAAGCCGATCCTTATGCGAGGCGATGCGAACATCCGCCAAATACAGCTTCGGTGGTTTGGGAAGATGATTACAAGTGGAAAGATAAATCCTGGCTGCAAAAACGCAAAAAGAATAATTCTTTACAAGCCCCTTATTCGGTTTACGAAGTGCATTTATCTTCCTGGAAGAAGAAAACCGAAGAAAACAGGTCGCTTTCTTATGGGGAACTTGCCACCGATCTAGTTTCCTATGTTAAGGAAATGGGCTTTACTCACGTAGAGTTTATGCCTATTATGGAATATCCCTATGACCCGAGTTGGGGATATCAAATTACTGGATATTTTGCCCCAACCTCTCGGTTTGGTTATCCAGATGAATTTAAATTTTTAGTAGATAAACTTCATGAAAATGACATTGGAGTGATCCTGGATTGGGTGCCTTCACATTTTCCGGAAGACAGCCACGGACTCGGTTATTTTGATGGCACACATCTTTATGAACACCCCGACCCTAAAAGAGGTTACCATCCCGATTGGAAAAGTTTGATTTTCAACTACAGCCGAAACGAAGTAAGAGCTTTTTTGATTAGTAATGCTTTATATTGGCTAGAACAGTTTCATATTGACGGGCTTCGGGTAGATGCCGTTGCTTCTATTCTTTACCTGGATTATTCCCGGGAAGAAGGCGAATGGGAACCCAATGAGTATGGCGAAAATAAAAACCTGGAAGCCATCTCGTTTTTAGAAGAACTAAACAAAGAAGTTTACGCCTCTTTTCCCGATGTACAAACCATTGCCGAAGAATCTACTGCCTATAGCGGAGTTTCAAAACCCGTGTTTTTAGGCGGACTCGGTTTCGGGATGAAATGGATGATGGGCTGGATGCACGATACACTGCAGTATTTTGCAAAAGAACCTATATACCGTAAACATCATCAAAACAATATTACTTTTTCCCTCACTTATACCTTTACCGAGAATTTTATGCTGCCTTTATCTCACGATGAAGTGGTTTACGGCAAGCATTCTATTTTAGGAAGAATGCCGGGAGACCAATGGCAACGGTTTGCCAATCTACGCCTGCTTTATGCATATATGTTTACCCACCCTGGAACAAAATTATTATTCCAGGGTTGTGAATTTGGACAAAGTGAAGAATGGAATTTTCAAAAAAGTTTAGACTGGCATCTATTGGAATACGACTCGCACAAAGGAATGCAGGAATTGATAAAAGCTTTAAATGAATTCTATAGATCTGAGCCCGCTTTATATGAAAAGCAATTTGTGCCCGAGGGCTTTGAATGGATAGATTACAGCGACGCCGAGAATTCAGTTATTAGCTTTATCAGAAAAGGAAATGAACCAAAAGACAATTTGATTATTGTTTGTAACCTGACTCCAATTCCGCGTGAAAATTATAAAATCGGTTTACCTGAAGGCGGTAAACTAGAAGAAATCTTCAATAGCAATGAAAAGAAATTTTATGGCACAGGAGATTACAAAAATGCAGCTAAAATAATTACAAATAAAGCCTGGCATTCCAGGAAGTATTCAATAGAAATTGATATTCCGCCTTTAGCGATGCTTGCGTTTAAGTATTCGGATTAGTTAAATGAATAATAACCTACAAAACATTTATGAGAAGCTTACTGACAATGATTTTATTGACGCTATTCTGGAACTGTTTAGGTCAGAATCAATCTCAACAACTGATTGAACAAACTGCTCAAAAAGTTGGAATTCAAAATTCAGACATATTTTCCAGACTTGCGACCTCACAAAAATTCGATAACGGTATTTTAATAGTAATCCCTGAAATCACTGAAGAAGGAGAAGGATATATAATTTTAAACAGTAATATTATTTTTACCGATAATAAAACCGGTGCAGTAAAAGCAAAATATAGTGGCCAGAAAGACTGGTCTATCGATGCTGTTTCCATTGATAAAATCGAAATAGAACCCAAACTTTATCAATTGAACGAATTAACTACAGCCTTCGCACTTAAAATATTTTATTCAAACCAGAGCCGACCAAATCCTTATTCAAGTACACAATTATCATTATACGCTTTGGAAGGAAATGAATTGAACCGTGTATTGAAAGATTTTCCAATGAAGTCTTTTAATGGTGAAACAGACACAACTTGCAAAGGTGAATTTGAAGAGCATTCCAAAAATATGCAGGTATTAAACACTTTCTCAAATAATTATGCCGACTTAAAATTCATCGATAAGATTGAGTTGAGTGAAAGGAATGAAGACTGCGAAAAAGTAAAAGCAGATACCAGGAAGGAATTTGAAATACTAAAATACGAGAATGGTGAGTATAAAAACAAGGCTTGAACTTGTCCTAAAACGAAACTTCCTGCTCGCTTGCAACGCCTGATTGTTCTGCGGAAAAATGAAGATCGCACGCACGCACTGTGTTTCTACGAAACGACATAGTTAATAAACGCTCATAAATACTTTGACAATTCTAACTTATATTTGCAAACTATTCAGTTTTTTTACCTTACAGCAATCCATTATAAAATATGATCACCAATACCGAGTTAGAACAAAAGGGAAATGCTTTTCCATCTAGTGTAATTTCCTTCCGTAAAGATGTAGATACGCTCTATTTCACCACAGAAAATGATGTGTCATTGCAAATTACAATCCTTCGGGATGGGCTGCTTCGCTTTAGATATTCCACTACTGGAATGTTTGCTAAAGATTTTTCTTACGCGATTACCAAACACGCAAGCATAGGTTACAATCAATTAGATATTGAAGAAAAAGAGGATAATTACAATATTACCACTACTAAAATTATCTGTGAGGTTTCTAAAAAGGGTTTAAAAGTTAAGATTTATGATCGTACAGACGGCACATTGATTAACGAAGATGAGCTCGGTTTTCATTGGGAAGACAGCTACGAATTTGGTGGTGACATCGTGAAAATGAGTAAAGTTTCTCACGATGGTGAGAGCTATTTTGGACTTGGCGATAAACCAGGGCATCTTAATTTAAAAGGAAAGCGCTTTGAAAATTGGGTAACCGATTCTTATGCCTACGGAAAAGATACCGATCCAATTTATAAAACAATTCCGTTTTACACCGGGCTTCACAACAAGAAAGCCTACGGAATTTTCTTTGATAACACCTTTAGATCTTATTTTGATTTTGCACAGGAACGTCGATTTGTAACCAGCTTTTGGGCGCAGGGTGGCGAGATGAATTATTATTTTATCTACGGCCCTAAAATGACCGATGTGGTAGAATACTATACCGATCTTACCGGAAAACCAGATTTACCACCTCTTTGGGCCTTAGGGTTTCACCAGTGTAAATGGAGCTATTATCCTGAAAGCAAGGTAAAAGAAATCACTTCTAAATTCAGGGAATTGCAAATCCCCTGCGATGCTATCTACCTGGATATTGATTATATGGAAGGTTTCCGCTGCTTTACCTGGAACAAAGAATATTTCCCCGATCCTAAACGAATGGTGAAAGAACTTGAAGAAGATGGTTTTAAAACTGTAGCCATTATTGACCCGGGAATTAAAATTGATAAAAATTACTGGGTTTATAGAGAAGGACTTGAAAACGATTACTTCTGTAAGCGTGCCGATGGCCCTTATATAAAAGGAAAAGTTTGGCCGGGAGAGTGTTATTTCCCCGATTTCACCAATCCTAAAGTAAGAGAATGGTGGTCTGGGCTTTTCAAAGAATTAATAGAAGATATTGGGGTAAAAGGTATCTGGAACGATATGAACGAGCCTGCGGTAATGGAAGTGCCCAATAAGACATTTCCACACGATGTAAGGCACGATTATGATGAAAATCCCTGTAGCCATAGAAAAGCCCACAATATTTACGGGATGCAAATGGCACGCGCAACCTACCACGGGGTAAAAAAATTCTCCCATCCTAAACGCCCGTTTGTAATTACCAGAGCGGCCTATTCGGGAACGCAGCGATATACCTCAACCTGGACCGGAGATAACATCGCCAACTGGGAACATTTATGGATTGCCAACGTGCAGGTACAGCGCCTGGCAATGTCTGGTTTTTCTTTTGCAGGTAGTGATATTGGCGGTTTTGCTGAACAACCTCACGGCGAATTATTTACCAGGTGGATTCAATTAGCAACTTTTCACCCGTTTTTTAGGGTGCATTCTTCGGGAGATCACGGCGACCAGGAACCCTGGACTTTTGATGAAGATATTACCGATATAGTGCGAAAGTTTATCGAATTGCGGTATCAATTACTTCCTTATCTCTACACCGCATTTTGGGATTATACCGAGAAAGGCATTCCGTTGATAAAATCTTTGGTGATGTTTGACCAGGAAGATATAAACACCCACTATAGAATAGATGAGTTTATTTTTGGAGACAGTATTCTTGCCTGCCCCGTAATCGAACCAAACGCGAAAGGCAGACGTATGTATGTGCCGCGCGGAAATTGGTACAACTACTGGACCGACGAGCTGGTAAAAGGCGGTAAAGAAATCTGGGTAGATGCCGATATAGATAGTATGCCGGTCTTTATTAAAGAAGGTGCTATTATTCCAAAATACCCTGTACAGCAGCACGTAGCCGAGAAAAAAATAGAAGAAGTAACCCTGGAAGTTTACTACAAAAAAGGCAAAGAAGATTCACAATTTTTTGAGGATGCCCACGATGGTTACGATTATACCAAGGGGCGTTTTTGTTTGAGAAGTTTCAAACTTACTGGCAGAAAAAATCAACTAATTATTCAGCAGCATAAAGAAGGTTCTTTTGACGGTGATTGTAAAAATTTCAAATTAAAAATTCACGGATTGCCATTTGAAATAAAAACCATTCAGTTAGATAATGAAACTAAATCTTTAGAGCATTTACAGGTTAACGGCTGCCTCACCATGATTATAGATGAAAACTTTACCGAACTGGATTTCAATGGGGAAAACGGCGAATAGTTAACTTTTTCTCGCTTCCATTTCCATAGGCAATAAACACTCGTAGATCATTTTATTTACGGGTGTTGCAATGCCTAATTTTTTGGCTTCTTTCACAATAAATCCGTTGAAATTTTTTAATTCTGAAGGCCTCCCTGCCATAATATCGCGTTGTGTAGAAGCGGTAGTTCCCGGCGGCTGATTTTCAATAATCTCAAAAGCTTTTTCCAAATGCTCTTCTGCCAGCGGAATTCCCTTAGCATTGGCTACCAGTTTAATTTCCTGCGCAGTTTTTTTCAGTAAATCAAACAAGTATTCGCTCTCCCTTATTCTATCTATAGAAACCCGTGTTAACCCAGCAAGACCACTAATTGTGGCAATAAACAAAAACTTTTTCCAGGTTTCCAACTGAATATTTTCCGGGTTAAAAGTGCTAATTCCAGCTTTATCAAACACTGATTTTAATTGCTGAATTCTTTCTGAATTTGAATTATCAATCTCACCAAAAGTGATGCGCGGTTCAAAAGAAACGTGTTTTATCTTTCCCGGTCTTTCTACAAAACTCACAATATGGCAAAGCCCGGCCAAAACATTTCGCTTCGGTAGAATTTCCAGCAGTATTTCTACATTATTCGCACCATTTTGTAAAGGTAAAACCATAGTTCCAGCTGAAATTATTGATTTTAGTTGCCCGGCCACTTCGGGAATTTGCCAGGATTTTACACCTAAAATTACCAGGTTTGGCGTATGGACTTCAGCCAAATTATCGGTTACCAGTTGAGGTTTCACATTAAAGCTACCATTGATGCTTTCAATTTCAAGTCCGTTACTCCTGATTTCCTCGAGGTGTTTTCCGCGGGCAATCATGGTTACGTCAACACCTGCCTGGGCGAGTTTTCCACCAAAATAACCGCCTACGCCTCCAATTCCGAAGATTAATATTTTCATAGTGTTCTGCTTTTCAACATAAAATTAGAAATATGTTTAAACTCTAAACATATTTCAGCATCTAAGTTAGTGAACATGTTAGAAGCTGAAACAAGTTCAGCTTGACGAAATTATAATCATTCACAGATACCTTATGGTAATTTCTTATGTTCCTGAATAAAAAATTCATGTCTTTGCTAATTTTTTTAAACTTTAAACGTTTTAAAGAAAATGAACGCTTAACTTTTATATTTTTACAAAAAATCTAAGGTCACCTATGAGCACATCTTTTGAAAAGTACCAGAGACGTCGATTAATCTCGTCTTATTTTTCGGTAGTGATTAGTATTGCTTTAGTCCTTTTTTTATTGGGAATGTTGGGATTACTGGTTTTAAACACTAAAAAAGTAGCCGATCATTTTAAAGAGCAAATTGCGCTTACCGTATATTTAAAAGATACCGCCAAAGAGGTTGAAATTGAACAGCTCAAGAAAAGCCTGGCGATGGCCGAGTATACCAAATCTACCACCTACGTTTCTAAAGAAGCCGCCGCCGAGGCGCACAGCGAGGAAATAGGCGAGGATTTTATGGAGTTTTTAGGCTATAATCCCTTACAGAATTCTATAGATGTGTATATGAACGCCGATTTTGTCTCTGGAGAACAGGTAGACGAAATAGCAACCGATCTTACTTCTAAAAACTTTGTAGATGAAGTGGTTTACGACAAACCGCTTATCGCACTTTTAAACGAAAACGTAAAGAAAATTAGTTTTTGGGTACTTATTGCCAGCGGGATTTTCACATTTATTGCGGTATTGCTTATAAATAGTTCTATTAGGCTTTCGGTATATTCTAAACGATTTATTATAAAAACCATGCAAATGGTAGGCGCTACCAAAGGTTTTATTCGCAAGCCTTTTATCTGGCAAAGTGTAAAATTGGGAATAATAGGTGCCATTATCGCGCTTGTTGGTATGGCCGGAGCGCTTTATTACCTCAACAACAGCTTCCCGCAGCTTTCATTAACTTCAGATGTGAAATTACTCGCTGCTTTATTTATAGGCGTTTTCGTTATGGGAATCCTTATCACCTGGCTAAGTACATTTTTTGCCACTTCAAGGTTCTTAAACCTAAAAACCGACGAGCTTTATTACTAAGAAGCTTGCTTTAGCTTTCTTTTTGTTCAACTATAGAAATAATTCGAAATATTTTTCTAATTTTTTAAGCCTAAAAATCTTTTTTATATTGAAATCGCAAACGTTTTAGTTAGCGAAAACCCTTGTAAACACTATAAAGTCCTTTATCGTGTCTCTTAAAATTCTTTCTCAGAAATATTCTCAAACCTGATTCTCGTCATAGATTCTGCTGCATTTCTACCCCAACTTTGTACCAAACTTAAAAACCTAATATCATGAAAGTTTTAAAATCATATCAAGTTATTCTTACAGGCGTATTTTTTATGTTGCTAACCGCAGGCAGCATGTTCGGGCAAAATTTCAAAATGGATAATTCTTCAGAAATTATTGTTGAAGGAACCTCTAATATCCACGATTGGGAAATGAATGCAACCTCAAAACAAGGAGGTGCAACCATTACCACCGAAGACGGGAAATTAACAGGAATCTCTAAACTTCAGGTAAGCATTCCTGCTGAAAGCCTGGAAAGTGGAAAAGGCGGAATGGATAAAAATGCATACAAAGCACTTAATACCAAAAAATATAAAACTATCGAATTCAAGCTGGACGAGGTTAAGAAAATCGAGTCCAACGGCAGCAACTCTTATAAAGTAAACGGTATGGCCACGCTAAAAATTTCAGGAGTTTCTAAACAAGTTCCGGTTGAATTTACCGCCAAGCTTAACGGAAACAAATTGGAAATAAACGGGGAAGAAAGCCTAAATATGACCAATTACAAGATTGACCCTCCTACTGCTATGTTTGGAACAATTACTACAGGAGAAGAACTAACTATTAAATTCAAATCAACATTTTCTAAATAACTATTCAATTTTAAAAATTATCACAATGAAAAATTCAATCAAATATTTCGGCTTAATTGCATTCGTTCTTTTTGGCTTGCAAATGCAGGCACAAGACAGAGACCTGGACAACTTTAGACCTTTAGACCAACGTGGCATTAACATGTTTGAAGCTCCAAAAGATACCGTTTCAACTTTTGATGGTGTAAAAGTAAGAGTTGGTGGAGCATCTACTATCCAGTTCCAGGCGCTAGATCACGAATCTTCAGGACAATGGACAAATGAAGATGGAAGCGTGGGAAGATTACCAGAAATAGGCGCAAACTTTAACCTGCCTACTGCTAACCTTGACCTTGATGTTGCTCTTTACGACGGAGTTAGAATGCACCTTAGAACATACCTATCTTCTCGTCACCACCCAGAACCATATGTAAAAGACGGGTATATTCAAATTGACAAACTGGAGTTTGTACGTCCAGGCTTTATGGAAGACCTAATGAACAAAGTGACTATTAAAATTGGTCATATGGAAAACAACTATGGTGATGCTCACTTTAGAAGAACCGATAATGCGCAGGCCATTTACAACCCATTTGTAGGTAACCTTATTATGGATGCTTTCACTACCGAAGTTGGTGCTGAAGTTTACTACCGAAGCAATGGATTTATTGGAATGGTTGGAGCTACCAACGGTAAATTAAACCAATCTGTTGTTAATCCAGATGCCAACGGGGTATCATGGTTAGCTAAATTAGGATACGACAACCAGCAATTTACTGGTGCAGATGATCTAAGAGTAAGATTAACAGGATCTGTATATCACACTAACCGTGTAGCAAGCTCTTACCTTTACGGTGCTGACCGTGCAGGATCAAGATACTACGATGTTATGGGAGAAGGTTTTGCCTCTGGTAGATACAACCCTCGCTATGGAAATGAAATTACTGCCTTTATGGTAAACCCATTCTTAAAGTATGGCGGACTTGAATTCTTCGGAACTTTTGAAAGATCTAGTGGAAAACAACTTTCTCAATCTGAAGACCGTAGTTTCACCCAACTTGCTGGAGAACTTATCTACCGATTTGGACAAAACGAGAACTTCTACGTAGCTGGACGTTACAACACTGTAAACGGTGACCACGCAAGCGGTGATGAAATTGACATCAATAGAGTTCAAGCCTCTGCAGGATGGTTTATGACTAAAAACATCCTTGCGAAAATAGAATATGTAAACCAGGAGTATGATGGTTATAATACAAGTTCACCTTTAAACGGAGGACAATTCAACGGACTTATGCTAGAAGCAGCGATTAGTTTTTAAGTTGAATGTTGAGCCCCGGATGTTATCTCCCAAGAGATTATCCGGGGCTTTTTATTTCCTGTTGCCAACCATTTCTTAACCAGAATTCAATTACTTATCTTTATAGAAATGCCCTAAATCAAACCAGGATGAAAACTTATTTTCCTTTACTTTTTATATTATTTTTTACTATTACGGGAGTAGCACAGACTGGTATAGAAACCAAAAAAATTGATATCCTCCCAGATAGCCACCTAAGTATTAAAGGCACCACCAATATCAACGATTTTGAATGTGACTTTAATACCCTTAGGTTTAAAAATGAAACTTTTAAAGTGCATTATACAGAGAATGGTGAAATTCTTCATTTTAAGAATAGTGTTTTACCCCTGGAAAATGTGAATTTTGATTGTGGAAACCGAAAAATAAATAAAGACTTTCACGAGCTTTTAAAATCTAAAGAACATCCAGAAATCCTGCTGAAACTAAAGAAAATAGATATGCGCGGGGAAGGAAATTCTATAGTAACCATAGGCTTTACAATTGCAGGAGTTAATAAGGATTATAAATTTCCGGTAGAGATTACCAGGGAGCAGCAACTTTGTTTTAATGGAAAACTGAAACTTAACATCAAAGATTTTAACCTGGAAGCACCGAGTAAGATCTTTGGTTTAATTGTGCTGGATGAAGAGATAGAAATTAATTTCAACCTTAATGTTAAAACCTAACATGCTGAAACATTTAAAAATATTATCGGCGCAAAATGCGGTTGCCACAGTAAAATCTGGTGACCGCATTTTTATTCAGGGTGCCGCAATGACGCCGGTGACCCTAATTGATGCGTTATGCGACCGTTATAATGAATTGACCGATGTTGAAATTATACAAATTCATACCGAGGGAAAAGCAAAATACACCGAAGAACCTTACGCCGGTTCTTTTAGCATAAACACTTGTTTTGTTGCCGGCAATGTTAGACATGCAGTTAACTCACATAAAGGAACCTATATTCCCATATTTCTAAGTGAAATTCATAACCTTTTCCGAAGGGATATTTTGCCATTAGATGTTGCTTTTATCCAGGTTTCCCCTCCCGATAAACACGGCTATTGTTCCCTTGGAGTTTCAGTAGATATTACTTTACCTGCTATTCAAAAGGCCAAAAAAGTAATCGCGCAAATAAACCCAAATGTACCAAGAACCCACGGGGACGGCATTATCCACAGCAGCCAAATTGATGCTGCTATAGAAGTTAATCAACCTATTTTTTCCACAAGCATTACCGCTCCTACCGAAATTGAAAGGCAAATAGGCAAACATGTAGCCGAACTAATTGAAGATGGCGCTACCCTACAAATGGGAATTGGTGGAATCCCCAATGTGGTTTTAAATAATCTCCAAAACCATAAAAACCTGGGAATACATACCGAAATGTTTTCTGACGGAATTTTGCCATTGGTTAAATCGGGAGTAATAACCGGTGCAAATAAGGAAATAAAAACCGGGAAACTGGTGACGTGTTTTGCCATAGGTTCGCCTGATTTATATGATTTTATTGATGATAATCCCATTGTGCACTTTAAAGAAGCAGCCTATACAAATGATACAGCCATAATTAGACAAAATCCCAAAGTTACCGCAATAAATTCTGCTATAGAAATAGATCTTACCGGCCAGGTTTGTGCTGATACTATTGGGAAATATCAATTCTCTGGAGTTGGCGGGCAAATGGATTTTATAAGAGGCGCAGCACTTTCTGAAGGTGGCAAACCCATTATCGCTATGCCATCTATCACCAAAAAAGGAATTTCCAAGATTGTGCCCTTTCTAAAAGAAGGTGCCGGCGTAACCACAACCAGGGCTCACGTGCATTACATTGCTACAGAATATGGGGTAGTAAATCTCTACGGAAAAAACCTAAAACAAAGAGCAAAGGAACTTATCTCTATAGCCCATCCCAACCATAGGGAGCAATTGGAGAAAGATTCTCACAATCAATTTCGGTAAAATTTTTTATAATGATTTTAAGCCTGGAGAAACTTAATTTTCTCCAGGCTTTTTTATTGAATTATGATTGTACTCATAAGACGCCAGCCTCTTCAGCCTTAATTTTACATCTCATTAAAAATTAAAAACTATGAAACTTTACAAAAATTTACTGGCCGATTTTGAAGAAATGAGTATGGGGTATTCTGCCATTGGTATTATCGCCTCTAGTTGTTTAGGATCTGTGGCTGCAATGCTAATTTTAATGAATGGGCATACATTTGTAGATATGCTTCAGCTTTTTATAGTGGTTGTGGTTTGTATGGGCTTCAATACCGTAATTTTAGCGCAGTTTAAATCAAAAATTGTATTTAACTCACTTTTGCTAAGCCTTGCCATATCCTCTATCTTTATTCTTATAAATATTTTCTAAAACCACTTTATGAAAAATGATATTAAAACCCGGGAAGATGTTTTTCTACTGGTTACCGGATTTTATAAAAAAGTAAGGCAAAATCCTGAAATTGGTCATTTTTTCAATGAGGTAATAGAAGACTGGGATGCACATTTTGAGAAGTTAACCGATTTCTGGGAAAGCAACCTCTTTTTTAAAGCAACCTACAAAGGCAATCCCCAAAAAGTTCACGTAAAAGTAGACCAGGAAAACAACCAGGCGATTTCCAATTATCATTTTGGGATTTGGCTAAACTTATGGTTTGAAACTATAGACGAATTATATGAAGGTGAACTCGCCAACCGGGCAAAAAATAACGCCAGGAAGATGTCTTCACATTTATATTTAAAGATGTTTCAGGAGAGAGAAAAGAATAAATAAATAAGCTGTCTAAAAAGGCCTAATTTCGTCAAGCTGAACTGGTTTCAGATTCTAAGATGTTTCGATTCCAAACAACTTAGATTCTGAATAGAAATCAGAATGACGGTTTAAAAAACTTTTTAGACAGCCTATTTAAAATTTCACTTCTCGGATATATTATAGAAAATCTACTTTCCCGGAGTCTAAATTATAATAAGCCGGTACGATTTTCACTTTTCCGCTATCTGCAGCATCTTTAATGATGGTAGAACGCGTTTTAAGCTCTTCAGCCGTCAGCTGTGCATTTTTCTTCACTACATCATTCACCGGTGCATCTTTGGCTGAAGCAGCGATTGCCGGAGCAATGTGAGAAACAAGGTGGTTTAAGTTGTAACCATTGTCTCCCCCACTCATTGCCGCAGTTACAGCTCCACAACTTTCGTGACCCATTACTACAATAATTTCGGTTCCAAGATTAGCAACTGCATATTCCATACTCGCAATAGAAGAACTATTGGCTATATTTCCGGCTACACGCACGGTAAATAATTCACCCAGGCCGGTATCAAAAGCAAGTTCTGGTACTACACGGCTATCGGCACAGCTTAAAACAATTGCATAAGGCTCCTGGCCTTTGGTTAATTCTTCCCGGCGAGATTTATCCTGTAACTTTCCTTCTTTTTTATCCGCAGTAAAACGGCCGTTACCATCTTTAAGTCTATTTAATACTTCGTCTTTAGTCATAATTTCTTTTTTAAGAATTTTATTATTTTATTGTAAACAAAAGAGACAGGCTGAAAAAATAAAAACATCATTCTGCCCCGAAACGTCGGGATATTTCAGAATCTAAGTTGTTATTGTTCTAAACATGTTAGAAGCTGAAACAAGTTCAGCTTGACGGCAATAAAATCTTTCAGACACCCCATTTTGCTTGAACTATAAACATAAGGTTTTCTACTATAATTAGCAAAGCAGCAAGCCGCTAAAGGGCTAACTTTAATAGCCTAACAGAAAACTTTAACCTAATTTTAGAAATTTAACCGTGAAGTATAAGAACCGGAAGATTTTGTTTCCGGGTTTCGGTAGCTGAAAGCCTGTTTAAAAGCTTTTCTGTAATATGAAGTTGGCGCGCAAAAAACACAATAACATTGGCCTTTATATTTGCCTCTGGCCAAAATTTCCCGAAGAAATCTGACTCTTCTTTCAGCGTTTTTCTTACAAGTTTATAATTAGGGAGTTTAAAATCTTCTATTTGTGTTCCAGCCTTATTATAATTAAATTCCCACACATCTAAGGTCACATCTTTTGATACCGATAACTTTTGCAATAACTGTAAAGCCTCAGTATGGACCGGAAAACGTAAATCTAATGGAAGATATAAGTTTTCCCATTGCTTAAAATCACAATTAGGCACAACCAATACCGGACATTTTACTTTCTTTACCACATTACAGGTATTACCGCCTAAGCCTTGAAAATTAGAAGTGTTCTTTCCTGATGCCCCCATTACAATTAGGTCTATCCGCTTTTCGGTTACCGCTTTTCGGGTTGCGTTTATAAGATTATCGGAAAAAGGAAGGGTAGAAAATGAATGTCCATTTGCTGCCGGCTCTTTTTTAAGCCTGGCAACAAAATCTAAAAGCGCCTCATCTATCTGCGAAGCTTCGCCGGTAGAAGAAGCATGAAGCACATAAAATTTTGATGAGCCTGAATTTGAATTCAAGGCATAGCGTGCAGCATTATAAGCCTGGGGAGAAAAATCTGTAAGTATTAAAATATTCATAGGCTTGACCTTTCAGCACTAATTTTGGCCAAAAATAGCGTGAAAGATCAATCCTAAATATGATTCCGGTCAGTTCTGTAAAAATTAACTAATTGCCTCTAGTTTTTCTGCATCTAAAAGCTTCACATTTCTGCCTTCAATTTCAATAAGTCCTTCTTTTTTAAAATCGGAAAGAGTTCTTATTAGCGTTTCTGAAGCTATACCAGCGACTCCTGCCAAGTCTGCCCGAGAAATTCTAATACTGTGTAATGGGTTTTTCTTAATTTTATGAGCAAAAAGTAAAATAGTTCGGGCTGTTTTTCTTCTTACTGAAGCATAGGCAATTTCCATAAGTTGCTCTTTTACACCCATAAGATGATCGCCCATTTCCTGCAGCAATTCCATACTAATATTGCTGTTACTCTTAAGAATTTCCCTTAATTCATCTTTAGAAACCACGTAAAGCACACTGTCTTCTAAAGCGGTAGCATATTCACCATAAGCTGAATTCTTATTGAAGCTAAGATTTCCGAAGAAATCACCTTCTTTGTATAGTTCGGTAATCATTTCTTTACCGCGACTATCATATTTGTGCGCCTTAACAACCCCGCGTTCTACCATATAAAAATGCAGGGAAGATTTGCCTTCTTCATAAATATTCTCACCCGCCTTAAAACTAATTTGATCCCGGTTTCTCATCATTTCACGAAAAGCCGATAGGTTTTGAACAGCCTCCCCGTTATTATTTTCCTGGGCCTGTAAAATCTCTACTTTTGCCAGCCTGCTTTCTATGGCGCTTAAAAGGTCTTCTTCTTCAAAAGGTTTGGTTAAATAATCGTCGGCGCCAAGATCCATCCCTCTTCTTACATCTTTATGCTCGGTTTTGGCCGAAAGGAAAATAAAAGGAATCCCTTTGGTTTGTGAATCTTCTGAAAGGCGGGTAAGCACATCATAGCCATCCAACTCTGGCATCATGATATCGCACACAATAATATCGGGAATTTCTTCTTTTGCTTTATCTACACCTTTCCTTCCATCGGGTGCGGTTACTACTTCATAATTTGAGAGTTCCAGCAATTCTGCAGTATTCTCCCTAACGGTTACATCGTCTTCAATTAAAAGTATTTTCTTCATCTTAAACTATTTTCAAAGTACGCTCAAGTAACATAAGCGGTTATCTATTTTGGTTAGGTAATGTTACGGTAAATTTAGTGCCTTTATTTTCTACACTTTCAAATTTAATTCTGCCTCCCATATTTTCAAGATGAACTTTAACTATATTAAGTCCTATGCCTGTCCCCTGGTTCAGCAAAGCATTCTCGGCCCTAAAATAACGTTCAAAAATATGTTTTTGATCTTTCTGCGGAATTCCCATTCCTTCATCTTCAACTTCAAAGATAATTTTTTCTTTAGTAGGAAATATTCGGAAATAGATCGTGGAATCTTCCGGCGAGTATTTAATAGAATTTCCTATTAAGTTTGAAAGAATAAGTTCCAGGATTTTTTCATCCTGGTACAGGGTTACATCTTCCATCTCACTATCATATTCTATCTCCTGCCCATATTTTAAAGTAACATTGGCATTATAAATAACTTCGTTTACCAGTTTATTTAGGCTAAAAGCTGTGTATTTGTAATTCACGTTTCCAGATTCCAGGCGTTCTAACGAGAGAAAATCATTCAAAATATTATTTAAATAATGTACCTTATTTTTTATTGTAGTAAGGTGTTTTGTCCTTTTTTCCTGTTGCTCCGCTTGTGTGTATTTTTCGGCTAAAGTAGCCGAAGTCAGGATTCCGCTTAGGGGAGTTTTAAATTCGTGACTCACCAGGGAAAGAAATTTTGTTTTTAACTCATTGAGTTCTTTTTCCTGTTTTAGTGCGAGTTTAATACGTTTTTCGGCTTCCTTTCGCTTTGTGATTTCCTTTTCAAGGTCATCTACCGTATGTCTTAGTTCCCGGGTTCGTATTTTAATTTTGTCTTCCAGCTCTACATTAAGTTCCCTAATGCGTTGCTGATTTATTTTTCTAACCGTAATATCTACAACTAAAGACATCACAAAACACTCCCCATCTACCTTAAACGGATTTAACCCCGCTTCTACCGGAAATTGGGTTCCGTCTTTTTTTACCCCAAACAAATCCCTACCATGGCCCATTTGCCTTTTCTCACTATCTTTCATAAACTTGTCAAAATGCTCATGGTGATTAGCTTTATAGCGTACAGGGATTAAAATGTTGAGATGTTCACCTAAAAGTTCTTCCTTTTCATAACCAAACATAATTAAGGCAGCTTTATTGGCCGTAACTATTACTTGTTGGCTGTCTACCACGATAACTCCTTCTGAAGCCGCTTCGAATAAAGTATTGAATATTTGCTCGTTCTCTTTAAAAAATTCTAAAGCCACAATTTATAGGTTAGGTATTTATGGAAACTAAATTACAAAGTGTTTAATGAATTACTATGTAAAGAGAGTTTTAATTTCAGAATAATAAAAAGAACAAAATTGGTTTTTGTAGAAGACTTTCAATACTTTCTATATGATTGTCCGTAAACAATCCTAAGTTTGTTTTTGTCACCTTGAGCGCAGTCGAAAGGTTTAACAAAAACGTCTCGACTGCGCTCGACGTGACATATAAAGCTAAACTTTATAATTAGGACACTATACGGATATACAACTTCTATCTTTGCTTTTTAAAAAAAATTAAATGATCTGGAGATTCTTTTTGCTATTTCTGCTTATTCCCTTCCTGGGGCAGGCTCAACTGGTGAATATTGAAACCAAACGTTTGCAAACCGATTCTACCAGATTTGTATTAAACGCCGATTTTGCCTTTAATCACTCCAACAACGATGGCGTTTCGGTAAACCAAATAAACGGAACGCTAACCACGCAGCTAAAATCTAAAGATTTTAAAAAAACTTATCTCTTGTTGGGAAACTACCGGTTAATAGATGCTGATGAAGGAAATTTGCAAAACTCCTGGTTTCTGCATACAAGATTTAATTATAAATTCAACCAATTATTACGATTCGAAGCTTTTTTGCAGGGACAATACAACCAATTACTCGTGGTAGAGCAAAGAAATCTTGTAGGCGCAGGTTTAAGAATAAAATGGATAAACCGCGAAAACTTTTCGGGTTACCTTGGCAATAGCTATTTGTATGAAGTAGAATATAGCGACAGGGCCGGGACTACAGAATACAACCATAGAAATAGTACGTATCTTTCACTTTCTTACCTTTCAAAATCAAAGAATTTTTCTATCACAAACACGGTTTATTACCAGCCGCTTTACAAAGACCTGGAAGATTACAGGATATTGGAGCAATTTCGTTTAGATATTCCACTGTCAGAATGGTTTAAGGTTTTTACGATCTATGATTATTATTTTGACAGTAAAACACCTTTAAATACTAGGGAATACACCTCGCAACTACAAATTGGAATTGGGTTTAGTTTTTAGACTTTTCCAAACACAAAAAAACCGAACTCTTTTTAGAATTCGGTTAATTTTGTTGGCCTACTAGGGCTCGAACCTAGACTCTTCTGTACCAAAAACAGACGTGTTGCCAGTTACACCATAGGCCATTGCTGTAATTCGGATGCAAATTTAAAACAAAGTTTCTATTACACAAACTTTTTCTGCAAAAAAATAATCCTATTTTTTGAGAAGGATATTCCGGGATTATGTTCCATAAAAACAACAGGCTTAAAACAGCTTAATTTTCAGTCTTTTCAGAAAATATTTCGTTTTAAAGTCCGTTACTAAAGCATTCACAATTTTATTATTAAATTCGCCACATAAGACTCAACTTTACTCAATAATGACAGATTTTAGCTTCAGGAAGTGGAATAAAATATTAGGATGGCTAGTATTTGTAATTGCGCTCACCACTTACACCCTCACTTTAGAACCCACCGCAAGTTTTTGGGATGCCGGGGAATACATTGCAACCTCAGCAAATCTTGAAGTAGGCCACCCACCGGGAGCACCTTTCTATCAAATGCTGGGTGCCTTCTTTTCTACTTTTGCGCCAGGCGATTCTGATGTTGCCCTTGCGATAAACTTCATGTCTGGAGCAGCCAGCGCTTTTGCTGTTTTATTTATGTTCTGGTCTATTAGCTTATTGGTTTTAAAAGTTGCCGGCCCTGTAGAGAAACTTAAACCCGCCAATAAAATGGCTGTGTTAGGTAGTGCCCTGGTAGGGTCTTTAGCCTTTACTTTTACCGATAGTTTTTGGTTTAGTGCCGTAGAGGCCGAGGTTTATGCAATGGCCGCCTGCCTAATGGCTCTTATGTTCTATTTAGGTTTGCTGTGGGAACGTGATATGTTTAAACCCCGCGGAAATCGTTGGCTTATTTTAATTTCCCTGGTTGTAGGTTTATCTTTTGGAGTTCACTTTTTGGGACTGCTTACCATTCCTGCCATCGGATTTTTATATTTCTTTAAAAATTATAAAAAGGTTACGGTAAAGAATTTTGTGATCGCCAATATTGTGGTAGTAGCCGTATTGATGTTTATTTTTAAGTTGCTTCTACCCTACACCCTTACGTTCTTTGCTGCTTCAGAATTATTCTTTACCAATTCGCTGGGGCTTCCTTTTAATACCGGAACGATAATCGCCCTGTTAGTGATAGTAGCGGCTTTTTACTTCGGAATTAATTATACCCGAAAGAAAAATTATTTTCAGCTAAACACTTTATTCCTTTGTATACTCTTTATCCTCATTGGTTTTTCAAGCTGGGTAATGCTTCCAATTAGATCCAACGCACCTACTGTTATTAATGAAAACAGTCCCGATAATGCACGAGAATTATTAGCCTATTACAACCGTGAACAATACGGGGAAACCCATTTGTTTTATGGCCCGCAGTTTTCTGAAATGTACGCTGGTTTAGATGAAGACAATCCTTATACCGATGCTAAACCCAAGTATGAAAAAGATGAAGAAGCCGGGGAATACATTATTGTAAACCATTATAAAAATGCTAAACAAAACCTGGACGATTCACACAAAGCAATTCTTCCCAGGATGTGGAGTTCGCAGCACGCAGCCAATTATATGGATTTTACCGGTCCCTTAGATTTTACTATAAAACCGGAATACCAGGGTGAAGAAAGGCTGGTAAGCGCGGTAAATGAATTTCAAAACCGTTTTGCGCAGGGAGAACTGGATAATAACGATTATCATAATTTCTTAAGGCAATTTGGCGATTATTTAAATATTGAAAAACCTTCCTTCGCTTCAAATATCGGGTACTTATTAGAATACCAGATTGGCTATATGTACTGGCGCTATTTTATGTGGAATTTTGTTGGGAGGCAGGATGATATCCAGGGAAAATACACCGATATGCACGGTAACTGGATTAGCGGCATAGATTTTATAGACGAGATGCATGTTGGCCCGCAAGAAAATCTTCCCAGTGATATGAAAAACAACAAAGCCCGAAATACCTATTATTTTCTTCCACTAATCTTAGGATTAATAGGTCTTGTTTTTCAATTTAAACGAGATAAAAATAATTTTTGGGTCTTGCTGGTGTTTTTCCTTTTTACGGGAATTGCGCTAAAAATATATTTAAATGAAAGACCTTTTGAACCGCGGGAACGTGACTATGCCCTAGTTGGATCGTTTTACGTTTTTGCAATCTGGATTGGCTTCGGGGCTTACGCCCTTTTTGACTGGGCCAAAAAATTCCTGAAACCAAAACTTGCAGCGCCAATAGTAATTGCCGCCTCAATTTTAGCGGTTCCTGTACTTTTAGCTTCAGAAAACTGGAACGATCACGATCGTAGCGGGAGAGATACTACCCTTACTATGGCCAAAATGTACCTGGATTCTGTAGATGAAAACGGTATTATTTTTACCATTGGAGATAATGATACTTTTGCGCTCTGGTATGTGCAGCAAATTGAACGCTACCGCACTGATGTGAGAGTGGTAAACACAAGCCTCTTTGCTACCGATTGGTATATAGACCAGATGAAGCGCAAGGCATTTGAAAGCGATCCTATCCCTTCCCAGTTTGAAAATGAAGATTACAACGGGGTTAACGATGTGGTTTTTGCTAAAGAAGTGACTAAGGATACCATTCCTATTAAAACCTGGTTGAATTATATTCAAAACGATGACGCCAGAACCAAAGCCGAATTACAAAGTGGCCAAACAATAAATACTTTCCCTAGCAAAAACATTCGTGTGCCGGTAGATAAAGAAACTGTTTTAAAGAACGGCATCGTAGAAGAACGTTTTGCCGATCAAATTGTAGATGAAATTGTAATTAATATAGAGTCGCAGGCCATTTACAAGAATACTTTACTCATGCTGGATATTATTGCCAATAATAATTGGGAAAGACCAATTTATTTTTCTGGCGGAAGCTTTAACGACGAAGATTATCTTTGGATGAAAGAATATCTTCAGCTTGAAGGAGTTGCGTATAAACTTGTTCCTATTAAAACGCCAATAGATAAAAGAAACCCTTACGATATGGGACGCATCAATACCGATAAGATGTATGATATTGTAATGAACTGGGATTGGGGTAATATGGGATCAGACGATATTTATCACGATACTGAAACACGAAGAAATTCCATTACCTACAGGAGCAATCTTGCCAGGTTGGTAGAAAACCTGTTAAACGAACAGGACACAACACGAGCCAAAAAAGTGCTGGATCTTGCAATGGAGCATATGCCGGTAGAACATTTTAAATATTACGCCTTATTAGAGCCTTATGTAAGCGGTTATTATGAAGTTGGCGAACCCGAAAAGGCAAGAGAAATTTGGGAGAAAATTGCTAAAAATTACCAGGAAAACCTTAAATATTACAGCAGCTGGGATATAGATAGGCAGTATCGCAATTTCAATGAAATTGTATCAGATATTGAGCGTTACCGTGCGCTGGTAGATTTATTGGTGGTTCACCAGGATGAAGAAATCCTCGAAGAAAAAGCCGATGAATTTAATAAACACCTCGAAATGTTCCGCCATTTTTATGGAGAGGAAGAAGAAATAGATCCGCAAGACCCACAGGAAAGTGCTATTCAGGAAGGCTTGAACCCCGAATTGAACCAGGGTAATAATTCCCTCCGAATAGATTCTGCGGTAGAAGATTAATTGAAATTTAAAGTAAACCTGCAAGGTATAGAAACCTTGTAGGCTTACTTCTTATTAAAATACCGCGCGGCAAGAATTGGGATTTCAGGTCGCAATGGGAATCAACTTTTCTTTGAACCACTTTTCTAATATGAATCCGTTTTTTATAAAATATCCTTCCATTTTAAGGAAACTGTATCCTAACCGAATTACACGGCTTAAGGATAAAAAAAGTATTTATCTCACTTTTGATGATGGTCCAATTCCAGAAATCACTCCCTGGGTTTTAGAGCAATTAAAGCAGTATAATGCAAAAGCGACTTTCTTTTGCATAGGGGACAACATAAAGAAAAACCCTGAAGTATTTCAACAATTAATACAAGAAGAACATAGCATTGGGAACCATACTTTTAATCATTTAAACGGCTGGAAAACCAAAACCGAGGCATATGTGAAAAATGTACATAAGACGGAGGAAATATTTTTAGAACATAGAAAGAAGAGAAAAAAAAGAGAAGAGGGAAGAAATTATAAAAATCAGCCACAAGAATCAAAAGGAGAAACGCAGGAAAACGCGAAACTCGCAACCCGAAACTCGCAACCCGAAACTTCAACGCAAAAACTCTTCCGCCCGCCCTATGGGAAAATCAAGAATTCCCAGGCTACAGAACTTGTAAAGCTGAATTATAAAATTGTGATGTGGGATGTTTTAAGTGGAGATTTTGAAAACCGAATTTCTAAAGAAAAATGTTTTAAAAATGTAATCCAGAATGCTTCTGAAGGAAGCACGGTGGTTTTTCATGATAGCCAAAAAGCCTTTAAAAATTTGCAATATACACTACCTAAAGTTTTGGAATATTATGCTGAAAAAGGGTTCAGCTTTAAATCAATTTAAACGTATTCTTTAAGAATACCTACCAGCGTTGCAGCATCTTGTTCCCCGGTTTGCCGCCATTTCATCTCCCCCGATTTATAGATCATTAACGTTGGTAGCGCTTTAACCCGAAGAGCTTCGGCAAGTTGAGCATTTTTATCTACATCAATTTTTATCACTTTTGCCTTATTGCCCATAGAAGCGGCAACTTCCCGTAAAACCGGGCTCATAGCCTTAGAATCTTCATTCCATTCGGTATAAAAATCTAACAATACCGGAATATTAAGATCTATTAATTCTCCAAATTTTGACATGTAGTTTTTCTTTTAATTAGACTCACTAAGTGAGATTTAAGATGGGAAAAGCACTTCATATTTTTTCCGGATAAATCACTAATCAAATATAGCAAATTCTCCAGATTATGCAGGTTTTGAGCCTTTTTTGAGTTCAATTACACTTATTTCGGGCCAAATTCCCACACGACCGGGAAAAGCCAAATACCCAAATCCGCGGTTTACGTTAATATAACGCCCAAATTCCTCATATATTCCTGCCCAGTTTTGGTAACGATATTGTACAGGGCTCCATTTAAACCAGCCGGGAATTTCAATCCCAAACTGCATTCCGTGGGTATGCCCGCTAAGTGTTAAATGATAATTTTTTTTGTCGTTTTTAATTTTCTCCTGCCAGTAAGAAGGATCGTGACTCAATAAAACTTTAAAATCTTTTTCGCTTAAGCCCGCTCCTGCTTTATCGAGATCGCCTTCTTTTTTAAATCCGCCGGCACCCCAGTTTTCAACGCCCACCAAAGCAATTTTCTCACCATTTCGCTCAATAAATTTGTGTTCATTAAGCAAAAGCTGCCAGCCCATTTTGGCGTGGGTTTCTTTTAAAGTATCCAGGTTTTGTTTTTTCTCTTCAGAAGAATTCCAATTTTTATAATCGCCGTAATCGTGATTTCCGAGGATGGAATAAACCCCGTCTTTCGCCTTAATTTGTCCGAACATTTCTTTCCAAGGCTCCATTTCTGAAGCTTCATTATTCACGAGATCACCCGTAAAAACCACCATATCGCTTTCCTGTTCGTTGAGTAGATCTACGCCGTATTTAATCTTGTTTTCATTGTCAAAACTGCCACTGTGAACATCGCTAATCTGGCTTAATCGGTAACCATCAAAAGCATCTGGTAAATCTTCAAAATAAAGAGTATAACGTAAAACTTTAAAATTATACTTTCCCTGGTACATTCCATATAAAACCGACGCCAAAGGAATTGCCGCGAGTCCCATAGCCAACTGACTCAAAAATTTTCTACGTGATGGCAGGGAGAAATTTCCTTTAGAAGAAGATAATTTTTCATATCCCCCTACACCCATTCTAAAAATATCTTCCCCAAACATAATTAAGGTAAGAATAAGTTTAAATAGCAATACCGAAAGTAGAAAACCAAAGGCATATCCTCTTGCCCCGGTGAGTACACTTCCTTCTACCGGTGCAAGCCACTGATATAGGAAATTTCCCAAAACCGCAGCCGTGATAACAAAATATAAAATTATTACCCAGTTATTTCGGGTTAATGTTTTTAAAGCCTGATAGGCATAAATCTCAATAAAGAGGAAAAAAACTATGAATATAATCCAGCGCATGAGCAATCTTAAATTTTTGCGAATATACTTTTAATCATTACTTTATAAATTTCGTTTAGGTTTAATTTAACGCCTGTGATAGACACAAAAACCCGGGAATTATACTCCTAAATAGTGCCAGAAACGTTGTTCAGCTATAAAATTTGACTATACCGGCAATAAGAAGTATTTTTCAGAGCTTTTTTCAATTGAAATCAAATTGTATATGAAACGAAGAAATTTTATAAAAGCTGCCGGAATTGCGGGAGCAGGCGCCGGGCTGTTGCCGGGAAGCCTAAATTTAAACGCCGCAACATTTAGAAAAGAGAAAAAACCTACACCTATTTGTATTGCCACCTGGAATTTTCACGAAGCCAGTAAAACTGCAGGGGAACTTCTATATAAAGGAACTTCAGCTTTAGATGCCGTAGAACAAGGTGTTAGAATTGAAGAAGCCAATCTTAAAAATACTACGGTTGGAAATGGCGGCGCACCAGACCGTGATGGCAATGTAACTTTAGACGCGTGTATTATGGCACCTTCGGGAGACTGCGGCAGTGTAGTCTATTTAAAAGAAATTGAACACCCGGTTTCAGTCGCTAGAAAAGTTATGGAAGAAACTCCGCACGTAATGCTGGCAGGAGAAGGCGCTTTACAATTTGCTATTCAACAAGGATTTCAACAAAAAAATCTATTTACTAAAGAATCGGAAAAAGCCTGGAAAGAATGGCTTAAAGATAAAGAATACAAACCCATTATTAATATTGAAAACCATGATACCATAGGGATGCTTTGCCTTGACGACAAGGGTGATATTGCCGGGGCCTGTACTACTTCTGGCCTGGCCTATAAAATGAACGGCCGTATAGGGGATTCTCCAATAATTGGCGCAGGCTTGTACCTGGACAACGAAATTGGTGGTGCAGTTGCCACGGGAATGGGAGAAGTAATTATGAAAAGTGTGGGAAGTTTTCTTATTGTTGAATTAATGCGGCAGGGGAAAAGTCCACAGGAAGCTTGTGAAATCGCCGTGCAAAGAATTATTAAACAAAACCCCAATTACAAAGATTTTCAGGCGGCATTTATAGCGTTAAGCAAAAACGGAGAGATAGGTTCTTATTGCATTCACGAAGGCTTTTCGTATGTTAAATTCCAGGATAGAAAAAACACAAATACACCCAGTAAATCTTATCTATAAATAGAACAAAGAATTTCCTATTGATAACTATTTAGATGAAAAATTGACCGTTAAAAAAAGCCGATTTTCAACTAACAAAATATCAAAGTGTTTAAAAACAGCATTTCAGATTAGGCTACAAAGTAATGTTCTTTCGAAAAGCAAATACAAGGATTAAAGACCATATAATTTACTGGCCTCTTTTTCTTTTAACTTCATCACAAGATCAAGCGTTTCTAAAACCATATCGCTGCACATTACTATTAGGCTGCCTTCTTTTGCCTGATTAATGGCATGGGTGATGGCTTCTTTTTCCGAAGATATGACACTTATTTTCTTTTTGGGATTATTCTCCTGAATCCCGTCTTTCAGTATTTTTATAATCTCATCAGCCTGTTTGCCCCTTAAATTCTTATCCTGCCTAATTATAATTTCATCAAACATTTCAGCAGCAATACTTCCAATCTCCCGGGTATCCTGGTCGCGCCTGTCTCCCACCCCGGCAATTATCCCTACTTTAGTTTTGGCTTCCATTTTCGCTACCATATCTTTTAAAGCTCTCAAACCTGCAGGGTTATGGGCATAATCTATTAAAACCTGGAAGTCTTCAAATTCAAATAAATTGAGCCTTCCCGGAGTTTGCCCGGGAGAGGGTATAAAAGTTTCTAAAGAGACTTTAATGTCTTCAATACTAAAACCTCTTACATAAGCAGTAAGTACCGCCGGCAAAACATTCTGGATCATAAAAGCAGCTTTGCCACCGTAAGTTAATGGCACATTTACCGCTTTTATAATCCTTAATTTCCAATCGCCCTTGCAAATAGTGATATAGCCATTTTCATAAATAGCAGACAACCCACCTTTTGCAGCCATCGCTTTTATATGGATGTTATTTTCATCCATAGAAAACAGGGCCACATTGCTTTCTACACTTTTACTCATATTAAATACCAGCTCATCGTCAGCATTCAATATGGCATATCCTTCTTTCACTACCGTTTCCGGAAGCACTCCCTTAACTCGAGCTAACTGTTCAATACTGTGTATTCCTTTTAGCCCAAGATGATCTCCTGTAACGTTGGTTACAATCCCCACGTCACATTTATGAAATCCGAGTCCGGCTCTTAAAAGTCCGCCACGAGCACATTCCAGTACAGCATAATCTACCGTAGGATCCCGCAATACAAACTCTGCACTGGATGGCCCCGTGCAATCGCCCTTCATCAACATTCGGTTTTGAATATACACGCCATCACTGGTGGTGTATCCCACACGGTGACCTTTCATCTTAAGCATATGGGCAATAAGCCTGGTGGTAGTGGTTTTGCCGTTGGTACCGGTTACTGCTATTATAGGAATTCTGGCACTTGTTCCCGGAGGAAAAAGCATATCCACTACGTTTGCCGCCACATTTCTTGGAATTCCATTTGAAGGTGCAAGGTGCATTCTAAAACCAGGGCCCGCATTTACTTCTATTACCGCACCATTGGTTTCTTCCAGAGGTTTGCTAATATCGGTAGTCATCAGGTCGATTCCGCAAATATCCAGGTCTATTATTTTTGAAATTCTTTCAGCCATAAAAATATTGGCGGGATGCACCATATCGGTAACATCTTCTGAAGTTCCACCAGTACTTAAATTAGCGGTATCTTTTAAAATAACCTGTTCTCCTTTTTTCACTACCGTTTCCAGGGTATACCCATAAGATTGGATAATACTTTTGGTAAGATCGTTTACCGTAATCATGGTAAGCACTTTCTCGTGCCCATAACCTCTCCTGGGATCGCTATTCACTTCATCTATTAATTCCTGAATACTGGATTTCCCATCACCAATTACATGGGCTGGAGTACGTTTTGCCGCCGCTACCAGTTTGTGGTTTATTACTAACAACCTATAATCATCACCAATAATAAAACTCTCTACGATTACTGAACTTGAAACTTTTTTAGCCGCTTTAAAACCTATTACAGCAGCTTCTATTGTATTAATATCAACGCTAATTCCACGACCGTGATTGCCATCTATAGGTTTGGTAACCACCGGAAAGCCTATCTCTTTTATCGCTTTTTTAAGTTCTCTTTCGGTACGTATAATCCTTCCTTTAGGAACCAACACCTCGGCCTGTTCCAATAGATATTTAGTATCCTCTTTATCACAAGCCAATTCTACGCCTATACTACTGGTTTGGCTAGTTACGGTAGCGTGAATTTTTTTCTGATTTGCACCATAACCCAACTGGCATAAAGAATATTGGTTTAATCTAATCCACGGAATACCACGGCTGGCCGCTTCCTCTACTATAGAACCTGTACTTGGCCCAAGTCTTTCAGATTCTCTAAGTTCTCGCATTTCCTGCAAATCGGCTTCCAGGTTGTAGTCAGTTCCTGCTATAAGAGCTTCGCAAATTCGTACCGCACTTTCAGCAGCAAATCTTCCCGCATTTTCTTCTAAATAATTAAAAACCACATTGTAAACGCCATCTTCGCCATAACCCCGTGTTCTTCCAAACCCCACATCCATTCCTGCAAGGGTTTGAATTTCTAAGGCAATATGTTCAATAACGTGCCCCATCCAGGTACCATCATCTACCCGCATAAAAAACCCTCCTGGGCATCCTTCAGAACATCTATGCTCATACATACTGGGAAACATTGCCTTGATTCGTTCATTAAAACCAGGCACCTTATTGGTAGGCTTCTGTTCCATATCTTCAAGATCCAGGACCATTACTATTAATTTATGTCGCCTAACCGACCAGTAATTAGGACCTCGCATGGCATTTATCTCCCGTATCTTCATAAAATTCCTTCTGTTATTATCTTTTTGGCGCCCTGTTCTTAGCCGCATTTAAATGTACGTAATATTTGAAGCCGGACATATATAAGTTACTTTTACGGCTAATTATAAACTGAATATGATTAAAGGAACTTTAATACCCATTGGCGGAAATGAAGATAAAGGCTTCCATAGAGCAGACCGATTTAGACTGGATTACATAAGCCAGGGAATTCTCTCTCGTGTAGTTTACGAAAGTGGCGGAAATAGCTCACGAATACTCATAATCACTACAGCTTCTGGCATACCTGAAGAAGTAGGACAAAGCTATCTGGATGCTTTTGAAAGGTTGGGCTGTAATAATGTATCCCACCTTTATATAGGCTCAAAAGAAGAAGCAAATTCTGAAGAAAATTTAAACTTGCTGAAAGAAGCAGATTGTGTGATGTTTTCTGGCGGAAATCAATATAAAATCACCAGAAATATTAAAGGAACCCTTTTTCACGATTTACTTACAAAACGTTACCACGAAGAAAACTTTGTACTGGCAGGAACCAGTGCTGGCGCTATGTGTATGTCTAAAGAAATGATAACCGGCGGTAGCAGTAAAGAATCTTTTATTAAAGGCGCGATTAAATTGCGGGAGGGACTTAACCTTATTCCTCAACTTATTATAGACACTCACTTTATACAACGCGGACGCTTTGGAAGATTATCTGAAGCTGTAGCCAGATTCCCCGAACTTATTGGTTTTGGACTGGCGGAAGACACCGGCATTGTTATTAAAAATGGAAACGAATGCGACATTATTGGTTCGGGAATGGTGATTGTTTTTGATCCCGGAAAACTGAAACACAATAACTTCGCAAGGCTTAAAGAAGGAACCCCCTTAACTATGACGAACCTTATTACCCACGTACTTTCAGATGGAGATAGTTATTATCTAAAAGAACGGGAAATTAGGGTGATGGCTTCTTCTAAGAGTTTTATTGAATAATTTTTTTTAGTTAAAAAAATTGCCGCGAATACACGAATATTTTTAATTGGTGTATTCGTGGCCTTTTTCATTTAAGAAAATACAAATGGATTTTAAATTTTTTGCATTTTATTGTTCTTACCTAAATGGGTTTAAAAATCTTGCAGGAAAAATGCAGTCATTTTCTCGATAATTGAGATTGAAGAAGGCTTGCCCCCGAAGTTGTTTACTTATAAATTGCTATGTTTTTATTCCCTTGTGTGTCTATACTGGCACGGTACATTCCTTCAGTATTAAAAGGCATGGCAATATTTCCTTCAGCATCTATGGCAATTAAACCCCCATCGCCACCGATGGATAAAAGTCGGTTTTGTACTACTTCTTCTGTAGCTTCTTTTAGGCTTAAACCTTTAAATTCCATAAGGCAGGAAACATCGTAGGCTACCACAGCGCGAATAAAGAATTCGCCGCTACCGGTACAGGAAACAGCACAGGTTTTATTGTTGGCGTAAGTTCCTGCACCAATCATCGAGCTATCACCAATTCTGCCAAATTTTTTGTTGGTCATTCCCCCGGTAGAAGTTGCTGCGGCAAGATTGCCTTCAAAATCGCAGGCCACGGCACCCACCGTTCCGAATTTGGAATCTTTTTTTACACTGTGGTCTAATTGAAAATTCCCAGAATTCTTAATTTCCTGCCATTGCTGAAACCTAAATTCATCATAAAAATAATCTTCAGGCTCCAATTTATAGCCTAATAATTCAGCATAATCCATGGCACCGGTTCCAGCAAGGAAGACGTGTTCACTTTTTTCCATAATATCTTTGGCCAGCAACACCGGATTTTTAATTCCGCTAATTAAAGAAACCGCCCCAGCTTCAAGATTGCCACCATTCATTATCGCCGCGTCCATTTCGTGCGTACCAGCGTTTGTAAAAACACTGCCTTTTCCAGCATTAAAAAGAGGAGAATCTTCCAGCAATTTTAAAGCTTCAACAACTGCATCTACCGAATTTCCGTTATGTTCAAGAATATTGTATCCAGCGGTGATCGCTGCTTCCAATGTTTTTTTATAGGAAACCTCTTTTTCCGCAGTCATCATTCCTTTTAATAAAGTACCTGCGCCGCCGTGAATTGCCAATGCTATTTTTTTCACCTTCTTCTGTGTTAACTCTGAAATTTTTATTTTACTGAAAAATCAAAAACATTTTTACAGTCCTTTTTTACTTCCGAAAATTACAACTTGCATTTTAAATGTAGCTATAAGTTTTGTAGTTTTATAGACTTTAAAAAACATAGATGGCAGCTCAAAAACGCTTATTTTTACTGGACGCTTACGCACTTATATTTCGTGGTTATTATGCTTTTATTAAAAATCCCAGGATAAACTCCAAAGGTTTTGACACCTCGGCAATAATGGGTTTCACCAACTCACTTTTTGATGTAATTAGGCGCGAAAAACCAGATCATCTTGCCGTTTGTTTTGATAAGGAAGGTAGCAAGGTAAGAACAGAAATGTTTACCGAATATAAAGCCAATCGAGATGCCACTCCAGAGCCCATAAAAGAGGCAATTCCTATTATCCAGGATATTTTAAATGCCATGCACATCCCAGTGGTGGTGTTACCCGGCTGTGAAGCCGATGATATTATTGGAACGCTCGCACAACAAGCTGAAAAAGAAAACTACCAGGTTTTTATGGTGACTCCAGATAAAGATTTTGCTCAATTGGTAACCGAAAATATCTTTATGTACCGTCCGGCAAGAATGGGTAACGGTATTGAAATTTGGGGTATTCCCGAAGTTCAAAAGAAATTTGGAGTGGAACGTCCCGCGCAGGTAATCGATTTTCTTGGAATGATGGGCGACGCCGTAGATAATATTCCCGGACTTCCGGGAGTAGGCGAGAAAACTGCTAAAAAATTCCTAAAGCAATTTGGAAGTATGGAAGAGCTGCTGGCAAATACTGACCAGTTAAAAGGAAAGATGAAAGAAAAAGTAGAAAGTCACGCGGAGCAGGGTATTCTTTCTAAAAAACTTGCCGCCATTCTTACCGATTGTGATGTGAAATTTCACGCTGAAGATTATGAACTTTCCCAACCTGATGCCGATAAAGTTCAGGAGATATTTGATGAGCTTGAATTTAGAAGACTTAAAGATCAATTTATAAAGCTATTTAGCGGTGAGGAAGAAAAACAGCAAACCCAGGTCACCAATTCTCCAACTGCCAAAAAAGCTTCTCAAACAGCCGGGGAAGGTCAATTCTCACTGTTTTCCGGAGATGATTCAGAAAAAATTGAAGCCAGTTCTGGCGGAAGAAAATCCTTAAAAGATACCGCTCACGTTTACCAGTCCCTGAATACAAAAATGGCGAGGCAAATGTTTCTTCAGAATTTAATGAAGCAAAGCAGTGTTTGCGTGGATACCGAAACCACCAGCTTAAATGCTTTGGAAGCTGAGTTGGTTGGGATCGCTTTCTCCTGGGAAACCGGCAAAGGTTTTTACCTTCCTTTCCCCGAAGAACGTGAAAAAGTACAGGAACTTATTGAAGAATTAAGGCCCTTTTTTGAGGATGAAAAGATTGAAAAAATCGGGCAAAACCTTAAATATGACATCAAGGTTTTAGCAAAATATAATATCGAAATTAAAGGAAAGCTTTTCGATACCATGATCGCGCATTACCTGATTAATCCAGATATGCGCCATAATATGGATATACTTGCCGAGACTTATTTAAATTATAGTCCGCAGCCTATTTCAGAATTAATAGGAAAAAAAGGAAAGAATCAAAAGTCGATGCGGGATGTTCCGGTTGAAGAGCAAACCGAATACGGTGTAGAAGATGCCGATGTTACCCTTCAGCTTAAAAAATTCTTTGAGCAGGAATTAAAGGAAGCAGAAACCCGAAAGCTTTTTGATGAAATTGAAATTCCGTTGGTTAGAGTGCTTGCCGCAATGGAACTGGAAGGCATAAAATTAGACGAAAATTTCCTGAAATCCCTTTCTGATGCACTGGATAGTGACATTAAAGATTTGGAGCAAAGCATTTATAAGGAAGCGGGAGAAGAATTTAAAATCAGCTCTCCAAAACAATTAGGACTTATCCTTTTTGAAAAAATGGAATTGGTTAAAAAGCCAAAAAAGACCAAAACGGGACAATATTCTACCAGTGAAGATGTACTTTCTTATCTGGTAAAAGAACACAAGATCGTAGAAGACGTATTAATGTATCGCGCTTTGGTAAAATTGCAAAATACTTATGTAGATTCTCTACCAAATCAGGTACAAAAAGCAACCGGAAGAATTCATACCGATTACGTGCAAACTATTGCAGCTACGGGAAGATTGAGTTCCAACAATCCTAACCTTCAAAATATTCCGATAAGAACTGAGCGTGGTCGCCAGGTGAGAAAAGCTTTTGTTCCGCGGGACGAAAATCATATTTTACTTGCTGCCGATTATTCTCAAATTGAATTACGAATTATCGCGGCGCTTAGTCAGGAAGATAATATGATGAAAGCCTTCAAGAATGGCAAGGATATTCACGCTTCTACCGCAGCCCAGGTTTTTAATGTGAATATAGATGAAGTAACCCGTGAGCAAAGGAGCAACGCTAAAACGGTGAATTTCGGAATTATTTATGGCGTTTCGGCCTTTGGATTGAGTAATCAGACCAATTTATCTCGAGCGGAAGCAAAAGAACTTATTGACACCTATTATAAAACCTACCCTAAACTAACCGGCTACATTGCCGATCAGGTAGCCTTTGCCAGGGAGAACGGTTATGTGCAAACTATTTTAGGCAGAAGGCGATATTTGAAAGACATCAATTCACAAAATGCAGTGGTGCGTGGCGCCGCAGAAAGAAATGCGGTAAACGCACCTATACAGGGAAGCGCAGCAGATATTATTAAGTTAGCGATGATTAATATTTACAGGAAATTATCTGAAGGAAAGTTTAAGACCAAAATGTTACTTCAGGTACACGATGAATTGGTTTTTGATGCCCATAAAGATGAAGTTGAAGAAGTGAAGAAAATGATCCAGTACGAAATGGAAAACGCTTACAAACTGGAAGTTCCTTTAGATGTAGAATTAGGAGAAGGCAATAACTGGCTGGAAGCGCATTAGAATAAAAATTTAAAAACTTTTTACTACGTCATCCTGAACTTGTTTCAGAGCTTGCTCCGAAAGTTCTTCGGAGATATAATCATCTAAACAATTAGCAAAACAAAAAACCTCGCAACCAAAGCTGCGAGGTTTTTCTATCTAACACTAAAAAGTTTGGGTAGGTTAATTCACCCTGGTGTATTCTAAAGATAAAACGGTAACCTCTTCGGCATCTGTTCCATCGGGGCTGCCATTTAAATACTCTTCAGATTCTAACCTGTTTACTTTAAAAGCAAAAGTATCTGGGGTTCTTTCCAACACACGTTTATGAGTATAGGTTTCGCCATTAATCGTCATGGTTATAATTAACCTTTCCTCATCATTTTGGTTTTCAACATCCCAGAGCCCGGCATCTGTTCTTCCCGACAGGCATTCAAAATCATTATTATTTGTTCCGGCTTTAAAATCTAGTTTAGAGTTGGTAGTAGTCATATCGCCACCGGCGTAAAAAACAACGCCCATATCTACGAAACAGTCGGTTTCCAACAAAATATTAGAATTAAACACACCATCGCTGTTAAGATCTACAACGGTATCAGTTTCCATTGCCGAAAGTATCCATTCTCCCTCCAGATCTTCTGGAGTAATAGTAGCCATCGCATTAGTTGCGGTAATTTCAGTTTCGGCAACAGCATCTTCGTTAGGCTCACAGGATACTAAAACAAGCATCAATACGAATACGGCACAAAGGTTTTTAAAAATAAGTAGGTTTTTCATAGCAAAATCAATTTGAGGGGGCAAATATAAGATGCATTAGAGGATTTTTATGACTTTATTAACATAAAAATTACCGTTTAACGTTCATTCTGTGTATTTTACCGATCCATCTTGGATTAATTATGTAAGAATAAAGCCTCAATAGCCTTGGATAGCATCAAAAATGTTATGGGAAAAAGCTTAATCCTAAAATTCTGATGTACAGCTATTTTCCTCACAACAAATTAATTAATTTCGGATTTGCTATATGAATTTATAATTGTACATTTGCACCCCGATTTCCCGACATGATTTATGTTGGGGATGGGAATGGAATGTTTAATAATAAGTAAATTTAATTAGTGTGGACACATTAAGCTACAAAACAGTATCAGCCAACAAGGCTACCGTGACCAAAGAATGGGTACACGTAGATGCTGAAGGACAGACGTTGGGCCGCCTATCATCTAAAGTAGCCAAGCTACTAAGAGGTAAGCACAAACCTAACTTCACCCCGCACGTTGATTGTGGTGATAACGTAATTGTTACCAACGCAGAAAAGATCAACTTAACCGGTAAGAAATGGGATTCGAAAGAATACATTCGTCATACTGGCTACCCGGGTGGACAAAAAAGTCTAACAGCCGCTGAATTATTCGAAAAAGGTCCTGAGCGACTTATCGAAAAATCAGTAAAAGGAATGCTACCAAAAAACAAACTTGGAGCAGACCTATTTAGAAATTTAAAGGTTTACGCAGGAACAGATCACGATCATACTGCACAAAAACCTAAAACTATTAACTTAAACGATCTTAAGTAATGGAGGTTATTCACAAAATTGGCCGTAGAAAAACGGCGGTTGCGCGTGTTTACGTTTCTGAAGGAAGCGGAAAATTTAGCGTTAACAAAAAAGACCTTAAAGACTACTTTACCACAGGTCCTTTACTTTACAAAGTAAACCAGGCCCTTAACCTTACCGGTAATGACGATAACTTCGACATTATTGCTAATGTTTACGGTGGTGGAATTACAGGACAGGCAGAAGCTATTCGTCTTGCACTTGCAAGAGCAATGGTAGAACTGGATGCAGAGAACAGAGCGGTGTTAAAGCCAGAAGGTTTAATGACCAGAGACCCAAGAATGGTAGAGCGTAAGAAGTTTGGACAGAAGAAAGCTCGTAAGAAATTTCAATTCTCTAAACGTTAATTTTTATTGGAATTTATATTCCAAAGTTCATTTAATATTAAAAAGATTTTTGTTGTTATTCCGCTGCCAGCGGAAGTTAGTTTAGCATCTAAACATGTAAGGCCGTGTTTATAAAAACAGCCACTTACTTGTTGCTATCTTCAACAGAACGTAAACTATTACAAAAATGGCAAACAAAGTAGAAGTAAAAGAATTACTTGATGCAGGTGTACATTTTGGACACCTTACAAGAAGATGGAACCCAAATATGGCCCCATATATCTATATGGAGCGTAATGGGATTCACATCATCAACTTATATAAGAGTGCTGCTAAAATGCAGGAGGCAGGTGATGCCCTTGCAAAAATTGCAGCCAGCGGTAGAAAAATACTTTTCGTAGCTACCAAGAAACAAGCTAAAGAAATAGTAGCCGAACAAGCTGAAAAAGCAAATATGCCATACATTACCGAGCGTTGGCCCGGTGGTATGCTTACCAACTTTGTAACTATTCGTAGAGCCGTTAAGAAAATGGCCTCTATTGATAGAATGAAGAAAGATGGTACTTTTAATACACTTTCTAAAAAAGAACGTCTTCAGGTAGATCGTTTAAGAGCTAAATTAGAAAAGAACCTTGGTTCTATTTCTGATATGAGCAGACTTCCAGGAGCGCTTTTTGTTGTTGATATTACTCGTGAACACATTGCTATTAAAGAAGCTCAAAAATTAAACATTCCAATTTTCGCTATGGTAGATACGAACTCAGATCCTCGTGAGGTTGAGTACGTAATTCCATCTAATGACGATGCTTCAAAGTCTATCAACAAAGTGGTTTCTTATGTTGCAGATTCTATTGTAGAAGGCCTTTCTGAAAGAAAAGCTTCTAAAGAATCTACTAAAAAAGAGAAAGCAGAAGATGAAGAAAAAGAGCCAAAAGCACCAAAGGCTGCTGTAAAGCAACCAGAAGCTGAAGCTCCTTCTAAAGATGCCGAAGACAAAAAGGCAATGCAAGAAGCCAAGAAAGATGTAAAACTTGAGTCTAAGAAAGAAACATTAGACGAAGCTTCATCTAACGAAGAAGAATAAAACAACATTTTATAACATCGAAAAAGTCGTTTAGTTTCTCTCCTAACAGTTGGTCTCTAAGCGACTTTTTTAAATAAAACACAATACTATGGCTAAGATAACCGCCGCAGAAGTAAACAAATTAAGAAAATCTACCGGTGCCGGTATGATGGATTGCAAAAAGGCACTTGTAGAGGCAGATGGTGATTTTGATAAAGCTATTGAAGTGCTTCGTAAAAAAGGTCAGAAAGTTGCTGCTAAGAGAGCCGATAGAGATTCAGCTGAAGGTGCTGCAATTGCTAAAGTGAATGATGATAATACTAAAGGTGTTATTATCTCTCTTAACTGTGAAACCGACTTTGTTGCTAAAAACGATGATTTCGTAAAAATGGCCAACAGCTTCGCAGACATCGCTCTTAACGTTTCTTCAAAAGAAGAATTACTTAAGGCAGATTACAACGGGATTTCAGTTCAAGATAAATTAACTGAGCAAACCGGTGTAATTGGCGAAAAAATAGAAATTGGTGCTTTTAAAACTTTAGAAGCTCCTTTCGTAGGTTCTTATATTCACGCAGGTAATAAAATTGCTGTAATCACAGGTCTTTCAAAACAAACTGAAGGTGCTGAGGAAGCTGCAAAAAATGTTTCTATGCAAGCTGCTGCTATGAATCCAATTGCACTTAACGAAGAAGGTGTAGACCAGGAAACTATAAACAAAGAAATTGAGATCGCTAAAGATACCCTTCGCCAGGAAGGAAAACCTGAAGATATGCTAGACAAAATAGCAAAGGGAAAAATTCAGCGTTATTTCAAAGACAACACTTTGGTTAACCAGGCTTTTATCAAAGACGGGAAACAAAGCGTTGCAGATTACGTAAAATCTGTAGATTCAGATCTTAAAGTTGTAGCTTTTGAAAGAGTTGCTTTAGGAGAGTAATTAAAAAATTTTATGTCATTTCCGTGAAGACGGAAATCCTAATAAACTCAAAAACCGTTTCATTAATCTGAAACGGTTTTTTTAATTTTATCAAATGTCAGAAAAAGCATTTCAGTTTAAAGAATTTAGCATAGAACAAGATCGTTGCGCTATGAAAATTGGCACCGACGGCGTTTTACTCGGGGCCTGGGCTTCCATGGAGCACCAACCCAACAGTATTCTTGATATTGGCACGGGAACCGGCTTAATCGCATTAATGCTCGCACAACGCTCTCCTGCCCTTCTTATTGATGCTTTGGAAATTGACGAAGATGCTTATGAACAGGCTGTAGATAATTTTGAACAAAGCAATTGGGGAGACCGGCTGTTTTGTTATCACGCCGCTTTTGATGAGTTTGTTGAAGAAATGCAGGATGAAGAGAAATATGAACTCATAATTTCCAATCCGCCATTTTATTCTGAAGATTATACTTCAGAAAACGCGAGTAGAAATAAAGCCCGTTTTGCTGAAGCTTTACCTTTTTCAGAATTAGTTGAAGGTGTATCAAAACTGCTTCATCCCCAAGGGGAATTCAACACGATTATTCCACATAAAGAGGAAACAGATTTTATAACTCTGGCCAGGGAATTTGGTCTTTTTCCGAAGAAAATAACAAGGGTACGTGGCAATGAAACATCAGCAATAAAGAGAAGTTTGCTAAGCTTCAATTTTAAAAAGGAGCAGCCAGAAAAAAATGAACTTATCATTGAAATTTCACGGCATAATTATACAGATGCTTATAAAAAGCTTGTAAAAGACTTCTATCTTAAATTATAATCTTAAAATTGTTTGCTTTAAAAAGCTTGGTTACATTTGTGTAAAACACCACACAAATGAGAACAGATAACTTCCAGGCTCCCGATTATTATAATATTGATGAGCTGCTAACCGATGAACATAAAATAGTTCGCGACGCCGCTCGAGAATGGGTAAAACGCGAAGTTTCCCCAATAATTGAAGATGCTGCTCAAAAAGCAGAATTTCCTAAATCTATAATTAGCGGTTTAGCCGAAATTGGTGCTTTTGGCCCGTATATTCCGGAAGAATATGGCGGTGCCGGTCTTGATCAAATCTCATACGGACTTATTATGCAGGAAATTGAACGTGGGGACAGTGGCGTGCGTTCTACCGCCTCTGTGCAAAGTTCTCTGGTAATGTTTCCTATTTATAAATACGGTACCGAGGAACAGCGTAAAAAATACTTGCCAAAATTAGCTTCTGGAGAATTTATGGGCTGCTTTGGGCTTACCGAACCAGATCACGGCTCTAACCCCAGTGGGATGACCACCAATTTTAAAGATAAAGGCGACCACTATTTGCTAAATGGGGCAAAAATGTGGATCTCCAATGCGCCTTTTGCCGATGTTGCAGTAGTTTGGGCAAAAGATGAAAATGGCCGTATTCACGGACTTATCGTGGAAAGAGGAATGGAAGGTTTTTCTACCCCTGAAACTCATAATAAATGGTCACTTCGTGCCAGCGCAACTGGCGAACTTATTTTTGACAACGTAAAAGTGCCAAAAGAGAATTTAATGCCGAATAAAAGCGGACTGGGTGCTCCATTAGGTTGTCTTGATTCTGCCCGCTACGGTATTGCCTGGGGAGCCATAGGTGCAGCAATGGATTGCTATGATACCGCCTTGCGCTATGCAAAGGAGCGGGTTCAGTTTGATAAACCAATTGCCGGCACGCAACTTCAGCAGAAAAAATTGGCAGAAATGATCACTGAGATCACTAAAGCACAGCTTATGGCATGGAGACTTGGTGTTCTTAAAAACGAAGGAAAAGCAACTTCGGCTCAAATCTCTATGGCCAAAAGAAATAATGTGGAAATGGCTATAAAAATAGCCCGCGAAGCGAGACAGGTTTTAGGTGGAATGGGAATTACCGGCGAATACAGTATTATGCGACATATGATGAACCTGGAAAGTGTAATTACTTACGAAGGCACACACGATATTCATCTTTTAATTACAGGAATGGATATTACAGGAATTCCAGCTTTTCAGTAAAAAGATTTAAGCCGTCATGCTGAATTCATTTCAGCATCTAGCTTGTTAAAATCCTAAACATGTTAGATCTCCGAAGAACTTTCGGAGCAAGCTCTGAAACAAGTTCAGAGGGACGTATCATTTCAACTACAATAAATCAAAACAAGGGCAGCGTTTACATCGATTGCCCTTTTTATATTTTTCGCAACATTCTTTCTTGAGTGGTTTAGGCTTTTTAGCCACAACACCGTCTAATTGCAAATAATCTTTTGATCTATTTGAATAAAAAACAATGACATTATATGAATTTGAAAACTGATTCGCCATATTTTGAATATACTTTAAAAAGCTGAAATTGAGCGTTAATTCAATTTTAAATGAATGTTTAAATTTTAAAAATCCTAAGCAGAATCTTATTTTTGCAAAATGGGAGAAAAAATTAGAATAGACGAGGTAAATAAGGCATTACAACCTAAAATAAACCAACTTTTAGAACATTCCTTATATCAAAAAATAACCACTCCAGAGCATCTTCAAATCTTTATGGAGCATCACGTTTTTGCTGTGTGGGATTTTATGTCTTTGCTTACCGCTTTACAGGAAAAACTTACCAAAACCACCAATCCGTGGGTGCCTGTGGGCAATCCCGAAACCCGTTATTTAATCAACGAAATCGTACTTGCTGAAGAAACCGATGTTAATTATTTCGGAAAACATCAAAGTCATTTTGAGATGTATCTTGACGCAATGGAAAAAAGTGGATCGGATACCGGCAGGATAAAAGATTTTTTGCTGCAGGTAACCCACGGCACCGACATCTTTTTATTGATTGCTGCCACAAAACTTCCCCATAACATTAAAATATTCCTGAAAAATACTTTTGAAGTAATTACCGAAGGAAAATCCCATAAAATAGCTTCTGCCTTTACTTTTGGCCGCGAAGGCTTAATTCCCGGGATGTTTACTTCAATTATAGAAAACGTGCAACAGAATTTTCCAAAAGAAGATTTAAGCCTTTTTAAGTATTATTTTGATCGTCACATAGAATTAGATGGCGATGAGCACGGTCCCATGGCTTTTAAAATGGTTGAAGAACTTTGCGGAAATGATGATGAAAAATGGGAAGAAGCACAGCAAATTGCTGAAGAAGCGCTAGATGCCAGGCTGGAACTCTGGCGAGGTATTGAAGAAGAAATCTCAGAAAATATAGATTCCAAGAACTTGCAAACGATTTAAAGAGATTTTTTCTACAAAAATAAACCTCACAGTCCTACAACATTGCGAGATAGAAACTGGATAGCTTTCTTTACTACACCATCGTCATCCTGAATTTATTTCAGAGCCTGCTCCGAAATTTATTCGGAGATCTAATTAAATAATAATTAAACTCATATTAGAAGCTGAAACCAGTTCAGCTTGACGAATAAAAATAAGTTTAAGGAGCTTCAGGAGCAATTTTTACTTCTAAACCATCTAATTCTTCAGTAATGGGAATTTGGCAGCTTAAGCGGCTGTTATCTTGCACAAAGAATGCCTGATCCAGCATATCTTCCTCTTCAATACTTTGTTCGGGTAGCATATGCTCAAAATTGAGAATATAGCACTGGCAGGAGGCGCACATCGCCATACCACCACAGATGCCAATTGTACCTTCCGCAGCAAGCTCATAAGAGCGAACCACTTCCATAAGGTTCATATTCATATCTGTTGGAGCGTCTACCACGTGGGCTTCCCCTTCCCTGTCTATAATGGTTATTTTTATATCAGACATAACTTTCAATAAAAGAATATTCAAGATCGCACGTCATTCTGAACTTGTTTCAGAATCTAAGCGCTTAGAACCTGAAAACAAGTTCAGGTTGACGAAACTACAAACTGAATTTTCCTATTTTAATTTATACTTTTTACAACTTCTTTTTTCGCTTCTTTCTTACTGCCGTCAAATCCGCTTACGCCACTTACGGTGGTATATTTCATCACATATTTCTTATCTGGAAAAATACGTTGGTAAGCACTCTGGCACATAATGGCCGCTTCGTGGAAACCACAAAGTATCAACTTTAACTTACCTGGATAAGTGTTTACATCTCCAATAGCATAAACGCCGGGAATATTGGTTTGATAATCGTAAGCATTATCAACTTTAATTGCATTTTTTTCAATTTCCAGTCCCCAATCTGCAATAGGCCCTAATTTAGGTGAAAGCCCGAATAAAGGAATAAAATAATCAGTGTCCTTTATCTCTTTTTCTGAAGCAGAAGCTTTGTGCGTAATTACTACACTTTCCAGTTCATCTTCTCCTTTAAGATCGGTTACCTCAGCATTGGTAATAAGGTTGATCTTTCCAATTTTTGAAAGCTCTTCTACCTTTTCCACAGAATCTAAAGCGCCACGGAATTCATTTCTTCGGTGTACCAGCGAAACTTCTGAAGCAACATCGGCTAAATAAATAGCCCAATCTAATGCTGAATCACCCCCACCGGCAATTACCACTTTTTTATCGCGATAATCTTCCGGTTCCCGAATAATATAAGCCACGCCTTTATCTTCAAAATCGGTAATATTCGCAATTGGTGGTTTTCTTGGCTCAAAACTTCCCAGGCCACCGGCAATTACTACCACCGGGGCGTGGTGTTTTGTTCCTTTATTGGTAGTAACAATAAAACTACCATCTTCCTGTTTATCTATTGTCTGGGCTCTTTCCCCAAGGGTAAATCCAGGTTCAAAAGGTTTTATTTGTTCCATTAAATTGGTCACGAGATCTCCAGCCAATACTTCGGGAAACCCCGGAATATCGTAAATAGGTTTTTTAGGATAAATTTCGGAACACTGCCCGCCCGGTTGTGGGAGCGCATCTATTAAATGGCATTTTAACTTTAATAATCCTGCTTCAAAAACCGCAAAAAGGCCTGTTGGCCCTGCGCCAATTATAAGTATATCGGTTTTAATCATTTTACTGATAAATTTGGTAGTAAGCCAGGTGCTTACCTTTGAATATTGATCACACTTTCTATTTGTGGCACATATTTTTTAATTGTCATTTCTACCCCAGATTTTAAGGTCATCTGGTTTACTGTGCAATCTACACATGCGCCTTCCAAACGCACTTTAACCAGGCGATCGTTCTCAATAGAGATCAGGGAAATATTACCCCCGTCACTTTCCAGAAACGGACGAATTTCGGCTAGGGCCTTTTCTACATTTAATTTTACTTCTTCGCTCGTCATTTATTTTTTATTAACTGCACTGCATCCTGCCATTGTAGTGATCTTAATCGCTTCAGTTGGAGGCAGACTTTTGTTTCTATTTACTGTTTCCTGAACCATCCCGCGGGTAATTTCTTCAAAAGCTGCTTGCAGGGGTGTTGACTCCTGCATAGCTGCAGGACGGCCAATATCTCCAGATTCTCTTAAGCTTTGTACTAGCGGAATTTCTCCTAAAAATGGGGCATCAATATCTTTTGCAAGGTTCTTAGCACCTTCTCTTCCGAAGATATAATATTTATTTTCAGGAAGTTCTTCGGGCGTAAAATACGCCATATTCTCTATTATTCCCAACACCGGAACATTAATACTTTCCTGGCGGAACATTGCCACTCCCTTTTTAGCATCGGCTAAAGCCACATTTTGGGGAGTACTTACAATCACCGATCCCGTGACAGGAAGTGATTGCATAATTGAAAGATGTATATCTCCTGTTCCCGGTGGAAGATCTACCAAAAGAAAATCTAACTCGCCCCAGGCAGCATCAAAAATCATTTGATTTAAAGCTTTAGAAGCCATTGGCCCACGCCATATCACCGCCTGATTTGGTTGGGTAAAGAACCCGATAGAAAGAATCTTTATTCCGTAGTTTTCTACAGGTTTCATTTTAGATTTTCCATCCACATTCACTGAAAGTGGTCTTGAGGCTTCTACATCAAACATCATAGGGATAGACGGCCCATAAATATCGGCATCTAAAATCCCGACTTTAAAGCCCATTTTAGATAAAGTTACCGCGAGATTAGCAGTTACCGTAGATTTACCTACACCACCTTTTCCAGAAGCAACGGCGATAATATTTGAAATTCCGGGAATAGCTTTCCCTTTTATTTCTGGCTTTTTAGAGGTAGACTCTATTTTAATATTTACTTTAACTTTGGCTTTTTGTTCTACATGTTCGTGAATTGCCTTCATCACATCTACTTCTGCCCGCTTTTTAATATGCAAAGCAGGAGTTTGTAAAACCAGGTCTACAACCACCTCATCACCAAAAGTCATTACATTTTGAACAGCCCCGCTTTCTACCATATTTTTGCCTTCTCCGGCTACAGAAATAGTTTCCAGCGATTTTAATATTTCTTTTCTGTCTAACTTCATTTAAAAAATATTTATAATCCCAAAAATATCAGGACAATTTTAAGCTGAAATAGCGAGTTTTATCTAAAACCTCATCAGCTTATATAGATTCATTCTAAACGCAAATATAGGGGGAAAAGCTAAGAAAACGAAGTATTTACCCATAATTGATCTATGGAATAATAAAGCCCGATTATAGTAAAACTTCAGAAGAAAAATTTATCTGAAATCTTCCTGCGGATCCCAAAAGTGCTTTTCAAAATCCTGAACTTTATTATCTTTTACTGTAATTCCTTCAGCAGTTAGCATTTGTTGCATCGCGCTATGATCTCCAAAATGACTTTTCCCGGTAAGGAGTCCGTTTCTATTTACCACCCGATGCGCAGGCACATCGTCAAGATCTTTTGCTGAATTCATTGCATAACCTACCATTCTTGCACTTTTTGCGGCACCTACGCTTTTTGCGATAGCGCCGTAAGAAGTCACTTTCCCTTTTGGAATTTGTCTCGCTACTTCATAAACCCTTTCAAAAAAGTTCTTTTCTTCCAAACCTAAGAGTAATAAATTCTTAAAAGTGTTACAATTACCAAAATAAGCATTAAGGCCGTCATAAAGTAATTGGAGTATTTTGAAAATGCTTCCGCTTGTTTTTCAATTCTAATAAAGGAAAGTACGTAAACATATAGTGTGGTAAAACTTCCCATAGATGCAGCCAGAATAAAGGCTATAATTCGGGACCAATCGTACGTGGCACCAACACCAATATGCAGGGCTCCTGCTATAGCTACAAAATAAGGAACGGGAAAAATATTTAGGGCCGCCACAAGCATTCCTTTAAAAATACTGTTGGAGTTTGCTTTGCGGGATTTATGTTCTATGCCGCCGCGTTTCTTTGCCTGAATAAAAAAGTAAACAGCCAGCAGAATAAATATTACCAGGCCAGCGCGTAATAAAATATTCTGAACAAATTCATTTCCGAATATATATTTAGCGAGTAGCACGGCCACTGTTGCCTGAATAATCACTACAATGGTGGCACCCAACGCAACGTAAAGTCCGTTTTTCTTTCCTTTTTCAACACAGGTTTTAGCCACGGTCATATTCACCAAACCGGGAGGTATTACCCCAAGTAAGGCCGCGAAATAAGTAATTAGAAAAAGTTTTGTTTCCTCCAAAGAGACTTATTTTATCCTAAATTGAATGTAAGTTATAGGTTTTCCGCGGTCAAGATACTGTTTTTCATAGAAAGTTTGAATTTCCCTAACTGCTTTTGGAGAATATTCATTTTTATAAATATCGTGATGCGCATATATAATTTCGTGACCTTCGCCGTGAAGCAGCCCCAAGGTGTAACCGTGCATAAATTCGCTATCGGTTTTAAGATTTACTACTCCTTCAGGTTTAAGAATGTGCTTGTATTTTTGAAGAAATTCGGTATTGGTTAAGCGGTGTTTGGTGCGCTTGTATTTAATTTGCGGATCGGGGAAAGTGATCCAGATCTCGTCTACTTCATTTTCAGCAAAAACGCGATCTATTAATTCAATTTGAGTCCTTAAAAATGCAACGTTTTCCAGATTGTCTTCTATCGCGGTCTTTGCTCCCCGCCAAAATCGGGCTCCTTTAATATCTATTCCAATAAAATTTTTTCCTGAATCCTGCTTAGAAAGGCCAATGGTGTATTCTCCTTTTCCGCAGCCCAATTCCAAAACGATAGGATGATCATTTTTAAAAAAATCTTTATTCCAATTTCCTTTTAAACTGAACTGATCTTTCTCCAGCTCTTCCCGGGAGGGTTGTATCACATTTTCAAATGTTTCGTTCTCCCTGAATCGTCTTAATTTATTCTTACTTCCCACGCCTTAATTTAATATTTTGGTAAAACTAAAAAAAATAGCTTACAGGCCCTTAATATTATATTTGATAAATGCAGAAGAAACGAATTTTAGTGGCGGTTTTAAATTGGGGGCTTGGTCACGCCACACGTTCTATTCCTATTATCAATGAACTACTGAAGCATAATTTCGAAGTGTATATCGCATCTGATGGTGCAGCGCTTAAACTACTACAAAAGGAATTTCCCTCCATTAAAGCTTTTGAACTTCCCTCCTATAATATTTCTTATAGCAAATCTGCGAGTTCTTTTAAATGGAAATTATTTACTGAAACTCCAGGTATTCTAAAAGCGATAAAACTGGAAAGAAAGGCGATTAAAGAACTCACTAAAGCTTATAACTTTAATGGAATAATCTCTGATAACCGATTTGGATGCCGACATGAAAACATCACTTCTGTTTTTATCACACACCAGTTAAGTGTGCTAAGCGGAAATACCACCTATTTAAGTAGCAAATTACATCAAAAATATATTTCCAACTTTGATGAATGCTGGATTCCCGATACTCCCGGCAATAATAATTTAAGTGGAATAATGGGTCATTTAAAAGAAGTACCTGCAAACGTAAAATACATTGGGCCGCTTAGCCGATTTAATAAGGTTTTAAAACAAAAAAAATATGATTATGCCGTGATCTTATCGGGCCCGGAACCGCAACGAACTTTGCTTGAAGAAAAACTGCTTAGCTCTTTTCAAAATTCAGATAAAAAAATAATTCTTGTAAGAGGAATTATGACTGAAAAAACTATTTCTTCAGTAAATCACAATCTAGAAATTAAAAATTATTTAACTACAAAAGACCTGGAAGAGGTGATTCTAGGCAGTGAAATTGTTATATGCCGTTCAGGCTATTCGAGTATCATGGATTTGGCTAAATTGGAGAAGAAAGTATTTTTTATTCCCACTCCCGGCCAATACGAACAGAAATATTTGGCTGAACGTTTTATGAAGCTAGGAATAGCTCCTTATTGCAAACAAGAAGATTTTGACATTTCAAAACTTGATGATTTAAAAGATTTTTCGGGCTTCAGCATTCTAGATTTCAGTGTTAATTTCAGGGATATTTTTGCTCTTTTCCAGGGTAAATGAAAATTCACTGCCTACCCCAAAAACACTTTCAACATAAATTTTTTCATTGTGAGCTTCAATAATGTGTTTTACAATAGAAAGCCCTAAGCCAGAGCCGCCTTCTTTCCGGGAGCCACTTTTATCTACACGGTAAAAACGTTCAAAAACACGCGGCAGATTTTCTTTTTCTATTCCTTCACCATTATCCGTTACCCGAACAATCACCTTGTTTTTAATTAGATTTTCTATGCTAACTTCAGTAGTACCGTCTTCTTTTCCATATTTAATGGAATTCACGATTAAATTGGTAAGAACCTGCTGAATTCTATCCCTATCGGCATTTACCCAAATAGGTTCATCGTAATCAATATCGAAAGTAAGGGTAATATTTTTTTTGGAAGCTTTCATTTCTAAAAGATCAAACGAGCCCTGCACAAGTTCCACAATATTAAAATCTTCCTCTTCAAGATGAAGATCCCCAGCCTCCAGCTTGGTGATCATATCTAAATCGCGCACAATATATATGAGACGCTCCACCCCTTTGCTGGCCCGCTGCAGGTATTTTTTTCGCACCGCTTTATCTTTCATTGCGCCATCAAGTAGCGTAAGAATATATCCCTGAACGGTAAAAAGTGGTGTTTTAAGCTCGTGCGAAACATTTCCCATAAATTCTTTTCTATAGGCTTCCCGAACTTTAAGGGTATCTATCTCCAGCTTTTTGTCTTTGGTGAATTTTTCAACTTCACGGGTAAGGGTAGCCATATCTGTAGTAACCTGGCTGGGTTTTAAAGTGGTAGAATCTAAAAGGGAAACATTATCGTAGATCTTTTTAATTCTTTTATAAATAAAATGTTCTACCCTATACTGAATTATAAAAAAACACACCAAATAGGTTATAAAAATAAAAGCTAAAAACGGCCCGGGAATAAATCCGCTGGTAAAATAGGCAAAACCTGCCAGCACCACACTCAAAACAAGTGTGATATAAAGTGAAGTCTTTATTGCAAATTTATATGAGCGTTTAAACTTTTTTGCCATTAAACAACAAACTTGTAGCCTACTCCTTTTACGGTTTTAAAAGATTCGTCGCCAATTTTTTCCCGAAGTTTTCTAATATGAACATCTATGGTACGCCCGCCAACAATAACCTCAGCGCCCCATACCTTATCTAAAATATCTTCTCTTTTAAATACTTTCCCGGGTTTTGAAGCCAGCAAAGAAAGCAATTCAAATTCCTTTCTTGGTAAAATAATTTCTTCTCCGCTTTTAATCACTTTATACTCATCGCGATTAATAATAAGATCTTTAATTTTTACCACGTTAGAAGAAGCGGTGTCATCTTTAAACCTCCTAAGCAAAGCTTTTACTTTACTTACCAGTACTTTAGGCTTTATAGGTTTAGTGATATAATCATCGGCACCGGCATCAAAACCGGCCATTTGGGAATAATCTTCACCACGTGCGGTAAGAAAAGCAATAATGGTTTCTTCCAATTCTGGCAGTTTTCTTATTTGCGCACAGGCTTCAATCCCATCCATTTCGGGCATCATTACATCTAAGATAATGAGCTGTGGTTTTTTCTTTTTAGCAAGTTTTACAGCATCAGCACCATTATCTGTAGTGATTACCTGGTACCCTTCTGCAGAAAGGTTATACCCCACGATTTCCAGGATATCTGGTTCATCGTCTACCAGTAAGATTTTAATGTCCTTTTTTTTCATTTTGGTTTAGTTGATTTGGTATAATGTGAGGTAAAAGTAACCATAAATTTGAACTTTCTTAAGCCTAACTCCTTTGGTAACCTTAAGCTAACATTATAATCATAAACACATAATTTCAGCTTAACAGAGGCTTTACACTCCTGCCGTTAATTTGCGCCAGAGAACTAAACACAGTAATGAAGAAGTATTTATCTATCCTGAGCTTACTTATTTTAAGTGTAGCCATGCAAGCGCAAAATGATACAACCGGTGGTATTGCCGGAAAATTATCTGACAATGAAGTTGAGGGGCAACCTCTGCCTTTTGCGAATGTAATTATTAAAGAAACAAACAAAGGAACCACGTCAGATTTTGACGGGTTATATTCCTTACAAAACCTTGAACCCGGAACCTATACCGTAGAATTTAGCTTTATAGGTTACGAAACTTTACAAATACCAAATGTTGAAGTGGTTGGCGGAAAAGTTACTGAAGTAAACACTGGCCTTGGAGCAAGTGCTGCAGCTTTAGACGAAGTTGTTATTTCTACTGTTTCAAGACAGGATTCTGAAGTAGCTTTACTTCTGGAACAAAAAAGTGCGATCCAAATAAAGGAAAGTATTGGCGCCCAGGAACTCGCAAAAATAGGCGTTTCTGATGCTGGTACTGCTACTACTAAAATTTCCGGGGTTACCAGCAGTGAAGCTTCGGGAGATATTTTTGTAAGAGGATTAGGCGATCGTTACCTATACACTACTTTAAACGGTTTACCTATTCCTTCAGACGATGTGGAACGCAAGAATATAGATTTAGGTCTTTTCCCGACCCGCGTTATTAAGAGTGTGGGAATAAGCAAGACTTATTCACCTTCTTATTCTGCAGATCAGGCTTCAGGAAATATCGATATTGAATCCAGAGAGCTGGTAGGCAGCGAAGAACTTGACCTTGGAATTAGAGTGGGCGTAAACACCAATGCAGTTGGAGAATTTTCAAACTTTAAAGTAAGCCCTAATCAAGACAATGCCTATTTCGGCTTTCATCAGCAAAATATCCCTATTGAATATACTCTTTACAATCAAAGCTGGGATCCACAAACTGCCGATGCGCCTGTTAACAGAAGTTATGCACTGACTGCCGGAAAGAAGTTCGGTCAAAAACTAAAAGTACTTTTAACAGCTTCACAATCTCGCGAATTTGAATTTCGTGAAGGTGAATTTACCGAATACCGAAACAATAACCGATACGATTATTTTACCGATGTGGAGAATTTTACTCAAACCGATAATACTACCGGGATGTTAGACGTGCTCTACGAGTTTAACGATGATCACGAAATAAAAGCAACCAGTCTTTTTATCAATAAACTTACCGATGAAGTTTATGAAAGCGGTAGAAATGGCGAAGGTGTTGTTTTTGAAGAAACCGGTCCCGCCGAAGGCCTTAACCAGTTTGTACGGGACCAGAATATTAAACAAACTCGTTTATGGATAAACCAGTTACACGGTACTCATAGTATTTCAGAGAAAAATGAATTGAATTGGGGCTTAGGTTACAACCTGGTTAATGCAGATGAACCTAACCGCATTAGAAATGAAGTGAATTATGACGGTGAAGACTTTATTCAATTAGGAAGAATGGGCGGCTATCAACAAAGAAAGTCTTCTCAAAAAATTGAGGATAACGAGATTAATGCTTATGTTGAAGACAAAATCACTTTTGCTAATTCCGAAGAAAATGAAGACGATGCAAAAAACATATTTGTAGACTTTGGGGGAAGCTACCGTAACAAACAAAGGGATTTTGTTTCCCGATTTTTTGGTGTTGTTGAGCGTCCGACCAATACTTACAATCCTACTTCTTTAGATAATTTATCCAGTGTTTTTACCATAGAGAACTTTAGAAGTGGAAACTTACAAATCAACAAGCTTACTCCAGATTTTTACCAGGCTGAATTACAATCTTATGGTGGGTTTGTAAACTTTAACTACGGAAAAGATAATTGGAATATCAACCTGGGAACAAGATTCCAGGAAGATGAACTTAATGTAGATTTCAGGGTAAATAATTATCCGACTAACTTGCCACAGTTTTCTAACCAATCTTATAACAATATCTATCCAAGTTTAAACCTGAAATATTCTCCAAACGAGAATTCAAATATCAGGCTTTCGGCTAGCAAAACTATTACCCTTCCGGAATTTAAGGAAATTGCTCCTTTTGAATATGTTTCTCAAACTGGCCAGGTTACCAGAGGTAATCCAGATCTTGATGCTTCCAATAACTTGAATTTCGATTTAAAATATGAATTTTTCCCAACTTCTGGGCAGCTAGTTTCCTTAACCGGATTCTACAAGAATATTCAGGATCCTATCAATAAAGTTCAGGATAGAGGTGCAGCAGGTGTATTCTCATATTTCAATGCCGGGGAAGAAGCAAATATCTACGGATTGGAACTTGAGACCAGACTTGATGTAATTGACAATGAAACGCCAGAAGATTTAGACCTGGAAGTAGCATTTAATGCTTCAAGAATGTGGCACAAACAGGATCTAAAAGAAGTATTTGATGGTGAAACCTTCATTAGAACTTTTAGATATAACAATAAAAGCGAGATCGGTTTACAGGGAGCTTCAGATTGGATCTTTAACGGTTCGGTAAATGTTTCTACAGAGTCTGAAAATCCATTTAGAGCTTCTTTAGTAGGAAATTACGCTTCAGATAAAATATATGCCCTTGGCGCTCCAGAAGCCCAGAACCAGGGCGATGTTTTTTACAACGACGAAATTGTAGAAAAGGGTTTTGTAACCCTGGATCTTATAGTTAGCAAAAGTTTAGGCGATCATTGGGATTTCCAGTTCCGTGGTCAAAACCTTTTAAATCCTGAAATAGAAAGAGTACAGGATATTAGACCCAGTTCTACCGGTATCGAAGCCACCCAAACTGTAAGATCTTATACCAGAGGTTCAGTTTTAAGCCTTGGAATAAACTATTCATTTTAACCACAAATATTAACCATTCAATTATTTAAACCTTAAATTATGAAAAATTTTAAAAACCGATTTTTACCAACTTTAGCCCTTGCATTCGGACTAGCAATCACAGGCTGTAGCTCTGATGATGAATTTGAAAGACTGGATGACGACGATCCAACCCCAACCCCCGAAGGAACCGAACTTAATGGCAGCATTGAAGAAGACCGTGTTTTAGATGCGAGTGAAACTTATAATCTTACCGGTGTTTTTTCGGTAGAATCAGGTGTAACCTTAACCATTCCTGCAGGAACCGAGATTGTTGCAGATACAGATGAAGATGCTACAGGTGTTTACATTGTAGTTCAAAAAGGAGCTATGATAGATATTCAGGGTTCATCTTCAGCTCCTGTAATTATGAGATCTTCTAACGGTCAACGAGGAAGCTGGGGCGGACTTGTAATTGCCGGTGACGCTGAAAGCACCGCTGGTGTAGATGCTACTGCTGAAGTTGGTGGTATTGTATATGGCGGAAGCAATCCTGAAGACAATTCTGGTTCTATTGAATACCTTGTGCTTTCTGATGCCGGTGCGCAAATAAACTCAGAATCACAATACAACGGACTTTCACTTTACGCGGTGGGTTCTGAAACAACTATTGAAAACATTGCGATCCTTAACGGTTCTGATGATGGAGTTGAATTCTATGGAGGTTCTGTTTCTGCTACCAATCTTTATTTAGAAAACAACGAAGATGATGCTGTAGACTGGACAGAAGGCTGGAACGGTACAGTTACCAATACTTACGTACTACACAGTATTGAAAATTTCTCTACTGCAATTGAAGCTGATGGTGTTAATGGAAATCCAACTATTGAAAACTTTACTGCAGTTTCTTCTACCGGTGGTGTTGCTTTACAATTTAAAGCACAATCTGGTGCAACTATTACTGGCCTTTCACTTTCTGGATACGATACCGCTTTAGATATCGCTGAAGAATCAAGAACTGACCTTTCTGGAATTCAATTGAATGGCGCTACGGCAGAATTGGATTTAGATTATTCTGAAGCACAAACAGTAGATCCTTCTATGTTTGATTGGGTTACTAATCGTGGTAGTGTTTCTGTACTCCCAGGTACTATTGATGCGGATTTTTCTTTAGATCCGAATTCAGAATATATAATTAACGGTGTAGTTTCTGTTGAAGATGGTGCAACCTTAACAATTCCTGCAGGAACTAAAATCACCGCTAGAAGTGATGATAATGAAGATGGAACTAGTATTTATGTAGTTGTTCAAAAAGGAGCAATGATAGATATTCAGGGAACTGAAGAAAATCCAGTAGTTATGTCTTCTACTTCTGGCGTTGCCGGAAGCTGGGGCGGACTTGTAATTGCAGGTAATGCTGAAACTACAGCTGGTGTTAATGCTACTGCAGAAGTTGGTGGTATTATTTATGGAGGTGACAACGCTGAAGACAACTCAGGTTCAATTGAGTATCTTATTCTTTCTGATGCCGGTGCGCAAATTAATTCAGAATCTCAATATAATGGGATTTCACTTTACGCAGTTGGCTCTGGAACAACAATAGAAAACATCGCTATTCTTAATGGATTAGACGATGGGGTTGAATTCTATGGAGGATCGGTTTCTGCAACCAATCTTTATTTAGAAAATAACGAAGATGATGCTGTAGACTGGACAGAAGGTTGGAATGGTTCGGTAACAAACACTTATGTTTACCACACAATAGAAAACTTCTCTACTGCAATCGAGGCAGATGGTGTTAATGGCAATCCTATAGTTGAAAACTTTACCGCGGTTTCAGAAACCGGAGGTATTGCCTTACAATTCAAAGCTCAATCGGGAGCTACAATAACCGGACTTTCACTTTCTGGTTACGATACTGCAATTGATATTGCTGAAGAAGGAAGAACAGATCTTTCTGGAATTCAAATTGGAGGTGCAGATGCAACGCTAGATGCCACTTATGAAGCCAATGCTACTGTAGATGTTGCAATGTTTAGCTGGGTACAATAGTTGAGTATCCTCATTATTAATAAATAAATTATTTATTAGCCAAAGAAAAAGGTTGCCTTAACAGGCAGCCTTTTTTAATATAATATTAAGATTAAATACACAATAAATCTGGCACCATTTTTGAATTTTTATTGTAGTTTTGTATAAACCTCGATAAAAAAGAATGAAGCAATATTACTTCTATAGTTTCATATTAGCTATTTTCCTCACATTCTCCGCACCAAATGCGGCGTATGCGCAGGATACTACCAGCTCGGGGAATAAAACAGAAATCCCTATAGAAGACTTATCTATATACCCTAATCCTGTTACTAACGGAAAAGTTTATATTAGCACTTCCCAAAATAAAGAAAAAGAGATCCAGATTTTTAATGTTTTAGGCAAACCTGTGCAACGCACCAAATTAAGAGGAAAGGAACTTGATGTTTCCAGCCTTAGTGCAGGAATTTACATTCTAAAAATCAAGGAAGAAAAATCTACTGCCACGAGAAAATTAGTGATTAGATAATTTATTTTTTCCCAGACATTTCTACTATTTCTTAACTTCGCTTATCCAAATTTACCACGAGAATGTTATCTGAAAGAATTTTTAATATTTCTAATCAGAAAGATTTTAATGAGCTCGCTCTTGAAGTATTTTCATACCAGTATCAGCATAACCAGGTTTACCGGGAATTTTGCCAGTTATTAAAACGAAATCCAGAAAACGTTTCCACCATTGAAAAGATTCCATTCTTACCCATAGATTTCTTTAAAAACAAAAAGGTAGTTTCGGGTACAAATTCAGAAGAAATTATTTTTACCAGCAGTGGCACCACCGGCGCAGCCACCAGTAAACATTACGTGACCAATTTAAAAGTTTACGAGCAAAGTTTTTTAAAAGCTTTTGAGCTTTTCTACGGAAAACCTGAAGAAACGGTCATTTTAGCGCTTTTGCCTTCCTATTTAGAGCGCCAGGGTTCTTCACTAATTTATATGGCTGATAGTCTCATAAAACGCAGCAAATACCCTGAAAGCGGATTTTATCTTAATGATCTTAAAAGCTTACAAATAAAGCTTAAAGAATTGGATAAAAGCGGAAAAAAAATCTTACTGCTTGGTGTTTCTTTTGCCCTACTCGATTTGGTTGAAAATTACGACTTCAACTTAAAAAATACTACTATCATGGAAACCGGCGGGATGAAGGGCCGGCGCAAGGAAATGATTAGAGAAGAACTGCATCAAATTCTTTCTAAAGGTTTTGGAGTAGAAAAAATTCATAGCGAATACGGAATGACCGAATTACTTTCACAGGCTTACTCTAAAGGAGATGGGATTTTTGAGACTCCACCCTGGATGAAAATTCTTATTCGTGATGCTGAAGATGCGCTGAGCTACCAGCCACAATACAAAACCGGTGGAATTAATTTAATAGACCTGGCCAATTTTAACTCTTGTTCATTTATTGCTACCCAGGATTTAGGTAGAAAAATTAAAGAAAATAAAATAGAAATTCTTGGAAGATTTGATAATAGTGATATTCGGGGTTGCAATCTTCTAATTCTATAAGCTTCTGGCACTCAACACTCGCCAATAAAAACCTAAATATCAAAACTTTATAGTTAAAATTTACTAAAGCCTGTAAATTTTCAAGGCTTCTCTCGTCTTAATAAATGTAAGATGAATTTTTGATTGAAATGATTCTTACAGGCTAAGTGAAATTTTTTCATATTAGATTGGTTAGTTAGTTGCAAGCCCCGTAGACGCCCTGTTTACGGGGCTTTGTATTTATAAAACTAACCAGAGCGGTTTAAACTGCTCTAATAATATAAGTATTCTTTTTCCCTTTATTAATAATCACATACTTGTTATTAATAAGATTCTGTGAAGTAATCGTATAATCTTCCTTTACTTTCTCCTTATTCACAGAAACTGAATTCTCCTTTAAAGCCCTTCTGGCTTCCCCGTTAGATTGCAGGAAATTGGTTTTAGCCGATAAAGCCGCGATCATATCGAGTCCATTTTCTATTTCAGCTTTAGGTACTTCAGCTTGCGGTACACCTTCAAAAACATCTAAAAAAGTAGCTTCATCTAAAGATTTCAAATCATCAGCGGTGCTTTTTCCAAAGAGTACTTCAGAAGCTTTTACTGCGTTTTCAAAATCTTCTCGCGAATGTACCATCACTGTAATTTCTTCAGCTAATGTTTTTTGAAGCGTACGCAAATGAGGCGCTTCCTTATGCTCTTCAACGAGTTTGTCTATTTCCACTTTACTTAATAATGTAAAGATTTTTATATATTTTTCAGCATCAACATCACTGGTGTTTAACCAATATTGGTAGAATTTATAAGGCGAAGTACGCTTAGGATCTAACCAAACATTTCCGCCTTCGGTTTTCCCAAATTTAGTACCGTCAGCTTTTGTAATTAACGGACAGGTTAAAGCGTAGCCCTTTCCATTCCCAATACGGCGAATCATCTCGGTGCCGGTGGTGATATTCCCCCACTGGTCGCTGCCACCCATTTGAAGGGTACAATCATTTTCCCTGAATAAATGCAGAAAATCATAACCCTGTACTAATTGATAGGTAAATTCGGTAAAAGACATTCCTTCAGCAGCATCAGAAGACAAACGCTTCTTCACCGAATCTTTGGCCATCATATAATTTACCGTAATGTGTTTCCCAACATCGCGAATAAATTCCAGGAAACTGAAATTTTTCATCCAGTCGTAATTATTCACCATTACCGCAGCATTTTCCTCTTCCTTCCCGAATTCTAAAAATTTAGAAAGTTGATTCTTTATAGACTGCTGGTTATGGCGTAAAGTTTTTTCATCAAGCAAATTTCTTTCTGCAGATTTCCCAGAAGGATCGCCTATCATTCCCGTAGCACCACCAATTAAAGCATAAGGTTTATGCCCACAAAGCTGAAAATGTCTAAGCATCATCACGCTCACTAAATGGCCAATATGCAGGGAATCGGCTGTTGGATCAATTCCCACATAAGCGCCACGCATCCCCTCTTTTAGGTGTTCTTCTGTACCTGGCATCACATCGTGCAACATGCCTCTCCAGGTTAATTCTTCTACAAAGTTCTTATTCATAATTCAAATAATTTTGCGCAAAAATAATAGTAAACTACCTCGGGGCAAGCCCACGAGGCATAAATAGGAAACAATATTTTAATTTCGAGGCAAGCCTCGGAGCATTTAAATCTCGATTATCGAGCAAATCACCTCGGGGCAAATACCCGAGGCCCTATTACGAAATAATATATTGATTTCTTGAAAAACCTTGATGATTCAAATCTCGATTATGAAGTAAAGATACCATAAACTCTTATTTTTCCTAAGTGGTTTTGGTATATTTACCACATGATTTTAGTTACAGGCGGCACCGGACTTGTAGGTTCACATTTATTGCTGAATTTATTAAAAGCCGGCAAAAAAGTTAGAGCCCTACATCGAAAAAATAGCGACCTCACAGCGGTTGAGCACGTTTTCAACTATTATACTTCTACTGAAGAAGCCAAAAGCTTATTCCAACAAATTGAATGGTTTGAAGCCGATATCACCAACGTACCTCAACTTAATAAAGCTTTTAAAAACATACAATATGTTTATCATTGTGCAGCGCTGGTTTCTTTTGATCCTGCAGATGATAAAAAACTTAGAAAAATTAATATTGAAGGCACCGCAAACATCGTAAACCTATGTATTGCCTTTAAAGTAGAGAAACTTTGTTATGTAAGTAGTGTGGCTGCGCTTGGGAAAAGCTTAAACAACAGAGAGATTAACGAGCGTGTGATGTGGAACCCCGAAGACGACCACAGCGACTACGCAATTTCTAAATATGGTGCCGAAATTGAAACCTGGCGAGGTACGCAGGAAGGAGTTCCTACTGTAATTGTAAAACCGGGAGTAATTATTGGCCCCGGATTTTGGAAGGAAGGCACCGGGAAAATTTTCTCGAAAATTGATAAAGGAATGACTTATCATTTCCCTAAAATAGCTGGATTTGTTGGCGTTAAAGATGTAGTAGACGTAATGCAAACTCTTATGCAGGCTGAGATTAAAAATGAAGATTATATTTTAGTTTCCGAAAACATCAGTTTTAAAACTATTTTTGAACAAACTGCAACTGAATTAAATAAGCCGGCACCTAAAAAATCACTCAAGAAATGGATGCTTTGGGTAGGTTGGATTTTTCAGAAAATAGGTGGTTTTTTTGGTGCAAAAAGACAAATAACCAAAACCACGGTACATACCTTATTTCAGCATTCAAAATATTCTAATGAGAAAATTAAAGAAAGGCTCAATTTTGAATTTACGCCTATAAAAAAAGTAATTGCTGAAACTGCAAAATTCTACAAACAGGATAAATCTTAGTTTCGAGACCTTGGTTGCGGGAGACTATCTATAACCCTTCTGTTAAGTGAATCTTTTTCTTCGATTAAAGAATCAGAAATCTCCTCAATCTCTTTTTCTTCCGCAGGATCTAATGAATCGCCTCTTTTTCCTAAAGAATCACGCTTTACTTTGGCAATAGAATCTTTAATTCGTTGTTCTTGCTTTTGCAAGGTATCCAGTTCAACTTTTAATTTTTCAAAACGATTCTTTACACTATCATAAATACGTTGATAAATTTCATAATTATCGGCATAATAATCGTTGCTGCGTTTAAACTGAACGCTATCTATATCGTATTTCTCGAAAATATAATCCTGCCCTCTAATACCCGTATTTTCAAAGATGCGTTTATTAAAATTCCTTGCCGATTGCATTAAAGAAATTTCGGCAATTACATCTATCATTTTTTCTTCTGGAATAAGATTATCTGGTCTTTCAGATTTTTCAACATCCTGGCATGCGGCAAATGCCACACTAATGAAAAACAGTAAAAAAAGCTTTTTCAACATATTATCGGTCAAATTGCAAACGCTCTGCCACATTCGAAAAAGGCTGATGTTTAAAATTCTTATACACCAAATTACCATTTACAAAAGTGTGCGTTACCCGGGATTTAAAGGTAACCCCTTCAAAAGGAGACCAGCCACATTTATACTGAATATTATCGGGTTGTACCGCCCAGGGCGCGTTTAGATCTACCAGCACCAAATCGGCTTTATAACCTTCACGAATAAATCCGCGATCTTTTATCTGGAATAAAATAGCCGGGTTATGGCACATTTTTTCTACGATCTTCTCTAAAGAAATTTTTTCCTGGTGATAGAATTGTAGCATTGCAGCAAGTGAATGTTGTACCAACGGGCCGCCACTTGGGGCTTTGGTGTATACATTTTTCTTTTCTTCTTTAGTATGCGGAGCGTGGTCTGTAGCGACCACATCAAGCAAATCATTATTTAAAGCTTTCATTAAAGCATCCTGATCTTTTTTGGTTTTAACTGCAGGATTCCATTTAATCAAGGTTCCTTTTTCCTTATAATCAGAATCGTTAAACCAAAGGTGATGTATACAAACCTCAGCCGTAATCTTTTTATCTTTAAGTTTTTTCTTATTGCTAAATAAACTCAATTCTTTTGCCGTAGAAATGTGGAAAACGTGTAATCTCGCCCCGGTTTTTTTGGCAAGAGCAACTGCTTTAGATGAAGATTTATAACAGGCTTCCTCACTTCTAATTTTAGGGTGTAATTCTATTGGAATGTCGTCTCCATATCGTTCTATACATTCCTCAAGATTCTTTTGAATAGTTTCTTCGTCCTCACAATGTACTGCGATAAGTAGCGGCGATTTTGAGAAAATCTGTTCCAAAGCCTTTTCATCGTCTACCAGCATATTTCCGGTAGAAGAACCTAGAAATAACTTTAAAGCTGCCGTTGTTTTAGGATCTACTTTTAGAATTTCTTCCAGGTTATCGTTTGTACCCCCAAACATAAAAGAATAGTTGGCATAAGATTTTGAAGCTGCCAGCTTAAATTTTTCTTCAAGTTTCTCTATAGTTGTAGTTTGCGGAATGGTATTGGGCATTTCTATAAAAGAGGTAATTCCCCCGGCTACCGCTGCACGAGAACCCATTTCTATAGTTTCTTTATGAGTGAGCCCCGGTTCCCTAAAATGCACCTGATCGTCTATTACGCCGGGTAATAAGTGTGTTCCTTCAGCATCAAAGATTTGAACATCGGGAGATTTGGCACTAATACTTTCGGCAATTTCCACAATTATTCCACCTTCAATAAAAACATCGGCTTCTTTAATTTTACCCTCGTTTACAATCTTCGCGTTCTTGATTAAGACTTTCTTCATTTCAATTTAATCTGCTTAAAAAGACTTTTAATCTTCATTATTATTACCCCAAAAATAGCTTCAGAAATTATGGAGCCACTCATTTTTGAAGTTCCCCGGGTTCTATCTGTAAAGATTACGGGAACTTCTTCTAAATTATATTTCAGCAAATATGCTTTAAACTTCATTTCTATCTGGAAGGCATAGCCCACAAATTGTATGCTGTCCAGGTCTATTGTTTCTAGCACTCTTCTTTTATAACAAACAAAACCGGCGGTGGTATCGTGAATATCCATCCCGGTAATAAATCTTACATATTTAGATGCCAGCCAGGATAATAAAACCCTGCTCATAGGCCAGTTAATTACATTTACCCCGGTTTTGTAACGGGAACCTATAGAAACATCGGCATTACTCCTTTTGCAGGTATTATATAATCTTATAAGATCGTTAGGATTATGAGAAAAATCGGCATCCATCTCAAAAACATACTCGTAATCCCTTTGCAGCACCCATTTAAAACCGTGAATGTAAGCTGTGCCCAAGCCTAATTTCCCCATTCTTTCTTCAAGAAAAAGATGGTCATGAAATTCAGCCTGAAGTGTTCTTACCAGGGTTGCGGTGCCATCGGGAGAATTATCATCTACCACCAAAATATGAAATTGTGTATGTTGAGAAAACACGTTTCTAACCAGTCGCTCAATGTTTTCAATTTCATTAAAGGTGGGTACAATGACTATCCCCTTTACCATCTTACCAATTTTTGCACAAATGTATGCATTTTAAATCTTCGTTTCCCGGCATCACCTTCAAGTTTTAACTTCAAAATAATTATACATTTGCAAAAAAGTTTTAATCCTGGAAGCCATAGAAAGACATATTGTTTCGCTAGACTGGATCACCCTCACACTAATGGGTGCATTTCTATTACTGGCTATTGTAAGAACAGCATATCCACAGCGCTTTGAGGATTTTCTTTCACTGCTTTCCTCTAACAAATTTATGATGTTTAGAGGAAAAAAGAACAAGGCTTTTCATCCTTTTAACATTTTGCTTTTTTTTGTTCATCTTATCTCTTTTTCGCTACTTTTTTACCTGTTCTTCACTTTCTTTTGGAAAGACACAGCTTTAAATCCGGCTTTTGTTTTTATACGAATTGCCACTGCTTATGGTAGTTTTGTTTTGCTAAAATTTGGGTTAGAAAAAATAATTGGGAACGTTTTTAATTTAGACCCACAAATAGATTCTTATCTATATCAAAAAATAAGCTATCGTAATTTTATTGGACTTATATTATTAATTCCCAGCTTAATATTCGTTTACACCTTTACTCCTACGGCTTTTACCCTATATACCCTATTGGGTATTTTAGTCCTAAGCAATATTTTTAGCCTGTTATTGATTTACCGGGAAAATCAAAACCTTATTACTGCCAATTGGTTTTATTTTATTTTGTACCTTTGCGCTCTCGAAATTGCCCCCTATATTATTTTGTACAAGCTAATTACAATTTAAACAAAGGACCAAATAAAAGTATTGATATATGAAAGTGAAAACAATTTTAGTTTCCCAGCCCGAACCTAAAGTAGAGAACTCTCCTTATTTTGAGCTTGAAGAAAAACAAAAAGTAAAAATTGATTTCATCCCTTTTATCCACGTAGAAGGTGTCTCTTCTAAAGAAGTGCGCCAGCAAAAAGTAGATCTTACAAAATATTCTGCAATTATCCTTACCAGCCGTAATGCTGTAGATCATTTTTTTAGAATTGCCGAAGATTTACGTTTTAAGGTGCCAGACACCCTTAAATACTTTTGTTTGAGTGAAGCTGTAGCTTATTATTTGCAAAAATACGTGGTGTATCGTAAGCGGAAAATTTATGTTGGTAAAAGGACCTTTGCCGATCTTTCTCCACTTATTAAAAAATACAAGAACGAGAAGTTTTTATTACCCTCTTCAGATATGCTGAAGCCAGATGTTCCTAAAACACTGAATAAACTTGGTGTAGAATGGAAACAGGCTACTTTTTACAAAACCGTAGTAAGTGACCTTTCTAACCTTCGAGATGTAACATATGATATCCTGGTATTCTTTAGCCCTAGCGGAATTAAATCTCTCTTTGAGAATTTTCCCGATTTTGAGCAGAAAGAAACAAAAATTGCGGTGTTTGGAAACACCACAATAAAGGCCGCTAAAGAACACGGGTTAACCGTAAATATAAAAGCGCCAACACCAGATACACCATCTATGACGATGGCGCTGCATAAATATATAAGTGAAGCGAATAAAAAATAAAATTATTTCCGATTATATTCAAATAAAAATCCGGTGCAAATTGCACCGGATTTTTTTTAATCAATTAACTAATTAAAAATAATGCTAGGATGAAGTAGGCCCGCCGGCCATAATTTCATCATTAGCATATGCTTCAAACTTTACAAAGTTCTGTTTAAATGAATTTGCCAGTTCCCCGGCCTTTTTATCGTACGCTGCGGTATCTTTCCAGGTGTTCCGGGGATTCAAAACTTCCGAAGGCACATTAGGACAATTTAATGGCATTTGCAGGCCAAACATATTATGCGTACTAAATTCGGCATCATTTAAGTCCCCATTTAATGCGGCGCTTATCATATCCCTTGTATATTTTAATTTCATTCGGCTTCCGGTTCCGTAAGGTCCGCCGGTCCAGCCTGTATTTATCAACCAAACATTTACATTGGCTTCTTTCATTTTCGCACTTAGCATTTCAGCATATTTTGTAGGATGCAAAGGCATAAATGGAGCGCCAAAACAAGCTGAAAAACTTGGTACCGGCTCATTTATTCCAGCTTCAGTACCTGCTACTTTTGCCGTGTACCCGCTTATAAAATGATAAGCCGCCTGCCCCGGAGTAAGTTTACTTATTGGAGGCAAAACCCCAAAAGCATCAGCCGTTAAAAAGAATATATTTTTAGGATTTTCACCTACCGAAGGTTCCTGGATATTATCTATATGATGAATAGGGTAACTAACCCGTGTATTTTGAGTAATACTGGTGTCAGAAAAATCTACATTCCCATCATCGTCCAGAATAACATTTTCCAAAATAGCGCCTGGTTTAATCGCCCGGTAAATATCGGGTTCATTCTCTTCGGTTAGATTAATCACTTTGGCGTAGCAACCGCCTTCAAAATTAAAAATCGTATTTTCTTTGGTCCAACCGTGTTCGTCGTCTCCAATTAATTTTCGGCCTGGATCTGCAGAAAGTGTAGTTTTCCCCGTGCCAGAAAGGCCAAAAAAGATAGCGGTATCACCATCTTCACCAACATTAGCCGAGCAATGCATAGGTAGCGTATTTTTATCTACCGGAAGAATAAAATTTAAAGCTGAAAAAATTCCTTTTTTAATCTCACCGGTATAACCGGTACCACCAATTAAGGCAATTTTTCTACTAAAATTAAGAATAGCAAAATTTTCCTGGCGCGTGCCGTCTACTTCGGGATCTGCTTTAAAACCGGGAGCGTTCAAAATTAACCATTCTTCCTTAAAGTTTTCGAGTTCTTTTTCTTCTGGCCTTAAAAACATATTATAAGAAAACATGTTAGACCAGGGATACTCATTTACCACTCTAATATTCAAGCGATATTTTTCTTCGGCACAGGCATACGCATCGCGAGCATAGATTTCCTTATCAGATAGGTAATCTGCCACCTTATCATAAAGTTTATCGAATTTAACAGCGTCAAAAGGAATATTGATATCTCCCCACCAAACTTTGTCTCGGGTCAACTCATCTTTTACTATAAAACGATCTTTTGGCGACCTACCGGTAAAAGCTCCCGTGTTAATAGCTAAAGCTCCCGAATTTGTTTCGGTTCCCAGGCCATGTTCTAGTGTATCATAATGAAGTTCTTCAGGAGATAACTGGTAGTGTACCATTGCATTTCTGATCCCGTAGTTTTCTAACGAAATCGTTTTCGTAGTTTGGGTGTGTGCAAGCATAAATTTCAAGTGTGTGGTTTGTTATGAGTACAAAATTATAAATCTTATACAGATAAACTGCTAAACTTTCTTAAATTATTTTGCTTTTATTTTTATGAATTCCACGAGTAAAAAAATCCATGCGGCTATTAATAACGTACCTCCTAGCGGGGTGACCAATGCAATTCCTGTAAAATCTATAGGTGTTAAATTATTGGTGGCGAGCAAATATATAGATCCAGAAAAGCAAATTACTCCAAAGAGAAGCAGAAAAAATATTGATTTTTGAAAGCGAAATTTGGTAAAATTAAAACTTCCCACCAAAAGAAATAATAAGGCGTGATACATTTGATATTTCACCCCGGTTTCAAAAGATTCCCTGGCTGCTTCATCTAACAATGGTTTTAAACCATGTGCACCAAAAGCCCCAATTATTACTGCTAAAAGTCCGAAAATCGCTCCGGTTATTAAAAATTTCCTATTCATTTAGGTTATTTTTTATGAGTTAAAGATTTAATACATTCGTAAACCACTACACAAAACTAATTTATTTTATGAACAACATTTTAATAATCGGGGCGGGAAAATCTACTTCTGTCCTAATCGATCATCTTTTGTCCAAAGCCGGGACCGAAGATCTCTTTTTAAGAATTGGAGACATTGATCTCGAGAATGCTAAAAAAGCCTGCGAAAATAAAAAGCACTGTGAAGCATTTCACCTCGATGTTTTTAACGCAGAAAGCCGGGAAAGCGCGGTGAAAAATGCCGATATCGTAATTTCCATGCTTCCGGCGCGATTTCATATAGAGGTTGCCAAAGCTTGCGTAAAATTCAAAAAGAATATGGTAACCGCTTCTTACATCAGCAAAGACATGAAAGCTTTAAATGAAGAAGTAAAGAAAAACGGACTCATATTTATGAATGAAATTGGGGTAGATCCCGGCATAGACCATATGAGTGCGATGCAGGTTATAGACCGAATTCGAGATAAAGGCGGAAAAATACTTTTATTTGAATCTTTTACCGGAGGTCTCGTGGCTCCTGAAAGTGATACCAATCTTTGGAACTACAAATTCACCTGGAACCCAAGGAATGTGGTTGTTGCTGGACAGGGCGGTGTGGCCGAGTTTATCCAGGAAGGAAAATATAAATATATTCCCTATCACCGCCTTTTTAGAAGAACCGAATTCCTGCATATTGAAGGTTACGGTAAATTTGAAGGTTATGCCAATAGGAATTCGCTCGATTATATGAGTATCTACGGCCTGGAAGATGTACTTACACTTTATCGCGGCACCATTAGACGGGTTGGCTTCAGTCGCGCCTGGAATATGTTTGTGCAGCTTGGAATGACCGATGATAGTTTTACTATGAAAGATTCAGAAAGTATGAGTTATCGCGATTTTGTAAATTCTTTTCTTCCCTACTCTCCTACCGATACTGTAGAACTTAAACTTCGGCATAGTCTAAAAATAGATCAGGACGATCTTATGTGGGAAAAACTTTTGGAGCTGGATTTATTCAACAAAGACAAAAAGATTGGAATTAAGGCGGCCACTCCTGCGAAAGCCCTTCAGAAGATTTTAATGGATAAATGGAGCCTGGCACCAGATGATAAAGATATGATTGTGATGTATCATAAATTTGGTTACGAGTTAAATGGCGAGAAAAAACAAATAGACGCTACTATGGTTCATATTGGAAAAGACCAAACAGAAACCGCCATGGCAAAAACCGTAGGCCTTCCCGTAGCAATTGTTACTTTAAAAATTCTAAAGGGAGAAATAACTACTCCTGGGGTGCAACTGCCTATTAAAAAGGAAGTTTATGAACCAATCCTTAAGGAATTAGAGAAACACAACATTGTTTTTAAAGAAAAAGAGACCGAATATTTGGGCTACAACCCTTTTGGGGAAGTAGGAAATTAAATTTTTGAATTCAATTTGCTACTTTAGCTCTTTAACTAAATAAACCTCCCAAATGAAAGTTGTAAACGAGACTGTTGTAATAGATGGTATAGATAAGACCATCCTAAATTTCTTAATGGACGATGCTAAAAAATCTATCTTAGAAATTGCCAGGAATATCGGGATTACCGGTGCAGCAGTTCACCAGCGTTTGCGCAAATTGGAGAAAGCAGGTTTAATTGAAGGCTCTAAACTTATGATAAACCCCCGCATGTTGGGCTATAAAACTATGGCCTTTGTGGGGGTTTACTTAGATAAAGCGGTTAGTAATCCTCAAGCCGTGAAGCAACTCAGCCAAATTCCTGAAGTAATTGAATGCCATTACACCACCGGAAACTGGTCTATTTTTATTAAAATATTGTGTAGAGATAACGAGCATTTAATGAATGTACTTAACAAAGATATTCAGGCAATAGAAGGGGTTTCGAGAACAGAAACCTTTATTTCGTTAAATCAACAAATAAAAAGGCAAATCAAAATTTAATATTCTTTGGATTTATTCTAAATAAGAATTAATTTTGGCTGCAGTATGAAAGTATTACACCAGTCTCAATTCTTTACTTCTTATCAATGTGATAAGCAGCGATGCTTTTTTATTGAATTTCCGCATAAAACTATTCAGCTTGGTTTTTGCCAGTTTTTAGCTTTTAGACAGCAGGTTAAGGAAATTGACCTGGATTCTCATTTTAACGGGCAAAACCCACACGGGTTGGAAATGCTTATGCTATGCAACCGCCAGCACTTCTTTGTTTTTAACACCTTAGAATGTATAGATCTTAAAGAATTTATTACCGGTTCTTTCGCTATGTTAGAACTTAATTCCCTCCTCACCACTTCGGTTTAATCTATTTCACTTTAGACTACTTCTAAATTCTATACACAATTAGGTTCTTACTCAGCATTTGGCTAATTTTATAGAAAATGACCAATAAAAACCAGCACACTGCTGGACCCAATAATTGATCTGCATAAGGCGTATGCCTTTGCTGAACCTCTATAGAGTTAAATTATAAAAAAATGAAAGATTTAGTAAGACAAAATTTGAGTATCCATGTAGATGTCATGGATCTTTTAAATAAACAAATTGAAAAAGAAGCACATTCGTCATCAGCTTATTTAGCTATGGCTTCCTGGTGCGATCACAATGCCCTTTCTAATAGTGCAGATTTCTTCTACGAACAAGCTACAGAAGAAAGAGAGCATATGATGAAAATCTTTAGATTTATTAACGATAATGGCGGCACCGCCTATTCTCCGGAAGTTAATGGTGTAAACCACGATTTTAAATCTTTGGAAGAAATCTTTGAAACCGCTTTAGACCAGGAAATTGCTATCACCAAAGCAATTCACAATATCGTTGGAAAATGCCGAAAGTTAAACGATTATACTACCGAGTATTTTCTACAATGGTTTATTGCAGAGCAAATGGAAGAAGAGCAAACAATGCGCCGTGCGCTAGAGTTATTTGATCTTATGGGCACTGAAGGCCTGGGACTTAAATTACTTGATGAGCGTATTCCGCAAATTAGAGACAAACGTACAGAATAGATTTGTATATACGTAATCCTGAATTTATTTCAGAGCCTGCCCCGATTTTTGATCGGGGATCTAGGTTGATATAAACTACAAATTCAGCTGGAATAAAAGGTATTCCAGGATAAAAGAAAACCCGCTTCAGCTGAAGCGGGTTTTCTTTTATAAAATTTTCAGAAGAAATATTTTCAATATTAATCCCTTCCCATATAAATACTAAGAAAGTAAAGCAAGGTTGCTAAAGAACCAACCGCGGCCACTACATAAGTTCTTGCGGCCCATTTTAGTGAATCTTCAGCAGCTTCATGTTCCGGGCCCGAAACCATATTTTCGGTTTCCAGCCAGGCTAAAGCGCGTTTACTCGCATCATATTCTACCGGTAAAGTTATAAAACTGAATAAAGTTCCCATCCCAAACATAATAATTCCTAATAGTAAAACGGTACTTCCTATAGCGGTAGTTGCCATAAGAATCAATCCCCCAAAAATAACCCATTGGGAAAATCTTGAAGCTATGCTTACCACCGGCACCAACTGGCTTCTCATAGTTAACCAGCTATAAGCATTCGCGTGCTGAATAGCGTGACCGGTTTCGTGGGTTGCCACGGCAGCGGCAGCGGCATTTCGCTGACTGTAGACACCCTCAGAAAGATTAATAGTCTTTTTCTGCGGATTATAATGATCGGTCAACATTCCGGGAGTAGAGATTACTTTTACATCGGTAATATTGTTATCCCGTAACATTTTTTCGGCGAGCTCTTTTCCACTCATTCCGTTTTGCAAATGAACTTTAGAGTACTTTTTAAATTTACTTTTCAATTTATTACTCACATACATACTCACTATAAAAATGAGCCCTGCAATAATATAATATCCTAACATTTTCTTTTCTGTTTTATTACTTCAAAGATAGCAAAAACCTCGCCATTTGTATTTCCAATTCTAGCCATACATTTTAAATTAAACTCACAGAATTTTAACTGAAATGAAACTTAGAGTCCAATAAAAAAATTAGTAATTAGCGGAAGATTGATTGTGAATATGTTATTTTACAATTTAAGATATTACCTATATTTGCACCAATCACTACAAAAAGGCTATGCAATACAAAAGAATACTTTTAAAATTATCGGGAGAAGCATTAATGGGACAACGCCAATATGGCATAGATCCCGATCGCCTGGCAGAATATGCCGAGGAGATTAAAGAAGTTACCGATAAGGGAATAGAAGTAGCCATTGTTATAGGCGGCGGAAATATTTTTAGAGGTGTGGCTGGAGCCAGTAAAGGAATGGACAGAGTGCAGGGTGACCATATGGGAATGCTTGCCACCGTAATTAACGGGTTAGCTTTACAAAGTGCACTGGAAGATGCCGGAGTTCAAACCAGGCTGCAATCGGCTATAAAAATAAATGAAGTAGCCGAACCTTTTATTAGAAGAAAAGCCATGCGCCATTTAGAAAAAGGCCGTGTGGTAATTTTTGGAGGTGGAACCGGAAATCCTTATTTCACTACAGATTCTGCCGCAGTTTTAAGAGCTATTGAAATTCACGCCGATGTAATTTTAAAAGGAACACGTGTAGACGGAATTTACAATGCTGATCCTGAAAAAGATAAAAAAGCCACAAAATTCGATTTTATATCTTTTGACGATGTGATTAGAAAAGGTCTAAAAGTAATGGATACTACCGCTTTCACCTTAAGCCAGGAAAACGAACTCCCAATTATTGTTTTTGATATGAACACTCCCGGAAACCTACTAAAAGTGGTTACAGGCGAAAGAATAGGCACAAAAGTTAATTTATAAAGTTTTATTACGCTCAACTAATATTAAAAAAATGGAAGACGAAATTGAATTTATTATAGACACTACCAAAGAAGGTATGGACAAAGCGATTGATCACCTGAATAAACAATTGCAAAACATTCGGGCAGGTAAAGCCAACCCGGCAATGCTTGGGAGTGTAATGGTAGAATACTATGGAGCTCAAACTCCGCTGCAACAGGTTGCCAATGTGAATACGCCAGATGCCCGAACTATTTCTATTCAGCCCTTTGAGAAAAGCCTGATTAAAGATATTGAAAAAGGAATTATGTTGGCAAACCTTGGTTTTAATCCAATGAACAACGGTGAGAGTGTAATTATAAATGTACCACCCTTAACTGAAGAGCGCCGTAAGCAACTTACAAAACAAGCAAAAGCTGAAGCTGAAGATGCTAAAATTGGGGTAAGAAATGACAGAAAATCTGCCAATAACGAATTAAAGAAACTGGATATTTCTGAAGATTTACTTAGAGATGCTGAAAATGAGGTTCAGGAATTAACCGATGCCCATATTACCCGTATTGACACTATCCTTGAAAACAAGGAAAAAGAAATTATGACTATATAATAGAAAGTCAGTTTCTTAGACTACATTAGAGGCTGTTTGAAGAATTTTAAAAATCGTCATCCTGAACTTGTTTCAGGATCTAAGTTGTTATAATTTAAACATACTAGAAGCTGAAAGCCGTTCAGCTTGACGAAAACAAGCTTCTCAACCAGCCTCTATTGTTTTACCCTTATTGATTTTTAGTTCATATCTCAGGAAAAACTATGCGTTACCCGTTATTGCTTATTTTTCTGTTATTTTCCTTTAGTGTTTGTGCTCAGCAACAACTAAGGGGAAGGATTGTAAACGAACAAACCGGTGAACCCCTCGCCTATGCCAAAATAACGTTTGGCAACAAAGAAGGTTTAAGCAAAATAGACGGTAGTTTTTCCGTTAGTCTTAAAGAAGATAAAACCCAACTTAGTATTTCTTACGTAGGTTTTGAAACGCAGACCTTCGAAGTTTCAAAAAACATTGAGTTTGTAAGGATTAAATTAACTCCTAAAATTGAAGGACTCGATGCAGTAACTATTTCTTCGGGAGAAAATAAAGCGAATGCAATAATTGAAAAAGCAATTGCACGAAAACCAGAAAACGATCCTGAAGAGAAACTGCAAAAATTCAATTTTAAAAACTATAATAAATTTATTGTAGACAATGAATCTGCCGCATTGGAGATGGCTGCCGATAGCACCAATTTCGAAATTGGCACTGTAATAAATTCGGCTGCAAGTTATTTTTCCGAAAAAATATCCAGGTTTTATTTTTCACAAAAAGAAGGTTTAAAAGAAGAAGTTAAGGGGTTAAAAACGGCCGGGTTTGAAAAACCAGTGTACGAGATCTTATCCCTTTCGGTAAATCCATTTTCGCTTTACGATAAAGATTTTCGAATTTTTGAAACCGATTATGCCGCACCGCTACAAAATTCTGCTTTTAGAAATTATTCTTTTAAAATTTTAGATACTACTACCACTTCCCGCCCGGCTTATGTAATTTATTTTAAACCAAAAAGGCAACGTGCCGTTGCAGGTTTAGAAGGTGTTCTTTATTTAGATACCAAAACATACGCCATTCAGCAGGCAAAAGCGCAACTTCTTGGCGCGATAAAACTGGAAATAGACCAGGAATATGAATATTTCCCTGACGAAAACTTATGGTTTCCAAAAACTCAAAAAATAACAATCCGCCCAGGAAATGGCGACCAGGCGATTTCGGTTTTTGGCGGAGTGATTTCGGCAGGAACACTTCAGAAAAAAGAATCTATTCTTAATAATATTCTTGCCCCGGGAAGAGGTGATCCCAACCTATTTCTAAACGCTACAAGCACTAATTACGATATTCAGCTGAATTCTGATGCAACTTTAGAAACTTCAGCTGAAATTCTGGTTAAGTCTGATGCGAATTCCCAAAAAGATAGTTTTTGGCAAGAAAACAGGACTGAAGCTTTAAGCACGCAAAATAAGTTTAGTCGCCAACGTGCCGAAAGGCTTATTAAAGAAAAAGAAATTGAAGAAAAAATAAGTCTTCAAAAATCGATTTCTACAGGTTATTATCCGGTAGCATTCTGGGATTTTGATCTTGGTAAATTCTTTAAATTTAATAATTTCGAAGGAATCAGACTGGGATTTGGAGGAAAGACTAACGAGGCAATTTCAGATAAACTTAGTGTAAACGGCTATCTCGTTTACGGCACTAAAGACGAAGTTTTTAAATACAACCTGGGAACTTCAATTCATTTAAATAAAGCTAGCGAAACCGACCTAAAACTGAACTACACCCGAGATATTGTTGAAACCGGCAGTTTTAGCTACTTACAGGGTAAAAATGACTTTTCTATTGTAGAGCCACGATTTGTAAATATTAATTTCTTTTATGAGCATCGCACGTTAAGCGGTGGCTTAACCCATAGATTCGGGTCTGATTTTAAAACCGAACTTCAACTTTCTAAAAGTGATATTTCCCAAACCCGGGATTACAGCTTTTTACTAAATGGGCAGGAATTTTCAGAATATACACTTTCTGAAGCTACATTTTCTTTCTTATGGAGGCCGTTTGCCAGGTTTCTAAAAACTCCAAATTCTACCAAATTAATAGAAAAAGGTTATCCAAAGTTTACAGGACAAATCACAAAAGGGATTTCCGGGATTTTTGGGAGCGATTTTGATTACACGAAATTCGGGCTTTTAGTAGAACACGAAATAAAAAGACTCAACCAATCCCGAACCGAAATTATTCTTGAAGGAAATTATGCCACAGACGAAGTACCACTAACCCATTTATACCACGCATTGCCTAACAGCCCTTCTCGCGAAGGAATCTTAAGTCGGTTTTCGGTGGCAGGACGGCGCAGTTTTGAAACGATGTTTTACAACGAATTTTTTAGTGATAAACAGGCGATGCTGCACGTAAAGCATCAATTAAGGCCTATAAATATTCATAGGTTAATTCAGCCGGAGCTTGTTTTTATTTCCCGCCACGCCATTGGCGATATTAGCAACCCTGAACGTCACAGCATTCCGTTTAAAAGTTTGAAAGAGGGTTATCACGAATTTGGGATAGAACTGCAAAAAATCCTTGTTGGTTTTGGTTTGGGAGCCGCCTACCGATACGGACCTTATAGTTTGCCCAATTTCAATGAAAACTTCGCATTTAAATTTACCTTTCATTTAGATATTTAAATTAGAGTTACTTTAAAAGTTTAAAAACCCATCAAAAGCCTTGAAGCAAGTCCCCGAGATATAAATCGTAAAATCTATTTTTTATTCCCGGCAAGCCCCCTTTAGCATTTAAATCTCGATTATCGAGTAAATAGGCTTCCTTTTTATACCTTTGCCCTCCCTTAAAAACTTCCAATGGCTAAGATTTTTAGTTTCGGATTCTGGAACTCAGTTGCGCGATTAATTTTACGCAACAGGATTATTATTCTTTTACTTATAATTGCTACTACAGTATTTCTTTCTACCCAGTGGAAGAACATGCGATTTTCTTATACCGAAGCTAACCTTTTACCAGACGATCACGAAGACAATATTGCCTATAACGAGTTTCTGGATAAATTTGGGGAAGAAGGAAATCTTGTTCTCCTGGGCGTAAAAGATTCTACGCTTTTTAAGCCTGAAAATTTTAGGGCCTGGAAAGAGCTTACCAAAACTTTAGAGGCCTACCCCGCGGTAGATTATGCGATTTCGGTAAGTAATCTTCAGCAATTAAAAAAGTTTGAAGAGCCCAGCCGGTTTGAAATGGTCCCATTTATTTCTGAAGAAAATCCTACTGAAGAAGAACTTCAGCAATATCAGGATGAACTTTATAACGAATTGCCATTTTACGAGAATCTTGTTTACAGTTCGCATTCCAACACATTACAATCGGCGATTTATTTAAACAAAGAAATTGTAAATTCTAAAGAACGAAAAACCTTTGTTATAGATGAATTGCAGCCGCTCATCGCCAATTTTGAAGAAAGAACCGGCATAGATGTAAAAGTCTCCGGGATGCCATACATAAGAACGCTGAATTCACAGAATATCATAGATGAAATCGGGCTTTTTATCCTGGCTGCACTAGGAGTTACTTCACTCATATTTTTCTTCTTTTTCCGGTCTATTCGAGCTACGATTATTTCTATGATCACCGTTTGTATTGGCGTAATGTGGGCTTTTGGAGTGATAGGGCTATTCAATTACGAAATCACCGTACTTACGGCACTTATTCCGCCCTTAATTATCGTAATAGGAATTCCCAATTGTATTTTCCTGATCAATAAATACCAGCAGGAAATAAAAAAACACGGGAACCAGGCAAAATCGCTACAACGGGTAATTACCAAAGTGGGAAATGCCACTTTAATGACCAATATTACCACGGCATCTGGTTTTGCAACTTTTATTCTTACAGATAGCACCTTGCTAAAAGAATTTGGAATTGTGGCTTCCATAAATATTGTGGCGATTTTTATTTTAAGTCTGTTGATAATTCCAATTATCTACAGTTATATGAATTTGCCAAGGCGCAAACACCTTAAACACCTTAATAAACGATGGATTGGGGGTTTTGTGGGCTGGATGGAGCAAATGGTGAGACACCGCCGCATTAGTATTTATATTACTTCAATCATTCTTTTGGTAGCGAGTATTATTGGTATTTACACCATAAAAATTTCAGGAAGTTTATTGGAAGATATGCCCGAAGAAGCAGAATTCTTCCAGGATATTAAATTCTTTGAAGAAGAATTTGATGGCGTGATGCCTTTAGAAATTCTTGTAGATACTAAACGGAAAAATGGTGTTTTAAAACCTGCCACGCTTAAGCGTATGGAGGAACTGGAAGATCATCTCGCTGAAATTCCTGAGTTCTCCCAACCAATTTCAATAACACGGCTGGTAAAGTATTCAAAACAGGCTTTCTATAATGGAGATTCACAATACTATCAATTGCCGAGTTCGCAGGAACAAAACTTTATAATGCCTTACGCAAAAGGATTTTCTTCAAATGAAAATCTGCTCACCTCTTACATAGACAGCACTGGAAGATATGCCAGAATTACTACCTATATGAAAGATGTGGGCACCGATAAAATGGAAGAACTGGAACAAGATCTGTGGCCAAAAATAAACAAGATTTTCCCCGAGGAGCGCTATGAAATCTCGATGACAGGAAAAGCTTTTATCTTTCAAAAAGGAACCAATTATTTGGTGAAAAACCTTATTATTTCCCTTTCCCTGGCCATTTTACTTATCGCCTTATTTATGGCCTGGATGTTTAGATCTTTCAGGATGATAATTGTCTCGCTGGTGCCAAATTTACTACCACTATTGGTAACTGCAGGAATGATGGGCTTTTTGGGAGTACCCATAAAACCTTCTACGATCCTGGTATTTAGTATCGCTTTCGGGATATCGGTAGATGATACCATTCACTTTTTAGCAAAGTACAGGCAGGAGCTTAAAGCGAATAATTGGAAAATTAAACGTTCCGTTTATGCGGCTCTACGGGAAACCGGGGTGAGTATGTTCTATACTTCCATCGTGCTGTTTTTTGGATTTTCGGTATTTATGATTAGTAGCTTTGGTGGCACGGTAGCCCTTGGCGGACTCGTTTCAGCAACCCTACTTTTCGCGATGCTTGCCAATTTATTATTGTTGCCGTCTTTATTGCTTTCATTAGAGAAAAACATCGCTAATAAAGAAGTTTTAAAAGAGCCCGCAATGAGGATTATTGAAACCGATGAAGACGAGGCCGAAATTGAAAAAGAGGAATCTAAAAATTCAGAAAGATAATCAAGCTCCTCGGGGTAAGCCCATTAGGTATGAGTCGGAAAATTATATTTCATTCGAGAAAAGCCTCCGGAGAATTAAACCCTCTGGAGGGATTAATAAAAACCGGCTTGCTTTGCAGGCTGAGACGGAAAATTTATATTTGTTTTTTCTAAATCTACATAAATGATACAAGCAAAAATTGCTGAAATATTAGACAGCAATCAATTTCTACAGGAATTTGAGGTGAACGGCTGGGTACGTTCTTTTAGGAGCAATCGCTTTATTGCCTTAAACGATGGTTCTACCATCAACAACCTGCAATGTGTAATAGATTTTGAAAATTTTGATCAGGACGAACTGAAAAGAATCACTGTTGGTGCAGCAGTTTCTGTAAAAGGTACTTTGGTTGAAAGCCAGGGAAATCAGCAACGAGTTGAGATTGAAGTAAAAGAATTTAAAATTCTTGGAGATGCGAATCCGGAAGAGGTAAAACTTACCATTCTTTCTCCAAAACGCCATAGTCTCGAAAAACTGAGAGAACAGGCGCATTTGCGTGTCCGCACCAATACTTTTGGCGCCATTATGCGTGTACGTTCTAAACTGTCTTTTGCTGTTCATAGCTATTTTCAGCAGAATAACTTTCATTATGTAAACACTCCAATTATCACTGGAAGTGATGCCGAAGGTGCCGGGGAAATGTTTAGGGTTAGCGCTCTAAATATGGAGAACCCCCCGAAAAAAGAAGATGGCAGTATTGATTTTAGTGAAGATTTCTTCGGAAAAGAGACCAATTTAACCGTTTCCGGACAATTGGAAGGAGAGGCTTACGCGATGGGACTGGGTCAAATTTATACTTTCGGACCTACTTTTAGAGCCGAAAATTCTAATACCTCCAGGCATTTAGCTGAATTCTGGATGATAGAACCAGAAGTTGCTTTCTGCGATCTTGACGGCAATATGGATTTAGCCGAAGATTTTATAAAATATGTATTGAAATATATTTTAGATCACTGCCAGGACGATCTTGAATTCTTAGACAAACGTTTCAAAACTGAAGAGGAAGCCAAGCCAAAAGCAGACCGCAGTGGAATGGGGCTAATGGAAAAACTTCACTTTGTAATAGATAACAATTTTAAGAGGGTAAGTTATACTGAGGCTATCGAGATCCTTAAAAATTGCAAACCTAACAAGAAAAAGAAATTCAACTATATCATTGAAGAATGGGGCGCCGATCTGCAAAGTGAGCACGAACGCTTCTTAGTGGAAAAACACTTTAAATGCCCGGTAATTTTATTCGATTATCCGGCAAACATCAAGGCTTTTTATATGCGCCTTAATGAAGACGGCAATACCGTAAGAGCAATGGACATCCTTTTCCCGGGAATTGGGGAAATTGTTGGTGGCTCGCAAAGAGAAGAGCGTTTAGACGTACTTCAAAATAAAATGAAGGAATTAGATATAGACGAAAAAGAATTATGGTGGTATCTGGACACCCGTAAGTTTGGAACCTGTGTTCACAGTGGCTTCGGACTTGGGTTTGAAAGACTGGTACAATTTGTAACCGGAATGGGAAATATTAGGGATGTAATTCCTTTCCCTAGAACTCCGCAAAACGCCGAGTTTTAAAAAATTTTTTAGATATTCTCAAACCTCACAGGTTTTAAAAACCTGTGAGGTTTTTTAATCAACTCGTCACCGTCAAGCTGAACTTGTTTCAGACTTTATCCCGAATTTTTCTTCGGGATTCTAAGATGATTTTAGTTTTCCTCATGTTAGATCCTGAAACAAGTTCAGGATGACGATCTTAAAAACTTGATATGATTTCTCCCATTAAATCCTGCCATTGAAAATCAAAGAAACCCATATTGTTCCCGCTATAACTGAAAAAATCAGGTTGCAGGAATATGCGGTTTCAATCTTTGCTTCCCTTCCTACCAAAAGTTCGCTTAAAAAAGCTTTAAAAAAAGAGCTTATCCTATTAGATGGTCAACCAGCAAAAACTTCAGACTGGATCAAAGAAGGACAAAAAATAGAATTTCTTGAACCTGAAGAACAAAATAAGAAAGTTTTCAGCTTAAAATTGGAGATTATTTTTGAAGATGAATTTCTTGCGGTAATCCATAAACCCGCAGGAATTCCTACTAGTGGGAATTATTTTAAGACCGTTGAAAACGCCTTAGCTTTTAATTTAAAAAAATCTACAGTTAAAGATGCTTTGCCGTCTCCTTTGCCTGTGCATAGGTTAGATAACCCAACTTCAGGAATATTACTAATTGCGAAAAGTAAAGCTGCCCAGGTAGCTTTAAACCGACTTTTTGAGGAAAAAGAGATTCAGAAAAGTTATCAGGCGCTGGTTTTGGGAACACTTCCTACTTCAGTTACTTTAAATGATAGAATTGAAGAAAAAGAAGCTGAAACCAGCATTGAAGTTTTAGAACATTTTCTACTTAAAAATGAAAATTTCAGTCTGGTAAAAGCTTTTCCAAAAACAGGCAGAACCCACCAGATAAGAATTCACCTGTCAACCCATGGAAATCCAATTGTAGGTGATAAAATTTACGGTAAAACTTCAGAATTCATAAAAAAAGGAGGTTTATTTTTAGCGGCCACGGGACTTGAATTTCAACATCCTGTTACTAAAGAAAATATGGCTTTCGAGCTTTCGCTTCCGAAGAAATTCGTGGAATTTAAGAGATTATCTAAGAATCCTTAACAAAATTTTACCACAATCATTTACTATGCCAAATGCTGTGTAGCGTTGTTTTCCGTATTTTTGTTGTAAACAACAATTGTTTCAAACTCGCGTTGAAATAATTAAATCTCGATTATCGAGTTAAGTAAAATAAATTTATGCTTAAACAGCAATTAAATCTCAAATTATCCCAAAAGCTTTCCCCACAGCAAATTCAGCTGATGAAGCTTATACAACTCCCCACGCAGGCTTTTGAGCAGCGTATAAAGCAGGAACTGGAGGAAAACCCCGCTTTGGAGGATGGTAAAGTGGAAACCAAGGATGAGTATGAGGAATATGAAGACGATTATAGCGATGGGGAGCGTGAAGATGAAGGAACCGAATCTATAGAAGCAGAAATTGATGTTGATGAATATTTAAGCGACGACGAAGTACCTAATTATAGATTACAGGCCAATAATTACAGTGCAGACGATGATGAGAAAAGTGTGCCTTACGCTTCGGGAACTTCGTTTACCCAATATCTAACCACGCAATTAAGCACCCTTAGATTTGATGAAACCGAAGAACAAATCGCCGCGTTTTTGGTAGGAAGTGTGGATGAAAGTGGATATTTAAGAAGAGAATTACAGGATGTGGTAGACGACCTGGCTTTTACCCAGAATATTTATACCGATGAAGCTGCGGTAGAGAAGGTATTGAAGAAGGTCCAGGAGCTTGATCCAGCTGGTGTAGGCGCAAGATCGCTTCAGGAATGCCTACTTATTCAACTAAGACGAAAGGAGCCTACAAAAGGCGTAGAATTGGCTGAAGATATCCTGGATAGATCTTTCGATCAATTCAGTAAAAAACATTACACCAAAATTCTTTCGAGACACGATATTTCTGAAGATGAATTGCGTGAGGCTATAGATGTTATTGAACATCTAAACCCTAAACCGGGCGGTTCTTATTCCGGTAATACCAGGATGGTAGAACACGTAATTCCAGATTTTACCATAAAAATTGTAGACGGGGATTTAGAGCTTAGTCTGAACGGAAGAAATGCCCCACAAATGCACGTTTCTCGTGATTATAGCGATATGCTTAAGGGCTATAAAGAATCTAAGGAAAAAACAAAAGCGCAGAAAGATGCGGTGATGTTTATTAAACAGAAACTGGATGCGGCAAAGTGGTTTATTGAAGCCATACAACAAAGACAACAAACCTTAATGGTAACGATGAGTTCTATTATGAACTATCAAAAAGAATTCTTCCTTACCGGCGACGAACGGAACTTACGCCCAATGATTTTAAAAGATATCGCCGATGAAATTGAAATGGATGTTTCTACCGTCTCCAGGGTTGCTAACAGCAAATATGTAGATACCCCCTACGGGACTAAACTCATAAAAGAATTCTTCTCTGAATCTATGAAAAACGATCAGGGGGAAGATGTTTCTACCCGGGAGATCAAAAAGATCCTGGAAATGTCTATTGAGGAAGAAGATAAGCGTAAACCACTTACCGATGAGAAGCTCGCCAAGGTTTTAAAAGACAAAGGTTATCCCATTGCGAGGCGTACCGTGGCAAAATACAGGGAGCAGTTAGATATTTCGGTTGCAAGATTGCGAAAAGAGATTTAATGAAATTCCTTTTAAAAAGCGCCTCCTTTATATTTCATCCGCTTTGGATACCGCTGGCAGGGAGTTTACTTTATTTTTTATTTACACCGCGATTCTTCCCTCCGGGTGTAATACAAGCTAAACTTCTCGCCATTGCAATTTTAACCGTATTTATTCCCGTGGTATTTTACTTTTTACTCAAAAACCTGGGAAAGGCTCAATCCATATTTTTAGAAGATGTACGTGAGCGTAGATGGCCTTTGCTTTTCTTTGCCATTTTAGTAACCATGGTGCTAAATCAAATTCTAAATGCCTATAACTATGCCGCCCTTTATTACTTTTTTGTAGGCATTCTTTTTTCAACTTTACTGGCATTTACGGTGGTCATGTTTCGTTTAAAAGCCAGTTTACATATAATGGCACTTAGCGGACTTATAATATTTATGATAGGGGTTAGCTTAAACTTTCAATTAAATTTAACCTATACTATTAGCTTTTTAATTCTTGCGCTGGGTATCACCGCATCATCGAGGCTTTATTATAAAGCGCATACGTTTAATGAACTTCTGCTTGGTTTATTTTGCGGAGTAATTCCGCAAGCTTTTGTTTTATACTTCTGGTTATAGAATATAAAACATAAGACCAACCCTAAATACCGAAATATCTATAGTCTCTTCGTTTAAACGAGCGTCGGGAAATAGTGAATTAAGACTGTAATAAATATGAAAATTGAAGGTATTATATCCAAAAGTAAAAGTTGCCCCCATACGAAAACGGTCTAATTCGGGCACATCGGTTTGAACAACCTGGTTCTCGGGTTGAATAAAATTACTTTTAAAGTGATAGATATAACCTAATTTTAATCCGGTATAAATTCTCCAGAACTTATAGGTTTCGGGAGTAGAAGTACGCCAGCGAAACTCCAACGGCGCTTCAATTAGCTGGGCAGTAAAGCGGTTAGTACTATAATCAATATCTCGCGTTAGATTTCTAAAAATAGTTTCTCCACTCTCATCTTCGCCAATAAACAAATTGTGGCTATAGCTATTTAAAGACCAACCTAAACCTGCTGCAATAGCGATATTTCGACGTTTATTTATGGGGAAATCTCTTGTGAAACCGACGTGAATTCCTCCAGAAAAACCAGATTGGGAAATTGACTCAGGTTTATTTCCTATGAGATTAAAAGTTAGCCCCACGTAGAATTGATCTTCACGGTACAAACTATCGATAATCGACGGTACGGAGTCTGGAATGCTTTCTAATCTATTCCCTTCTTCAGTTTGGGCCAATAATGGCGTACTAAAAAGTATAAAGAAGAAAACAAGGTAGCATATTCTATTCATTTTAAACTACAGGTATATTGAGTTTAAAGATAAAAAAACATCCTGCCAAATATTTAAATTTAGACAGGATGTTTATACAGTTTTGAAAAAATACCTATTGGTAATTATTGCATGTTTTGCAGGGCGTCACCTTCTTTGGTGGTATAGTTAATTTTAAGAGCTTCAGCTTTTCTTAATTCTTGTTTGATATCTGAAACTAATCCCATATTTGTTTCTTCATCTACCTTAAGGGCAGTTGTAAGATATGGTATTAACTCTTCACGCTTAGTTTCCCTTTCAGCAAAAATAAATTGTTGTACTTCGCCAACACTGGCAAACTTATCGTTTAACTGAATTCTTGCTTCACTACCAAATCTTTCCTGGTAGCGTGGGCTGGGTTTACCGGCGTAAATATACATTACGAGGTCTTTCTTATCAAGTTTTTCAACCTGATCGGCGAATGGCAGTTTATTTTCAACCATTAACGTATTCTGACGCATCACGGTAACAACCATAAAGAAGAACAGTAACATAAATACAATATCTGGTAAAGATGCTGTACTTATGGCTGGTTGCCCTTCGCTTTTTTTCTTTTTGAATTTAGACATAATAAAGTCTTAAATTTAAGTTTTATATTAAGGTTATTAACTCGTAGGTTCTGCTTCAGAAAGCTTTTGAGGAATCATATCTTTAATCAATTCAATTCTCTCCTTTAAAGTTTCTTTAGCGCCTTCACTAGTACGCGAATCATTATACTTAGCTTCCATCTCTGTATAGCTTGTACCAAACAAACGCTGGGCTTCCCTATCTCTAAGTTGGTTATAAGCCGCTACAAGTTCGTTTTGTACTGCGATATAAGTTCCATACTCTGTTCCCCTGTTATTTACCAATGAAATAATAGCTTTCGTTGGGTTAACAGAAGAAGCTGGATCTTCGGCTCCCTGGCAGAAATCACAAGCTTCATCGCCTGTTCCTCCTCCATTGTCAAGAAATTCTACAGCTGCCTGTCTTAATTCCTCAATCTCCATCTCCTCATCTTCTACAAGTAACTGGTTATTTGCATTAACCAATACCTGGAAGATGTTCCGCTCTTTAATTATTGGCGGATCCTGTTCTTCTGGCTGCCATTCCGGCAACTTCCTGCTAATTCCGCTATCTGTCTCAATGGTTGTTGTTACCAAAAAGAAGATTAGAAGCAAGAAAGCAATATCGGCCATAGAACCGGCATTAACTTCTGGTGCTGCTCTTTTTGCCATATTATTACTTAGTTAATTTTTTAACTCCGGATATCACCATCGCTAGAATTGCAATACCTGCAAGAATGTAGAAAGTTACTAAACCTGCACTTACCCAATGCGCTGCGTTGGCCGAGAGTATATCCCCATCCTTAAGCGTCATTTGAGTACCATCGGTTACAAGGTAAGCAATTACAATAACTGCAACAAAGGCACCAACAGCAATAAGTGTGTTTTTAATATTTCCTTTAAACAGACCTTTTATCACGAAGAATGCGACCAATACAAGAACAACAAGCAACACGAAATAAGACAAATACATTATTGGTGCAAGCAGACTATTCTGTAAATCGGCCGAGGCCTCTATAGCATCACCGTCTTCGGCAAGGATCCTTCCCAGTAGGATAAGACCTATAACGCCTAAAACGATGGACACATATTTTAATATTTTATGTAAAGTCATAATTTAATCTGGTCTTAGATTCTTTTTTTGTTTTTGTAAGCTACCAACATATCGATAAGAGTGATAGATGCATCTTCCATATCATTTACGATACTATCAATTTTAGCGATAATATAGTTATAAAATATTTGAAGAATAATAGCTACGATCAAACCAAATACGGTTGTAAGAAGTGCCACTTTAATACCTCCGGCAACAAGAGATGGTTGCATATCACCAGCAGCTTCAATTCTATCAAAGGCGGTAATCATACCAATTACAGTACCCATGAAACCAAGCATAGGAGCAATAGCGATAAATAAAGACAACCAGGAAACGTTTTTCTCTAACTGTCCCATTTGAACTCCACCGTAAGCTACAACAGCTTTTTCTGCAGCGTCAATACTTTCGTCTGCACGATCAAGACCCTGGTAGTAGATAGAAGCAACAGGTCCCTTTGTATTTCTACAAACTTCCTTAGCAGATTCTACACCACCACTGTTTAAAGCATCTTCTACATCTCTAGCCAGTTTTCTGGTGTTAGTTGTAGAAAGGTTTAAAAAGATAATTCTCTCAATGGCAACAGCCAAACCAAGAATTAAACATAAAAGTACAATCCCCATAAATGCAGGACCACCTTCTATAAATCGTTTTTTAAGTTCCTGATGAAAACCAAGAGATTCTTCCTCTGCCTCATCTGCGGCAGCTGCAGCCTCTTCGTCTTGTACAAAATTCACAATTGTACCAGGTAATGTGTTAACATTATTGGCCGCATTTAGGTTTCCGGCTCCAAGTACCATCACCGCGGCGATTACCAAAATAGAAAATAATCTTTTCATTACTGTTTGTCTTAATTTAATTAGTTAAAGGGTTAAAGATATAAAAATAAATTTTTAATAAAAATATAATAATTATTGCAGAGAGGAAGGGATTCGAACCCTCGATACGCTTGTGGCGTATACACACTTTCCAGGCGTGCGCCTTCGACCACTCGGCCACCTCTCTTTCTTAACGTTTTCTAAACGGTGCGCCAAATAACGAAAAAAAATATACTTCGTCAAGCATCTGCCGTTAATTTTATGACATTTCCCCTCTAAGAGAGGTTTCAAAGATAGTTTTAAACACTTTAGGAGACAATTCTTTTCCTAAAAGATACATTAATTTAGCCACCGCAGCCTCAGTACTGATGTCTTTACCAGAAACCACACCTATTTTTTTAAGCTGAACACTGGTTTCATATTGCCCCATAACTACGCTTCCCCCAATACATTGAGTTACATTGACTACAAATAATCCTTCAGAAATTTTTCTTTTCAGAATATCGAGAAACCAATCGTCACTGGGAGCATTCCCGCTTCCGTAAGTTTCCAGAACCACCCCTTTTAGTCCAGGTTTTGATAACATATATTCTACCGTTTTTGCATTAATTCCCGGGAAAATCTTTAAAATCAGCACTTCATTATTAAATCCGGTATGCAATTTTGTTCTTTGTCTTCGATTGGGACGCCATAATGCATTGTAATTAACCGAAAGATAAACCCCAGATTCTGCCAAAGGAGCATAATTTAAGGAAGCAAAAGCCTGGAAGTGTTCGGCATTAATTTTCGTAGTACGGTTAGCGCGATATAATTTATATTCAAAATAAAGTCCTACCTCAGCAATTACCGGCTTGCCATTTTTTTGTAAACCCGCAATTTGAATACTGGTAATAAGGTTTTCTTTGGCATCTGTTCTTAAATCTCCAATAGGTAATTGGGATCCTGTAAAAATAATGGGCTTGGTTAAATTCTCGAACATAAAACTGAGCGCTGATGCCGTGTAAGACATAGTATCGCTGCCGTGCAGTACTACAAAACCATCATAAGCATCAAAATTCTCATTAATTGTATTTGCGACTTTCACCCAGCATTCCACATTCATATTAGAGGAATCTATAGGGTCGCCAAAACTCAAGGTATCTATCTCGTGCTCCAGGATTTTAAGCTCGGGAATATTTTGTAGTAATTCATCAAAATTAAAGGCTTTAAGGGCTCCAGAATCATAATCCTTAATCATACCTATAGTCCCGCCGGTATAAATAAGTAAGATTTTAGCTCTTTTCTTCATATAGCGCTTCTTTATTTATTACCGGATTTGCATACATTAATAAATAACTATTTAGCTCCAGGGCATTTTTAACATCCACCCTTCGGCTAAGACGGCGCTCAAACTGCCTTTTTTCTTTATCTGAATATTTATTGGCATACGTTTCTGAATTCTTCAACAAATCGAATGCGATATAATTTGCCGGCCACAATTTGTAATTTTTATAGATATGCTGATCTATTTTTGTAGCCACTGCTTTAAGTTGTGCGTTTATAGAAGTATGTTCTCTCTCAATCTCTTCAAAAACTTCTTTTCCAAGTACTTCTCCCGCATTGATATGAATGCGACCTTTATTACCAAGCGCACCCTGCATAATAGAATTAAAATCTTCGTTAGCCGATTTTACATATTCTTCTTTCATTCTTTTAGCAAGAAGTTCCGGCATTTTTAAAATATCGGTGGGATCAAATTCATAAGAAATCGCTACCGGAACAATTTTGAGCCCAGCAAAATATTCCGCCAAACTATTTTTCCCTTTAGCCATACCAAGCATCTTTAATACGCCTTGCTGGGTATAATCGCTTCCATCTTTAGTTCTGCCTTCTCTTTGCGCCATCCAAACAGATCGCCCATCCTCATGCAGCAGTTTTTTAATATATTCTGAAAGCACCATAGAACTCTTCAGCATTTCCCTGGGGCTAATTCCGCGTTTTACAAGAAAATTCCTGTTTAAACGGGACAAAGCCATAAGAAAAGGCTTTTGCACCAGGTTATCACCAATAGCCGAAGCCGTCATGATAAGCTCCTGCTCATAAAGGGTGGTGTTTAATAAGCAAGTATCCAGAATAATATCGCGATGATTGGAAATATAAAAATAAGCTTGATCGCTATTTAATTTATCAAAACCATTGTAAGTAAGCCCTTCGGTACTTTTTTCAATAACTTTTAATACCGAATTATAAATTACTTTGGTTTGAAAATCTCTAATAGAATGGCATTCTCCCAATATGGTCGTAATTTCTTCTGAAGTTTTTTCAGGAAATGTAAACTGTAAAAGCGTTTTAACCATGGGGTGTCTCATGAACTCCTGCAAGGCAGGTTGCACCTCTTCATCCTTATAAAACCTTATGTCTTCGAATTCTTTCACGCAAATTGTGTTAGCTAGGCAAATGAACAAATTTTAATTATAACCTTCTTTATATCCCAAATATATCTTTTGAGTTCTGGGTGGTTATTTCAGCGATTTCAGCCAGTGGTTTTTCATATATTTCAGCAAGTTTTTCTGCTACTTTTATAAGATACTCAGGTTCGTTGCGCTTCCCACGAAAAGGCGTTGGGGACAAATACGGCCCATCGGTTTCCAGTACGATCTCGCTAAGCGGGATTTCATTCAGAAATTTATCAATTTTTCCGTTTTTAAAAGTAACCACACCACCAATTCCAAGTTTTAGATTATAAGAAAGGGCACGTTTGGCTTGCTCCAGGTTTCCCGTAAAACAATGGAAAATGCCAAAAAGATCATCATTTTTTTCTTCTTCTAAAATATCAAAAATTTCATCAAAAGCCTTTCTACAATGAATTACAATGGGAAGCTTGTATTTTTTTGCGAGTTTTATTTGCCACCTAAAAGCTTCCTGCTGAATTTCCAGGGTACTTTTATCCCAATGCAAATCTATACCAATCTCACCCACCGCATAAAACCTTCTTCTTTCAAACTGCTCTTCTACATGTTTTAATTCTTCCTCAAAATGCTCTTGAACATGAGTTGGATGCAAGCCCATCATTAAAAAAACATTCTCGGGATAACGAGCTTCCAGCTCGTACATCGCCTCTGTGGTTTCAGAATCAATGGCAGGTAGAAAAAACCGTTCTATATTTTGCTGAAAGGCGTTTTCTATAAGCTCGTCCCTGTCGTTTTCGTAATCTTCGCTGTAAAGATGTATGTGCGTATCGGTTAAAATCATAAAAGCAAAAATAATTTATTTTGAAGACCTATCTTTGCGAAAAACATAAAGAATGTCATCTTTAAAAAAATTACTGAAAGAAAAAGGCTTTAAACGCATTAAATTGAAATACACCAAAACCCAACACCTGGAATTGGTAGCCAAAATTAATAATATTGAAGGAAACTTTATTCTTGATACAGGAGCCTCCAGCACCTGCGTGGGCCTGGAAGCCGTAGAACACTTTAAACTTCTTGCAGAAGATAGTGATATAAAAGCTGCAGGCGCCGGCGCCACCAATATGCTAACACAAATCGCCCAAAAGAACCGGATAGAAATAAAAGGCTGGAAAAAGAAAAAAGTAGATCTCGTACTTTTTGACTTAAGACACGTAAACGAAGCCCTGGTAAACCACGAAGCCGAAAAGGTTCACGGAATTATTGGCGCCGATCTTTTAAGAAAAGGAAAAGCCGTTATAGACTACAAAGCTCCTGCACTTTATTTAAAATAGCTTTTACAAAGGGGAAATATCCCCTTGATTCGCGGACTGATGTTAATTAAGTTTGATAAAATTAATGTTAGTAATGTCTACAGTGTCTAAAAATAAACTCCGCCATCAACTCCTTTATGTAATATTAAGCATTTTCGTTGTAGGCGTTTTATTTTTGAACATACTGAACTTGTTTTTGTTTTGATTTATTTATTTGAAATTAAAAAGGCAGCCTAACGGCTGCCTTTTTTGCTTTATAAATAGTCTGAAGTTTAAAGCTCAAGAGCTCTTTTAACATCATTATCCATCAATAATTCTTCAGGATTTTCTATAGCTTCTTTAATCGCTACAAGAAATCCAACAGATTCTTTACCATCAATAATCCTGTGATCGTAAGAAAGTGCTACATACATAATAGGACGAATTTCTACGTGACCATCTATAGCCACCGGACGTTCTACAATGTTGTGCATTCCTAAAATCGCACTTTGCGGAGGATTAATAATTGGTGTAGAAAGCATAGAACCAAACACTCCTCCATTAGTAATGGTAAAAGTACCACCGGTCATCTCATCTAGGGTAATTTTCCCGTCACGGGCTTTTGTAGCCAGACGTTTTACCTCATCTTCTACTCCTCTAAAACTAAGGTTTTCAGCATTTCTTATTACAGGAACCATTAAACCTTTTGGCCCTGAAACCGCAATACTAATATCTTTATAATCGAAAGTAATTTGGTGATCGCCATCTATCATGGAATTTACACCGGGATATTGGTCTAGTGCACGCACTACGGCCAGCGTAAAGAAAGACATAAAGCCTAAACTTACCCCGTGTTTATCTTTGAATTCTTCTTTGTATTTTTTTCTTAAGTTGAAGATAGGCTGCATATCTACTTCATTAAAAGTAGTAAGCATCGCGGTATCATTTTTAACCGATACCAAACGCGAAGCTACTTTTCTACGTAGCATAGACATTTTCTTCTTAGATTCTCCGCGTTTTCCTTTCCCCGGACTACCCATAGAAGCTTTTGCCTGTACTGCATCTTCCTTAGTTATTCGGCCATCTTTTCCGCTTCCTTCTACATCTTTAGCATCAACGCCTTTTTCGTCAAGGATCTTTTTAGCAGCAGGAGACGGGCTACCTTTTGCATGAGAATCCTGTTTTTGAGAAGGTGTGGAAGATTTAGAAGATTCCTGGGTTTTAGCCTCAGCCTCAGCCTTATCCTTATCTTCTTTCTCTTTTTTATCTGAAGAATCATCTTTTGAAGATTCATCTTTCTCTTCTTTAGATTCTTTTTTATCATCACCTCCACCCGGCTTTTCAGCCTCAGTATCGATTAGACAAACAACTTCTCCCACAGCCACAGCATCACCTTCCTCGGCTTTGAGCGTGATAATACCGCTGGCTTCAGCTGGAAGCTCTAATGTAGCTTTATCACTATCTACTTCTGCAATTGGCTGATCTTTTTCTACATAGTCGCCGTCTTCAACTAACCACTCGGCTATTTCAACTTCGGTTATAGATTCTCCCGGAGAAGGAACTTTCATTTCTAAGGCCATGATCTTTGTTTTTATTTTTTATTGTCATTTCCGCGAAAGCGAAAACCTTTAATTCTTTATTAATTTATTCTTCTAAATTCTTGTCAAAAACACTTGCTATCACTTTATTGTGACGTTTCTTAAATCTTACAGAACTTCCGGCAGCCGGCGATCCATAGAATTTTCTACTGCAAACTCTAAACTTTTTAGCTTCGTCATAATGAAGCAACATATGCCCGTAAGCCCCCATATTTCTTGGTTCTTCTTGCGCCCACACTATATCGTCTGCATTTTTATATTTTTTGATCGCTTTTTGCATCTTTTCAATAGGAAGCGGGAACAATTGCTCCACACGAACTAAAGCTACATCATCACGATCATTTTCTTCTTTATATTCCAATAAATCGTAGTAAAATTTACCGGTACAAAAAACTAAAGATTTTACATCTTTAGCTTTTGCTTTTGGATCGTCTAATACTGGTTGAAAACTTCCTTCAGCAAAATCTTCTTTAGTTGAAATCACTTTAGAATGTCTTAGCAAACTTTTGGGTGTAAAAATTACCAATGGTTTTCTAAAACCGGCTTTCATCTGTCTACGTAAGATATGAAACATATTGGCCGGTGTAGTAACATCTGCCACATACATATTATCTTTTGCACAAAGCTGAAGAAAACGTTCCATCCTGGCTGAAGAGTGTTCTGCTCCCTGGCCTTCGTACCCGTGAGGTAAGAAAAGCACCAGACCGTTTTGTAATTTCCACTTGTCTTCTGCAGCAGAAATATACTGATCTATCATTATTTGTGCGCCATTTACGAAATCCCCAAACTGGGCTTCCCAAATAACGAGGGTCTTAGGACTTGCCATGGCATAACCATAATCAAATCCCATTACGCCATATTCTGAAAGCGGAGAGTTGTAGACGAAGAAATCGCCATCCCTGCCTTCTATATTATTATGAAGAATAATTTCTTCTTCACTGTCTTCTACTTTTACAATTGCGTGACGGTGGGAGAAAGTACCTCTTTCACTATCCTGCCCACTAATTCTAATATTATATCCTTCTTTCATTAAAGAACCATAAGCAAGATGCTCGCCCATAGCCCAATCTAGCTTATTATCTTCAAAATATAATTGATGACGTAGATCTATGATCTTTTTCACCTTACGCATAAACTTCTTATCCTCCGGAAGTTTTGAAATAGCTTCAGCCACTGTATCAAGATCTTTTATCTTGTAGGTGGTATCAAACTCTTTCATCATTTCTTCTTCCCTCACATTCTCAAAACCTTCCCACTCATCGTACATAAACGGGGTGATCTTAGTGGTTTCTTCTTTCCTGGAATCTTCTAAATTCTCTTCAAGATCTGCCTTATACTCTTCTTCCAGTTTTTTAAGGTAATCGTCGTCTATAATATTTGCCGACTTAAGCTTTTCGGCATAAATATCCATCGCATTTTCATGCTTGGAAATAGCTTTATATAACTTAGGCTGGGTAAATTTAGGTTCATCACCTTCGTTATGCCCATATTTCCTGTAGCCTAATAAATCTATAAATACGTCTCGCTTAAATTTCATTCTAAAATCTAGAGCGAACATCATAGCGTGAACTACGGCTTCGGCATCATCAGCATTTACGTGTAATACCGGGGAAAGGGTTACCTTCCCTACATCGGTACAATACGTTGAAGAACGCCCGTCAAGGTAATTTGTAGTAAAACCTATTTGGTTATTCACCACAATATGAATGGTTCCACCAGTCTGATAACCTTCCAGCTTCGCCATTTGTACTAATTCGTAAACCACACCCTGGCCTGCAATAGCAGCATCACCATGTACAAGTATAGGAAGCACTTTCATATTATCACCATCGTAATGCCTGTCTTGCTTGGCTCTTGCAATACCTTCTACAACAGGACCCACCGCTTCAAGATGCGAAGGGTTTGGTGCAATATTTATATTTATTCCTTTACCATTATCGGTAAGGCGGCAGGAAGTCCAACCCAGGTGATACTTTACATCCCCGTCAAAAATATCCTGTTCGTAATCTTTACCATCAAACTCACTAAAAATATCTTTAGCGCTTTTGCCGAATATATTGGTAAGGGTATTTAAACGCCCCCGGTGGGCCATACCCATCACGAAATCTCTTACGCCATAATCTGCTGCTTTTTCTATAAGCGCATCTAAGGCCGGGATTAAACTTTCTCCACCTTCCAGTGAGAAACGTTTTTGCCCTACATATTTTCTATGTAAAAATGATTCAAAAGAAACTGCCTGATTTAATTTCTTCAGGATTTTCTTTTTCTCATCATCATTAAAATTTGGATGATTCTCATTTTTATTCAATTTATCCTGAATCCATTGAATTTCTTCCGGCTTCCGAATAAACATATATTCTATCCCGATAGATTCACAATAAACTTTCTCCAGGTGTTTTATTATATCACGAAGTTTGCTAGGGCCAATGCCCAGCATATCCCCGGCATTAAATTTAGTGTCCAGGTCGCTTTCTTCCAGTCCAAAATTATCAATATCTAAAGTTGGCCGGTATTTACGGCGCTCTCTAACCGGGTTTGTTTTGGTAAACAAGTGCCCGCGGGTTCGGTAACCATCTATAAGTCTAATTACCTTAAATTCTTTTGTAACGTGTTCTGGAATTTCTCCCTCCTGAAAATCTACAGGTGCTTCTTCCAGGGTTTCTGCAGAAACTCCGTTTTGTTGCATTCCAAAGTCAAAACCTTGAAAAAAAGCCCTCCAACTGGGCTCTACACTATCGGGGTACTGGAGATATTGATCGTAAAGTTCGGCGAAGTATGCCGTATGTGCAGCATTTAAAAATGAAAATCTATCCATAAGTTGAAACTAATGTTTCTTTTGAGTGTAAAACACAGCAAAAATACAATTTTTAGAAAAAACAGGCGGCAGCAAACTATATTTTTATCTTATGAATTATAAGAAGTTTAACATAGTAGAAACTTCAGGATGTGCCCAAAATTGTTTATTGTTTGCAAATGTATAAGGTGTAACCACCTAAAAATTAAGAATTTCTCAATTGGAGTTTTGCCAGAAATTATACGTTACGATTCATAAGCATTTCCCCAAATTCTCTTAACGGAAGTTTTTTCTCGTCAGAAATTTCAATTTTATCTAAAACATCAAAAGCTTTATTGGTGTATTTCTCTATTTCCTGCCGGGTTAATTCTGCAGCCCCGCTACTTTCAAAAAGATTTTTAACCGCTTCTATTTTTCCTGAAGTTTCTGCAGGATTAATCGTGTATAAATGTTCCAACTGCTGGGCCTCGCTTTTTCCTGAAGTCTCTAAAGATTTTAAATAAAGAAAGGTCTTTTTATTTTCAATAATGTCCCCGCCGGGTTGTTTCCCAAAAGTTTCGGGATCTCCAAAAGCATCTAAATAATCGTCCTGAAGCTGAAAAGCAATTCCTAACAAGCGCCCAAATTCATAAACCGCCTCTTTACATTGTGTAGAAGTACCGGCAACGATGGCTCCCATTTGCAGGGAAGCCCCAACAAGTACAGCGGTTTTAAATTCTATCATTTTAATATAATCCTCAATAGCTACATCGTCGCGGGTCTCAAAATCTATATCATACTGCTGGCCTTCACAAACCTGAATAGCCGTTTTGGTAAATAAACGCGCTAATTCTTTAAAAGTTTCGCCCTCATAATTTTCAAAAAGCTGGTACGCGTTTATCAGCATAGCATCTCCCGAAAGAATTCCGGTGTTTATATCCCAACGTTCGTGTACGGTTTCGTTGCCCCGGCGCAAGGGCGCATCGTCCATAATATCGTCATGAACCAAAGAGAAATTATGAAAAACCTCTATCGCAAGCGCCGCATCTAAAGCCTTCTTATAGTCAGCATCAAAAATATCGGTAGCCATAAGTACCAAAACCGGTCTTAAGCGTTTTCCGCCCAGGCCAAGAATATACTTCATAGGTTCATAAAGATTTTTAGGCTCTTTTACCTGCACTTTAAGATCTAAATACTCCTGAAAAGCTTCTCTATATTGAGCAATGGACTTCATACCAAAAAATTTTTCCGGCTAAAATACATAATTGAGCGTACTTCAAATTCTATAAGAGAAGTTAAATTAATAAAAACTAAGGAAACTTTTGTTGTTTTTTAAGTTTCCTTAGGTTAGTTTTGCACGAAATTTATAGAAAAAGTGAAAGAAGATATTTTAAAGAATGCAGCAGACCTCTTTCTAAGACTCGGTTTTAAAAGTGTAACAATGGATGATATAGCCCAACAAATGGCTATCTCTAAGAAAACCATTTATGCTCATTTTAGTACTAAAACCAAATTAGTGATGGCAACGGTAGATTATTTAATTAAAGAAATAGAACAAGGAATTACCGTTCTAAGTGCAAAAAAATTAAATCCTATTGTTGAATCTTACGAGATGAAAAAGTTTGCCATGCAGATGCTGAAAAACGAGAAAAGCTCTCCCCAGTTTCAGCTAAAAAAGTATTATCCGGAGGTCTATTATCCTTTGCGGGACAAACAATTTGAGATTGTACAACGAATTGTGATTGACAACCTGGAGCGGGGCATTACTACCGGCCATTACAAAGGAGATATTCCTATTTCTTTTGTGAGCCGAATTTACTTTGTGGGAATGCTGGGTATAAAAGATAAAAACCTCTTCCCAGAAGATGAATACAGCAATGCAAAATTGATGGACTATTTTTTAAGATACCACCTCAACTCAATTTGCACTGAGAAAGGGTTAAACACGCTAGATGAATTAATAAAATCTAATAAGCAAAAAAATGAAATTTAGATACCTGCTAATTTTACTGATTTCGCTAAGCAGCATAGCTCAGGAAACTCCGGAAGATTACAGTTTTTCGCTGGAAGAAGCTATACAGTTTGGCCTGGAGAATAATTATTCTTCAATTAATGCTCAAAAAGATGTTGAAATTGCCTTAAAACAAAAATGGGAAATTATCGCCCAGGGATTACCACAGGTAAGCGCTACGGCAGATTATCAAAATTACCTTAAACAGCCGGTTACTTTACTTCCTGCTGAAATTACTGGCGGCGAACCCGGCACCTTTACCCCGGTTACTTTTGGAACGGAACAAAATATGAACGCCACCGCCACCTGGAACCAGCTAATTTTTGACGGTTCTTATATTGTAGGTATCCAATCGGCTAAAACTTTGCTTCAAATTTCTGAAAATGCAAAAACCAAAACCGATCTCGAAATAAAGAAAGCCGTAATTAATGCCTACGGAAATGTTTTGCTGGCAGAAGAAAATGTAGCGATTCTTCAGAAAAACGTAGAAAACGTTCAGAAGAATTACGATGAAACCAACGAGATCTATAAAAACGGGCTTGCAGAACAGGAAGATGTAGAACAGCTGGAAATCACCTTGCTAAACCTAAAAAACAATTTAAGCCGAAGTCGCCGTATGCGTGACATCGCTTACGAAATGTTCAATTTAACGCTTGGGATTCCGGTAGAAATACCTGTCAACCTAACCGAAGAATTAGACACACTGGCAATGCAGTATTTTGACCTGGAACTCTTACAGGAAGAAATTCCGGTTGAAGAAAACATAGATTATCGTATTGCAGAAAATACGGCAGCTTCGCGGGAAATTGAAGTAAAACTGGAGAAATCTAAAGCGCTTCCTTCTTTAAGCGGATTTCTAAATTATGGGGTTCAGGGCTTCAGCCAGGAATTCACTTTTTTTGATGAAGACCAGGAATATTTTGGCCAGTCTATTTTAGGGGTGAGCTTAAATATCCCAATTTTCAGCAGCGGTATGCGAAACTCCAGAACTCAGCAAAAACAAATTGCTTATGAACAGGCGATGGTAGAACTGGAGCAAACCGAAAATGAGGTAAAACGCCAAATTAATTCGGCTAAAAGCGATTATGAGTTTAGCCTCGAGAATTATCAAAATCAAAAGAAAAACCTTGAACTCGCAGAAAGGATAGAGAACAAAAATCAAATCAAGTTTTTTGAAGGAATTGCCAGCAGTTTTGAGCTAAGTGAAGCCCAACGCCAACTTTACCAGGCACAACAAGATTTTTTACAATCTATGCTTAATGTAATAACTGCTAAAGTAGAATTAGAAAACCTGTTGGACACCAGAAAATATAACAATGAAGATTAAATACACCCATCAAATAACAACAATGAAAAAGTTAGCTGTTTTATTAAGTATTCCGCTGTTATTGCTTTCGTGTGGAAATAATGTGGAAGGAAAATCTATAGAAGAACTTATAGAAAGCGAAAACCTCCCGGAAATTAGAGCCAGAAAAACAGAATTAAGCAAAGAACAAAGCGACCTTACTGAGAAGCTGGACAAACTGGATCAGGCTATAGATCGATTAGACAAAACCCGGCGTTTAGACCTGGTAGAAATACAGCAAATTAGCGACACCTTATTTAAGCATTATGCCGAAGTACAGGGTGATGTCGCTACCGATGAGAACATTGTAATCTATTCTGAATTTTCAGGGATCTTGCAAGATCTTCGGGTAGAAGAAGGACAACAGGTTAATAAAGGACAGGTGCTTGCCAAAATTGATGACGGCGGACTTTCGAGCGAATTAGCACAATTGGAAACCCAGGCCACTCTGGCTAAAACCACTTTTGAGCGGCAAAAGCGTTTGTGGGAACAAAATATTGGATCAGAAATGCAATATTTAGAAGCTAAAACCAATTATGAATCTATGCAGAATTCGGTAAACAGGTTAAAATCTCAATTAGACAAAACTATTGTTAGAGCACCTTTTAGCGGAATTGTAGACGAAGTCCTTACCGAACAGGGTGAAGTAGTAAGCCCGGGGCAAAGCCAGATATTACGCTTAGTGAGTTTAAAAAATATGTATGTAGAAGCTGCTGTGCCTGAAAATTATTTAAACACTGTGAGAAAAGGCACTGATGTAATCGTAGAAATTAGCTCGTTGAATCGCGAATTTGAAGGTGAAATTAGAAGAGTGGGAAATACCATTAACCCTAATAACCGCTCGTTCAATATTCAGGTTGCAGTTCCTAACGAAAACGGAATGATAAAACCCAACCAAATCGCTACCATTAGATTAAACGATTATACAGCAGAAAACGCCATAATAATTCCCGAGAATGCTTTGCTTAAAAATTCGCAGGGTGAAAGTGTAGTATTTACGCTTCAGGAAAAAGAAGGCGAAGACAATATTGGTACTGCAAAAAGAAAAATTGTAGAAACAGGATATTCCTATAAGAACAAAATAGAAATAACCAGCGGTTTGGAAACCGGAGAAACACTGATCGTAGAAGGTGCTAAAAACCTTAGAGATGGTCAGGAAGTTAAAATAAGAAACTAAGCTACAATGAATTTAGATAAAGAATTTAAGCTTTCGTCCTGGGCCATTAACAACAAAATGACGGTATATGTAATTATCGCCATTGTGATGATTGGCGGACTCATGTCTTACTACAATATGCCCCGGGAAACTTTTCCCGAGGTTGTGGAAACCAAAATTTATGTTAGCTCAATTAACCCCGGAAACTCAGCCGAAGATGTTGAGAAATTCATTACCGAACCCCTGGAAGAAGAGTTTAACGATGTTGCCGGTGTAAAAGAAATTTCTTCTTCTACGTTTCAGGATTATTCGCTGGTAATTGTAGAGTTTGAAGAAGATGTAGAAATTGAAAGTGCCAAGATAAAAGTAAAAGACAAGGTAGACATGGTGAAAGCCGAAACCACCTGGCCTACTTTAGATAATGGCGCCAAGGTAGAGCCCAATGTATTCGACCTTAATATTTCAGAAGAACAACCTATTCTAAACATTAACCTAACGGGAGATTATACCGTTCAGCAATTAAAAGAATATGCAGAATATCTTCAGGAGCGCATCGAGTTGCTTCCGCAAATAAAAGAAGCGAGTATTCGTGGTGCTGAAGAAATGGAAGTTGAGATCGCGGTAGATATCTATAAGATGACGGCTTCTAAAGTTAGTTTCTCAGATATTGTAAGCGCGGTTAGTGCTGAAAATAGAACCATTTCGGGTGGAAATGTGATTACCAGCGGGGTTCAGAAAAATATAAGAATCGTTGGAGAAATTGAAGATCCAAAAGAACTTCAAAACGTTGTGGTGAAAACCGATGGCGGTAATATTTTCCTAAAAGACATTGCTGATATTAATTTCAGGGAAAAAGATGCTACCACTTTTGCTCGCGAATACGGTAAACCTGTAGTGATGCTGGACGTAAAAAAACGTGCCGGTAAGAATATGATCGAGGCTGTAGACCAGATCAAAGAAATTGTAAAAAAAGAACAGGAAGAGTATCTTCCTGAAAGCCTGGGAGTAAGTCTTACTAACGACCTTTCTACCAACACCGAAAGCCAGGTAGATGATTTGGTTAACAACATTATTTTTGGGGTGATCCTGGTGGTTTTGGTCTTAATGTTTTTCCTCGGGTTTAGAAATGCATTATTTGTAGGTATTGCGATCCCTTTATCTATGTTTCTTTCTTACATTATCCTGTCCAGTATGGGATACACCCTAAACACGATGGTGCTTTTTGCCCTGGTAATGGGTCTTGGGATGCTTGTAGATAACGGAATCGTAGTGGTAGAAAACGTCTATACGTTAATGGACGAAGGGATGCCAAGAAAACAGGCTGCCAAGCAAGGTTTAGGCGAAATTGCCTGGCCAATTATAGCATCAACAGCAACTACTTTAGCTGCATTTTTCCCACTGGGACTCTGGCCGGGAATTATAGGAAGCTTTATGGTAATTTTCCCTATTACGCTTTCTATCGTTTTAGGTTCTTCCCTTTTTGTAGCCTTGATCATCAACTCGATGCTTACTTCTCAGTTTATGAAAACAGAAGAAGGCGAATTCACTAAGAAAAAACTTATTAGAATAAGTTCTATTCTTGCTGGTTTTGGGGCATTATTGTTAATTGTAGGATTTGTAGTTGATGCCGGGGCGCTAAGAGCCTTTGGAAATATATTAATCCTGGCGGCTATCCTGCTTTGGGCTTATAAATATTTTATTTCAAAAGGTGTAGATTATTTTCAATATACCGCGCTTAAATGGATGGAGAATATTTATGAAAAAACCCTTAAGTATTCGCTACGCGGAAAAAAAGCCTATTTAGTTTTCTTCGGAACTTTACTCTTGCTATTCCTTTCTTTTGTATTAATTGGATTGGTACAACCAAAAGTATTGTTCTTCCCTGAAAATGAACCCAACCAGGTAATCACCTATATTGAATACCCGGAAGGAACCGATATTCATAAAACCAACACGCTTACTAAAAAAGTAGAGCAACGCATCTTTGAAGCTATAGAGCAATACGAAGATGAAGATGGCTATAATTTTATGGTAGAGTCGGCTATTTCCCAGGTTGGGGAAGGTGCAGGAAACCCGCAAACCGATGGTGGCCAGCAAAATGAAATGCCACATAAAGCCAAGGTAACACTCTCTATGCGCGAGTTTACTGAAAGGCGCGGTGTGAGCAGTAGCGAAGTTTTATCTGAAGTTCGGGAAGCCGTACAAGGATTTCCAGGTGCTTCTATTGTTGTTGAAAAAGATGCTGCAGGACCACCAACAGGCTACCCTATTAATATGGAGCTTAAAGGTGAAGACTACGAGAAAATGCTCGTAGAAGCAGAAAACTTACGATCCTATGTTAACGATCTTAGTATTGCGGGAATAGAAGAACTCAAAATAGACGTTAACAAATCTAAACCTGAATTAAGTGTAAAAGTAGACCGAAGAAAAGCAGGACAACTTGGAGTATCAACTTCGCAGGTAGGTCAAACCTTGAGACGGGCAATCTACGGCGAAGAGGTTTCTACTTATAAAGATGGTGATGATGATTATGAGATAAATATGCGTTTTGCTGATGAATATCGCTATAATGAAAATGTATTATTCAATCAACCGGTTACTTTTAAAGACCAAAACACAGGCGAAATAATTCAGGTGCCAATTTCATCTCTGGTCACTACAGAATCTGCCTCTTCTTTCAGTTCTATTAAAAGGAAAGATCTAAAAAGGGTGATCACCCTCTACTCTAACGTGCTTCAGGGTTACAATGGTAATGAGATTGTAGGCCAGTTAAAAACCGCACTTAGAAGTTACGATCTCCCTAAGGATATTACTTTAGAGTTTACCGGGGAACAGGAAGAACAGGAAGAAAATATGGCTTTCTTATTAAAAGCTTTATTAATCGCCATGGGCGGTATCCTGCTTATTCTTGTTGCTCAATTTAATTCACTGTCAAAACCAATTATCATTGTTATGGCAGTAGTATTGAGTTTGGTGGGAGTTTTCCTTGGTTTGATTATCTTCCAGATGGATTTCATTATTATTATGACGATGATGGGAATTATTTCCCTGGCTGGAATTGTGGTAAACAACGCCATCGTGCTTATTGATTACACCCAAATCCTTATTGACCGTAAAAAGCGGGAGCTTAATATAGATGATGATGAATTACTTACTCGTGCCCAGTATTTTGATTGTATCGTTAGAGGTGGAAAATCGAGGTTAAGACCTGTATTGCTTACTGCGATTACTACTGTTCTTGGTTTAATTCCACTGGCGGTAGGATTAAATATAGATTTCTTTAGTTTGTTTATAGACTACGATCCAAAAATATTTATTGGCGGTGACAACGTGATCTTCTGGGGGCCACTGGCATGGACGGTGATCTTTGGGTTGGTGTTTGCCACCTTCCTTACGCTGGTTGTAGTTCCGGTAATGTTTTACCTGGTAAATAGAGCCAAGGTGAAAACCGCCGATAAACGAAAAGAGCGAAAACAAAGAAAGCTGGAAGCAAAAGCTTAAAACCAAAACCCCGAAGTGTACACTTCGGGGTTTTTTATTTCTCAAGTTTACAGAATTACCCTCATATCCTCCTCGGCTTATTTAAGCTAACTTAATTTTAAAACGCATCTAACCTAAAAAAACCGGGAAATTATGAAAATTCAACACCAATTTATCGGACTAAAACATTATTGCTTCTTGCTTGTTTTTCTATTATCCTGCGGAATTTACGCCCAGGAAAATGCTGAAAACTCAATAGCTTTTACAAAAAGCGATAAAAACCTGGAATGGGGACCCTGCCCTGAATTTATGCCTGAAGGTTGTAATATTGCCGTATTACATGGAAATCCTGCCGAAAAGAATGCCGACATTTTTTTTAAAGTTCCAGCCAACGCCTTTATCCCGACACACACCCACACTTCCCCGGAACGAATGGTTCTTGTTTCCGGTGAGCTAGAAGTAACTTATGAGGGAGAACAAACTCAAACCTTAAAAGAAGGCTCTTATGCTTATGGGCCTGCCAACAAACCTCATTCAGCACAATGTGGAGATGCCCCTTGTGTTCTTTTTATCGCTTTTGAAGAGCCTATAGATGCAGTAGAAGTAGAGCAAGATTAAATCATAAAAAAGGCCGTCTTTTCAGACAGCCTTTTTGTTTATTTCGAAATTCAGCTTTTAGTTATCAGCTAAAGTACCATCGCTTTTCCAGGTATTCACGCCGGCGATTTTGTTATTATCATAATCTACTTCAGTTAGTTTATCTGAAGACCAAAAGAACCATTTTCCGGTTTTTTTACCTTCGGTATAGTTAGCCATACTTTGCTTTTCGCCTTCAGCATCATAAGCAATCCATTCGCCGTGCAATTCCCTGTTTTTATAAGTTCCTTGCTGCCGAACAGTTCCATCTTCATAATAAAAAGTTCCCTTAATAAGGTCTCCTTCTTTTTCAAACTTTGGTTCTGGGCTTTCCTGTGCCATAGCAGCTGCTCCAAAGGTGAAAACGGCAGCCATCAATATATTTTTTATCTTTTTCATAGTCTTTTCTTTAATCCTTACTTCCCAAATATAACTAAAAGTTTACTTTAAAGCAACAATAACATAACATTAAGTTAACATTGAAATTGCAAAAAGACTGCCAGACAAATATTTAATCATAAATCCCCTACAAAACACAACATCTTATCCCTTATTTTATAAGCCTATTTTACCGGGAAACCCACAAGAACTTCTTACTTTTGCGTTACTTAAAATTATCAGGAATAATATGTATAGAAGTCATAACTGCGGGGAATTAAATGCAGCTTCAATTGGCCAGGAAGTAAAACTTTCCGGCTGGGTTCAAAAAATAAGGGACAAAGGATTTATGGTTTGGGTAGATTTACGCGATCGCTATGGCATCACCCAGCTTATTTTTGATGAAGAGCGTTCTTCGAAAGAACTTATGGAAAAAGCCCAGAAACTTGGCCGCGAATTTGTAATCCAAATTAGCGGAAAAGTGATTGAGCGGGAATCTAAGAATACAAATATTCCAACAGGTGAAATTGAAGTTTTAGTTGATGAAGTTAATATCCTCAACACTTCCCTTACGCCTCCTTTTACTATTGAAGATGAAACCGATGGTGGCGAAGATCTTAGAATGAAATATCGCTATCTTGATATTAGAAGAAATCCGGTAAAAAACAAGCTGAAATTTCGCCACAAAGTAGGAATGGAAGTAAGAAATTACCTCTCTAATCAGGATTTTATTGAAGTTGAAACTCCGTATTTAATAAAATCTACTCCTGAAGGTGCCCGTGATTTTGTGGTACCAAGCCGAATGAATGAAGGTCAGTTTTATGCTCTACCCCAATCGCCACAAACCTTTAAGCAATTGCTAATGGTTGGCGGAATGGATAAATATTTCCAGATCGTAAAATGTTTTAGAGATGAAGACCTTAGAGCCGACAGGCAACCAGAATTCACGCAAATTGACTGCGAAATGGCTTTCGTAGAACAGGAAGATATTCTGAATATTTTTGAAGGTTTGACTCGCCATTTACTAAAAGAGATCAACGATGTGGAAGTTGAGAAATTTCCAAGAATGACTTATGCTGAGGCGATGAAAAAATACGGAAACGACAAACCCGATATTAGATTTGGGATGGAGTTTGCCGAATTAAACGAACTTGCCAAAAATAAAGGCTTCAATGTTTTCGATCAGCAGGAATTAGTTGTGGGAATTGCGGTTCCGGGAGCGGCTTCTTTCACCAGAAAAGAAATAGACAAATTAATATCCTGGGTTAAAAGACCACAGGTAGGCGCCAACGGACTCGTTTGGGCAAAATATAATGAAGATGGAACTTTAAAATCTTCAGTAGATAAATTTTATGCTGAAGAAGATCTGAAAACCTGGGCTGAAGCTACTAATGCAAAACCGGGCGATCTTATTCTCGTTATGGCCGGCGATGCCAACAAAACAAGAACTCAATTAAGCGCATTAAGAATGCACTTAGGAAACGAATTAGGGTTGAGAAAAGCCAATGAATTCGCTCCACTTTGGGTGGTAGATTTTCCACTTTTGGAGTGGGATGAAGAAACAAAGCGTTTTCACGCCATGCACCATCCTTTTACTTCGCCGAAAAAAGAAGATTTTGCACTTCTTGAAACAAAACCGGGAGAGGTACGCGCCAATGCTTACGATTTAGTATTAAACGGAAATGAAATTGGCGGTGGTTCTATTAGAATTCATGACAAAGAAACCCAGGCTAAAATGTTCGATTATCTTGGCTTTACGCCAGAAGAAGCCAAAGCACAATTCGGCTTTTTAATGGATGCCTTTCAATATGGCGCTCCACCTCACGGCGGGCTTGCTTTTGGTTTTGATAGATTGGTAGCCATTCTAGGCGGACAGGAAAGCATCAGGGATTTTATTGCTTTCCCTAAAAACAATAACGGCCGGGATGTGATGATAGATGCTCCAGCCAAACTAGATGAAGCGCAACTTAAAGAACTTCATCTTCAGGTAAAATAGCTTGAAGCAAATTCAAAAGGGATGTATGCGAAATAGTTTTTCAAATTCAAGCCATCCACATAATTATCCGGACTCAGTATTGAAATCTCGATTATCGAGTAAAACTATAATTGATAAAAATTCCCGGTTTCACATCGGGAATTTTTTATCTTCACTTAAAATTTTTTGAGTGGGCAATAAAGCTACAAAATTACTAATCCGGTTTTCAGACTGGAGTAACCGGCATTTGAGCCATCAACAATTTTTGATGATTTTAAGTGCTATTATTGGTTTTACCGCCGGTTTAGGCGCAGTGGTCATAAAAAACCTTACGCACTTTATTCAGCGCCTGCTGGAAGGAAATCTAATTATAAATTACCATCACGCATTTTATTTTATTTTTCCGCTTATAGGTTTAAGCCTTACGCTACTGGTAATTAAAGTGGTATTAAAGAAAAAGATTGGTCACGGGATTCCTTCAACGCTTTATGCAATCTCCCGCCGAAAAGGAATTATGCGTTCTTTCCAAATGTATGCTTCTATAATCACAGCTCCTTTAACAGTTGGTTTTGGAGGATCTGTTGGATTGGAGGGACCAACGGTGGCCACCGGTGCTTCCCTGGGATCTAATATTTCCCGGTTTTTTAAGATGAACCAAAGCTCCCGTACTTTATTAATTGGGTGTGCAGCCGCCGGAGCTATGTCTTCTATCTTTAAAGCGCCTATAGCGGCAATTATATTTGCTATTGAAGTTTTTAGCCTGGACCTTACTTTAATCTCCATGGTTCCATTGCTTATTGCTTCGGTTTCAGCGATTCTCACCTCTTATTTTTTCTTTGGCTCTGATATTATTTTACCTGTTGATCTTCAGGATAATTTCACTATTTCTGAAGTGCCTTTTTACATAATCCTTGGAGTTCTTGCCGCAGGTTGTTCTATGTACTTTACAAGTATTTATTTTAAAATTGGAGATGCTTTTAAAAAAATAGATTCCCTTTTTTACAGGCTGCTTATTGGCGGCCTTGGTCTTGGAATCCTTATTTATTTAATTCCTCCACTTTATGGCGAAGGTTATAATGTTATAAATAACCTATTGGCTGAAGATTATTTGGAAGCTTTAGGAACCAATTTTTTTAATGACTACCTTGATAATATCTGGATTGTAATAATCCTCCTGGCCGGACTTGTGATTTTTAAAATCCTGGCTACTTCCCTCACTTTTGGAGCCGGAGGTGTTGGCGGTATTTTTGCGCCGGTATTGTTTATGGGAAGTGCCATGGGACATTGCTTTGCCCTAATTGTAAACAATCTGGGAATATTAAAAAACCCAATTTCGGTAAGTAGTTTTACGATGGTTGGGATGGCCGGTTTAATGGCCGGGGTTTTGCACGCACCACTTACCGCCATTTTCCTTATTGCAGAACTCACCGGCGGCTACGAACTCTTTGTCCCCCTAATGATTACCGCTGCTATTTCTTATATGATTACCAACCAGTTTCAGCCACACTCGGTATATACCATGGAACTCGCAAAACGTGGCGATTTGTTAACTCATAATAAAGATCAGGCCGTATTAACCCTCTTGAATATTCAGCAGATTATAGAAAAAAACTTTGTTACCCTCAATATAGATATGAATCTTGGAGATGTTATTCACGAAGGCGTAATAAAATCTTCCCGAAATCTTTTTCCCGTTATCGATGAAAATCGTAAATTCCTGGGTATTATTCTATTAGATGATATTAGACCGATAATGTTTGACCAGAAAATGTATGAAGAGGTAAAAGTGAGCGACATTATGCAACGAGCCCCTGAAATAATTGACCTTAGAAAAGACCGGCCAAAAGACATAATGACCAAATTTCAGGAAACAAATGCCTGGAATCTACCTGTGGTAGATGACGAGAAATATGTAGGATTTATTTCTAAATCTAAACTATTAACCGCCTACCGTCAAAAACTAATAGAAGTAACTGTTTAAATTTATGAATACTATTTTAAAACTTTTAGGCATATTAATATTAATTGCCATTGGAGTGGGATTTTATTACCGCACTTTTGAAGATGTTGTGCTGGGAGACCAAATAATTGGCATCGCAGTTTTAGCAAGTGCATTTATTTTAATGCCTATTTTTCTCTATGTGAGATGGAAAGGAAAACGGCTGCAAGACTACACTCTCACTAAAGAGAACATGGATAGAATGCGGGATAAGGGAATAGATTAATTGCCTGTTTTAGAATACTTTCAAAAGAAAATCGAAAATATTGCATTGTCTTCAATAATATTGTGCTAACTTTGCGCTTTATTAATTATTTATTTTATTATTACAATGGAAGGTACAGTTAAATTTTTCAATGAATCAAAAGGATACGGATTCATTACCAACGACGAAACAGGAAGAGACATCTTCGTACACATTACTGGTTTAGATGGCGAGAGCTTGAACGAAGGTGATAAAGTTGAGTACGTTGAAGTAGAAGGTAGAAAAGGAGTTAACGCTGCGGAAGTACGCGTTATAGAATAATATATATTATCCTATTTCAAGAACTTGAAAAGCCGCTATAAAAGCGGCTTTTTTTATACCTAAATTTTACTGATTTAAACCCTGTTTTGGGGTATAGCCGTAACACTTTTTAAAAGTGTTTATAAAATGGGGCACGCTCTTATATCCCAATATTCCAGCCATTTCACTTACCGTATGTTTTCCTAATAAGGTTTTAGCCTTTTCCATTCGCAGTTCTATAATAAAACTCCTAATTGTTTTACCATACATCTTTTTAAAATCTTTCTTTAGCTGAAGTTCATTTAAAAGAATTTTTCTGGCGAGTACTTTTATAGTCGGCGGATTTTTAAAATTTTCAATCAAATACGCGTGAGCCGTTCTTATTTTTTCAAGGTTCTCCTTGCTAATCCCTTTTATTACCCCATTACACACTTCCTCCTGGCAAAAATGTAATGAAAGAAACAGTTCTTTGAGTCTTAGATCGAGATAATATTTCTTAAAATCGTTATTCCAATCGCTTTTGGTAATTTCATTTAAAATATGATACAAATTATAATCTATGGGAAATTTACAGGTTCCCCATTTTTGGAAATCACCCTGAATAATATGCTTATAAAAAGAATTATTTTCTACCCAGGCCTCATTTTTTAATAATTCCAGGTAATATTCTTTTGACAAATAAATCGCCTGATAATGAGTAGGTTTATTTGCCGGCATCTCTATAGTAGTAACAGTATCGCAGTGATAACAACAATTAATTCGGCCCATTTCAATAGGTTTTTTGTCCTTTAAAGAAACTAAATGCGAATCTCCCTTCCCTAAATAAGATATTTGAATATACTCCCCCCGAATACTAAAGATATCTGTAAGATTTTTCTCATTTTCAAAGAAGCTTTCCACGATAAACAAGCCCTTTTTAAACTGAATTTTGCTTTTCGCTTTTAACCAGGAACACGATGGAATACCTATCTCCTCTTTAATAATATTTGGATCTATTTCTTCTGAAAGATCCTGGGAAAATAAGGTTTCATTTACCTCTACTAATTTAGACTCAATATACATAATACGTTTTCCGTAATTTTTATTTCCAAAACCGAAACAGGCTTACAGCTTCAAAATATAAATTTGCTGCAAGTTATTTAAAATTAGTTTAAATAAGAATAATAAATTATAATTGTGATTAGAGCCTGTTTTTTGCTTTGTTTATTTTTGAGTTCAATTAACCTCTTATCCCAGGCGAACGGGGAGACCTTTTCTGTATCTGGGGTAGTGAGGGCACATAACCAGGAGGTTTTAAAAGGAGCTCAAATTCGGGCGACGGGTATTGATAAAATTTTAGCACAATTTCCGATTCACTAGGGCACTATAGATTAGATAATCTTAAAGCTGGTATTTATATTCTGGAGATTCAATCGGGAAATTTCCTCGATCATCAGCAAATCGCAATCACTAATAAAAATATACAACTTCACGTAGTTTTAAATAAAACTGATAACGAATTAGACGAAGTTCACCTCCAGGCAGAATCATTCAAATCTAAAATGGAGAAAAAAGGTTTTGCGGTTAATGTAATTGAAACCGAAGAAGCGAGTATTAGAAATATTCAAACTAACGAATTACTAAACACAACCGTTGGGGTTAAAATTCGCCAGAATGGTGGTTTAGGCTCTCGTGCAGAATACAGTTTGAATGGATTATCGGGCAGCGCCGTACGCATTTTTATAGACGGAATTCCGATTTCCACATTTGGTTCTTCTTATAATTTAAACAGTATTCCGCCTTCAATGATCGAGCGAATTGAAGTCTACAAAGGCGTTGTTCCCGGCCATTTAGCCGACGATGCGCTTGGCGGCGCTATTAATATTGTGCTTAATAATCAATCGAGTGAAAATATTAACGCTTCCGTTTCTTACGGATCATTCAATACTTTTCAAGCCAATGTGAATGGGTTATACCGGTTCGATAAATCTGGTTTTACCGTAAAAGCTTCTGCTTTTCATAACTATTCTGACAACGATTACGAAGTTTCAGGCCGAAGTGTTGTAGTAACAGGTTTAGGTGGTCAACAAACCCCAATTACCGCAAGACGGTTTAATGACGCCTACAGGTCTACCGGAGGTATGGTTCAGGTAGGATATACCGATGTAACATGGGCCGACCGGTTTTTTGTAGGCTTTACAGGTTCTGATGATTATAAAGAAGTCCAACATGGCGCATTTATGACTATTATGCCATACGAAGGAAGATTTCTTGAATCAGACGCATCTCTAGCCAATTTAACTTACCAAAAGAGAGATTTATTTACTCCAGGATTAGAGGTGAATGTAACCGGATACTACGGGAAGCGCAATCGCCAGGTAAATGACACGGTACCATGGGCTTATAGCTGGAACGGCGAAAGGGCAATTGATTTTAGAGGTAATGAATATCAATATACCTGGGGATCACAGCAAGAGGGCGGCCCAACGCTTGCAAAAATCAACCGAAATGTTGCCTCCATTAGAACAGGTTTGGCCTACGCTATTAACGAAAATCACAAAGTCCTGGCAAACCATGTATATAGCGGAATTGATAGGGAAGACAGTGACGAATTACAATCGGTCTTAGAAAACACTTTCTTAGGAACTAGAGATTTACACAAGAATATACTTTCGCTAACCTATGAATTAAATGCTTTTAATGATAGGTTAAAAACTAATTTATTTGGGAAATATTATCAACAAAAAACAATAAGTGTAGATCCTGAAATTCAAAGAAATCCAGATGGAAGCAGGCAAATTGTAGATGAAGTAGTAAACAGCAACAAAAAATATGAAGGTTATGGTTTTGCAGCTTCCTACGAGCTTAGCCCCGCTATTACCATATTAGCCTCGGCCGAAAAAGCCGTACGCTTGCCCAACGAAACCGAAATTTTTGGTAACGATGGTGATAATGTTGTAGCCAACGCAAGCATTAATCCAGAGCAAAGTAACAATTATAATTTAGGGGTTAAACTAGGTACTTTTAACTTTAAGAAGCATCAATTTAATGCTTCAACCAATCTTTTTACAAGAAATATTAAAGATAGAATTGGTTTACCTATCGAAACTTCTTTAAATGTAGATGAAGAATTAATTCTTTACGTAAACCAGGGAAGCGGAACTTCAAAAGGTATAGACGCACAGTTAAGTTATACCTATAATAACAATTTCGGACTTAATTTCAACATATCCAGATTCGATTTAAAAATTGAAAATAGAGGTGTAGAAATAGATGTTCCCAACACACCATTTTTTACAATGAATGGCAACTTACGCTACTCAATCAAGAGTTTAATTCAGAAAAATTCCCGGCTAAACCTATTCTATACCATGTACTTTACCGATGAATTTTCATACCTGGTTCCGCAGGGATCCAATACCGTGGGAGACGATTTCTTTAAAGTACCCCGACAATTTGCACAAGATATTGGACTTAGCTACACCTTCCCAGGTCAAAATTTTGTAATGAGTTTTGATGTAAAAAACATTTTTGACAAGCCTGTTTACGACAACTTATCAGTACAAAAACCGGGAAGGGCTTTTTACCTAAAATTAAATTATTCAATCAATAAATTTTAACCAATTATAAAAAACAATAGTATGAAACGTAATTTTTTTAGCATTAAAACTTTAGCAACGATTGCAATGGCAACAGGCTTACTAGCTTCTTGTAGTAGCGATGACACTCCTATTGACAACGGCCAGGAACCAGGCGAAAATGAAGATGGCAGATGGATTACTGTGGTCGCCGCCAGAATGGGAGAAAATCCCGGGGATGGTAATGGAGGCACATTAATCTATTCACTAAGCAGTGAAGATGCTAAAGATCCAACAGTATCTATAGAACCTTTTGACAACGGATTTATAGTACCTTCAAACAGAACTGCAAGATTACAATCTTCTCAAGACGGTAGTACTATATTTAATATTAGCTACGCAGGTGATACCGGTGGCAATTACACTAAATATAATGTCAATGGAGGCCAAAATTTTGAACAAACCGGTAGTGAAATTAGCATTGCTCCTTATGTAGGTTCTGCTCCAAGATGGATTAAATTATTTGATGGAGACCAAACAGGAGCTGCTGTTTATGTAGATACCGAGAACCAATTTGATGAGAACGATACCTATCTTCGAACTCAGGCTACCATGGGTATTGTTACCTTAGATTTACAGAATTCGGCAATAAAAGAATTTAAAGAATCGAGCCTTCCACTAAGCGAAGAACTGGAAGCACAAGGGTATTACATTGGTAGGATTGATATGCCAACATTAAATGCTGCGGAAGATAAAATATACATTGGCGCACGTCTAAGCAAAGTAAACCCAGAAACCGGAGAAACAGATAGGGATGGTGAAGTTTTAGGATCTAAAACCATTGTATTAGACTACCCTTCTTTAGAAAATCCAACTATTATAACATCATCTGTAGGGAAAGGAAACACCAATGGATACCGTAGCATTAATGCTTTCTTAGTAAATGGAAGTGTTTACCAGGCAAACCAGGGAGATCCAAATGGTTCTCATATCTTAAAAATAGATAGCAACAACCAATATGATGATTCATACGTATTTAACTTAGATGAAGCATTAGGTGTAGAAGACGCTTATATTCTTGCCTGGAGACCTACCGCAAGCGGAAAAGCAGTTGTAGCTTATAGTCACGCAGGTTCTGCTGAAGGCGTAGCTGGAGCACAAGGATATTTCGCCCTTGTAGATTTAGAAGCAAGAACAGCACATAAAATAGACGCAATCCCATATACTGAAGATTTCTACTTATTCCAATATCAAGGCTTTGTAGTTGATGGTGATGAAGTATACGTAACCGAAGCTCCCGTAGGAGAAAACGGAAATATTTACATTATAGATACAGAAACTGGTGAGGTAACTAAAGGAGCTGAGCTGGTAAATGTAGAAGGAAGTCACTTTATAGGAGCATTTTAAGCAACTAAATAATATTTGAATTTGCCAAAAGAGGCTGACCGGGAATTCTGTTTCCGGTCAGTCTTATTTTAAGTTTTATACCAGAATCCATGACAAAGAAAAAGCAAAAAAAGAAAAAATATACGTTTAGAAAATTACTGAACGATTTGCATTTATGGTTAGGGCTGGGCAGCGGAATTATTTTATTCCTTGTTTGCCTAAGCGGAACCATCTTAACATTCGAAACCGAAATAAAATCTCTTTTTGCTGAAGAATTAAAAGTAGACCCCGGGCAGGGAGAAGTAAAAGCTATTGAAAGCCTTCAACAAAACCTCGAGAGCTTAGGCACTGTTACAGGTGTTACACTATCTGAAAATGGTAAAAAGGCCTATGAGTTTAAGGTAAAAACTTCTCCGGAAGATAGACGCGGCACTACGTTTTATGTAAATCAATATACTGGCGACTATCAGCAGCTTGGTGAGAATCCCGCAGATGAATTCTTCTTTACCATGTTTAGAATGCACCGTTGGTTGTTATTCGATTCTGCTATTGGAAGACCAATTGTAGGAATTGCTACGATAATCTTTCTCTTTTTATCTATAAGTGGAGTCGTACTCTGGTTTCCGAAGAAAAAAATAAAGTGGAAAACTTTAAAACCTGGTTTTAAAATTAAATGGTCGGCCAACTGGAAAAGAATTAACCACGATCTACACAACACCTTTGGTTTTTATTCCTGTTTAGTATTAATTGTCATGACCCTCACCGGATTATTCTGGTCTTTTGATTGGTATAAAGACCTGGGTAGCCAGGTTTTGGGAACCCAGGTTTTTGGTGGTCGCGGCGGTCCCAAAGTTGCCTCAGAAGCTAATGCAGATTCTAAAACCCTGGAGCTTGCTCAAATTATTAATATTTCAAATCAAAATCTTGACTATCCCGGAGAAACTTCAATTTCGTTTCCGCAAGACGAAAATGGATTTTTTTCCATTAGGAAGTATGAATCTGGAAATTGGTCGCCCAATACTTACGATATGTTGGTTATAGATCGCGACGGTAAAATTCTTAAAAAGGAGCTTTTTTCAGAAAAACCGGCAAATGTACAAGTAGCTTCTTTGATCAAACCCATTCATACCGGGGAGATTTTTGGAACTTTTTCTAAAATAATTTATTTTCTCGCCTGCCTAATCGCAACCAGTTTACCAATTACCGGCACATTGATTTGGCTTAATAAAATGAAGAAAAAGAAGAAGTAAACTAATTCTCAAAAGAATTATTTTCGATGGTAATGTCTCAGAATATTAAACCACGATTATTTCGTGGTTTTTAATTGTTCAGATACGCCATTGAGCATTTCCTTAACCAGGCTTTGCAGATCAAAATCGTGTTCCCATTGCCAATCTTTTCTAGCTTCAGAATCATCTATACTCGAAGGCCAGGAATCTGCAATTTTTTGTCTAAAATCTGGTTCATAAGCAATTTTAAACTCCGGAATTTCCTTTTGGATAGCTTCAGCAAGAATTTTTGGAGTAAAACTCAATGCTGAAAGATTGTAAGAAGACCGCACTTTTATTTTTTCTGCAGGCGCTTCCATAATATCTACGGTAGCTTTAATCGCATCGTCCATATACATCATTGGGAGGCCGGTATTTTCGGCTAAAAATGAAGTGTAGGCTTTATTTTTTAGTGCTTCGTGAAAAATCTCAATCGCATAATCTGTAGTTCCGCCGCCGGGAAGGGTTTTGTAACTTATAATACCGGGGTAGCGCAAGCTTCTTACATCTACGCCATATTTATCGTGAAAATATTCGCACCATCTTTCACCGGTTTGTTTACTAATTCCGTAAACGGTAGAAGGTTCCATAATGGTGGTTTGTGGCGTATCATCTTTGGGCGTGGTAGGACCAAAAACCGCAATACTCGAAGGCCAGAATACTTTTTCAATTTTTTTATCTTTTGCGAAATTTAAAATATGAAAAAGGGAATCCATATTTAAGTTCCAGGCCTTCATCGGCGCTTTTTCTGCAGTGGCGCTGAGCATGGCTGCCATAAGATAAACTTCAGAAACCTCGTGTTTATCAATAATCGATTCTATTAAAGAAGAATCGGTGGCATCGGCAATTTCAAAAGGTCCAGAACTCATCAAGTCTTCGTTGCCTTCCCTAATATCACTGGCAACTACTTTTTCATTTCCGTAGAGATCGCGTAATTTCAGCGTTAACTCGGTTCCAATTTGCCCGCAAGCCCCAATAATTAAAATTTTCCCGGCCATCGTATTGATTTTTCCGCAAATATATTTATTTATATAGAGGTTTTCGCAATGAAATAGGCGAAACCTTTACTTTTATTAGAAATCTTTTATTGCGCGAAGTATTTTGATAATACTTCAACTAATGCGGTGAAAATAAAGAAAATTTTATGCTTATTTGGTTCGCAAATACTTCCTTCGGGAATTATTTAAATTGAAAATTTTTAGGTTAACTTTGTTTGTGTATGAAAAAACCGGTTTTTATAATAGTTATTTTACTCTTTTGGGCCTGCAAAGAGAAATCTCAAACCGAGGATACTAACGGCCGGCAATTAGATTCTATCACCTTAAACCAACCCATAGAAACTACAAACGAAGAAGTAATCTTACTGCCTGAGGCAAGAAAGCACGCTATAAACTGGCTTGCTTATATCGCAGCCCAAAATGAAGTTGACCAGTTAAGAAATTATAATCTACAGCAAACTATAGAAAGTTCCAGTCCAATTTCCCAGGTTATGGAATCACTATCTACCAGCATTCCCGATTCTTTAAGTTCTAATGCGGTTAGGGCCCGCGCCAACGTTTTAACTACTAAAGCAAAGGTTTTAGAACAACTTTCTCACCGCCGGCAATTAGACGCCAATGCCATTACAGAGGTTGCTCGTGAAATCCCTGAAGAATTCAATAATTTTAAAATTCAGCTTAATGAACTTTTCCTTAAAACGCTGGAAGATTTTGAAGAGGAACTTGATGAATTTAAAGCCGAAAGAGATACAATTTCTATAGATTCCCTTCCCGAAGCATAATTGCAATCGCTATTTTTTCTAAATCTTAATGCTGAAAAATTGGTATCTTCAATTAAAATTCTTCAAAATGAAAAAATTTATTACACTGCTTTTCTTGATTTTCAGTTTAAATATAACTGCGCAGGAAAAATCTAAAATCGATAAGGTTTTAACCGAATGGCACATGGCCGCAGCCGAAGCCAACTTTGAGAAATATTTTAGGTTAATGACCAGAGACGGTGTTTTTATAGGAACAGATGCTTCTGAAAACTGGCAAAATGATGATTTCCGTGAATTTTCAAAACCTTATTTTGATCGTGGGAATGCCTGGAGTTTCACAAGCTTGGAACGAAATATTTATACGCAAAAAAATAGCAAAACCGCCTGGTTTGATGAATTGCTGAATACACAAATGGGAATTTGTCGTGGCTCTGGAGTACTACAAAAAACCGAAGACGGTTGGAAAATTGCGCATTATGTGCTTTCCATAACTGTCCCCAACGAAAATGTGGAAAAAGTAACACAGTTAAAAAAAGAATACGATCAAAAATTGATAAACCAAATTGATTAAACCTTCAATAAAAATCAAACTTTCCTAAGCTTGCTTTTAGGGAAAATGCAATTATTTTTTGGTTTCAAATAATCTTCAGCTAAATATGCTACTTTTTAGTACTTTAGCGCGAGAATTCATAATAATTCAAACCACATATGAAAAAAATAACGAATGTGCTCTTTTTATCGATTTTGGGAGCTGCAAGCATTACAAGTTGCCAAAACGACGATAAAGAAAGTAAAGAAAAAGAAGAGGTTCACGGTATTAACCTCGCCTATATGGATACTACCGTTACTCCCCAGGAAGATTTCTTTAGATATGTAAACGGGAAATGGGTAGATTCTACCGAAATCCCTTCAGACCAGACTACCTGGGGAAGTTTTATGGAATTGCGCGAACGTACCGATGAGGATGCGATGGCGATTCTAGAAGGTGCTTCTGCCAACGATAGTTTAGACCCGGCAAGCGACCAGGCCAAAGCGGTTTACCTTTACAAAACAATTATGGATACCGTTGCCCGAAATGAAAAAGGTGTGGAACCGGTAAAACCATATTTGGCAAAGGTAGATTCTATCGAGAATAAAGAAGACCTTCAGGAATTCCTTACTGAAATGCAACAATACGGCGGTGCGGGATTTTTCTCTTTCGGGGTTCGTGCAGATGCTAAAAACAGCAATATGAATGCTGCTTACCTTTATCCTGCAGGATTGGGTTTACCAGATCGTGATTACTACGTTGCAGATGATTCAGATTCAAAAGAAAAGAGAGAAAAATATGAAGCGCATATCACCAGGATGCTTCAGTATATTGATTACTCTGAAGAAGAAGCTGCAAATGCTGCAGAGCGTATTCTTGCTTTTGAAACTAACCTGGCAGAACCTCAATTGGATAAGGTTGAGCGTCGTGATGCCCGTAATACCTATAACCCTAAAACTGTAGCCGAACTTAAAAATATGGTTTCAGCGATAGACTGGGATGCTTATTTTGAAGAAATTGGCGCTACAAATCTTGATACCATTATTGTTTCTCAACCAAATTATATGGAATCCCTTCAGGATGTTTTTGCTAAAAATTCGGTTAAAGATTGGAAAGATTACTTAAAATGGAGCATTTTTAATGATGCAGCCAGCACACTTTCTACAGATATTGAAACTGCAAACTGGGAGTTTTACAGCAAAACTTTACAAGGGGCACAAGAGCAACGTCCAAGAAAAGAACGCGCTTTACAAACTGTAAACGGTACTTTAGGAGAAGCACTGGGTAAATTATATGTAGACGAACATTTCCCGGCTGAGGCTAAAGAAAAAGCTCAGGAAATGATTTCCAACCTGGTTAAAGCTTATGAGAATAGAATAAATAATCTTAGCTGGATGAGTGAAGACACCAAAGAAAAAGCTAAGGAAAAATTAGGCACTACAACTATTAAAGTTGGTTATCCAGATGAGTGGAAAGATTACAGCGATCTTGAAATTGTAAATGTTGAAGATGGCGGATCTTATTTTCAGAATATGATGAACTCCAGCAAATGGAGAGTTGCCGATAATATGAGCGATCTTGGCCAGCCGGTAGACAAAACCGAATGGTTTATGCCTCCACAAACTGTTAATGCTTATTACAACCCAAGCTATAACGAAATTGTATTCCCTGCGGCTATTCTTCAACCTCCATTCTACGATTATAGAGCTGATGCTGCTGTAAATTACGGCGGAATTGGCGCGGTAATTGGTCACGAAATCTCGCACGGATTTGATGATAGTGGATCTCGTTTTGATGCTGAAGGAAACCTTAATAACTGGTGGACAGACGAAGACCTAAAACAATTTGAAGCACTTGGAAAAGACCTTGCTAACCAATATAGCGACATTGAAGTATTGGATAGCGTTTACATAAACGGTCAATTTACTTTAGGTGAAAATATTGGTGATCTTGGTGGTGTAAATGCTGCTTACGATGGTCTTCAAATTCATCTTGAAGAACATGGAAACCCGGGTAAAATAGATGGTTATACACCAGAACAACGTTTCTTTATGTCCTGGGCAACTGTATGGAGAACAAAAATGCGTGATGAAGCCTTGAAAAACAGAATCAAGACCGATCCTCATTCTCCAGGTATGTACAGAGCTTATGTACCGCTTCAAAATATCGATGCTTTTTATAGCACTTTTGATATTCAGGAAGGTGATAAAATGTATGTTGCTCCTGAAGATCGAGTAAAAATCTGGTAAAAATTTCTTCGGAAATTTGATAAAGAAATAGACCTCAAAGTCCCGATTCATTTTGGGGTTTTGAGGTTTTTCTTTACCAAAAAGTAGATCTCACAGGTTTTGGAAACCTGTGAGGTCTTTTTGTTTTATTGTCATCCTGAATTTATTTCAGGATCTAAGATATTGATATTCAAATCAAGTTAGAAGCTGAAACAAGTTCAGCTTGACGAATTTAGAACTTTTCAGATAGTTTTTCTGACCACTAGCAACTGAAACAATGCGGTTGGAATAAAGTTTAGGATGAAAAATTTCACTCGAAATGTAAAAAAGCGTCTTCGAGATGCTCTACCTGTATTCCTGCTTTATTTTTTATGATCGCAACAATATCAAATCTTACTTCCAGGTCCAACTGATTATCATTTAAAAAGAAATCGGCAGCCTTTACAAGCTGCCGAATTTGTTTAGGCTTTACAAAACTTTGTGGGTCCCCAAAATCGGGTGTGCTTCTTGTTTTAACTTCTACTACTACCAAAGTGTTATGTTTCCGGGCTAAAATGTCTATTTCCGCTTTGTTATAAACATAATTTTTAGCCAGAATTTCATAATCTTGTTTTAAAAGGTATTCTAAAGCGAGGCGTTCACCCAATTCCCCTAAAGCATTATGCTGAGCCATAAGTGAAATTAGGATTTATTCCAGATTTTTATACAGAGGGATTTCCTGTAAAACACAGCTAATTCACCAACATGATGCTGGTTACCTTTAAATCTAAGCGTTCAATTTCTTCTTCACTCGCTTCAATAATTCGGTCTCCATAAAATTTATCTGAAACTTCGCCATCCGGAGCCAGAAACACTCGAAGTTTAGATTTTTCAAACTTACCATCATTCCACATCACAGCACCGCCATAATCCCATCCAAATCCGTAGAACGAAATTTCCTTTTCATTTAATTTATACAAAGCTTCATAAGTAGTTCCAATTTCAATGCCTTCAGCAGATTTCCATTTTCCATTTTCTGAAAATCGGATATCATAGATTTCCTCGCGCTCTTCACTCTTCCAGGTAATATGTAGTTCATCTGGAGTATCGGGATACATTATGGTATAGGCTCTTTCTACAGTACCCTCCTCAAACATACCGGTGTCTTCCTGAATATTTGCTTCAGGGTAGGTTTCAGCTAACTCTTCTGTATCATAATTTGTAAGGTTTTCAACCACAAATCTATCTTTAGACATTTTGCTATTAGAACTTCCACAGGCTGCAAGACTAAGTACAATAATTATTAAGCTTAATTTTTTCATTGGTTAATTTTTATTGATTTAAAACTTTTGGTATTCGAATTAAATTTAAAGGCTAAATTGAGGAACATTTCCTACAGACGCCTTCTGTTTTACAAGAATTTAACGCGTATTTTTAAGGAGTTGCTTACCTTTGCGCCCTCAATAAATTTTAAGATAAATGAATAATACTCCACAGCGATACACTATTACCGCAGCATTACCATACACCAACGGCCCCATACATATTGGCCATCTTGCCGGTGTTTATGTTCCAGCCGATATTTATGCCCGTTATTTACGAATGCAGGGCAATGATGTGGCTTTTGTTTGCGGAAGTGATGAGCACGGAGTGCCTATTACCATAAAAGCAAAGAAAGAAGGCGTTACGCCGCAGGATATCGTAGATAAATACGACGGAATTATCAGAAAATCTTTCGAAGATTTTGGCGTTTCTTTTAATAATTACTCAAGAACTTCAGCCAAAGTACATCACGACACCGCTTCGGCATTTTTCAAAAAGATGTATGAAGATGGGAAGTTTATTGAAGAGACTACGCAACAACTTTACGACGAAAAAGCAGGACAATTCCTGGCCGATAGGTTTGTAACCGGAACCTGCCCAAAATGCGGAAACGAAGAGGCCTATGGTGACCAGTGTGAAAGCTGCGGAACTTCGCTAAACGCAACAGATCTTATTAATCCAAAATCGGCGATTACCGGCGAAGTACCCACTTTAAAAGAAACCCGCCACTGGTTTTTACCACTAGACCAATACCAGCAATGGCTGGATGAGTGGATCGTAAAAGGCCACGCCCACGACTGGAAAAGCAATGTACACGGGCAGGTAAAATCCTGGTTAAATGATGGTTTGCGCGCAAGAGCCGTAACCCGCGATTTAGACTGGGGAATTCCTGTTCCTGTTGAAGGTGGCGATGGCAAAGTGCTTTACGTTTGGTTTGATGCACCAATTGGTTACATTTCTTCTACTAAAGAATGGGCCGAGCGCGAAGGCAAAGACTGGGAGCCATACTGGAAAGATGAAAACACCAAGCTGGTACACTTTATAGGAAAAGACAATATTGTATTTCATTGTATTATTTTCCCCGTGATGCTTAAAGCGCACGGTGAATATATTCTCCCAGAGAATGTTCCGGCAAACGAATTTCTCAATTTGGAAGGCAGAAAACTTTCTACCTCCAAAAACTGGGCAGTTTGGTTACACGAATATCTTGAGGAATTTCCAAATCAGCAGGATGTTTTGCGTTATGTATTAACCGCAAATGCACCTGAAGCGAAAGACAACGATTTTACCTGGAAAGATTTCCAGGCCAGGAATAATAACGAGTTAGTGGCCGTTTTCGGAAACTTTATCAACCGTGTAGTTGTACTTACCAATAAATATTACTCCGGAATTGTTCCAGAACCGAATGATTATTCTGAAGTTGACGAGCAAACCATTGTTGAACTTAAAGCTTATCCCGCGGTTATTGCAAGTTCTATTGAAAAATACCGTTTCCGCGAAGCACAGGGCGAATTGATGAATTTGGCTCGTTTAGGAAACAAATATTTAGCAGATGAAGAACCCTGGAAACTTATAAAAACTGATGAGGAAAGGGTGAAAACCATAATGTATGTGGCTTTACAAATCGCTTCGGCTTTGGCAACCTTAACCGAACCGTTTTTGCCCTTTTCTTCAGCAAAACTTCAAAAAATGCTGAATTTTACCGATGCTGAAAACAAACTTTCTGGGGAAGAGTATTCGCAATGGAATAAAATCGCAACCCGAGATTCTTTACTTCCGGGAGGCCATCAAATAGGCAAAGCCGAATTGCTTTTCAGCAAGATTGAAGATGAGCAAATTCAGCAGCAATTAGAGAAACTGGAAGCTACTAAAACAGCCAATGCTGCCGAGGATAAAGCAGTAGAACCACAAAAGGAAACCGCTACTTTTGAAGATTTCACCAAAATGGATTTACGCGTGGGAACTATTATTGAAGCCCACAAGATGCCCAAAACGAAAAAATTAATGGTGATCAAAGTAGATACCGGTTTAGATAAAAGAACTGTAGTTTCGGGCATTGCAGAGCATTACAAAGCCGAAGAAATTATTGGTAAAAAAGTTACTGTTTTAGCCAATTTAGCCCCACGAAAACTGCGCGGTGTAGAAAGCGAGGGAATGATCTTAATGACAGAGAATTCAGCTGGAAAACTGGTTTTTGTAAATCCAGATGAAGATGGTGTAGAACCCGGGACTACGATAAATTAGATCTCGTTCTCAACTGCGCTCTAACTGACATAAAATTCCAGGGTTTCAAAACCTGAATGTCACCCCGAGCGCAGTCGAGGGGTATATTGAAAAACTATAAGTCTCAGTATGAAAGCTTATTACATTTATATCGTTGAATGTTCAGATGGTCTCTTATATTGGGTTTACCAATAATATTTCCAGAAGGCTGGAAGAACATAATTCTGATCTTAATTCGAATAGTTTTACGTTTAAAAGAAGACCTGTAATTTTAAAATTTTACCAGGAATTTAATGATGTGAATCAGGCAATTTATTTTGAAAAGAAAATCAAGAAATGGAATGCAAAGAAAAAGTTAGCTTTAATAAATGGCGATTATGAACTCTTGCAAATCTTAGCGGAATGTCGAAATGCAACTCATTCTAAATATAAGCCAGAAGATTAGTTCTCGACTGCGCTCGAACTGACAAACTCCAATGTTTCCCCGAGCGCAGTCGAGGGGTACTTGCATTACTAATTTTATTAAATGCTAAAAATCGCCTATCATCCCATCTATAAACATCCGCTGCCCGAAGGTCATCGTTTCCCGATGGAAAAATATGAATTGCTTCCCAGGCAGTTACTTCACGAAGGGACTTGTAGTGAAGATAATTTTTTTGAACCCGAATTTCCAGAGGAAAAATACATTCTCAATGTTCACGACGCCGATTATTTTGAACGTTTAGGCAATCTAAACCTTAGTAAAAAAGAAATTAGAAAAAGTGGATTTCCACTTTCTGAAGCTTTAGTAAAACGGGAAATGATCATTGCCGATGGTACGATGAAAGGCGTACATTATTCCATAGAAAATGGAATTTCATTTAATATTGCCGGTGGCACTCATCACGCTTATTCCAACCGTGCAGAAGCCTTTTGTTTGCTTAACGACCAGGCGATTGCCGCAAGGTATCTTCAGCAGAAAAAGTTAGCGGAAAAAATTCTCATTGTAGATCTGGACGTTCACCAGGGCAATGGCACTGCTGAGATTTTTCAGGACGATCCTTCAGTTTTCACCTTTTCTATGCACGGAAAAGGGAATTACCCTTTCAAAAAAGAAAAATCAGATCTCGATATTGAAGTCCCTGATGGTAGTGGCGACGACCACTATTTAAAACTGTTAAAAGAAACTTTACCTGGTTTAATCGAAAAACAAAAACCCGATTTCATCTTTTACCTATGCGGTGTAGATATTTTAGAAACTGATAAACTGGGCCGACTTTCCTGCACGGTAAATGGCTGTAAAGAAAGAGACAGGTTCGTTTTGCAAACCTGCCACGATCTAAACATTCCCGTGCAATGCAGTATGGGCGGCGGATATTCTAAAGAAATAAGGGTGATTATTGAAGCCCACGCTAATACTTACAGGTTAGCAAAGGAAATTTATTTCTGATCTATTCCCATTTAGCATTTAATCTATTTTATCGAGTGAAAATTTTCCCTTCTAAAAAGCACAGACTTATGCGGAAAAACATTTCAGGAACATTAACTTTAAATCCGGCTATTTAAAATTGTCAACAATATTCAAAACGAAAAATTAATTTTATGAAGTCTTCAACTATATTCCTGTTTTCTTTTCTATGCTTTGTTCTGAATTTTACCGCCAATGCTCAAACCAAAGAGGACAGTTCAGGTTCGGAGAAAATCCGGATAAATCAGATAGGCTTTTATCCTGAAGGCCCCAAAAAGGCAATTATTGTAACTTCAGAGGCCATAGGTTTTTCTATTCTTACATCAGATCAAAAAACTGAAGTATTTTCAGGCAAACTCAGCGATGCTCAAGAATGGTCACATAGTAAAGAAACCGTAAAACAAGCTGATTTTTCTTCCGTGGAAAGTTCAGGTGAATATGTAATTCATGTGCCGGGCATTGGCACCAGCCATCCTTTTAAAATAAATAAAAATGTGCATTTTGAGCCGGCAAAAGCAAGCATGAAAGCTTTTTATTATCAAAGAGCTTCCACAGATTTACCAGAAGAATATGCCCGAAAATGGGCAAGGGAAGCAGGACATCCAGACGACGAGGTGAAAATCCATAATTCTGCCGCCTCACAGAATCGCCCTGCAGGATCTACGATTTCGAGTCCCGGAGGCTGGTATGATGCAGGTGATTATGGAAAATATATCGTAAACAGCGGAATCACGATGGGAACTTTGTTTTCCCTGTATGAAGATTTTCCTGACTATCTCGACACCCTGAATTTGAATATTCCCGAAAGTCAAAACAACATCCCCGATTTTCTCGATGAAACACTTTACAACCTAAGATGGATGATGACGATGCAGGACGAAGACGGTGGTGTTTACCACAAACTTACCAGCGCAAACTTTCATGGTGCAGTTGCACCAAAGGATGCCACCTACCAGCGATGGGCCGTGCAAAAAGGAACAGCCGCCACTTTAGATTTTGCTGCAGTAACCGCCCAGGCAGCAAGAATATTCGCTAACTATAAAAATGAATTGCCCGGATTATCAGATTCTCTGCTTGTAATGAGCGAAAAAGCTTATAACTGGGCTAAAGAAAACCCCGAGGTAATTTACCGCCAGGAAGAACTAAAAGACCCTGAAATTAGTACCGGTGCTTACGGAGACCAGAATTTTAAAGATGAATTACAGTGGGCCGCTACAGAACTTTTTATAACAACGGGAAAAGAAAACTACTACAAAGACGCTAATTTAGAAAGCTCTTTAGAAACCTCTTTTGGCATTCCCGCCTGGCCAAATGTGAATACACTTGCACTCTACTCGCTCGCAAGGCATAGGGACAAATATCAGAATAGTAAGCTCGTAGCTATAGACGCTATATTAGGGCAGCTTAACAAAATGGCCGATGATTTGGTGACATCTTCAAAAGCTTCAGCTTATGCAATCCCAATGGGAACCAATGAGTCTGACTTTGCCTGGGGAAGTAATTCAGAAGCAGCAAATCAGGGTATACTTCTTTTAAACGTGTATAAAATAACCGGTGACGAGAAATATCTTGATGCTGCAAATGCTAATCTTGATTACCTTTTGGGCAGGAATGCTACGGGCTATTCCTTTTTAACCGGTTTTGGCGAAAAAGCCACGAGAGATCCGCATCACAGACCTTCGGAATCTGACCATAATGAAGATCCAGTACCGGGGCTTTTGGCTGGTGGTCCAAACCCGGGACAACAGGACAAAGAAGGCTGCGGAAATAAATATACTGATGCGCATAAACATCCGGCAACTTCCTATATAGATGATCGCTGCAGTTATGCCAGTAATGAGATCGCGATTAACTGGAATGCGCCTTTTGTATATCTCGCCAATGCGATAGAGGCAATAAGATAGATATGGTATGAGTGGTAAATAACCGAAATTTCCCTTTAGGTTCTTTTTGGAGGTTCTGGATTGGACTAATTTATAATACGAAATAAAGGTGGTTTATCATCTGATTAAGAAGGATAAACCACCTTTAAACTGAACCTTAGCATCTGGATATTTTTCAGAACCGGGTTAGAACTTTCGGTAAAGTAATTATCACTTTACTTCCCCATTAAAAGTAGCTCGTTGCAAATCACTTCAGTAATATAGCGCTTAGTACCGTCTTTATCATCCCAACTTCTGCTGGTAAGTTTGCCTTCTACTCCAACTTCTTTCCCTTTATTTACATATTTCTCTACCAGCTCTGCGGTTTTCCCCCAGGCCACGATATTGTGCCATTGGGTATCGGTTATACGCTCGCCGTTTCCGTTCTTGTAATTCTCATTGGTAGCTACAGAGAATTTAGCTAATTTTTTGCCAGATTCCAGGTTTACGATCTCAGGTTCTCTTCCCACATTCCCGATCAACTGTACTTTGTTTCTAATAGTGCTCATAACGTATTAATTTAAAAAGCTGAAAATCGTTAGTTCATTTCAACAGGACAAACATAGCACGGTTCTAAACCAGTAATCGGTTGGGAATTATTTGTTTACGTTTAAAGACGTTTGTAAACGTTTAAAAATGAATTATGTAATCGGAAATTTTTCGTAATATTAGATTTAACAATTAGGACTTACCATGACCGAAAAAGAAAAAATGCTTTCAGGCCAATTATACCTGGGTTCAGAAAAAGAAATCGCAAAAGACAGGTATAATGCAAGACTTATTTTTCAAAAAGCAAATAAGATGGGAGAAGAAAAAGCAGATGAAAGAATCAAGCTCTTCTACTCCTTATTTGGAAAAGCCGGTAAAAATCTTTGGATAGAGCCTCCATTTTATTGTGATTACGGATATAACATAAAAATGGGTGACCAGGTTTTTATGAATTTTAATTGCTGCATCTTGGATGTTGTGGAAGTAAATATTGGAAACAACGTGTTTTTAGCACCAAACGTACATATTTATACCGCAACGCATCCCTTAGATGCCAAAACCCGGGATTCGCTTTTAGAATATGGAAAACCGGTTACTATTGGCAATAGCGTGTGGATAGGTGGCGGCGCTATTATTTGCCCGGGAGTAAGTATTGGTGACGGAAGCGTGATTGCAGCAGGAGCAGTAGTGGTCAAAGATGTTCCTCCAAATGTATTGGTTGGTGGTAATCCTGCTAAAATCATCAAAACATTAGATAATAATCAATAGAATTCTATATAAAATTTATTTATTATTGTAATCATTATTAATAAATCATCATTCTCGTTCTAATTTTAGAAAATTCATCAATCAAATATCATGTATAAAAAATTACTTTTTTTAGCTTTTACCATTTTTTTCGTGGCAAATTCTTATAGTCAGTTAAATGTTAGCTACCATCAATCTAACCTTCCTTTTATTGGTGTAGGCTACGATATAAATCAACGCCTTACTCCAGAATTAAGACTGGGCACCGATCAGTTTATTTCAGATATGTCCCTAGAAGCAGTTTTAACCTATAAATTCATTAAAAAAGAAGATTACGATTTTTATGGTGGCCTGGGATATAGAGTCAATGCTTTTGAAGGACTTGTAGCGCCAGTGGGCCTTAACTTTTATCCGTTTAATGAAAAGAAATTCGGTTTTCACATAGAAGCAGCTCCTATTCTGCTTGATGCAGATATTCTTAGAGGGAGTTTTGGAATTCACTACCGCTTTCTTTAAACCCTTACAATTCTTACTTCGAAAGACTACATACTATCTCTGAGCAGGCTCAAGAGACAAGCTTAAATACATTCAAATCTCCATTATTAAAAAACATGAAAAATATTACGTTGATTGCCATAATTATTCTATTTGCTACACTTGAAGGGAAATCACAAAATTTAGAAGTAGGGTTTGGACTTGGAACCGGATCTGCGTATATGTATGAAAATTCTGATAGCAGTATTGATATTGATTACTCGCTACCATTTAGTTCATATCTTGATTTAAAATATTCAAAACCTGATTCTTATTTTGGACTTAAAATTAAATTCCAATATTTAAACGCTGCAATTAAAGGAAGAAATTGGAAAAGTTCTAATGAGCCCATTGATGGCGATGTCACTTCATTAACTTCTATGATTTTATTAGAGCATCTAAAAGAAAAGAACAAATGGAATTTTGGTTATAACTTTGGGTTTGGTTATACCCACCAGGAATTCAGACAGGATTTAATTAATTTATCACCAGTAGTTGATCATAATTTTATGAGTATCAATTTTTCCGGAATTATCAGTTCTAAACTAAGTGAAAATTTAGCCTTGCAATTAGAACCCACTTTATTCTGGACTGATCCTGTAGGTTCGCTCAGAGAAAGAGATAAATGGCAAATTGCCGGGGAAGACCTAAGCATTTTACTTCAAATAGGAATTAAATATAAAATTCATTAGCATACCCACGCAACCTTTTTATGATTTTCGCATCTAATTAAAGAAAGAACTACTAAATTCAAATAAGATGGGAAAATTTATTAAAATATGCTTACTGTTTGCACTCTTCATCATTATTGGATGTAGTGAAGACCCTTTAAGTGAATCAACAGATGAAACGGGTGATGCCCTTCGTAATTCTTACGGTGAATCCTCCGGAGACCCTTCGGCTGAAAATCCTAATACCGGAAATGGCGATTCTGATTCATCGGGACTAATTACTGCGGGAGAATGGAACGATCTGGAAAACTGGAACTTTTGGCTTGATTTAAATAATAACCAGGATTTTGCTGAAAAAATAAATCACTGGGAATTTTTCTTTAATAACCGGATTTCTATTTCCATACAAAACATGAGTGCATTGCCTGTTATAGATGCCGTTTTAGAATTAAAAAATGAGCAGGCTAATACAACCTGGTCTGCAAAATCTGATAATAATGGAAAAGCTGAGTTATGGATAAATCCTTTTGAAAATTCCTCTAATTTCGATCTAAACAATTATTCACTATGGGTAAATGGCGAAAAGATTAATACAACATTAAAAGGAATTGGTGAGGGTACAAATGAAGTGCAAATAAAACATACTAATGACACACCCACCAATGTTGAAATAGCATTTATTGTTGATGCTACCGGCTCAATGTCTGATGAATTGGAATTTCTAAAAGATGATCTGAAGAGTATTATTCAAAAAGTTGAAGGCTCAAATTCAAATCTTACTATTTTAACTTCATCGGTTTTCTATCGCGATACAGAAGACCAATACGTTGTTAGACATTCAGGTTTTACAAGCGATATAAATACCACTCTAGATTTTATTAATAAACAATCTGCTGCAGGTGGCGGCGATTTTCCTGAAGCAGTTCACACAGCCTTGAACACAGCATTAAATGATTTGCAATGGTCTGCCAATGCTCGCACACGTTTAGCTTTCTTAATATTAGATGCCCCACCACATCACAATCAACAGGTTATTTCTGATATTCAAAATTCAATAAAAAAAGCAGCTGAAAAAGGAATTAAACTTATACCTGTTACCGCAAGCGGAATTGATAAAGAAACCGAATTCCTGATGCGTTACTTTTCAATGGCTACCAACAGCACTTATGTTTTTATAACCGATCACAGTGGTATTGGAAATGACCATATTGAACCTTCTATAGGCGAATATGAAGTAGAATTTTTAAATGAATTATTAGTAAGATTAATTACTAAGTATTCTGAATAATTAAATCCAAACTTTCATAAAATTCCTTAGATGACTAAAGTTGCTATTCTCTATGAGAAAGCTTTTCTTGTAGAAAAAAATGCCACAAGAAGAACCCAAAGTTTGGTATGCCTGTTACGGCTCCAATTTATTAAAAGAACGCTTTAGCTGTTATATTGGCGGCGGTCGCCCTGCCAATGCCAAACGCGTTTATCCCGGTTGCAGCAATAAAACCCTACCCGAAAAATCTAAAGGAATTACTATAAACGGCGAACTTTATTTCGCTAAATCTTCCAAAACCTGGAGTGGTGGAGGCGCAGGTTTCATTCAATCAGACTTCGATAAAAACATTAAAACCCTGGGAAGAATGTACCTCATTACCCAGCAGCAATTTATTGATTTGGTCCAACAGGAAATAAAATTTGAAGGTGATTTTGATATAGATCTCAAACACGTAATTAAAAATCGTAGCCTGGATATGAAAAATAATTCCTGGTACGGGAAGATCATTTACCTGGGCGAAGATGAAGACTGTCCTATCTTCACTTTTACCAATGAAGATTATTTAAAAGATGAAATAAATTCCCCACACGAATTCTACCTAAAGATTATAATTGAAGGTTTGAAAGAAACCTATACAATGACTGATGAAGAAATTGAAACTTATTTAAAGAACAAAGAAGGAATTAAAGGTTTCCCCATTGAAGATAAATTACCACAGCTGATTAAAGGCTAAAGTTTCCGTATTTTATAGCTATAATTCACCAATTATGAATGATAAGAAAGTAAACCTTAAAGATAAATTCGAACTGTTTAATGAACATTGGACCCCTAAAATTATTGGCGAACTCAATGGTCAAAAGGTAAAACTCGCGAAATTAAAAGGAGAATTTGTGTGGCACGATCACAAAGAAGAAGATGAAATGTTCCTGGTTATTAAAGGAAGTTTGAAAATTGAGTTTAGAGACAAAACAATAACCTTAAATGAAGGCGAAATGTATATTGTTCCAAGAGGTGTAGAACATAATCCTGTAGCGACCGAGGAAGCCTGGGTTTTACTTTTTGAACCGGCGACAACGAAGCACACCGGTGAAGTAAAAGATAAACTAACTATTGAAGACCCGGATTGGATTTAAGGCTTCAATATCTATTCCCAAATTTTCTAAAAGCAATAATAGGATTATAGCACTTTAATTATTGGGAAAGCTATCTTTGTAAACTTCAGAAGCTTTTTAATTTCTTATTGAAAAATTAAATCAGGAGCTTTAAAATAAACCTTATGTCCTTTAAAAAACTGAATATCCCGCTTAAAGAAGCCCTGGAAAGGCTGGAAATTGAAAGTTCGCTTCCTTTTCAGAAACAAATTTTACCCAAAATTAAAAGCGGAAGAGATCTTTTTATCATTGCTCCTGAAGGTTCAGGAAAAACCACGGCGCTGGTAATAAGCACCATCCAAAAACTGGAAAGTGCTGCTTTTGAAGATGCTCCCCGTGCACTTATTTTTATACAAGATAAAGAAGCTGCCCTGGCACTGGAAGAAGAATTCAACAAATTCACTAGATATATGGATTTACGAATCTTTAGCGCTTTTGATGCACCAGATATAGAAAAACAGAAAAATGAAATTTACGACGGGGTAGATATCGTTATCGCCACCCCGAAGAAACTATTTAAACTTTTTAAAATTACCGGGATCAATGTAAGTCAGTTAAAGATCCTTGCGGTAGAAGACGCAGAATTTTTAACCAAAAACAGCGATTATCACGATTTAATTAGAATTCCGCAGCATATCACAAAATGTCAATACCTTGTTTTTGCCTCTACGATGAATCCAAAAATTGAACGCTTAAAAGATTCTTTTATGGCTCGCGCCGAAATGCTTAGACTAAAGGTATAGTAGATTTTTTGTATTTTAGAATATGCTAAAATCTATAAGTTGTTTTATCTTAATTTTCTCTTTTGCTATGAGTTTAAATGCGCAAGATCTTTCTAAACACCAATGGAAAGACCGACTAATTTTGATTATTGCTGAAGAGAAAAACGAAAAATTCCAGCAACAACTTATCGAACTTCAAAACCATCAAAATGGGCTTGACGATAGAAAACTAGTCGTTTACCAAATTCTGCCCGAAACATTTACCACCGGATTTAAAGAAGAAAACTGGAAGAATTCAAATGAACTCTTTCAAAAATATAAAGATGAAAAAAGCGATTTTCGGGTACTTCTAATTGGTTTAGATGGAGGCGAAAAACTGGAACAAACCGAAATACTTTCCGCAGAAAAACTTTTTAATACCATAGATAGTATGCCGATGCGCCAATCTGAAATGAGGAAAAACAGGTAACCCTACAAAAACCTGAATTTCAGCAATTCTTCAGCTTTTTCTTTATATTTATTGTGAAAACAAAATTTTAATTTCGAGGAAAGCCTTAAAAATACTTAATCCTCGATTATCGAGTTGTATGCAAAAATCCTGTTTGGAATGTGGCGAAAAAATTGTAGGTCGCGTAGATAAGAAATTCTGCAGCGATTATTGCCGCAATGCACATCACAACAACCTCAACAAAGACAGGAAAAATCTGGTTAGAAATGTAAATAACCTGCTTCGCAAGAATTATCGCATTTTAGAAGAATTCAATCCAAACGAAAAAACCACGATTAGTAAAAATAAATTACTCGCACGTGGTTTCAATTTTGAATACTTTACCAGCATCTATACAACCAAAACCGGTAAAGTCTATTATTTTGTTTACGACCAGGGATATCTTCCTCTAGAAAATGGAATTTACGCTCTGGTTAAACGTGGCTGACACTAAAATCAAAAACATAGCACATTTCCCGAAAGGGGATTTTATCAAAAATTAATACTAAATGAAATTTATAAAATCAGCTTTTACGATTCTAGCCTTAATCTTTTTAACCTACTCTTGTGGCGTTCAAAACAAGATGAAAACTACTACACCAAGAGATGAAATGCTTATCAGGATTTCTGAAATTAAAATAGAAGAGCAGTATCTCGAAGAGTATATAAAAATTTTAAAATATGAAGCTGAAGCTTCTGTTAGGTTAGAACCAGGCGTTATTTCTATCTACCCCATGTTTCAAAAAGAAAACCCCACCGAGATAAGAATATTAGAAATATATGCAGATAACGAAGCCTACAAAGCCCATCTAGAAACACCACATTTCAAAGAATATAAATCTTCAACACTTAATATGGTAGAATCCTTAAAGCTTATAGATATGGAAGCAATCGACGGTGAAACCATGTCAAAGATTTTTAAAAAGCTTGAATAATTAAAATCAAGCAATTTACCTCAAAGCATTTAAATCTCTGTTACCGAGTTTAAGCAAAGGCCTTAATCTCCCCAATTATTACTTTTTAAACGCACCGCTGCCCTAAGCACATCACTCTGACTAATTTGCCCTATAAGTTTGCCGTGTTCAACAATTGGAAAACGCCTAAACCGCTTTTCAATAAAGAGTTTTGCGGCATCCATAACATTCATATTTCCGTCTATGGTTTCCACATTACAAGTCATTCGCTTACCAATAGTAGTATCTTCTAAGGGCATATTGTAATACTGGCTGTCTGAAATTTGTTTCATACAATCTCCTTCAGAAATAAGACCTACCAACTTATTATTTTCATCTACAACACACCCACCAGATATTTTATGTTTAGTTAGCTTTTCAGCAACATCCAAAATATTTTCGTGCTCTTTAAAAGTAACCAGTGAGGTACTCATATAATCTCTAACCAACATGGGTGCGCTCTTCGGCTTCTCCGGTTCCGCCCTTTTTCCCTGAAAACTCTTAATACCCATAACTTAATTTTTTGATTACTAATAACTTAAATATAGGTAAAATTTAATTATTCTGAAAGCCTGCTTTCCTGTATTACTATTCCTTAAAATCTTAAGTATCTTTAAATCCTGTAACCCTTTTGTTTTTTCTGAATTATGCTGAAAAATATACCTCGCTTTTTCTCTTTCATTTTTATTGCTATTGCTGTTTGGTTTAGCCTTTACAGCAGTCAACCAAAAAATATTGAAGCTGAAGATGCGCCTGAAACTACTTTTTCTACCCAACGCGCCTTTAAACACGTTGAAGCAATTGCACAAAAACCCCATTATGTAGGGACTGAAGCGCATAGCAGAGTTAGAAATTATATTGTTGGCGAGTTGCAGAAAATGGGCTTACAAGCACAAACTCACGAAGATTACAGCCTTACTAAAAACGGAAACCTGGTTCGTCCCCAAAATATCCTGGCGCGTTTAGAAGGTAACGGAAATGGTGAAGCCCTTGTAATTATGACGCATTACGACAGCAATCCGCATTCTTCTCCCGGCGCCAGTGATGCCGGCAGCGGCGTGGGAACAATTTTGGAAGGAATTCGCACATTTTTAGCTGAAAATAAAAAGCACAAAAATGATATTATCATTCTATTTACCGATGCTGAAGAACTCGGTTTAAATGGCGCCGAACTTTTTATAAAAGACCATCCCTGGGCAAAAGATGCTAAACTGGCGCTTAACTTCGAAGCCCGCGGCAGCGATGGCGATTCTTTTATGTTTTTGGAAACAAATTCTGGAAATGCCGGACTTATAAATTCCTTTAAAAAAGCAAATCCTGAATTCCCAGTTACAAATTCGCTCGTTTATAGCGTTTATAAAATGCTGCCCAACGATACCGATCTTACTGTTCTTAGAGAGCAGGGTGATATTCCGGGTTATAATTTTGCGTTTATAGACGATCATTTTGATTATCACACTGCGACTGATACTCCCGAAAATTTAGATAAAAAAACTCTCGCACACCAGGGCAGTTATTTAATGCCATTACTTGACTATTTTAAAGATGCAGAATTAAGTGAAGTTAAAGCCGAAGAAGAAGTTTTATTTTTCAATATTCCTGGCGGCGAAATAATTAGTTATCCGTTTTCCTGGATTTTCCCAATGCTTATCGTAGCTCTTATCTTGTTTTTTATAATTATAGGCTACGGATTTTCACAAAACCGACTTCAGCTTAAACCAATTTTAAAAAGTATTATTCCGTTTGTAGTGAGTTTAGCCTTTTCCGGCTTATTGGTTTTTCTGCTTTGGAAATTTCTCCTTTTCAGCTACGCCGAATATTCTGAAATGGAACACGGCTTCACCTATAACGGCTACTATTATATCACAGCCTTTATTTCGCTGAGTTTATTAATTGCTTTTTTTTCTTATTATCGTTTTCGGCATATAGAAAATAAAGCCAACCTCTTCGTGGTACCTTTATTTTTCTGGTTGCTGCTTTGCACCTTGCTCGCATTCTTTTTAAAAGGTGCGGCCTATTTTATTATTCCGGCATTCTTTGCGCTACTGCAACTTTTTGTGATGATGAGACAGGAAAATCCAAATACCTTACTAATGGCTTTCTTAAGCCTTCCTGCGGTATTCATTCTAGTGCCGTTTATAAAGATGTTCCCGGTAGCCTTGGGCTTGAAAATATTGTTTGTCTCAGCTTTACTTACCGTTTTATTATTTCAACTGCTGTTACCCGTTTTCGCCTATTTCAGAAGTAATAAAAAAATTGCAGTCTTCTTCTTTTTAATTTTCAATATTCTTCTGATTGTAGCTCATTTTAAAGCTGATTTTACCGAAGAGCATCCCAAGCCAAATTCTCTGGTTTATTTAGCCGATGCTGATAATAATACTACTAACTGGTATTCTTACGATAAAATGCCAGACGAATGGACTGAAAAATACTTTGGTAAAGAACCGCTTATTGCTCCGGCAGAAATCAATACGCTTAGCAGTAAATATGGATCACAATTTACCTGGAAAACCAATGCGCCTGAAATTGATCTGGAAGAACCTTCCATTATTTGGAAAAAAACAGATTCTTCTGAAACTATAAATTCTTATCTCCTAAAGATTGCACCCAATAGAAACATTAACCGTATAGAACTTTTTGCCGACCGGGGAACCGATTTTGAAACTTTTAAAGTCAATAATAAAATTGCCGATAGCCTTTATCTGGGTCAGAATAAATTCCATATCCATACCCGCCGCTGGCACGAACGCCTGCTAACTTACCACGTTTCCAGTCGGGATACGTTAAGATTGGAATTTAGTTTAAAAAAGGATAAAAAACCGGAATTTACACTTTATGAATCCAGCTATGATTTATTAGAAAACGAAGCTTTAAATGTACCGCCAAGACCAAATACGATGATGCCGCGGCCTTTTGTACTCAACGACGCAGTAATATTTAAGAAAACCATAAGCCCAGAGTAGGTTTTGGTTTTGTAGCTTTGAGCTTATTGGTCGTCAAGCTGAATTTATTTCAGCTTCTAACATGATATTAATTTTAATCAAATTAGATCCTGAAATAAATTCAGGATGACGTTCTATAAAGCTTCTTAGACACTTTCATATAAGAGTAATTATGAACATATCAATATTAGGAACAGGCTGGCTGGGATTGCCGCTGGCAAAAAAACTGCAGGAAGAGCATACCGTAAAGGGCTCTGTGACCAGCCAGGAAAAAATGCAGGAATTGCGTGATGCTGAAATTACTCCCTATCAAATTAAAATTTTTACTGAAGGCGTTCAGGGCGATCTAACTTCGTTTCTGGCGCATTCTGAAATACTAATCATTGATATTCCCCCGGGTTTACGTAGCGATCCTGAGGCAGATTTTGTAGGTAAGATAGGCCGGATTAAAGATTATATAGAAAAATCTCCGGTAGAAAAAGTGATTTTTGTGAGTTCTACTTCAGTCTATAAAGACGAAGAAAACTTCCCTGAATACACCGAAGAAAACGAAGCTAACGGAACTTCTGAAGCCGCTAAACAACTTATTTCTTCAGAAAAAATGCTGTTAAAAAATGAACATTTTCAAACCACAGTTATCCGATTCGGTGGATTAATTGGTCCCGGGAGACATCCCGTAAATCACCTCGCCAACAAAACGGGGATTAAAAATCCGAAAGCCCCGGTAAACTTGATTCAGCAGGAAGATTGTATAGAAATTATAAACCAGATCATTAAAAAAGAAGCCTGGGGAAAAACTTTCAATGCTGTTTATCCTAAACATCCCAGTAAAGAAGATTATTACACCAAAACTGCTAAAGAAAAGAACTTAAATATTCCCGAATTTGATCCAAATAGTGTTTCTAAAGGGAAGAAGATAAATTCGGTAAATTTAAAAGAGGTTTTAGGGTTTGAGTTTAAGGAAGCTATTTAACGGCTTAGATTCCGAAACAAGTTCGGAATGACGTAAATAAGAAAGACCTCACAGGTTTTAAAAACCTGTGAGGTCTGATATATCAAAAGCTCCTTCCCTTTCTAAGGGAAGGTGGCATTTCGAAGGAATGACGGAAGGGTTCAACCACCCCGGCCTTTCGGCCACCCTCCTTAAAAAGAATGGGAACATTTAAGCAGTCTTTTCTACTTCTTCTTCCTTCACCCTAAAATCCAAAGGCTCTAAAACTTTTAAAGCACTTTCTATAGAGGTAATCTTTTCAAAAGTTAAGAGCAAACGTAAACCGTTTCGGGTTTTCTTCTCTTTCATTGTACATTTATGCTTATGCGTTTGCACATATTGCAGCACTTTGGTAAACGTATTGGTTTGGTAAAACCTGGATTGCTGATCGGATATAAAATAACCTATCAATTTTCCTTGTTTAAGGATAATTTTTTCCAAACCTATACTCGCCGCGATCCATTTTATTCTCACACTATTAAGTAAATCTACCGCTTGGATTGGTAATTCCCCAAAGCGATCTACAAGTTCAGCCTCGAATTTTTTCAAGTCTTCTTCCGAAGTTATTTTGTTTAACTGCGTATATAAATTTAGCCTTTCGGTAATATTATTTATATAATCATCAGGGAAAAGAATCTCAAAATCGGTATCGATTTGCGCATCTTTTACAAAAGTTTTATCCTCTATATTTTCAGATTCGCTGTACAATTCCTGGAATTCGTTTTCTTTTAATTCCTCAATCGCTTCATTCAGGATTTTTTGATAAGTATCAAAGCCAATTTCATTGATAAATCCGCTTTGTTCGCCGCCCAATAAATCACCGGCGCCACGAATTTCTAAATCTTTCATCGCGATATTTATTCCGCTTCCCAATTCAGAAAATTGCTCTAAAGCGCTAATTCTCTTACGCGCATCTTCGGTCATTACCGAATACGGCGGCGTAATAAAGTAACAGAATGCTTTTTTATTGCTTCGGCCTACCCTACCCCGCATTTGGTGCAAATCTGAAACCCCAAAATTGTTCGCGTTATTGATAAAAATAGTGTTCGCGTTGGTGACATCGAGTCCGCTTTCCACGATTGTAGTAGAAACCAAAACGTCAAACTCGCCATTGATAAAACTCAGCATCAATCTTTCCAGTTTCTTTCCTTCCATCTGGCCGTGACCCACGCCTATCTTTGCATCAGGCACTACGCGCTGAATCATCCCCGCGACTTCTTTAATATTTTCAATTCTATTATGAATAAAGAAAACCTGCCCGCCACGCTGAATTTCATAAGAAACCGCATCCCGAATAGTTTCTTCGGAAAAACGAATTACATTGGTTTCTATTGGATATCTATTTGGTGGCGGTGTGGTAATGGTAGATAAATCTCGCGCAGCCATTAAACTAAACTGAAGGGTTCGCGGAATTGGTGTGGCTGTAAGCGTAAGCGTATCTACATTTTCTTTTATGGTCTTCAGCTTATCTTTTACCGAAACTCCGAATTTCTGTTCTTCATCTACAATTAGTAATCCCAGGTCTTTAAATTTCACCGCTTTATTAACCAGTTGATGTGTTCCAATAACGATATCTACTTTTCCGCTTTCAAGATCGGCTAGAGTATCCCGGCGTTCTTTGGTGGTCCTAAACCTATTTAAATAATCTACCGTAACCGGAAAATCTTTTAAACGTTCAGTGAAAGTTTCATGATGTTGAAACGCCAAAATAGTGGTAGGCACTAAAATCGCAACCTGCTTGCCGTTATCTACCGCTTTAAAAGCTGCCCTAATGGCAACCTCGGTTTTTCCAAAACCAACATCACCACAAACCAAGCGATCCATAGGGCGCTCGTTTTCCATATCTTCCTTTACCGCCTGGGTCGCGGTGCTTTGATCTGGCGTGTCTTCATACATAAAAGACGCTTCCAGCTCGTGCTGTAAGTAAGAATCCGGCCCAAAGGCAAAACCCTTTTGCAAGCGACGTTTTGCGTAAAGTTCAATTAAATTATAGGCAATATGCTTAACCCGGGCTTTGGTCTTTTGCTTTAATTTCTTCCAGGCATTGCTGCCCAATTTAAAGATCTTGGGCTCTTTGCCATCTTTTCCGTTATATTTTGAAATTTTATGTAGCGAATGAATGCTGAGATATAAAATATCGCGTTCGCCATAAAACAGCTTAATGGCCTCCTGTTTTTTGCCTTCTACGTCAATTTTCTGAAGTCCGCCAAATTTCCCTATTCCGTGGTCAATATGCGTCACATAATCACCGACTTCAAGATTACTAAGTTCTTTAATCGTAATTGCCTGTTTTTTAGCGTAACCATTTTTAAAATGAAATTTATGATAGCGCTCAAAGATCTGGTGATCGGTATAACAAATGTTTTTCCCCGCTTCATCTATAAATCCCTGGAATAAAGCCAAAGTAATTGTTTGGTATTTCACTTTACGTTCCTGGTCATCAAAGATATCGTGGAATCGCTTCGCTTGCTGTTCACTTACGCAGAAAATATAATTAGTATACCCGTTTTCCTGATTTTCAATTAAGTTATCGATCAGTAAATCGAATTGCTTATTGAAAGAAGGCTGGGGTTTTGTTTGAAACTCGATAAGTTTAACCCCAGCGTCACCCTCGACTTGATTCGAAGTCTCTTTCGACTTAGATCCCCGATCAAAAATCGGGGCAGGCTCTGAAACAAGTTCAGGATGACGAAAATAGGATTGATTACTCAGCTCTACAACGGCATATTCTTCCAGCTGACTTTTAATTAACTGACCATCACAAAACAACTCTTTTGGTTTGCTGTGTTTTACATCTTCAGAGAGCTTATCAAAAGCTTCTTCTGCCTTGCTAAAAAGTTTATCGGCCTGCGCGGTAAGCAAGTCCAGGTTTTTAACGAAAACCACCGTTTTATCTGAAATATATTTTAGAAAACTTTCCCGTATTTCATCCAAATGCTTGTTTTCAACATTCGGCATCACCGAAATTTTCTTCACCTTATCTGTAGAAAGCTGGGTTTCTACATCAAAACTTCTAATGCTATCTACTTCATCGCCAAAGAATTCAATTCTATAAGGCTCATCATTACTAAAGGAAAATACATCTATAATTCCGCCACGCACTGAGAATTCACCCGGTTCAGTTACAAAATCTACCCGTTTAAATTTATATTCGAATAAAACCTCGTTTATAAAATCTATAGAAAGTTCATCTTCAACAGAAATTTTCAACGTGCTTCTATCCAGTTCTTTTCGAGTAACTACTTTTTCAAATAAAGCGTCGGGATAAGTAACGATTATCGCCGGTTTTTTACGGGAGTTAATTCGGTTTAAAACCTCGGCCCGTAATAATACATTCGCATTATCGGTTTCTTCAATTTGATAAGGGCGGCGATAACTACCTGGATAGAAAAGCACATTTTTTTCCCCTACCAATTGCTCAAGGTCGTTTAGGTAGTAAGCCGCTTCTTCTTTATCGTTAAAAATCAGCAAAAAGGGTTTTTCCGCTTCTTTAAATGCATTGGCTGCAACAAAAGAAAAAGCAGAACCAACAAGGCCTTTTAGTTGAATTTTAGTACGATTTTTTTCAGAAGAGACAAGGGAATCCCTCAATTCCTGCTGTTGCGGGGATTGTGCAAAGCTTTGGGCGATAATAGTTTTACTCATTGGCGCAAAGATAATTGCAGAAATATTGTCCCGCAACCCCTCAACATTTTTTTAACGTTAGTTGATTTATACTTTTTTCTTTGCGGGATATTTCCAAGAATTAAATAGGGGATAAATTAGCACCTGACTCAAAATTTATTCATTACTGAAATGAAAAATAATGCTTAGCTTTACGAAAAGAGGAAATGGAAACTTTTCAAATTGACATATTAAATCCAAAAGCCAAGAAACTACTTAAAGATTTGGCCGATCTTAATTTGATAAAAATTAAGCCTTCGCAAAAAACCGATTTCTCTACTCTTCTTACTAAACTAAGATCTAAATCGACCGAAAAATTAAGTCTGGAAGACATAACTAAAGAGGTAGAAGCCTTGAGAAGATCACGCTATGAAAGCCCATAATGGGCATTTAAAAAGAATGGCAATACCAACTAACATAAAAAACCATATCAATGGTTTATGAATTTATGCATAGATGAAGAGTAAAAGAATAATCCTCGATACAAATCTCTGGATTAGCTTTTTGATTTCAAAAAATCACATGGAAATTGATCAATTGATTAAAACCGAAAAAGTGGTTTTAATCTTTTCAAATGAATTACTAGAAGAATTTATAGAAGTTGTAAAACGACCAAAATTCAAGAAATTCTTTGCTAAAAAAGATGTTGAAAAGCTCTTAAATATGTTTGATCAATTTGCTGATTTGATTAATATTACTTCAAAATCAAAAATTTGTCGGGACGAGAAGGATGATTTTCTATTAAATCTCGCGATAGATGGAAATGCAGACTATTTAGTTACGGGAGATAAAGATTTACTAATTCTCAAGAAAGTAAATAAAACAAAGATCCTGACTTACTCTGAATTGCTCGAAATACTTCTTAAAACTAATATCTCCTAGGATTCATAGGAATTCTTCTTCAAGTATCCTTTTATGGTTAGAATTTACCATTTCCATAACAGCAAAAACGCGTTTGGTTGGCTAATTTGCTGATAGAAACAATTTATTATGGGATTTGAGCATTTTGATGTATTTGTAATAGGAACCGGTACCGCCGGGAAAGGTGTTGCCAAAGACTGCGCTAGCGCGGGATGGAAAGTTGCCATCGCCGATAATAGAGAGTATGGCGGCACCTGCCCAAATCGTGGTTGTGATCCCAAAAAAGTATTGGTTGGTTTTACCGAAATTATAGATCGCTCCACTAAAATGCAGGGCAAGGGAATTACCAGAATGCCCGAGGCAAATTGGAGCGATCTAATGACTTTTAAAAAAACTTTTGTAGATGCCATTCCCGCCGCTACCGAAAAAGACCTTGCAGCGCTGGATATCAAAATGTACCACCAGTCTCCCAAATTTTTAGATGAAAATACGCTCTCTGTAGAAGGCAAAACGGTAACTGCCGATAAGATCGTGATCGCTACCGGGCAAAAAGCTATGCCTTTAAAAATACCTGGCGAAGAGTACGCCCTTTTAAGCGAAGATTTTCTGGATTTAAAAGAACTACCAGAAACTATGATTTTTATAGGTGCCGGTTATATTGGAATGGAGTTCGCCCATATCGCAGCCCGTTTTGGAGTAAAGGTAACGATGATGGATTTCGCGCCGCGCTCACTTTCCAATTTTGATGAAGATATGGTAAACTACATCCAGCAGGTTTCGGAAGAAGAATTAGGTATCGATTTTATTTTTAATGCCGAAGTAAATGAAATTGAAAAACTGCAAAAAAACTTTAGGGTAAAAGCTATTCAGGACGGGAAAGAAGTTTCGGCAAAAGCTGAAATGGTTTTTAATACCGCAGGGCGTGTCCCTTCCATTGAAGATCTGGAGCTGGAAAAAGGTAATGTGGCTTTTTCTAAAAAAGGAATTACTGTTAACGAATTTCTTCAAAACACTACGAACAAAAATGTATATGCCTGTGGCGATGTTTCAGACAGTGAAGGTCTGCCTTTAACCCCGCTTTCTTCACAGGAATCTAAAGTGGTTTCAGCAAACTTATTAAACAGAAAAGAACCTAAAAAAGCCGAATATCCACCTCAACCCACCGTTGTCTATACCTTACCAAAATTGGCTTCCGTAGGACTTTCAGAAAAAGAAGCTAAGGAGAAAGGATACGACTATACCTTAGAACATAAATTGGTTCCCGATTGGTTTAATGCAAAACATATAAATGAAAAGATTTATGCTTATAAGACGCTGGTAGATAAAAAAACCGGACTCGTACTCGGTGCTCATTTGGTAGGCCCGGAAGCTTCAGAGATCATTAATATGTTTGTGATGGCTATGTGTGGAAAGCTGGATTGCGAGACTTTAAAAAAGATGATCTTTACTTATCCCAGCTGGGCAAGTGATATTAAGGGAATGGTTTAAAAGTCTCCCCGACGTATCCTAAGAAGAGATGACAACCTAGGTTTTTTTGAAGAGTCTGGTCATAGGATTTGTTTCTTTATTTAGCCAACCGTGATAAATAATATTGGAAAATATAGCAACTGCACCAATTAAGGCTGAATATGCGATAAGCGGAATTTCACCAAAATGTCTAAAATAAATAGCGATTAGTGCCCAAACCCCAACCACAGCAAATTCACGCATATTTCTGCGCCAAATCATAGCGATATTAAGGAAAACAGCTATTGCAATCATAATTACCGTCCAAATTTCTTCACCGAAAAACGGCGCTGTCCAGCCTATTTTAGAAAGATAAGCTGAAACATTGGCAATACTGGCAACGGCGATCCATCCTGAATAGAGACAAATAGGCCACCAGCTAAAAGCCAGGATTTTTAATGGTGCATCCCAACGTTCCATATTGGTGTTCAGGATGATTTTTATAAGAGAGAAAAGAATTAAAAACATTAGCAATACTGAAACTCCCGTAAACTCATACAGCCACACAATAACCCAGGCAGCATTGGCCAGGTTTGCTGTTAAAAACCAGTAACCGGAATTTCTTAAAAACTCCAGATCATTTTTTGCTGAAAATGCCTGGAAAAGTTGATAACCAGAAAAGGCCAAAAGCGCAAGAAAGATTACTCCCCAAATCGCAAAAGCATAACCGGCAGGGGTAAAAAGATTATAATATTCGGCGCTAAGGCTGCCCATAGTATTCCCGTTGATGATTCCCGTTTGGGAAATATAACTAACCGCAATGATTAAAATTACCGAGATAAAATTGAGTACCGCAAGTCGTTTTTCCATCTTAGATGTTTTCTATTAAAATTACTTCATTTTGGGTAATCGCGTATGCTTTTTCCTCTTCATTTAGCTTCATCATAAAATTCCCGGTGAATTCTCCAAAAGCAGGAAAAATCAATTGATCTTTTCTTCGAAAAAAACAAGGCAATTTAAGGCTTTGCTTTGCTTTTCCGTTTAATCGGTAACCCGGGTGAATATGTCCGCAAATATTGAAGAACCCTTCCCGGGTTTCAGGATGATGGATTAATAAAAAACCACCTAAAATCCATTCAGAATGAATTTTTACGCCCAGTTCTTCATATTTTAAAGGAGAAATAATATCGTGATTTCCAGCAATTAAAATGACTTCGGCTTCGACAGCATCTAGCCAATTTTCGAATAATTTCCATTCACTATTTAGATCGCTATGAAAAAGATCGCCTAGAAAACAGACAATTTTAGGCTGAAATTTCCCCACTACTTCACTCAGTCTTAAAAAATTTGCATTGATCGCTTTATGAGGCACCGCACTTCCAAACTTCCTGAAATGCGAGATCTTTCCTAAATGAACATCACTTATCAGCAGGATTTCTTCTTCCTTCCAGAAAGCGGCACCGCTGGGGTGAAGTTCAAAGGTTTGGTTTTGGAGGTTTATGGTCATTGGTTTATTTGAGCAACTCAGAAAAAAATTAAAATCGTCATCCTGAATTTATTTCAGGATCTAAGATATTGATAACTAAAAACATGTTAGAAGCTGAAACGAGTTACCATTACGTATTTTTAAAATGCTAGTATCTAGGCTTATTATCTACTATAATTTAAATTGAAAATTGCCTTATTTAGAATGTTCTTCTTTCATTTTTTGCTCGCCCAAAAAACGAAACAAAAAAGGGCGTCCTATGTGGAGGTGTTTTTTTGGCTACAAGGCCAAAAAATCGCAAATCAGCAGCTAAATTTTTTCCAAGGCTTCAAAAATTATTGACGCTGCTGATTTGCTACACTCAAACACGGATTTTAAAACTCGCTAAGCTCGCCGAACGTCTATTTCCTACACTAGTATATTTTTTTTATCACGGGTCTCAGCTTGACGAAACTAGACTTTTCAGACAACCTCGTTGTTATAATTTATGCAAAATCTCCGTAGCTTTTTCCAGGGTCTCATCGTTTTTGGCAAAGCAGAAACGCAATTGCTTGTGGTCTTTTCCATCTTTATGAAATACGGAAACCGGAATGCTGGCCAGGCCGTGTTTAGTAATCAATCTTTTTGCAAAATCTACATCGTGTTCATCGGTAATTTCAGAGTAATCCATAACCTGAAAATAAGTTCCTTTTGATGGTGTTCCTTTAAATTTTGAGCCTTCCATTAGCTCAAGGAATTTATCCCGTTTTTGCTGATAAAAATCACCCAAACTCAAATAATGATCTGGATTTTTTAAATATTCAGCAAAAGCTCGCTGCATAGGGTGGTTTACGCAAAACACCGTAGCCTGGTGAAATTTGATGATCTCTTTCATCAAAACTTCAGGAGCCACACAGTAACCCATTTTCCAACCGGTGTTATGAAAAGTTTTGCCGAAGGAAGCACAAACAATGGCTCTTTCGGCCAAACCAGGAAATTTAGAAGCACTTTGATGTTCTTCCTTATCAAAAATAAGATGCTCATAGACCTCATCGCTCAGCAAAATGATATTGGTGTTTTTCAGCAATTTTTCCAGGCGCTGCATATCGCTTTTCGAAAGAACAGTGCCTGTAGGATTATGTGGAGTATTGATTACGATCATCCTTGTTTTGGAAGTGATTTTTTCTTCAACTTCTTCCCAGTCAATTTTAAAATCTCTCCCTTTTAATTCAATTAAAACAGGTTTGCCACCGGCAAGTTTAATATCAGGTTCGTAAGAGTCGTAAGCCGGTTTAAAAACAATTACTTCATCTCCAGGATGCACAAAAGCGTTAATAGCGCAATATAAGGCCTGGGTTGCTCCAGCGGTAAAAATAATCTCCGAAGCCTCATCGTATTTCTTTCCGTAGAGATTTTCAATTTTGGAAACTATTTGTTCCCGCAATTCGGGAATGCCATTCATTGGTGGATACTGATTATACCCCTCCTTCATAGCTTTACAAACCAGCTCTTTTAAATGATTATCGGTTTCAAAATTCGGAAAACCCTGGGAAAGATCTATCGCATCGTGTTTTCTCGCCAAACCGCTCATCACAGAAAATATACTGGTTTTACCGGCGGGAAGTTTTGAAGGAAGATTCTTGAAATCTGGCATCGCTTTATTTTTAAATCCCATTGAATGGGTTTTATTACCCGATATTCGAAATTGGGTAAAGTTTGTCTTTTTTAAATACCTCCTGGGCTTTCCTCGAGATAGTTGATTAATTTGCATAAAAAATCCCAAATTCAAAAAGAATTTGGGATTGATTTATTTTATTTAAGGAAGTTTTATCCTTTTACACTAGCCGCAAGATATTCACGGTTCATTCGTGCGATATTTTCTAAAGAAATTCCTTTAGGACATTCAATTTCGCAGGCTCCTGTATTACTACAGTTTCCAAATCCTTCTTCGTCCATTTGTCTAACCATTGCCTGAACACGCTCGGTAGCTTCTACGCGACCTTGCGGAAGTAGAGCATATTGAGAAACTTTTGCTGAAGTAAACAGCATAGCACTCGCATTTTTACAAGCAGCTACACAAGCTCCACAACCAATACAGGTTGCCGCGTTAAAAGATTCATCGGCTTTTTCTTTTTCAATAGGCATAGTATTGGCGTCTATGGTATTCCCCGAAGTATTTACCGAAACATAGCCCCATGCTTGTTGAATCCTATCAAATGCGGTACGATCTACAATAAGGTCTTTTATAACCGGAAAAGCTTTCGCTCTAAATGGCTCTATATAAATAGTATCGCCATCTTTAAAAGAACGCATATGCAACTGGCAGGTAGCGATTAATTTATCTGGCCCGTGTGGCTCACCGTTAATTTGCAAAGAACAGGAACCACAAATTCCTTCACGACAATCGTGATCAAATTCAACAGTGTCTTCTCCTTTTTCTACCAACTGCTCGTTAAGTATATCCAGCATTTCAAGAAAAGACATATCTCCATCAATTCCATCTACAGGATAATCTACCATTTTTCCTTTAGCAGTGGCATTTTCCTGACGCCATATTTTTAAGTTAAGCTTCATATCTTAAAAGTATTGAGTAGTGAGTATTTAGTATTGAGCTCTTAATACTCAATACTTAAATCTCAATTCTATTTATAACTTCTTGTTTTCAATTCTATATTTTCAAATACCAGGTCTTCCTTATGAAGAATGGCATCGGCGGGTTTTCCTTTATATTCCCAGGCAGCAACATACTTAAAGTTCTCATCGTCCCTTAAAGCTTCTCCTTCTTCGGTTTGGTATTCTTCTCTAAAATGCCCTCCACAAGATTCATTTCTATGTAGTGCATCTTTAGCGAACAATTCCCCAAGTTCAAGGAAATCGGCTACTCTACCTGCTTTTTCAAGCTCGGCGTTTTTAGAAGTTGCACTTCCGGGAATTTTTACGTTTTTCCAGAAATCTTCTCTTAAAGCTGCAATTTCTTCAATTGCCTCTTTTAAGCCTTCTGCATTACGCGCCATTCCGCATTTGTTCCACATAATCAGTCCTAATTCCTTGTGATAGGAATCTACCGATTTTTTTCCGCCCGCATTCATTAATTTATCAATACGTTCGGTTACCGCTTTTTCGGTTTCAGCAAATTCAGGAGAATCTGTAGAGATAGCACCGGTACGAATATCATCAGATAAATAATCGCCAATGGTATAAGGCAATACGAAATAACCATCTGCCAGTCCCTGCATTAATGCAGAAGCACCAAGCCTGTTAGCGCCGTGATCTGAGAAGTTTGCTTCTCCGGCAGCATAACAACCAGGAATGGTAGTTTGCAGGTTGTAATCTACCCAAAGTCCGCCCATAGTGTAGTGAACAGCAGGGTATATCATCATAGGGGTTTCATATGGATTCTGGTCTACGATCTTCTGATACATATCGAAGAGGTTTCCATATTTAGAAGCAACTACTTCTTTCCCAAGTTTTGTAATTTCTTCTTTTGAAGCATTTTTATTACCTGAAGTAAAAGCTTTCTCTTTTCCGTAACGCTCTATGGCACTGGCAAAATCAAGGTAAACTGCCTGTCCTGTTTTATTTACTCCATAACCGGCATCGCAACGCTCTTTAGCTGCCCTTGAAGCCACATCTCGAGGCACAAGGTTACCAAAAGCAGGATAACGACGCTCTAAATAATAATCTCTGTCTTCTTCTGAAAGTTCAGTTGGCTTTTTCTTTCCTTCTCTTATTGCTTTCGCATCTTCTTCATTCTTAGGCACCCAGATTCGGCCATCATTCCGTAGAGATTCTGACATCAACGTAAGTTTTGACTGATGATCTCCGGAAACCGGAATACAGGTGGGGTGAATTTGTGTATAACAAGGGTTAGCGAAATATGCACCTCTACGGTGTGCTCTCCAGGCGGCCGTTACGTTACTTCCCATCGCGTTTGTAGAAAGGAAGAAAACATTACCATAACCACCGGAAGCCAAAACCACGGCGTGAGCCGAGTGGCGTTCAATTTCACCGGTAATCATATTTCTCGCAATAATACCACGGGCTTTACCATCTACCAATACCAAATCCATCATTTCATGACGGTTATAAGGTTTGATTTTTCCACGGTTAATCTGGCGGTTCATTGCTGAATATGCTCCCAGTAATAACTGCTGTCCTGTTTGTCCTTTGGCATAAAAAGTACGGGATACTAAAACCCCACCAAAAGAACGGTTATCTAAATAACCACCATATTCGCGGGCAAAAGGTACTCCCTGAGCCACACATTGATCTATAATATTTCCGGAAACTTCAGCTAAACGATATACGTTACCTTCACGAGAACGATAATCGCCCCCTTTTACGGTATCGTAAAACAAACGGTAATCTGAATCGCCGTCTCCCTGGTAATTTTTTGAAGCATTTATACCTCCCTGGGCCGCGATAGAGTGGGCACGTCTTGGAGAATCCTGGTAGCAAAATGTTTTTACATTATAACCTAATTCCGCAAGAGTTGCAGCTGCACTACCTCCGGCAAGTCCTGTTCCTATTACAATAACGTCTATATTACGTTTGTTGGCAGGATTAACAAGATTGATATTGTTTTTATGATTGGTCCACTTTTCTGTGAGAGACCCTTTAGGTATTTTTGAATCGAAAACTGACATAAATCTTACGTATTAAAGGTTATTAATATAGTGAAAAAGGGCTATAAAAATAAATCCTAGCGGTATGATAATCGCATAAGCCTTGGTGAATCCTCTAAGTCCTTTAGCGTATTTATTTCTCCAACCAATAGATTGAAAAGAAGAAGAAAAACCATGGTAAAGGTGAAGGGCTAAAAATACAAATGAAATTACATATAATATTGTTCTAACCGGGCTTTGGAATTTTGCTATTAACTCATCATAGTATCGGGCTACATCTTCTGGATGCGATTCTAAATATTTATGAACCATTTCCGGGAACCAGAAATCGTAAAAGTGAAGTCCTAAAAAAGCTAAAACTACAAGTCCGGAGTAAATCATATTTCTTGAAACCCAGCTTGAGTTTTCATTTCCGGCAAACTTAACATACTTTATGTTCCTTGCTCCCCGGTTTTTTGCTTCCAGGATAAACCCCATCACAAAGTGAAAAATCACTCCAAAAATTAGAACCGGCTGCAATAAAGCCTGTACAAAAAAGTTGGTTCCCATAAAATGAGAAACTTCATTAAACAAATCTTTACTAATTACTGAAAGAAAATTAATGGTAAAATGCTGAGCTAAAAATAAGACCAGAAAAAGTCCCGATAAGGCCATAGCAACTTTTCTTGCTATGGTTGAATTTAGAAATCCACCCATTGGTTTGATAATTTTATAGAAATTTAACAGCAAAAATACACTCCAAATCACTTACTGACAAACTTTCAAGCCTGTTTATAGGGCTATTTAGAACAAATATAAGTAAGCGATAATTTTGTTGAAGATAATTATTCACACATCGCCCGAGGTTAAAACCTTTACCTAACCACTATCTTTCAAAGTACTTATAGTTTTTTTTGGTGAAAATTCATATAGATTACGGTTACACAATTCACAAACCATGTTGAGAGTGAAAACTCCATAAAAAAAGCTACCCATAGATTTAGGTAGCTTTTTAATAAAATTTAATTTTCTTAATTAGTCTTTCTAAAATTTTTTATAACTATCGGAATGAACATTTGCCACTGCTCTACCTGATGGATCGTTCATATTTTTAAAAGATTCATCCCACTCTAAAGCAGTTGGTGTACTACAGGCTACAGAAGGCACAGATGGTACTGACTTTGCTGCCGCATCGCTTGGGAAATGATCGGTAAAGATAGATCGGTAGTAATATTCTTCTTTGCTAGATGGTGGCTGAATTGGAAATTTGAAGTGTGCATTTTTAAGCTGTTCATCGCTCACCTCTGCATTAACCAATTCTTTAAGAGTATCTATCCAACTATAACCAACGCCATCCGAAAATTGTTCTTTCTGTCTCCAGGCTACGCTTTCTGGCAAATAATCTTCAAATGCCTTTCTTAAAACCCACTTTTCAATACGTTCGCCGGTAATCATTTTATCTTTAGGATTTATTCTCATGGCAACATCCATAAATTCTTTATCCAGGAATGGAACACGCCCCTCTATGCCCCAGGCACAAAGAGATTTATTAGCCCGTAAACAATCATATTGATGTAATTTATCTAGTTTTCGAACAGTCTCCTCGTGAAATTCTTTAGCATTAGGAGCTTTATGAAAGTAAAGATACCCACCAAACAATTCATCTGCACCTTCACCCGAAAGCACCATTTTGATCCCCAAAGATTTGATAGTTCTAGCCATTAAATACATAGGAGTAGACGCCCTAATCGTTGTTACATCATAAGTTTCTAAATGATAAATTACATCTTTAATCGCATCTAATCCCTCCTGTATAGTGAATTTCACTTCGTGATGCACCGTGTCTAAGTGATTGGCCACTTTTTGTGCAGCAGCAAGATCCGGCGAACCCTCTAACCCAATGGCAAAAGAGTGCAATCTTGGGTACCAAGCCGCATCTTTATCGTCACTCTCTATTCTTTTTTCTGAATACAATTTGGCAACTGCAGAAGTAATTGAAGAATCTAAGCCACCTGAAAGTAAAACACCATAAGGCACATCACTCATTAACTGCCGGTGTACCGCTTTTTCAAGAGCTTCCTTTAAATCTTCGATACTGGTTTCATTATCCTTTACGGCATCATATTCCATCCAGTCCCGCTCATACCATTTTTGAAAACCTTGCTTTTTACTAGATAAGTAATGCCCGGGAGGAAACAATTCAATCTTAGTACATTTTCCTTCCAAAGCTTTAAGTTCTGAAGCTACATAAAATGTTCCGTTTTGATCCCAGCCTACATATAAAGGAATAATTCCCATATGATCTCGAGCAATAAAATACTCATCATTTTCGGCATCATAAATAGCAAAACCAAAAATTCCGTTTAATTCATCTAAAAAGCTATCTCCTTTTTCTTTATAAAGCGCAAGGATAACTTCACAATCAGATTCTGTTTGAAAATTATAATTTGGAAACTGACTTCTTAATTCTTTATGATTATAGATTTCTCCATTTGCAGCAAGCACAAGCTGTTTATCGTCAGATAATAAAGGTTGTCCACCAGAAATAGGATCTACAATTGCCAGGCGCTCATGCGCCAAAATCGCTTTTTCATCACTATAAATTCCACTCCAGTCTGGGCCGCGATGTCTTAAACATTTAGCCATTTCTAATACTTGAGGTCTTAAGACTTCAGACCTCTCTTTTAAATCGAAAGCACAAACAATTCCACACACAGTATTAAGTTTTAAAGTTGAAACAAATATTGAATTAATATTTCATAAAAAAAGCTAATAAAGGATATTTGGTTACATATGAAAATTAAAAACTTTATATTAACTTCTTATTAAAAATTAAATTTAATAAGAATTACGATTTAATTTCAGCAGTAAAATTTTCAGGAAGCGTTAAATAGATTATTTCCAAAATTAAAGATCGCCGGGAAATAATCTCCATCATTTTTTCATAGTCAGCTTTCAATCAACTAAGAATCTCTCTAAAATTAAAATATTAGTCATCGCTTAATAGCCATATTTTGGGCTAATCTTAGAAAAATATATTATGAAATACGATCAAATAGACAGTAAATTATTTATAAAAAACCACAAAAACTTTATGGCGGGAATGAAACCTAACAGCCTTGCCGTTTTTAATGCTAATGATATATACCCGATTTTGCATAAACTTAACGGGAATTGAGCCAGCTTTTTAGTAATTTCAGGAGTTAGAATTTCAACACTAATTCATAAGTTTTCATGGCTTTTATAGACTACTACAAATTGCTGGAAATAGATAAATCTGCCAGCCAGGCCGATATCAAAAAAGCCTACCGCAAACTGGCCAGGAAATATCATCCAGATCTTAACCCTAACGACAAAGAAGCGCAGCTCAGGTTTCAGCAAATTAATGAAGCCAACGAGGTTTTAAGCGATCCTGAAAAACGAAAAAAATACGACCAATACGGAAAAGACTGGCAACACGCCGATGCTTACGAAGAAGCCAAAAAACAACAGCAAGCTTCTGGCGGTAGAGCTTATTCGGGCGGCGGATTTGGGGGTGGCCAAACTGGCTATTCTTATTCAGGAAATTTTGAGGACGATACTTTTTCAGACTTTTTTGAAGAGATGTTTGGAAGCGGTGCCAGGGCTCACGGCTCGGGCCGCGGGCGGCATTTTAAAGGCCAGGATTTTAATGCTGAACTTCAGCTAAACCTAAGCGATGTTTACACCAGTCACAAACAAACCCTTACGGTAAACGGAAAAAATATTCGACTTACTATTCCGGCGGGCGTTGAAAACGGGCAAACCATTAAAATAAAAAGTCACGGTGGGCCGGGCGTTCAGGGCGGGCCAAAGGGCGATCTTTTTATCACTTTTAATATTATAAACAACACAAAATTCAAAAGAGAAAAAGAAAACTTATTCAGTACGATAGACCTTGACTTTTACACTGCTTTACTCGGTGGAGAAATTACCGCAGAGACCTTTGGCGGGAAAGTAAAGTTAAAGGTGAAACCTGAAACCCAACCCGGAACCAAAGTGAAATTAAAAGGCAAAGGTTTTCCGAAATACAAAAAAGAAAACCAGTTTGGGGATTTAATTATCACTTATGATGTAAAAATGCCAACAAACTTAAACGCCCGGGAAAAAGAACTGTTTCAAGAACTTCAAAAATTACGCTCATGAATTTAGAAGATTTAATTCCCACCGATGAGATTTGCACCCGATATAAGATTGAACGAACTTTTGTAAGCTCACTTTACGAAAGCGGTTTAATTGAAATTGTAACCGTAGAAGAAACTGAATATGTGCATTGCGATGAGATTTCAGAATTTGAAAGATTAAGGCGGTTGCATTACGATCTGGATATTAATGTGGAAGGATTGGAAGCGATTCAGCACTTAATTGGGCAGGTAAAGAAATTACAGAAGCAGAATCAAAAGCTTAAAAATCGTCTTGGTTTATATGAATAAGTCAGGAACTTTTACTCGATAATCGAGATTAAATGCACTAAAACTTGTCTCGAAATCAAATTATAGTTCTCAGATAATAACTTATAGGCTTGCCGAGAGGTTTTTTCCTCTGTTAGATATTGATAACTTTGCGACACAACACTTTTAACGAACAAACCTCACAGGTTTTGAAAACCTGTGAGGTTTTAAATAAAACCACATGAAATACGATCAAATAGACAGTAAATTATTTATAAAAAACCGAAAGAGCTTTACGGCGGGAATGAAACCCAACAGTCTTGCGGTTTTTAACGCTAACGATATTTACCCTATTGGTGCAGATAGCACCATGCCTTTTCAGCAAAATCGGGATTTATTTTATTTAAGCGGTGTTGACCAGGAAGAGGCAATTCTAGTACTTTTCCCGGACGCTCCAAAACCAGAACATCGTGAAATTTTATTTCTTACCGAAACCAATCCGCATATCGCAGTTTGGGAAGGCGCAAAATTAGACAAGGAAAAAGCACTCGAAGTTAGTGGTATAGAAACCGTTTACTGGCTCCAGGATTTTGAGAAGATCTTTTTTGAAGTAATGTCGCAATGTGAAACAATATATTTCAATACCAACGAACACTACCGAGCGAATGTACAAACCGAAACCCGCGACGAAAGATTTATAAAATGGTGCAAAGATAAATATCCGGCGCACCAGGTGGCAAAAAGCAACCCTATTTTGCAGCGCCTACGTTCCGTAAAAGATCCTATTGAGCTGGATTTGATGCAAAAAGCCTGCGATATTACCGAAAAAGCTTTTCGCAGAGCTTTAAAATTTACCAAACCCGGAGTTTGGGAACACGAGATTGAAGCCGAATACTGGCACGAAATGATAAGAAACCGTAGCCGCGGATTTTCATACACCCCAATTATTGCCAGCGGAAATAACGCAAATGTGCTTCATTACACCGAGAATAACCAGCAGTGTAAAGAAGGAGAGTTAATCCTTATAGACACGGGTGCAGAATACGCTAATTATTCAAGCGATATGACCAGGACAATTCCGGTTTCAGGAAAGTTTTCCGATCGTCAGAAACAGATTTACAATACGGTAAATAAGGTAAAGAAAGAAGCCACAAAATGGTTGGTTCCAGGAACTATTTGGGCAGAATACCATAAGGAAGTCGGTAAATTAATGACTTCTGAATTATTAGATCTAGGATTGCTGGACAAAGCCGATGTTCAAAATGAAGATCCAAAATGGCCTGCTTATAAAAAATATTTTATGCACGGTACCGCACATAATATCGGATTAGATACTCACGATTACGGGATTCTAACCGAACCCATGAAACCCAACCAGGTTTTCACGGTAGAACCGGGAATTTATCTACCCGATGAAGGTTTCGGAATTCGTTTGGAAGACGATGTGGTAATTCAGCCAGAAGGAGAACCTTTTAACCTGATGCGCAATATCCCTATTGAAGTTGAGGAGATTGAAGAGATTATGAATTCTTAATAGAATAGGTTAACTATTTTTTACGTCAATCTGAACTTGTTTCAGATTCTAGTATGAGACCTTTGATAATGAAATTAGATCCTGAAATAAATTCAGGAAGACGTTTTTTTAAAGCCACGAATTATTTTGTGAATTCGTGGCTTTTTCTATTTTAAATAACAATGAAAGCAACTTATAAAAACACACCTATTTCTTATACCTCACAGGGAACAGGAAATCCCCTAGTTCTCTTGCACGGCTTTTTAGAATCTAAAGAGATATGGAAAGATTTTACTGAAGAACTTTCAGCAAAGCGACAGGTTATTTGTATAGACCTCCCCGGGCACGGAGGATCTGGAAATTTCGCAGAAATTCACACTATGGCTGATATGGCCGAAGCCGTAAAAGCGGTCTTAGATGAACTAGATATTAAAAAAGCTTCATTCGCAGGCCATTCTATGGGTGGTTATGTAAGTTTGGAATTCCAAAATATTTTTCCTACTATAGTCAATAGCTTGGTATTGGTAAATTCTACCCCACAGGCAGATTCTGAGGAACGCAAAGTTAACCGCGATCGCGCGGCAGCTTTGGTTCTAAAAAATAAAAGGGCTTTTGTAAGTATGGCGATTTCCAATTTATTGACGCCTGAAAACAATAAGATCTTCAAATCCCAAATTGAAGAATTAAAAAATCGCGCCCTTAAGTTTTCGTCTGAAGGAATCTACGCTGCTATTATGGGTATGAAAATTCGTACAGATCACTCCGGGCTTTTTGCAAAATTTAATGGTCAAAAAATTATCGTAGCAGGACAACAGGATCCTGTTATGGATTTTAACACAATAAAAGTAATAGCTAAACGTTGTGAAAGTGAGTTTGAAGGTTTTCCTGGCGGGCACTTAGCCTTTATGGAAAATAAAATGGAACTCCTAAGAATTTTGCATTTTATCGATTAATTTTAACTTTTTGTCGAAAGTTTAACTTTTTTTTATACTTTAGACTTTCAGAAACAAGAAAATCAAGCTTTTATGAAAGAAAAACACCCTACAAGATTTTCATTCGCTAAAGTTTTTTGTAACATTTTTGGACACAAACTAAGAGTTTCCAAAAATGTAACAGATCACGTACACGAATATAAATGCGAGAAATGCGGCATGGAAATGACTGATACCGCAAATGGTTTTTTGGCTCGCTTAACCCCAAAATTTAAAGAAACCAACGATTATATTTCTAAAATTCACCAAAAAAGAAAGCGCAAGCATTACGCTCACGCCTCTTAATCATTTAATTTGGAATTAATTTTCCGAAACTTTATTTTTCTTCAGAATCCTTAGCATCCATAGAATTCCAACCTCGCGCAATAAGTGGTAGTTTCTGGTTGGCGCGTGTAATTAGATGCATCCCTTCTTTTTCCTCGGTCATATGCCCAATTATACTTAAATTAGGATTCGCCTTTATCTTTTCGAAATCATCTTGCGAAATAGTAAAAAGTAGTTCATAGTCTTCACCTCCGCTCAACGCGATAGTGGTACTATCTATATCAAACTCTTCACACACTGAAATCACGGCAGGATCTAACGGAATTTTCTCTTCAAATAAATTCGCTCCAACTTCTGAGTTTTTACATAAATGGATGATTTCAGAAGAAAGTCCGTCACTTATATCTATCATCGAAGTTGGTTTCACCCCGAGTTCTTTCAACAAAGGCGCGATATCTTTCCTGGCTTCTGGTTTTAACTGTCTTTCAATCAAATAAGTATAAGGATCAAGATCTGGTTGTGCATTTGGGTTTGCCTTAAAAACTTCTTTTTCACGTTCTAAAATTTGCAAGCCCATATAGGCCGCACCAAGATCGCCGGTAACCACTAAAAGATCGTTGGGTTTTGCTCCGCTTCGGTAAACAACATCTTCTTTTTCAGCAACACCAAGGGCGGTAATACTTATAAATAATCCAGAAGTTGAAGAGGTGGTATCGCCGCCAACAACATCAATATTGTATAGTTTAGCAGCGAGTTCAATACCTGAGTATAATTCTTCCAAAGCCTCTACCGGAAATCGGTTGGAAGCAGCTATAGAAACGGTGATTTGAGTAGCCTTGGCATTCATTGCATAAACATCAGACAAATTTACCATTACGGCTTTATAACCAAGGTGTTTCAAGGGCATATATGCCAGGTCAAAATGCACGCCTTCAACCAAAAGATCTGTAGTAACTACAGTGTGCATATTTTCAAAATTTAATACCGCGGCATCATCGCCAATCGCCTTTACGGTTGAAGAAAGTTTGGGTTCAAAACCTTTGGTGAGGTGATCTATTAATCCAAATTCACCCAATTCTGAAAGGTTTGTACGCATATCCTGACTATCCTGAAACATAACTAATTATTTTATTTTGCAAAATAACTGAATATTATTCAACTGCCATTATAAAGATGAGCATAGATTAAAAAAACGCTGGTTTGCCTATTTAATCAGAAGCATAAAACAATGCTAAAGTAATTAAACCTCAGTTATTTAGAAGTTCTTAGCTCTTATAGAATTAGAATTGGCAGAACTTATCAATGTATTCTTAAAACATATACCAGTGCTATGGTAAACCGCTTGTTTTATAGTATATTTGTATCCAATTTAGAATTAATCTTTTTAAGCTATGATAAAAGTAAGCGAAAGCGCTAAAAAAAAGATTGCCGCACTTATGAGTGAAGGGGGTTTTGATAATATGCAAGACTTTGTTCGCGTGGGTGTAAAAAGCGGAGGCTGTTCTGGTTTGTCTTACGAATTAAATTTTGACAAATCTAAAGCTGAAGACGACAAACTTTTTGAAGACAACGATATAAAAATAGTAGTAGATAAACGCAGTGTTTTATACCTGGCCGGAACGGTTTTAGAATTTTCTGGCGGCTTAAACGGCAAGGGATTTGTATTCAACAATCCCAACGCCCAAAGAACCTGCGGATGCGGAGAAAGTTTTTCTCTGTAAAATAATTTAAAAGGGACAAAGTTTAAAAACAGAAATTAAACCTTGAATTTTTAGACGTTGAACCTTAAATAATTTTAGAATAAAATTGAGATGGCATATACTGAAGATGATTTAAAAAAAGAGCTCGAAACTAAAGAATATGAGTACGGGTTTTATACCGATATTGAATCGGATACATTTCCCGTGGGATTAAATGAAGATATTGTTAGAGCAATCTCTAAAAAGAAAGAAGAACCAGAATGGATGACTGAATGGCGACTGGAAGCATACCGCCACTGGAAAACCATGAAAGAACCTGAATGGGCGAACGTACATTATGAAAAGCCTAATTTTCAGAATATTTCATATTATTCGGCTCCTAATAAAAAACCTAAGTACGATAGCTTAGACGAAGTAGATCCAGAATTACTGGATACTTTCAAAAAGCTGGGAATTTCTGTAGATGAACAGAAAAAACTTGCAGGAGTTGCAGTTGATATCGTTATGGATTCTGTTTCGGTAACAACTACTTTTAAGAAAACGCTAGCCGAAAAGGGAATTATTTTTTGTTCTATTTCCGAAGCGATAAGAGAACATCCGGAACTTGTTAAAAAATATATTGGCTCGGTAGTACCCACAACCGATAACTTTTACGCGGCATTAAATTCCGCAGTATTTAGTGATGGTTCATTTTGCTACATTCCAAAAGGTGTTAGATGCCCAATGGAACTTTCTACATATTTTAGGATCAACCAGGCCGGTACCGGCCAATTTGAGCGTACACTTGTAGTTGCAGAACCTGGAAGTTACGTAAGTTACCTTGAAGGTTGTACTGCACCAACCCGTGATGAAAATCAATTGCACGCGGCTGTTGTAGAACTGGTTGCTTTAGACGAGGCTGAAATTAAATACAGTACCGTTCAAAACTGGTTCCCGGGAAGTAAAGAAGGAAAAGGTGGCGTTTACAATTTTGTGACCAAACGTGGAATTTGTGAAAAAGCAGCTAAGATCTCCTGGACTCAAGTTGAGACAGGGTCTGCAGTAACCTGGAAATATCCATCCTGTATTTTAAAAGGAGATAATTCTATTGGTGAATTTTATTCTATCGCGGTTACCAATAATTTCCAGCAAGCAGATACCGGAACAAAAATGATTCACCTTGGTAAAAACACCAAGAGTACCATTATTTCTAAAGGTATTTCTGCGGGTGAATCGCAAAATTCCTATCGCGGACTTGTACAAATAAACGGCAGAGCCGAAAATGCCCGTAATTTTTCTCAATGTGATTCTCTTTTAATGGGGAATAAATGTGGCGCGCATACCTTCCCGTATATTGAAGTTAAAAATAAAACCGGGCAGGTAGAACACGAAGCTACCACCAGTAAAATTGGTGAAGACCAGATTTTCTACTGTAATCAACGTGGAATTGATACCGAAAAAGCTATCGCCCTTATTGTTAATGGTTTTAGCAAAGAAGTATTGAATAAATTACCTATGGAGTTTGCAGTGGAGGCACAAAAACTATTAGAAATTTCTCTTGAAGGATCTGTAGGATAAGAAGGGAAAATGAAGATTGAAAAAATGAAGAAGTTTTTGCTAATTCTTGCTCTTGCTGTTACGGCTTTTTCCTGCCAGGACGAAGGCCGCCAGGATCTCATGAATCAAAACGAAACAGAAAAAGTTCCCGATAGCATTCAAACGCTAACAGGGGAATTTATCTATGCTGGGGATGCAGCAATATTAAGAGGAAGTGATTTTGTTTATGGGGTAACTATAGACTCTATGTCTAAAGTATTGGCAAAGCAGGTAGAAGCATTTCAAAAAGAAGAATTTGATATGGTTCCTGTAAGAGTAAGAGGAAAAATTGTTCCCAACCCAAGACAGGAAGGCTGGCACGAGAATATAGAAATAAGAGAAATTATAGAGATTCTGGAGTCTGAGAAGGCTTTAGACCAACAAGAAGAATAATAAACCAATCCCAATATTAATTCGGGATGCATACAGATAATTTATGCTAAAAATAAAGAATTTACACGCGAGTATAGAAGATAAAGAAATCCTAAAAGGAATTAATCTTGAAATTAATCCGGGAGAAGTTCACGCGATTATGGGACCAAACGGTTCAGGTAAAAGCACACTTTCTTCGGTAATTGCAGGGAAAGAGGAATTTGAACAAACCCAGGGAGAAATACTTTTTGAAAATACAGAGATCTCAGAAATGGATCCTGAAGAAAGAGCGCATAAAGGTATCTTTCTTTCTTTTCAATATCCGGTGGAAATTCCGGGGGTTTCAGTTACAAATTTCATGAGAACTTCGATCAACGCGCATAGAAAAGCTAACGGACTGGAAGATATGCCCGCAAATGAAATGCTGAAAAAGATTCGCGAAAAATCTGAAAGCCTGGAAATTGACCGTAAATTTTTGTCAAGATCTTTAAACGATGGGTTTTCTGGCGGAGAGAAGAAAAGAAACGAGATCTTCCAAATGGCCATGTTAGAGCCAAAACTAGCTATTCTTGATGAAACCGATTCAGGTTTAGATATTGATGCGCTTAAAATTGTGGCCGATGGTGTGAACAAACTAAGAAGCAAAGACAATGCGGTATTGCTAATTACGCACTACCAGCGTTTGCTTAACTATATTGTACCAGATGTGGTTCACGTAATGATAGACGGTAAAATAGTGAAATCTGGCGGCAAAGAACTTGCACTCGAGCTAGAAGAAAGAGGTTACGAATGGGTGAAGGCCGAGAAAGCGGTTTAAGGTTTTCAGATTAAGGTTTAAAAACTTTAGAATGAAAACTGAAAAGAATAATTAAGCCTTTTCAAATAAGAAGATTTTCGCCTTTGCGGAAATGACAAAAGAATTAAAGATGGAATTAAAAGAAAAATTAGTATCATCATTCCTGGCTTTTGAAGAAGAGTACACAGGAGCTAATGATGATCTTCATAAAATAAGAAACCAGGCGATTAAGGACTTTGAAACTATGGGTTTCCCAAGTCGAAAAGAAGAAGATTATAAATACACTTCTTTGAAATCGATTTTGAAAGAAGACTACAGTCTTTTTCCGAAGAAGGAAAACGCTATAGAATACAAAGACATTAAAAAATACCTTATCCACGAGATAGACACTTACGATCTGGTATTTATAGATGGTATTTACTCCTCTCACTTATCCAGCACCACGCACGATAAGATTGATGTTTGCCTTATGTCTTCAGCACTAAACAAAGACCTTTACAAGCCGGTAATTGATAATTATTTCAACAAACTGGCTCCAAAAAATGGTCTAAATTCGTTGAATACGGCTTTTACCAAGGAAGGTGCTTTTATTCATATTAACAAGAATACGCTGGCCGATAAGCCAATCCAGATCATTAATTTCTCTACCGGAAATGAATCTTCTTTGTTGGTACAGCCTCGTAATTTAATCGTGGTAGACGAGAATTCACACTGCCAAATTATTGAGCGCCACCAGAGTTTAACAGATCAGCCGGTGCTTACCAATTCGGTTACTGAAATTTTTGCTGATAAACGCGCAATCATAGATTATTACAAAATTCAGAATGATAAACTTTCAGCGTCTTTAATTGACAATACTTACATAGAACAAAAATCTGAAAGTTTCTGCTCGGTACATACGTTTTCCCTTGGCGGAAAATTAACCCGAAACAACCTCAACTTTTATCAACGAGGAGAGCGCATAGATTCTACCATGAAGGGCATTACTATAATTGAGGGAAAACAACATGTAGACCACAACACGCTAGTGCATCATATTGAACCAAATTGCGAATCTCACCAGGATTACAAAGGTATTTTTGATGAAAGATCGGTTGGTGTTTTTAATGGGAAAGTAGTTGTAGAAAAAGAAGCCCAAAAAACAAACGCTTATCAATCTAACAATAACGTTCTTTTAAACGATAAGGCGACAATCAATTCAAAACCCCAGCTGGAGATTTTTGCAGACGATGTAAAATGTAGCCACGGTTGTACAATTGGCCAGTTAAATGAAGAAGCTTTATTTTACCTTCAATCACGCGGAATTCCAAGAAAAGAGGCCAGCGGACTTTTAATGTACGCTTTCGCCAACAACGTTTTGGAAAGTGTAAAAATTCCGGAAATCAAAAAGAGAATCAACAAACTTATAGCCCATAAATTGGGTGTAGAATTAGGATTCAACCTGTAAATTGCTATCTAAAGTAGCATTAAAAAGAATCCTCAAATCAGTATAAAAATGAGCATTGCTACTAATAATATAGCTTTTAACGTTGACGAAATTAGAAAAGACTTCCCTATTCTAAATAGGGAAGTTAATGGTTATCCCCTGGTTTACCTGGATAATGCGGCAACTTCGCAAACGCCAAAGCAGGTAATGGATGCTATTGTAGAATATTACTCTAATTATAACGCGAATATCCACCGCGGTGTACATAGTCTTTCCCAGGAAGCTACCGATAAATATGAAGGTGCGAGAAAGAAAATTCAGCAACATTTTAATGCTGAAAAAGCGCACGAAATCATCTTTACTTCAGGCACCACACACGGCATTAACCTTGTGGCAAGCGGTTTTGCTTCTATTCTAAAAAAAGGAGATGAAATCCTTGTTTCAGCATTAGAGCATCATTCCAATATTGTGCCCTGGCAAATGCTTTGCGAAAAAACAGGAGCAATTTTGAAGGTGATTCCCATGAATCAGGAAGGCGAACTTATTTATGAAGCCTTCGAGGATTTACTTTCAGAAAACACAAAAATGGTTTTCCTAAATCACGTTTCAAACGCTTTGGGAACCATTAATCCTATTAAAAAAATTATAGATAAAGCCCACGAAAAAGGCGCAGCGGTTTTAATAGATGGCGCACAAGCCGCCCCGCATATTAAAGCCGATGTACAGGCACTGGATGTTGATTTTTACGTGGTTTCTGCTCATAAAATGTGCGGCCCAACAGGAGTTGGCGTTTTATATGGAAAAGAAGAATGGCTCAACAAACTTCCGCCTTACCAGGGTGGTGGTGAAATGATAGCAACAGTAAGTTTTGAAAAAACAACTTATGCTGAACTCCCGCATAAATTTGAAGCCGGCACGCCTAATATTTGTGGCGGTATTGCTTTTGGTGCGGCTATAGATTATATGAACGCTATAGGTTTTGAAGCCATTTCCCGCTACGAAGAGGAATTGCTGGATTACGCTACTTTAAAACTTCAGGAGATTGAGGGAATGAAACTCTACGGAACTTCGAGAGAAAAAACCGCTGTGATTTCTTTTAATATTGAAGGGCTGCATCCGTATGATATTGGCACGCTTGTAGACAAAATGGGAATTGCAGTTAGAACCGGCCATCATTGCGCACAGCCTATTATGGATTTTTACAAAATCCCGGGTACGGTAAGGGCTTCTTTTTCGTTTTATAACACAAAAGATGAAATTGAACGGTTTATTGAAGCTGTTAAAAAAGCTAAAATGATGCTTTCTTAAATAATAAAGAATGAAAAAGATCTTATTTATATTCAGCGTATTTTTAATGATTTCCTGCGGAAATTCAGAAGATAAAATTTCAGAAGATCCTGCAGATCTAAAATCCCTTAACGGCAATTACGAATTGCTGGAATTGGATGGGGAAGATATTTCTGCTCAAGGTTTTATTTTAAATTTTAATGGTACAGAACAACGACTTTCTGGAAAAACCGGTTGCAACAATTTTGTAGCAACTTATAAAATTGAAGATTCCATAGTGAAATTCAATCCGCCGTTGGGAACAAAAATGTACTGTGAAGGGCAGATGGAATATGAAGAGATTTTGAATGAACTAATTCCGGAGATTCGAAATGTTAGAATTAGCGATAAAGATTTAATATTTTTATCTGGAGAAAATCAGGAGCTTTTAAACCTGCAAAAAACAGAAGACAGTGAGTAAGACGATACAGGAAATACAGGAAGAAATTGTAGACGAGTTCGCAATGTTCGAGGACTGGATGCAGCGTTATGAGTATATGATAGAGCTTGGAAAAGCACTTCCGCTTATAGACGAAAAATATAAAATAGACGAAAACCTAATTAAAGGTTGCCAAAGTAGAGTGTGGGTACACGCCGAACTTGAAGATGAAAAACTGGTTTTTACGGCAGATAGCGATGCGATAATAACCAAAGGAATTGTGGCTATTTTAATTAGAGCATTTTCAAATCATCATCCTTCAGCAATTATTGAAGCCGACACTAAATTTATTGATGAAATTGGGCTGAAAGAGCACTTATCTCCTAACCGCGCCAATGGTTTGGTGAGTATGATCAAACAACTTAAAATGTATGCTGTGGCATACCAAACACAACTTAATTAAAATGGAACAAGAAATAGACACTCAGGAATTAGGAGAAAAGATAGTAAAGGTTTTAAAAACCATTTATGATCCTGAAATTCCAGTAGATATATATGAATTAGGCCTTATTTACGACGTAATGGTGAATACCGAACAGGAAGTAAAAATACTAATGACCCTAACTACACCAAACTGCCCGGTAGCCGAAAGCTTACCGCAGGAAGTAAAGGAAAGAGTAGCATCTATAGATACGGTAAAAGACGCCGAAGTAGAAATTACTTTCGATCCGCCGTGGAACCAGGATCTTATTAGCGAAGAAGCAAAACTAGAATTGGGACTTTTATAGAGCCCCTATCCCCCGAAGGGGAAATCAGAACATTTCCTTTAAATGTTTATTGCCAATTAACTTTTAAACCATTAACACTTAACTTAATTATGGCTGAAGAAATTGTAAACCGGATAGCCAACAGCAAACTTATCACTTTTAACCTTGAGGATTATTATCCTGAAGGAGAACGCGTTGTGTTTGATGTTAAAGACTGGCTTCTGGAAGGTTTTGTTTTGCGAGAAGGAGAATTTAGAGAACAGGCCAAAAATCACAATTGGAGCCAATATGAAGGTAAATTTATAGCCCTCACCTGCTCCAGCGATGCAATAATCCCCGCCTGGGCATATATGTTATTGGCCACTTATTTACAGCCTTTTGCCAAAAAAGTAATTACCGGCAACCTGGAAACCCTGGAAACAGTTCTTTACACAGACGCTATCAACAAAATGGATGTTAGTGATCTTACAGATAAACCCGTAATTATTAAAGGTTGTTCCCACAAACCGGTACCTAAAAATGCCTATTTGCTTTTAATAGAAAAACTGCAACCCGTAGTTAAAAGTTTAATGTATGGTGAGGCCTGCTCATCAGTGCCTTTGTATAAAAAACCAAAAAAATAAGATGAACCAGCGTTATGCTGGGCGCCAAAATTAGCATCACTCAGGAAATGATTATATACCTGTGAAGAGCGTCCAGGTTGGGATTTAAAATTTTAAATAATGAAAAAATTAGTACTTGCCCTCGCTTTGATCAGCGGGGTTTTTAGCGTTAATGCCCAGGAAGAAGAGGAAGAACAAAAACAAGGATGGACTAAAGAAGGAAACATTTCGTTACTTTTTAATCAGTCGGCTTTTAATGAAGAATGGACCGGCGGAGGAACATCCAATATTGCAGGAAATCTTCTTTTTAATTACGATTTTAATTATTTGAAAGATGATTTTACCTGGGATAATAAATTCCTTCTTGATTACGGAATGACAAAACAACGCAGCGACGAGTTTGCAAGAAAAACAAGTGACCGATTAGAGTTTAATTCAATCGCAGGGAAACAAGTACAGGATTCAAACTGGTTTTATTCCCTTTTTCTTAATTTCAGAACACAAATTACTAAAGGGTATAAGTTTGGGGAAGATGCTGAAACCGGTCAGACTACCCGAACAGAGTATACTAACTTTTTATCTCCTGCATACCTTCAATTTGGCCCTGGGATGATGTGGAAAAAAAGTGAAAATTTCTATGTAAATATTGCACCGGCTACAGGCAGAATGGTTTTCGTAGATAAAGAATTCACATCAGGACCAGGTTATGTAGATGGAGATTATTTTGGTGTAGATGCCAATAAAGCGATGCGCTTTGAGCTTGGGGCCTCGGTTTCAGGATATGCAAAATTTGACATTCTTGAAAATGTAAAGATGGAGAACTTAATTAACCTTTACTCCAATTACCTTGAAGATCCGCAGAATGTAGATATAGATTATACTATGAACGTGAAAATGAAAATTAACGATTATCTTTCTACCAATCTTATTTTCCAGGCTATTTATGATGATAATGCTGTAAAAGGATTTCAAATAAGAGAAGTATTCGGACTGGGAATTAATTATGGCTTTTAGTTCAATTTAAGAACGGCGAGCTGAGCTCGTTTCAGAATCAATAAATTACATACAACCTGCCAATTACCGGCAGGTTTTTTATTTTATGAGTTTTTTAGTTAAATATATGTTGAAATGAATTCAGCAAAAATCGCAGTAGCAATCTATTATGTAACTTTGTAGTTATGATTGAAAAAACCGACCTAACCCACGAAAAAGCTGTTCTAATTGGTATCGTTACCAAAGAGCAGGGGCAAGATAAATTAAAAGAATACCTGGACGAACTAGAATTCCTTACCTACACCGCCGGTGGGGAAGTGATTAAGCGTTTTAGCCAGAATATGGATAGAGCTAATCCCAAAACTTTTATCGGGACCGGGAAGATGAACGAATTAAAAGAATTCGTTGATGAAAATGATGTAGGTACCGCTATTTTTGATGATGAACTTTCTCCTGCACAGCAAAAAAATATAGAAAAGATCCTAAAGTGTAAAGTCCTGGATAGGACTACGCTTATTCTCGATATTTTTGCACAAAGAGCACAAACCAGTTACGCCAGGACACAGGTAGAACTGGCACAATATGAATATTTACTCCCCAGATTGGCGGGTATGTGGACTCACCTTGAACGCCAACGTGGAGGTATTGGAATGCGTGGTCCCGGGGAGACAGAAATTGAAACTGACCGTAGGATCGTTAGAGATAAAATTTCGCTTTTAAAGAAAAAACTCGAAACCATAGACAAACAAATGGAAGTGCAGCGTGGCAATCGCGGGCAATTGGTTAGAGTAGCTCTTGTAGGTTATACCAATGTGGGAAAATCTACTTTAATGAATACCATTAGTAAAAGCCAGGTCTTTGCCGAAAATAAACTTTTTGCAACTTTAGATACTACGGTTAGAAAAGTAGTAATTCGCAATTTACCATTCCTATTAACCGATACAGTAGGATTTATAAGGAAGCTACCTACACAATTGGTAGAGTCTTTTAAATCTACCTTAGATGAAGTTAGAGAGGCCGATTTACTACTACATGTGGTAGATATTTCTCATCCCAATTTTGAAGATCATATAGAATCTGTAAACCAGATTATGAGTGAGATTAAAAGCAATGATAAGCCAACTATAATGGTTTTCAATAAAATAGATCAATACGAAGCTGAAGAAATTGAAGATGACGATTTAATGACCGAAAGAACCGAAGCACACTACACTTTAAAAGAGTGGAAGCAAACCTGGATGAACAAAATGGGAGATAATGTGTTGTTCATCTCAGCTTTGAATAAAGAAAATATGGAAGATTTTAGAAGAAAAGTTTACGAAGCAGTTCGTGAAATTCATGTAACTCGTTTTCCTTACAACAGTTTCCTTTATCCGGAATACGATAAATACGGAGAAGAAAAATAAGAAAAAGAACTTTGTTACTTCAAACTGAATTAATTTTAGGTTCTATTTTGCTATAATAGCTAAATACTTAAACCCTGGAATAAATTCAGGGTCACGACCTAGAATCTTCACAAACCGATATGTTTTTTTAGTAAATTAGAGGGAATCAAAATTTACTGAAATGAAAAAACTAATCTTATTACCCTTGCTTTTTTTCTTCGGAATAATGACAGCTCAGGAACTGGATGGAGCCTGGAAATTAACCCAAAAAGATGGTAAAGCTGTTAATGACCGTGAAGTGATTAAAATAGTTCAGGATGGTTATTTTGCATTGGGTTCCAAAAATTTAAGCGACGATAAATTTTTAGGCGCCGCAGGAGGAGAACTTAGCCTGGAAGATGAAACCCTTACCGAAATAAGGGATTTTGACACCTATAATGCTGAAAACATCGGGACTGAGCATGAATATAATATTTCCTGGGAAGGGGAAAACAAGATGGAAATCTCTGACGGAATTACTACAAAAGTATGGGAACGGGTTTCAGACAAATCTGATGCGCTAACCGGTACCTGGGTAATAACAGGTCGTGAGAGAAAAGACGAAATGAATACGATGACACCCGGCGACAGGCGCACGGCGAAAATTCTAAGCGGCGGTAGATTTCAATGGATTGCTTTTAATTCGGCTACCAAAGAATTTAACGGAACCGGCGGAGGAACTTATTCTGCAGAAAACGGCACATATACTGAGAACATTGAATTCTTTTCCAGAGATGCCAGCCGTGTAGGCGCCAGTTTGGAATTTCAATATGAAGTAAAAGATGGCAATTGGCATCATAAAGGAAAAAGTTCTAAAGGCGATCCTATTTATGAAATCTGGTCACCATATAGTGAAGCTTATCAAAAATAGTTGTCTAAAACTATTATATTTCAAAATCATCTCACTAAAAAAGCCTCCTTGGGCATATAGAATTCTCCGGGAGGAACTTCTTTTAGATAAAACCGGATGGCTTTTTCGCTGTCTATATACTGCAAACGTATTTTTCCTGAAGTAAAACTCACAGCACTTTCTATAGTGCCATCGTAAACTCCTTCTGCAATTTTCACAAGATTAAGGGTGAAAGCATTTCCATTCTTTCTTTTACAATCGGTATTTTCTCCCTGGGAGAAGATCACACAGTGATTCCCTTTTATACTTCCCTGGCTTTCATACTCCAGCTCCAACTCCATAGAGTTTTGTCCGTCTGGAGATTGCCAAAACCAATTCCCGGCAAAATCCTGGGAATGTTGAGCAAAACCTAAAGATGTAGAAAATAGAAAAAGAAAGAGTAAACTACCTCGGGGCAAGCCCACGAGGCATTTTAAAAGAAAAATATTTTGATTCGAGGCAAGCCTCGGAGCATTTGAATCTCGATTATCGAGTAAAGTTTGCTTCATTCTACAGTTTTAAAATAGTATTCCAATTTACTCAATTCCCGCTTACGCGTATGTTATCAATATCATAAGTCGTGCTTTTATCTGGGGCAGCCCCTAAATATCTAAAGGCAAAACGAATATCACCTTTTAAACAGGAAATATCTATTTCACTTTTCTCGAAGCGTTTTCCGTATTGATTAGTAGGGCCAATAGGGATTACAGCGTCTAAAGGAGTCCAGTTTGTGGTTAGTACATTTCCGGTAAATTCTTCAGTAACTAATACACTTAGGATGGTTGCGTTATCGTAAGAAGACATAATCTCAAAAGATAATAGTGCTCCTGAAGTACTATCTAAATCTATGGATGGACTTACCAGCCAGGCTTCCATAGGTGCTTCTTCAGTATTAAATGCTGAAACCCTAATATACCGGTTACCATCAAAAGTTCCCGGTTCAAATGCTTTGCCGCCGTTTACATTTAAGTTTGTCCAACCTTTTTCTTTCAATGCGGTTTGGCTTGTGATTCCAGTAAAGTCTTCTTCAAATATTACGATACTGCCTCTATCATTATTATTTCCGCAGTTTAAAAAGTCGGGATCACAACGTTCTCCATCAAAGTTGAAATCGTCTGGAGAATTTACCGCGATCACAAAATAGTCGTCGTAAAAATTACGACTTAAAACGCCTTTTACACTTCCTGAATTTTGAGGTAAATACAAAGATTTAAACCCTGAAAAAGTACTGGTGCTTAACATCGCACTGGCGCCGGTACTACAACTCTCCAACTGCCGCTCTCCATCATATTCATCGGTAACTTCTCCCGCAAAAGTATAATGATGTTGTTCCCTAAGCAGGTTTCGATTGAACTGGACATTTTTAACTTCAATAAATAAGTTTTCGTGCCTTTCATTAAATTCTGAAATTTCTAATTGTAGTGGAACAATTTCAGCGGCTTCCATAGTTCTAATTATATGATCGTCTATCCTGGAAGGGGGGATGGCTACCACGTCTCCCCTATTTCGAACTCCTAATTGGTGCACCCCGTTATTAGACCATAATGCGAGCCCGTCTAACTTCACATAGATTTTTCTACCGAAATTATAAGTTTCAAAAAGTGAATTATCATCCACCAGAAGCAATATTCCCGCTGTTGGGTTTTCGGGTTTATCCTGTAACACGAGTTCTTTATAAAAATTTCCGCCCTCATCGCTGGAGACCACATAGGCCTCCATTAAAGTATTGGTTTCAGAAAAAACATAGATTTCTTCAGTTTCAGGATTAAAATTGCTTTTAACCGCTGAAATACCCGTAATATCTCCTTCAATATTTATCTCTTGATATTTAGATTCAGGCAGCTGAAAATCTTCAGTTTTCACACAGGAATTTAATACCAAACAGCCTGAAATTAGGATTAGTAATACGTTGAAATTTTTCATTGAGTTTGTTTTAAAATCTAACATAAACCATAGCAAAATAGGAAGCTCCGGTGCCATACCAGTATTTAGGACCAAAAATGGGGGTTTCCCTCTCTCGATCGTGTTTAAGGGTGCGGTAGTTAGCATTTCGGGACTGTTTAAAACCGCCGGTTTTATAGAGTTTATCAAAAATATTATTGAGGCTAATAAAAAAACCGATAAACTTACCTTTTACTAACCAGGACTTACCGCCAATAGCATTTACCAGCATATAATCTTGAAATTGTTCCTGTTTTAGAAGTTTTGCGGCAGTACTCTCATCATAATCAAGAATAGGCAAGCCATCGGTATCGCTGCGAAAATTTGAAGTTCTGGTCAACGGACTAATGTCTAAAAAAGCCTGGGAGAAAAAATTTAGCGTAGTTCCAAACCACCAGTAATCGGGATCTCGATATTCAAACCCAATTTGAGCCGCCCTTTGCGGACCACCGGCTATTCGATAATTTTCAAGATAAGAAGTTCCATAATCTACTATCTCGTTAAAATCGTCGGAAGTTAAATAGAGTTCTGGGTTATTGTTATAGGTGAATTGCCCCAATGCTGCAGCGGCTTTTATTTTTATGGCGGAAGTTAATTGCGCTTCAATTCCCATTTCCACCCCAAGATGTTGTTTATCGATTCCACTTAAAACCTCCTGAACAAAAGCAGTAGTACTATTTCTACCCAAGCCTGAAAGGCCATCGGCATAATAAAAAGAGATTTCGGTAGCATCTTTAATTTGGGTATAATATGCCGAAAACCTGGCTTTAATATTTGAAGACCTATACCGGTAACTTAAATCTACATTTTGAATTTGCTCACTTGTAAGTCCAATTACTACTTCATTATTCTGGCGGGAATTAGAAAAGGAATTTCGCAGGTTCGGCGGTTTAGTAAACCAGGCTGCATTAAAACCCAATAAATGTTTTGCGGTTAACTTATAATTTGCTCCAATTTTTCCTCCAAAATCGGTGAAATTTAATTGCTCGCTTTTCCCGAGAGAGTTATCGAGATAATTTCCATTTTGAAATAATCCGTCTCTATGATAAGCCGTTTGAGAAGCAGTAATTCCGGAATAAAAATCAAGTCTGTCGTAATCGAAATTCACCTGGCCAAAAGTTTTGATGGTGTTGGCATATAGCCGAAAATTATATTTGTAAGGCTCATTTTCTGAAACACTTCTATTTGGATTTCGCAAATCACTCTGCGCTCTTTGTTCCAGGGAAGTTTCCTCATCGCCTTCAGCAAAAAAATCGATATCGAGATAAGTATTTCCTCCCAGCATATCTTTAATGGAAGCAAAATTATGAGAGTTTAAATAGGAAAATGCCAACTTTCCATCCAGATCTATATTGTCATTAATTTTGGCTGAAACGATGGAATTCAAATCAAATTTGAGGTCGTCGTTGCGGTCTTCGGCTAAGGCATAAACCGTATAGCCCGCTGCATTATTAGCATTGTATAGCTGCTGCCAGTTTAATTGCCCCTTTTCTTTGAAATCCTGTTGGGCGAGATAAGCCGCTTCATAATTTGGATTGTCTGCAAAGCGCAAATAATAGCTGGGTAGTTTTTGATAGTAGGTTGGATCTGGATTCGTGCCACCACCCACATAACTATTCTGATCATTAATTTCAGCCATTCGGGTTCCTCCGAAATCAATCCTGGAATTTCCTGTTTTTCCAAATTGAAAAGCGAAATTATTACTAATACTTACTTTTTCTGAAAACTTCCAAAAGTGATTCAGCATTAATATTGGTTCTTTAATCTCCCTTATTCGGGAATTTCTCAATTTCCCATCCTGATAGCCCCAATAAGCATTGTATTTTCTTCCTTTTAACTCAAAGACTTCCGCCGTATTTGGAGATGATTTTCCGCGGATATTTGGCGTATAAAAGCCGGTAAAGTTTAGACTATGCTTTTCACTAAAGGTTTTTTCAACAGAAAGAAAAAATCCATTTGCATCGTATAAAGTGCCTTCCACATAGGCCTCTTTCGCAAACCTTCGGGAAGCTGAAATTGCATAAGCCCAACCATTATTTAATTCCCCGGAACCATAAGTGGCCATTAACCGGCCGTTATAACTTCGGTTGGCGGCGGCAATAGATGCCTTTCCTCCTTTAGCATATTTTGAAGCGCGCATAATGATATTTGTAGTGCCCGCCAAACCTCCAAAACTAACCTGAGACGGACTTAAACCCATAGAGAAAACCTGGTTTCGCTGCACATCGTTTAGCCCGCCCCAGGCACTCCATTGCGGCCGGCCGGTATAAGTTTTATTCATTTCTACACCGTTAATCAAAACCTTTCCATGTTCGCTGTCTAGCCCCCGTGGTCTAAAGAACGTCTGACTAAAATCGAAAGCAGCGGCGTTAAGAAAAACATCACGCGAGGCCTGCAGAAGGCCAGAAAGATTATCAATATGCGCTTCATCATCATCCAGTTCAGCATCTGAAAGGCTAATGGTGCTTATTTGGTTCGCATATTCTGTTAAAATAGGTTGCATAAGAATCAACCCGAGATCTTTGTTGGTTTTGGCTTCAATAACTACCGGAAGCCTGAGTTCTTTATAATTGGGAAGGGAAATTTTTAAAACCTGTTCTCCCAGCGGAAGCTCTTCTAAAGTAAAAATGAAATCACCGTTTTCATTAGAAATTGTTTCAAAAACGCTTCCTTCAATAAGCAATTTAGCCCCGGATAATTCTTTATAGGTTTGGGCATCTACCAATTTTCCACTCAGGGAAATTTCCTGGGCAAATGAGGCTGAGAATTCCAGTCCCACAACGAGAAGAAAAAAGAAAAATTTCATCGAGTTTTATTTCCATATTTATTATAAGTTTAGATAAATTAGCTATAAGAAGCAAATAATCAGTATTTTATGTGAATATTTTAAAGAATTTGTAAGATTATGATTACCCGTATTTTTCCCTTTTTATGCGTTTATCTTTTATTTCTGTTGAGTACTGAAAGTGTTTTCTCACAGGTAAAAAAAGAATATAAAATTGTGAGTATTGCATTTTATAATGTTGAGAATCTATTTGACACAGAAAATAATCCGTTCACTTTTGATGACGATCGTACGCCTGAAGGAGACGATGTCTGGACCCAGGAAAAATACCGCGATAAACTGCAAAAACTGGCTGGAGTTATTGCTGAAATAGGTTCTGAAACCACACAACAACCTCCTGCAATTGTAGGTGTTTGTGAAATTGAAAACCGGAAGGTATTAGAAGATCTAATAAATGAACCCAAACTGAAACCATACAACTACGGTATAGTGCATTATGACTCTCCCGATCGCCGTGGTATTGATGTGGCCTTATTATATAGAAAAGATGTTTTTAGACTGGAAAACTCGGTTTCTCACGAGTTATTGATTTATAACAGTAAAGAACCCGATAAGCGTGTTTACACCCGAGATCAATTGGTAGTGAGTGGAGAAATAGATGGAGAGAAACTTCATTTTATTATTAACCATTGGCCATCCAGGAGTGGCGGTGAAGCAGCCAGCAGCTATAAAAGAGAAAAAGCAGCAACCCTTAATAAAAGGCTAAGTTCTAATTAGCATATTGAATAGTTGTTGTTTGTACTCGTACCATGCGCTATTTGAAGCAAAGGCAATGGCTGTAACTGTTGCCATTTTACTGGTTGAGTTCTTGATTTTTTCAAGTACCAAGAACCAATTCAAGTAATTCTGTAAGTATTTTGTAGCTACCCCATTGAAAGAATCCATGAACTTTCTCAATCTCATATCCATATTGTTTACATTCTGGACATGGTACACCTTATCTACGGTTCGCTGTCCCTTTGAGGTGTTGAACTTTTTATGGGCAATTGTGTTGGCTTTTGCAAAAGCACCATAACTTCTATGGCTGTCGCTGCAGAGTACGTCAGCTTTATCAAGTTTCCCTTTAAGTATTCTATTCAGATCCTCTTTACTGATACGACCTCTTGTGGCCACTTTAAAGTCTTTGTTTCCAGATCTATCACAAGTTGCCACTACAGCTACTTTTTCATCACTTATGCCTGCTTTGCTTGCTTTTTCTCCTCGCATTTTCGGTTTTCTACCTAAATGACGTCCTCCTTTTTCTGAGTAGGCAAAGAACAGGTCATCGCTTTCGACTATGCCCTGAAACTCTTCTACCGAAACACTGGAAAATGACGTGAGCAATTTATGTCTCCAATCAAAGGACGTTTGAATTGATATCTCCGTCTCTTCTGCACTTTTCCTGATACTGTAGCCCGACAACAAACAGTATAAATACCGATTTAACTTCTCTTTCTTTTTTATATTATACCAAAACTTACCTGTGGTCTCACTGAAATTCTTCTTACAGCCATTGCAAACATAGCGTTGAACGCCTTTGAGCTTGCCATTGGCACGAACACGCTTTTCTGAGCAATGAGGACAGGTAACTGCTTTTGCCTCGTTGCTGTCCTTTACTTCACTTTCTTGCAAAGACAATGATAGCAACGAAGCCACTATCTCTTGTTGAACAGTCGCTGGACTATTAACGAAAAAATCCCTGAAATCTGAAGGTATCATATCTATATAGTTTTACACAAATATAAGACATATTCATCTTAGAACAAAGCTTAATAAAACTATCCTGGATTCTATATTTAAACGTGAACCTTTAGCCAGGGTAATAAGTATGGGAGATTTTAATGACGATCCTATCAACAGAAGTTTCAAAGAGATACTAAAAACAGCCGCAAATCTAAAGGATCTAAATCCGCATCAATTATATAATCCTATGGAGCGTATGTTGAAAAAAGGAATGGGTACACTGGCGTATCGTGATGGCTGGAATTTATTTGATCAAATCCTGGTTTCAGGAATTTTAACTGGGAAAGATTATTCCAGGTTTCAATTTTATAAAGCAGGAATCTTTAATAAGAAATACCTCATCACTGAAGACGGCCAATATAAAGGTTATCCTTTCCGAAGTTATGGTTATTCGGGTTACCAGGGTGGCTACAGTGACCATTTTCCGGTATATATTTACCTGGTCAAGGAAGTCTCTTTAAACTCCCACGATGCCGGAGAGTAAAACCATCAAAATTTAAATTTATTACGCCTTTTTTAGAACCAGGCGTTCCAAGGTATACGAGATAACATAACTAATAAACCAAGGGTATAAAATATAGCAAGGATTTTAAATTTTGGTTTTGAAGTAAGTTTACTCTTATGTTTTGAATAGCCAATAGTAATTAGAGCTAGAGCAATAATCATCATTAGTGGATGTTCCAGAATGTAAAGCCTTAGTGTTGGATCTGGCATTACTGTACCCATTCCTTCTTCCAGAAGTACCGAAAAATAAGGAGATACAAAATATAAAACAATTCCTATTAAAAGCTGAATGTGCGAGGTGATAAGTGTGAAAAGTGCAATCCTAAAATTAGTCGCTCCATATTCTTTATTAGAAGCATAACCAATAATTGAATTTATAGAGGCCACGAATAAAACTATTAATACTAAATAAGCCCAATAAGAATGTATGAATTGTATAGTTGGATACATAAAAGTAAATTTTTAGTAAAGATAGGATTTTCTATAAAAATGCAGCTGCATTGTACTTTTAAGTTTGTAACAGGTATAATTTCACGCCTTATACTTTTTCTCACACCATATATAATATATGTATTTTTCTGAATTTTGGCATTTTAATTGATAGTTATTCAAAATACCAACCATTTTATTAAGTTTTTAAATATTTAATTACTAACTATTAATCTAATATCTTATGAAACCTAAGAAAAATGTCAAAGCCGATCTTCGGAAAAAATCGAACTTATTTTTATCATTCGGACTTATTGTAGCCTTGCTGGCCAGCTTAATTTTAATAGAATGGAAAACCTATGACAAGGAAGAATTTAAAGAAGAGCAGGTTTATTTAGATGCTCCTGAAGAAGAAGTAATTCCCATTACTGAATTGGTAAACACACCGCCCCCTAAACCTCCGGTAATTCCAGATGCAATAGATATCATTAAAGATGATCCAGATCTTGAAGAAGACGAAATTGAGTCTACCGAAATAAACCTTGACAACATTGTGGAACCAGATGAAATAATTGATCATAAACCCGATGAAGAACCAGAAACAGTACCCTTTACCTTAATTGAAGATGTGCCTATATTTCCCGGTTGTGAGCAGCTAAATGATAATGCAGCGAGAAAAACCTGTATGAGCGAAAAAATTACCGCTTACGTGAACAAAAACTTTAATAAAGAGTTAGGAAGTGAATTAGGACTATCAGGCGTTAACCGCATTAATATCCTTTTTCAAATAAATACTGAAGGAGAAATTGTAAATATTCAGGCAAGAGCACCGCATCCTAAGCTTGAAGAAGAAGCTAAAAACCTCATTAAAGCTTTACCAAAAATGCAACCAGGGAAACAACGCGGAAAGCCCGTTAATGTAAACTATGCTCTACCCATAATTTTCCAGGTTCAGGAATAAAAATCGACTTCTTCAACACCTATAAATTCAATTTATGAAGTATAATTTACTATTTATTTTAAGCCTATTTCTCTGCAACTCGATTTCGGCACAAACAATAACCGGAACAGTAAGCAATGAAAATTCTACACCACTTCCCGGCGTTAACATCCTTAATAAGAGCACAAATTCCGGGACACAAACCGATTTCGATGGAAATTATAGCATTAAAGCTGAAAAAGGAGATCTTCTTACATTCAGCTATATTGGTTATAAAACCAAAGAGATTAAGGTAAAGGATAAGAAAGTAATTAACGTCTCTTTAGAGCCAGACAATGTTTCTTTGGACGAAGAAGTAGTTGCGGTTTCAGAAACGATAAGAATTCGAGGAACTTCAAGTTTACAGACTGGCTATGGCTATAACAATAGAACTAACAAAGAAGCTTATAAAGAACGAAACGAGAATATTTTTAAAAGTGTTAAGACCGCACCACTTTCTACCTTTTCTATAGATGTAGACCGCGCTTCCTACAGCAATATTAGGAGAATGATTAACAATGGGCAGGAGATCCCAAAAGATGCCGTTAAAATAGAAGAAATGGTAAATTATTTCAACTATGATTATGCGGGGCCTAAAGATGAACATCCATTTGCGATACATACAGAGGTAGCCAAATCTCCGTGGAACCACCAGACAAAACTCGCCAAAATAGCGTTGCAGGGTAAAAACATTCCTACTGAAGATATCCCTGCATCTAATCTTACATTCCTATTAGATGTATCAGGCTCTATGAATTCCCCCAACAAATTACCTTTATTAAAATCTTCTTTTAAAATTCTGGTTAACCAGTTACGGGAAAAAGATCGAGTAGCCATAGTGGTTTACGCAGGTGCTGCGGGGGTAGTTTTAGAATCCACACAGGGCAGTGAAAAAATAAAGATTTTGGAAGCTATTAATAATCTAAATGCCGGAGGTTCCACAGCCGGAGGTGAAGGCATAGAATTAGCTTATAAAATTGCAAAAGAGAACTTTATTGAAGGGGGAAACAACAGGGTGATTCTCGCAACAGATGGTGATTTTAATATTGGCGCCAGCAGTGATAGCGCAATGAAGGAATTAATTGAAGAAAAAAGGGAAAGCGGTGTATTTTTAACCGCTTTAGGTTTTGGAATGGGGAATTATAAAGATTCAAAACTGGAAAGCCTTGCCCAGTCCGGGAATGGCAACCACGCTTATATAGATAGCATGCAGGAATCCAGACGAGTGCTGGGAACCGAGTTTGGCGGAACACTTCACACCATTGCCAAAGATGTAAAAATCCAGGTAGAATTCAATCCCGCAAAAATCCAAGCTTACCGCTTAATTGGATACGAAAACCGACTGCTGAATGCAGAAGATTTTAATGATGATGAAAAGGACGCCGGCGAACTTGGAAGTGGCCACACCGTTACAGCTCTTTATGAATTAATTCCTGTAGGAGTGGAAAGTGAATATTTAAAAGGAATAGACTCACTGAAGTATACTAACACCGAAATAAAAAATAATAGCGATGAGTTATTTACGGTGAAATTCAGGTATAAGGATCCAGAGGGTGCAAAAAGCAAGCTTATTACAAAGACGGTACAGGATACAGAAAAGGATTTTGAAGAAGTCAGCACCGATTTTAAGTTTGTTGCTGCTGTAGCACTTTATGGAATGAAATTAACCGATTCAGAATTTGTGAAAAATCATAATACTGAATTGATTTTGGAACTCGCCGAAAAAGGTCGTGGAAATGATAAGGAAGGTTACAGAGCAGAATTTATAAGACTCGTAAAAAGTACGGTGCAGTAGCTCTAAGGTTTTTGTATTGATTCAAAACAATTAATTAGGTTTCATTAGCTATGGAACCTAATTTTATTCCTATAATTTTTGGAGCCTCTAAATTTAAAGACAAAACACTCATATCCGGCAAAAAAGCCAGGGCCAGAGAACTTAAAAATAGCAACAAGCAATTAGAAAACATAAACTTCTAAATAATATAAAAAATACAGAAATTAGTTTATCTTTTATTGATACATAGTCATATAAATGAATTCTTATGATTGCCGCTGTTACGCTATTTTTTATTATCACACTTTCAGCCTTGATTACACGGGTTGCGGCCATAGCTTTGGCTCACACGGGACTTTCTACCCAAAGCGCAAGGTTCCAGGCTCGTTCTGCATATACCGGCTCAGGCTATACTTCTTCTGAAACTGAAAAAATAATGAACCACCCGGTTCGTAGAAAAATTATATACAGCCTTATGCTTATAGGTAATGCCGGTATAGTAACCGCTATGTCTTCTTTAATTCTAACTTTTGTGCTGCCAGATAGCAATGCAGCTAAGCTGTATGGGTTGCTTATAGTTGTGGTAGGACTTGCCATATTATGGTGGGCCATTAGAAGTGATTGGGTAGACCGCGGACTGTCAAAATTGATTAGCAAAATGCTAAAAAAATATACCGATATAAATGTACAGGATTATGCCGCTGTATTGCACTTACACGACAATTACCATGTAAGTGAAATGCGGGTAGAGAAAGACAGTTGGCTGGCCAATAAGACTTTAATAGAATTAGATCTTAGAAAAGAAGGCATAACTGTACTGGGAATAGACAGAAAAGGTGAAGACTATTTGGGTTCTCCTTCGGGAAATTCAAAAATTTTGCCCCACGATGTCATCACGCTTTATGGCAAAGCAGAGGTTTTTGAAAGTATTTACAAGAGAACCAGTGATTTTGGCGGGGAAGTACAACATAAAAAATTTGTTGAAAAAGAAGCCGAGAGAAAAAAAGATCAGTCCAAAACAGAGAAATAAAAATGAATTAATTTATTATTTTCAAATTAAATTTTTCGATACGCCCCATGAGGCTTTTATCCTTTAGATATATTCTACCTATCGGTGGAGTTAGTAGATTTTTGATTTCAATAGTTTAAAACGCAAAAAACCACCCCGAATTGAGGTGGTTATTTCTTTCATTTTTTGAGATAAAATTATTCCCAGGTATTTTCTGCAGCTTCACCACCCCAAATTAAACTAATTAAGTATGGATTATCAATAAACGGGTTACGGTTTCCCTGAGCCCCTTCAATTACATTATTTCGCTGGATTTCAAAAGCTGATACTGGATCTTCTCTATTCCATTTAAGGAAAAGTTCTACGTTACCAACTTTGGTGATATCTTCATTATATCGCACATTTAAATAAAGGATCATACGTGCTACATCTCCCTTCCACTCATCGCCAGGGAAGAACGCGCTATCGTCTACAGATTCGTAGTCTCCGCTACCATCTGTGTAAGGGTTGTTAGAACGCAGCTCATTTACATCAGCATCTGCAACTCTTAGGTGATGTAAATCTGTTCTTGCCTCTTCACTTGATAGAAGTGACTGCGGAAAAACATGCTCTGTATTAAAAGTTTGAGGTGAATAAGAATTACTTCCAGATGTATACTCTTCCCAATACCTGCTTTCTCCAGAATACATAAGAATTACATTGTCAGCATTTTCCAAATCTTCATCGGCATTGTAAAGATATTCGTGACGCTGGCCATAAGAAAGAATAGTAGTATGCATTTCTCTGGTAAGGTCTGATACTACCTTATAATTAAGATCTTCGTTCTGGGAAATCGCAAGACCATCATAATAATCTTCCAGTTCTGAAGGAATATTAAAACTAACCGGGTCTACAAGCGTTACTGTTACCGTAGCGGTAGAACAAGTTGCATCAGGCTGGTCGTCATCACAAAGGGAATAGGTAAAAGTATCTTCTCCCATATAACCACTCTCGGGAGTATAAGAAATACTTCCGTCTTCCTTTAGAACAATAGTGCCGCGACTATCGGTATCATCTATTGAAGAAATTACGGCATCGTCTATAACCTCATCGTTACTCAACAAACTATTAATGGTAAATGCTGAAGTGTTCATATCTATCACCAAAGTATCATCATTGGCTACCGGCGAACCTTCATCTATTACATTAATAGTTATTGTAGCCGTGGCACATTCGGGCTCTTCGTCTTTATCACAAATAGTATAAGTAAAAGTATCTTCTCCCGAAAAACTTTCAGCTGGGGTATATACTATGTTATTTTCGTCGTCTAATTCTACTGTTGCATTAGGACTTTCTGAATTAACCGAAGAAATTTCGGCATTATCAATCATATCGTCATTATCCCCATAGTTGCGAATCACCAGCACTTCATCTTCATCAGTTTCATAAGCATCGTCTTGGGCAACGGGCGCACCGGCATCGCCAACATTAATGGTTACTACTGCTGAAGCACAGCGGCCCTCACTAGCGGGCACACAAAGCTCGTAGGAAAAACTGTCTTCCCCTTCAAAACCTTCAGCAGGAAAATAAGATAAAGTACCATCACGGTTATCTTTTATTTGTCCCCCTTCAGCAGTTTCTGAATCGAAAGAACTAATACGGGAATGGTCTACAACCTCATCGTTCTCCAGCAAAAAATCTTTTGAAATCTTTAACTCCTGATTTTCTGAAGTTGTTACCGCATCAGCTACGGCAACAGGGTTTTTTATTTCGGGAATTTCCGGGTTTACACTGTCGTCATCACTACTACATCCTGCAAAAAGCAAAATGGTCAAAGCAGAAAAAAGAAACTTTTTCATTTATAAATTTTAAAAATTGAAATTAGGTAATTAATTATTTATCTGTAAGATGCCTAAAAGGAGGAATTTAACTAAAAATGTTACTTTACCTCTTAGTTGAGACTTTTTGGTTTAACCCTTAGACTTTGCCCAGGAGACAAAAACCTCTTTTGTTATTTAAACGGTTAAGCATAATTATTATACTAAAATAAAAACCCCCTTACCGATTTTAAGATCGATAAGAGGTTTTTTATTTACTATGAAACTTGAAATTTATTCTTCATCTTCATCACTAGGAACCACCCAGGCCCCGCTTTCATCTTTAATAAGGCTTAATGATTCTGTAGTATTCGTACCATTGTAGATATCGAATGTTAAGACATACGGCTGACCAACTTCTGCATCTGGGGCAATTTCATTTAGAAGTGCCTGCATTGCTTCCACAAGCATTTCATCACTCCAGAAAGCTGAATTTCCTTCCCTGCGATCAAAGTTGTTGTATTGTTCCATACTACCTACTTGAGTTGGATACTGATCTTCCAAAACTGAAGCAATAATACCATAATCACTACCACTTAAGGTATATCTAATTGTATTATCTGGCACCCACTCTGTTCCATTATTCCCAAACTGAAGGCTTCGTTCAGCAACTTTTGGGACATAATTGAATTCCCCATCTTCGAAAACGAAAATTCCATAGGCAGTGTTTGTAGAAGTACCATTGTAAAAATCAAAAGCTACAGGTACCATAAACCCTTCTACTGCATAAGGAAACTGAGGTTCTAAAAAAGTTGAAAGTTTATAAGCCAATTCTTCTTCATCATCGAAGTTTGGATAGCTTTGTCCCATTTCAGTATAATCGTCTTCCTCCAGGGTTATTGGCATAGCCCAGGTCCCGTTGGTAAGGGCGAATACATTTGTTACTTCAATAGTTGATACGGCAGCTTCGGTATCCACAACATAAGAACCGTTTTCTAAAACCAGCGCCTGTACCCTGGTAGAAACACCACCACTGTAAACATCATAAGTTAATTCAAACTTATCACCATCTACAGCATCAGGATAGTTTTCCATCAACGCAATATTAAAAGCTTCTAAAAGCATATCCATGCTCCAAAAATTATCGCTGCCTTCACCAACATCAAAACTGTGGTACTGTGCCGTATTTCCTGCTGGTCCTGAATAAGTTTCACTTAATTCTGCACCTACTAAATCGTAATCATCGGTAGTTAGCTCATAAGCAGTACCGCCCACGCTTACGTAAGCATTGCCATTAAACTGAACAGTCATACTTTCTGTTCCTGGATTCCCATTATAGATATCATAAGAAACATTGTATTTTTGTCCCTCTACACCTTCTTGATTCTCTAAGAGCACAATATTGATTGCTTCAAGGATCATTTCGTTGCTCCAGTATGCATTATTACCTTCCCTTCTTTCAAAATTCCCGTGCTGGTTCATATTACCGGTTTGTGCCGGATAAATATCTTCAAGCTCCTCAACTACAAAATTAAAATGTGAATCGTTAAATGTAAATGATTCCTCATTGGCAACAGTATTATAGGTAAGCCCAACAAACTTTCCCTCTTCTGCCCTTGGAAATTTAACATCAAGAAAATCCTGGATATCATCTAATCCTGAAAAATAATCTTCAGATGGGTAATCATCGGCAGTAACCATATATTCCTCTACCCTGATAGAGTCGAAAACATTAAAAGTTACATTTACCGAAGAATTTTCGCCCAGAGCAGGGTAAACTTCTGATAACAATACAGGAATTAGTTCGCGCGCCTCATCTTCTGTATCAAATTCATACTGATCTTCCGGCAGGTCCAAAAATTCATAATCTTCCTCTTGTAAAGTATATTGTTCGGCTGCCTGAATATTGCTGATTTTTTCATCAATGTCGTCATGGATGTCCTCCATAGGCTCACAACCTGTGATGGCAATCCCTATGAAAAGCATTAAAAGGTAAAAAGTATTTTTCATCTTTATATTTTTAAAAATTTATTTTCATTCCTACCGTATAGGTGCGTCCAAACCCATACCATACTGAAGCAGTTCCTGCATTAGAGCCAGAACCATCAAAACCGAAACTTACATATTCTGTATCCAGCACATTATTCACGTTACTGTTTAATGTAGCTTCAAAACCTCCAAATTCAAATTTGTGAGTAAGACCTGCATCTAACAAACCATAAGATGGGATTTCCCAAGGGCTATAGTCATCACCTGAGCTTACCCCAAGTATATCAAATTGAGTGTATAATTTATCTATATATGTCCAGTTGGCACGGATAGTAGTCCCAGCAAGTACTTCATAATCTCCACCAAGAGCAAATGTATTTTGCGCACTACCTCCTACCGGGATATCTTTAAGGAAAAGATCTATACCTTCTTCTAAAATTGGGTTTTGCTCTTCATCAAAGATCATTACATCCTGTACGTTACTATCCCATTTCCAGTCTCCAATAGAAGCCATACCATTAATAGTAAGATTATCTATAGGTTTATAGCTAAAATCGAATTCAATACCCTGGTGCAATGCATCAACCCCAAGAATATTAGCAGTGTAATTTTCTCCTGATTCAGTATCAAAAATAGTTTGTGTAAAGGGCTTATCTTGCCAGCTTGTTCTATACACGTTAAGGTTAGCTCTAAATTTTGAACTTCTAATTCCGTAACCAATCTCGGCACTAAATATCTTTTGATTTTCAGCATCCTCATTAACATCGTTAACAAAGTTTAGGAAAACCTGGTCAAAGAAAGGAGCTCTTTCAAAATAACCAGTATTTACAAAAACATTGTGTGTGTCGTTAATGTTATAGTTTGCCCCACCTTTTATACTTGGTGCAAAAAAGCTTACCCAATCTGTTTTCTGCAAATCATCAGAGTCAAGATAGTTAAAGTAATCAACTCTTTTATAAGAAGTATTTGAAGCAGCACCTGAAATAAATGCAGAAAGATCGTTCTTAGAATACTCTGCCTGAAGGAATCCACCTTCCCAATGTACTAAACCATCATTGTGATAGTTAATTTTATCTCCTACTCGTGCAACATTTACCGGGTTGTTCGCATCACTATCATCTAACCAGTAAGTACCACCTAGAAGATTTTTCACTTCCTGGAAGTGCTCTCCTTTATAGTACCTAAGATCTATACCGGCTAACAAATCGATATCCTCAGTAATTTCTGTAGTTAAAGTAGAAAGGGCACCATACCAGTTATGGTCATTTCTTGAATTATATAGAATGGTTTCAGAACCAAGAGCGCCGTTTGCAACGTTTTCATCTACTACCAGGTCTAAATTAAAAGGCTGTAGGTATCCATTTCTATATGGAGAATCAATACTTCTTAAGTTAGCAGCACCATCGTAGCCACCGCCACCACCTGTACCGAAAGATGCATACAAAGCTGTAGACAATTCAGTCTTATCTGAAATATCCCAGTAGTGATTTAAAGACATCTGGGGCTTGTGGTAGAAGTTATCCTGTACGTGAGTAACCTCACCGTTTAAATAACCCCAATCCCCGTTAAATTTTCTTCCTCTTTCACTCTGACGGAAAGTTTCAATTAAATGAGAAGTTTCTCTTTGCCCGTGTCTTTGTGGCGCTCCAAAAGCTGTAAAAGACAATTCGTGATTATCGTTGAATCTTTTTGCAAGGTTTACAAAATAAGAATAACCTTCAAACTCAGTTCCATCTACATATCCATTACCTGTAGTTTTAGATAAAGAAACCGTAGCAGCAAAACCATTATCTAACAAGCCTGTAGAAACCGTTCCACCATATTTTTGATACCCATCATTACCGGTAGTAGCAAAGATGCTTCCACCTTCTTCAGAATCGGTAGATTTTGTAACAATGTTTATAGTTCCTCCAATAGAAGGTACAGCTACTTTAGAAGCTCCAAGACCTCTTTGTACCTGCATAGTTTGAGTAACATCAGAAAGTCCTGCCCAGTTACTCCAGTAAACGTTACCGTTTTCCATATCATTTACAGGGACACCGTTAATCATTACCGCAACATTTTCAGAATCAAAACCTCTTAATCTAAGTTCTGCATCACCAAATCCACCACCTTGTTTGTGAACAAAAATACCAGGAGTAGATTGTAAGATTTCAGGGAATTCCTTGTTACCTAATTTCAATTCAATTTCTTCAGCTTTAATAGTAGAAACCGCAACTGGCGTTTTTCTATCTATTGCTAAAGAAAAACTTGTAATAACAATTTCTTCTAAAGCTCCAGCATCAGCATTAAGGACTATTTCACCTAAATTCTGCGTACCATTGGTAAGGTTAAAATCTAAAGTTTTTGTTGTGTACCCAACGAAGCTAACTTTTACTTTTCCAGAATTTGAATTTACATTCAAAGAAAAGTTACCATCAAAGTCTGTTGTGGTTCCATTGTTTGTTCCTTCTACCATTACAGTTGCACCTGGCAGGGGTCCATCCATTTCAGAATCAATCACCGTACCGGTAAGAGTTCCTTGAGCAAAAATCGTAGCCGATGTTAAAAACAGGGCCAGAAGTAATAATTTCCTCATGTTTAAAATTTGTTTGTTTTGAGTTTAATTTTCGATGCAAATGAAGCTAAATACTACTTCCCAGAGTTTACCGGAATGTTAAGAAATTTAACTTTAACACCTTGTTCGCTGCAAAACTAAAACAAATTTTTAACTAATTGATTTCCTGCTCACTATTCATTTTCACAGGTTGTTAACAAAATGTCTATTTTTACTTTAAAAAGAATTCTAAAAGACTTTTAGTAGAAGAATCGTGGTTATTTATCGATTTATTTTCGATTTCAGCAAGAATATTGCTAGCAAGTTGCTTACCTAATTCTACACCCCATTGATCGTAGCTAAAAATATTCCAAATCACACCCTGCACAAAGATCTTATGCTCATACATCGCGATAAGCTTCCCTAAACTTTCAGGAGTAAGTTTGTTTACAAGCAGTGTATTCGTAGGTTTATTACCGTCAAATTCTTTAAATGCTGATAACTTCCGAACCGCATCTTTAGACAATCCCTGGGTCTCAAGCTCCTGCTTCACTTCCACTTTAGATTTCCCCTGAAGCAAGGCCTCAGTTTGCGCAAAGAAATTTGCCATCAATTTATTATGATGATCCTGGTCTTGATGTAGTGATGTTTTATATCCTATAAAATCTGCGGGAATTAATTTGGTTCCCTGGTGAATTAACTGAAAAAAAGCATGTTGGGAATTGGTTCCCGGCTCACCCCAAATAAGGGTTCCGGTTTGATAATCTACTTTATTCCCATTTCTATCTACGCTTTTCCCATTGCTTTCCATAATTGCCTGTTGCAAATATGCCGGAAGCCTGTGCAAATATTGCGTGTAGGGAATTACCGCTTCACTTTCAGCTTTAAAAAAATTATTGTACCAAATACTTAGTAAAGCCAGTTGTACCGGAATATTTTCTTTAAAATCTGACGTTTTAAAATGTTCGTCCATTTTATGGGCGCCAGTTAATAGCGCTTCAAAATTATTATAACCTACCGCCAGGCTTATAGAAAGTCCAACCGCACTCCATAGGGAAAAACGACCGCCAACCCAATCCCACATAGGGAACACATTTTCTATGGCAATACCAAATTCTTCAACATTTTTTAAATTGCTGGAAACTGCCGCAAAATGCTCGGCAACTGCTTCCTGGGGAGCTGTTTTTCTAAACCAGTTTCTTATTGTTGTAGCGTTTGTAAGTGTCTCCTGGGTGGTAAAAGTTTTGGAAACTACAAGAAATAAAGTGGTTTCAGGATTTAAATGTTTTAGGATTTCTTGAACGTGATCACCATCTACATTGGAAACATAATGAACATTTAAATGGTTTTGATAATACTGAAGTGATTCTGTGACCATCACCGGGCCAAGATCTGAACCTCCAATGCCAATATTTACAACATCGGTAAACGCTTTACCAGTGAAACCTTTTTTCTCCCCGCTGATTATCTTTTCAGAAAATTTCTTAATCTTTTCTTTTGCCTCCTGTACTTCAGGCACAACGTTTTCGCCGTCTAGCGTAATTTTTGCATCGGCGGGAGCTCTTAGGGCCGTGTGTAGAACAGCACGATTTTCGGTTTGATTAATCGCATCTCCATTAAAATAAGAGTCTATTGCCGATTTTAAATCACATTCTTCAGCAAGCTCGAGAAGTAAATCACGGGTTTCTTTAGTAATTCGGTTTTTGCTGTAATCCAGGTAGAAATCCTCCCAGGCAATGGTAAATGCAGAAGCCCTTTCAGAATCTTTTTTAAAAAGATCTTTAAGCTGCAATTTTTGCACTTCGTTAAAATGCTTTTCTAATTTTTTCCAGGCTGTTGTTTGGGTTGGATTAATACTTTTCATTTAATTTTTTCTTTTCCTGGCCTTGGCCTAAAACTTATAATTCTTTTTTATTAAACCTGTGAGATTTCAAGATCTAATGAATCTTTTCTCAACTAAAAATTTTGTGTGCTCCCTTTTGGAGTTTAATTTTTATAGTCCTTATACGGAATATCATCCAACGAAGTTCTTAAATCTTCTATCGCAGCAAAATACTGTTCCTTATGCTCTGGTTCTATATGTTTTGCTGTGGGTAAATTTTGGCGATAAGGATCTACCTGCTTCCCGTGAACCCAAAAGCGATAGCAAACGTGCGGACCTGTTGCCAGTCCCGTACTTCCTACATAGCCAATTACATCCCCTTGTTTTATGCGCTGGCCGCTACGTACATTTCGCTTACTCATATGTAAATACTGCGTGGTGTATTTATCGTTATGCCTAACTTTTACATAATTTCCGTTTCCAGAAGTGTAACTGGAAGCGATTACGGTTCCATCGGCAGTGCTTACAATTGGCGTTCCGTGGGCAGCAGCATAATCGGTTCCCAGGTGAGCTTTCCATCGTTTTTGAACCGGATGAAATCTTCTTTTGGTATATCTAGATGAAATTCGGCTATAATTTAATGGTGCTTTTAAAAAGAAACTTTGTAGTGCCTTTGCCTCTTCATCATAAAAACTGGGTTGCCCGGTTAGTGAATCGGTTTCGTATTCAAAAGCATAAAAAGGTTTATCTCCATGCTTAAAAACCGCGGCTTCAACATTTTCAATCCCAACGAAGGTAGTGTCATCTATATATTTTTCAGAATAAATCATTTTAAACTGATCTCCCTTCTGAAGTTTAAAAAAATCGATACTCCATTGATAAATATCTGAAAGTTCATAAACCAAAAGATTGCTCAAACCTTGCGCCTGCACAGCTTCTGAAAGTGAAGAAGTAATTACTCCCGAAACTTCCCTTCTTTTTACACTTACCGGCTTCTTTTTTCGCTCTACACTTATGCTATCTCCAATTCCCAGCACAGTATAGTTCACCCTGTCATTTTGATAAATGAAAAATTGCGGCGTATTAGCCGAATCTCTTGCTTTAAGAATTTTGTATTTCTTCCCGGCAGTAATTCTAGCAGGGTTAAATGTATCTTTTACTTTTTCTGAAATCTGGTAGATCTTACCACGATCTACCCCGTGTTGATCCAGAATATAGCCAAAACTATCTCCAGATTCAACCGTCCCCTCTACAACCTTAAAATCATCCAGAATAAAACCGAATTCCTTTTTAACAGGTTTAGGCACTTTCTTTTCTACCTTTTCTTTATTAAGAGCGGTTTCTTTTGCGTCATCTTCACAGGCTACGAAAGCCAACATCAATACCAGTAGGAAACTTATTTTCTTCAATTTTTTAGCAATTTTCTTTCTGTGTGTTAAACATATGGTTTACCCATTCTTTGCCCCAATTCTCTAATTCTTCTTCATTCCATACATAAGGGAAAAAACTAATTCTTTGAAATCCGGAGGGTAAAAATTCTTTCCAATTCGTTCCTCCCGTCGCTGCAATAGTTTCTTTATCCTTATTTAAATACCTGTAAGCAGCACCCATATGCATAAGGGGCCAATTTATATTTACATTGGCGTCAAAATTACGTAATGCTTCTTTTAATACCTTATTATTTTTAACCGAATCTGGAAGTTGTTGATATTTATGAAAAAGGGTTCTTCCTTTATATTCTGAAGCTATTCTTAGAAAACGCGCTGTATAGCGTTTTTCAAACTGTTTTAAGGTTAAAGTTTTTTCCCCGGTTTTTAAGTCTATCCCGCCTTTTTTCCAGTAAATATTTTCGTACAAGTCTTCCAGCCGATTCTCTTCTGAAAATTGATCTCTTATTTTAAATGAAACCAAATTTTCTAAAGGGGTTGAATAAATCTCTATCATTCTAAACTGCGCAGATTGGAATCCGCTTGCAGGCAATAAAGACATTCGGAATTTAAGAAATTGCTCTCTTTCCATTCCTTTTATCATCACATCAAAAGAATCGGTTAGAATTCTAAAATAACGATTTAAACGATTGTATTTTTCAATTAAAAAGTTGGCATCAGGAGCTTCAGCCTCAATTATTTGTTTCTGCTCATGGATAATGAGCTTAAAATAAAGCTCGGTTATTTGATGGTAGGAAATAAAGATTTTTTCGTCTGGAAAATGAGTCAGGGTTTTCTGCAGACTTAATAAGGTATCGATACTCAAATAATCCCAATACGTGAGATACCTATCATATAAAAGTCCGTCTAAATAGGAAGCCAGATCCTGACCTGAATTTTTAAACTTTTCCTCTAATGCAAAAATACGTTCTGCAATTTCCGGCTTTATTTCCATGTATTTATTCCATAATTATTTTAAACGGATGCTTCAGGCCTTTATACTCGTCTAAATCGGCATCTAAAGATCCCACAGTGAGATTTGCTTCAATTTTAATTGGTAGTTTATTAGCATCGTCACTTACCCAAAAAGTAAGACTTTCTTTTTCTTTAAAAACCCTTCCGGCCATAACATACGGCCTAAATTTTAAAGTCGCAACTTTACCAAACTTGGTTTTTATCACTTCCCTTCCTAAAAACTTCAATTTAAAATCCATGTTCTCATCATCTATAAATAGATTGAGACGCATTTCATCTCCCGGGCTAAGCTCATCGGTTTTTATATTGTTGCGAATATAATAAAATGCCGATAACATGTCGTGCACATTCGGCTTGGTGGTATAGGTATGATTTTCGTTGTGTTTTTTATCAAAAACGTAAGCTTTATTATCGCTGTGATCAAAGTCTATTTCCAGGTCTTTGGTATAGCCGCCTTCATCTATTTTTCTAATAAATTTATAAGGTTTTCCATCCTGTTTATCAATATAAGTACGATACGTATCATCTACCTTAAAAAACCAATGTAGTAACCCGGTAGATTTTCCTTTACCTTCAATATGATAAACCGGTGTCCCGTTTATACTGGTTTCATCTACCTCTAACGTGGCAAAACTGGCATTAAAAGGACCATAATGTATGCGGAATTTAAACCATTCTCCCGCACTAAATGCTTTTTGAGATTGAGCCTGAAGCGCGAAACCGGTTAAAAGAAGAAGAAATATTGTAAATACACTTTTTTTCATACCAAATTTTTAAATACTGATTTACAGAATGCTTGGGCTATGGATATTTACAATTTCTATTCCAAATGTATTAAAACAAAAAACCCCATCAAATTAATGAAGGGGTTTTTGTCTTATTAACCAACTAAAACTTAAATTATGAAAAATTAAATACATTATTGGTAACCACTCCAAAAATGCGAGCGCAAAATTCTGCATTTAATAGAGTTATTACAATCATAAAATTGACTTTAACACAATAATTTTCAGTAATTTAATTTTTTAACTATATGATTTAGTTTATTTAATTATTTTGAAACTTATTGCAAGGTTCCTCGCAAATCCTGTTCTCTCTCAATAGCTTCAAAAAGCGCTTTAAAGTTTCCTTTTCCAAAAGATTGTGCTCCTTTTCGCTGAATTATCTCAAAGAACATTGTAGGACGGTCTAAAACCGGCTTGGTAAATATCTGTAATAAGTAACCTTCGTCGTCACGATCTACCAATACTCCAAGCTCTCTTAAAGGTTCAAGATCTTCATCTATTTTTCCTACTCTATCCAATAACGTATCATAATAAGTCTCTGGCACATATAAAAATTCCACCCCGCGATCTCTAAGCTGAGTTACGGTTTCAATAATATTATCTGTTGCCAGTGCGATATGCTGCACACCAGCGCCGTTATAAAAATCTATATATTCTTCTATTTGAGATTTTTTCTTTCCTTCAGCAGGTTCGTTGATCGGGAATTTAATTCTACCATTTCCGTTACTCATTACTTTACTCATTAGAGCCGTGTAATCTGTAGAAATATCTTTATCGTCAAAAGACACCATTTGCGCAAAGCCCATGACTTTGCCATAGAATTCTACCCATTTATTCATTTCGTTCCATCCTACATTTCCAACCATATGGTCTATAAATTTTAGACCGGTATCTTTAGCCTGTACTTTGGTAGCATAGGTTTTATAACCGGGAAGAAATGGCCCTTCGTAATCTTTTCGCTCAACAAACAGGTGAATGGTTTCCCCGTAAGTATGAATTCCCGAAATCACAGCTTTCCCATGTTCGTCTTCCATTTCGTAAGGCGCTACGTAAGATTCAGCACCACGTTTTGTGGTTTCTTCGTAACTCTTCCTGGCATCATCTACCCAAAGCGCTACCATTTTCACACCGTCTCCGTGCTTGTTGATGTGGGCATTAATATCACCTTCTGGCTGAAGCGGAGAAGTAAGCACAATTCTAATCTTGCCTTGTTGCAAAACGTAAGAAACACTATCCTTTCTTCCGGTTTCCAATCCTGCATAGGCTACAGGCTGAAAACCCCAGGCGTGTTGGTAATAATATGCTGCCTGCTTGGCATTGCCTACATAAAGTTCTACGAAATCGGTACCCAGAATTGGAAGAAAATCTTCAGCATCCTGCATTACCTTTTCTAATTTTAGTGATGTATTATCAGTACTCATTTTAATATTTTTTATTGCTAATTTTTAATTATAAGTTTTAATGATTTTCATCCAACCAGGATGTATGGTAGGTTTCATCGGCAATTTCCATCGCGTCTTCAGTAAGCATTAACGGCTTAAATGTATCTACCATAACCGCTAATTCTTCGGTTTCTACCTGGCCAATACTACGTTCTACAGCTCCCGGGTGCGGCCCGTGCGGAATTCCCGCCGGATGCAAAGAAATATGGCCGGCTTCAATATCGTTCCTGCTCATAAAATCGCCATCCACATAATACAATACCTCATCACTATCAATATTACTGTGGCTGTATGGTGCCGGAATACTCTCTGGATGGTAATCGTATTTACGCGGACAAAAACTGCAAACCACAAAAGCATCGGTCTCAAAAGTTTGGTGCACCGGTGGTGGTTGGTGAATTCTACCGGTAATAGGTTCAAAATCGTGAATAGAGAATGCATACGGATAATTATATCCATCGTAACCTACCACATCAAAAGGATGCGTAGCGTATACCATATCAAATATTTCGCCCTGCTTTTTTATTTTAATCAGGAAATCACCTTTTTCGTCATTGGTTTCCAATTCGTGCGGTTGCCTAAGATCGCGCTCGCAAAATGGTGAGTGCTCTAACAATTGCCCAAACCAATTTCTATAGCGTTTAGGCGTATAAATTGGTCTTCTGGATTCCACGATAAATAAGCGATTGTCTTCGTCGTCAAAATCTATTTTATAAATAGTTCCTCGCGGAATTAATAAATAATCGCCGTATTTAAAATCCAGATTTCCTAGATGAGTTCTTAATTTCCCGGTTCCTTTATGTATAAAAAGCAATTCATCTGAATCTGAATTCTTATAAAAATAATCATCTGTAGAACCTTGAGGAGAAGCCAGGGTGATATCTACATCACTATTGGTTAAAACCACTTTTCGACTTTCAAGATAATCGGGATTGGGTTTTACCTGGAATCCTTTAAAGCGATAAGATTTTATATTGTTTTCCGCAGCGATTTTCGGCTTTACGCTATAACTCCCTCTCACTTCTTTAACCTGCGTTGGGCGGTGTTCGTGATAGAGATTAGAAGACATCCCGTCAAAACCAATCGTCCCAAAAAGTTGTTCGTAATAAAGGCTGCCATCTGGCTTTTTAAAAACCGTATGGCGTTTATGGGGAATCTTACCGAGTTTATGATAAAAAGGCATAATCTGATATTTTTAATTCAACTCCCAATTTCTGAAAGAATATTGAGAATTTGTTATTTTTTTCGGTGTTATTTTACTTTAAAACAAATATCGGGAATTTTTAAGGAAACATTCTTAAAACATCTCTAAAAACCGGGAAGGAAATCTAAAACCTCCCGACGAAACCTGAGAGAATTAAAATCACTGATTTACTAAAACCAAAAGCCAAGACTAAAAAACCATTGGCTGGCTTTAATCTCAGGCGAATAGGTGTATTTCACCTCTAAAGGGCCAATAAATGTATCTATGCCATAACCAAGCGCATAGCCGGTAAAATCTGGCATCGAAAGCCAAGTGCCCGATGAATATAATTTGTTCCCAACATTGGCAATATTCGCACTCGCGATCACGTGGTTTTTTCTGAAAATTTCATAATCAAATTCCACGAGTCCTTTTATATAACTATCGCCTGAAAGACTTATAAAATCGTATCCGTAAAACGGAACAAAATTATTGATAAGGTTATTACCATAACCTCCCAGGAAGAAGTCTAGCGTGTTTACTCCGTCATTTCCAATTTTAAATCCTGCTTCAGTTACAATTCGGGTAGAAAATCTATTAATGGGAGAAAAAGCATAACCTAAAGTTCCTTTTGCGATAGAAAATTCAGAAAAATCATTATTAAAATCTGAAGAAAACAAGTAAAGATGAAAATTCCCGTCAAAATAAACGCCACGGGACGGAAAGTATTTATTATCGTAAGAATCGTATTTTAAATAGCTAAAAGCGCTGTAATAATGGCTGTTTTCAAAAAGCCTGGTATCACTTATTTCCGGATTTGGATTATTTAAAGTTTCAGAAGCAATTTTTAAAAATTTATGTTCGGCTCCCAGTCCGAAGGAAAAAACCTGCTTAAATAAAGTTTCAGCATAAAACTGATTGGTAAAATCACGGTAATCTATATCTATCCTGTTTACTCCAATATCCTGCAACTCGGCGTTTTCACTAGCAAAATCAAAAGAAACCGGGTGATCAAAATTGTTATACCTAGATTTAACACCAATACTCCAGTAAAAACCTTTGTCTATATAATAATCAAAATTATATCGAAATTGATCTCCAACCACAACATCTAAAGATGTTACATCGTTAGAAAACAACAAACTTTTGTGGGTATAATTAATAAGAGCCCCAATTTGATAAAGCTCGTCATAATGCACTCCTAATCGCAGCAGGCTCTTATTTTCGCTTTCTTCTATTTGCAGGCTTAACGTGTAAAGGCGATCATCATTATTGGGAATTAACCTGTAATTAATTCGGTTAAAGTTTCCGGTGGCAGAAAGATTGTTTATGCCTTCGTTTAGATCTTTAAAAGTGAAATCTGTAAAGTAATTTAACCTTAATTTTCCCAAAATATAGGAACGCGGATAGGTATTATTGCCCTCTAAAGTAAGGGTACTTATTTGCAAGGTATCCATTTCTGGAATTACAATATTTCGGGGAGCGCTGTTTTGGCGGGCCGCAAGATTTTCAAGATCATCTTTCCTTTTTAGCGAAGCAACCCTTCCCGAATCTATAATTGCTTCTCCTTCTTCAAATGATAACACCGAAAACGGACTAATATCGGGTTTGATATAAATATCGGTTTTAGGAATTTTTTCCTTCATATCACTAATTGTCCGGAAATTGCTTATTTGAGCAAGAATATCAAAAACGTTCCGCAAATTGTCTTTATTTACAAGACTGTCCTGCACATCTACGCCAATAATTACCTCAGCGCCTCTTTTTCTAAGTTCTTCTACCGGGTAGTTGTTAGCGACTCCGCCATCGGTAAGCAGTCTTCCGTTTAAACTCACGGGGCTAAAAATAGAAGGAATTGCTCCACTGGCAGAAACAGCTTGTGCAAGGGAACCTTCATCTAAAATCACTTCTTCCCCGGTTTCCACATCGGCAGCAACACAAAAAAATGGAATAGGCAATTCTTTAAAATCATCTACATTTCCCAGGTGCATGGTAAGTTGGGACATTAAATTATAAATATTTTGGCCCCTGGAAAGTCCTGCGGGAAAGCCAATTTTAAAATCATCAAAAGGCAGGCTAATTGCATATTTTTCGGCATCTTCCTTTTCGTAAAAAGATTTTGCGCTACGCGGAATATTATCTTGAATTAAAATATTGAAATTGGTCTCGTGAAAAATCGAATCCAACTCATGCGCGGTATACCCGGAAGCATACAAACCGCCAATAATCGCGCCCATACTACTCCCTCCAATATAATCTATTCTAATTCCTGCTTCTTCAATTACTTTTAGCGCACCAATATGAGCAAGGCCTTTTGCACCACCTCCACTTAAAACGAGGCCCACTTTTAAATCTTCCTGCTCCTGGGAAATACCCGGAACCATTACAAACAGAAAAAGTAAAAGCAGTAGTTTTTTCATTTATTCATAATTTTTGAGAGCTTATTCCGGTGTATTCTCTGATTTATAATGATTGAAAATTATTCCCGCTTTAGAAACTCCAATAACCTCGGTGAGTTCTTTTTCTGAAGCTTCTTTTATTCGTTTTACCGATCGAAATTGTTTTAATAATTCTACCACAGTTTTTTCGCCAATCCCAGTAATCTCTTCCAGCTCTGTATTTAACGCGGTTTTAGTTCTTTTGTTACGATGAAAAGTAATCCCGAACCTATGCGCTTCATTTCTAAGCTGCTGGATAATTTTTAAAGTTTCAGATTTTTTATCTAAATAAAGCGGAATAGTATCTCCCGGATAAAAAATCTCTTCCAGGCGTTTCGCAATCCCAATAATGGCTATTTTTCCTCGTAAATCCAAAGCCTCCAATGCTTTTACTCCTGAAGAAAGCTGGCCTTTCCCGCCATCTACAATTATTAACTGAGGCAGGTCTTCCCCTTCATTCAGCAAACGTTTGTAGCGTCTAAAAACCACTTCTTCCATAGATGCGAAATCATCGGGCCCTTCAACGGTTTTGATATTAAATTTACGATAATCTTTCTTGCTTGGTTTTCCGTTTTTAAAAACCACACAAGCCGCCACCGGGTTTGTTCCCTGAATATTAGAATTATCAAAACATTCTATATGCCTGGGTTCTACATTTAGTCGAAGATCTTCTTTCATTTGTGCCATTATACGCTTCACGTGCCTGTCTGGATCTACGATCTTCATTTGCTTAAAACGTTCCTGGCGGTAATATTTCGCATTCCGAAGTGATAAGTCTACAATCTTCTTTTTATCGCCCAACTTTGGGATAATCACTTTCACTTCTTCGCCGGCATCAACCTTAAAAGGCACATAAATTTCTTTTGAATTCGAACTAAAGCGCTGCCGTATCTCGGTAATTGCCAGTTCCAGCAATTCCTCATCGGTTTCTTCCAGCTTTTTCTTCATTTCTATGGTATGCGACCTAATAATGGCGCCGTGGGATAGTTGAAGAAAATTTACATAGCCATAGCCTTCATCTGAAACTATAGAAAACACATCTACATTGGTGATTTTTGGATTAACCACGGTAGATTTAGACTGGTAATTCTCGAGAACATCAATCTTATTTTTAATACGCTGAGCATCTTCAAACTCCATTTTTTCGGCGTGCGTCTTCATCTGCTCTCTAAATTGCTGTAAAGAATCTTTAAAATTCCCTTTCACAATTTGCCGAATTGCTTCAATATTGCTGTTGTACTCTGCTTCAGGCTGCTTTGCTTCGCAGGGGCCTTTACAATTGCCTAAATGATATTCCAGACAAACCTTATATTTCCCATTCCTTATTTTTTCTTCGGAAAGATCATAATTACAGGTTCTAAGCTTATAAAGACCTTTTATTAGATCAAGCAGCGTATTTACCGTTTTAAAACTGGTAAACGGGCCATAATATTCGCTGCCGTCTTTTATTAATTTACGGGTAGGAAAAACCCTTGGAAAGCGTTCATTTTTAATACAAATCCAGGGATAGGTTTTATCATCTTTAAGCATCACGTTAAAACGCGGCTGATGCTTTTTAATAAGATTGTTCTCTAAAAGTAAAGCATCGGTCTCTGACTCTACTACAATGTGTTTTATCTCCTTTATCTTTTTTACCATTACGCCAATCCTGTGACTGTCGTGGCGTTTGGTAAAATAGGAAGTCACCCTTTTTTTAAGGTTTTTGGCTTTCCCTACATATAAGATTTTCCCGTTTTTATCGTAATACTGGTATACTCCAGGACTATTTGGGAGGGTTTGTACTTGTACTTCTAAAGCTGGCGTTTCCATTTCCCCAAAGGTAGAATTTATTATGCGGAGCTGTAAAAATTGATAGCGCCAGTAAATGTTAAATTTATATTAATTTGAATCCTAAAATTTGGTCTACTAGCTTAGCTATGGGCTTAACACGCTTTAAATTTTATAATTTCTATAAAAAAATTAGATAGGTATTTTACTACCTTGCAGTATGGAGAAAACAGTAATTGGGCGTTTTGATAAAGCAGATTTCCCTGCACTACATTTAAATGATATAGCTATTAAAATTGATACCGGTGCCTATACTTCATCTATTCACTGTGAAAATATTGTTGAAAAAGATGGGATTTTAGAATGTACCTTTCTCGATGAAGAGCATCCTTTATACAACGGAAAAAAATTTACTTTTACGGATTATGATATCGTTTTTGTGCGCAGCAGTAACGGAATTATTCAAAAAAGATATCAGGTAATATCTACTATTAAAATTTTTAATAAGGTCTATAAAATTTCCCTTTCTTTGTCCTCCCGACAGGAGATGAGGTTTCCGGTACTAATTGGCCGAAAATTCCTTACCAAAAAATTTATCGTGGACACCGAATTAACTGACGTTTCTTACAATCTTAAACAAAAATGAAAATAAAAATCCTTTCGCGTAATAGTCATCTTTATTCTACAAAAAGACTTGTAGAAGCCGCTACCAAACGCAAACATGAAGTAGAAGTAATAGATCCTTTAAAGTGTGATATCGTTATTGAGAAGCGTAAACCAAATATCTATTATAAAGGCGGTTATATAGAAGGCGTAGATGCAGTAATCCCAAGAATTGGGGCTTCGGTAACTTTTTATGGTACCGCGGTGGTGCGACAGTTTGAGATGATGGGAGCATTTACCACTACAGAATCTGAATCTTTGGTAAGAAGCCGAGATAAACTGAGAAGTTTACAGGTACTTTCCCGCGCAAAAATCGGGTTGCCAAAAACAGTTTTCACCAATTACTCCAGGGATGTTTCCGGAGTTATAAAACAAGTGGGCGGGACACCTTTAGTAATAAAATTATTAGAAGGAACACAGGGAGTAGGCGTTGTACTTGCTGAAACCAACAACGCTGCCGAATCTGTAATTGAAGCTTTTAATGGTCTACAAGCTCGCGTAATTGTTCAGGAGTTTATTAAAGAAGCTAAAGGTGCCGATATTAGAGCGTTTGTTGTAGATGGCCACGTAGTTGGTGCGATGAAAAGGCAGGGTAAAGAAGGCGAGTTTAGATCTAATCTTCACCGAGGAGGGACTGCTGAAGTTTTTGAACTTACCGATGAAGAGGAAATTGCAGCAGTAAAAGCTACTAAAGCAATGGGACTTGGTGTTGCCGGGGTAGATATGCTACAGAGTGCCCGCGGGCCGTTAATTCTTGAAGTAAATTCTTCTCCGGGATTAGAAGGCATTGAAAAAGCTACAGGTAAAGATATTGCCAAATCCATCATAAGATATATAGAACGGAACATTTAGCCTATGGCAAAAATAACCAGTGACAATGTTCTGGAAATACTCGGTGAAAAGGTAAAACCGGGAAAAAGCGCCACTATTAATTTTAATATGGCTAAACTTTACACCACCACCTCGGTGGAGGTACCAGTAATTATTGAACGTTCTAAAAGGCCCGGCCCCGTAGTGTTAATAACTGCAGGAATTCACGGCGATGAAATTAACGGGGTAGAAATTGTTAGGCAAATTATCTCTAAAGGAATTAACAGACCTCAAAAAGGAACTGTTATTTGTATTCCCGTGGTTAATATTTTCGGATTTCTAAATTTACGCCGGGAATTTCCAGATGGTCGTGACCTTAACCGAATGTTTCCCGGAACAAAACACGGTTCCCTGGCCAGCCGATTTGCATTTCAGTTTGTAAAGAAAATATTGCCACTGGCTAATTTCTGTTTAGACTTTCATACCGGCGGTGCCAGCAGGTTTAACGCACCACAAATTAGGGTGAAACGCGGTGACGAACAAAGTCTTAAATACGCTAGAATTTTTAGTGCGCCGTTTACTATTTACTCCAAAACAATCACCAAATCTTATCGCGAAACCTGTGCTAAAAATGGTGTTCCCGTATTGCTTTTTGAAGGCGGAAAATCTATGAATAGCAATCGCGATATAGCTAAACATGGCGTTGAAGGCACGATGCGTATTTTAAGCTTTTTGGAAATGCTCAATCCAAAATTCGAATATCCAGATGCCATTACTGAAACGGTAGTGATTGAAAATACCAACTGGATGCGCGCAAAATATAGCGGACTCCTGCATATAAAAATTCCCTGCGGAAAACACGTGGAAAAAGGAGAATATATTGGCACTATTACCGATCCCTACGGAAAATTCAGGCATAAGATTAAAGCAGTGAATACCGGTTATGTGATCAACATAAACGAATCTCCTATTGTTTACCAGGGCGATGCAATTTTTCATATTTCAGCACCACCAAAAGATGAATAAAGCCGAATTAAGAAAAAAATACAAAGCTTTACGTCTAGAACTTTCCGAAGAAAAAATAGAAGCGCTTAGCCTGGAAATTGCAAATCAGTTACTACAACTCCCGGTTTGGGAAAAAGAATTCTACCATCTTTTTTTAAGCATTGCCGAGCAAAAAGAAATTGATACCGAAAATATTTTGCATATTCTCCAGGGCAAAGACAAGAATGTGGTACTGTCTAAAACCAATATCAAGGAACATAAACTGGAACATTTTTTACTTACCGATACCAGCGTAATTAGAAAAAATAGATGGAATATTCCTGAACCCGAAGGTGGTATTCCAATCCCGCCCCAACAAATAGATGTGGTTTTTGTTCCGCTTCTGGCATTTGACGAGCACGGTCATCGTATTGGCTATGGCAAGGGTTTTTACGATAATTTTCTTAATGAATGTAATGCCGATGTGGTTAAGATTGGTCTTTCATTTTTTGAGGCCGAGCCCAAATTTAAAGAAGTTTTTAGCAGTGATATTCCATTAGATTTCTGCGTTACACCAAATAAAATATATAGCTTTAAAAATTAGGGAATTAGGAAGTATTCTGTTATTTTTAACAAAACTTTCGCCCCTTTAATGCTAAACGACCTTCAATTAAACAGCATTCTTGAAGATTTTGATATCGCCTACTGGAAGATCAATCTTCTGAACAAAGAGGTGAGCTGGTCAGAACATTTTGACACCCTTGTGGGTACACCCGAATTTTCTGAATCCCATTTTGAATATTTTCTAAAAGAAATTCTGCACCAGGATTATCGCTACGATTTCAGGCTTTATTTTGATAAACTTACCGAAGAAAATGAAGCTTTCAGCATTGAACTTAAATTAAAGCTGAACAATGGAAAATACCGTTGGTTTGAATGTCGCAACTTAAAGAATAAAGAAAATAATAAGGAAATCGCAGTGCTTCTTTTCGTTAATATTCATCAGAATAAACGCGATCAGTACACCATTGAAGAAAACTTCTTTTATTATCGCGAAACCGCGCAAATGACCAATACCGGGGGTTGGTACATAGACACACAGAATAAAAATATTTATTGGGACAATGTGACCAAAAAAATAATTGGGTGCCCCCTGGACTATCAACCACCCTATGACGAACATTTACGATTTTATGCTCCCGAGGATCACCCAGAAGTCACCTCGGCTTTCAGTAAATGTGAGAATTACGGTATTCCGTTTAAGGTTGAATTAAAAATGAGAAATCTTTACAATAAAGATTTTTGGGTACGAGCCACCGGAAAACCCGTTTATGACGAAGAGCAAAATATTGTAGGAATCAGGGGAGTCTTTCAGGATATTAATGACCAGAAAATAAATGAATTGAACTTACAGAATTCCCTGGATATTATTGCCACTCAAAATTCCCGCTTATTTAATTTCGCACATATTGTCTCCCACCATTTACGCTCCCACAGCAGCAACCTTTGTCTAATTGTAGATCTATTAAAAGACGCCAAAACCGATAGAGATAAAATTGAATTAATCCCCAATGTAGCCGATATTTCTGAAAATCTGGATTTGGCTATAAATCAACTGAATGATATTGTAAATAAACAATCAATTTTACGCAAAGAACGCAGAATTGTTTCCTTTGAAAATGCATTAAGTGGGGTAATGGCTTCAACTTCATCTTTAATTAATCGAGAAAATGCAAAAATTGTAGCTGAATTTCACGCCCTAAAAGAAATTAGCTATATCCCTGAGTATCTTGAAAGTATTTTACTAAATTTAATTACAAATGCCATTAAATATAAACATCCGGGTAGAAAACCGGTAATTTATATTCAGACCTATGTGAAGAATGACACTCCATTTTTGGAAGTTAGTGATAACGGTTTGGGCATTGACCTGGATCAATATGGTGACAAGATGTTTGGGATGTATAAAACCTTTCATGAGAACCTGGATTCCCGTGGAATTGGACTTTTTATTACTAAAAATCAAGTGGAAACACTTGGAGGTTCAATTTCGGTAACCAGCACTGTAGATGTAGGCACTACATTTAAAATTAAATTTTAAAAAACAAAACACTAATTCTCATGGGGCAAAAAGTAGAATTGGCGTGTATTATTGACGATGACAAAATATACGTGAACCTGGTTAAGAAGATTATTGAAATTAAAAAACTTTCTAACAATCTTCTCATTTTTAAAAACGGTATGGAAGCCTTAGATCATTTTAAATTGATCCTGGAAAATGCTTCCGAAGAAAAACTTCCAGACATTATCTTTCTTGATATTAATATGCCGGTTATGGATGGCTGGGAATTTCTAAATGAATTTATTAAGATAAAGAATAACTTCGAAAAGAAAATCACGCTTTACGTGGTGAGTTCCTCTATAGATCCACGAGATCTGGAACGCGCAAAATCTTTTAATTTGGTTACCGATTACCTAATTAAACCAATAGAATTGAAGAAATTTGAAAAGATTTTTGACCGGAACGGTCATGCAGCCGCTTAATTATTTTCTTTAGTGTTTTCCTCTTCTTTGGGGAAAGCACGCTTATTAAAAAGCAGCAGTAAAATCACACCCGCGCTAATTGCGGTATCGGCTATATTGAAGACCGGTTCAAAGAATGTGAAATAATTACCACCCCAGAAAGGAATCCATTCGGGTAAATTGCCCTGCCATAGCGGGAAGTAAAGCATATCTACCACCTTACCGTGAAATAAGGTGCCGTAGCCGCCGTGTGCCGGCATGAACTCAGCTATTTGACCATAACTATCGTTAAATACAATTCCGTAGAAAACAGAGTCTATAATATTTCCAAAAGCACCTGCGAAAATTAAGGCTATCGCGGTTATTAAAATCCTGGAACCATTTTTTCTAACCGAATCCCATAACCAGTAGCCAATACCAACTATTGCTACCAATCTAAAGAGCGTAAGAAAAAGTTTTCCATATTCGCCAGGGATCTTGGTTCCCCAGGCCATGCCTTCATTCTCTACAAATAAAATCCTGAACCAATCAAAAACCGGTACTTCCTCGCCAAGCGAAAAATTTGTTTTGATATAAAATTTTGAAATTTGGTCTATTAAAAGTACCAAAACGATTATAACACTCGCTTTTTTTAAGGACATGAACTCTGTGGAATTTAAGAACGCCGCTAAAATACTAATATTATTTAGTTTTTACGCGGCTAAAAATCAGCTTATCGTAAGCAAATTCATTAATTATTCAAATAAAAACGCCCCAAAGCATAAGCAAAGGGACGCTGTATACATAAAATCCAGAAAGCTATTATTTCTGCATATTTTTAGCTTCAATACTTAAGGTAGCGTGCGGTACCAGTTTTAAACGCTCTTTAGCGATTAATTTCCCGGTTACACGGCATATTCCGTAGGTTTTATTCTCAATACGGTTTAATGCATTTTTGAGGTCACGAATAAATTTTTCCTGCCTAATAGCCAATTGAGAGTTCGCTTCCTTACTCATCGTTTCACTACCTTCTTCAAAAGCCTTAAATGTGGGTGCGGTATCGTCTGTACCGTTGTTTCCATCATTTTTATAAGCATTCTGGTAAATTTCCAATTGCTCCTGCGCCTTCGCGATTTTGCCTTTAATCAGGGCCTTAAACTCAGCTAATTCGGCATCGCTATACCGTTCTTTTACTTCAGTTGCCATAATTCTAATGTTTTTTAATAAACATTTTGGTGGTAATATCGTCAAAAGCCACCTCGGCTCCTTCAGTAACCACCTCCGCAAATTCGAGACTTGCAGTTAATGTTTCATTCTTAATATAGGTTATATTTTGGTTAACGGCATCCTCGACAATACCGTCTCTTTGTAGGGTCACTTCAATAGTATCGGTAACTTCAAAGCCAGAATCTTTTCTCATATTCTGTATTCTGTTTACCAATTCCCTGGCAATTCCTTCTTTTTTCAATTCTTCAGAGATACTAACGTCTAAAGCTACGGTAATATTACCACTACTTGCCACTAACCAGCCTTCAATATCCTGGGAAGTAATTTCTACTTCTTCAGCAGCTAATTTAATCATTTCTCCGTTAAGGTTTATCGCAATATTGCCATCCTGCTCTATCATTTTAATATCTTCGGAAGTCAATTTATTTATCTCATTGACTACCAGCTTCATATCCTTTCCAAATCTTGGGCCAAGAACCTTAAAATTTGGTTTTATTTGCTTAACCAGCAATCCTGAAGCATCATCTATAAGCTGAAGTTCTTTTACATTTACTTCAGACTTTATCAAGTCTTCAACCGCCTGAATTTCTTCACGTTGCTGTTCGTCAAGCACCGGAATCATTACTCTTTGCAGCGGTTGTCTTACCTTTATCATTTCTTTCTTTCTAAGCGATAATACCAATGAAGAAATGGTTTGAGCTTTCTCCATTTTTCGCTCTAAAGATTTATCAACAAACTTATCATCATACTTTGAAAATTCAGCCAAATGTACCGATTCAAAGTTTTCTTTTTGTGTACTCTTGTTTAAGTCTTTGTAAAGCCTGTCCATAAAGAACGGCGCCACCGGCGCTCCCAGTTTAGCCACTTCAACTAAACAGGTATAAAGGGTTTGATATGCTGAAATTTTATCTTGCTGATAATCGCCTTTCCAGAATCTTCTTCGGCTTAAACGCACAAACCAGTTACTAAGATTTTCCTGAACAAATTCTGAAATAGCCCGGGTTGCACGGGTTGGTTCATAATCGGCATAGAATTTATCTACTTTCTCGATTAAAGTATGTAATTCTGAAAGGATCCAGCGATCTATCTCTGGTCTTTCTTCCAACGGAACATCCTCTTCTTTATAGGTGAAATTATCAATATTCGCATATAAAGTGAAGAAAGAATACGTGTTGTAAAGTGTCCCGAAAAATTTACGGCGCACCTCAGCTATTCCTTCAATATCAAATTTTAAGTTATCCCAGGGATTGGCATTAGAGATCATATACCAACGTGTCGCATCGGGACCAAAAGCAGCCAATGTTTCAAAAGGATCTACCGCGTTCCCAAGACGTTTGGACATTTTTTGTCCGTTTTTGTCTAAAACGAGTCCGTTAGATACAACGTTTTTATAGGCTACGTCATCAAAAATCATCGTAGCAATAGCATGTAGGGTATAAAACCATCCGCGGGTTTGGTCAACGCCTTCGGCTATGAAATCGGCCTGGCGTTCTCCTTCTTCTACTTTTTCCTTATTTTCAAATGGATAATGCCATTGCGCATAAGGCATAGAACCAGAATCGAACCAAACATCTATAAGATCGGCTTCGCGTTTCATTGGTTTTCCGGAATCTGAAACAAGCGTAATTTCATCAACCACATTTTTATGAAGATCTACCAGATCGTAGTTTTCTTCACTCATATTTCCGGGCTCAAAACCTTCAAAAATATCTTTATCCATAAAGCCGGCTTTAACCGACTTCGCCATTTCTTCTTTCAATTCTGCAATAGAACCAATTAGCTTTTCTTCTTTCCCTTCTTCGGTTCTCCAAATTGGCAACGGAATTCCCCAATAACGACTTCTGGATAAATTCCAGTCGTTCGCATTGGCAAGCCAATTTCCAAAACGGCCTTCACCGGTAGATTTTGGTTTCCAGTTAATGCCTTTATTCAATTCGTGCATGCGCTCTTTGAATTCGGTCACTTTTATGAACCACGAATCCAACGGATAATACAAAATAGGTTTATCGGTTCTCCAGCAATTTGGATAGCTGTGAACATATTTTTCTACTTTAAAAGCACGATTTTCTTCTTTCAGTTTAATAGCCAATTCAACGTCTACAGATTTCTCTGGCGCCTGCCCTTCGTCATAATATTCGTTCTTCACATACTTCCCGGCAAATTCGCCCATTTCTGGTCTAAATTTACCCTGAAGATCTACCAACGGAACAAGGTTTCCATTTTCATCTTTCACCAATAATGGCGGAACTTGAGGTGTAGCTTGTTTAGCCACCATCGCATCGTCTGCACCAAAAGTTGGTGAAGTATGCACAATCCCGGTACCGTCTTCTGTAGTCACAAAATCTCCTGAAATAACGCGGAAAGCATTTTCAGGATTTTCTGCAGGTAATGCATAAGGCAACAACTGTTCAAATTTTATCCCAACAAGATCCTTTCCTGTGAAAGTTTCCCCGATTAAAAATGGGATCTTTTTATCGCCTTCATTATAAGCTTTAAGTTCCTCTTCGGTTTCAACTTCTGTAAATTTTTTATCGAATTGAGCCTTAGCCAGTGCCTTCGCAACCAAAATAGTGATTGGCTTAAAAGTGTACTGATTATAAGTTTTTACTGAAACATATTCAATTTTTGGCCCTACAGTTAATGCGGTGTTAGAAGGTAAGGTCCATGGCGTGGTGGTCCAGGCGATTAAAAAGGCCCCTTCCAGGCCCTTTTCAACCGAAGCCGCTGAAGCATCAGTAATTTTAAACATGGCCGTAACTGTGGTATCGGTAACATCCTGGTAAGTTCCAGGTTGGTTAAGTTCGTGAGAACTTAGTCCCGTCCCTGCTTTTGGCGAATACGGCTGGATGGTGTAGCCCTTATAAATAAGGCCTTTTTTATAAATTTCAGAAAGCAGCCACCAAACTGTTTCCATATATTTTGATTTATAGGTAACGTATGGATCTTCCATATCTACCCAATAGCCTATTTTTTCGGTAAGGTCGTTCCACACATCGGTGTAACGCATTACCGCATTTTTACAGGCTTCGTTATATTTTTCTACGGAAATTTTGGTCCCAATATCTTCTTTGGTAATCCCCAGCTCTTTTTCAACTCCAAGTTCTACCGGCAGCCCGTGTGTATCCCAACCGGCCTTACGTTTTACCTGGTATCCTTTCTGGGTTTTATAACGACAAAAAATATCTTTAATGGCTCGCGCCATCACGTGGTGAATTCCTGGAAGCCCGTTCGCAGAAGGTGGCCCTTCAAAAAACACAAACGGTTCTTTGCCTTCCCGTGTAGAAACGCTTTTTTCAAAAATATCGTTCTCCTTCCAGTAACTTAAGATTTCTTCAGCTACTTTTGGTAAGTCAAGTCCTTTATATTCAGGGAACTTATTGCTCATTTTTTCAAAATTTCCAATGAGTCGCGAAAATAATCAATTTTAAGAAAAGAGCGGGTTAGAAAAACGGAAAAAGCTAACCCAAAAGAAAACTAATCAGTATAAAAACCTCACAGGTTTTGAAAACCTGTGAGGTTTAGAGTTCTTTTTAAAAACTATACCTCAGTGCTAAAATTAAATTTCTACCTGCAGCAGCAATTCCAGAAGAATAAGTTCGGTAACGCTGGTCGGTAATATTTTCTAAGGAAGCGGTTGCCAGCAAGTTTTTACTAAACTCGTATTGGCCGGTTAAATTTAGGCTATACCAGGAAGGCGAATAAGGATTCCCGTTGTCATCTATGGCGTATAAATAGGCTTTGCCCTGTTCTGAGGGAGCTAGATCTTCATAATCGAATTGCCCATTATATTCAGCAAAAAGGTCGAATTTCAATCTTTTTTTGTGCCATATTAAATGTGTATTTCCAAATATGGGAGCTGCGTGGCGTAATGCCGCGGTAGAACCATCTTCCTGCTCTTCTTTTCCTTCAGTAATACTTATTTGGGAACTGAATCTTAGCGCGACCGATAAATCAATTTCTATCCCACTCTCAAAACCATAAACGTGCGCTTTCGCTGTGTTCTGAATCGCCTGCACCCGGCTTGGTTCTCCCTGGTAATCTATTTCGGTTTCTCCATTTAAGTTGAAATCCCTGCGCACCATAGCATCATTTAAATAAGTATAAAATGCGGTCGCGATAAAACTAATATTTTCGGCAGGCTTCCAGTCAAAACCAAGTTCACTACTGTAGGCATATTCAGGTTTTAAGTCTGGATTTGGGACAACAACGGCACCAGGTTCAGAATCGAAAATTTTTCCCACATCATCTATATTTGGCGCCCTAAAAGCTGTAGAAAGATTTAATCGCCAACCAATAAACCTATTTTGCTGCCAGTTAATTCCCGCGCTCCCCGTTAAAGCTCCGGTATTAATATTGGCTTTCTGAAATGGAAAATCATATAAATTCTCATCAAAATCAGCATCTACCAAAATATGATTATACCGAAGTCCAGATTGAAAAGAAAGATCTTCCTGAATTTTCCATTGATAAGTTGTATACGCCGCAATTGATTGCCAGGTAGAACCATCTGGATATCGTGAAGCAGTGATGTTCTCTTCTTCGGTTAAAATATTTTCTGTAAATCCTGTAGAATTCACCTTATTAAAAACATATTCGGCTCCATAAAATAAACGGCTCTTCTCAAAAGTCTTTTCAAAATCAAAATTAACCGAATACGCATCTACATTTTCTTTGGTGTTGTATAACCAATCCTCGCCAAAATCACGATTATGACGGCTTTCTTCAAAAAATTGATAAGCAGCTGTCATTTGGGCTTTATCATACAATGCTCCGTCTCCCTTTTTATTGATCTTAAAATTCCCCATAAACCATTCTTGAGGACCATAATACCATTCTGCCGAACGCAAATTACCATCACGCTTTCGGTAAAGACGGTCAAATCTTGGAAAATCTGATGTTGTAGAATAGATAAGACCTAAATTTAGATCCCAATCTTTGTGAGGCATAAATTTTACTTTCTGCAGTAAATTAACCTGTTGATATCCAGTTGGTTTTTGCATCTGTGGGTTATCATTTGGAACTATTACATCTTCCCCATTTCTTCGCACGGCATATTCGTTTCGCAAATATTCATCGGGGCCATGAGATCCCATTCTCAAATCATCGAAATCTGAAAAGCTAACACTGCTTAAAAACGCCCAATTTTCCAATCCAATGTTCACATCGGCATGAACAGTTTTTTCGTTATTGGCAGAAGCGTAACGAGAATATGCGCTCCCTGAAACCGCGGCTTTTTCACCAAAAGAAAACTTCGGTTTTAAAGAATAAAAGTTCATCACACCGCCAATGGCATCACTTCCATAAACTACCGAGCCCGGCCCCAGGATTACTTCGGTCTTTTCTACCGCAAGTGGATCTATAGAAATTATATTTTGAAGATTTCCGCTTCTAAAAATGGCAGTATTCATTCGTACTCCATCCACGGTAATTAAAAGCCTGTTGGTTGAAAAACCACGAATCATAGGACTCCCGCCGCCTAGTTGACTTTTCTGAATAAAAACCTGTCCGCTGCTTTCTAAAAGATCGGCTGAAGTTTGCGGACTGGCCATAATAATATCATTTGCTGAAAAACTGACTATCTTCTGCGGAATTTCATCTTTATTCATTTCAAATTTCGCCACCGAAAGTACTACCTGCTCCAACTCATTATCATTGCTTTTTAGATAGACCTTATTTTGGTTTTGAATAACCTGGGATTTCTTGAGACTTCTATTAGAATAATTTACGTGCGAAAAATGTATAATTTCATCGCGGTTAAATGCTGAAATATCGGCTTTACCACTAAAATTAGTAAGTGCACTTTTGGTCTTTGATTCATTGTAAATGGCCACGCTGGCAAGAGGTTCCTGGTTATCTTCATCCAAAACCTGTATCTGCTGGGCGTAGATACTATTAACCATAAAAAAAAGGAGAATTACTCCTGTTAGACTTCGCATTTAGCTAAAGATTTCGTTAAGCACAGCAAGCGATTTTGGTTTCTTAAAACCTTCAATATGCAGCTCATAATATAAAAGTAGCATACTTAGAAAATTCGACCGACTTTGCTGATTTAGTTTTACCATATTCAGGGCATCAAAATTTATGCCTAATAACTGGCGTAAAACCGCAACATTTTGGCCTTCTATACAGTAATTATTGATGCTATTTATTTCAAAAACCCCATCTAAAAGGTTAAAGTAAGTGAGTTCTTTAGAAGAAGCATCGGGGTAAAAACCAAGATAACGGGTTAAATTTAGCAGAAATAAAAGATGAAAATTAGCGATTTTATCGTGCAGATCCAGCCACATCAGTGAATTTTCAAGATAATTAAACAACTGCGGATTAGTTTCTTCTTCCCGAATGGCATTTTTTAAAACTTCAGCCAAAAACATAAGCATCGCGCCTTTCACCATATTGGTATGTAGGCTGGTATAAGTATGCAGCACCTTAGCATCTTTAAGATACTCCATTTTCCCCTGGTTGCGATGATTCGCCACGATCTCTAACTGGGTAAGCAACTGGAACTGCGAAGCTTTAAATTTTCCTTTTTTAGATTTCAGCACTCCTTTAAGCATATAGGTTTTTAAGCCATCGCTATAGGTATAGGCTTTCACGATCAAATCGGCCTCGCCGTATTTTAAAGCACTAATTACAATGGCCGGAGTGGTAACAAGCATTTTTTAGAAAATTATTTCTTCCGAAGATAATTAAAAAAGGCCGCTAAAAAAGCGACCTTAATTTTATCAATAAATAGCATAAATTAAACTACTCCCTGGGCAAGCATGGCATCGGCAACTTTTACGAAACCGGCAATATTTGCTCCTTTCACGTAGTCTATATAACCATCTTCTTCGGTTCCAAACTCAACACAACGATCGTGAATATCGTTCATAATCGCGTGAAGTTTGCTATCTACTTCTTGCGAAGTCCAGTTATATCTCATAGAATTCTGACTCATTTCTAAACCAGAGGTTGCCACACCACCAGCGTTAGAAGCTTTACCAGGAGAGAAAAGAATTTTTGCTTCTTTAAATACCTCTACGGCATCTGGAGTACAGGGCATATTAGCGCCTTCGCCAACACACATACAGCCATTCTCAACTAATTTCTTAGCATCAGCTTCTTTTAGTTCATTTTGCGTTGCACAAGGAAGCGCTACATCACATTTCACGCCCCATGGGGTTTCTCCTTCAAAATATTTAGCTGAAGGATATTGATCTACATATTCACTAATTCTACCACGTCTTACATTTTTAAGATCCATGATAAACTGAAGTTTTTCTGCATCAATTCCGGCTTCATCATAGATATAACCTCCAGAATCACTCATTGTTAAAATCTTCGCTTTAAATTCCAGGGCTTTCTCGGCAGCATATTGCGCTACATTTCCAGATCCTGAAACCACTACTGTTTTCCCTTCAAAAGATTCGCCTCTTGTTTTTAGCATATTTTGTGCAAAATATACATTCCCATAGCCTGTAGCTTCAGGACGAATAAGAGAACCTCCGTAAGAAAGTCCTTTTCCGGTTAAAATTCCTGTGAATTCATTTTGCAATCTTTTATACTGGCCAAACATATAACCAACCTCACGTGCACCAACACCAATATCTCCCGCAGGAACATCGGTATCTGCTCCAATATGGCGATAAAGTTCTGTCATAAAACTCTGGCAGAAACGCATTACCTCATTGTCTGATTTTCCTTTGGGATCAAAATCAGACCCTCCTTTTCCACCACCCATTGGCAAAGTAGTAAGGCTGTTTTTAAACACCTGCTCAAAAGCAAGGAATTTAAGGATACTAAGGTTTACGGAAGGGTGAAAACGCAAGCCACCTTTATAAGGCCCGATTGCTGAATTCATTTGAATTCTAAAGCCACGATTCACCTGAATATTACCTTCATCATCTAACCAGGAAACCCTGAACATAATTACACGTTCTGGCTCTACCATACGCTCTAAAAGCTGCATGTTCTGATACTTTTTATTCTCTTCTATAAAAGGAATAATTGTTTCAGCAACTTCGTGCACGGCCTGCATGAATTCGGGTTCATTTTGATTCCTTTTTGATACTTTATCTAGGAAATCTTGAATATTTTGTTCCATATTATGTGATACTTCAAATAGTTTATAAAAAAAGCTGTGTTTTGTACTGCAAATATATGAGTTCTATAAAAAACGACCTCAAATTTTTATGTTTTCATATAAAATTAACGTCTTACTTTCAACGATTTATAAATCAAATATTTTATCTAATTTTTTGTTAAAGTAGTTTTTATATATTTGTTGCACCCTCCAAGCCTGAACTAATGCATAATTGCAAGATATTAATAGCTTTTATAGTTTTTACATACCTCTTTCAGGGAAAGGGTTATGCCCAGTTTGGTATTGCGCATGAAATTGGCGTAAAAGCCGGGCCTGCTTCATTTTTTACTGATTACGGGGAACGCTGGAATGTAAGAAATAACCTTAACAATGCGGGCTACGGAATTGGAATTTCACATTATATGAATTTCGCATATAAAACCGATTGCCATTATTCGCAAGCCACTTCTTTTTTTACCAATCACTTTAGAATTAGGAACGAACTGGATTATTTCTACTCCAAATTAGAGCATTATGGTCCTGTTGCCAGTAAACCCACCCTTGGCGGCCAATTACTAAGAGCAATGCACGGGGAAAGTGAAATTATTGAAGGCGGAATACATTTGGAATATCACCCTTTTCGAATTCGCGATTTTACGCATTCGGGTTATATGTTTTCTCCTTATATAAGCCTGGGCGGCCATTTTGTTTCTTATAAAGCTGACGCCTATTCTGATTTAGGATCATTAGAAAACGAAAAAAATGTATTTCCTACTTTTGTAGACGGGATGAACTTTGACCGTGGCAGCACTTATTCTATAATTGGCGGACTGGGTGTACGGTACCGCCTGGGATTTAGGCATGATCTTTTAATTGAAGCCCGTGGGCAATATTATGGAAGCGACTGGCTTGACGGATTAAATATTGCCGCACCACAAAATAAATTCAATGATTATATTTTTTGGGTTAATGTAGGCTATGTGTATTATATTAATTTTCAATAGCTCCTGAAGCAATAATTTTTCCTCCCAATTCCTTTAATTCAGCTTTTGCTTTTTCGAAATCTTCTTTATTTAGAGCCCTCGTAGCATCTTCTATTATTGTAGCTTTAAAACCTTCTTTTATAGCATCTTTAGCGGTAAAATGAACACAAATTTCAGCCGCTAGCCCGCAGAAATAGAGATCTTCTGCTTTTTTTTCCTTTAAATAGCCCGAAAGTCCCGTAGATTTTAGATGTTGATTATCGTAAAAAGCGCTGTAGCTGTCTATTTCAGGATTGGTTCCTTTTCTAAAGATGGCTTCAATTTTTGAGGTTTTCAAATCCTTATGAAACTCAGCGCCTTCGGTATTTTGAACACAATGCTCGGGCCACATTACTTGTTCAATTCCATTTAGGTCTATAGTTTCAAACTCCTTTTCTCCTTTATGGCTGCTGGCAAAACTGGCGTGGCCGGTTGGATGCCAATCCTGGGAAGCAATTACCAAATCAAATTTCTCCTGTAGCTTATTAATTACAGGGATAATCTCATCTCCATTAGGAACGGCAAGTGAGCCACCGGGCATAAAATCGTTTTGAGGATCTATAATAATCAAGGTTTTCATAACTAATTTTTAAAAGATGCAATTAATTTATCGCGTTCGGCTTTTAAGGCCTCACTAATTCCCACTTTGTAAATATGCGGATTATTAAAGCGTTTATATTCTATAGAAAGCTCTGCAAGCCTGTTTTTGCTATATTCGGCGATTTCCTGAAGCGATTTATGTTTCAATAGGTCTTGTCCGTTTTTCATCACCGGCTGGAGTAGCGGTTCCTTTTCTACACCATCAACTTTCATTTGTTTATAAGGCTCAAAAGGATGAATCATATTTTCAACATTTTCTTCTTCAAAAAGAGTAACCAGATCCCCACCAACGCAATTACCTTCTGTATCTCTTAACCGATACACCTGTTTTTTATGCGGAAGGGTAACCTTTACAATACTTTCTGAAATTTTAATTCTTGGTTTTCCGTTAGAATAGGCCAGTTTATAAACTCCGTCTAAAGCAGCATCGGGACTACCGATTACCAGGTTAGTACCCACACCAAAAACATCTATTCTGGCGCCCTGCTCCAGCAGACTTTTAATTACATTTTCTTCTAACTGATTGGAAGCAGCTATTTTCACATAATCGAGCCCAGCGGCATCAAGCATTTTCCTGCTTTGTTTTGAGAGATAAGCTAAATCACCACTATCAAGTCTTATTGCCATTAATTTCTGGCCGCGTTCTTCCATCTCTTTCGCTACTTTAATCGCGTTAGGAACACCACTTTTGAGCGTATCGTAAGTATCTACCAGCAAGACGCAATCTTTTGGCCTGCCTTCGGCAAAATCCCTAAATGCCGTGATTTCATCATCATAACTTTGAATAAAGGAATGCGCCATTGTTCCTGAAACAGGAATATTAAAATCTCTCCCGGCAATCACATTACTTGTCCCGTTAAAACCACCAATAATTGCGGCACGAGTTGCATAATAACCTCCGGGGCCCTGCGCCCTTCTTAGACCGAAATCCAGTAAAGTTCTTTCCCCCGAAACCAGTTTAATTCGGCTGGCTTTTGTAGCTATTAAGGTTTGGAAATTGAGTAAATTAAGGAGAATTGTTTCTATAATTTGCGCTTCAATAATATTAGCTTCTACATGCAAAATAGGGCGGGTAGGAAAAACCACATCGCCCTCTTGTACTGAATAAATATTTCCACGGAATTTAAATTCTTTTAGATACTCCAGGAAATCATCATCAAAATCCTGTTTTTTAAGGTATTCCAGATCTTTATCATTAAATCTTAGGTTTTCAATGATCTTCAGTAAATCCTGAAGTCCGGCAAAAATCGCGTACCCACCGTTATAAGGAAGTTTTCTGAAATAATAATCAAAAATTGCGGTATGGCCTTTTTGGCCTTTTTTAAAATACACCTGCGACATCGCCAGTTGATACTGATCGGTATAAGTAGCGGAGAAATCTAGCATAGCTTGGTTGGTTTACATTTCAGCAAGCATAGTTTCGTAAATCTCGAGATCTGCTTCACTGAATAGCACAAATTTAAGCTTTTGCAAGTGTTTAAGCTTTGGGATTTCGGCTAAAATTGTATTAAAACTAATCTTTGTCGCCTCTTTTATTGGGTAACCAAAAGCGCCGGTAGAAATTGAAGGAAAAGCAACCGACTTCAGATTTTTCTCCTCGGCACGTTTTAAAGCATTCTTATAGCAATTTTCCAGCAGCTTATCTTCGGGCTTGTCACGACCATAAACCGGCCCTAAACAATGAATCACAAATTTATTGGGTAAATTATGAGCACCGGTTATCACTGCTTCGCCGGGAGCAATGGGAGCAAGAGATTTACATTCTTCATAAAGTTGCGGCCCGGCAGCCCTATGAATTGCCCCTGCCACTCCTCCGCCAGTGGCAAGTTGAGCATTGGCAGCATTTATCACCGCTTCGATCCCGGGCTGATTGGCTATGTCTCCCCGGGAAACTTCGATTTCAATATTCTGGATGGTTTTTTTCATAATTCTGATTTATCATCAGAAATTACAAAAAATCAAGGAAAGTCGAAAGATTTTATGCCTGCCGCTCCAGGGCTAAATAATGGGTGGTTCTGTCATTTATCAAGGGAATGACGCTAATCTCGCACTTATAAGGTGTTTGATCTTTTTTATAGTTTACTAAAACTTCAGTAAAAGGCTCATCTCGTGATAATTTGCGTTTAATTCGGTTTAAAACAGCCCTGTCGGTTTCCTTTCCCTGTAAAAAATGAGGTGTTTTATTTATCGCAAATCTGCTGCTATAGCCGGTCATATCAGTAAAACCTTCACTCACCCATTGGATTTTAGCTTCCTGATTGGTTAAAACCAGAGCATCAAAAGTTTTGTCTTCAAATATCTCTTTCCAATTGTTTTTCCACTCGAATTTCTTCGCCAATTCTTTAAATGAATTAATTGCTTTTTGTTGCTTTAAACTCAATAATTGATTCGCATAATGCTCATTATAAATATCCCAGCTACGAAGAGGCATCGCCTTAATATCAGAAACAGTAATTTCGTCTTCAATTTTCTCATATTCTTCCTTGCTTAAAGAGGAAAGATAGATATCAAGACACTGCATATTCATTAGATTCTTCTTCATAATTATTTTTTTAGTGGTGAAACAAATCGGGTTCTAATTATGGAAAGCTCCTTTTAAACTTTCAAAACCAATATTTTCATAATCTACTTAACAAGCAAAACTACCTAAAATCTTATTCAACACTCTTTAAACCAACGTTAATATTGGGATTTCACCGAAATACCTAAACAATAAATCGTATTCTATTTCTTTCATTTAAATTTTAAAAATGAGAAATTATAGGGGCTTATAATTTTTAAAAAAAATTTAGTAAAAAATTACAAAAACCGGCAATACCTAAGACTTAAAAACCGCTCCCAGAATACCATTTTATGCATATTTACCCCTAAAACTAAGAGCCGTAAAAGCTTTTGCAATATTCTGAATAAGTTGTACTTTCGGGTTTTTCTAATATTTTTGATATGTCCCAATTCTGGCTGTACTTTAGATTAGGTCTGGAACACGTTCTAGACTGGCAGGCTTACGACCATATTTTATTTCTAATTGTACTGGTTGCAGCCTATACTTTTAGCAGCTGGAAACGTATTCTATGGCTGGTTACTTTATTTACTATTGGCCACACCTTAGCTTTATTTCTCTCGGTTTATGAAATTGTAAAAGTAGATGCAGCCTGGGTAGAATTGCTTATTCCTGTTACTATAATTATTGCAGCTTTATATAATATAGTCACTGCAAGTAAAAAAGAACGCAACAAAAATCATAATCCGTTGTATTTTACCACCGTTTTTTTCGGCTTAATTCACGGGCTTGGTTTTTCTTCCTATTTTAAAATGGTGGCTTCAAATACAGAAAGCAAATTTCTACCACTTTTAGAATTCGCCCTCGGTATAGAAACCGCGCAGGTTATTGTAGTAATTGCTGTAATAATTTTTGGTTTTATTGCCCAAAATATCTTCTCGGTTTCCAAAAGGGACTGGATATTAGTAACTTCAGCCTTAGTAATCGGTATTATTTTACCAATTCTTCAGGAAAATTTTCAGGCTATTTAATAACTTAGTGAATTAAAAATAAAGCGAAAACCACGCCTAAAAAAGCCGGATTATACCGATAATATGGATAAGAAAAAACAATTAAAGTACGATAAAGCTTATTTAAGAATTGCCCGTGAATGGAGTAAATTATCGCAGTGCAAAAGAAAGCAGGTTGGCGCAGTTATTGTAAAAGATAGAATGATAATTTCTGATGGTTTTAATGGCACTCCTACAGGTTTTGAAAATTATTGTGAAGATGATGAGGGCTACACCAAATGGTATGTGCTACACGCTGAAGCAAATGCTATTTTAAAAGTTGCAGGATCTACGCAATCCTGTACTGGTGCTACACTTTACATTACCATGTCTCCCTGTAAAGAATGCAGCAAGTTAATTCACCAGGCAGGAATTACCAGGTTGGTGTATCATATAGATTATAAAGATAATTCCGGACTGGATTTTCTTGAAAAAGCAGGGGTAACCCTCGAACAAATAAACGATTTAGAAGATTGAATACCAGGCAAAAAATATTAATCCCTATTCTTCTCGCTACAGCTTGCGCCGCAGGTGTTTTGCTCGGCGGAAAACTGGATTTTTCTTCTTCTGATGCCTTATTTTCTTCCAATCCGAAAAAACAAAAACTCAACCGACTTATAGACTACATAGATTATGAATATGTAGACGACGTAAATACCGATAGTATTGTTGATATTACGGTAAATAGAATCCTTGAAAATCTGGATCCTCATTCTGTATATATTCCAAAGGAAGAATATGCGGGAGTAATAGAAAATATGCAGGGCGATTTTGTGGGTATTGGTGTTAGTTTTTATAATGTAAACGATACCGTAGTTGTAATACAGGCCCTGGAAGGCGGTCCCAGCGAAAAAATAGGAATTCGGGGCGGCGACCGCATTTTGTATGCAGATGGCACTCCACTTTTTAATAAAGACATCACCAACGATTCGCTCACCAAACATCTAAAAGGAGAAGAAGATTCTCGCGTAACGCTTAAAGTAAAACGAAAAGGAATCAAGGACCTGCTCACCTTTAAAGTGAAACGTGGCCGTGTACCTTTAAAAAGTGTAGATGCAGCTTATATGTTATCTCCAGATTTGGGCTATATTAAAGTGAATAGATTTTCTGAAACTACCTATAAAGAATTTCAAGCTGCTTTAAAAAAACTTAAGAAAGAAGGAGCCAATCAAATAGCTTTAGATCTTAGAGAAAATCCCGGCGGTTATCTTTCTGAAGCGATTAAGATTGTAGATGAATTTCTAGAAGATGATAAATTAATTCTTTATACCAAAAATAAAAGCGGCTCGGTTGAAGAAACTTTTTCCCGTAGAAAAGGTCTTTTAGAAAAAGGCGATCTTTTTGTGCTAATAAACGAAAATTCGGCTTCTGCCAGCGAAGTGGTGGCCGGCGCACTACAGGATAATGATCGCGGCACCATAGTGGGAAGAAGGTCTTACGGAAAAGGTCTAGTACAACGAGAAATGGATCTGGGAGACGGCAGCGCGGTTAGATTAACCATAGCGCGTTATTATACCCCAACAGGCCGATCTATTCAAAAACCCTATGACAACGGAAACGAGAGCTATTTTAAAGATTATATGCGCCGTTATAAAAATGGGGAACTCAATAGCGCCGACAGTATAAATGTAGATGATTCACTTAGGTACGAAACTCCTAAAGGCAAAGTAGTTTACGGTGGCGGCGGGATAATTCCAGATATCTTTATTCCACTTGATAGCGATAACGAGAGAAACAACATTAAACTCCTATTACACGGCGGTTATATGAGTCGGTTCATCTTTAACGTACTCGAAGAAAACCGTGCTTTTTACAACAATGTAAAACGCGAGGATTTTGATGAAAAAGTTAGCATCTCAAACAAAATGGTGCAGGATTTTGTTCGGTTTATTGGGAACGGAAATATTCGGCTTAATGTTAATAGTCATACCGCATTACTAAAGCAATATCTAAAAGCAGTGATCGCCCAACAACTCTACGGCACCACGGCTTTCGAGAAATTAATTAATGAAAATGATCCTGCAATAGAGAAAGTTCTTGAATTATCCCAGAAAAATTAATAGCTTGCATTCGTGAGTGCGTATCATGAAAATCTTATCATTTTCTTAACCGTTTCCCCGCTTTTCTTCTTTATAATAGCGGTGAGCTTTAGGCTATTAGACAACAGCGCACTACTCTTTTTACAAAAAGATATTCTTGTTACTTCTGCAAATGTTTCGGTTACCTCTATTAAAAATCAGATTAATAAAACCGATGATAAAGAATTTAAAGAGAAGTTAAGACTTGCCCTGCTTTACAGAAGATTGCACCGCACCTGCCTCATTTTAATGTTACTTTCAATCCCATTAATGTTCACCGGTTATTTTATGTTATAGCAGCTTGTCGTGCACCTTAGTGTGCTCTCCTTTCCACCAACTTAAAATATCTGTAGCTACACTTGCGCCACTCCCACAGGCTATAGAAAATTGACTGCGCCATCCAGCAAGACTACCGGCTACGTACAATCCCGGTTTTACTAAATGATCTTCATTTTTTAACTGAATACGCTCCTTGGAAACTTTCGCTTTTTTATGCGGAATTACTTCATCTTCCAAACCTTTTATCCTGAAGGGACTTGCATATCCAGTTGCCATTACTACATTTTCAGCTTCGTAAGTGTTTTTATTGGTAACTACGCTGAAACCTTCTTGTAACTGAATAATCTCTTTTACCTTTTCCGCGGCTATTTGTTCAATTTCAGGATATTGTTCCTCTAAATGCAAAATTCCTTCTTTTAGAATTTGTTGCCCTGAAGTTCCTGGTACAACACCCAAAACATTATTTAAAAGCGCCGAGTTTAAATGTGAAGCTTTTTGATGAATAAGTATTCCCACCTTTTTATTAGAGACAATATTATTATGAAGTGCCGATCCCAAAATAAGTGCACAAGACATTCCAGCAGCGCCCCCGCCAAGAATGAGTACGTCAAATTTCATATTAAGAATTATGTTTTTTCGCAATACTTCTTGAGGTTAATAAAATCCCCATTAGAATAATAATGCAAAGACTTCCTACAATAACAAGCACTCCGATCCCGCTATCTCCTTTTAAAAGATCATCAAAATTCAATACAGTTGTGCTATAGCCAATAACGACCACAGCTAAAAAAATTACGGTATAAATAAATAACTTCATGAAAATAAACTCTGAATGTTAGTGGCGAACAATTTTACGGCAATAGCCAATAAAATTACACCGAATACTTTTCTAATTACACTAATTCCCTGGCTGCCTAAAACTCTTTCCATTTTGGTAGAAGATTTTAGTACAATGTATACAAAGATAATATTGATAAGTATAGCTACAATGATATTTACCGCTTCATATTCTGCCTGAAGCGAAACAAGGGTGGTAAGTGTACCTGCCCCGGCAATTAAAGGAAATGCCAAAGGCACCACAGAGGCGGTTTCTGGTTCATCATCCTTATAAAGTGTAATCCCCAATATCATTTCCAGGGCAAGGAAAAACAAGATAAACGCTCCTGCCACGGCAAAAGAGTTTACATCTATTCCAATTAGATTCAAAATCTCTTTTCCAACAAAAAGGAAAACAATCATAATCACTCCCGCGACCACTGAAGCCTTTTCACTTTGAATATGACCTACTTTTTTACGCAGGTCTATAATAATAGGGATACTTCCAATAATATCAATTACCGCGAAAAGAATCATTCCGGCGGTAAAAATCTGTTTTGCGTCGAGCAATTTCCACATAACTCACTTTTTGAAAATTTTGCGCAAAATTAAATTTTAAAAACACAGCATCAAGGAATTAACAAGTAAAATTTTTATTAAAATTGAGCTAATTTTTTTAAGCCTCTCAACACTAATTGCTATTAAATAAAACCGCTGAAATTTTTGCATAAGATTTGTCAAAAAATACTCATTATCAGGTATTGTAACAATTTACAGATCAGCATATTTTTAAATATCCCCACACCAAATCCCCTGATTCGAGTACTTTTTTTCTGATTAATATGGAAGACATTCTTTTAATTATATCTGTAAATTTTTAAAGATGAAAACAAGTTTAAACATTCTAATTATTTGCGCAATTATGCTCGGTAGTGGAAATATCAACGCGCAGGAATCTATCTATAAATGAAGATTCATCAAAGGAAAGAAAGCTGAGACCGTTTAGGATTGGAGCAAAAGTTGGATTTCCAAATATTATAGGCGGAAATCTCGAATATGTCACGCCCCTTCTTAACGAAAAACTGGCGGTTAGTATAGATTATTCTACTATAAAATCTGATTGGCTAATTGAAGAAGAAAACGCCTCTGAAAACAATGAACTTGATTATACTTATATTGAAGGTGGACTTAATTACTACTTATTTAAACCAGGCAGAGGTTTATACGGCGGTTTGAGCTATGGAAATATCAATATTAAAGGAACAGTTCATTATGAAGATTCCAGGGACATTATAGATAGCTCACATGGATCAATAAATATTAAGCTAGGCGCGAAACTCGGTGGGTTATTCTACTTTAGACCAGAAGTGGGTTACTCCTTCTCCTCTTTACCCGAGAATGTAGAAGCTACAAAAGTTTATAATGATGGCAGTCGGGAAACCATAAAATTCGAATTTGATTCTGAAGTAACACCTTACAATTTACTATTCTCTGGTCTTATGGCAAACATAGGGATCGGATTTGCTTTTTAAAAACCTCAGCTTTTTCATTAGTAATACCGGGATTTATAATTTCGGTTATTCATTTCTGCAATTATCTCTGGATAAAATAAATTTCAATTTAAAAAATTCATAATAGAATTATTGCGTAAAACTTTCCCTATCAAGCAAGTTAAATTTATATTTGCGGCATGTTTCAAATAGGAAAAACCATAGTTTCAGAAGAGATCTTAACCAAAGATTTTGTGTGTAACCTCTCGGCCTGCAAAGGTGCCTGCTGTGTAGATGGCGATGCCGGTGCGCCGGTAACTCCAGAGGAACGTCAAATTCTAGACGAAATCTACCCAAAAGTAAAACCTTATTTGAGGCAAAAAGGAATAGATGCCATAGAAAAACAAGGCACTTACATCACCACTGATCTTGATGAAATTGAAACCCCGTTAATAGATGGCGCCGATTGTGCCTACGTCACTTTTGATGATAATGGCATTGCCCTATGCGGAATTGAAGAAGCTTACAACCAGGGCGATATTGATTTTAAAAAACCTATTTCCTGCCACTTATACCCCATAAGAATCCAGGAATACACAGAATTCTCTGCAGTAAACTATCATAAATGGCAAATTTGTGATGATGCCTGTAGCCTGGGAGCCGAACTTCAGGTGCCAGTTTATAAATTCACTAAAGACGCTCTTATAAGAAAATTTGGCGAAGATTGGTACAATCAATTAGAAGCAGCTGCAAAAGACCTTTAAACACTGGGATTCCCACCCACACAATTGATTTTCAGGATATTATTTTAAATATTCTAAAAGATTTTGTAACTTCAATTTTGAATTTCGCCCCGAAATAAATCGGTATTATCCCTAAAACCGGTAGTTAATTATTCCCTACATTATTTTCAATTTCGCCCCTACCCGTAAGCTTTCGCTTACAGTTTATTTTATAACCTAAAATTTATATTATGAAAAAACTCATCTTATTAGGGTGCTCTCTTTTACTTTGTATTTCTACTACAGAGGCCCAGTTTCTAAAGAAATTAAAAGAAAAAGTAGAAAAAAAAGTTGAACACGCAGTAACCGAAAATATTTCAGATAAAGCTGCTAATGAAGCCAACAAGTCCCTCAACAAAATGTGGGAAACCAATCTCAAAAACAGCCCTATCCCAATGGGCGCAAACCGTGTAGATATTAGTGAGGTTCCACAATCTTACGATTTTAACTGGGAATACCAGTTGAATATGGAAACTAAAGATGGAAAGGTAGATATGACTTACCTTCTTAAGGAGGATGCTCCCTATTTCGGAATGCGGGTGCCGCAAGCTGAAGGTATGTTTATGGTGCTGGATATGGATAGGAAACTCACAGTTATGTATCTATCTTCTGATGACACGAATTTTATTACCGCCAGTAAAACCAATACAGAAGAAGAAGCAACGAATCCTTATGAAAATTCAGAATTAAAGAAAATAGGGACAAAAAATATCCTGGGTTACGAATGCCAGGGTTATGAAACCGAAACAGAAGAACACAAATTCACCTTTTATCTTACCAGGGAAGCTCCCATTAGCTTCGCAAATATGTATAGTGATAAGAAAAGCAATATTCCAAAAGGTTGGAATGCAGACTGGCTGGAGGATGGCGATGCTTTAATGATGGAAATGCTAATGGTAGATAAAAATAATCCCGATCATAACACCAATATGCGATGTACCGGACTGGAGAAAAAATCTTTTACAATAAACAAGGAAAACTATAATGCCCTTGGCACATCGAAATAAAAAATAGAATTATGGAAAATTCAGAGACACACCACAGCCACGAAGCGAACAGCACTTTTGATCCTAAAACGATAGCTATTATTGCTTATTTAACCATTATCGGCCTGGTGGTAGCTTTTGTTTTAAACAATGATAAAAAAGACGAATTTGCAGCATTTCATATTAAACAATCCCTGGGATTGGTAATAATTAGTTTAGGACTTTTTATAATTGGAATGATCCCAATTCTTGGATGGATTCTAAGTTTTCTCGGTTCAATTTTCTTGCTGTATTTATGGATTATGGGGCTTATTAATGCCGTTAATCATAAAACAAAAACGGTTCCCATTTTAGGGCACCAGTTTGAGAAATGGTTTGCCAATATCTAAAAAATGAAAGCATTAACCATAAGCTTATTTACCTGTTTTCTATTTAGCTTCAATGCTATTTCTCAAAATACCATTGAAGCTAATGTTGAAAACTGGGAATATGGCACTGCCAAAATTGGAGTGCTGGATTTTATATCCGGAAGCACCCAAAAATTTGGCAGCATAGATAAAAACGGAAATCTAAGCATTGAACTGCAGCCTAATTTTCTTCAAAAAATGAAAGAACAAATGGAGAAAGAACAGGAAAAATCCCCTGAAGGTTGGAAGGCTTCCTTAAAAACCGTTTCCAAAACTTTCTCCTGCTTTTCTGGCGATTTAACCTATAAAAATGGGGACACCAATCTTAGCAGTTTACCCAAACAGCTTGTGGTGTTTAAAAATGAGAAAGAAATTTTGGGCATACTTATGCCCGCTTCCAATAAAGCTATTGCAGATTTTTTCTTTTCAAATAGCGAAGAAAATAGCACCACCGGCAAATATTTGGAGTGGACATATCTCGATGAACCTGCAACGGTAAAAGGTACTTGTAACACCACTACTTTCACACAAGCCGAAAATGAAAGTTTTAAAGCTGCAAAAACTTACTCTTTAGATTTGAAAAAAGGCTGGAATCTTATTGAATATCACATTACTGAAGTTTTTGAAGATTCTACCGGACAAATCTATCCTAAAACAACCGAGATTCAACTCATTAAAAATATCCCATCAGAAATAAACTGGTATTTTTCAGCCGAAAAATAATATTCTAATTTATACCACGGGAAGTCTTTCGCTTGTAAAATTTAACATTTGTTTTATCACCTACTTTTCAACATTCATAATTTATAAATTTCGCGGCACTAGTAGTATCAGGCTACACAAACTGCTTGTAATTAGTTTTTTGTGTTGAAAACTTTAGAAAAAAATTAAACAAAGCATATTAGCAGAACGATAAATTTTTCTAATATTTGTTACTGAATTAATAAAATAAACAGTAACCCCCCACATAAATGAGTAAACAGGAACCCTTGCTACGGGACAACAAAGACAGATTTGTAATATTTCCTGTGAAACACAACGATATCTGGGATGCCTATAAAGCTATTGAAGCTAACTTCTGGACTTCGGGACAAATAGATATTCAAAAAGATTTATTAGCCTGGCAGGAATTAAATGATGAAAAACGCCTGTTTCTAAATAAAATACTCTGTTTAATACTTTCTTCAGAAAAAAACCTAAGTGGGTTAACCAGAAAAGTTAGCAAAAAAATTAATTTTCCTGAAGCCCGATCCTTTCTCGATCTGCAACTCGTCATGGAAAATACACATACAGAAGCTTATAGTATGTGTTTAAATTCCCTTTTTAATACAACCCAACAAGAAGAAATTTTTAAAGAAATTGAAGAAATCCCTGCTACTGCTGCCAGGGAAGAATGGATACAAAAATGGTCAAACAGTACTTCTTTTGCTGAAAAATTAGTAGCTCTTGCCACAGCAAAAAGTATCTTTTCCTACAGTAGTTTTGCTACTATTTTCTGGATAAAAAATTGCGGTTTAATACCGGGGCTTTGTTACACCTACGAAACGATTTACCGGGATAAAGCCCTGCATCGCGATTTCACAACGCAATTATTTAGAGATCATCTTTTAGAGGAAATTTCAGATAAAAAAATACAGCAAATTATTGGTGAAGCCGTAGCTATAGAAAAAGAATTCATTGCTAAATATCTTCCTTTAGATTTAATTGGGCTAAAAACGAAATCTCTAACCGAATACCTGGAGTATGAAGGCCGAAGGTTGTTTACCGATTTAATGCTAAACCGAAGCTTAAAAGAAGAACATTTAGCGAAAGAAAACTTAGTAAATAAGCGAGCAAAAGATTTTTCTCAAACTAATAAAACAGATAAAGATTTTAATAAAATCAGTAAAAAAACTGATTTGTAGAAACTGGAACCGGCGTCATGCTCCCCAATGTGACGCTGTTTCAGTTTTTTATTAACCGGCGTCTTTATTACCCTTATACAATTTTTAAATCTTCCCCAGCCTGAAATAAACTCTTCAGGAAAGTACTTCCAGCAAAGTTTCCTCAACCGGCCAATATTCTTAAGGCTTTTTCTATTTTTGAAGAGGAATTACAAATTCGATTTTAAACAACACTAAATTATGATGAACTGGGAGCAACTTCTTTCCTTAAAACGTTTTGGAGACACTCATAAACGTTTACGAAAAGAGCAAAACGAAACCCGATTAGGTTTTGAGGTAGATTACGACCGTATTATTTTCTCATCGGCTTTTAGAAGTTTGCAGGATAAAACTCAGGTAATTCCGCTTTCTAAAACCGACTTTGTGCATACCCGCTTAACGCATAGCCTGGAAGTTTCAGTAGTTGGCCGATCTTTAGGTAGACTGGCAGGACAAAAAATTCTGGAAAAACATCCGCAACTTGAAAAAAGCCACGCTTATAGAATGAATGATTTTGGAGCTATTGTTGCCGCTGCGGCATTGGCTCACGATATTGGGAATCCGCCTTTTGGCCATTCAGGAGAAAAAGCTATCGGGGAATATTTTAGTCACGGTAATGGAAAACGCTTCAAAGATGAACTTTCCCCAAAAGAATATCAGGATCTTGTAAAATTTGAAGGGAACGCCAACGGTTTTAAAATCCTTACCCAAAACAAACCGGGCATCGCCGGGGGGCTTCGGCTTTCTTATGCTACTTTGGGAGCTTTTATAAAGTATCCTAAAGAATCTTTACCACATAAACCCACGCAAAATATAGCCGATAAAAAATTTGGGTTTTTCCAGACCGAAAAAGAAATTTTTGAAGAGGTTGCTACCGAACTCGGCTTACTAAAAACCGGAAAAGACGGCGATGTGAGTTATTACCGGCATCCGCTGGCATTCCTGGTAGAAGCAGCCGATGATATTTGTTATACCATAATAGATTTTGAAGACGGTATTAACCTGGGACTTATAGATGAAGATTATGCGCTGGAATATCTTATAAAACTGGTAAAAGACAATATAAACACCGGCAAATATAATAGCCTCACCAATACAGCAGATAGGTTAAGTTACCTAAGAGCCCTGGCCATAAATACATTAATTACCGAAGCGGTAGAAACTTTTTTAAAGAATGAAGATGCAATTCTTGCGGGAAATTTTCATCAGGGATTATTAGATAAGAGCAAATACGAAGCTCAAATAGACGATATTATTAAAATTAGTATTGAAAAAATCTACCAGAGTGAAGAGGTAATTAGCAAAGAAATTGCCGGCTATAAAATGCTTTCGCACCTTTTAGATACTTATACCGAAGCTTTACTTTCGCACAAAGCAGAAGAAAATTCTAATTTTAATAAACTGGTATTAAAATCGGTTCCAAATTTAGCTTATCTACAGGATGAGAATTCGGTTTACCGGCGCTTATTGGAAATTTGCTCGCACACCGCTTCGTTGACTGATGGTTTTACCGTTGCTTCTTTTGAAAAATATAAAGGAGGAATTAAATTATAAGAAAATGCCGGCTTAAACAGCCGGCCTCTTTAAAACTCATAGACGAGTCCCACCCCCAGCATTTGCTTAAACTGCACGCGGGGTCCTGTGGTTTCCAATTCTCCATCGCCATTGGTGTCTTCCTTAAATTTCACATCGTCGTCATAACGCAAATGAGAACCAACATTAGCTTTTATAAAATCGTTTACTTTTAGATTCACGTTTAACTGCCATTCCACATCAATATTCCCAAATTTATTGAGATAGTCTGAATACAGGCTTAATTGATTGTCTAGCTCAACATTTTCAAAAACTTCTTTTGAAAAATCACTGGTTACCAGAAAACCAAATTCAGTTCTCACATTTTCCCCTTCTTCTATAATATTTCCTAGTGTATCCCTTACGGCACCAGTAACACCAAACATACCTTCATTAGCCAATCTTTGATCGAGTACAAAAGTTGATTTTTGCGTTACGGGTGAAATATATACCATAAAATCTTCTACGGGATCTGAATATTCAGTACCAATACCAAGAAATAAATAACCAGGAGCCATAAATTTAGAGATAGGACTATCGGTGTCAGGATATTTATAACCGTTTGTAAATTGCGTGTTAAAGTTGAATTTTGCTGAATAGAACCAATTGGAAACCGAATCTTTTCTATATCCAAAAGATGAATTTAAACGCAACTCATCTTCGGTTTTTCTAAGCTTCTGTCCCTCCTGGGAATTTATACCATACCGCACTGTGCCTCGGTTACGCCAATAAAGATCATCTTTTTTATAATTGCGCTCTACATTACCGTGTACCAATGCCGAAATTGAATTATTCCCACCGGCGTTCCAGTTAATAAAAGCAACCTCGCTTAAGTTCACTCCAACTTCATTCTTTTCTGTCCAAAACGTCACTACAATAGAATCTACCTCGGTAGTATCCTGTACCACTTTAATAGAATCTGAAGGTTTTATAGTATCGCTATAAATGTCAAAATAGTAATCGGAAATGGAATTGTTGGCGGTTGTTGTTAAGTAAATTAAACAGGCTAAAAGACATAAGACTTTGGTTTTCATTAGTTAATTTAGATTTTTCGGAATGGTAAAATTAAAGATTTTGAAGAAGAGACACTATTTCTTCCTCAATATATTCAACGCTAATTTTCGCAATTTCTTGTAATTCATTAATATTTCCCTGTTCAATAAATTCATCTGGCAAACCTAAATTCTTAATTTTAGCTTTATAATCGTGTTTTGCAGCAAATTCTAAAATCGCACTCCCAAAGCCGCCAGTTACCGTCCCATCTTCAATAGTGATAAAGGCTTTGTGTTTTTTAAAGATTATATGCAGTAGCTCTTCATCCAGTGGTTTTACAAAACGCATATCAAAATGCCCAATTTTTTCTGTTTTTATATTCTTTATGGCTTCAGCTGCATTCTGCGCCATATTTCCAATACTTAAAACTGCTATTTCATCGCCTTCTTTCAGGCACCTGGCTTTTCCTATTTCTATTTCTTCAAAAGGTGTTTCCCAGTCTATTTTAACGCCTCTCCCTCGTGGATATCTTATCGCCATTGGGAGTTTTAGATCAAGCTGGGCGGTATAAAGCAGGTTTCTAAGTTCGGTTTCATCGCTGGGCGCGGCAATTATAATATTTGGAATACATCTTAAATAAGCAATATCAAATACTCCGTGGTGTGTCGCGCCATCTTCCCCTACCAGCCCGGCCCTATCCAGGCAAAAAACTACCGGCAATTTCTGGATGGCCACATCGTGAATCACCTGGTCGTAAGCACGCTGTAAAAAAGTTGAATAAATTGCGCAAAAAACTTTAAAACCCTGGGTAGCCATTCCTGCAGAAAGTGTTACTGCATGCTGCTCGGCGATACCAACATCAAACGCCCTCTCTGGAAAAGCCTGCATCATAAATTTTAAAGAACTCCCGGTTGGCATTGCAGGCGTGATTCCTATAATTTTTTCATTGTTTTTGGCTAATTCTACCAAAGTAAGTCCAAAAACATCCTGGTATTTTAAAGGGAGCCCGGCAGTATCATAAGGTAAAAGTTCACCGGTATCGGGTTTAAATTTTCCCGGCGCGTGATACTTTACCTGGTCTTCTTCAGCCTTTTTTAAACCTTTCCCCTTAATGGTAATTACGTGAAGGAATTTTGGACCTTCAATTTGTTTCATTTGTTCAAAAACTTCAAGCAATCCCGCAATATCGTGTCCATCTACCGGCCCAAAATATTTAAAATTAAGCGCTTCAATAATATTGCTTTGTTTGGGCTTAAAACCAACTCGCGCTTTAGTTAAATACTGTTTTAAAGCGCCAACGCTGGGATCTATCCCAATAGCATTATCGTTGAGCACCACCAATAAATTGGCTTTTGTTACTCCCGCGTGGTTTAATCCTTCAAAAGCCATCCCACTGGCAATAGATGCATCTCCCACCACCGCAATATGGTGTTTTTTAAATTCACCTTTCAGGTTTGAAGCTATAGCCATTCCCAGGGCTGCTGAGATCGCGGTAGAAGAATGCCCTACCCCAAAAGTATCGTATTCACTTTCTTCCCTTTTTGGGAATCCGCTAATTCCGTTTAGCCTTCTGTTAGTATGAAAATTTTCCCGCCTTCCCGTTAAAATTTTATGGCCGTAAGCCTGGTGACCTACATCCCATACCAAAAGATCCTGAGGAGTATTAAAAACATAATGCAGGGCAATTGTTAATTCGACCACGCCAAGGCTGGCGCCAAGGTGGCCTTCTTTAGTAGCTACTATATCTATAATAAATTTCCTGAGCGCTGCTGAAATTTCCTGTAACTTTTCAGCCGGAAGTTTCCGCAGGTCTTCAGGTGAATTAATATCTTCTAAAATCTTGAGGTTCATAGTGCACAAAGTTAAGCTTTGAAAAGTTATTTCTTACAAGGATTTATTCAGAACCTAATTTTATAATTTTTATCTTTCCGCAGAAAAGATATTTAATGCTACAGCCATACAACGACAAATATTTTATGCGAAAAGCCCTGGAGGAAGCCGAAAAAGCTTTTGAAAGAGGCGAAATTCCGGTTGGGGTTGTAGTAGTAATCAATAATCAAATAATCGCTCGCGGACATAATTTAACCGAAACCCTTAACGATGTTACCGCTCATGCCGAAATGCAGGCCATAACCGCAGCTGCCAGTTACCTTGGCGGCAAATATCTTAAAGATTGCACCATGTACGTTAGCCTGGAGCCCTGCCAGATGTGCGCGGGTGCTTTATATTGGAGTCAGATTTCAAAACTTATTTTCGCGGCGGAAGATGAGCAACGCGGTTACCGAAAAACCGGCGTAAAACTGCATCCCAAAACCGAAGTAAAAACTGGGATACTAGCAAAAGAAGCTTCAGCATTACTAAAGCGCTTTTTTATAGAGAAGCGAAATTTAAATTAGTTCCCGGGTTAACCAACGTTAAAGACTTACTAAAGACAATTGTTATAATGCGTTAAAAGCTATTGCTAAATGGCTTTTTTTCCAAAAATTTGATGTTTGGTCAAACTAAAATTTGTTTTACGCATTTATGGGAAATATTCCAAGTGTTTTTAAATTCGTCTTTTTTTTTATAATTCCGGTTTTATCGGCTACTGCCCAGGTTACTCCGGGCGCCGCAGAGCCTAAAACCCTGGAGCATACTTTTTACCTGGCGGGTAATATTGGTAACGATCTTACCGGTGAAGGTCAAAAAATTATAAGTGCTCTTGTAAAGGCTTCGCAAAAAGACGAAAACGCCACCTTATTAATTCCGGGAAATTTTCTTCCCCCAAAGGGTTATGAGGAAGAAGGAGAAAGGGAAGCACAACAACAATTTTTAAAAAAGAATCTTTTAGATGCGGTTCGTGAATTTAATGGTAAAGTAGTACTTACTCCCGGACGTAACGAATGGACAAAAGGTGGCCAAAACCGAATAGACGACCTCGAGTCCTTTCTTCAGGACAACCAATCTAACATAGAAGTTTGGCCCGATGATGGTTGCCCTATCGAGCAGGAAGATATTACCGATGATCTTATTCTTATTACCGTAGATACCCACTGGTATTTAGAAGACTGGGACGATCACCCAAATATGAATTCTAAATGCGATATAAAAACAAGAGAACGTTTTTTCGCTGAGTTTAAAGACGATATAAAAGATGCCCACGGAAAAACTATTATAGTATCCCTGCAGCACCCGGTAATGAGCAATTCTAAAAGATCTTTCTTCGAAAAAATTGGCGGTTTTTCTTCGCAAGACTATCAAAGTAAAGAACAGAGTTATCTAAGAGGCCGACTGGAAACCCTCGCAAGCCAGTTCGATAATGTAATATTTCTTTCGGGGCTGGATAAAAATCTTCAATATTTAGAAGACGACGGCATTCCCCAAATTATAAGCGGAACCACCGGAAAAGCCAAAAAACTAAGTATTAGAAAAGAAAATGAACATTTTGGAAGTACCCAAAGCGGCTATGCTAAAATAAAAGCCTATAAAAAGAATGAAACGCTTATTGAATTTTTCAGTGTTGAAGATTCAGACCATCCAATTTTTAGTAAAACTCTTAAAAGCGACGAACCAAACTGGAGTGAAATTGATTTTAAAACCAAAGAGGAAATTGGCGACACCATAAGCGCTTCCATTTATACTGAGGAAGAAACCGATAAATCTGGCATTTACAAAGCTCTTATAGGCGATTTCTACAGAGACGTTTATAGTACAAAAATAAAAGCTCCCGTGCTATTTCTGGATAGCCTGGAGGGAAACCTCGAACCTTTAAAAGAAGGTGGCGGGATGCAATCTCGCTCTCTGCGTTTTATTGCTGATGATGAAAATGAATTTACCATTCGCGCTTTACGAAAAAGCGCTACCCGGTTTTTACAAGCCAATACAATAAAAGATCATTATATAAAAGATTATATAGAGAATACCGTAGCACAACGTTATGCGATGGATCTCTTTACCAGTGCGCACCCCTATGCACGATACTCTTTAAAACACATCAACGATTTACTGGATATTTATGCGGGAAAACCGCAAATATTCTATATTCCAAAACAAAAAGCCCTGGGACTTAATAATGATGAATACGGGGATGAACTCTATATGTTTGAAGCCCACGTAGGCGATGAAAATAAAGAGTTTGAAAGATTTGGCTCTCCCGAAGATATTATTAGCACCCGGGACCTTCTGGAAGAAATGAAAGAATCTAAGAATATCCAGGCCGATGAATCGCAATTTATAAAAAACAGGTTAGTAGACATGTTAATTGGCGACTGGGATAGGCATTACGACCAATGGCGATGGGCCTTACATACCCAGAATGACGGAACCGAACTTTACAAACCAATACCCCGCGACCGCGATTTTGCATTCCCCAATTACGATGGTTTCCTGCCAGATTTAGTAAAATTAGGCTTACCATTAGTGAGAAAGATGGAAACCTACGATGATAACGTAGATAATGTAAAATGGTTTAATCTTTCAGGATATCCGTTAGACCAAAGATTGCTAAAAAATTCAAATTGGGAAGACTGGCAGGAACAGTTAAACTTTATTCAAACTCAACTTACCAACGAAGAAATAGAAACTGCTTTTGAAGCTTTGCCCGAAGAAGCCCAGGATAAAACCATCGAAAATATTAAAGCAAATCTAAAAGCGAGAAGAGATAATTTAGAAGATATCGCCAGGCGCTATTACAATTATCTTTTGGAATTCCAGGTATTAACCGGAACAGAAGAAGATGATATTTTCAATATTGAAAGAAAAGAGAATGGGATTACCGAGATTATATTAATCAATGAAGATGGAAAAGAAGACTTCAGAAATACATATAATTCTGAAGCTACCGAAGAAATTTGGATCTACGGATTTGATGGCGATGATACCTTCAAAGTAACTGGTGAAGGAAATAGACCGATTAAAATAAATGTAATTGGCGGGGAGGAAAACGATATCTACGATTTTGAAAATACGAGAAAGATCAAATTATTTGATCATAAAAGCAAGGAAAATACGATTACAAACTCCGCTTCCAAAAAGTGGTTGGTAGATGATTATGAAATAAACACTTTTAATCCCGATAAACGTAAAAAAAGTGAGAATAAAATTATGCCGCAGGTAGATTATAATGGAGATGAAGGTCTATCTCTGGGGCTTAAGGATACTTTTACAACTTATGGCCTCACCAATAATCCTTTTAATACGCAACATACTTTTGATGCCGCATATTATTTTGCCACAAATGGATTTGAAGTAGGATACCGTGGGGAATTTGCCCATATTTTTTATAACTGGAACCTGGGAATTTCGGCTCGCTATACCAGTCCTAATTTTGCAGTTAATTATTTTGGGGAAGGAATAAATTCTAAATACGATCGCGATGAAAATGGCCGGGATTATAACCGGGTTAGAATAGAACAATGGGAAATTGCCCCTTCCCTAATTTGGCGCGGAAATTCAGGTGGAAGTTTTTATGCAAAGCCAATGCTACAGTCTAGAGAAGTATCTTATGATGAAGAACGATTTATAGCGAATACTTTTTCTGAAGAAAACGATCTTTTTGATCGGCAACTTTATGCCGGCGGGGAAGTAAATTATCACTACGAGAACCGGGATAATCCTGCCTATCCTTCTCGCGGATTTGAAGCTGATATAACTACTGGGTATAAAACCAATATTGACGGGCACAATAATGAATTTGCCTATGTAAGTCCAACTTTGGCTATAGATTATCCGTTACACGAAAGTGGCATTGCCGTTTTAGCTACTAAAGTTGGCGGTAAAGCTATTTTTGGGGATAATTATGAATACTATGATGGTGCTATCCTTGGTGGCAATGAAAACCTGAGAGCCTACCGTTGGGAACGTTTCAACGGGAAACAATCTTTCTACCACTCTACCGATCTTAGAGTTGGAATAAGCCGATTTAAAACTAATTTTATTCCACTGCAAATTGGAGTAAGCGCCGGGTTTGACTACGGCCGGGTTTGGGCTGAAGATTCTACTTCAGATAAATGGCGAAACAACTATGGCGGATCTATCTGGATCAATGGTTTTAGTGCATTTACCGCCAATACAGGCTATTATTACGGCGACGATGGCGGAAGGTTAACCTTTACGTTTGGGTTTAAATTCTAAATTCTAGTGTTGAAATCCACAGACCTGTGGAAACACTACTGTAGAATATCACAGTATTTAATTTTGAAAATATTGTTAACTTAAAAATATAGTGCCACAAAAGGTTTAAATTCAGTTAATTATTAGCATAAAACTTAAAGCTATCATAATTAAATATTTTAGGTAAGAAAATTGGTTTTAAGGGGATAAATAGATTTTAAAAATGACCCCAGATTTAAACCTAATTCATAACCTACTGCAGGCGGTAATGCTTATTCCGTTTCTTCATTTGGTAAATCAGTATATTTTTAAAAAGATTAGTAAAAAACACTCTTTTTTCTCAGCAACCCTGATGAATAAACTGTTCTACTATCATTTAATCTTTGCCGGAATTTATTATACCTATGCCTTTTTTAACCCTTCAGATTCGAAGCGCTATTTCAGCGTACCGGGAAAGGAAGGTAAAACCTGGAGTGGCTTTTTAGAAACCGGAACCTCTTTTATAGATTTTCTATCCTATCCTTTTATTAATTTTCTTGGTTTCAGTTACGAAATGATGATGTTGCTGTTCAGCTGGATTGGTTTTATGGGCTTTGTATATGCTTACCTCTTTTTCAAAGAAAATATTGCTATAAATATCAAGATCTTTAAGAAAATAGATCTCCTGATTTTGATTCTTTTTTTACCAAATATGCACTTCTGGACGGCATCTCTGGGCAAAGGAGCACCTATCTTTTTAGGCTTAATGTTATTCGCTTATGCACTTAGAAAACCTCAAACCAGAATATACAGTCTAACTTTAGGATCATTACTGGTTTTTGCTATAAGACCACATATGTTTTTATTACTGGCAGGCGCCGGAATGCTGAGTATATTTATTAATAAAAATCAGATTAGTTTAAAACAAAAAGCCATTTTTGTAGGTGCTATTACCGGTATTTTATTGCTTTTTCATAAACAAATTCTAGAAGTGGTAAACCTCGGGAATTCTCAAAACCTAATTGCCGATTTTCTTTCTTTTACCGAAACCCGCTCTAATAGCCTCGATAATGCCACCTCTGGCGTACCAATGACAGATTACTCGTTATTAGAGAAATTCTTTACTTTTTGGTTTAGACCACTGTTTTTTGATGCCCCGGGAATTCTTGGCGTAATCGTTTCTATAGAAAATCTAATCTATTTATTGCTATTCGGGAAATTGTTTAAAAAGAGTTTCTTCGGCTTCTTAAAAACCGCACCTGGTCACGTAAAACTTAGTCTAATCTTATTTTTTACCACTTCTTTTGCAATGACTTTTGTAATGTCTAATCTTGGGATAATACTTAGACAAAAATCAATGATCATGTATTTCTTGTTTTTTGTGATCTATTATTTTATGGCATACGAAAAAGATACAGTTTTTAGGCTTAAACAGGAAGTAACAGGTAGCCAATCTTTGCAAAAAGCTGCATAACTTTTCGGCAATTTAGATTAATTTAATTCCAGAATTCATCTTCCCACACTCCGCAAGAGATCTCTTTGTCGTGGTGTTGCTGAATATGCTGAAGTTCTTCTGCTGAAGCTTTTTCCTGGATTTTATTAAAAAGCACCCGCTCTTCAAACCTAATATGGCCTTCCAGATCGTTTTTAATCATCTCAAGAGCAAACGATATCTCGGTATCCTGAGAGAATAACGCGGCAAGATGTTCATGTTCTTCCAGCGCCTGTTTTACCAATACATCTTGAGCACCCAAAACCGGAAAAACATATTTTTCTTCAATTTTAAAATGTTCCTGTAGCTGGTTTTCCCAGAACCAATCGGTATAATTCTTTATACGTTGAAGTTCCACGCCGGTTTCGAAACCTTTTCTGATCTTCCAGCAAAGCAAAAGCCCCTGGTGATGTTCACGACTTAAAGGCTGCATGGCCTTATGTCTTTTTATCGGATTTTTCTGTGGTGGTACCATAATGAGAAAATTTAATACTTATATAAAATAAGAAATCTTAAGCTGATTTTATCGGTTTTTTCAAGTTATTCTCAATTTGTTCAATTACTCAAACCAATAATAACCCTGTAATATAAACCAGCGTTCCCACCACCATCATCACCAATGTATAGGGAAGGATTTCCCGGGCTTTTAGTTTTGTAATAGCAAGTAATGGTAAAGCCCAGAAAGGCTGCAACATATTGGTGATCTGGTCTCCATAAGACAGCGCCATAACGGCTTTATTAAGTGGCACTCCCAGTTTTAAAGCACTTTCTAAAATTATTGGCCCCTGCACCGCCCACTGACCGCCACCGCTGGGAACAGAAATATTCACCAAACCTGCGCTAAAGCAACTGTAAACAGGTAAACTAACATCTGTTGCTATACTTACAAAAAACCCTGAAATATCACTCACCAAACCCGTTTCACGCATCACGCCCATAATCCCAAAATACAACGGAAACTGGATCAAAATTGCCGCCGCTCCCCCAATGGCTTCCTCTAAAGCTTTTAAAAATGAGGCGAAAGACTCGTGCAGCAAAATACATAAGCAAAGCATTAGGAAATTCAGCATATTTGGAGTTAGATTTCCTATTAAAAGTTCTTCGGAATAACTGGCAAAAAAGGCGGCTAGTAGTAAAAATCCGAATACTAATCTTAGCCATTTTGAATGGTCTAATTTTTCGGCCCCGGTGATTTTTGCAAAGTTTGTAGTTTTTGTTTCAGCTTCTATTTTCACAGTTTTCGTTCCACTTACTCTGGAAAGTAAATAGAGCGTTAGTGGAATCAACATTAACAAAGCGGCGAAAATCAATAAATTCCATTGAGAAAAAATTGTGCTTGCTGTAGGAAGATTGTTCGGTAATTGGGAAAGAAACGCAGCATCTGCACCCGGGAAAAGACTGGCCAAATGGCCGTCTTCAGCGGCTTTTAGTGGTGCGCTTCCGCTCATTCCACCGTGCCAAACCATCAAACCAACATAGCCTGCGGCACCTATTAACGGATAATTAATTTTGAAACCTCGCTCAGAAGCTGCTTCGGCTACTTTCCTGGCCATAATTGCTCCAAAGATCAATCCCAGTCCCCAATTAAAAAATGCCACCAGCATTGTAGAAACCGATACGATAATTACTGCAGTTGCATTGTTCGTCACAATTTTGGTTAGTTGGCTTGTAAGCCAGGAAACTGGTTTGCTAAGTACTAAAATGTGTCCCAAAACCAAAATGAGCATCATTTGCACCATAAAGACAATAAGGGCGGGATCCCACATCCCGGTTTGCCAGAAATCAAGGATTTGAATTGCAGAATTAGTATTGGTTTCTCTCGTAAAGAAGAACGCGACAAAAAGCGTAATTAAAGTAAGTAGCACCGCCAAAGTAAATGGCGCCGGGATAAGTTTTTTTAAAGTATTTTCTATGAAATTACTAAGGTTCAAATTATAAGATATTTATTTATGCTAATTGAACAAATTAATTATTCATCACTTCCTCCACGTCTTTATAAGTAATTCCATTTTTATTGATCCATTCTACAAGTCCGTTTGATTGCCTTCCCAGAATAATATTTGAAGCTGCACTGGTACTATTAAAAACCGTGTCTTCAGAGAAAATATAGTAATCTCCGTTTAATACTAGCAAACCTTTATCAATAAGTTTTTCTCTTAATTTTCTATAAGTTTCAGTTATTGAATTAGATAGATTTTTTTTCGCCTGGGAGCCTTTCCTTATAATATAGCCTTGATTATCTTCATACATTTCGGCATTAAAATTTCTGGATTTTATAAAAAACGAATCTTTAATTAATTTATCCGATTTCTCATTTGATTCTGATCGATCTTCAGCAGTAGAAGAGATTAGAAAACGAAATCCCATTACCGGAAGTATAAGCTTTATTTGTTCAAGAAAGAGGGTGTAATCTCAAGTCTGTCTAGACTTTGAAAATTAAATTAAAATTTTTAGACTAGATTATGACACAAGAAGAGATTAAGGAATTAAAGGAAAAAGCATTAAAACAATTTTTATCAGGAGAATCCCTAACCGGCAAAAACGGCGCTTTTGCTCCAATGCTTAGGGAGTTTATGGAAGAGGCCCTGGAAGCAGAAATGTCTTCGCACCTTTCCGATGAAGAAAAAGGCTCAAAAGCAGGTAATAAGCGTAATGGCAAAGGCAAAAAGACCCTAAAGAGCAGCCAAGGGGACGTCACCATTAACACGCCCCAGGATCGTAACAGTACCTTTGAGCCGGAGATCGTAGCGAAACGCCAGCGTATCCTGGCCGATAATTTAGAAAAGCAGATTATAGGCATGTACGGGATGGGCAATAGCCTGCGGGATATCTCAGCTCATATAGAGGAAATGTATGATTCCAAGATATCCACACACGTTCTAAGTGATATTACGGACCGGGTGATTCCCAAGGTTAAGGAATGGCAGGATCGCCCCTTGGAGCCGGTATATTGCATCCTATGGCTCGACGCGATGCACTTCAAGGTACGCGAAGAAGGCAAAGTAAAGCACAAGGCCTTGTATAATATTTTAGGAATAAATAAAGCTGGAAGAAAGGAAGTGCTGGGTATGTATATCTCGGAAAGTGAAGGGGCCAATTTTTGGCTTCAGGTGCTGACCCAATTAAACAACCGTGGCTTAAAAGATATTCTGATTGCCTGTACGGATAATCTTACGGGCTTTAGTGAAGCCATTCATTCTGTTTATCCCAAGACTGATATTCAGCTATGTATTGTCCACCAGATCCGCAATAGTATGAAGTATGTGGCCAGTAAGGATCAAAAAGATTTTATGAAAGACCTTAAACTGGTGTACAAGGCTGACACCAAAGACCAGGCTGAATCGGCTTTACTGGATCTGGAAGAAAAATGGGGCAAAAGATATCCCATAGTGATCCGTTCCTGGAATGATAACTGGGACCGATTGAGTGCTTATTTTGAATATACCGCACCCATTAGAAAACTCATATACACCACAAATGCCGTAGAGGCTTTTCACCGGCAGGTAAGAAAAGTAACCAAGACCAAAGGCGCTTTTACCAATGATATGGCACTATTGAAGCTGGTTTACCTAGCTACCAGAAGAATTGAAAAGAAATGGAACGCCCCACTGCAGAACTGGGGTTTGGTAGTTCAACAATTAGCTATTAAATTTGAAGGTCGGCTAGAGTTGGACTTAGCCACCAATGAAACGAAAAACTAAAATTTTCTTCTCCCGGGGGTACCCCCGGGAGAAGAAGCAGACAGAGTTGAGCTAACACTCCCTCAAGAAAATATTCCATATCGGAAATATCAGCTTCGTGAAGCCTTGGTAATGAAGGGGAATTACCATTTTCAATCTCAGCTGTTTTAGCTTTAATAGCCATTACAATCAATCGAGATTCCAGGTATTTTATTTGGGTTTTAGTAAGAAGTTCATCTTTACTGGTAAAGAATATTATCTCTTTAAAATCCTTTTTAGAATCAACTAAATGTTGCTTGATTCTATTCCCTACATTTTCGGCTTCTCCTATATAAATTTTTTCTTCATAGCTTTCAGAGGAAGGATCACCTTTTAAACAGTATATTCCAGGATTATTGAATTCCTCGCGATTAATTATCTTCGTGAGTGAAGCTCTTTGAGCATATAAGGCCTTCCCTACCCAATTCCCAATTTCGCCCAATCTAGGACCGTACTCTGTCCCATCAATCATGTAGATTGTAAGTTTCTTTCCCATATAAAAAGTGAATTCCAAAAAATCCCATCCCAAAGTAGGGCTTGAATGGGCATGATCTATTAACACTGCTTAAAACTATAAATTATTTATTAATTTCTTTTGAAATAAGGTTTATAATTGAAAACCTTTAAAATAAAAACCCCCGCCAAATTGACGAGGGTTTCGTTATCAAAACATTTACAGTATACAATCTACATTATACACTATACATTTTTGACTTACAGTTTTTCAAGATCTTTTACTTCATCTTTATCAGCTTCCATAATGCTTATCGCGTAACCGCCGCCGGGAGCAGATTTTTGAGAAAGTTCAGACTTGCTATTCACGCTATACTTCTTGATCTCATAAGCCTGCGGATTCTCTTTGTAGTGCGCATCTTCGGCATCAGCATATACCGTGGCGATATAAGTTTTTCCTTTTTCAAGAAAATCGAATTCAATTTCTGAAGTTCTTGAAGTTTCCCCGTTTACATTTCCTACAAACCAGTTATTTCCATCTTTTTCTTTTCGGGCGATGGTAATGTAGTCTCCGGGTTCGGCTTCCAGGTAAACACTTTTTTCCCAATCTATCGCTACATCTTTTATAAACTGAAATGCATCCATAAACTGCTCGTAGTGCTTAGGTAAATCGGCCGCCATCTGCAATGGAGAATACATCGTAACATATAAAGCCAACTGATTAGCCAGCGTACTATTTACATGTGAATTGTTGTCCGGATTCAGCTTACTAATATCCATTTCAAAGATTCCCGGAGTGTAATCCATTGGCCCACCAATTAAACGCGTAAATGGCAAAACGGTAACGTGATTTGGTTTATTTCCGCCGAAAGCCTGATATTCGGTTCCACGAGCCGATTCGTTTGCGATAAGGTTTGGCCAGGTTCTGGCGATTCCGGTTGGTCTAACGGCTTCGTGTGCGTTGATCATAATCTCGTATTCCGCAGCTTTTTCAAGCGCATATTGATAATGATTTACACTCCACTGGCTATAATGATTTTCTCCTCGCGGAAGTATATCCCCTACATAACCGGTTTTTACCGCGTTATAATTATTGGCTTTCATAAACTGGTAAGCCGTGTCTAAATGCCTTTCGTAATTTCTAACTGAAGCCGAAGTTTCGTGGTGCATAATCATTTCCACATCTTTGGAATTTGCATACTCCCTAATCTCATCTACATCAAAATCTGGATAAGGCGTTACAAAATCGAAGACATAATCTTTAGAATTTCCAAACCAATCTTCCCAGCCTACATTCCAGCCTTCAACCAGCAATCCGTCAAAGCCATGTTCTGATGCAAAATCTATGTAGTATTTTACATTTTCGGTAGTTGCTGCATGGGTATCATTAGGTTCAGCGGCTTCAAAATCGGTTTCACCGAGTTTAACCGCTGCAAATTCATCGGTGTAATCCCAGGAGCTCATTCCCGTGATCATTTCCCACCAAACACCCATATATTTCATTGGTTTGATCCACGAGGTATCCTCAATCTTACTGGGTTCATTCAGGTTATAAGTGATTCTTGAGGAAAGTATATCTTTCGCCTCATCACTTACAATTATAGTTCTCCAGGGCGTTTTTCCGGGAGCGATCATATAGGCTTTATCCCCATTTACATCTGGTGTTAACCAGGATTCAAAAACCATAGTTTCATCATCCAGATTTAAGTGCATCGCAGGGTAATCCAGTAAAGCGGCTTCGTGAAGATTAATATACAGGCCGCCTTCGGTTTTAAGCATCAAAGAAGTTTGCACACCGGTTGGTGAAAATGATTTTTGGGAAACATTGGCGGTTACCGCCTTTTCCATCAAAGTTCTTATTTCTGAAAGTTTACTTTCGGTATAATCGTATTCCTGGGTGTCGTAATCGCCGGCGATCCAAAAAGCGGTGTGATCTCCGGTCATGGCGAATTCGGTTTTTTCATCTGAAATCACGAAATGCCCTAGGTTGGATTCCTGCGGAAATTCATATCTAAATCCGAGTCCGTCGTTAAATAAACGGAAACGAATCAGCATTTTTCGTTCTGAATCTTCCTGATTCAGATGAACCACAAGTTCATTATAATGATTTTTAATCTCACTTTCTTCACCCCAAACCGGTGTCCAGGTTTCGTTAAAAGTAGATTTTACGGTGTTTTTTATACTAAAATTGGAGGTAAGAGGCTGCCCTTCTTTTAACTCTAAGCCAAGCTTACTTTTTTCTATAATAGTTTGTCCTTCAAACTCCAGGTTATAAACCGGGGTGCCATCTTGCTGAAGGGAGAAATTCATCTCTAAATTTCCATCGGGAGATTCGAGGTTTTGCGCCTGCAGACTCCCAAATAAAGCCAGGCAAAACAAGCTTAATATTAATCGACTTTTCATAAATTCTACTTTAAAGTGTGTGAATTTACAAAAGTACGTTTTTATGTATTTTAGAGGAAATTAAGAAGCCAACATTCTAAAAAGCTCTTCGTCTATTTTGGCATTTTCATTTCGTTGATATTTATTGAGCAAACTAGCTATTAATTCGCCTATTGCATCCTGGCGATCTTCAGATTTATTCATAAACTGGATTTTTCCCCAGCCGCGAATATCGCAAACCATCATCCCTTTAGCGTCCCAAATTGTTTGTTCCTTCGCATCGTAATGCACAGGAAATTTTAAAGTTTCCAGGGCTAAATTGTTGTTTTCACTTAAATTCATAACTAAGTTTTTACTATTATTTTAAGCAAAATTAGACGCAAACATCCTGGGATAGGTTATTTAAAAATTAAGCCTTAGCCCCTGGTTTTTAATTGAATGTTAAATTGAGAATTGTTATCCTTACATAATAAATTCTTAGTAGTTCCTTGACCTTCAATTAACTTAAATAGAATTGAACTGATCTATTTTTGAAATATAAAACGGGTTAAGAAGGGGGCAATTCTGAAATGAGCGTCAAACCCCCTTTTTTTATGCAGTTTTTTAAACAGCTACGACTTTTTATAATGTGTAGCGCCTCCGTAAAATAGCTCGGCGCTTTCCATTATAGTTTCTGAAAGAGTAGGATGTGGATGAATAGTTAGCGATAAATCACTGGCTGTACTGCCCATTTCAATAGCCAAAGCGATCTCCGGAATCAAACTCCCGGCATTTTTCCCGGCTACGGCACCACCTAAAATCACTTCGGTTTCCTTATCTATTAAAAGTTTAGTCAAGCCCGTATTTTCCCCAATAGCAACAGCTCTTCCCGAAGCTGACCAGGGAAATTTTACAACTTTTACATTTTTCTCTTTTTCCTTTGCCTCTTCTTCAGTGAGGCCGCACCAAGCCAACTCAGGATTAGTAAATACAATTGCGGGAATAACTTTAGGATCATAGGCGGCTCCTTTTTTCCCTGCGATCACTTCTGCAGCAATTCGGCCTTCATGACTTGCTTTATGTGCCAACATAGGTTCACCGGTAATATCGCCAATCGCAAAAACATGCTCCAATTTTGTTCGGCGTTTATCATCTACTTCCAGGAATCCTTTTTCATTGGCCGAAACTCCAAGTTCTTTCAAACCCAGATTTTGAGTATTTGGCTTTCTCCCAACAGCTACCAACACACAATCATATTTTTTGCTCTGTTCTTCTTTCTTTCCTTTTAAGGAAACCTTCACCCCTTTTTTGGTGATCTTCACTTTCTCTACTTTAGTTTCAAAAAAGACATTTTTAAAGGGTTCATTTTTCTCAAAAATTTTAACCAGGTCCCGATCTGTTCCGGGTAAAAATCCTGATGTCATTTCAGCTATGGAAACTTTTGTTCCCAAAGCAGCATAAACACTTCCAAGCTCCAAGCCAATATAACCGCCACCAACGACTAACATTTTTTTGGGAATTTCCTTAAGCTCCAGGGCATCGGTAGCGTCCCAGATTTTTTCATGATCTATCTCGAGCTCAGGTAAACCAACCGCAGAGGAACCGGTGGCAATTATCACTTTTTCAAAACTTAAACCTGAAGTTTTTCCTTTATTATCGGTTACTTCCAGTTCATTCTCACCGGTAAATTTGGCCTTTCCCTGGATGTATTCAATATTCCTGGCTTTACTTAATTGCCCTAAGCCTTCTGTAAGTTTTTTAACCACCTTCTCTTTCCAGCTTGCAACTTTTTTAATGTCTATTTTAGGCTCTTCAAATTTCATCCCCCATTTTGAGGCATGCATAGCCTCTTCTTTGGTTTTTGCCAGGTGCAAAAGTGCTTTGGAGGGAATACAACCGCGGTAGAGACAAACTCCGCCGGGATTAACTTCCGGATCAATAAGCGTTACTTTTATTCCAAGATCTGCTGCGTGAAAGGCTGCGGCATAGCCTCCGGGACCGGCACCAATAATTACGAGTTCTTTTCTATCTTTTTTTGCCATTGTTTCTAAGATTTAAGATTAACCCAAAAGCGCTTCGTATGGATCTTCCAGTGCTTTTACCAGCCAATTCATAAAACCAGCTCCATCTGCACCATCTATTAAGCGATGATCATAAGATAAACTTAGAGGAAGTATACTGCGAGGTTCAAACTTTCCATCTATATAAACCGGTTTGGTAGTTGCCCGTGAAATACCAAGAATCGCCACCTGCGGATGGTAGACTATTGGCGTAAAATTAGTGCCGCCAATACCGCCAAGGTTTGAGATAGAAAAATTGCCTCCTTCCATATCTTCTTTAGATAGTTTTTGTTCCCGTGCTTTCTCTGCTATTTCTGAAATTTCTACCGATAGATCCTTGATACTTTTTTGATCTGCATTTTTAATCACAGGAACTAAAAGCCCATCTTCTGTAGCCACCGCAATATTGATATTCACATATTTTTTAAGGATCATTTCTTCCTTATCCATATCTATACTTGCATTGAATGTTGGAAATTTATGCAAGGCTGTGGCAACAATCTTGGTAAGTATCGCTGTTAGCGTGAGTTTACCACCGGCTTTTTCGACCTTCTCATTATGATCTTCTATATAAGTTTCAACTCCAGAGATATCGGCTTCTCCAAACTGAAACACATGCGGAATAGATTGCCAGGAGGCCAATACATTTTTGGCCGTGGTTTTTTTAATACTATTTAGCGGTTTATTTTCTACCGCTCCCCACTTACTAAAATCGGGTAATTCAGCCTGGCCAGAACTGCTCTTTTTGCTACCGCCTTCCTTGTATTCTTTAACGTCTTTTTCAGTGATTCTTCCACTCTCGCCGCTACCACTTATTTCTTTTATATTAACCTCGAGTTCACGAGCTAATCGCCTTACTCCCGGAGAAGCATAGACTTCTTTTGAAGATGCTTTATCGGTACCTTTATCTTTTTTAGACTTGGTGTCTTTACTTTTCTTTTCCTCATCATCTCCATCTTTTTCGTCATCATCTTCTTTATCTTCTTCCGGCTCATCGGTTTTCTCATCATCTTTCTGCTCTTTTTCTTTTTCATCAGAATCGGATTCCTCTTCGTCCTTTTCAGCTTCTTCTTTTTTATTTTCTGAAGCGTCTCCCTCTTTATCTGTAGTTTTCTCCTCCTCTTTTTCTTCTGAATCCTCATCATCATCTTCCAGGATAATAATCACATCGCCTACATTCACCTCATCACCTTCGCTAACTTTTATCTCCTTAATTGTTCCTCCTGAAGTAGCTGGAACTTCAGCTGTAGCTTTATCGGTTTCTACTGAAATTACTGACTGATCTTCTTCTATTTTATCTCCTTCAGAAACCAGGATTTCAGAAATAACAGCGATATCTACGCCTTCAGATATTTGCGGAATTTTTATCTCTTTTGCCATAATTCAATTTTTTTTAAGCCGTTCTTGGATTGGTCTTTTGTGGATCTATCTTTAATTTTTTAGCTGCTTTTTTCAATTCTTCCATGCTAATTTGCTCCTGTTTAGCAAGGCCATACAAGGCAGCATAAGCAATATGCGGAGCATCTATTTCAAAGAAACTACGCAAGGCTTCCCTATTATCACTTCTACCAAAACCATCGGCCCCTAAACTAATAAGCTCACCGGGGAAATAGGAGGCAAGACTTTCGGGAAGGGCTTTCACATAATCTGAAGCGGCTACGAAAGTGCCTTTTTCATCTTTCAATTGTCGTTCTATATAATTTTCTTCTTTATTTACCTGGCCTTTTAGGCGGTTGTCACGTTCGGTATCAATAGCATTATCATATAAAGTTTTATAGCTGGTAATGCTCCAAATATCGGCGCCCACATCAAATTTTTCTTCCAGGATTTTTGCAGCTTTCAGCACCTCTTTCATAATAGCACCGCTCCCAAATAAATGCGCCTTCTTTTTCTTTTTACGTGATTTCGATTTCCTGAATTTATAAAGTCCGTTAATAATGGCTTCCCTATCCACATCTTCGGGCATTTTAGGCATAGGATAAGTATCGTTACCAATGGTGATATAATAAAACAGGTCTTTGTTCTCTATATACATATTCTTAATTCCTTCTTCTACAATAACCGCCAGCTCATAAGCAAAAGCGGGATCGTAAGCTCTTAAATTAGGAAATGCCAGCGCATATAAATGACTTTGCCCGTCCTGGTGTTGCAAACCTTCCCCGGGAATACTGGTTCTTCCAGAAATACCGCCCATAAGAAAACCTTTTGCACCTGCATCTGCCGCAGCCCACATTAGATCACCGGTTCTTTGAAAACCAAACATAGAATAGAAGAAGTAAAACGGAATGGTATTGATGCCGTGGGTCAAGTAAGTTGTTCCTGCCGCAATAAACTCGGCCATACAACCAGATTCGGTAATACCTTCTTCCATTATAGCGCCATTTTTGGCTTCTTTATAATAGAGCAAACTATCTTCATCTACCGGGTCATATTTTTGCCCGTGTGGAGCGTATATTCCGGCTTGTCTAAAAAGGGATTCCATTCCAAAAGTTCGGGATTCATCAGGAATAATTGGCACGATCAATTTTCCTAAATTTTTATCCTTCATCAACTTGCTTAGAATTTGAACCATAGCCATAGTGGTTGCCGCATCATCTTCGCCCGATCCTTCTAAAAAACTTTCAAAGATTTTTACATCTGGAGCCTTTAATTTTGAGCTTCTGTCTTTTCGCTGCGGAATATAACCACCAAGATTTTTTCTCCTTTCCTCAAGGTATTTTAACTCTTCACTATCTTTCTTTGGTTTGATAAATGGAATTTTTTCTATATCCTTATCTGAAACCGGCACCTTAAAAAAGTCTCTAAATTCTTCCAGCTGCTTTTTGTTGAATTTTTTAGTTTTATGCGAAATATTACTAGCCTCGCCGGCACTGCCCTGGCCATAACCTTTAACGGTTTGTGCCAAAACGATACTGGGTTTTTCTTTTGTTTCTAACGCAACTTTATAAGCATTATATATTTTTTCTGAATCGTGACCGCCGCGTTTCAGGTTTTCCAATTCTTCATCGGAATAATCTTCAACTAACTTCTTTAGATCCTTATCACTTTCAAATAAATCCTTCCGCAGAAATTCTCCGTCGCTATAAGCGTATTTTTGAAGCTGACCATCTGTAAGTTCGCCTAGTTTCTTTAGGAGTTTTCCGGTTTTATCCTTTTTAATGAGTTTGTCCCATTCTTTACCCCAAAGCAATTTAATTACATTCCATCCGGCACCTTTAAAAAGTCCCTCCAATTCCTGAATAAGCTTGGCATTACCACGAACAGGACCATCTAAACGTTGTAAATTACAATCTATCACAAAAATGAGGTTGTCCAGTTTATCCCTGGATGCGATATTAATAGCTCCACGGGCTTCTACCTCGTCCATCTCCCCATCACCAATAAACGCCCAGACTTTACTCTTGTCTTCGTCTATAAGTCCGCGGTTATGTAAGTATTTATTAAAACGGGCACGGTAAATAGCCTGGATAGGACCTAAGCCCATCGAAACCGTTGGGTTGCTCCAAAAATTGGGCATTAAATGTGGGTGTGGATAAGAGGTAAGGCCTTTATCAGATTGTACTTCGTGGCGAAAATTTTCAAGGTTCTTTTTAGTTAAGCGCCCTTCCATATAAGCCCTCGCATAAATACCTGGAGAAGCGTGACCCTGGAAATATATTTGATCTGGCACATCATTTTCAATTTTAAAGAAATGATGAAAACCTACTTCCCAAAGTTGCGCAATAGAGGCATATGTAGAAATATGGCCTCCAATTCCGGCATCAGCCTTATTGGCTTTTACAACCATAGCCATGGCATTCCACCTAATATAAGCCAGGATCTTTTCTTCCAGTTTTAAATCGCCGGGATAATCCTCCTCTTTGTCTTGTGAAATGGTATTGTGGTAGGTTGTAGTTAGTGTCTCAGGCAGCTCTACATTATGTTTTTTGGCTTCTTTCTGTAAGATGTTAAGTAGCTCCTCTGCCCTTTTAGTAGATTTATTCTCAATGATCCAGGTAAGTGAGTCTATCCATTCCTGATTTTCCTGTTGGGTACTGTCTTTCTTACTATTCGCCATAAGTTATATCATTAATTTAAAAGGTAGTTGAAGCCTTGATGGGTAATTAAAAAAGGAAGATAAACTCAAGAAAAATTTATCTCCCTCTTTCAATAATTTCTATTTAAACGAAACTATTTATTCACGGTAAATGAGACTTTTGAGTTTACCGCATAGGTTGTTATTTGATTATTACTTACATTGGCGTGCATCTCTTTCACATAAATAGATTGTATGTTACTCACCGATTTGCTTGCTTCTTTAAGTGCATTTTGAACTGCATCATCAAAACTTTTTTCTGAAGTGGCTATTATCTCAATTACTTTTACAATGCTCATAATTTTATTTTTGGTTAATGTTTACCCTCAATTTAAAAAATAACAGGTTTAACTTCAATTGATTAACATAAGATTATCGCCAGATGTTAAAGAATTGAAAGAATAGAAGTCGTAAAGCACTAATCAGCGAAAAACTGATCTCAAAAACTGAAAAATAAAATTCCAGTCATTTATATTTTTGAATTATTCTTCCCCTGAAGAAATGGCGGAGAAATTTTACCGGATCAAATCAAAATTCAAAAAAAAATGCTGCTCGTTAATGGCAGCATTTGGTATTCTATATATTTTTCAATTCAGCTATTTATCTGAATCATCCTCGTCTTCTATTTCCTTCTCCCATTCTGAAGCTATCACCTCTTCTTTTTTAATTAGGTTCCCGGAAGTAGTTATTTTGAAATGATTATTTTCTGAAGTTTCTAAATTCCAGATAATATATTCAGCCTCTGGGAATTCAGCATCGCCATTCATTTGCTCTTCAAACAATCTTTTAACGATATTCCTGTCTGAAAGGCCATCGTTTAATAATCTCAAAACCGTGGCTTTGTTTAAGTTGGAATCGGTGTTTGATGAGGTTATAGAACAATGAATAATTGTTGCGCTAGAACTCGGGAATTTCCCATTGTAGGCTTTAAAAAGCAATTGATTTACGTGGAATAATCTGGATTGCAATTCCATTTCGGGATACTCTTCACAAACTGTATCAATCAACATATCATTAGATATTTGCTCAATTTGTCCCTCAGATAATTCCTCACCCAACTTATAATCTAACACCAATTTCGCTGCTTCACCAGGTTCAAAATCTGTTATGGCCATAAATAATAGCTCTCTTAAACTTTCAGCGTCGGAATCTTCTGCATCTGGATAATCAAACCTTTTTAGCAATTGAATGTAATCCTCGTTCGTCCAATATGCCTTGACTTCATCAACAGTATTGACTTTCTCTATGTTTATTTTATATTTCATCTTAAGTATTTAGGCGGTTTTTAAATAATTTACCTATTTTTCATGATAATCATTTTCTACCACTAATTAGATGAATTAACTTTAAATCTTAGCCTAATTTTACTCCCATTTACCAAACTTTAAAAAGCTTTACTTTGTAAAAATATGATGTTGCGTAGCTGTAAAATAATCGCAAAAAACCTGGTTTAAAGGATGGTCTTTCTGGCTGGCTTTTACACCTAAATAGGGATAGATTTCAATAATTTTTTCAGAGATTTTTTTTACTGAATTTGAAGCTGAAGTATGAATTTCTTCGGTGTAAGAATCTAAAACTTTATTTTCAGCAGAAATTTTTTCTTCAATACTTTCTGAATACGTTGAAATTTGATCCTTAGAAATAGCGATACTTTTTTCTAAGTTTTTCAGAATATTTTTAGAAGTCACAAGCCGGGATTCGTCCAGGAAATGCTGGGCCATACCAACATAATTCACCCAAAGTGTTAGATCGGCAAAGACTGAAAATGGAATCTTAAAAATATCCTGCGGCTGGTAAAAATTGTTATAAATAAAACTGAAACGCTCGGGAACCAGAACATTTTCAACTTTAAATGAATGTGTAACCGAGGCTTTTAACCCCATAGTATTCCAATCTTCAATAATTTGAACTTGATTTTTGGGTAATATAAACGAGCGTACTTTTGGCGAACCATCTTTATTCAATAAAGGCTTGCCATTTTCAAAAATTTCAGCATTCAATGTAAAATGGGTTAAATAAGGTGCGCCGGTGGCATACCGCCAGGTCCCGGAAATTTTATAATTATCGCCAATTTTTTCAGCAGTTCCAAAAACGCCACCGCTACCTCCCAAAATTGTAGCTTTTGGTTTTTCAAAAATCTCTTTCGCGGGTTCAGGTTCCAGGTTTCCTATAAAAAAGTTGGCGCCGCTGCACAAAGTAACCGTCCAGCCAAGGCTGCCATCAATCCTGGCTAGTTCCTGTAATTTTAAAAGTCCGTCCGATAGTTTTAATTCTAATCCGCCATAACTTTTGGGAACCCATATATTCCATAAATTTTGCCCTGTGATCCAGGTTAAAACTTCTTCAGGAAATATATCTGCACCTAAACAAAGCTCTCTAAGCGCTTGCTGCCTGTTGTCTTTTTTCATTTTTTATAATTTTTCGCCATTTAAAGTACCCCGAAGTTCCTACGATAAAAAGGAAAACGGTTAAGCCGGCATATATGTATAATTCTTTATAAATAAGCAAAGGAATAGCGATGCTATTGCTGATATTAAGAAAAATCCAATTCTCCATTTTTCTTTTAGCCATAAGCCACATCCCCGCCCATGCGAATCCGCTTACCGCCGCATCCCAAAAAGGAACATCAGAATCGGTATGAAAGCGAAGCCAGTAACTCATTACTGTAAAACAGCTCAATACAATTCCCAGGGCTTTAAGGTGTTCAGATTTACTGGAATAAGAAATTGGGGTTTCTTCTTGCTTCTTGCCATATCTCCAGTAAAACCAGCCATAAATACTCATGACAAGGTAATAAAGGTTTAAAATAATATCGGCATAAAGTTTTGACCGGTACATTACAAACAGACTTATAAGAATGCAGACAATCCCGAATAAGTAATTATGAATGTTGTTTTTTCGTGCCAGCAAAACCTGCACTACGCCAAAAGTAGTCCCCAGGGCTTGCAGCCAGGTAAGTTGTGTAAAGAAATCCTCTATCATTGTTCTAAATTATTCAATGAAATGAGGTGATGAAGTAGCTAAAGTTAGGAATGTAACTTAGCTTAGAAAATCCCTACGCCGGCATTATCCGGATCAGGTTTGGAGTAAACAACCTCGGGGCAAGACCCAGAAGGCATTTTTGGAAAATATATCTTATTCGAGACAAAACATTTTAAATATTTTAATCTCGATTATCGAGTAAAAACTCCCGGGTATCATCTCAGCCTGCCTTGTGGCAAGCACCCCATTTCAGTAAAGTGACCTCGCCAAGAATCGAACTTGGATCTAAAGTTTAGGAAACTTCTATTCTATCCGTTGAACTACGAGGCCATTTAAGCGAAACAAAAATAATAATGTTTTCAGAAATTCATCATAATATAACCTAAAACTTCAGCGGGTTTCTTTCCTTTTATTAACTTTATTTCAGCACTTACTTTTAAATGAAATTTTATGAAAGCTATTATTTTAAGCCTGGTTACAGGTCTTATTTTTTTGAGTACAAATTGTGACAGGGAAAATTCAGAAGAACAAATGCAGCTTACAGGAACCATAGAAAGCCAGGGAATAACTTCCTACCAATATGGCACGCATACCTTAAATACTGAAGATGAATTTTATGCTTTGAAAAGTGAAAAAGTAGAACTTGACCATTATGTTGGTATGGAAATCACTATTTCAGGATCAAAAATAGAGGGTTACCCCGTAGACGGTGGTCCAGATTATATTCTTGTCACCGAAGTGAAAAAATAGGAAATCAATACTTTTTTAATGCGGAATGTTATATTTGCGAAAAAAAGCAAAAATGAAAAAATCACTCCTTTCCGTAGTTCTATTTAGTCTGTTTATATCCTTTTCCGCCAATGCTCAAATTGATGAAGATCAAACCGGAGCCTGGTATATGTATTTTTGGAACACCAATTTTGGTGAAAGTCAATGGGGCGTGCAGGGAGATATTCAATATAGAAACTGGGATCTTGGTGGAGATTTAGAGCAATTGCTTATTCGTGGCGGACTCACCTATTCACCCAAAAATGCCGATGTAAAATTCACGCTAGGATACGGAAATATTACCTCCGGGGAATTTGGTGAAGGCAACAATACCTCGGGCGAAAGCAGGATTTACCAGGAAGCTTTACTTGCGCATAAATTGAGCGACAGATTTTACCTTACCCACCGTTTTAGGTACGAACAACGCTGGGTAGAAGACCAGGATTTTAGAACTCGTTATCGCTATAATTTATTTCTAAATGTACCTTTAAATCAGAAAAACCTCAACAAAAATGCTATTTATCTAGCGTTCTATAACGAGATTTTCATCAACGGCGAACGGGAAATTGGCGATGGCAGAAGTGTAGAATTATTTGATCGTAACCGTTTCTATTCTGCGTTGGGTTATGCCCTAAAAGACAATTTAAAAGTCCAGGCCGGTTATATGACACAAACTACAAATGCGGTAAGCAAAGGACAAATTCAGCTTAGTCTGCATCATACTTTTTAAATAATTCAGCCGAGTTTCGCTATCTTTAGCTTCTAATCAGAAATCTGGATTATGAAGCAATCTTTACTTTTTTTCACTTTAATATTTATTTCAACTTTAAATAGCAAAGCCCAAACTTCTAAAATTAGCGGAGACGCGTTTGCACATACTTATTCTATTGTAGCTCGCGATGCCAAAACCGGAGAAATGGCTGTTGGAGTGCAAAGTCACTGGTTTTCGGTAGGACCATTGGTAGCCTGGGGAAAATCGGGAGTTGGCGTAGTTGCCACGCAGTCTTTTGTAAATCCCGCTTTTGGACCCGAAGGACTTAAACTTTTAAACAAAGGCTACACACCAGAAGAAGCTATAGAAACACTTATTAATAATGATGAAGGTCGTGATTTTAGGCAATTAGCCATCCTGGGGAAATCTGGAGAAAATGCAGCCTATACCGGTCAAAAATGTGTAGCAGAAGCTGACCACCTGAACGGAGATAATTTTTCGGTTCAGGCCAATATGATGCTTAATGACGACGTTGTACCGGCGATGGCCCAGGCATTTACCGAAAATGTGAACCTACCTTTAGCCGAAAGAGTTGTAGCGGTTTTAAAAGCTGCACAGAACGCAGGGGGAGATATCCGCGGGAAGCAATCGGCGGCATTAATTGTGGTGGGACCAGATAAAGTTGAAGAAATCTGGAAAGACAAAAAAATAGATCTTAGAGTAGATGATCACGAAAATCCCATACAAGAATTAGATCGTTTGTTAAAAACCGCCAGGGCTTACGAATTTATGAACCGTGGTGATCTCGCTATGGAAGAAGGTAATGTAGAGAAAGCTTTGGAAGAATATGGAACTGCAGAAAGTATGTTTCCTGATAACCTGGAAATGCGTTTCTGGAAAGCGGTGGCACTAGCCAATAGCGATCGTTTACAAGAAGCTAAACAAATATTTGATAGAATCTTTGATGAAGACGAAAACTGGAGAACAATGCTGAAGCGTTTGCCAAAAGCCGGACTTATAGATGTCACCAAAGAGGAATTGGAGACGCTTACAAAGTAATCCTCACAGATTTAGTATCTTTAAACCTTAAAATAATGCTGTTATGAAAATCACCTTTAATAAAGTTATTCTTGGAATTGCGGTTGTATCACTTACCGCTTTTACGTCCTGTAAAGACGCAGAAGAAAAAACTTCTGAAGAAACCCAAACTACAACCAATACTCAAATGACTGGAAATACGTCTGGAAGTGCAGAAACCCCAGATGTGAATCCTCCACATGGAGAACCGGGTCATCGTTGCGATATGCCGGTTGGTGCTTCTTTAAGCGGAGCAAATACTACCAATGCAGGTTCAGACTCAGAAATGAATACTTCTCCTATTAGGTTGAAAGAATCAAAACCCTCTAAAAATCCTCCACACGGTGAGCCTTACCACGATTGCTCTATTCCTGTAGGAGGTGATTTGAAAGGATAGGTTTTTTATAAAAAGAATAAAGGTTGTTTGAAAAACTTCTGTTTCCGTCAAGCTGAACTTGTTTCAGCTTCTAACTTGTGTTTATTATCAACATCTTAGATCCTGAAACAAGTTCAGGATGACGCTTTAAAACTTTTCAAACAACCTTTTTAATAGTTAGCAACTTAATCCAACCCACCTTTTCTCTCGGCATCTCTTGGTTCTGGCCAGGTCATTTGCTCGCCAGATCTTCTGCTAATTGGTAGAACAGCTTTCTCTCTCGATGTAGTTTCAGGATCTTCGCTGGCCATATAGGTCATAATGGCGGTTAAGATCACATTGCTTCTCACATCGTCAAAAACAATTTTATCGTACGTATCTAAATTAGTGTGCCAGGTATAATTCCAGTAAGACCAACTTAAAGAACTAAGCATAAATGCAGGCGCACCAGCAGCTACAAAAGAAGCATGGTCAGTTCCACCGCTGGAAGGTGTTCCCGGAAAAGAAGTTTCAATTTCTCCTTTAATTTCCTGCGGAACAGGTTCTAACCAACTTCCAATAAAATCGTAAGCGTGCAAAAATCCCTGTCCGCTAATATTTTTCACTCTCCCTGTTCCATTATCCTGATTAAATAGAGCCTGCACATTAGCCACAATTTCCGGATTATCTTTTACAAAAGCGCGAGAACCATTAAGCCCCTGCTCTTCACTTCCCCAATGGCCTGCGATAATAGTACGCTTTGGGTTTGGATAAAGTTTTTTAAGAATCCGCATAGTTTCCATCATTACGATAGTTCCGGTAGCGTTATCGGTAGCGCCGGTTCCACCATCCCAGGAATCAAAATGCGCTGAAAGAATAATATATTCCTCAGGTTTTTCGCTGCCTTCAATTCTGGCAATAGTATTAAGCGTAGGTACTTCTCCAAGATCTTTAGATTGAGCAACCACTTTAATTTTAGGAGCATTATCATTTTCAGCTAAACGGTATAGCAAGCCGTAATCTTCCAAATTAAGATCTATAGTTGGAATTTCACTGGTATACGCGCCAAAAACTTTATTAGCACCAAACCCGTGAGACCAGTTAGAAGTTACAATTCCGGCTGCACCTGCTTCTTCAAGTGCTTTTGGCAATTCCCGGTAACCATAACCGGTTTTTTCAATTCGGTTTCTCCACAAAGAATCGGCTTCTTTTATACTTTCCTGCATATTTTCCCAGGATTTTTCGGTTGCCCATTCTTCCCAGTTGTATGGAGGTCTTCCGGTAGGCTCGTTTACCGAGATCATCACAAATTTTCCTTTAACTGAAGAAAGCATATTGGCAAAAGCTGTAGAATCTGAAGCTTCCGGTAAAATAACCACCTCTGCGGTCACTCCTTTTTTTCCTGTGGAAGGGCTCCAGGCCAATTGTCGCCCCTGTAGTGTTCGCAATCTTGGTTCTACAAGGTCAATATGAGTAATTCCCCGCTCCCAGCCACGCCAGGTGCCATATTCCTCATTTTCCGCTGAAATTCCCCAACTATCATATTTCTTTACCGCCCAATTGTGCGCGTTTTTCATTTGTGGTGTTCCCACTAATCTTGGGCCTACCACGTCTACAAGTTCGTGGGCAAGTTCTTCTAATTTTGAAAGCTTTGTTCTAAGATGAATATGTCTTATATTTGTGTAAAACTATATAGATATGATACCTTCAGATTTCAGGGATTTTTTCGTTAATAGTCCAGCGACTGTTCAACAAGAGATAGTGGCTTCGTTGCTATCATTGTCTTTGCAAGAAAGTGAAGTAAAGGACAGCAACGAGGCAAAAGCAGTTACCTGTCCTCATTGCTCAGAAAAGCGTGTTCGTGCCAATGGCAAGCTCAAAGGCGTTCAACGCTATGTTTGCAATGGCTGTAAGAAGAATTTCAGTGAGACCACAGGTAAGTTTTGGTATAATATAAAAAAGAAAGAGAAGTTAAATCGGTATTTATACTGTTTGTTGTCGGGCTACAGTATCAGGAAAAGTGCAGAAGAGACGGAGATATCAATTCAAACGTCCTTTGATTGGAGACATAAATTGCTCACGTCATTTTCCAGTGTTTCGGTAGAAGAGTTTCAGGGCATAGTCGAAAGCGATGACCTGTTCTTTGCCTACTCAGAAAAAGGAGGACGTCATTTAGGTAGAAAACCGAAAATGCGAGGAGAAAAAGCAAGCAAAGCAGGCATAAGTGATGAAAAAGTAGCTGTAGTGGCAACTTGTGATAGATCTGGAAACAAAGACTTTAAAGTGGCCACAAGAGGTCGTATCAGTAAAGAGGATCTGAATAGAATACTTAAAGGGAAACTTGATAAAGCTGACGTACTCTGCAGCGACAGCCATAGAAGTTATGGTGCTTTTGCAAAAGCCAACACAATTGCCCATAAAAAGTTCAACACCTCAAAGGGACAGCGAACCGTAGATAAGGTGTACCATGTCCAGAATGTAAACAATATGGATATGAGATTGAGAAAGTTCATGGATTCTTTCAATGGGGTAGCTACAAAATACTTACAGAATTACTTGAATTGGTTCTTGGTACTTGAAAAAATCAAGAACTCAACCAGTAAAATGGCAACAGTTACAGCCATTGCCTTTGCTTCAAATAGCGCATGGTACGAGTACAAACAACAACTATTCAATATGCTAATTAGAACTTAGCCATTTTGAATTATCATTGGCCTCATTAACAATTTTGTCGACCATTTCTTTCTGTGCCTGCACCTGCAATGCCCCGGCAACAAGGAATAAACTAAAAAGTGTGCGTAAATTTTTCTTCATTCTATATTATTAATTTTAATATTTCAGCATAAAGATATTAATTAAATCTGTGTGGGGATTTTCCAGAGGCTCTTTACAGGTGTTATCTATTTAACTATATTGGCAGTGTTTTTAAAAAATAAACCCACAACTCCTTAAATCGATGAAAAAACCGCTACAAAATCTCTTCAATTTTAAATTTCAGCTTTTCTTTTTACTATTTATCAGTTTCAGTTTTACCGGAATTTCGCAAACAAGTGAACTTTCCGTAGAAAAAATTATGCAGGATCCTAATTGGATGGGCACTTTCCCATCTAACGTGAAATGGAGCGCCGATAGCGAAACCATCTATTTTGATTATAATCCTGAAAAAAATGCCCAGGATTCGCTTTATAAAATTGAATTGAAAAATTCTTCAAAAATCAGTAAAGTGAGTTTGGAAGAAGAACGAGAAATAATTCCTTCATACGGCGAATTCAATAAAAATCGAAGCAAAAAGATTTTTAGCAAAGATGGAAACCTGGTAATTTACGATGTAAAATCTGGTGAAACTACACAACTATTAGACCTTTCAGAAGCTATTGGTAATGCTGAATTTTTAGCAGACGAAAATAAAATCAGCTTTAACGCCAGTGATAATGCTTTTATATACGACAGTAAATCGGGAAGTATAAAACAACTCACCAATATCGCTGACGGCAAGGCTGAAGAAGAAAAAGAAGATAAAACCTCTGAAAAAGATACCTGGGTAAAAGATGAAAATCTGGAACTTCTGGAAGTTGTAAATCAACGTAAAACCGAAAAAGAAAGCAGGGAGGCCTACCGCGAAGCCACGGCTAAAAAAGAGGCTTATACTTTTTACCTGGAAGATCGGGATCTAAGTAATCTACAGGTTTCTCCCAATGGCAAATTCGCCACATTTAAGCTTATTACCCGCGAGCGAAATGGTAGTACCGATGTACCCAATTATGTAGACGAGTCTGGCTATACCGCTAATCTGCCTGCCAGAAGTAAAGTTGGCGAAGATAAAACCAGTATCGAACTGGCTATCTACAATTTTGAAAAGGATACGGTTTATACTATAAAAACAGACGATTTACCAGGAATCACCGATTTACCCGATTACGTAAAAGATTATCCCGATAAAGAATGGGAAGAAACCGAAAGGGAGGTGGCTCCTACCACGGTTTACTTTTCAGACAATGGCGAACACGCGGTGGTAAACCTTCGTTCTAAAGACAATAAAGACCGCTGGATTGCTAAAATTGATTTAGAAACCGGAGCGTTAAATACTTTAAATCGCCAGCGGGACGAAGCCTGGATTGCAGGACCGGGAATTGGTTACGCATATTATGGAGGTGAAGAAATGGGTTGGTTGCCCGATAATAAACATATTTATTTTCAGAGTGAAGAAACCGGGTATTCGCATTTGTATTTATTAGACGTAACTACGGGTAATAAAAAAGCGCTAACCGAAGGTGATTTTGAAGTTTTTGACCCCGAACTTTCCAATAATAAAAAGCATTGGTTCTTAACAACTTCTGAAGTTGGACCGGGCGAACGTCATTTTTATAAAATGCCGGTTATGGGCGGAAAAATGGAAAAACTTACCCAAATGGAAGGAAATAACAATGTCTACCTTTCTCCCGATGAAAAAAATATGGCCATTTTACATTCCTACAGCAACAAGCCGTGGGAATTATATTTAAAGAAAACCAGGGCAAATGCTGAAGCCAAACAATTAACCGAAGGACAATCTGAAGCATTTAGCAATTATGATTGGCGCGAACCAGAATTAATAGAATTTGAAGCCGAAGATGGCGCGATGGTACCGGCGAGGTTATACAAGCCAGAAGCAGATGTTAAAAATGATGCTGCGGTAGTTTTTGTGCACGGTGCGGGTTACCTGCAAAACGCTCACAAATGGTGGAGCAGCTATTTTAGAGAATATATGTTCCATAATTTATTAACCGATCTTGGTTACACTGTAATCGATATTGATTACCGCGGAAGTGCAGGTTATGGCCGGGACTGGCGTACAGGAATTTACCGCCATATGGGTGGAAAAGACCTTTCTGACCAGGTTGACGGAGTAGAGTATTTAGTTGAAAATCACGGCATAAATCCTGAAAAAGTTGGAATATACGGAGGCAGTTACGGAGGTTTTATTACCCTTATGGGAATGTTTAACGAACCCGAAACTTTTCAAGCCGGCGCTGCTTTAAGATCGGTTACCGATTGGGCGCATTATAATCACGGCTATACTTCTAACATTTTAAATGAACCTGCGGCAGATCCTATTGCTTATAGACGCTCTTCCCCAATTTATTTTGCTGAAGGGCTGGAAGGAGATTTATTGATCGCCCACGGAATGGTAGATGTAAATGTTCATTTTCAGGATGTGGTGAGGCTTTCCCAACGTTTAATTGAACTTGGCAAAGAAAATTGGGAAATGGCAATTTATCCCGTAGAAGATCACGGTTTTGTTGAACCCAGCAGTTGGACCGATGAGTACCGCAGAATCCTGGAATTGTTTAACGAAAGCCTTTTAGACTAATGGATATTGAATTTGTAAGAAGTCAGTTTCCCGCGCTTGAAAGGGAGTTTACTTTTATGGATAATGCAGGTGGCTCCCAAACACTAAAGAAGGTTGCCGAACGTATTAGCGGGTATTTATTGCACCATAATGTGCAATTGGGTGCTTCGTATAAAGTTTCCAGGGAAGCTGGAGAAAAACTTAATTACTCCACCAAACAGGTGAGCAGATTTATAAATGCCGGGAAACCGGAAGAAGTGGTAATAGGCCCTTCTTCTTCTATGCTCTTGCGAATTTTAAGCATTTGCATAAGCAAGCAATGGCAGGAAGGAGATGAGGTAATTGTCACCAATACCGATCACGAAGCCAATGTTTCTCCCTGGACCGATTTAAAGGAAAAAGGGATTAATATAAAGGTTTGGAAAGCCAATCCCGAAAGCCTTGAGCTGGAAATAAGCGACTTAAAAAAGCTTTTGGGGAATCGTACGAAACTGGTTGCGGTAACGCATGCATCAAATATTATTGGAAGCATAAACCCTATCAAAGAAATTGCGAAAACTGTGCATAAAGCTGGTGCGCTTATTTGTGTAGATGGGGTTGCCTATGCACCACACCGAAGGGTAGATGTTCGCAAACTCGATGTAGATTTTTATGTTTTTAGCTGGTATAAAACCTACGGACCGCATTTGGCTGTGATGTATGGCAAATACAATCAGTTGTACAAAATGGAAGGGTTTAACCACTACTTTTTTACTAAAAAGGATGTGCCTTATAAGTTTCAGCCAGGAAATTTCAATTTTGAACTGACTTATAGTTTACTGGGAATTATCGAATATTTTGATCAGTTATTTAAACACGAATTTCCAAAGGAAAAGAAAGCCGATTTTCAGGTGAAAATGGATAAGATATTTGAGCTTATTGGCCGGCACGAAGAGCGAATAAGCAAGCCTTTAATAAATTATTTAGCTGAACATCCTGACATTAAAATAATTGGCCGAAATACTGCAGAAAGAGAAAAAAGAGTCCCTACAATTTCGTTTGTGCATAGTGAACTCTCTAGCGATCAAATAGTTGAAAAGGTTGATGATTATCGAATAGGAATAAGATTTGGTGATTTCTATGCCAAAAAACTTATTGAAGATGCAGGTTTAAAAGAGAAAAACGGCGTTGTGAGAGTAAGTTTAGTGCATTACAACACCCTTGATGAAGTGCAACGATTAATTTGGATTTTAAAGAAGGTGATTTAGCAAATTCGCGGTAAGCTTATTTCTAAGAGATTACAATTATAAATCTCTATTTAGGTATTTTCATCAAGCTGAACGTGTTTCAGACTTTATCCCGAATGAACTTCGGGATTCTAACATGTTTGATTCTGAAATAAATTACAATTGACGTATTTTTAAAATACTAGTATCTAGGCTTATTATCTACTATAATTTAAATCGAAACTTGCCTAATTTGGAAGGTTCTTTTTTCATTTTTTGCGTGTATTCCTCTCACTGCGTTCGTCGGATACAATTAAAACGAAACAAAAAAGGGCGTCCTATGTGGAGGTGATTTTTTGGCTACAAGGCCAAAAAATCGCAAATCAGCAGCTAAATTTTTTACAGGGCTTCAAAAATTATTCACGCTGCTGATTTGCTACACTCACACACGGATTTTAAAACTCGCTAAGCTCGCCGAACGTCAATTTCCTACGCTATGATAATTTTTTTATCACGGGTCTCAGAATGACGGTTTCTTTTTTGGAATATTTGCCTGATAGGAACGACTAAAATAGTTTTCTTAAAATTAAAAGCGTCATTACGAACGGAGTGAAGCAATCTCTATATCCATTACTACAAATCGGCAGATTGCTTCTCCCGCTAAAAACCGGGATCGCAATGACGATGCTAACAATTTTACGACTCTTGAGTTTATCTAAGAAAAACTAAGCTATCCTAAAGCTTGCTTCAGGTCGTTTATCAGGTCTTCTTCATCTTCAATTCCAACACTTAATCTAATTAAGGAATCTACAACCCCGGTTTTAGCTCTTTCTTCTTTTGGGATAGAGGCGTGCGTCATACTGGCTGGATGCCCGGCCAGGGATTCTACGCCGCCAAGCGATTCGGCCAGAGTAAAAACTTTAAGTTTTTCAACAAGATTTGTCGCACTTTTTAAAGTGTCTTCCTTTGTGGTAAAAGAGATCATTCCGCCGAAATCTTTCATTTGTTTTTTTGCGATATCGTGGTTTGGGTGATCTTCAAATCCAGGCCAGTAAACCTTTCCTACTTTTGGATGTGATCTTAGGAATTTTGCAACTGCTTCCCCATTTTCACAATGTCGCTGAATTCTAAGGTGCAGGGTTTTAATTCCGCGTAATACCAAAAAGCTATCCTGCGGCCCACAAATAGCACCGCTGGCTTTCTGAATAAAATATAGTTTTTTAGCTAATTTTTCATCTTTTACCACTAATCCACCTAATACTACATCACTATGGCCTCCCAGGTATTTTGTAGCGCTATGCATCACAATATCGGCTCCCAAATCAAGAGGTTGTTGTAAATAAGGTGTAGCAAAAGTATTATCTACCGCCAGTAGTAAATTATGTGATTTTGCAATTTTAGAAACTGCTTCAATATCAATAATATTCATCATTGGATTGGTTGGTGTTTCAATCCAAAGCAATTTGGTGTTTTGGTTGATGTATTTTTCAATATTACCAACTTCATTCATTCCAATAAAATGAAACTTAATCCCCATATTTTCAAAAATGGAAGTAAACAATCTATAAGAACCTCCATAGAGATCGTTAGTAGAAATTATTTCTTCTCCGGGTTTAAAAAGCTTCATCACTGCGTCTATTGCGGCAAGTCCGGAACCAAAAGCAAGTCCGAATTTTCCATTTTCAATACTGGCTAAAGATTTTTCCAAAGCAGAACGAGTTGGATTTCCGCTTCGGGAATATTCAAAACCTTTATGGCCACCCGGCGTACTTTGTGAATATGTTGTAGTTTGGTAGATAGGCGGCATTACAGAACCGTATGCAGGATCTATATTTTCCTGTCCGCCGTGGATGGTTTTAGTATTAAATTTCATAATTATTGCATTTATAGCAAATGTAGCGTGCTCATTGTCTTTACGCAAAATAGGTTTATCTTTATTCGCGTATTTAACAGCCTTTTATATGTCTCAAAAAATCTTCTCCCTCCTGGTTATTTTCTTAATATTCACTTCATGTCGTGATGAAAAATCTGATGCCGGCGTAAAACAAGTTAAGGGTGACACTGAAGCGTTGAGTTTTTACGAAGAGAGTTTTCTGCCTAAAGATTTTGAAGCCTGTAAAACCGAAAAATGTCCTAAAATTAGGGTGAATTATTTAAAATTCAGGGAAGACCGGGAGGCTGCGAAAGAAATGAATGGCTACAATGAGAAAAGACTTATTAAAATCTTTAATAATACTGAAGTAGCTTCTGAAGCTGAAAATGTAAAGGCAGCGGTTAATGAATTTATCCAGGATTTTCAGAATTTTAAAAAAGATTTCCCTGAATCTCAAGCTGAATACGAAGTTGAAATTTCCCAATCGGTTTTAAGCCAGACGAAAAAATTATTAGTCCTGGAAACCAATTTCTACCTGTTTACCGGGGGCGCCCACGGTTATGGTGCCACGCGCTATGCTAATTATGATATCACTTCAGGGGAATTACTATACAAAAACGATTTATTTTCAGACTTGAATGCATTTACGGATTTTGCTGAAAAAGAATTCAGAAAGAAATATGAAATTCTGGAAGGAGAAAATATAAATTCCAAAGGATTTTTCTTTGAAAAGGATAAATTTGCGCTTCCGGAAAACATTGCCGTTACTAAAAACCGGGTGATTTTGGTTTATAATCGTTATGAAGCCGCCAGTTATGCCGAAGGGGAATTAAAATTATCTATTCCGAAGAATAAAGTAAACGAATGGCTTAACTACTAATTAAAAATAGTTATGAAAAAAGTATATCATCTCTCTACCTGCAACACCTGCCAAAAGATTTTAAAAGAATTGGAATTACCAGACTCCTTTAAACTTCAGGATATAAAAGAAGAAGAAATTACTGCAGATCAACTGAAAGAAATGAAAGCACTCGCCGGAAGTTATGAAGCTTTATTTAGCCGAAGGGCGCGTCTTTATCGCGAAAGAGATCTTAATAAAAAAGAGCTTTCTGAAAACGATTATAAAGCACTGATCCTAGATCACTATACGTTCCTTAAAAGACCGGTAATTATTAATAACGAAGAAATTTTTATAGGAAATTCTAAGAAAACCGTCGCGGCGGCCAAAGCAGCGGTACATGGATAACAAACGTATTCTGGCCATTTTAGCGGCCATTGGTGCAAGTGCGATCTACGGACTTAACCATACCATCGCCAAAGGGGTTATGCCCACTTATATTGAACCTTTCGGGTTTATTTTTTTACGCGTTTTTGGTGCGGCCGTTCTATTCTGGGGAATTAGCTGGTTAGGTCCTAAAGAAAAGATCGCTACTTCAGATTGGCCCCGGATTTTAGGTTGTGCCATTTTTGGAATGGTCATTAATATGCTGTTCTTCTTTAAAGGCTTAAGTCTCTCTACCCCAATAAATAGTTCGGTAATTGTCACGCTTTCGCCGGTTATGGTGCTAATTCTAGCTTCTATTCTCATTCGGGAAAGAATTACTTTGCTTAAAACCCTCGGAATTATTGTAGGCCTGGCGGGTGCCCTTGTTTTGGTGCTTTTTAGCGCCGCTAGCACCGGCAACGCACCCAATATTCCTATGGGAAATGTGCTTTTTATAGTAAACGCCTTTAGCTACGGCCTCTACCTTATCCTGGTAAAACCACTAACCAAAAAGTATCACGCGCTTACCTTAATGAAGTGGTTATTTTTTATCGCTGTAATTATCAATTTCCCTATTACTATTGGCGAATTTACCGAAGTAAACTGGACGAGTTTACCTTTTGATGCTATTTGGAAAATGGCCTTTGTAGTGGCGGGAACTACCTTTTCTACTTATTTGCTGAATATTTATGCGCTAAAACAACTTTCAGCTTCTACCATAAGCGTTTTTATTTATATGCAACCACTTATTGCAATTACCTATGCAATTTTAACCGGCGCAGATGAACTGAATATGGTAAAAGTAGTAGCGGCAATCCTGGTATTTGTAGGAGTGTATATGGTAACTAAAAAGAAAACTGAAATAAGGGCTTAATTAATCTTCCAGTTTTTCAGCGAGTTTTTGTAGATAATTCTTATTCTTTTTAATTGCCGAAAGTGAAGCGGTATAAGTATTCACCATTCCCACAGCCGGAAAACTCAATTTTCCTTAGCTTTGTTCTAAGATGAATATGTCTTATATTTGTGTAAAACTATATAGATATGATACCTTCAGATTTCAGGGATTTTTTCGTTAATAGTCCAGCGACTGTTCAACAAGAGATAGTGGCTTCGTTGCTATCATTGTCTTTGCAAGAAAGTGAAGTAAAGGACAGCAACGAGGCAAAAGCAGTTACCTGTCCTCATTGCTCAGAAAAGCGTGTTCGTGCCAATGGCAAGCTCAAAGGCGTTCAACGCTATGTTTGCAATGGCTGTAAGAAGAATTTCAGTGAGACCACAGGTAAGTTTTGGTATAATATAAAAAAGAAAGAGAAGTTAAATCGGTATTTATACTGTTTGTTGTCGGGCTACAGTATCAGGAAAAGTGCAGAAGAGACGGAGATATCAATTCAAACGTCCTTTGATTGGAGACATAAATTGCTCACGTCATTTTCCAGTGTTTCGGTAGAAGAGTTTCAGGGCATAGTCGAAAGCGATGACCTGTTCTTTGCCTACTCAGAAAAAGGAGGACGTCATTTAGGTAGAAAACCGAAAATGCGAGGAGAAAAAGCAAGCAAAGCAGGCATAAGTGATGAAAAAGTAGCTGTAGTGGCAACTTGTGATAGATCTGGAAACAAAGACTTTAAAGTGGCCACAAGAGGTCGTATCAGTAAAGAGGATCTGAATAGAATACTTAAAGGGAAACTTGATAAAGCTGACGTACTCTGCAGCGACAGCCATAGAAGTTATGGTGCTTTTGCAAAAGCCAACACAATTGCCCATAAAAAGTTCAACACCTCAAAGGGACAGCGAACCGTAGATAAGGTGTACCATGTCCAGAATGTAAACAATATGGATATGAGATTGAGAAAGTTCATGGATTCTTTCAATGGGGTAGCTACAAAATACTTACAGAATTACTTGAATTGGTTCTTGGTACTTGAAAAAATCAAGAACTCAACCAGTAAAATGGCAACAGTTACAGCCATTGCCTTTGCTTCAAATAGCGCATGGTACGAGTACAAACAACAACTATTCAATATGCTAATTAGAACTTAGCCTTTTCCTTTTGCAATAGAATTTGCCAGAAGTATTTGTAAATAATTATAAGTGATTATAATTTGCTGAAGTAAATCGGTTCTTTTTCTCCTGAAACCCAGTTTTTCAGCAGTTCTATCGTTTAAGATATAACTTGTGCCTTCAAGTGTGATCTCTGCAGCTTCTTTTTCATTATAAGATTCTGTGAGTTTTATAAGGCCTAAAATATATTGTCTTAAAATATATCTTATTCGTTGTTTAGCCTTCCAGTTTTTATCAATCACGTAATAATAATCAAACAAAGTTCCACCGTGGATTATGATCTTCCCATTTTTCTCTTTTTCAGTAATAAAAAGCGGGGAATAATAGATTAATTTCCCCTGCTTTTTTCCTTGTGGCGTATCTATAAACGGAGCTAGAACAGATAGGATTAGTGGTGCTAAAAGTAAAGGCAGAAAATACCATTCCAGCATTAGTGCAATAACTATAAATCCCAGAAATATCAAAAAAGCAAGCCCGGAAAATCTAAGGATTTCCCGGGTTTGTTCTTTTTGTGGTTTTATATAAAATTGATGTTTTTCGATGTGGGAATTTAAGCAATTCTGGTGAAGAAGTGTTTAAAATCCTAACTTTTCAGGATCCAAATGTTGGGGTCTTTTTCCAAATCGCCTGGTATCTTCTTTGGTTAAGATTTTAAAATCATCGGTATGGTCTAAACTATCTAAATTATCACGCAGGGCTTTAGGCAATTTGGTGAGTTTTCTTTCCTTTAAATCTATCCAGGCACCCATCATTTCACAACTGGCAAAATTTCGGCCTTTTTCATCATAAAAATTATGCAAAAATTCAAAGTACATACCATCTTCAGCCAGCCCCTTTAATTGCAATGTCACCTTTATTGGCTTGCCAGCAAAAACTTCTTTAAAATAATAAACGTGCTCGTAAAAAACCACCGGGCCAATATTATTCTTTGCTAAATCCTCCTGGCCAAAACCGTTTTCCATTAAAAATGCCATTCGGGTATGACTCATAAAATTTACATAAGCCGTATTGGCCAAGTGCCTGTTTGCATCTATATCACTCCAGCGTATTTCAAATTCTTTGGTATACATTCTATCTATTTTTTTAATAAAATTAAGCATAAATATTATGCACGCATAATTATTTTAAAATTTTACATCCTTAACTTTGCCTAATATGCCTATAACTAAAACCAAATATATAGCAACGGGAATTTTTAAAAACGCCCATGTATCCAGTATTTTTGCTGCTACTTTACGAAAAGTAAAGTTTAGTTTTAGTGCAAAAGATCGCATAGAATTAAGCGATGGTGATTTCCTGGATTTGGAACGTAGCTTTTATTCGGCTAAAAATGATAAAATAATCATTTTGTTGCACGGGCTTGCCGGAAATGCCAATAGACCTTATATGCTGGGGATGGCAAAGCATTTTCAGGAAAACGGCTGGGATATAGCTTCCATGAATTTTAGAAGTTGCAGTGGTGAAATAAATCGACTCTACCGCAGTTACCACGCTGGAGCTACCGAAGATTTAGAAGCGGTGATAAACCATCTTCAGCAGGAACAGAAGTATAAAAAAATCGCTTTGGTAGGTTTTAGTTTGGGTGGTAATTTAATGCTAAAATACTTAGGAGAACAAAACAATATTCCTTCAGAAATTAAATCGGCAGTGGCGGTGTCTACCCCTTGCGACCTGGGAGCTTCCCTGGAAGAACTCAACAAAACCCATAATTTTATCTATTCAAAACGATTTATAAAAAACCTGAAAAAGGAATTACAGTTTAGACAAACTCATTTTCCTTCAAAAATAAGCAAAGAGGAGATCACCCAATGTAACTCGCTGCTCGCCATAGACGAACTTTACACCAGCAGAGCCCACGGCTTTAAAGATGCTTCAGATTATTATAAAAAGTGTAGTTGTATAGGCTTTTTACCCGAAATTAATATCCCCACGCTTCTGCTTAATGCAAAAAATGATACTTTTCTTTCATCAAATTCCTATCCGGTAGAGGTTGCAAAAAATTCTAAATTTCTTCATCTTGAAATTCCTAAACACGGTGGCCACGTGGGGTTTTTTCAGCGTAAAAAACCTTATTACCACGAACAGCGAGCATTGGAATTTATAACCCAAAGGGAATCAACAAATTCAAAATCTGGAAAATAGCCTTTGGCCGGCTTTGCCCTGCTACAGAATTGATTATCTTTGCGCAAGCTTAAAAATCACGCATGATTCAGTCAATGACAGGTTTTGGAAAAAGCATAACGCAACTTCCATCCAAAAAAGTAACCGTTGAGATCAAGTCGCTAAACAGCAAAAACCTTGATGTAAACGCCAGGATTCCTTCGCAATACCGCGAAAAAGAACTTCAACTAAGAAATACAATTTCTAAATCGCTTACCCGCGGAAAAGTGGATTTTTCCCTTTTTGTGGAAGTAACCGGTGAAGAAACTACGGCCTCTGTAAACAGAGGCGTAGTAAAAAATTATATGCAACAATTAAAAAGTATTGTTGAAGGTAACGATACCGAATTGCTTAAAATGGCAGTAAGAATGCCAGATGCGGTAACTACAGAACGAGAAGAAATAGACGAATCTGAGTTTAAAGCAATAGAAGCCGCGGTGATTGAAGCCCTGGAAGAGATTAACCAGTTTAGAACAGACGAAGGTGAAGCTTTGGAAAAAGACCTGAAACTTAGGGTGAATAATATTGCTGCTTTGCTAAAGGAAGTATTAAGAATTGATCCGGAAAGGGTTGATGCAGTAAAGGAACGCCTAAGAAAAGGAGTGGCCGATCTTAAAGAGAATGTAGACGAAAACCGTTTTGAACAGGAATTGGTTTACTATATTGAAAAATTTGACATTACCGAAGAAAAAGTAAGACTGGAAAATCATCTTTCTTATTTTAACGAAAGCATAAATTCCCAGGATTCCAACGGGAGAAAGCTTGGTTTTATTTCCCAGGAAATGGGTCGGGAGATCAATACAATTGGCAGTAAATCTAACTTTGCCCCTATGCAACAGCTCGTGGTGCAAATGAAGGATGAGCTTGAAAAAATTAAAGAACAACTTTTAAACGTACTCTAAATGAGCGATGGTAAACTTATCGTATTCTCGGCACCTTCAGGATCGGGAAAAACCACGATAGTCCAACATTTATTAAAGCACAAAGAATTAGATCTTGAGTTTTCTATCTCTGCCACTTCTCGTGAACCAAGAGGCGAGGAAAAAGACGGCCAGCATTATTACTTTCTTTCTTTAGAAGACTTTAAAAAGAAGATAAAAAACGACGAATTCCTGGAATGGGAAGAAGTTTACCGCGATAATTTCTACGGAACTTTAAAAAGTGAAGTAGAACGCATCTGGTCTCACGGAAAAAACGTGATTTTTGATATTGATGTGGTAGGCGGGCTGGATATAAAAAACATCTATCCAGAAAAAACCCTGGCTGTCTTTGTAAAGCCACCTAGTATTGAAGAGTTAAAAATCAGGTTGAAAAAGCGTAAGACTGAGAGTGATGATAAAATTAATATGCGTGTGGCAAAAGCCTCTATTGAACTGGCAACGGCTCCGCAATTCGATTTTATTATTGAAAATCATCATTTAGATACCGCGCTTCAGGAAGCTTACGACCTTGTGGCTTCTTATGTAGGCGTAAAAAATTCGGCTAAAAATGAATAGGAAAGTCGGTTTGTTTTTTGGGACTTTCAATCCAATTCATATCGGGCATCTTATTATTGCCAACCACATGGCTGAATTTTCAGATTTAGATGAAGTTTGGTTGGTGGTGACGCCGCATAATCCGCATAAAATTAAAAGCACGCTTTTGAAAAACCATCATCGCCTGGAAATGGTTTATAAAGCCTGTGAAGCTTATGAGCATTTAACGGCTTCTAATGTAGAATTTAGTTTACCTCAACCCAATTACACCAGTACTACCCTGGCGCATCTTCAGGAGAAATATCCTACCAACGAGTTTTGCCCAATCATGGGAGAAGACAACCTGAAAACTTTCCATAAGTGGAAGAATTACGAGGTGATTTTAGAAAATCATCAAATTTACGTTTACCCTAGAATTTCTGGCGGAAAGGTGGAGAATGAATTTAAAGATCATCCAAAAATTACCCGGATAATGGCTCCGGTGGTAGAAATTTCTTCAACTTTTATTAGAAAAGCGGTAAAAGAAGGAAAATTTATAAAACCCATGTTGCCCGATGCGGTTTGGGATTACATTCAACTGATGAATTTTTTTAAATAGCCTGAATAAAACAAAAGACTGTTTAAAAAATCTTATGTTAGCTGTTCTGGTTAGCTGATTGAACCTACTTTTTTCATGGTGGAACTACAAGCTATAGGACGTCGTCTGCCCTCAATGTAACAACCTCAAAAACTTTAAACAGTCTTTAATCTTTATTTCTTATCCAGGCGCGGAATTCGTAAAACCTGCCCCGGAAATATTTTATCGGGATCTTTAAGCATTGGTTTATTGGCTTCAAAAATCATGGTGTATTTATTGGCATCGCCATAATGTTCTTTGGCTATTTTGCTTAAATTTTCCCCTCTTTCTACCGTATGAAAACCAGATTCTGGCTCTTCAACCTTCACGGCCAATCTATCGTCTACCTTCGCAATTCCGTGAGAATTACCAATTACAAGTACTATTTTTTCACGCACAGCCTGTGAATCTGCCAGGCCATAAACTATAGCCGTATTATCTTCAATATCAATTACCGGGTTTTCCACCTTTAAATCCAGCTCTTTTATTGTATTTAAGAGCTTTTCTGCTGCTTTTGCATTCTCTTTTCGTATTATTTCTTTCTTCGCTTCAGAAATTTCTATGTTCTCTTCTTCCTGCTCCTTTTCTTTTCCGAAGATTTTTTCCCCGGCATCTTTTATAAATGAAAATATTCCCATGTCGCTGATTACTAAGTTAGTGAAAAGAAAAGTACAAAACGAAAATTGTATTCTCCTTACTCTTAGTCCTAAATTTTTGTTAGATTTTCACTCACTAATTGAGATATAAATCTTCCGGGGCTTGCCCAGATGTATTTACTGCTCGAAGAAAAGCTGATCTCAATTAAAACGAAAACCGCAAACTACAATAGAAATTGTGAGTTTGCGGTTTTCAACTAAATAACCAACCAAAAAAACTAAGAAAATCTGTCTTCATTTAAAAGAAGACTTCGTCGTCTATAGGAGAACGCAAAAAATTACCTGGAATTGTAAAATGGTTAATTTTATAGATGTTAAAGTTTTGTCTTCATTTCTTTGTTTATTCATTAAGATTCTGGTTTATAAACACAGTCTTTTTAGATATACTTAGAAAATTGCTTATTTTTGAATTACAGAAAACCAACCTATGGATAAGTCTCCAAAGTTTGCCGTAATTGGCGGCGGTAGCTGGGCTACTGCAATAGTAAAAATGCTAAGTGAAAATGTAGATACCATTTATTGGTATATGCGTAGCACCTACGCTATTGAGCATATTAAAAGACAAGAGCATAACCCTAATTACCTTAGCTCTGTTGAATTTGATAACGATCAATTAGAACTAAGCAGTGATATTAATAAAACAATTGCAGCTGCCGATTATATTATTTTCGCTATCCCATCGGCGTTTTTAAAGCGCGAATTAGACGCTTTAACGGTTTCCCTGGAAGATAAGATTATATTCTCTGCCATTAAAGGAATTGTGCCAGAGAGCAGCCTTATAGTAGGCGAACATTTTGAAGAATTTCATCACGTTCCCGCCGATAATATTGGAGTAATTACAGGTCCTTGTCACGCCGAAGAAGTAGCCCTGGAAAGACTTTCTTATCTCACTATTGCTTGTACTGACGAGGAAAAAGCAAAAATTGTAGCTAAAAACCTGGATAGTGAATACATTAAATGCAAAATAAGCGATGATGTTACCGGTACCGAATATGCCGCAATGCTGAAGAATATTTACGCCATTGCTGCCGGAATTGCCCACGGATTGGGTTATGGAGACAACTTCCAGAGTGTGTTAATGAGCAATGCCATTAAAGAAATGAAACGCTTTATTAAGAAAGTACATAGTATGAAGCGTAACATAAACGATTCTGCTTACCTGGGAGACCTTTTAGTAACAGGATACTCTGTATTTAGCCGAAACCGTATGTTCGGAAATATGATTGGAAAAGGCTACACCGTAAAAAGTGCACAAATGGAAATGAGTATGATTGCAGAAGGCTATTATGCTACCGAAAGTGCATATAAAATAAACAAAGATAAAGGTGCAAAAACGCCTATTATAAACGCTGTCTACGGAATTCTTTACGAAGGAAAAAATCCTAAAAAAGTGATCAAAAAACTAGCAGAAAAACTGACATAATTATTCGGCTAAAATTCCTTTATTTGGGATAATTGAAATTTCGCGCAAAGCTTTTTCGTTTACGCTGTTTTGTCTGAAAACATATTTCTTCTCGTACATTTTACCTTCAGAAAAGAAAGTCACCTGAAATTGATTATTCAGGGCAAGCACTTCCTCCTGGATAAATTCGATTTTAGCGAAAGATTTGGCCGGTAAATGTTCCAGTTTATGGCGAATAGTAGAAGTTTCTTTGTTTTTATCAAATCCCTTACTCACAATTAAAGCCATTTCAATAGCTTCATCCCTATCGTTTATAAGATATGCATTCCACTCATCTACTTTAAAAGCCTCGTTATAGACTTTTACAGCCGCTACATAAACTTTTTCAACCTTTGGTATATCAATGTCTTTCTTCACTAATCTTCAATCTTATTTTTAGCCCACTTGAATAATCCCCAAAGAATAAGTGCGGCAATAACTAATAAAATGGCACCTAAAGCCAGTTCAATTATCTCTACTGCAACCAAAATAATAATTACCCCAAGGGCAAGAATCCCGAAAATGACCAAACCAATTTTTTTCATAAGAATGTTATTTTGCTTTAGCTTTCGGCCAAGGCAGGTTAATTAAAACGACGATTTAAACTGCTCAAGGAATCTTAGGTCGTTTTCATAGAACATTCTTATATCGCCTATTTGATAAAGCAACATCGCGATGCGTTCTATTCCCATTCCAAAAGCAAATCCCGAATATTCTTTAGGATCTATATTACAATTTCTAAGCACATTGGGATCTACCATCCCGCAGCCCATAATTTCAAGCCAACCGGTTCCCTTGGTAATTCTATAATCGGTTTCGGTTTCAAGGCCCCAGTAAATATCTACCTCGGCACTTGGCTCGGTAAACGGAAAATAAGAAGGCCTTAACCTAATCTTTGATTTTCCGAATAATTGTTCTGTAAAATAAAGCAAAGTTTGCTTAAGATCGGCAAAGCTTACATTTTTATCAATATAAAGTCCTTCTACCTGGTGAAAAATACAATGGGAACGTCCTGAAATTGCCTCGTTTCTAAAAACTCTTCCAGGAGAAATTGTTCTAATTGGGGGTTTGTTATTTTCCATATAACGCACCTGCACCGAAGAAGTGTGCGTACGCAATAATATATCTGGATCTGTTTGAATAAAAAAAGTATCCTGCATATCACGAGCCGGGTGATATTCCGGAAGGTTTAGTGCTGTAAAATTATGCCAGTCGTCTTCCATTTCGGGCCCTTCAGAAACATTAAAACCAATGTTTGAAAAGATCTCAATAATCTGGTTTTTTACAATAGAAATAGGATGTCTCGCACCAATCTCTACAGGTTCTCCCGGTCTGGAAAGGTCGCCGTAAACTCCGCTTTCTTCCTGTTTGCTTTCCAGCATTTCTTTAAGCTGTGCAACTTTAGCCTCAGAAGCTTTTTTAAGGGAATTCACTGCCTGGCCAAATTCCTTTTTTTGCTCGTTAGGCACTTCTTTAAATGAAGCGAAGAAATCGTTTAAAATTCCTTTTTTACCAAGATATTTTATTCTGAAAGCTTCTACTTCTTTCGCCGATTCGGTTTTAAAAGCTTCTACTTCACCAATATGTTGCTTTATTTTATCTATCATGAGATCCTGTTCTTTTCAGAAGGGCAAATTTAGTAAAAATGTAGTTTTAGGCAGCACGTGGCGCCTTTAATCTATGTACTCGTTATTGATAAAATAATTTACAATGGCTTCTTTCATTAAAACCGATTGCTCACCGGCCTTCAAGGTGGGTAATTGTTCTAAAATTTTATAATGCGGCCATCCTTCTTCATCAAAATAATCAAATTCATAATATCCGTAAGGTTCCAGCAAACGGCAAATAGCAATATGCATTAAATCAATTTTATGGTCTTTTTTGAATTTCTTGTGAGGCTGGCCCAATTCCTGAACGCCAATTACATAAATTATCGCATCCAGCTCCATTGATTCTCCATCGGCAAACTGGTTAGAAAGTTTCTTTTGCAAACCTTCCCACCTGCCTTTCAAATTTTCGTCTCGTGTCATGCTGCAAAGATAATGTCTTAGTATTTGAAAATACTCCCCTAACAGATTTGATTTCTTTCAATTTTAGCTGCTAAAAACTTACCTAAGGTATTTTACTCGATAATCGAGATTTAATGCTTTGTCCCGACATTTCGGGATACCTCGAAATTGAATTTTTTTTTTCAATGAATGCCTCGTAACCTTGCTCCGAGGTAGTTTACCTATATTTGAAATATGAACACAGTAGATATTGTCCTGGCTTTAATCCTGCTTTACGGACTCGTTAGAGGTTTTTTTAGAGGCCTACTGGCCGAAATTGCTTCCCTGGTAGGTATTGTAGCCGGTATTTATGGGGCCATTCATTTTTCGCATATTTTAAGCGATTTCTTTTCTGAAAATATGAATTGGGATTCAGATTATGTTAACCTTATCGCTTTCGCCATCACTTTTGTGCTTATTGTTTTTCTAATCTCCCTTGCCGGAAAGATTTTAACTAAAATGGCCGGTTTTGCCGCCCTTGGCATTGTGAATAAATTGCTTGGCGCTGCTTTTGGCTTATTAAAAATGGCGTTTTTAGCGAGTGTGGTTATTATGTTTTTTGGCGCTACAAACGAAGAAATAGATTTGGTAAGTGAAGAAAGCCTGGAGGAATCTAAATTATATGCTCCTGTAAAAACTATAGCTCCGGCAATACTCCCTTCTATTATAAGAGAAGCCAGAGAAAGGGATATATTAAATGAAGAAAATGATTTCTTCGGAAATAAAAAAGAGGAAGTCTAACGTGTAGACTTCCTCTTTTTAAAAACTAGTTTTTAACTTACAGGTTTAAAGCGGAACATCTAAGCCAAAGTATCTCCTGAAACTATCAGGGTTTGTCACTTCCCCTTTACCGGACAATAGTTTAATGGTGATATCCTTACGTTTTGCTTTTACAGCGAATTCATCTAAAATTTCTAAAACATCATAATCCAGCACCCTGGTTTTTCTTACATCAAGAATTACCGTAGAGTTATCAGGGATTTCATTTAATTCTCTTAGAATGGCGCCTTTGTTTAAGAAAGATAGCTCTTCTGCGAGAGTAATCTTGTACTGGCCATCATTAACATCGTACCCTTCTTTATGCAGAAAGTGAGAGTTTTTGTAGCTATTAATTAAAATAACCCCAATACCTACTGCAAGTCCAAGTCCTATACCCATTAAAAGATCTAAAAATACAACACCAAGAATGGTAATTATAAAAGGAAGAAATTGCCCTTTTCCTAATTTAAACATTTGCTTGAATAAAGCCGGTTTAGCCAACTTGTAACCTACCAGCAGAAGAACTGCGGCAAGTACGGCCAAAGGAATCATATTTAAGACTGTTGGAATAGCGATAATGGAGAAAAGGATAAGAAAACCGTGTAAAATGGCAGACAATTTTGTTCTACCACCAGATTGTGCATTGGTAGAACTCCTTACAATTACCTGTGTAACCGGCAAACCACCGATAAGTCCAGATATCATATTACCAGCTCCCTGTGCATAAAGCTCACGGTTGGTGTTTGTGGTTCTTTTTAAAGGGTCTATTTTATCTATGGCTTCAACACTTAATAAAGTTTCTAAACTGGCAACAATGGCAATGGTTATTGCAACAATCCATACTTCAGAATTAGCGATCTCAGCAAAGTTAGGCATAGAAAATTGCCCAAAGAAAGAGGCAGCACTATCTGGTACAGGTACGGTTACTAATTGAAAATCCTGGATCCCAAAAGCAGGACCATCTACTACAATATAGTAAACTACCCCCATAGCAACGGCTACTAGAGGTCCTGGAACAATGCTGAATAATTTGCTCTTTTTTGTAAGCACTTTTTCCCACAATAGTAAGATTGCCAGGGCAACAAGAGTGATTAATATACTACCATAATGAAGGTTATTAGCTATTTTACCAAATGCAGAACCAATTCCGCCGTCGATAGAGAAAATTTCTAAATCACTGGAAAAGCCCAGGACGTTTGGAATTTGTGAAATAGCAATGGTAATACCTATACCGGCGAGCATACCCTTAATTACCGATGAAGGGAAATAATACCCAATAATACCGGCTTTTAAAGCTCCCATTACAATTTGAAGAAGCCCGGCTATTACAACGGCAACCAGGAATATTTCATAGCTACCAAGTGATTGAATGGCTCCTAAAACAATAACTGCAAGGCCGGCAGCAGGACCACTTACCCCTAATTGAGAATTTGAAATACTCCCTACAACTATACCTCCAACCATACCGGCAATTAAACCGGCAAACAATGGGGCTCCACTGGCAAGTGCAATTCCCAAACACAACGGAATGGCTACAAAAAATACTACAATACTTGCCGGGAAATCTTTATTAAGATGTTTAAACATATGACGCTTTATTAATTGAGACCTAAGTAAAATTTTAACTTAGAAGTGTCTCTATAATCTAATTTCTAAAAATGTTGAATAGAATTTTTGATAACATTCTAAATACGAATGCCATAGATTCTGCAGAAGGTGCAGAAAGTTCATAAAAATTCAGAAAAAGTTAAATTAGATTAAGCGTTCTTGGGTGGCGGGAAGATAACGTCTAAAAATACCACAGGATAACTTTCGGTATAAAAATCTCCGGTATAATCCTGTTCCTGAAGAAAATGTATACTGGCATAATTGGTATGTTGCTCTTCAAAATTAAATTCCAGGTTAATCTGGTTTTTTGAAGAACTTTCCTCTTCATTTACATTAAAGGCAAAAGAAACATCTACAGAATTATCTATGTAGGCAACAATGCTAGGCGTTGCTATAAATGCCAGAAAAATAAATGTTAGTATGTAGACCGGTGTTTTCACAGCGGCAAAAATAACAAGAAATGCTTCTAACTAGCAAGAAATACTCATACTTTAATGTTAAACTAATATCAATATTTCTTATAGTCGCTTCAAATTATTATTCTCTGTCCATCCCTGTGTTCCATTAGACAGCTCTAATTTTACCCATCCCTGGTAATCTTCCAGTACTTTGGCTTTTGTGCCTTCATGCAAGTTAAAAGCGGTATCAGCCCGCTGGGAAGGTTCATTCTTTATGGCTGCTTCTTCAGTAAAAATAATAGCGAATTGATTGTTGAATTGAATCTCCTGCTGATGGAATGCAAAGAATACTGAAATTCCGCCTAATAAAAATATAAAGATCGCAAATCCAAACAACGCCCGCTTTATAAGAGGTTTTCTACTAAAATAATAGAATATGAAAAGTACCGCAAAAATTACTGATAACGCAATTGAAAAGTAAGCCCAGGTATTATAGGAAAAGGTAGAAAGAAATTGATTAATTCTTTTTTCAAAACCCGTTTCTTCAATAACCGGAATATCATCTATAGTCATGCTACGCGCAAATTCTATATTATTCTGCACATCCTCATCGGTAGGATCTAACTGCAAAGCCTTCTCGTAATAATAGATACTTGGGGCCACATTATTTAATTTATAATGTGCATTTCCAAGATTATAATAGGTTGCTACTGAAGTTTTCCCATTTTCGAGTATTTCTTCATATTTGGCTATGGCCGTGTCAAAATCATCGTTTGTGTAGGCTTCATTTGCTTCCTCAAAAAGCGTTGGGTTTTGCGCCTGAGTTGCAGCCGAAACAAATATTAGGAAAATTAATACCAGCTTTTTCATACTAAATCTCTTTATCCAGTTTTGAAATTACTTTTACAGCCTTATCGTAATCTTCCTGCTGCGCAGAATTTGATGCCGGCGTGTACCTGGCAAACTCACAACTTTTTAAAACCTCAATAAAATCAGTAGACGTTTCATCAGGAACATTTTTCTCCTTCAATATTTCTAAAATACGATCTTTACTCATTTCAGAAGTTTGAATATGGAGTTTCGCTTTTAGGTAATTGTGCATTGCCCGCTCCAGGGATTCATAAAAAGTTTGCTGATCGCCAAGGTTCTTCTTCGCTTCAGAAAGATATTTTCTCGCCAGTTTATTCGCTTTTTTAAGTCTATTTCCCTGAACATCTGCAGCAATAGCTTCTCTCTTTTTTCCGAATAAAATAAAGAGTGGAATCACGGCAAATGGTAAAAGAAGAGAACCCCAATAAGTCCATGACCTAAAAAAGGCTTGCTGCTCTAATGGCTTAAGATTGGTTTGAGTTTTTATAAACCTAAATTGTTCTAAAGGTAAATTAACCGCTTGTTTATTATTTTCTGCAATTCCGCCTCCAGAAGTATTAACCGGACCTTCTTCTACATCTATCACAATTTCTTGAGAAGACAGGCTTTTATAAGTTTCGCTCTGCGGATCAAAATAAGAGAAATTTAGCGGCTTAATTGGATACTGACCCTTGCGTGTTGGCACAATAGTGTAGTTGTCTATAATACTCCCCTGTTTCCCGTTAAGCGTTGTGGTAACGTTTTCTATTCTTTCAGGGCTATACATTTCTAATGAAGATGGCACTTCTAGCGCGGGTAATTCAAATAAATTTAAATTCCCATTTCCCCTAATTTCCACTTTAGCCTCCAATGATTCTGATGATTTTAGCTTTTCTTTAGTAGTACTCACATCCATGCTAAATTTTCCAACCGCGCCGGTAAATCCTGCAGGTTTACCATCGGGTAAAGACTTAACATCTATAGTCCTGGTACCGGCAGCGACTGTTTTATTTATGGTTTTGTAAATTCTACTACCAAAAATATCCCGCCTGTCACTGGGCACATCTACCGAAACTGACAAGGTAAGGGGTTCCAGTTCCAGCTCTCCCGTTTTCTGCGGATATAGCACCGCTTTTTTAAGTACTACGTAGCGGTAAGGTTGCCCTTTGTACTCGCCATTTTCAGGCCTTAACTCCCTTATTTCGATATTTTGACTCCAGAAATCTGAAAACTTAGGACTATCTACTTCCCTAAAATTGCTCACGCTAATTCGCGGACTTACAAATAGCTTATAAACTACGGTAATTCCTTCATTTAAATAAGGATTGGGATTAGAAATTTCGGCCACCAAATGAAGGTTGTCTGAAGCAATTAGATCTGAATTATCACCATCGGTAGGTTGATCTACCGCAGCGGTAACCTGAATGTCTATAGGGGTTGTTTTATAAATTTTATCGTCTATGGTAATCTCTGCCTGGGTAATGGTTTTACTGCCACGAGAAATGGGCTGTAGGTAATAGGAATAGGTTTTAGAATAAGTACGGTCACCATTAATCCAACGATTGCTCACCGACTGGTTTGGGCCACCTACAACGGTAAAACCATCAAAAGAAGGAGGCCGAAAATTATCGCCATCCTGGTTCATTTCAAAATCTACCCTAAGGCGTTCGTTTACCCCAAGTTTGTCCTTGCTCACTTTGGCTTCGAACTTCACCTGGGCCTGTAAACCAAAGCCGGTAAAAAATAAAATGCTAAGTATTAAAAATTTCAACTTCATCTATAAAAATTCCTTTCTTTAGGATAAGTATGATTTGGGAAAGAAATGTATCAAAAATTTTACCAATCTTTCTCAGATTGCACTTTGGCACCTTTTTGCTTTTCCGCATTTATTTTATCCTGCACCTTTCTTTCTTCATTATTCATCGCCTCCAGCAAACTTTGAATTTGTTCTGGTGACAATTGTCCCTGAGCCGGTTGGGGTTGGGGCTGGCCTTGCTCTGGTTCCTGCTGCTCTTCTTCCTGATCACCCTGGCCATCTTGTTGCTCCTGCTCATCCTGGTCGCCTTCCTGTTCCTCCTGTTCCTGATCTTGTTGATCCTGGTCACCTTCGTTATCTCCCTCACCATTTTGATCCTGCTGATCTTCGTTTTCCTGATCCTGATTCTGATCCTGATTTTCCTGATCCTGCTCGTCCTGGTCTTCATTCTCATCATCGCCACCGTCCTGGTTTTCGTCCTGATTTTCCTGTTCCTCTTCCAGCATTTTTTTAGCCAGCGCTAAATTATACCGGGTTTCATCGTCGGTGGGATCATTTCGCAATGCATCTTTATAGGCATCTACCGCTTCCTGATACATTTTTTGCTTCATATAAGCATTCCCTAAATTATGGTTGGCTTTGTGTCTGGTAGTTTTGTTCTCAGCAACCTCAGCCGCCTGTTTATAGCGTTGAGCCGCCTGCGGTGTATTCTCCCGGGTATAATACATATTACCCATATTATATCGCGCATCGCTGTTTTCAGGATCTTTTGCGATTGCTTTTCTATATGCAGCCTCAGCTTCAGGAAAATTATTCTCTCCTAAAGCTACATCAGCATCCTGCATAAATTGCCGTGCTTCCTTTTGGGCTTTTTCTCTTTCTTTATCACTTTGTTGCTGGGCTATTACCGGAAATCCAAGTACCAACCCAAAAAACACACATAAACTAACTCGAAGAAAGCTCAAAAAGAATTGAGAGCCAGGTGAATATTTGGATTTGGCGGCAAACCCCATAGTATTTAAATCTCGATTATCGAGTAATATGTTTGCTGAAAAACCTCTCATTGAATCACTCCTCTATTTTTCTTTTTTCGTTGAATAAATTCAGCTTTCTTATCCAGCTGGTTTTTCTTTCTAGCATAAATACATCCAGCAATAGCAATAGGATTGCCAAACCTACAAACCACTGAAACTGGGATTTATAATCGGCAAATTGTTTGGCTTCAAATTCTGTTTTTTCAATAGTAAGCAACTCTTCCTGGACTTTTTTGGTTACTTCAGCAGTTACGCTTCCATCTATATATTCGCCATTTGTTTCTTTAGCAATTTCCTGAAGTATTGCCGGGTCAAGTTTTGTAATTACTGTTTCTCCCTGGCTATCTTTTTTATAATTCTGAACCACTCCATTCCGTTTTATAGGAATTGGGCCTCCCTTGGTGGTTCCTACTCCTATGGTGTAAATTCTAATTCCGGCTTCAGCTGCCTGTTCGGCCATATCTTCAACATTCCCTGCGTGATCCTCTCCATCACTTAGAATAAACATCACCCGGTTAGTTTGCTGGTTATCGTCAAAAAAACCGGTTGCCAACTCTATGGCCTCACTAATCGCTGTACCCTGCGACGAAATCATATCGGTATTTAAGCTTTCCAGGAACATTTCTGCCGATCCGTAATCGGTGGTAATTGGCAACTGCGGAAAAGCGCTCCCTGCATAGGCTATAATTCCAACCCGGTCACTTCCCAAATTTCCAATTATTTGTCTAACCAATTGCTTCGATTTCTCTAATCTATTGGGTGCAATATCTTCGGCCTCCATACTTTTTGAAACATCTACAGCAAAAACAATGTCTACCCCTTCGCGTTTTACGGTTTCTAACTGAGAACCTAGCTTAGGATTTACAAGCCCAAAAATTAAGCTGGCAAGTGAGCCAAGAATGAACAATAACTTTAAAACAGGCTTAAATGCCGATTTGTTTGGTGATAAAAAACTTAGAAGTTCAGGTTTGGCAAACCTGGAGCGTGCGCGCTTCTGCCAAAGCCTAAAAATAAGGTATAGCAAGATTACCACCGGAATAAGCAGTAAAAGCCATAAATATATTTTCTCTTCTAAGATCATTAAACCTTCTTTTCCAATTTTTAAATAAAGCCTCTAAATACCGTATACCGCAAGATTATTTCAAAAAGCAATAATCCTAAAGCCAGTAAAGCATAAGGCCTGAATTTTTCGGTATAATTATAGTATCTGAATTCTTCTATTTCAGATTTTTCGAGGCTGTCTATTTCTTCATAAATCTCCTCGAGAGTTTCATTATCAGTTGCCCTAAAATATTTTCCGCCGGTATCTGCAGCGATTTGCTGTAATAAAGCTTCATCTATTTCAACTTTTTGAACCCCATATTGAAACCTTCCGTTAGGTAAAACTCCTACCGGTGTAAGCGCATTCCCATTACTTCCCACGCCAATGGTATAGGTTTTTATCCCAAATTCTACGGCCAGCTCACTGGCGATTTTTGGATCTATAAACCCGGAATTATTTACACCATCAGTCAGCAAAATTATCACCTTACTTTCAGCATCGCTATCTTTTAAGCGGTTTACCGAAGTTGCCAGGCCTGAGCCGATTGCCGTCCCACTTTGCAAAATATTACTGTATTCAATTTCTTCAATTGCTCTTAAAGCAATACTTTTATCACTGGTAATAGGCGTTTTTGTGAAACTTTCCCCCGCAAAAAGTACAAGACCAATTCTATCTGTAGGACGATTTTCTATAAATTCAGCACCTACTTCTTTTACAGATTCCAGGCGATTAGGTTCAAAATCCCTGGCCAGCATACTTGCTGAAACATCTATGGCCATTACAATATCTATACCCCTAATATTGCTGCTTTGTGTGGTCACATCTACCGTTCTTGGCCGCGCCATTGCTACAATTAATAAAGCTAAAGCCAGTAACCGCAGTACAAAAAGTATGGGTTTTAATTTTGAAAGCAGCGATTGCTTTACTTTAAAACCTTTAACGCTAGACATTCTAAGTTCTGGAGTTTGCTGCTTTCGTTTCCAGAAATACCAGGCCGTTGCATGCAAAAGCAGCAATAACAGCCAGAAAAATTCTGGATTTTCGAATGTATGGTTAGCAAACATCAATTAGACTGATTTCTTAATTCTATAGAATTTTCTACTCGTTGTAAAATTTCTTCGGCATACTCATCGTCTTCGTCAAAAACTACCATAACCTGCTGAAAACCGCTATTTTCACCAAAGTTTAGTATAGCATATTCCTTTTTAATTGGGCCGCCGGTAATTGGGTTTTCAAGATCAAAAGTTCCAAAAACCTTTATTCCTTTGGCGTTATTTATAGTAGAAAATTCTTCTTCTTTCATAATAATATTACGGGCACCCTGACTCTCCAGGTTTTCATAAATTCCGTCTACCGCTTTTTCCAAATCAAAATCGCCTTGTGGGTTAACCGGCCCTGTAATAAGTAAAATATATAGATTGCCTTCCAGGGTGCCTGAATCAAAGGTTTCACTGCCCAACAACATTTCCTGGAGCTCGTCTCCTCTTTTTACATCGTGCCTCATTAAAACTTCGGGTGTGGTAATTGTAACGGTGGGAGTTCCATACTCACTTTTAATCCAATCGCCTTCAAGCAATTCCTTGGTTTCATTCCCAAATACTGAATCTTTTACGAAACCGAAACCTTTAGTATTTACTAAAATAGCAACCACTATAATTCCCAGAATAAGAATGCCTCCTATAACCGCAATAATTCTTCTTTTTCTTCTCTTTAAAAGTATTTCCCTGCGATAATTTTCATCCTGCATCAATTCTTCCTCGGTAGGTTCAGGAACCACCTGCCTAATGTCTTTAATTAAATGCTCGACTTTGGTGCGATCGCTTTTTGCAGTAATTACATCGGGTCGCGAATTGGCAAATTTGGCCAAATCGGCTCGTCTTAATAGTTGCTGAAGATTGTCTATAGATTTATCTTTCAGGCTTAACTCCCCAGCCTGTTTTTTCAGCTCCAAATAAGCGATAAGGTCTGAAGTTGTGCTTTCCAACGCCCTGTCATAGATTTTCCTATCCAGGTATTTCCTTACAATAAAGGTGAGTTGTGAATAATACTCTTTAATCTCTCTGTCTTGCAGTAAAGATGAATTGTCCAGCTGTTTCAGCTCAAACATAGCCTGCTCGTAAGGCGGTAATTCTGGCTCGGCTTCTTTTCTCTTTTTTCTTCTTTTGAAGAAATAAAATGCAAGCCCAATCAAAGCCAATATAGCAAGTAACCACCAAACCCAGTTTGGAATACTAAAAGGTTTTGGTACATCTACCGCCGGTTTTATAGGATACATTTTCTGCCGGGTGGTATCAACCTTTACATCGGCAACCTCAACCCTAAAAGAATCGGTTAAGTATTCCCGGTTTTGAATAATAATTTTTTGCTGCGGAATAGTATATGCTCCTGAATCGAACTGGGTAAGCGAATATTTCTTTAAAAGTCTAAAACGGCCTTCTACCGTAGTAGTATCGGAACCTAAAGACTCTACCATTTCCATAGGATCAAAAGTTTGCCCTTCAGGAAAAACCACCAGATTGGTTGAATCGGTTTCTACTTCAATACTAAAAATAATTTGCTCTCCGATTTTGATGGAAGAAGAATCTATTTTAGCATTTATTTGAGGTTCCTGGGCAAAAGCCTGAAAAGATAACAACAGAAAAAGCAGCAAGGCTGCCGCTTTATAAATATTTAATGTTGTTGTTAATCTATTATTCATTTGTTTTTAACCTCTTCTTTTAAAATAGCCCAGTAATTTTTTTACGTAACTCTCGTCTACGCGATTATTGATCACCCCTGCACCGCTAAGCGTAAAGCTTTCGTTAAAATAAGCTGCTCTTCCGCGATAATATTCAGCATAATTTTTTCTAACCGATTTTGAGCCGGTATTTACAGTAACATACTCGCCTGTTTCTTCATCCAACATTTGTACCAGACCTAAATTGGGAATCTCTTCTTCAGCCGAATCGTAAACCCTAATTCCCGTAACATCGTGTTTATTGCCTGCAATCTTTAAAGTTTGCTGATAATCGTCGTCCATAAAATCTGAAAGCATAAAGACAATCGCCTTTTTCTTCATCACATTAGACAGATATTTTATAGCGACAGCTATATCGGTTTTCTTAGACTTTGGCTTAAACTCTATTAGCTCTCTTATAATGCGCAATACATGATAACGTCCTTTTTTAGGCGGAATATAAAGTTCTATTTGATCTGAAAAAAGCATCAGCCCAATCTTGTCATTGTTTTGAGTAGCCGAAAAAGCCAGAGTAGCCGCAATTTCGGTAATTACATCCTTTTTGAGCTGATTTTGTGTTCCGAAGAATTCTGAACCCGAAACATCTACCATAAGCATCATGGTAAGCTCGCGCTCTTCTTCAAAAACCTTTATAAAGGGTTCGCTGTAGCGTGCAGTTACGTTCCAGTCTATATTTCTAACATCATCGCCAAATTGGTATTGTCGCACTTCGCTAAAAGTCATCCCACGGCCTTTAAAAGTAGAATGATACTCCCCGCCAAAAACGTGATCGCTCAAACGCCGGGTTTTTATTTCAATCTTTCTTACTTTTTTTAAAAGCTCTTTGGTGTCCATTAGGAAGCGGTTGTGTTTTTACACAGCAAATAATTGGAAAATGCAAAAATTAGGTGAAAAAATGAGATTTATGGTACTTCTATCTCGTTTACTATTTTATGCACAATATCTTCTGAAGTTACGTTTTCGGCCTCAGCCTCGTAGGTAATTCCAATTCTGTGACGAAGTACATCTAAAACCACCGCTCTAACGTCTTCAGGAATTACATATCCCCTGCGTTTTATAAAAGCATAACATTTTGAAGCTCTTGCCAGGTTTATACTTCCCCTTGGCGAAGCGCCAAAACTTATTAAAGGTTTTAGATCTTTTAAATTATATTTTTCAGGATTTCGAGTTGCAAAAATAATATCGAGAATATATTTTTCAATCTTTTCATCCATATAAACTTCCCTGGCGGCTTGTTGAGCACGTAAAATTTGCTCGATGCTCACCACAGGATTTACCTTTGGAAATTCTCCTCTAAGATTAGCTCGCATAATTAATTGCTCGTCGTTAATTTCGGGATAATCTATAACGGTTTTCAACATGAAACGGTCTACCTGAGCTTCAGGCAAAGGATAAGTCCCTTCCTGCTCCACCGGGTTTTGCGTAGCCATTACTAAAAACGGCTTATCTAAAATAAAAGTTTCTTCCCCAATGGTCACCTGCTTTTCCTGCATAGCTTCCAGTAAAGCCGATTGTACTTTTGCAGGGGCCCTGTTAATCTCATCTGCCAGGACGAAATTCGCAAAAATAGGTCCTTTTTTAATGCTGAAATCATTCAGCTTCATATTATAAATCATGGTTCCCACAACATCTGCAGGTAAAAGATCTGGTGTAAACTGAATTCGACTAAAACTGCCGTGAACGGCTTGGGAAAGTGTATTAATAGCCAGGGTTTTTGCCAAACCGGGAACACCTTCAAGCAAAATATGTCCCTGCCCCAATAAACCTATAAGCAAGCGCTCGATCATATGCTTCTGCCCTACTATAACCTTATTGACTTCTGTGTTAAGTAAATCTACAAAAGCACTTTCCCTCTCTATTTTTTCATTTAAACTTGCAATATCTACAGAGGCGTTGTTATCTATCATTTTATGCGTATTTAAGACCTTAAATTCGTGGCCGCAAATTGGAAAATTATTAGCGTTTAGGCTGTTAATGTATGGTTAAAAAACAAAAGAGCGGCCAAAAATAGCCGCTCTTTTTTTATGAGGTATTTATTCTAATTATTCTAAGTAAATAGTTTGAAGATCGTTTACTTCACCTTGTTCTACTTCTACATTGTCCTCGGTTATCATTTCCAGGCCGGTTTCAGCATCTGGTGTGATGGTTACCTGGTAGGTTCCTGCAGGAACACCGTGTAGCGCAAAATTCCCACCTTCATCGGTATAAGCTGAGATAGTATTACTTGCATTCTGGGCTTTTACCAAAGATCTAGTTTCGTTAGGATGCACTTCACCAACAATGGAACCGGTATTAGCCATAGCTGACATTCTAATTACAGGTTTTAGTATATATCCTGAATTTCCCGTTACCACAACAGATTCATCTACATCAAAATCCAGAAGGTATTCGTAACTTACTCCTGCCTCCAATTCCTTTTGTACATTTAATTTTAATCCAGATTGTTGTGCGCTTGGCGTAGCCATAGGGATTTCGTCTCCATCTATTACTACAGCATTGTCAGGTCCTAAAACCAATCTTATTTGATCAAGATAACCTGCAGGAATTTCAACATCGGCTAATAATTGTGATACTCCTCCGGTTAATTGTAACAGGTCATAACGGCCTGTTTCTACATTAGCAAGGCTTTCCCACGCTCCTTCTTCTTCACCAACTTCGGCTTCAGCTTTAATCATTACATCCTGAACATCTACCCAAACTTGATCGTAGTCTCCGGGAGCATCTGTCATTCTAACCGTTAACTGGGCGTTTCCTTCTTCTACTCCATTTTCATCATCATCACTACAACTGGTAAATCCAAAAGCAACTACTGCTGCAAGCAATAAGCTTTTTAATTTAAGGTTCTTCATCGTTCTTTTCATAAATAGGTTTATTAATTGTTTAGAGAGGAAAACGCAGCATAATCGATTTAATTTTATACAAGTACTGAGATTAACTAAATTTAACAGGATTTTAAATTGGATATGTAAGGACAACCTAGTTTCTTGTAGACACTTAATTGACACAAAAAAATTTATGAAAACAGCATTAATTACCGGCGCCACCAGCGGAATTGGAAGAGCTACCGCCAGAGCCCTCGCAAGAGAGGGCATTAATCTTGTTCTTTGCGGAAGAAGAGAAGAACGCCTGGATGAGTTAAAGAAAGAATTATCTAAAAGGGTGGCTGTCTCTACACTTTGCTTTGACGTTCGGGATAGAGAACAGGTTTTTAACAAAATAAAAAGTCTTCCAGAGAAATTTAGTGAAATAAATATTCTTATAAATAATGCTGGAAATGCCCACGGTTTAGACTCAATCCAGGAGGGAAATATAGACGATTGGGATGCAATGCTGGATATTAACGTGAAAGGCTTGCTCTACGTGAGCAAAGCGATTTTCCCTAAGATGATACATCAGGGTAGTGGGCATATCATCAATATTGGTTCTACCGCCGGGAAAGAAGTTTACCCAAACGGTAATGTTTACTGCGCCAGTAAATATGCAGTAGATGCCCTAAACCAGGCAATGCGAATAGACCTCAACAAACATGGAATTAGAGTTGGCGCCGTAAACCCCGGACTTACCCAAACAGAATTTAGCGAAGTGAGATTTAAAGGCGACTCCGAAAAGGCGAAAAGTGTTTATGATGGTTTTCAACCACTACGCCCAGAAGATATAGCCGATATAATCAGGTTTGTGGTCACAAGACCTTATCATGTAAATATTGCAGATTTAGTGGTGATGCCTACGGCGCAGGCGAATAGCACTACGGTGAATAAGAATTAATATTTCTTGAGATTTACTTCCTGCAAGGTTTTAAAAACCTTGTAGGTTTAGTTTTTGGAATACCTTAGGAATAAAAATATTGAAAAGTGATACGGTTTAACGCAGATGCGTAATAGGAATAACTAAAGAGAGATTTCCGCCTTCGCGGAAATGACAAAGGTAATATGATTAACAAACGGCTTTTAATAAAAAACCTACTCGCCCACAATGACGAGAACAGCTTTTACGACAAAAAGCTAAAGCTTAATATTGGCGAAAGAGAAGGAAAAGCCAAGTTTTTAAAACACGTTTGCGCACTCTCCAATTCTAATCCCGAGAACAATTCTTATATCGTTATTGGGGTTCAGGATGAAGACAATAGCATTGTAGGCACCGACTTTTTTGATGACAGCAAAATTCAGAATCTCGTAAATGCTTATTTAAGCAATCCGCCGTTAATTTCTTATGAAAATATTCCCTTTCCACATTTGCCGGGGAATCTCGTGGTTGGTTTGGTAAGTATAAGACCCAATCACGGGAAAATATGTTCGCTTAGAAAGAATATCTGGAAATATTATGGTGGTTCGGTTTTTCTTCGAGATGGCAGCATTAGTATGCCAAAAGTTTTTGACATTCAAATTACCGATGTGAATTCAGAAATAGTAAATTCTATAGAAAAACATTCCCATAATAATATTGAATTAACCCTGGACGGGGTCTTCGATTTTCTTCAGAAAAGAAAAGATTACAACGCCACTTATAAGGTTTTTAAAGAATATTTTGTAGTGTGTTGGGCAGGAAAAAAGATTCAGGCAAAAAACGAAACATTTTATTCCCGCGTAGATATAGAATTAATAAATGAGCAGGTAAAGTTATTTTATTCAGATCTTGACCAGGTAAGCATCAGTCTTACCGAGGAGCAATTTAAAATCCTGGAATATGTGCAATTGGGACTACACGATAAATATCGATTTTATCCATTAGAAGAGGTAATTATTCGTTTTAAAGACAGTGTAAGTTATGATATTGAAAGCAAGTTGTTATTTGAACCACCCGAATTCGACAAAAAAACGCTTTATCATATTTACAACATAAACAGCAAGCTTTTGGAAAGGCTTAAAAAGAAACTTCCATTAGACAAACAACAAACAAAAGATCTTAAAAATTTGCCTTCAACTTATTTACTTTGTTACACACTCATCCGAAAGTTTTTGACTTTAAACCTAAAACCTTCGGCCACCCCTATTTTCAGGCTTCAATTAGGGCTAATGGGAGAAAATAAGTCTGGATCTACCCTATAGTGGAGTTTGGTCTGACCCCTTATTCTTTTCGCCCCTTCTCCTACGGTATTGCAGGCATAATCGAGGGTAAGATAAAAACATAGACAGATCCTGATCTTTTCCACGAAATTGGAAAATGCATGTTCTTTTTTGGCTATTGTCCTCACAATTATCTGGAGCAGCAAATAGGTTATGAGCGCGATGTATATTTGTGATTTTACGGCGTTCTCACTGGTTCCAAGGAAGGTCTTTATTTGGAGGTTCTGTTTTATCGCCTTAAAAAAAAGTTCAATATCCCATCGTTTTTTATAAAGGTCCGCGATGGTCCTGGCGCTCCAATCCAAGTTGTTGGTGATTATTTCTATCACTTTGTTCTCGTCCTGCTTATAAACGTGCACCAACCGGAGAGGGTGTTCCGCAATGCCTGTTTCCACGGCCTTCTTGCTTGGTAAAACGATGATCTCGTCTTTTAGGATATCCTGATCGCTACCTTCGGGGAGCTCCAGTTCTTCCAAGGTTTGATAGACCGTATTGATCTTGATGCGAGTGACAAAAACATTTTCTGCCGCGATCCTCTGGCGCATCAACAGAAAATCGAAGTACGCCCTGTCCTCCACGATGACCGTTCCCTTTCGGAAAACGGATTGGGCCAGTCCTTTGCTGTCATGGAGCTTTGCCTCTGTTATATTGACCATATCGGGGATCATCATGGCATCGTCCCAGCAGGTATGTATTTTTATACCTCCTTTAGCTGTCCGAAACTTTGCCCAATCGAACATGGACAGACATAGACTGATCGTGGTGCTGTCGATCAATTTTATGTCACGGTCTTTGATTTCCTTGATTATATGAGACTGTCCGTGCTTCGACAATAGTCGGCCATAGTGCCCTAACAACCGGTAATATAAGCTCTCGAAGACTTTATAACTCCTCTTTTTGTTGCCATCGCTCATGGTAGAACGCGCTGGGCTCTGCTCAAGACCCAAATCCGAAATAAATGTTTCGCTGACCCCGATACCAGTGGAAATGTCACTAAGAGTGTAGCATTTATTCAGCTGTCCGAAAGTTTGGGCAACGAATTGATCGTAGGTCTTATATCTGCTGCACCCCTTGTCGCCATTGTGCTCATCGGCACAACGCGTGAGCATCCAGCGAGGACATAGGTCAATTATTTGTCGAAGAAGAGGTTTGTTTGTATTTTTAGTGCGCCTGAAGAGTCCCATAAAAATTATTTTTTTTGTCCAAAACAAAAATAAGGGATTCTCAGGCTATTTTATTTTTCAACTTTCGGATGGTTGTGACTTTGTTATTTAAATAATTTTGAGCAGGCGATAGAAAAACTGGAAGAAGCAAAACCATATTTAAAAGAATACAGTCAGGAAGTTTATAACTATTACAAAGAAAGTATGCGAATTTTAAGAAAAGTAAAATACAATTAATATGGGCAGAAGTATTGCTATTGGAGACATTCACGGCGGATTAAAAGCTTTAATACAACTCCTTGAAAAAATTGAAGTCACCCCAGATGATGAGTTAATTTTTCTAGGTGATTATGTAGACGGCTGGAGTGATTCTGCTAACGTGGTTTCTTATCTTATAGAATTTGCCAGGCAAAACACCTGTATTTTCATCCGTGGAAATCACGACGATCTTACCCATCGTTGGCTTGAATCAGGTGAACTTAACGAAAAATGGCTCGAACATGGCGGCCAATCAAGTATTGATGCGTATAGAAATTTTTCTTCGGAAGAAATAGAAAAACATATCGAGTTTTTTAATCAAATGGTGAATTATTATATCGATAAGAAAAACAGGCTCTTTGTGCACGCCGGCTTCACCAACCAACACGGGCCCGAACAGGAATATCATGACACTGGTTTTTATTGGGATAGAACCTTATGGGAAATGGTACTTTCTTTAGATAAAAATATAAAACCAGATGATATAAATTATCCAAAACGCTTAAGGCTTTTTAATGAAATCTTTATTGGGCATACCCCGGTAACCCGAATTAATAAAGATGCCCCGGTAAAACGGGCAAACATCTGGAATGTAGATACCGGTGCCGCTTTTATGGGGAAATTATCGGCTATAGATGTAAATTCAAAGGAAATTTGGCAAAGTGAGCCGGTTTTTAAACTATATCCTGATGAGGAAGGTAGAAATTAAGACGATTTTACCAGAAAACGCCTTTACTCTTTATATCTTTGTACTTTAAAGATTTTGACTTTTACTTAAGCTAAATTATATTAGTGAAAACTTTAAGCATAATTTTTGTAGCATAATTATAAATATAGCAGGATCCCTAAATGCCTGTTCCAATAAATATAAAATGGCCCTCGACAATATTAGATTAGAAGTAATGAACACCGTTGAGAAAGAGGTAGACGGTTTCATAGAAAAATACCTTATCCCGGTAGAAGAAATCTGGCAACCTACAGATTTGCTTCCCAATTTACAGGGAGAAGATTATATGAATGAACTTACCCAAATTAGGGAAGAAGCTAAAGAACTTGAATACGATTTTTGGGTGGTTTTAGTTGCCGATATGGTTACCGAAGAAGCTTTGCCCACCTACGAGTCCTGGCTTATGGATATGGAAGGTGTAAAGCAACACGGCAAAAGCCGTGGGGAAGAAAACGCCTGGTCTAAATGGGTTCGCCACTGGACGGGAGAAGAAAACCGACACGGAGACACACTTAACAAGTACCTTTATCTTTCGGGCCGGGTAAATATGCGTGAAATCGAAAAAACTACGCAATATTTAATAAGTGATGGTTTTGATATTGGAACCGGTCGTGATCCTTATAAAAACTTTGTATATACCAGTTTTCAGGAATTAGCTACCAATATTTCACACAAACGTGTTGGCCAGTTGGCCAAAAAGAAAGGCAATAAAATGCTCGGGAAAATGTGTAATATTATTGCCGGAGACGAAATGAGGCATTATATGGCTTACCGGGAATTTGTAAAAACAATCTTTGAACACGATCCCAGCCAAATGATGTTGGCTTTTCACGATATGATGAAAAAAAAGATCGTTATGCCCGCACAGTTTTTGCGTGAAAGCGGACAGGGAATTGCTGAAGCTTTTGAGAACTTCTCTAATGCAGCGCAAAGACTTGGCGTATATACTACTTACGATTATATAGAGATTCTTGAAAAACTTAATAGCTACTGGGAAATAGATAAAATGCGCTCCCTAACTGATGAAGCTGAAAAAGCCAGGGATTATTTAATGAAATTACCAGATAGAATGCGAAGAATTGCAGACCGTATGGCCATTCCGCAAGATCAACATACTTTTAAATGGGTTGAAGCTAACGGAAGGTTGTAATTACCGAAAATATTATAAAATAAGAGGCTGTCTGAAAAGTTTGTTCTCGTCAAGCTGAACTCGTTTCAGCTTCTAACATGTTATTTAATTATCAACAAATTAGATCCTGAAATAAATTCAGGATGACGATTTATAACTTTTCAAACAGCCTCTTTTTATTGAGCTATTACAATTAGTGACCAATAGATTTTAAGCGCCATCTCTCTTCCAAACTTTATAAGTTATTAAATCTTTCTCAATAAGATTTAAACAAAAAGCAATCACCGCAGCATCGTCTAAATAACCGATAATTGGAATAAAATCGGGGATTAGATCTATTGGCGACAGCACGTAAAGAAGAGCGCCACCAATAGCGGCAATTACATTAAATGGAACTTCCCTGTAATTTCCATTGGCATAATCTTTAAGTAAACTAAAAAGTATCATAGCATCATCTAAATAACGCTGTAACTTTCCTTTATTCTCGAATTTAGATTTTATAGCTTCTTCATCTTCCAGTACATTATCTATATCACCTTCCTCAAATTCGTCCTGCCGTTTTTTATGTTCTTTCTTAATTGTCTCTTTATCTATTTTGCTCATAACTCTATTTTTGAATAACAGCAAAATATAAAATTTCGAGTATAAATACCATAAATTAAGACCGAATTATAATTTACTCTAAATCCTCTAAAACTTTTTTCGCATTTTCATTATCTGGGTTTAACTCTAAAGATTTTTGATAAGCTTTTATACTTGCTTTTTCTTCATCTAATTTCAGTAAAATTTCGCCATAACTATCCCAGGTATTTGAAGCTTTGGGATATAACTCTGTATTTAGCTGCAACACTTTTAAAGCCTCTTTAAGCTTGTTCTCTGCAATTAACTGGTAGCCAAAACTATTAATGGTATTTTCAGACACATTGTAATCACTTTGTTTTCCTTTTTTAAACTGTGACTCAATTAAAGAGATCGTCTTATCAATATCCAAATTATCGGTATAAAACAAAGATACCTGCTTCAAACTTTTTAGCCTGGCATTTTCACGTTGCTGGGCAAGGCTTGGTACACGGTAATAGCTTCGCTCTGTATCAGTAACTTTGGTAGTATCCATTTTATATTTCTTTGGTTTACCATTTTCCACCACGTGTTGGGTGCCGTAAATTTGCGGTTCTCCCCGTCGCATCAAATCACGATCTACTGCAGCAGCATACCACCAGCGGTTTAAGGTAGAATCTAATGCTATGGCCTTTTTAAAACTTTCTACCGCCCTACCAGAAGCCATGGTATCCCTGCCGTGCTGAAAAATAATGCCCGCATTAAAATAATCTTTTGCCGTACTTAAATTTCCATTCTCAAACCATTGGGTTGCTTTGGCCAGCCTAATACTATCGTTGGCATTAATTATTTTCCAGTCAGTCCCAGACAAACGCTCCTCCTGGTCGGCATTGGCCATTTCCTGTAATTCTTCGTTATGCTGTGCATTTAAAGAATTAAAGACAAAGAATGTACAAAACATGATACTGTAGAAATATCTCATAATTTATAATTTGAAAAGATTACTTTATAATAAATACGATATAAAAATTTAGATGTTACATTTTGAAAATCAAAAAAACCTCACAGATTTTTAAATGCTATGAGGTTTTGAGATTTTAGGAATTAAGACTTCCAATTAGGCCAACTCCGTCATTCTGTCCCAAAGCTTCGGGATTATTTCAGAATTTAAGTTGTTTTTATCTACATGTTAGACCCTGAAACAAGTTCAGGGTGACGATTATAACAGCCTTAAAAAGCTACAAATCGAATTTGATTCCCTGCGCCAATGGTAATTCAGTGGTGTAATTAATAGTATTTGTTTGTCTGCGCATATAGACTTTCCAGGCATCAGACCCAGATTCTCTTCCTCCACCGGTTTCTTTTTCACCGCCAAAAGCACCACCAATTTCAGCACCAGATGTTCCAATATTCACATTCGCAATCCCGCAATCTGAACCTTCTACCGAAAGAAAACGTTCGGCTTCTCTTAAATTGTTGGTCATTATTGCTGAAGAAAGCCCCTGCACTACGCCGTTTTGTAATTCCAGGGCGTTAGAAACATCTCCAGAATATTTCATAATATAAAGCACCGGTGCAAAAGTTTCGTGCTGTACGATTTTAAATTCATTTTTTGCTTCGGCAATGGCTGGTTTTACATAGCATCCGCTTTCATAACCTTCGCCTTCCAAAACGCCACCTTCAACTAAGATATTACCGCCTTCTTCCACAACTTTATCTAAAGCACTTTGATAATTTTTTACCGCATCTTTATCGATAAGCGGCCCCACGTGATTATTTTCGTCTAATGGATTTCCAATACGCAACTGCTTATAAGCTTTTACAATAGCATCTTTTACTTTATCGTAAATAGATTCGTGAATAATTACCCGCCTGGTAGAAGTACAACGCTGTCCACAAGTACCCACGGCACCGAAAACTGCACCAATTACCGTATTTTTAATATCGGCATCTGGCGTAACTATTATTGCGTTATTTCCTCCTAATTCAAGTAGCGATTTTCCTAATCTTGCGGCTACGGCCTGGGCAACTATTTTTCCCATTCTAATAGAACCGGTAGCCGAAATTAAAGGCACTCGTTTATCATTGGACATCATTTCACCCACTTTATAATCACCGGTGATTAATGAAGAAATCCCTGCCGGAACATTATTTTCAGCAAAAACGCGCGCGGCGATATTTTGGCATGCTACGGAAGTTAATGGAGTTTTCTCTGATCCTTTCCAAATACAGGCATCACCACAAACCCAGGCTAAAGCCGTATTCCACGACCAAACTGCAACCGGAAAGTTAAATGCCGAGATAATCCCAACCACACCAAGCGGATGGTATTGCTCGTACATTCTATGCCCGGGACGTTCAGAATGCATGGTTAATCCGTGTAACTGCCGCGAAAGTCCCACTGCGAAATCGCAGATATCTATCATTTCCTGGACTTCACCCAAACCTTCCTGGTAAGATTTTCCCATTTCGTAGGAAACCAATTTCCCTAAAGGTTCTTTTAGTCTTCTTAATTCATCATTGAACTGCCGAACCACTTCACCTCGTTGAGGTGCTGGCCAGGTGCGCCATTCTTTAAAACCTGCTTCAGCGGTAGTAATTACTTTTTCGTAATCTTCTTTTGTTGTTGCTTTTACTTTTCCTATTAAAACCCCGTCTACAGGAGAATAAGATTCAATTACTTCACCACTACTAAAAAAATCTTCTCCGGTAGAAGTTCCATTATTGGTTTCCTGCAAACCAAGATCTTTCAAAGCTTGTTTAATTCCGAATTTTTCTGCTACTTCACTCATTAATTTGTAAATTTTATCTGTTCTTTTGTGTGTTTTATGCTAAAATATAAAAAATTTAATCTATTCCGTTTCGGCTACAAAACGTTCATCTACCGGCATTACCTCCCCGCAATTATCGCAGGTTCGTAATTCTTTACTTCCGTAGAAATGTTTAAAATGCTTTAAAAAATCTTTTTCGATATCTTCCAGCGGGAAATAAACTTCATACAATTTATGGTTACAATTGTCACAAAACCATAAAAGCCCGTCTTTACCCTCTAACTGAAGCCTTTTTCGCTCCACAACCAGCCCAATAGAACCTTCTTTTCTAACCGGTGAATGTGGCACTTTGCCGGGATGTAAATACATATCGCCCGGGCCTAACTGCATCGTTTTTTTCTTACCATCTTCCTGAATATGCACTTCTATTTCACCTTCCAACTGGTAAAAAAGCTCCTCAGTCTCGTTATAATGATAATCCTTGCGCGCATTTGGACCGGCCACTACCATCACAATATAATCTTCAGATTCTTTGTAGAGATTTCGATTTCCCACCGGCGGTTTAAGAGATTCCCGGTTTTGATCAATCCATTTGTTAAGATTAAAAGGTTTATTTACTGCCATGATTTCATATTTATATTCCTTAAAATTACAACTTAAAGCTTAGACAAAAGAGCCATTTTCTTATCTTTTTGGGCGCCTTAACGGGCTATTCGCTGCAAGTCCTCGTCGCCTATTGGCTCCTGTGGGCTTTACGCTGCTATCCCTGGCGCAAAATGAAAAACTTTACAAAATGCTTATCTTCGGCTTAAAATCACATTTTATGAAAAAAATATTCTTTTTATTCAGCTTATCTCTCTTTTTAGCCTGCAATATTTCAGTTGAAACAGAAACAGACAAAAATCAAACTTCCGAAGCCGAAAAAGTTCAGGATTCCGTAGAAAATTTCGGCATTGTAATTCACGGTGGTGCCGGGACTATACTTAAAGAAAATATGAGCGACTCTTTAGAACAGGCTTATAAAGAAAAACTGGAAGAAGCCATAAGAACAGGTCACGAAATTCTTGCCAATGGCGGAACTGCAATTGAAGCCGTACAGCGAACTATAAATGTGATGGAAAATTCACCACTTTTCAATGCCGGGAAAGGAGCCGTTTTTACCAACGAAGGCAAAAATGAGCTGGACGCTTCTATTATGGATGGCGAAACTTTAAATGCCGGTGCAGTATCTGGAGTCACCACGGTTAAAAATCCAATAAATTTAGCTTGGGAAGTGATGGAAAATTCAGAGCACGTGATGCTTTCAGGAAAAGGCGCTGAGCAATTTGCTGAAGAACGCAATTTAGAAATTGTAGATCCTGAATATTTTTATACCGAAAACCGATTCAAAAGTTTAGAACGTTTAAAAGCAAGAAAATCGGAAAAAACAGAATTGGATCACGACGGGAAAACTGCTTTTGTAGATCCTTTTATAAAAGATTCTAAATTCGGCACGGTGGGTTGCGCCGCTTTAGATAAAAACGGAAACCTGGCCGCAGGAACCTCTACCGGCGGAATGACGAATAAAAAATGGGGGCGTATAGGCGATGCTCCAATAATTGGAGCCGGAACTTATGCCAACAACAAAACCGCAGCGATCTCAGCCACCGGCTGGGGCGAGTTTTTTATACGAGGAGTTGTGGCTTATGATATTTCAGCATTAATGGAATATAAAGAAATGAGCCTTGCCGAAGCTTCAAAAGAAGTAATCCAGAATAAAAATCCCGATCTCGGCGGTAGCGGCGGGATCATCGCAATAGATCATCAGGGGAATGTTTCTATGGAATTTAATACCGCCGGGATGTACCGTGCAAAAATGAATAAAGACGGAGAATTGAAAATAGGAATCTACAGCGAATAAATTTTTCTTTCACATTTTTTAAGGCCCAACCAAAAAAGTTGGGCTTTTTCTTTTTAACGCAATTTTAAATTTTGTTAGTTCGGAAATTCCCGAACTAATTATAGTTTTGCATTTTCCTAAATGCATTACAAAATGAGGAATAAGTACAAGGTAATTTTAATATTGGTATTCACTTTTTGCTGTGGGCAGGTTTTTTCCCAACGTTTATCACGAGAAAAAATAAACGATACAATTGAGAAAATGCCTACTCTTTCTATTCATAAGGACAACTATTTTATTACCGGAATTCCCACAAATAAGGACATCGCTTCTAAAACTGCAGATGCAAAATATCAAATTAGCTTTAAAGCACTGGTGACGCGTAATACTTTGCCATTCGATACGCATTTGTTTATTACGTATACCCAAAAGGCTTTTTGGAATGTTTATGAGTTTTCAAGTCCTTTTCGCGAACTTAATTTTAATCCGGGTATAGGGTTAGGAAAACCTGTTTATAATAAAAAAGATCGTTTGGCAGGAATGGCGTATTTACAGCTGGAGCACGAATCTAACGGGCGGGATAGTATTTATTCCCGCAGCTGGAATTCCCTTTCGCTAAGTTACCATACCGCGATAAATAAAAACCTGTTGCTTAGCGTAAAAGGCTGGTTGCCATTTCGATACAAAAAAGACAATCCCGAGCTAATAGATTATGTTGGCTATGGTAAATTAAGCCTTACTTATAACTTAATTCCAGATAAATTACTCGTAGACCTTATGCTTAGAAAAGGAATAAAAGACTGGAATGGAACCTTGCGAACCAGGTTGCTTTACAAACCCTTTGATTCCTCTAATTTACATTTAATGTTGGAGTGGTATAAAGGAAATGCTGAAAGCCTCATCAACTTTGAAGAGAACCGGAGTATGATTCGCGCCGGATTTGTATTAAAGTCAGACGAGTTAAATTTTCTCAAATCATTGCCGGATGCATTTTAACAAATCTTTTAATTTCTTAGTTCGGTTTTTTCGGAACTAAACATTAATTTCGCGCCTTCAATTTATGAAAATGAATAAAACAGACTTAGAAGCACAAAAAATACGGTTAATTGAAAAATTGGGTGTTCAGTTTGAAAAAGAGCATCAGTTAGCTCCAGTCGCAGCCAGGATCTTTGCCACGCTTATTGTTACCGGTAAGAAAGGAATCACTTTTGACCAACTGGTAAACGATTTAAATGCGGGTAAAAGTACAGTTTCTACTCATTTAGAACATTTGCAAACCACAAATCGCATTGAATATTACACCAAATCTGGAGATAGAAAGCGGTATTTTATAGTGAAACCGGACCTGATGGAAAATCATATCGATGAGGTAACCGCAAAGTGGGAAGCACAAAAATGCATTCATAAAGAAGTGTTGGAATACAAACTGAAAAGCAACGAATTGAATAAAGAAAATCCACCTTTTGATATGGAATTTCAGCAAAGCCTGTTAGACTTTTTAGATGAAGCCACCGCAGCGCTTAATAAATTAAAGAAGAACATCAACAACCATTAATATACATTAAAAAGCAATGAAAAAGATAATTTATTTCAGTCTGTTTATAAGCGCTGCCATTTTCACTTCGTGTTCCAACGGGAAAGAAGAACAACAAGCGCAGGCGGCGGCACAGGCACAAGGCCCACAACCTTATCCGGTATTAGCAGTACAAACAAAGACAGTTACCGGTTATACTTCTTATCCCACCAGCATAGAAGGTGTTGTAAACAGTGAAGTGAGAGCAAAAGTTTCTGGTTATATAACAGATGTTTTGGTAGATGCAGGTGAGAAAGTAAAAAAAGGACAAAGGCTCTTTAAGCTTGAAACCGAATCTTTATCTGGCGATGCTGAAGCCGCACAGGCAAACGTGAACGTAGCTCGGGTTGAAGTTGAAAAACTAAAACCTCTGGTAGAAAAAGATATTATTAGTGAGGTGCAACTTGAAACTGCAAAAGCACAACTTTCCCAGGCCCAGGCTAACTACAACAGTATCACGGCCAATATTGATTACGCAAATATTAAAAGCCCGGTAGACGGGTATGTTGGGAACATTAATTTTAGAAATGGCGCTTTGGTTTCACCTGGCGATCCCACTCCCCTTACCACGGTTTCGCAAACCGACGAGGTTTATGCCTTCTTTTCTATGAACGAAAAAGATTATATGAATTTTCTCCAGGAAACTTCTGGCAGTAGTATAGAAGAAAAGATAGCAAATTTTCCAGAGGTTAGCTTAATACTAGCCAATGGTAAGGAGTATAAAGAAAAAGGGGAAATACAAACAATATCAGGACAAATTGATCCCTCTACAGGTACAGTGACCTTTAGGGCGAAATTTCCTAATCCAAATCAACTATTATCCAACGGGAATAGTGGTAAGGTTCGTATTCCACAAATTTATGAAGACGTAATTGTTGTTCCCGAAATTTCAAGTTTTGAACAACAGGGTAGAACTTACGTTTACAAGGTTCAGGGCGATAGTATGGCCGTTTCTACACCAATTACAGAAACTTCAAGAGTAAATAATCTTATTGTAGTTGATTCCGGCCTTGAGAAAGGCGATAAAATTGTTGCCCAGGGCGTAGCAAAATTAAGAAATAACACTCCAATAAAACCGCAAGAAATTCCTTTTGATAGTATTGCGAATTCTATTAATACAGTATTTAAATAAGACTTTAAGATGCTAAAGAAATTTATTGAAAGACCGGTATTATCCACGGTCGTTTCCATCATAATTGTGGTATTGGGTGTGCTGGGAATCTCAACACTTCCCGTAACGCAATATCCAGATATTGCACCTCCAACGGTTCAGGTTTCAGCCAACTTCCCGGGGGCCAATGCTCAAACAGTATTGGAAAGTGTAATTATTCCTATTGAAGAGCAAATTAACGGGGTTGAGGGAATGGATTATATTACCTCAACGGCCAGTAACAACGGTAGCGCCAGCATACAGGTGTTTTTTGACCAGGGAGTAGATCCAGATATTGCCGCGGTAAACGTTCAAAACCGTGTGGCGAGGGCTACGCCTTTACTGCCGCAGGAGGTTACACAATCTGGGGTAACAACTCAAAAAGAACAAACCAGTGCCTTGATGTTCTTTACTGTTGTTTCAGACAACGAAGAATATGACGCAACTTTTATTCAGAATTATTTGAATATTAATGTTATTCCCGAATTACAGCGTATTAACGGGGTTGGTAACGTAAATGTTTTCGGTGCCAAGAAATATGCAATGCGCATCTGGCTTCAGCCTGAAAAATTAGCGGCTTATAATTTAATTCCTTCAGATGTTATTGGGGCGATTAATGAACAAAGTCAGGAAGCCGCAGCAGGATCTTTAGGCCAAAATAATGCTCAAGCTTTTGAATATGTACTGCGCTATAGCGGAAGATACCAGGACGAAGACCAATACCGAAATATTATTATAAAAGCCCTGGATAACGGGCAATACCTAAGGTTAGATGATGTTGCAGAAGTTGAACTTGATGCCGAAGGTTACAATGTTATAGGTTATACCAACGGAAAACCCGGGGTGAATATGGCTGTGTACCAAACGCCAGGTTCTAATGCCCAGGAAATTATTGAAAATATTCACCAGAAGCTGGACGAAATGGAAGAAGACTTTCCAACCGGGCTTTCGGTATATATAAATTTTGATACCAATGAATTTCTTACAGCTTCTATAGATAAAGTGGTTGTAACGCTTATTGAAGCGTTTATACTGGTATTTATTGTAGTGTTTATATTTCTTCAGGATTTTAGGTCTACCCTTATTCCTGCCATTGCGGTACCAGTTTCCATAATTGGTACGTTCTTTTTCTTAAACCTGTTTGGGTACTCTATAAACTTACTAACGCTATTTGCGCTGGTACTCGCTATTGGTATTGTGGTAGATGATGCCATTGTAGTAGTAGAAGCCGTACACGCTAAAATGGAGGAAGGAGCTAAAGATGCCATAAGCGGTACAAGAAAAGCGATGGACGAAATTACCGGGGCGATTATTTCTATTACGCTGGTAATGGGTGCGGTATTTATTCCCGTAACTTTTATCACAGGACCCACAGGAGTTTTCTACGAACAATTTGGTGTGACTTTAATTGTAGCTATTGCAATTTCAGCAGTTAACGCTTTAACTTTAAGTCCTGCGCTTTGTGCCATTTTCTTAAAACCACATCGTGAAGATGAAGAACATAAGAAAAATAATTTTTTACAGCGCTTTTTTAGTTCGTTTAATACCGCTTTTAAAGTAACTACTGATAAATATGTGAATTCCCTTTCATTTTTAAGTAAACATAAGTGGATTACAGGGCTAATTCTTGTAGCTGCGGTACTTGCTATATTTTGGGGAGCTAAGACTACTCCAACCGGTTTTGTACCAGATGAAGACCGTGGAATATTATTTGTAAATGTTGAATTACCTGCCGGTGCATCTTTAGACAGAACCGTGGGAATTACTTCAGAATTAGAGAAAAAAGCACAACAAATAGAAGGTGTACAGGGTGTTTCTTTAGTAAATGGTTATAGTTTAATTGGTGGAGCAGGTAGTAACTATGCACTTGGTTTTATTAAATTAGACGACTGGAGTGAACGTGAAGAAGATCACCTATCGGTAGAATCTATACAGGGACAATTGTTCCAGATTGGCGCTTCATTTACTGATGCCGAAATGTTATTCTTCTCTCCCCCCAGTATTCCAGGTTTTGGAGTTTCAGGAGGTTTTGAAGCCAAATTATTAGATAGATCGGGTGGTAGTTTCCAGGAACTGGACAACCAAACCCAAAATTATATTGCAGCACTTTCCCAAAGACCAGAAATTAAATATGCTCAAAGTTCTTTCAATACAAACTATCCGCAGTATGAAATGGATTTAAATATTCCGAAAGCCAAAGAAGCGGGCGTGGATATTTCTACCATCTTCTCTACCCTGCAAGGTTATATTGGAAGTATTTACGCAGCAGATTTCTCTAGATTTGGTAAGCAATATCGCGTTTATGTACAGGCTTTACCAGAAGACCGTGCGACTACCGATGATTTGAATTCTTTATTTGTAAGAAATTCTAATGGAGAAATGGCGCCTTTAAGCGAATTTGTAAGCTTAAAACGTGTTTACGGTCCGCAATCGGTAACCAGGTTTAACCTGTTTAACTCGGCCACCATAAACGGTGCGCCTGCCCCGGGCTATTCTTCGGGAGATGCTATTGCAGCAGTGCAGGAAGTAAGTGCAGAATCGCTACCCTCTAATTTTAGCGTAGATTATAGCGGACTTACCAGGGAAGAAGTTTCTGCAGGTTCACAGACTACTTTTATCTTGATTTTAAGTATCCTGTTTGTTTACTTTATTCTTTCAGCTCAATATGAAAGTTACCTCATTCCTTTCGCAGTTTTACTTTCACTGCCGGTTGGAGTAATGGGGTCTTATTTGGTCACTAAATTTACAGGACTTCAGGCAAATATTTATTTCCAAATTGCTTTAATAATGCTGATAGGACTACTGGCTAAAAACGCAATTCTTATTGTAGAATTTGCCATGCAACGTAGAAAGGCCGGCTTGTCTATAGTAGATGCTGCCCTGGATGGCGCCAGGGTTCGTTTAAGGCCCATTTTAATGACTTCCTTTGCATTTATTATTGGTTTATTGCCTTTGGTTTTTGCAGGAGGCACAGGAGCAGCTGGTAACCGTTCTATTGGTACAGGAGCTGTAGGAGGCTTATTAATAGGTACCATTCTTGGAGTTTTTATTATTCCAATTCTTTATATCATTTTCCAACATTTAGAGGAAAAAATAACCGGTGTGCCCGAAGCAGCTAAAACAGAAAATAAATCAATTTCTGAAAAAGAATAACAATGAGAAAGAACAGTATATATAAACTTTTGCTTGGGGGAGCCCTACCATTTTTACTGGTTTCCTGCTTTGCAGCCAAAGATTATGAACGTCCCGAAATAGAAGAGATTTCTGAAGAATTGTATAGAACAGATAATCTTCCGCAGGATTCCTTAAATATGGCAACTATTTCCTGGACCGAAATTTTTACCGATCCTATTCTGAAAAACCATATTGAAGAGGGGCTGGAGAATAATATAGACATCCGCATTGCCATACAACAAATGCTGGCAGCCGAAGCTTACGTAAAACAAGGGAAAGCAAGTTATTTTCCCACTTTAAATGCGGGACCGTCTGTAAGCCATCAAATTCTATCTCCAAACAGCCAATTTGGTTCTTTCTTTGACGGAAGTATTACCCAATACGATATCACCGGAAACCTCTCATGGGAAGCTGATATCTGGGGAAAAATAAGAAGTAACGACCGCGCTTTTACCGCAGCTTACCTACAAAGTGAAGCTGCCCATAAAGCGGTAAAGACTCAGCTTATTTCCAATATTGCTAATAATTATTATCAATTGCTTAGTCTTGACGAGCAGCTTAGAATTGCCCAGGAAACCCTGGAGACCAGGAAAAGCAGTTTGGAAACTACAGAGGCTCTTAAAGATGCCGGGAATGTGACTGAAGTTGGGGTACAGCAAACCAAAGCCCAGTTGCATACGGCCGAAGCTTTGGTAGTACAGCTTAAAAACCAAATACGCCTGCTGGAGAATTCTTTTTCAATATTATTGGGCGCAGGGCCACAGGAAATAGAACGAACTGACTTAGCAAAACAAAATATTGTAAGTCCGTTGAATACAGGAGTGCCTTCACAACTGCTAAGAAACAGGCCAGATGTGATTGCCGCCGAGTACGGACTTATAAATGCTTTTGAACTTACTAATGCGGCTCGCGCTAACTTCTATCCTTCGCTTACGTTAACCGCTTCAGGTGGTTTTCAAAGTTTAGAACTGGATAAATTATTAAATGCCAATTCCCTTTTTGCCAATTTAGGGGCTTCACTTTTGCAGCCAATTATCAATAAGCGGCAAATAAGAACCCAGTATGAAGTTTCGCAGGCACAACAAGAAGAAGCATTGCTAAACTTTAAACAAGCCATTTTGGTGGCCGGCAGGGAAGTTTCAGATGCACTTTCTAATTACCAGGCAAGTACCGAGCGCATAGATATTCTTGAAAACGAATATGAAGCTTACAATAAGGCTTCAGGCTATTCAGAAGAATTATTGAATAACGGTCTTATAAATTACCTGGAAGTCTTAACCGCAAGGGAAAATGCTTTAAATTCTCAGCTAAACCTTATAAATGCTGAATACAATAAATTGAATTCCATCGTAAATCTTTATAAAGCCCTTGGTGGAGGCTGGCAATAAGTTGTGTTGAATTTGTTTTGTTAATTGTTGAATAAACAGCTCCAGAATTAAATTTTGGGGCTGTTTTTTGTTGATATTGAAATTTATTTTCGACTAAGCCAGTAAACTCCCTCCGGGCAAGCCCACGAGGCATTTATAAGAAAAATATTTTGGTTTGAGGCAAACCTCGAAGCATTTAAATCTCAATTATCGAGTAAATTCAGTAACTTTAAGAAAGCATAAAATTTATAAAAATGAAAAGTAGTTTTAGTGAAATTATAAAGAACGAAACACCTGTTTTGGTAGACTTTTATGCCGATTGGTGTGGTCCATGCAAAACATTGGCGCCAATTTTAAAAGACGTAAAGGCAGAATTAGGTGACAAAGTGAAAATTGTAAAGATAGATGTAGATAAAAACCAGGAGCTGGCAGGAAAATACCAGGTGCGCGGTGTTCCTACAATGATGCTTTTTAAAAATGGACAACAACTTTGGAGACAATCTGGGGTTTTGCAAAAAGCTGAAATTATTGAAGTGATTAATTCTAAATCATAAAGCAAAGAAGAAACTATTTAACCTAATACTTTCAGGCAAGCACTTCCTGAAATTCAGGGGTTTTTTCTATTACATTTTTAGCAAAAGGACATAGCGGAATTACTTTTAGCTTATTTTCTTTTGCAAAGTCTACGGTGGCTTTTATTAATTTCTTGCCCACACCCTGTCCTTTAAAGTCAGGCTCAACTTCAGTGTGGTCTATTATAAATTTACTTTGTCCTGCCCAGGTATATTCTATTTTTCCAGCTATTTTTTCATTTTCTAAAGCTTGAAAAAAGCCTTTCTTAATTTCATCAACTTGTTCAATCTTCATAATTCGAATATTTAGGTTTTTTCGTCTGGATTTAATCGAGTTTTCCTCCCTTTGCGGTCCACCAGGGATGAACTTCAACTTTTAATCTGCCCGCTTTTACCATAGGATCCTGGTTTGCCAAACTATCGGCTTCTTGCTGCGTAGCCGTATTATAAACAGCAATTCCCCGAATATCCCCGTCATCACCAAAGGGACCAATTAAGCTTGCGTAGCCTTCTTCTGCCATTCTGCTTAAATAAGCCAGGTGTTCCTTTTGTAGGTTTGCCGCTTCAGTAGAATCCTGGCTGCGGTTTTCACCTTTTTTCAGAAAAACCATATAATATTGTTGCATAAGATAAGTGCTATCGCCGGCTTCATATCTAAAGGTTTGATAACCTTTCTCTTTTAAATCATTTTCTACCGAATCCACACTCATCTCAGGTTTTTTCGCTTCTACTTCTTCAGGCCCGGGAATGCCTCTTTCCTGATCGGGAATTTCTTTGCAGGAGATTAGTAAAATTGGGAAAACGAGCACAAAAATTAGTTTCTTCATATTAAAGCTTTACCAGTTTTCATAAGGATTTTTACTTAATTGTGAATTGTAATATTTTATATCTCCTGTTACTTCTTCTCCCAACCATTCCGGTTTTTGAAAAGTATCGGTTTCATTATTCAATTCAATTTCTGCAACGGTTAAACCTTCGTTTTCACCATAAAATTCGTCAATTTCAAACACAAAATCTCCTGATTTCACCAAATAGCGGGTTTTCTCTATAATTCCCGGTTCACAGAGATTAAATAGCGCTTCGGCTTCCTTTATATCAATTTCCTTTTCCCACTCAAAACGTGTAAGTCCGTTTTTAGAAGATTTCCCTTTAATTGTTATAAAAGCTTTATTTCCTGTAATTCTTAAGCGAACTGTACGCTCTGGATCGGTATTCAAAAAACCTTGTTTTATACTGAAATTCTCATAAGATTCCTTTTTAAAATCCTGGGACAGCACAAGGTATTTACGTTCAATTTCCTGCATTTAATTATTGTGTGCTATATTTTTAATTTCATCTGAAGGAATTCTTTTTACGTCTAACTCTGGCTTATTTGCAATAGCAACCATTGCTATTGCAATACTTTCAGCCGAAATAGATTTGTATTTTCTTAAAGTTCCCAGGAAAAAAGGGTTGATGAAATTGAGCATTATTTTCCCTACTTTTTCAAAACTTCGGCTCTCTTTTCGCTCACCAGTAATAAGGGAAGGTTGTAAAATATAGGTGTGCTTAATTTCCTGTTCTAGAACTTCCTTTTCCATCTTCCCCTTCGTACGGTTATAAAATACGCGGCTTTTGGGATTTGCACCAAGTGCGGAAACTACCAGAAAAGTGGCTATATTGTTTTCTTTACAAAGTTTGGCCGCGGTAACCGGGATTCCGCGATCAATTTTTGTGTAAGTTTCATGATCTGGGGTTTTACTTTTTGTAGTTCCCACACAACAAAAAACCTGATCTCCGGTAAATTTATCTTTGTGGTCTTCTAATTTAAAGAGATCTATTAAGTGTTCTTCGATTTTAGGATTGTTTATTTCTACTGAATTCCTTGAGAAAAGTTTGATCTTTTCATACCTGTCATCCTCAAGTAACTGTTGAAGTAACATTCTTCCGGTTAGGCCGGTAGCTCCTAAAATTATTGCTGTTTTTGGCATTCTTTTTTTATTTTTTGGGTCGTTATTAATTGATAGAATCAATAATACTAACTTTCGGTAAAGAATATAAACAAAATAAGTCGCCCAGATGTACGCACTAACGAAATTTTAAGAAGCTTGCGCAATGTAGCATACCAAAACTATATTCGTTTCTTTAACTTTGTATGGTGAACGCAAAACTTCCTCTTCGTAAAATTATTCATATAGATATGGATGCGTTCTACGCTTCGGTAGAGCAACTGGACAACCCCGATTTACGCGATAAGGCTCTTGCTGTGGGCGGAAGTTCACAAAGAGGCGTAGTTAGTGCCGCCAGCTACGAAGCGCGTAAATTTGGCGTTAAAAGTGCCATGAGTAGCGTAATTGCCAAACGCAACTGCCCGCACCTAATTTTTGTAAAACCACGTTTTGAACGGTACCGGGAAATTTCACAGCGCATTCGGGAAATTTTTTTTGAATACACCGATCTTGTAGAGCCACTTTCTTTAGATGAAGCCTATCTTGATGTTACAGAAAATAAAAAAGGAAATCCCAGCGCAAGTCTTATTGCGAAGGAAATTCGTGAGAAAATTAAAGAAAAAACAGGCTTAAATGCTTCGGCGGGAATTTCTATCAATAAATTTATAGCCAAAATTGCCAGCGATTTTAATAAGCCTAACGGACAAAAAACCGTAAATCCTGAAGAAGTTGAAGAGTTTCTGGAAGTTTTGGATATCAGAAAATTTCACGGCGTAGGAAAAGTTACTGCAGAAAAAATGTATATGCTGGGCATTTTTACCGGAAAGGATCTAAAGCAGAAATCCCAGGAGTTTTTAACTGAAAAATTCGGGAAAAGCGGTGCTCATTATTATAATGTGGTGCGCGGTATTCATTTAAGCGAGGTAAAAACAAACCGAATACGCAAATCGCTTGGAGCTGAACGTACGTTTAACGAGAATATTTCTTCGGAAATTTTTATGCTGGAAAGACTCGAAAATATTGCCGAAGAAATAGAACGACGGCTCAAAAAAAGCAACGTTGCCGGCAAAACCCTTACCCTGAAGATAAAATACAGTGATTTCACCCTGCAGACTCGCAGTAAAACCATCTCATTCTACATTTCGAGCAAGGAGCTTATTTTAGAAAACGCAAAAGAATTATTGTACCAGGAAAAAATGAAAAATTCGGTTCGCCTTTTGGGAATTTCTCTTTCTAATTTAAACACCGATAAAAGCGAAAAGAAACCAAAAGAGGAAAAAGAAATTGAGGTGCAGTTGAAGTTTGAGTTTTGAAGTGAGAACTTCTAATTCTTAGGTCCCGAAACAAGTTTAGGATAACATTTTCAATTACAAAAAAAAAGCCACGAATACACTAAAATTAGTGCTGTCGTGGCTTTATTCTTTATAAAAATATAAATTATTCTATTTCTGAAACTCTTAAAGTATTTACCATACCTTTTTCACCAATTGGCATCGCGGCCAGGTTAATGGTATAATCGCCGATTTCTACAAATGATTTTTCTTTTGCAATTCGGTTAATATCGTCTATAGTTTCATCTGTACTTACAAACTTATCGTAATGGAAAGCTTTTACACCCCATAATAAACTTAGTTGTGAAAGGATTCTATTATTAGAAGTAAACACTAAAATATGAGCTTCCGGTCTCCAGGCTGAAATTTGAAATGCTGTATACCCACTATTGGTCAGGGTACAAATCGCTTTAGCTTTAATTTCATTAGCCATATGGGCCGCGTGATAACAAACCGCCTTGGTAATATAGCGTTTGGTGCGTACGTGTGGCGGATCGTGAGGAACTTTAATCAGTGGAGAGTTTTCAACAGTTTCCAAAATTTGAGTCATTTTTTCAATCACCTGTACCGGGTATTGCCCTACTGAAGTTTCGCCACTAAGCATTACCGCATCGGCACCATCCATCACAGAGTTTGCAACGTCGTTAACTTCGGCTCTGGTTGGTGTAAGACTGGTAATCATCGTTTCCATCATTTGCGTAGCGATAATTACAGGAATTCTTGCTTTTTTGGCGGTAAGCACTAATTTCTTTTGAATTAATGGCACCTCCTGTGCAGGAATTTCTACTCCTAAATCTCCACGCGCAACCATTAAACCATCACAGTAAGCCACAATCTTATCGATATTGGCCACACCTTCTGGTTTTTCAATTTTAGCTATAATTGGGATTTTATATTTGCTATGCTTTTTAATTAGATCCTGAAGTTCTTTTAAATCTTCGGCGTGTCGCACAAAAGAAAGTGCCATCCAGTCTACCTGCATTTCACAGGCAAAAATGGCATCATTTACATCTTTTTCGGTTAAAGCAGGAAGGGAAATATTGGTATTTGGAAGGTTTACACCTTTCTTAGATTTTAAAGGCCCACCTTGAATAACCCGGGTTTTAACTTCATCTTTTTTATTGGTACTTACTACTTCAAAAATAAGTTTACCATCGTCTAAAAGAATACGCTCTCCCGCTGATACATCTTGCGGAAAAGTTTCGTAATTCATATAAACGCGTTCTGCGGTTCCTTTAAATTCTTTTCCAGTAGCAAAAATAATTTCATCACCTTCTGAAACTACTACCTCATCTTTCATTACTCCTACCCGAAGTTTAGGACCTTGTAAATCTCCAAGAATTGCGGCATTGTAGCCTTTTTCTTTGTTCAGGTCTCTAATCATTTTAATGCGTTCTCTTACATCGTCATAATTAGCATGGGAAAAGTTAACTCTAAAAACGTTTACTCCAGCCTGGAGCATTTTATCTAGGGTTTCTTTAGAACTCGTCGCTGGCCCTAAGGTTGCAACTATTTTAGTCTTCTTATTTGTTGGCATTATTCAAAAATTAAATTTTGTTTAGATTTTAATAAATCTGTGTCAATTTTATAAACTGCTATTACCTGCGGTATCTGGCTTATGGCATTTACTAGCAAATTGAGGTCTTTTTGATTTAGGTCCTCATCAATTTTAAGAAAGAAATCTACCTTTTTATATTCAGGTACCAGGTTTACCTGCAAGGGTCTAACTTCTTCTTCTTCAAATAAAGAACCAGAACTCAATATTTTTTTAGGTTCTCCTTTAAATTTATTGGCAACAAGGTGATAAGACCTGAAATTTGCCAAGTCTTTAAAGGTATAATGGGCGTAGAATGCTTCTACCGATTTATGGTTGAAGTCTATATCCCTGCGTTCTCTCTTTAATTGAAGTTTAAGATGCATATTTAATAAATAGGCCATCTTAAATTCTTCTAAATCACCATATAGTGCTATTAAGCCAAAATCATCTTCTTCTACATCCTCAAGCAGCATTTTATGAGATTGCATAGCTTTTAATTTAAGGTTAAAGATAAGATAAGATTGAGAAAAATGAAGGTTTATCCTGCCGAAACTTCATATTTATCTACGAAAACGTTATAGTTTGCGCTAATTTCACAATTTTAAGTGATTTTATTTTGAAGTGCATAATAGGCCCTTTTTGCGGTTTTTTCTTCGGCCTTCTTTTTTGAGGTTGCTCTTGCTTTTGCCACCACCTTCTCATCTAAGCGTAATTTTACGGCAAAATGTTTTATCTCGTCGTTCCCGGTATCTTCATAAACTTCAAAATCAAACTCACGCTTTTCTTTTTGGCACCATTCTATAAACAAACTTTTGTAGCTTATTACCTGCCCTTCTAATTGCTCTATATCTACATAAGGATCTATCACTCTTTCGTAAATAAAACGCTTGCAATATTTATAACCTCTATCCAGATATATTGCGCCAATTAAAGCTTCGAATAAATTTCCATGAATATTGGATCCAAATTGATCTTTTGGAATATTGGTTTGAACGTGATCTATAAGTTTAAGGTCTTTTCCAAGTTCATTTAAATGCTTTCGGCTAACCACTTTAGAGCGCATTTTGGTAAGATAACCTTCGTTACCGCCGGGAACTGCTTTAAAAAGATGCGATGCAATTACAGCGCTTAAAATCGCGTCACCAAGGAACTCAAGACGTTCAAAACTCACGGCATTTCCCTTTTCATCTTTAATATTGAGGGAACGGTGGGTAAATGCTTTGCGGTAGTGAAGAATATTTTTAGGCTTAAACCCCAGTATTTTGTATAAAACTGAAAAAAAATTCCCGCCTTTATCAGAACGGGAATTTAATATATTTCGAAGAACGCCCATAATTAAAGGTTATTCATCAAATCTTTTAAACAATACACAAGCGTTGTGACCTCCAAATCCAAACGTGTTGCTCATTACCACCTTTACATCACGTTCCTGGGCCTTGTTTAAGGTAAGGTTCAATTCAGGATCAATATTTTCGTCTTTGTGTTCGTGGTTAATAGTAGGTGGTACTATTCCATGTTTCATAGACAAAATTGCGGAAATTGCTTCTATAGCTCCCGCAGCACCAAGCAAATGCCCGGTCATTGATTTTGTTGAATTGATGTTCATTGTTTTGGCATGTTCGCCAAAAACCTTACTTATCGCTTTCAATTCGGCTACATCTCCTAATGGAGTAGAAGTTCCGTGAGTGTTAATGGCGTCTACATCTTCGGGTTTCATTTCTGCATTTCGAAGACAATTTTCCATAACTGCCACAACTCCATTTCCTTCAGGATGTGGTGCCGTCATATGGTAAGCATCAGAAGATAAACCTCCTCCAAGTACTTCAGCATAAATTTTAGCTCCCCTGGCCTTGGCATGTTCATATTCTTCAAGAATAAGTGTACCAGCACCTTCTCCTAATACAAATCCGTCCCGTGTAGCATCAAAAGGTCTTGAAGCTGTTTCGGGGTTATCGTTTTGTGTAGAGAGAGCGTGCATAGCATTAAAGCCACCCATACCAGCCATAGTTACCGCAGCTTCAGAACCTCCGGAAACAATAATATCACTATGTCCCAGTCTTATATTATTTAATGCATCTATCATGGCATTAGCCGCAGATGCACAAGCTGAAACGGTAGTATAATTTGCTCCCATAAACCCATGACGAATAGAGATATTACCGGGGGCAATATCTGCAATCATCTTAGGAATAAAGAAAGGATTAAACCTTGGTGTACCATCTCCCGTCGCAAAGTTTATCACTTCGTTCTGAAAAGTTTCCAATCCACCAATTCCGGCCCCCCATATTACACCAACGCGATACTTGTTTACAGTATCCAGGTTGATGCCGGAATCTTTTATTGCTTCATCTGAAGCTACAATGGCATATTGGGCAAACCTGTCCAGCCTTCTTACTTCCTTACGGTCAAAGAAATCGAGCGGGTCAAAATTTTTGAGTTCACAAGCGAATTTGGTTTTGAATTTTTCAGTATCGAAATAGGTAATAGGTGCACCACCACTTTTTCCGGCTACCAAAGCCTCCCAATATTCTTCAATATTGTTACCAATGGGGGTTAGGGCTCCCAAGCCCGTTACTACAACTCGCTTCAACTCCATATGGTCTATACTCTTTTTATTTTTTTGCGTCTTCAATATAAGAAATTGCCTGACCTACTGTGGCAATGTTCTCAGCCTGGTCATCAGGAATCTGGATGTCGAATTCTTTTTCGAATTCCATGATCAATTCCACAGTGTCCAATGAATCAGCACCCAGATCGTTTGTGAAGCTTGCTTCGTTAACAACCTCGTTCTCGTCAACACCTAACTTGTCAACGATAATCGCTTTTACTCTTGATGCAATGTCTGACATAATACTTTTATTTTAATTTTGATTAGGTGGCAAAAATAAAAAACTTTATTTTAAAACCGATTTTTACTTTAAAAATGTGATCGTAATTTACATAAATTTAGTTGAAAGGACTTAATTTTACATTCTAATAATTGTTAACAAGCTTATTTTGAGCCATCCAACCCATACCACGAAAAAAAAAATAGTTGTCTTTGCTTCCGGTTCTGGAACAAATGCCGAAAATATCATTAAATATTTTCAAAAACTACCAGATGCCAGTGTGGTGGCGGTGTTCTCGAATAAAAGATCGGCCAAAGTGCTCCAAAGAGCACATGATCTAAATGTTAAAGCTCTTCATTTTGATCGCGATGCACTTTATAATAGTAACGAAGTTCTGCATATTTTAGAAGATATAAATCCAGATTTAATTGTTTTAGCCGGATTTATGTTGATTTTCCCTCAAGACATTTTAAACCGATTTCCAAATAAGATTGTAAACATACATCCCGCGCTACTTCCAAAATATGGCGGAAAAGGAATGTATGGCATGAATGTTCACAAAACCATTATTCAGAATAAAGAAAAAGAAAGCGGGATTAGCATTCATTTTGTAAATGAAAATTATGATGAAGGCGAAGTGATCTTCCAGGCAAAAACAGAAATTTTAGGAGAAGATACGCCTGAAACGCTCGCAGAAAAAATTCATAAGCTGGAATACAAACATTTCCCTGAAATTATTCAGCAATTACTTCAAAAGAAACCGCAGTAGTGCAAACAGCCCAGGTACACATTTATACCGATGGCGCCGCGAGAGGAAATCCCGGCCCCGGCGGTTACGGCATTGTGATGGAATGGGTAGGCAAATCCTATCGCAAAGAATTCGCAAAAGGCTTTAAACACACCACTAATAACAGGATGGAGCTACTAGCAGTAATTGACGCACTAAAAAAGCTGAAAAAGCCCGGCGTTGCTGCCATTGTCTTTACCGATTCAAAATATGTGGCTGATGCGGTAAACAAAAAATGGGTCTTTGGCTGGGAAAAGAAAAATTTTAAAGACCGAAAAAATACCGATCTCTGGATAGAGTTTTTAAAAGAAATTAGAAAACATACTGTAAGTTTTAGGTGGATAAAGGGACATAATGACCATCCGCAAAACGAACGCTGCGACGCTTTAGCGGTGGCCGCTTCAAAAGAAAAAAGACTTTTAATAGATGAAGGTTTTCAGCAAAGTTAAAACATCTTCCTATTAAATTAAACTATCTCGAAGCGAGACCCAGGAATGGTTGAAAAATAAATCTTGATTTCGAGGCAAGTCTCGCAGTATTTAAATCTCGATTATCGAGTAATTTTGATTGAACCCTTGAAAAACAAACTGTATATTTGCAGCACATTTTTTAAACCAATTTATGAGTAAATTACTGATTGTAGGCACGGTAGCCTTTGATGCAATTGAAACCCCATTTGGGAAAACCGATAAAATTCTTGGAGGTGCAGGCACCTATATTGGGCTTTCGGCCTCACAGTTTAATGTAGACAGCGCAGTGGTATCTATTGTGGGAGACGATTTTCCACAAAAATACCTTGACCTGCTTACGAAAAACAATATAAATATTGATGGAATTGAAGTGGTTCCCGGCGGAAAAACCTTCTTTTGGAGCGGCCGTTACCATAACGATCTAAATTCCAGAGATACCTTAGATACCCAATTAAATGTACTTGCCAATTTTAACCCGGTAGTACCAAATGCTTATAAAGATGCTGAAATTGTGATGTTGGGCAACCTGCATCCTTTGGTGCAACTTAGCGTTCTAGCACAAATTGAATCTCCGAAACTTGCTATCCTGGATACGATGAATTTTTGGATGGATAATGCTTTGGAAGATTTAATGAAAGTAATTGCCAAAGTAGATGTAATCACTATTAACGATGAAGAGGCAAGACAAATTTCTGGCGAATATTCTTTAGCAAAAGCTGCTAAAAAGATCGCTACTATGGGACCAAAATATGTAGTGATTAAAAAAGGAGAACACGGCGCTTTATTATTTCACGAAGAGCAGGTGTTTTTTGCGCCCGCCCTTCCTTTGGAAGAAGTTTTTGACCCAACCGGCGCCGGGGATACTTTTGCAGGCGGTTTTGCAGGTTATCTCGCAAAAACCGGAAACATTAGCTTTGAAAATATGAAAAATGCCATTATTTACGGCTCCAATCTCGCATCTTTTTGTGTAGAGAAATTTGGAACCGAAAGGATGGAGGAGCTTTCGGGCGAGGAAGTTAATTCGCGCCTCGCAGAGTTTAAGAAATTAACTCAATTTGAAATAGCATTAACCTAAACTTATGCCCTGAATTTTCAGGGCATTTTTTATATAAAGCAGGATTGAAAATCCTTTTATTATGAGTGACGCCTTAAAACACGAATGTGGAATTGCCCAAATACGATTGTTAAAACCCCTGGAATACTATAAAGAAAAATATGGTACCGCCTTTTATGGGATTAACAAAATGTATCTAATGATGGAAAAACAGCATAACCGCGGCCAGGATGGCGCCGGTTTTGCCAACATTAAATTAAATACAGCTCCCGGAGATCGCTATATAAGCCGAATAAGATCTAATGCGGCGCAACCCATCCAGGATATATTTGAGCAGATAAATGGTAGAATCAACGACGAGATTAAAGCCAACCCTGAATATGCCGATAATGTTTCGCTTCAGAAGAAAAACCTTCCTTATGTAGGGGAAGTTTACCTTGGGCACGTTCGCTATGGCACTTTTGGCAAAAACAGCATAGAAAGTGTACACCCATTTCTTCGGCAAAATAACTGGATGCACCGTAATCTTATTGTGGCAGGGAATTTTAATATGACCAATGTAAACCAGCTTTTTAATAACCTGGTAGAATTAGGTCAACATCCAAAAGAAAAAGCCGACACCGTTACGGTAATGGAAAAAATTGGGCACTTTTTAGATTCTGAGGTGCAAAAGCTTTACAAGAAATTAAAAAAAGAGGGATATTCTAAAGTTTCTGCTTCGCCAATAATTGCAGAAAAACTAAACGTTGCTAAAATTCTTAGAAAATCGTCTAAAAACTGGGATGGTGGTTATGCCATGGCCGGTTTACTGGGGCACGGCGATTCTTTCGTACTGCGTGATCCTGCGGGCATACGGCCTGCTTATTATTACAAAGATGATGAAGTGGTAGTTATAGCTTCAGAAAGACCGGTAATTCAAACCGCTTTTAATGTAGATTTTGATGAAGTACATGAGCTTCCGCCAGGACACGCCATTATCACCAAAAAAAGCGGAGAGGTAAATATTACCCAAATCCTGGAACCTCTGGAACGAAAAGCCTGCTCGTTTGAGCGTATTTATTTTTCCCGTGGAAGCGATGCCGAAATCTATAAAGAACGAAAAATGCTTGGGCGTTTATTGATGCCTGAAGTCCTGAAATCTATAGAGCACGATACCATAAATACGGTTTTCTCGTTTATTCCAAATACTGCGGAAACCAGTTTCTACGGAATGGTTGAAGCGGCTCAGGATGAACTGAATAAACAGAAAAACGACGCGATTCTTGCTGAAAAAGATACGTTAACTGATGCACGACTAAAGGAAATTTTAGCTCACCGTTTACGCACCGAGAAAATTGCGATCAAAGATGTAAAGCTTAGAACCTTTATTACCGAAGACAGCAGCAGGGACGACCTTGTAGCCCATGTTTATGATGTGACCTACGGGGTGGTTAAACCAGAAGATAGCCTGGTAATTATAGATGACAGTATTGTTAGGGGAACCACGTTAAAGAAAAGCATCATTAAAATGATGGACAGGTTAAACCCAAAACAAATTGTGGTAGTCTCTTCTGCACCGCAAATTCGTTATCCCGATTGCTACGGGATTGATATGGCGCGCCTGGAAGGTCTCGTTGCTTTTAGGGCAGCGCTGGAGCTTTTAAAAGATAACAACCAATACGATATTGTAGAAAAGGTTTACGACAAATGTAAATTACAGGTAGATCTCGCCGATGTGGATGTAAAGAATTTCGTAAAAGAAATCTACGAACCTTTTACCAATGAGCAAATTTCAGATAAAATTTCAGAACTACTTTGTGATACCGATGTAAAAGCTAAAGTAAAAGTGATTTACCAAACGGTAGATAATTTGCATACCGCCTGTCCTAAGAACCTGGGTGACTGGTATTTCACAGGCAATTATCCCACATTTGGTGGTAACCGGGTAGTGAATAGAGCTTTTATTAATTTTTACGAAGGAAACGAAGGGAGAGCCTACTAAGTGCACTTTAACAAGTTTTTCTGCCGTTCGTCTAAAATGATTTTTTAGAGGATTAAGATTATATACATTAGCAGAACCATAAACATAAGTAGGTTAAGTTCATGGTAGATTTGGGGCAAAAAAAGGTGGATCTAAAAATCCGCCTTTTTTTATTTTTACCCGATTTTGAAATTCTTCAGAAATAAACAATTCCCACAGCCAACAAATCTAAAAACCCAATTTTTCTTACATTAAATATTGAATTTCAATACTTTAACAGGTAATTACGCCGTTAATCTAAAAAATTTGCGAGCAAGATTTATTCAACATACTTTAGACTCACCATAACATAAGTAGGTTAAGTTCATGGTAGATTTGGGGCAAAAAAAGGTGGATCTAAAAATCCGCCTTTTTTTATTTAACATTCTTGCAAAAAAAAGACCGCTCAAATGGCGGTCTTTTTAATATATTGAATAATAACTTAGTTATTATTTCTGCTTTGCATATCTGCTTCCTACTTCTTTCCAGTCTATTACATTAAAAAATGCATCTATATAATCTGGTCTACGGTTTTGATAGTTTAGGTAATAAGCATGTTCCCAAACATCAAGCCCTAAAATAGGAGTTCCTCCACAGCCAATTCCAGGCATTAATGGATTATCCTGATTTGCTGTAGAGCAAATCTCTACTTTTCCACCTTCGTGAACACAAAGCCAGGCCCATCCAGAACCAAACTGTCCCGCAGCTGCTTTAGAAAATTCATCTTTAAAAGCTTCAAAAGAACCAAATGCGGTATCAATTGCTTTTGCAAGTTCACCTTCTGGTTTTCCGCCACCATCTGGAGACATCACTTCCCAAAATAATCTATGGTTATAAAATCCGCCACCGTTATTTCTTACAGCGGTATTAGATTTATCAAGATTTTCAAGGATATTCTCAATGGTTTTTCCATCAAGATCGGTGCCTTCTATTGCAGCGTTTAATTTTTTAGTGTAACCTGCGTGGTGTTTTCCATGGTGAATTTCCATGGTCTTCGCATCTATATGTGGTTGTAATGCATCAAATGCATATTTTAACTTTGGTAACTCAAAAGCCATTTGTATATATTTTTTAGTGATTAGTAATAAAATTCACTCAAATTTAGGTATTAAGCTATTTAATAGAAACAATTTAATGTTATAAAATACTTAAAAGCCGGGAGAGAATACAAAACATTTTTATTTTACCTTTAAAATTCAAAATCTTCCTAAAAATCTAGCTTTTTTGACTAATAATTTCACTATTTATAATGCTTCTGCGGGATCGGGTAAAACCTTTACCCTGGTTAAAGAATATTTATTACTGCTTTTTAAAAGCAAAAAGCCCGATGCTTACAAAAATATTCTCGCTATCACTTTTACTAATAAAGCGGTAGATGAAATGAAGTCCAGAATTATAAGCAGTCTAAGGGATTTTACTGGAGCAGAAACCTCGTCTATAAACAACCCACTTTTTAAAATTATTGCTGAGGAAATCGGTTTATCTGAAGCAGAGCTTAAAACCAGGGCTGCGAAGATCCTAAAAAGTATTATCCATAATTACGCAGCTTTTGAAGTTTCTACCATAGACGGATTTACACACAGGGTGCTTAGAACTTTCGCTAAAGACCTGGGATTACCGGTAAATTTTGAGATTGCTCTTAACACACGGCAGATTCTTATGGAAGCCGTAGATAGGCTTATAAGCAAAGCCGGTACCGATAAAGAGCTTACAAAAGTTCTTATTTCTTTTGCAATTAGTAAAACAGATGATGATAAAAGTTGGGATATTGCCAAAGACCTTTTCGAAATTTCTGAATTGCTAATTGGCGAAAACCATCAGGAAGCACTCAAAAAGCTAAAAGGTAAAACACCCGAAGATTTCCAGAGTTTTAAGGCACGAATAACTTCAGAAATTAAAAAGACTGAAGCTATAATTGCGGAAACCAGTACTGAATTTTTTGACCTTGTTGAAAGTAATAATATTGAAGAAAAGGACTTTAGCGGCGGATACGTTTATAAACATTTTGTGAAGCTAAGAGATCAAAAGTCTATAGACGGTTTTGAAAAATCATGGATGCTAAAGCTGGAAAGCGCTCCGCTTTATGCGAAGTCAAATAAAAATCAGGCTGTTAAGGATGCGTTAGATAGTATTCAATCTTTAATAGTTAGTCTTTTTGAAATTTCTAAAAGAGCCTATCTAAACCTTGATTTTCTTGAGGCAATTAGAAAAAATCTAACTCAACTTTCGCTACTTAATGCGATAAACCAGGAAGTAGAACTTATAAAGAAAGAGCGCAACCTAATTCTTATTTCAGAATTTAACCCAAAAATAAGCGCACAGGTGAAAGACCAACCGGCGCCATTTATTTACGAAAGGCTTGGGGAGCGTTACCAAAATTATTTTATAGATGAATTTCAGGACACTTCGCAAATGCAGTGGGAAAACCTGATTCCACTTATAGACAACAAACTTTCTTCTGAAAATATCCAGGATCCTGCCAGCGCTATGCTGGTTGGAGATGCCAAGCAATCTATTTACCGTTGGCGCGGCGGAAAAGCCGAGCAATTTATAGACCTTTGTTTAGATACCAATCCCTTTAGTATCGAAAAATATGTAGAAAATTTGCCAGATAATTACCGTAGCGGAAGCCAGATTGTAAACTTCAACAACAGTTTATTCAATTATGCTTCAGGCACCTTACAACATCCGGCTTATTCTAATTTGTTCCAGGAAAGCAGTCAAAATCCTAAAAAAGGAGATTTTGGATACGTAAATATCGACTTTATCGAAGCCGAAAATGCCGCGGAAGAACACGAAATTTATCCTGAAAAAATCCTGGAAATTATTCAGAATTTAGAGCAGAAAAAGTTTAAAAAAGGAGATATCTGTATCTTAACCCGTAAAAAGAAAGAAGGCATCACCATTGCAAGCTATTTGAGCGAAAATAATATTCCCGTTGTTTCTTCTGAAACCTTGTTAGTTGCCAATTCTTCCGAAGTGAACTTTATCGCTCATTTATTAGAGTTTTCTTTAAGTCCTAAAGACAACACTTTAAAACTGGAACTTTTTGATTTCCTGGCCGATTTCCTGGAGATAGAAAACCGCTACCCGATAATCTCAGCCAATTTACCCAAAGACGGGAAGTCATTTTTTAATTGGCTAAAGGATTACAATATTGATTTTGACCTTGACGAAATCAGGCATCTTTCAGTTTATGAAGCCGCTGAATATATTATTAGAAGTTTTTCCCTGGTAGAAACTTCTAATGCTTATGTTCAGTTTTTTCTCGATTTTATCTTTGAAAGCACGCAAAAGGCAACCGCAGGCATAGCTGATTTTATCGATTTATGGAAACAGGAAATAGAGAGCTTAAGCATTGTAGTTCCCAAAGCTGAAGATGCCGTACAAATAATGACCATTCATAAATCTAAAGGCCTGGAATTCCCGGTAGTGATCTATCCTTATGCCAATTCCGATTCCAAAAGCACTCGTATGGATTCACTTTGGTTGCCTATGGAGCCTCCATTAGACGAAATTCCTATGAATTACCTCAGCGCATCAGATAAAATGCTGAATTGGGGCCCAAAGGCTTCCGATATTTATACTGAATTAATTCATCAAAAAGAACTGGATACTTTAAATGTACTATATGTAGCCTGCACCCGTGCTTCGCAGCAATTGTATTTGCTGAGCAAAAAAGAAATAGATGCAAAAGGCAATGAAAAAGCCTATAAAACTTCAGGATTATTAATCGGTTATTTAAAAGAAATTGGGAGGTGGGATGCCAATATAAATACTTATGAATTTGGCGAAATTGGGATTCCGAAAGCCTCAGCAGAAACACATTCAGAAAATATTATTTCAGAAAAATTTTACTCTTCAGCAACGCAAAATAAAGCGGTGAATATAGTTACCAAATCGGGAATGTTATGGGACAGTAAACAAGAAGAAGCAATTGAAAAAGGAGAGATTCTGCACGAATTATTGGCGCAAATAGATTTTAAAGAGCAGGTAAAACCTGTTGTGACCCAAGCCGTAAATAATGGAATAATCACAAAAGATTCCGCAGAAAAAATAGAAAAATTACTTCTTGAAATCACCAATCATCCACAACTTTCAGAATACTACGCAAAGAGCGCTACAAGTTTTAACGAACGCGATATTTTAACGCCCGAAGGCAAAAGATTAAGGCCAGACCGCATTAATTTTTCGGGGAAAACCGTGAATATTATAGACTATAAAACCGGAAAGTTTGACATTTCCCACGAAGCTCAAATTAACAGCTATGCCGGGATTTTAGAAGATATGGGTTACAAAATAGGAAGTAAAAACCTTGTTTATACAAATAAAGCGCTTAAGGTGCGCCTTGTTTAAAAGAAATGTAAGTTTGTAAAAAATTAGAATTATGTACGGATCAATAAAACAACATTTAGAAAAAGAGCTGGAACAAATTAAAGAAGACGGCCTTTTTAAAAAAGAACGAATAATTACCGGCCCACAAGATGCGGTGATCAAAATTTCTACCGGGCAGGAAGTAATTAACTTTTGCGCCAATAATTATTTGGGACTTTCTTCCCATCCCGAGGTTATAAAAGCCGCTAAAGATACTATGGATTCCCACGGTTTTGGGATGTCTAGTGTTAGATTTATTTGCGGAACCCAGGATATTCATAAAGAACTGGAGCAAAAAATAGCCGATTTCTACGGAACGGAAGACACCATTCTTTATGCTGCGTGTTTTGATGCAAACGGAGGAATTTTTGAACCACTTTTAACCAAAGAAGATGCAATAATTTCAGATTCGCTAAACCACGCTTCTATTATTGATGGGGTGCGTTTATGTAAAGCGGCAAGATATCGTTATCAAAATGGCGATATGGCCGATTTAGAAAAACAACTTAAAGACGCCAACGAAAAAGGAGCAAGATTTAAACTTATCGTAACCGATGGTGTTTTCTCTATGGATGGTCTTGTAGCTCCTTTAGATAAAATTTGTGACCTGGCTGATAAGTATGATGCGATGGTAATGATAGATGAATGCCACGCTACTGGTTTTATTGGAGAAAAAGGAATTGGAACCCTGGAAGAAAAAGGAGTGATGGACAGAGTGGATATTATCACCGGAACATTAGGAAAAGCACTTGGTGGAGCTATGGGCGGTTACACCACAGCTAAAAAAGAAATTATAGAATTACTTAGACAACGTTCAAGACCTTACTTATTTTCAAACTCCCTTGCTCCTTCTATAGTTGGTGCTTCAATTAAGGTTTTTGAAATGTTGGAAAAAGACAACAGTCTGCGGGAAAAACTAAAGAGCAATACGCAATATTTCAAAAAAGGAATTAAAGATGCCGGTTTTGATATTATAGATGGAGAGTCGGCTATTGTTCCTGTAATGCTTTACGATGCCAAATTATCTCAAAAAATGGCAGAGAGATTACTGGAAGAAGGTATTTATGTAATAGGATTCTTTTATCCCGTAGTTCCAAAAGAAAAGGCCAGGATAAGAGTACAGTTATCTGCCGCCCACGAGCAGGAACATTTAGATAAAGCCATTGCAGCCTTTACCAAGGTGGGTAAAGAATTAGACGTAATTTAGTTTCAATGTTAAAGAATAGCTTAAATTTATAATGAAAAATTAGCAAAAAGAAGGCTTTACAAATCTTAAAAAGCTCTCAAAAACGCCATTATCTAAGGGTTTATTAAGAAAACTTTATTATTTTATGCTTTGCCAATAAGCTTTAACAGTCTACTTTTGTTAACAATTAACACTTAAAACTAAACTATTGAATATGAAACATCTTAGCAAAATTTTATTCGCTACAATGTTGGTTCTGGGTATTACTTCGGTAACTGCACAGGATGCAAACAATCCCTGGTCTGTAGGGATCCAAACCAACGCGGTAGACTTTCATCCTACCAGTGATGTAGGAGGAACTTTTGACGATTATTTTAACGTTGGAGATCACTGGAATATCTTGCCATCTATGTCAAGATTAACCGTAGGTCGTTATATTGGAAGTGGTTTTGTATTTGAACTTGCGGGTTCTGTAAACCAAATAGAACAATATGGCGCTGAAAGCGTTCCACAAATGGCATATTATGCAATTGATGGATCTTTTAACTATAGCTTAAGAGCCTTACTAAATGATGGTTGGCTTGATCCTGTTGTTGGTATTGGTGGTGGTTACACCAGCATTGCTGATAATGGTGACTACCCTATTTCAGATCTTGGCGCAGCAACTCTTAACGGTAAATTCGGATTAAACTTCTGGTTTACTGATAATGTTGCTTTAACTCTTGAATCTAACTACAAGCACGTGTTTGATGTTGATGGTGCAACACACTTTCAACACGCAGGTGGTGTGAAATTTATGTTTGGCGGAACCGATTCTGACGGTGACGGTATTTACGATAAAGACGATGAATGTCCAGAAACTCCAGGTTTACCTGAGTTTAACGGATGTCCAGATTCTGACGGTGATGGAATTGAAGACCGTATGGACGCTTGTCCTAACGAAGCTGGTTTAGCTGAATTTGATGGTTGTCCTGATACCGATGGTGACGGAATTGCTGATCCAAATGATGACTGTCCTGAAGTAGCCGGATTGGCTGAACTTAATGGATGTCCTGATGCTGATGGTGACGGAGTTGCTGATAACGAAGATGACTGTCCTAATGAAGCTGGTCCTGCTGAAAACAACGGATGTCCTTACGAAGATATGGATGGTGACGGTGTTTTAGATAAAGACGATGAATGTCCAGAAGTTGCTGGAACTGCAGCTAACAATGGATGTCCAGAGCCAGACGTAGAAGTTATTTCGGAATTGAATGAATATTCTAAAACTGTATTGTTCGAACTTAACAAAGCAACAGTAACAGCAGATTCTGAAGAGGCTTTACAGTCTATCGCTGATATTATGAACGAATATTCAAATACAATCTTCCATATTGAAGGGCATACCGATAGTACTGGTAGCGCCGAATATAACGAGAAACTATCTCGTGAGCGTGCTGCTTCAGTAGAGAAATGGTTAGAAGAAAATGGTGTACCAAGCAACAGATTAACTTCTGAAGGTTATGGTGAAGAAAGACCAATTGCTACTAACAATACCGCTGCCGGAAGACAGGATAACCGTAGAGTTGAAATCTCTTTAGATAAAAATAAAGAAGTAAAAGATTCTGAATCTTCTATGGAAGACGATAATCAATAATTAGTTAGATAATTATTATAGAAAAACGCTCCGGTTTCCGGGGCGTTTTTTATTTTTAGGCTATGGTATCTTTTATTTCAGGAGTTCTTAAGGAGCTCATTTCTTCAGGAGAAAATATTTCAGAAATTATCTTTATTCTTCCCAGCAAACGTGCGGGAAGTTTTCTATTAAAAGAACTTTCTGCCTTGAGCGAAAATCACATTTTTGCGCCTAAAGTTTATAGCATTGAAGAGTTTACAGAAGTTATTTCAGAAACCAAAACCGTAGATAACACCCTTAGCCTTTTTGAATTTTATAATGTCTACAAAAAAATCACGCCCCAGCAAGAACAGGAAGATTTTGAAACTTTTACGGCCTGGGCCCAAAGTCTTATTCACGATTTTAATGAAATAGACCGTTATTTAATAGACTATAAAAGCTTTTTTAATTACCTGGCAGATATTCAGGACCTAAAACACTGGTCTATCCAGGAGCCCAAAACCGAACTTATAAATAATTATTTATCGTTTTGGAATAGTCTTCCGGCATTTTATGAAGCTTTAAAGGAGGAACTATTATCAAAAAACACAGGCTACCAGGGCTTGATTTATAGAAAAGCTTCAGAAAATATTCCGAATTACGCCAGGGAGAATTCCTCTAAACACGTTTTTATAGGTTTTAATGCGCTAAATACTGCAGAGCAACTAATCGTTCAACATCTATTAGAAAACGATTGTGCAGAGATCTACTGGGATTTAGATGAGGTTTTTGTAAAAGATAGGCAACACGATGCTTCGCTCTTTATAAATCAATATTTAAAAGACTGGCCGGTTTATCGCGAAAAACAGGCAAAATTGAATGTAAATGAATACCATAAGCCGAAAAATATTCAGGTTACCGGCATACCAAAAAATGTAGGACAGGCAAAATATTTAGGAGAGTTACTGGCGAATTTAGATGAAGAAACACTTCAGGAAACCGCCGTGGTTTTAGGAGAAGAAGACCTTTTGCTGCCGGTGTTAAACAGTTTACCACCCAATGTACAGGATTTGAACATCACCATGGGATTTCCACTTAAAAATGCGCCCATCGCTTCTCTTTTTGACAGGCTGTTCCAGATACATCAAAACACTGCTTCAACCTATTATTATAAAGATGTGATTTCAGTTATAAATCATCCTGCACTCCACGAAATCTTAAAACAGGAAACCGAAGTTTTTATAGAAAAAATTCAGTCAGAAAATACGGTAAACCTATCTTCCGAAGAAATTATAAATTCCTTTTCTACTGAAGCAAAACCTTTATTAAAAGCCTGTTTTAGAAAATGGGATAACTCGCCTAAAAAAGCATTAGAGGCTTTTCAGGAAATTATAAACCAGGTTAAAATTCATTTAAAAAGCAGCGATAATAAGCTTGGGCTGGAGTTTATATATCATTTTCATGTGCTATGTAATAAGCTTGACAACCTCAACGAAGCTTATCCGCATCTAAAAAGTATTAAGTCGCTTTACCAGTTTTATAAAGAAATAATGAGTACCCAAAGCCTGGATTTCCAGGGAAGGCCTTTTAAAGGTTTACAGCTTATGGGAATGCTGGAATCTCGCGCTTTAGATTTTAAAAATGTGATTATTTGCTCGGTTAACGAAGGCGTTTTACCTTCGGGAAAATCGGGGAGTTCTTTTATTCCTTTCGACTTAAAACAAACTTACAAACTACCTACTTACAAAGAAAAAGACGCGGTTTACACCTACCACTTTTACAGGCTTTTGCAACGAGCTCAAAATGTACATTTGCTCTACAACACAGAAACCGACGGATTAAATTCCGGAGAAAAGAGCAGGTTCCTTACTCAACTGGAAATTGAAAAACAACCGGCGCATCAGCTCACACACGCGATGGTGAGCCCTAAGGTTCCGGCGATTAAAAATGACCTTCGGGAAGTGAAAAAAACTCCGGAAATTATGGAAAAAATAAAGTCGCTCGCTGCTTACGGCTTCTCCCCTTCTGCTTTGACTTCCTATATTCGAAATCCCCTGGATTTTTACAGGCAATACGTTCTTGGGGTTCGCGATAGCGAAGAAGTGGAAGAAACGGTGGCATATAATACCCTGGGAACGGTAGTGCACGATAGTCTTGAGAATTTCTATAAACCGCTGGAGAACCAAATCCTCACAGAAGAAAATATAAAAACATTCAAGGCGCGAATTGAAGAAGAGATTACACTTCAGTTTAAAAAATCTTATATGAACGGGCCAGTAAACCAGGGCAAAAACCTGTTAATTTATGAAGTGGCCAAACGGTATCTTCGTAATTTTCTAAACCTGGAATTAAACCGACTTAAAACCGAAGAAATTAAAATCCTAAAAATTGAGAAAACTTTAAAATCTGAAATTAGGATAGAGCAGCTTGATTTTCCGATCTTTATGCGCGGAAAAGTGGATCGTGTGGAAAGTACAAATGGCACCACCAGAATTATTGATTATAAGACTGGAAAGGTTACCCAGGATAAAATTGAAATTGTAGATTGGGCAGATCTCACTTCAGATTACGATAAATACAGCAAAAGTTTTCAGGTTTTGGCGTATACGAAAATGATGCAAGACCAAAACTCGCTGGAACTACCGGTTGAAGCGGGCATCATTTCATTTAAAAATTTAAAAAGCGGATTCCTGAAATTCGGAAAGAAAGATAAACCAAGAACAAAAAATAAAGAAACGGCTATAAATAAGGAGATTCTAGAGGCATTTGAGATAGAATTAAAGAAACTAATTACCGAAATTTGCGATCCTGAAATTCCTTTTACAGAAAAAGAAATATAAAAACCTATGGAAATTACTAAAAGAACCAATCTCCAGATTGATGGAAAGCACAATAAACCTATTCTTATAGATCTAATTTTTAACGATGACAAAAAACCCAAGCCAATCGTGATTTTTTGCCACGGTTACAAAGGTTTTAAAGACTGGGGCGCCTGGGATAAAATGGGAGAATTCTATGCAGAAAAAGGATATTTCTTCGTGAAATTTAACTTTTCTCATAACGGGACTTCACCAGATAACCCAACCGAATTTTTAAATATTGAAGCTTTTGGTGATAATAATTATATAAAAGAGTTAGACGATCTACAAACAGTAATTGACTGGGTTTTAACCCCCGATTTTAATGAAGCCCAACAAATTGATGTGAAAAGCATCAACCTTATTGGTCACTCCCGTGGCGGTGGAATTGCCATTTTAAAAGCGGCTGAAGAAGAGAGGATCAACAAACTAATTACCCTGGCGGCCGTGAGCGATTTTGCTTCGCGTTTTCCAAAGGAAAAAGAACTGGAAGCCTGGGAGAAAAAAGGTGTACAGTATATAAAAAATACAAGAACCGGACAGCAATTACCGCATCACTATCAATTTTATAAGAATTTTAGGGAAAATAGAGAACGTTTAAATATTCAAAAAGCGACTAAGAAGCTAGACATCCCGCATTTTATTGCCCACGGGAGTAACGACACCACGGTTTCTATTGCCGATGCGGGAAATCTCTTTGAATGGAGCCCAATTTCAAAACTGCTTTTAGTTGAAAATGCCGATCACGTTTTTGAAATTTCTCACCCGTGGAATAAAGATGAATTAACCAAAGAATTTCAGCACGTGCTTAACAGGACAGCTACTTTCCTTGATGCCAACGTTCAGGATTTAAAAGACGAATACCTGGACAACGACGAAGCTGATTCTTAAGCATTTTAAAAGTATAATTAAGGCTGTCTAAAAAGTTTTTTTAACGTCATTCTGAATTTAATTCAGAATCTAAGTTGTCGCATCGCAAATAAACACATCTTAGAAGCTGAAACCAGTTCAGCTTGACGAAATTAAACTTTTTAGACAGCCTCTTTATTTTCTCCAAAATGAAAACTGCAAACCTTTGTGGTTTTGAAGGAAACTAAACCCATAGTCTGGTCTGGGGGAATCGATGCCTTCCCGATCTTGTATCGAGACGCACTAGTCAGCCTTCAATATTTTAAAATGAAAAAGTCAGAAACAAAAAAACCACCGCGATACGGTGGTTTTGTGGAGAATATCGGAGTCGAACCGATGACCTCTTGGCTGCCAGCCAAACGCTCTAGCCAGCTGAGCTAATCCCCCAATTGGAAGGCAAATGTAATAATTTTCTGTAAATTCCAACAAAGAACTTTTATTTATTATTCTGAATAAAAATGATTAAAAAAGCAAGTTTAAAAGACCTCCCCAAGATCAAAAACCTAACGGAAGCCTGTGCTGAAGTGCTCCAACACCAAAATATTTTTCAATGGAATGAACATTATCCTTCCCGTGACAAACTTCAAAATGATGTTCAGAATAAAGAATTATATGTTTTTGAGGAAGAGAATATGATTATCGCCATTATTGTACTCACCTCAAAAATGGATGAAGTTTATCGCAGTATAAACTGGCTTAGCAAAACCGGCAATAATCTTTATGTTCACAGGCTCGCTACACACCCAAATTACTGGGGGAAAGGCTACGCCAGGAAAATGATGGATTTTGCCGAAGAATTTGCAACAAGTCAAAATTTCAGTTCCATAAGATTAGATACTTTCAGCAAAAACAAACGAAATCAAAAATTCTACGAAGCTCGTGATTATACAAAACTTGGTGATGTCTATTTTCCGCATAAAAATGAACATCCTTTTCACTGCTACGAAAAACTAATAGCAACTACTTTAAATGAAAATTGAGAAAAACCCTTAAGAAATCAATGTTGCGATGAGGCTTTACAATAAAGCATTCTATATTTGCTGCTGAAAAAGCCAATTTTTGGAATCTGCTGTAAGTTTTAAAAATATAAACCGAATTGCCATTCCCGCAATTATTGCCGGAATTGCCGAACCTCTAATTTCCCTTACCGATATTGCGATAATTGGAAATGTAGAAAACAATTCGGTTGAAGCCCTTGCTGCGGCAGGAATTGTAGGTTCCTTTCTATCGGCCATTATTTGGATCGTTGCGCAAACCAAAACCGCCATTTCGGCTATTGTTTCTCAACATTTGGGCGCCAACAGGCTGCACGCGGTAAAAACGCTTATTCCGCAGGCCATATATTTCAATTTTGCTTTTAGCCTGGTGATCTATGCTACCACCGCTTTTTTCGCAGAAGCAATTTTTAGTGCCTACAACGCCGAAGGTTTGATCTTACAGTATTCTGAAGACTATTATCAAATCCGAGCCTTGGGTTACCCATTAACTTTGGTGACTTTTGCCATTTTTGGCGTTTTTAGAGGATTACAGAACACACTTTGGGCGATGAAATGCAGCCTGGCCGGTGCTGCTGTAAACGTAGGATTGGATTTTCTGTTGGTTTACGGCGTTGACGGACTTATTCCTGCAATGCATCTTAAAGGCGCTGCTTATGCCAGCCTCGCAGCTCAGTCTACAATGCTAGTGATGGCACTATGGTTTTTCTTTAAAAAAACGCCTTTTCACCTAAAACTAAGTTTAAATATAAATCCGCGCTTAAAGGGACTTTTGCTTATGGCAGCCAATCTTTTTGTAAGAACGGCCGCCTTAAATTTCGCCATTTACCTTGCAAATGCCTACGCCACCGATTATGGGAAAAACTACATCGCGGCTCAAAGTATTCTGATGAATATCTGGCTTTTCTTTAGCTTTTTCATAGATGGTTATGCGAACGCCGGGAATGCGATTGGCGGGAAATTACTCGGTGCCCGTGATTACAGAAACTTATGGGAACTCAGTAAAAAAATAAGCAAATATGCGGTCCTAATCGCTTTTATGCTAATGGCCATTTGCGGACTTTTCTACAACCAAATTGGATTGGTTTTTAATAAAGATGTAAGCGTCCTGGCTATATTCTCATCGGTTTTCTGGATCGTTTTATTAATGCAACCTGTAAATGCCATCGCTTTTATGTTTGACGGGATTTTTAAAGGTTTGGGTGAGGCTAAATACCTTCGGAATCTACTGCTGGTAGCCACATTTCTTGGCTTTACTCCTGCCCTTTTAATTTCAGATTATTATGGTCTAAAACTCTACGGAATCTGGATCGCGTTTTTTGTCTGGATGCTTATTCGCAGTGCCGGTTTGGTGATTAAATTCCGAAGAAAATATTTACAAAAAGAAGTTTGATTCAGTTGGCAGTCACAGTGTGCAGTAGGCAGTTTAAGCTTTAACTTTGAATTCTTTACCACCGCTCAAGTTTTAAACAACAAATTCTAAATTTTAATCCAAAACTGGCAATATCAGTATTAAACTTTCTAAATTTGGTTATTCAGCTAATTGAAAAATCAATTTTATGTCTACCACACGAGAAAACGGCAGTTTATACACCAATATAGAAAACGGAATCGCGCATTTAGAATTTGGTCACCCGGCCAGTAATTCTTTCCCTTCAGACTTATTAGATCGGCTTGAGAAAGAGTTTCAGAAATTATCTGAAGACGACAGCGTAAAAGTGATTTTATTAAAATCTGAAGGAGAAAAAGCCTTTTGTGCAGGAGCCTCTTTTGACGAACTTGTAGCGATTGAAACTATGCAAGCCGGGAAATTATTCTTTTCGGGTTTTGCGAAAGTTTTAAATGCAATGCGAAAATGTAAAAAACTTATTGTTGGCCGAATCCAGGGAAAAACTGTTGGCGGTGGTGTTGGACTCGTTGCTGCTTGCGATTATGCAATGGCTACTGATGCTGCTGCGGTGAAACTTTCAGAAATTAGTATAGGTATTGGTCCGTTTGTAATTGCCCCGGCCGTAGAACGCAAAATTGGTGTTGGTGCGCTTGGGGAAATAAGCCTTGCTGCCCACGAATGGAAAAACGCTTATTGGGCCAAAGATAAAGGCTTATATGCTCGTGTGTTTGAAAGTCTAAAAGAGCTGGATAGGGAAGTAAGCATTTTTACCGAAAAACTGGCTTCTTACAATCCCGAAGCCCTATACGAAATGAAACAAATGCTTTGGAAAAATACAGACCACTGGGAGCAATTACTTCCAGAAAGAGCAGCCATCTCAGGAGAGTTAGTACTTTCAGATTTTACTAAAGCTGCTTTAGCTAAATATAAAAAATAAACATATGCTTTTACTTTATTTTGATAAAACCGGTGGCAAGGCTTATGACCTTGGTTATTCTATAGGTTATTTTATTGCTGAAAACCTGCTTTTTTTACTGCTGGGTATCCTAATATTTGCCGGACTGTTTGTTATTTTTCTTCGCAAAAAGATAAGAAATAATAAACGCCAGATTGAAAATTAGTTTAGATTTTCACCTAAAATTATCGTGGTTTCGGTATGCGGAAATTAGCATCCCTATAACAGAGTTCTTATTTAAAAAAGCTTAATTTCAACCTTAGAAACTAATTTATGAGTTTACCACAGCAACATTTACCAAAAGATCGTGATGCCACCCGGGAACAGGAATGGGGTTTTACCATTTGGGAATTTATTGCCGATAACTGGCTTTACCTGTTAGGTATTTTACTCATTCTTGCCATTTTCTTCTATGCGCGTTACAACTGGAGGAAAAGACAGGAGAAAAACAGGATGAACTAATGGGAGAAGATACCTGGGAATTTCTAAGTTTTTTAAGCGGAATGGGTTTTTGGCTAATTTTAGCCGTGGTTTTAATCGTGGTGGTACTTTATAAAAAATTCAACAAATAATTACCTCAGGATAAGTCCACGATGCATTAGACAGAAAACTATTGCTGATTTCGAGACATCCCGATGCTTCAGGAAGGAGAATTTAAATCTCGATTATCGAGTAATTATCGTGTTTTCAACCAACCGGTTATGCTAAGTCTTGCAGTTTTTACCGGTTTTACTTCGTGTTCCAGCACCTGACTTTCAAAAATCACTACGCGACCGGGCATTGGATAAATAGCTTTTGAAACCTCAACCCCGTTTTCTTCGGAATAAATTACTAATTCCCCACCATTTTCAGGCTTCCAGTCTTCTTCGTTTAAGTAACAAACCAGGGATAGTTTTCTCCTGCCGTCATTCTGAAACGTATCCAAATGACGCAGATAAAAAGTTCCTTCCGGATAAAGTGCATAATGGAATTCTTTAGTTAAAATCCCGAGGAAACAGGTTTTATTCAGGTAAGCTACCAGCGAATTTATTTTATTAAAAAACAGGCTTTCGGCTCTCCCGGCTTCGGCTTCATTAAGCCATAAAATAAAATCCCCACGAATAGATTTAGCAACCACTTCATTGGTTTTATTGCCAATAGCCGCCTTTTTGAATTGCGATTCCTCAAATTTCGATTTCAAGGAATCTTTAAGCATTGTAACTTCTTCAGTATCAAAAAAATCGTCTACAATACAGTATTGGTTTTCAACTAAATCGGTAATAATATTTTCGTAGAAAGGATTTTCTTTAAAATCCAGTTGTTCAAAGAGTTCGGTAGTGGTTTGTGCGTTCATCTTCATTAAAAAAGTGGACAAATATACAACAGAAAGTTATTTGCCACACCTAAAAAATATAACGCTAAAAAACCCTTAACTTTGCCAAAAATAACGCGAGATGAGCAAGATTAGAATTACCAAAAAGTTCTCTTTTGAAACTGGGCACGCACTCTACGGCTATGACGGGAAATGCCGAAATGTACACGGGCACAGCTATAAGCTAGATGTTTGTGTAATTGGCGAACCTATTACCGATAGTGACAATGTAAAGCTTGGGATGGTAATAGACTTTGGAGATTTGAAAAAGATCGTGAAATCTGAAATTGTAGACCAGTTTGACCACGCCACGGTTTTCAATAAAAACACGCCTCACGTAGAGCTTGCTAAAGAATTAAAAAATCGAGGTCACCATGTTATTTTGGTCGAATACCAACCCACCAGCGAAAATATGGTAGTTGATTTTGCTGAAAAAATACAGAAACATTTACCGGAACATATAAAACTCCACTCGCTAAAACTCCAGGAAACCGAATCCAGTTTTGCTGAATGGTTTGCAAGCGATCAAAATTAAGCACCTCAATCCCCGAAGAGGAATAGATTAAGACAGAAGGCTTAAAATCACAGGTTTTGAAAACCTGTGAGGTCTACAGCTAAATATTTATATTTACTTCTCATAATAATTATTAATGAACATTCCCGAAGGCAAAAAAGTTTATTTCTCCAGCGATAATCACCTTGGTGCACCTACACAAGAAGAAAGTAGACCAAGGGAAATAAGATTTGTAAAATGGCTGGATGAAATTAAGGAAGACGCAGCCGCTATTTTTCTTCTCGGCGATCTTTTTGATTTTTGGTTTGAATACAAACACGCCGTCCCTAAAGGTTTTGTACGGGTTTTAGGGAAACTGGCAGAAATTAAAGATAGCGGAATCCCGATTTATTTTTTTGTAGGGAATCACGATTTGTGGATGCAGGATTATTTTGAAGAGGAACTTAATATTCCGGTATTTCATAAGCCAAGGGAGTTTGAATTCAATAATAAAACTTTCCTTGTTGGCCACGGCGACGGACTCGGCCCGGGAGATCACGGCTACAAACGGATGAAAAAGGTTTTTACGAATCCGTTTTCTAAATGGCTTTATCGCTGGTTACATCCCGATTTGGGTATTCCGCTGGCGCAGTATTTTTCAGTAAAAAACAAAGCGATTTCAGGTGATCAGGAGCAAAAATTTTTAGGCGAAGAAAAAGAGTGGCTTATTCAATATTGCCGCCGAAAATTAGAAGAAAAACATTACGATTATTTCCTTTTTGGCCACCGGCATTTACCTCTGGAAATCGACTTAAACGGAAAATCTACATATATCAATACCGGCGACTGGATAGATTTTTACACTTATGCGGTTTTTGATGGGGAGAAGACTTCTTTAAAAAAATTATCTTCAACTAACTAATTATCAGTGAATTTGAAAAATTTCATTATCTTTTATTTTATACATTTGTATATTGTATACATTATATTAAAATACTCCAGATGAGAAAAAATATAGATATAGACGATCTTACTCTAAAAAAAATCAAACTGATTTCTGCTTACGAAAACATCAGCGTTAAAGCCCTTCTTGAAAAAGCCGTACATGCATTTGTAAAAAATAAAGAGCTGGAAAAATATGCTTCCCTTACTGATGAAGAAAAGGAAGATCTCGGACTATTAGCCCTGATGCAGCAAAACGACCCTGAAGATAATGTACCTGAAGAGGAAATTTTTAAACTACTAAAAGAATGATTTTAACTTATCATTCAAAATTTAAAAAAGACTTAGAAAAGCTTAAGGATAAGAAAACCAAAGCGACGCTTCTCAAAAAGATATTAGAGCTTAAAAATGCTTCTAATTTGGAAGAAGTAAACGGAATAAAAAAATTAAAAAATCATCCCAATGCTTATCGAGGAAGAATAAGAGACTACCGTTTGGGGTTCTATTTATTAGATAAGAACACGGCAAGTTTGCAACGTTTTGTAAAGCGTAATGATATTTACAAGCTTTTTCCTTGAAGATTGTTTGCAACTTATTTTAACATAAAAAAGGGTTGGAAAATTAGATTATACCGGACCTAAAACTATTTATTTCCAATAATGATAACGACAGGCAGCTATCATTAATTCGTCTTTTTCAAATTTATAAACCAGGCGATGTTCAGAAGTGATTCGCCTTGACCAATAACCTTGCAAATCTCCTTTTAAGGCTTCGGGTTTACCAATGCCTTCTTGTGGAGTTCGAAGACAACTTTTTATTAGCGTATTAATCCGCTTAAGAATCTTTTTATCCGCTTTTTGCCAGTACAGGTAATCTTCCCAGGAAGTTGAAGACCAAACCAACCGCATTACTCAATAAGATCTTTTCGAACACCTGAACCGGTTTCTAATTCCTGGATAGATTTCAATAAAACATCCCTATTCTTTCCGCTTAACAAATAAGTGGTTTCTTTAAGAGAATTATACTCATCAAGGGATATTAGAACAAGATCTTTACCTCCCTTACGCTTAATGATAACATCACTTACATCATCAATAACCTTATCAAACCAATATTTTAGGTTGGAACGAAAATTACTATAGTTCACTGTTTCCATATTACAAAAATACACAGAAGTACTTAAATAAGTACTTTTTATTTTAAGTTTAACACTAATATTAATTGATGAATTGCCTGGTTTAACAAGACCTATTCGCTGATATCCTTTAATTTTAACTGAATAGAAACGTTTCCATTCCATTCGTTTTCGTCTAAAGAATACACCGCTTTAAAAGTTTTCTTTTCTGAAATTGTTTCGAATTTCTCTCCCAGTCCAAAACCGATCATATCAAAGACTGCACGCTTACCTTTCTGTTTTACCTGGCATTTAAGATGTGCTTCATCTGCACCCACACATTTCCCATAACCTGTATCTGTGAGGCTTTGGGTCATAAAAACCGGACTCATATTCCCCGGACCAAAAGGAGCAAATTGCTTTAAGATTCTAAAGAATTTCGGAGTAATTTCATCCAGGTTAATTTCGGCATCTACAGCAATTTCAGGAGTTAGCAACCGCCTATCTATAGTTTCAGAAACCACCGATTCAAACTTCGCTTTAAAGTTTTCATATTCCGAAGCTTCTAAAGTCAATCCTGCCGCATATTTATGTCCGCCAAACTGCTCGATATGCTCCTTACAGGCTTCTAAAGCATTATAAACATCAAAACCCTTTACCGAGCGCGCTGAAGCTGCCAGTTTCTCACCGCTTTTTGTAAAAACCAGTGTGGGACGATAATAAGTTTCGGTTAAACGGGAGGCCACAATTCCAATCACACCTTTATGCCAGCCTTCGTGATAAACCACGGTACTATAACGTTCCTGTTCCTGCAATTCTTCAATTTGCCCAAGGGCTTCAATGGTAATCGCCTTATCGGTGGTTTTTCTTTCGGCGTTAAAATTCTCTATTTCACCAGCGAATTCCATAGCGGTAGCTTCGTCTTCTTCGGAAAGCAAATTCACCGCGTGCAAGCCGTGCTTCATTCTTCCGGCTGCATTTATACGCGGTGCGATAATAAAAACCACATCAGTAATCGTGAGTTTATCCTTTTTAACCTGGGCCAAAATCGCCTTAAAACCCATTCGAGGTGCCACGTTAATTACATTTAAACCGTGATAAGCCAGAATTCGATTTTCACCGGTAATCGGAACAATATCGGCCCCAATGGCGGTCGCAACAAGATCAAGATAAGGTAGCAAAACTTCGGGTGTTCCTCCTCTTTTAGTGTTTATAGCCTGAATCAATTTGAAACCAACGCCGCAACCGCAAAGTTCTTTATATGGATATTCGCAATCTTCCCGCTTGGGATCTAAAACCGCAACGGCTTGAGGAATGTTTTCTCCTGGACGGTGGTGATCACAGATAATAAAATCGATTCCTTTTTCAGCGGCATAAGCCACTTTATCAATGGCTTTTATTCCACAATCCAGGGCAACGATCAATGAAATCTCGTTATCGGCTGCAAAATCAATTCCCTGGTAAGAAATTCCGTAACCTTCAGTATACCTGTCCGGAATATAAGTAGCGATATTTGGGGTAAGGGTTTTTAAGTAAGAAGACATTAAAGCCACACTGGTAGTCCCGTCTACATCATAATCGCCATAAACCATAATATTTTCTTCGGAAGCGATTGCTTGCTGAATTCGGTTTACAGCCACATCCATATCCTTCATGAGGTATGGATCATGCAGCTCTTCCAGACGGGGCCTGAAAAACTTTTTTGCGGCTTCATAAGTCATTATTCCGCGCTGCACCAAAAGAGTCGCCACAGGCGTTTCCACCCCTAATTCTTCGGCAAGTTTATTAACAACTAAAGAATCGGGTTTAGGTTTTAAAGTCCAGCGCATCGTAAGTTTTTTTCAAAAATACGTATTGTATTTCAATACCAATAAGGGGGAATTCACTAAAACCAACTTTCTAAAAATTTCAGCAATTAATAATATTGCCTAATTTCACGCTTTAAGATTTATAGATAAAATATGATCAAAATTATACAAGGCCAGCTCGTAGATATTGAAAACAGGAAGATTTTTCCTGCGGAAATCAGCATCGAGAACGGAAAGATCACAAAGATTGAAGAAAAACAGCATGAAGTAAAAAGCTTTTTGCTTCCCGGGTTTATAGATGCGCATATACACATTGAAAGTTCTATGCTAGTACCAACCGAATTTGCCCGTTTGGCGGTAATTCACGGTACGGTGGCCACGGTTTCAGATCCTCACGAGATCGCGAATGTTTTAGGAAAGGAAGGCGTTAAGTTTATGATTGAAAACGGAAAGAAAAGTCCGTTGAAATTTAATTTCGGTGCACCTTCCTGTGTGCCTGCTACTAATTTTGAAACTTCGGGAGCAGTGATTAATGCTGAAGATATTAAAGATTTACTGGCTCTTCCAGAAATAAAATATCTCGCTGAGATGATGAATTATCCCGGAGTGATTTTTAAAGATGATGAAGTGTTGAAAAAAATTGCCTGGGCCAAACATTTTGATAAACCTACCGATGGCCATGCACCCGGATTACGCGGAGAAGACGCTAAAAAATATGCTGAAGCCGGTATTTCTACAGATCACGAATGTTATACCGCTGAAGAAGCCAAGGAAAAACTTGGTTTGAAAATGAAGATACTTATTCGGGAAGGCAGCGCGGCGAAGAATTTTGAGGCGCTTATAAATCTGCTGCCGGAACATTATAAAAACATGATGTTTTGCTCTGACGATAAGCACCCGGATGACCTGGTTTTAGGGCATATCAATCAGCTTTGTACAAGGGCGGTTGCTAAAGGCATAGATATTTTTAAGGTTCTGGAAGTCGCTTGTATTAATCCTGTAAATCATTATAATTTAGAAAGCGGACAATTAAAAGTAGGCGATCCCGCCGATTTTATCCTGGTAAAGGATCTTACCAGTTTTGAAGTTTTACAAACTTATATTGACGGAGAACTAGTTGCTGAAAATGGTAAGTCTCATATCAAATCTTCTCCATTTGAAAACCCGAATAATTTTAATACTTCTTACAAAACGCCTGAAGATTTTAAAGTAAACGCAGCTGGAAAAACCATAAAAGTCATCGAAGCGGTGGATGGGGAACTTATTACTAATGAATTTCAAGAGAAAGCGCTAGAAAAAGATGGAAATCTAGTTTCAGATATTGAAAATGATATTTTAAAAATCACTGTAGTAAACCGGTATGAAGACAAAGCCCCCGCAGTCGCTTTTATAAAGAATTTCGGACTAAAAAAAGGAGCAATTGCCAGCTCTGTAGCCCACGATTCGCATAACATTATCGCTGTTGGAACATCAGATAAGGAAATTTGCAACGCGGTAAATCTCATCATTAAACATAAAGGAGGAATTTGCGGCGTAAATGGAAATGAGCAAAAAGTACTTCCGCTTCCAATTGCCGGAATTATTAGCGATAAAGATGGTTGGGAAACCGGGAAATTATACCAGGAAATAGACGAAATGGCCAAAGATTTGGGCAGCACCCTAAAAGCTCCTTTTATGACGCTTTCCTTTATGGCTCTGTTAGTAATTCCCGATCTAAAACTTTCGGATAAAGGTTTATTCAGCGGAAAAAAGTTTGATTTTGTTGATTTAGTCAGTGATAAATAGTGAAAATAAAAGCGATCTGAAATATTGAATTCAAGTATTTTAGTCTTGGTTTCTTGATTCTTCAATTTTTCACTTCCCTTTTCCTGCTACCACAATCACGATTTCCCCTTTTGGTGGTTTATTGGTGTAGTGCTGAAGAACCTCAGCAGCCGTGCCGCGAATTGTTTCTTCGTGAAGTTTGGTGATTTCCCGGGAAACCGAAACCGGCCTGTCTTCCCCAAAAAACTCTGAAAAATGCTTTAGCGTTTTCAGCAATTTATGAGGCGATTCATAAAAAATCATAGTTCGGGTTTCTTCCGCAAGTAAGTTTAAGCGCGTTTGTCGGCCTTTTTTTACCGGTAAAAAACCTTCAAAAATGAATTTATCATTAGGAAAACCACTATTTACAAGTGCTGGAACAAAGGCTGTGGCGCCGGGAAGGCAATCTACTTCTATGCCGGCTTCAACACAGGCGCGGGTCAATAAAAATCCCGGATCAGAAATTGCGGGAGTTCCGGCATCACTTATTAGCGCGATATTTTCGCCGCTTTTAATACGCTCAACTATGTGATCTACTGTTTTATGTTCATTATGCATATGGTGACTTTGCATATGCGTACCAATGTCAAAATGCTTTAAAAGTTTCCCGCTATTTCGGGTGTCTTCGGCAAGAATAGTATCTACTCCTTTTAGCACTTTTACCGCCCTAAAAGTCATATCGTCCAAATTTCCTATTGGCGTTGGAACCAGGAATAATTTTCCCATTAAAGCGAATTTAATTACTGAATTTATTCTCTATTTTGGCCATAAATCGCTCTTCGTAATCTTCTTTTCCCTGCCAGTGATTATAATCTGGCTTCACCACCAACTGGATGAATTTTTGAGCTTCGTCTAAAGAACTAAAAGTGTTTAACTGGGAAAGTACCCTGTTATAATCTGAAGAATTTCCGTCGAAAAGATTTTTTATGAATGAAAGTCGTTCGTTAAGGCCAATATTGATTCCTTTCTTTAACCTGTCGTTTACAGATCTTGGTTTCTGCTCTTTTTGCCTGTTATTTAAAGGTTCAAAATCGGGGAGATTATCATAATCTACGCCAATATTTCTAAAATCGTTTTTAGGCGCTTCGGTTTTTGGCTTTGGTGGTTCTTCCTGCATTTGAAGAGACTGCTGTTGTGCAGGTGGCGCTTGTGGTTTAGGATTTGCCTGTTCTATAAGCTCATCTACGCGCTCAGATTCTGCAGGCATTTGCGCTACAATATCTTTTATTTTTTCGGTATTGGGTTCGGTAATTGCATCGGCATCTTCCCGGTATTCAGTTCCATCTGGAATATAATGAGTAGTTTCCTTTTCTACCGCTACTTTTTGTTGTTCTTTTTTCTCAATTTTAGAAGTTGGAGTGGCTTCCGGAGCTTGAAATGCTTCGAGATTTTGTTCGGTAAAATTCAATATTGAAAGTTGTTCATACAAAGTCGCCGCTTTTAATTTAAGCGCTTTGGTATCTAAATTTTCTTTTTCAGAAATTATTTCTTCGGCAAGTTTTACTAACTCTTTTTTAAGTCTGTTTTTCATTTTTCAGCAATATTTATGAACCCACTTTATATTTTAAAAGCCCTATCTTCTTTTCAGTTAACTTCTGCAAAAAAGATGCCTTTCTTTGCTTTAATAACTTTAGCGGTTAGCAATCGGCTATAGCTTGTATTTTTAATAAATTTGTTCCACCTTTATCAAAAAGGGTAAGTTCCCATTTCGATTTGAAAATTACAAAATGTTTCTCGAAAATACAGTAAATCACGAAGAGCAATTTGGCTGGATAGAAGTTATTTGCGGCAGTATGTTCTCTGGTAAGACCGAAGAACTAATTCGCCGTTTAAAAAGAGCCCAGTTCGCCAAACAAACCGTAGAAATCTTTAAACCCGCCATTGACACGCGTTATGACGAGGAAATGGTGGTTTCTCATGATTCCAATGAAATCAGGTCTACTCCCGTCCCTTCGGCTTCCAATATCAGGATTCTTGCCGATGGTTGTGATGTCGTAGGAATAGACGAAGCCCAGTTTTTTGATGATGAAATCGTTACCGTTTGCAACGATCTCGCAAATAGAGGAGTTCGGGTAATTGTGGCCGGATTGGATATGGATTTTAAAGGAAATCCCTTTGGCCCTATGCCCTATCTTATGGCTACTGCAGAATATGTAACTAAAGTACACGCAGTTTGCACCCGTACCGGGAACCTGGCACAATTTAGCTATAGAAAAGCTATTAATGACGATCTGGTTTTTCTTGGTGAAAACGAAGAATACGAACCTTTAAGCCGTGGCGCTTATTACAAAGCCATGCTTAGGGAAAGGGTTAAGAAATTAGATGTGAAAGATGCCGAAGAATTACAACCTAACCTAAAGAAAAAGAATGCCTAAAGCCGAAGAAACCGTTCTGGAAATAGACCTTAACGCCTTAGCTCATAATTTTAAAACCATAAAATATCAGTTAAAACCGGGTGTTAAATTTATGTCGGTTATTAAAGCTTATGCCTACGGAAATGATTCTGTAGCAATGGCTCATAAATTAGAAGAACTGGGCACCGATTATTTTGCGGTTGCTTATACCGAAGAAGGAATTCGTCTAAGAAAAGCGGGAATTAGTAAACCTATTTTAATTCTGCACCCACAGCCCGTAAATTATCCTGAAATAATTGAACATTGCCTGGAACCTAATTTATACAGCGCAAGAACGCTTCAGCTTTTTATAGATCTCGCTGAAAAGCAAAAACAGAAAGATTATCCGGTGCATCTAAAATTTAATACGGGAATGAACCGTCTTGGGTTTACAGAAGCCAATTATAATAATATTCCGGAGAAATTAAAGAAAACGAAATCGGTAAAAATAGCTTCGGCCTTTTCACATTTAGCAGCCAGCGAAGATTGGAAAGAGCGGGAATTTACGCTGTCTCAAATTTATAAATTTAAAGATCTGGCGGGTAAGCTTTTGGAAAAAATTGGCTACGAACCGCTTTTACATCTTTGTAATACTTCAGCGATTTTTAATTATCCTTCTGCCACTTTTTCTATGGTAAGAAGCGGTTTAGGACTTTATGGCTTCGCCAATGATGATAATCTCAACAAAAAACTTAAACCTGTTGGTACTTTCAAATCGGTTATTTCTCAAATTCAAAATTTAGAAGAAGGAGATACGGTGGGTTATGGCAGGGCTTTTAAAGCCGAAAAAACTACAAGAATAGCTACGCTTCCTGTTGGCCATGCCGATGGTATAAAACGTATTTACGGCCACGGAAAAGCCGGGGTTTTTATTAATGACGAATACGCTCCAATTGTTGGTAATGTTTGTATGGATATTATAATGGTAGACGTCACCCACATTGACTGTAAGGAAGGTGATGAAGTAATAATTTTTGGCGGCCCTCAAAATGTGCCCGAACTTTCAGCTAGGGGAGGTACAGTTTCTTATGAGCTTATTACCGGTATTTCCCAAAGGGTAAAACGCGTGATTATTCAGTAATTAATTGAATTATTATTTCCAGCCAACTATTGTAATTTGGCTAGTTACTAATCCAATCAGAATTTACCATGAGTTTTATCCAGGATTTTAAAAAGTTTATGCTCAAGGGCGATATTATAGCCCTTGCTACTGCAGTGGTGATAGGTGCCGCTTTCAATAAAATAATTGCTTCTGTAGTGGCCGATGTTATTATGCCCATTATTGGTTTAATAACCGGGGGCACAGATTTTACTCAAAAATTTATTGCTTTAGACGGAGTTCCGTATGAAAGTCTTGAAGCGGCAAAAGAAGCTGAAGCCGCTGTAATTACCTACGGAAATTTAATAGACACCATTATTCATTTTATAATCGTCGCATTTTTTATATTTTTGGTATTACGGGCTTACGAAAAGACCAAAAAGGAAAAGGAAGCACCAAAATTGGTGGAGCCAAAAGGACCAAGCCAGGAAGATTTGCTTACCCAAATTAGGGATGAGCTAAAAAAACAGAACAGTACGACTTAAAATTTTTAAAGATACGAGCACCGCTATACTGCTCATTTTAAATAAATCGTAATTTAATCAAACCCCACAGGAAACTGTGGGGTCTTTTTTTAACGAAAAACACGAATTAGTTTAAAAACAATAATTCTTTTCAATTTTAAAGGCTGAGTATGGGTTAGTTAAGTGCAGTGTGATAAATTTGCGGCTGATAAAATTAACAGGTTTCAAAAGCTGTTAATCAAAGTTTGAAAAAAGCATAATAGTTTCCTGCCGAAGTTTATACTGAGCGTAGTGGAAGTGCGGAAAAGACAAAAGAAAAATTAATAGATTCCCGTCTTCAAGGGAATGACAAAAATTAAGTTATGAGAATAGCAGTTGTAGGCGCTACCGGAATGGTAGGCGAAATCATGTTGAAAGTATTGGCCGAAAGGAATTTTCCGGTTACCGAATTATACCTGGTAGCTTCTGAAAGGTCAGTTGGGAAAAAGATCAATTTCAAAGGGAAAGACTATGAAGTAATCGGCCTGCAAACCGCAGTAGATCTTAAACCGGATATTGCTTTATTTTCAGCCGGCGGAGAAACGTCTTTAGAATGGGCTCCAAAATTTGCCGAAAATGGAACAACGGTAGTAGATAATTCTTCGGCCTGGAGAATGGATGAAACCAAAAAATTGGTTATTCCGGAGATTAATGCTTCAGAATTAACTAAAGAAGACAAAATTATTGCCAATCCAAACTGTTCTACCATCCAGTTATTAATGGCTTTAAAACCGCTGCACGATGCTTTCAAAATTAAAAGGGTTATCGTTTCCACTTACCAGTCTATTACCGGTACCGGCGTAAAAGCGGTGGAGCAACTGGAAAATGAATATAAAGGTGAAAAAGGAGAAATGGCCTATCCTTATCCTATTCATAAGAATGCATTACCGCATTGCGATGTGTTTCAGGATAACGGGTACACTAAAGAAGAGATGAAACTCACCAAAGAAACTAAAAAGATCCTTGGAGATGAATCGGTATTGGTGAGTGCTACCGCGATTAGAATTCCCGTGGTTGGCGGGCATTCAGAATCAGTGAACATTGAATTTGAAAATGAATTTAATGAAGATGAAGTAAGAAAAATTCTAAGTCAATTTCCCGGGGTAACCGTACAGGACAATCCCGATACCAACACTTACCCGATGCCTATTTATGCTGAAGGAAAAGATGATGTATTTGTGGGCAGGATCCGCAGGGACTATTCGCAACCTAAAAGTTTAAATATGTGGGTGGTAGCCGATAATCTTAGAAAAGGTGCAGCTACCAATACCGTACAAATTGCCGAATACCTGATTAAAAATAAATTGGTGTAAGCGGTAGCAAACAAAAATCTAACTAATGCCTGTAAAATTGTAACTTACAGGCATTTTTTAGTACTAACTGTTTGTATCAAAACATAATTTATGAAAAAAACATTACCGGGAATTTTTGCACTCGCCGTCCTGGCATCCTGCAACGATTCTAAATCAGAAAAAGAAATCAGTTTGAATTATCCTGAAACCAAAAAAGTAGATACGGTAACCGATTATTTTGGAACCGAAGTAAAAGATCCATACCGCTGGTTGGAAGACGATCGTAGCGAAGAAACCGAAGATTGGGTAAAAGCCCAAAACGAGGTGACTTTTGATTTTCTAAACAGTATTCCGTATAAAAAAGAGCTTGAAAAAAGACTTTCTGAAATATGGAATTATGAAAAAATAAGTGCCCCTTTTGAAGAAGGCGATTACACCTATTTCTATAAAAACGATGGTTTACAAAATCAATATGTTGTTTATAGAAAAAAAGGAGAAGATGGTGAAACAGAAGTTTTCCTGGATCCTAATAAATTTAGTGAAGATGGGACTACTTCCCTTGCCGGATTAAGTTTCTCTAAAGATGGCAGTAAAGCCGCTTATGCAATTTCTGAAGGAGGTAGCGATTGGAGAAAAATAATCATTATAGATGCCGAAAATAAAGAACGTGTAGAAGATACCATTCAAAATGTAAAATTCAGTGGAATTTCCTGGAAAGGCAACGAAGGCTTTTATTATTCCAGCTACGAAAAACCAGAAGGCAGCGAGCTTTCGGCAAAAACAGATCAACATAGGTTATTTTACCATAAACTGGGAACTTCACAAAGCGAAGACAAAGTTATTTTTGGAGATTCTGAAGAACAAAAACATCGTTACGTAGGCGGTGGCGTTTCAGAAGACGACCGATTTTTATTTATTTCCGCTAGAAATTCCACTTCCGGAGGAAAACTTTTTATGATGGATCTTTCTAAAGAAAATCCTGAACTGGTTACTATTTTAGATCACGAAGACACCGATAGCTACGTAATTACCAACGAAGACAGTAAACTGTTTATCGTTACCAATATGGATGCGCCCAATCGTAAGGTTATAACTGTAGATGCTGCAAATCCTTCTCCTGAAAACTGGGAAGATTTTATTCCTGAAACCGAAAACGTATTAAGCCCTTCTACCGGCGGCGGCTATTTCTTTGCCGAATATATGGTAGACGCGGTTTCTGAAGTAAAACAATATGATTATAAAGGAGAGTTAGTTCGTGAAGTTGAACTTCCGGGAATTGGTTCTGCAGGCGGATTTGGTGCTAAAAAGGAAAAAGAAGAATTGTATTATTCCTTTACAAATTATGTGACTCCAGGTACCATCTACAAATACAATATTGAAGAAGGAACTTCTGAGGTTTATAACAAACCAAATATAAAATTCAATCCAGAAGATTACGAAAGCAAGCAGGTTTTTTATACCTCGAAAGACGGGACAAAAGTTCCTATGATTATCACCCACAAAAAAGGCCTTGAGCTTAACGGTAAGAACCCAACGATGCTTTATGGCTATGGTGGATTCAATATTAGTTTAACGCCTTCTTTTAGCACTGCAAATGCGATTTGGATGGAACAGGGCGGAGTTTATGCCGTGCCAAACCTTAGAGGTGGTGGTGAATATGGTAAAGAATGGCACGATGCCGGTATTAAACTGAAAAAACAAAACGTTTTTGACGATTTTATCGCTGCCGCGGAATACCTAATTGAAGAGAATTATACCTCTAGCGATTACCTGGCCATTCGTGGTGGTTCTAACGGCGGACTTTTAGTTGGAGCAACAATGACGCAACGTCCAGATCTTATGAAAGTGGCCTTACCGGCTGTTGGAGTAATGGATATGCTACGTTATCATACTTTCACCGCCGGTGCAGGTTGGGCTTATGATTATGGAACCTCTGAGGATAGTGAAGAAATGTTTAAATACCTTCTTGAGTATTCACCGGTTCACAACCTTGAAGAAGGAACTGAATATCCCGCTACTTTGGTAACCACGGGAGATCACGACGATCGTGTGGTACCTGCACATTCTTTTAAATTCGCTGCCGACTTACAGGACAAGCAAGCTGGAGATAATCCTGCTTTAATCAGGATTGAAACCAAAGCCGGTCACGGTGCAGGGAAACCTACAAAAATGATCATTGAAGAATATGCCGATATTTTTGGCTTTACCCTTTACAATATGGGCTTTGATGTTTTACCTAATAAAGCTGAAGAAGAAGTAAAAGGATAATTTATTTTTAAGTTCAAACCTCACAGATTTATGAAACCTGTGAGGTTTTTATTAGAATACTGAGATTATCTAAAAGGCCTAATTTCTTCAAGCTGTCCCAGAGCTTCGGGATTGTTTCAGCTTCTAAGATGTTTTGATTGTCAATATTTTAGATTCTGAAATGAATTCAAAATGAACTGTGTTTAAAAACTTTTTAGAAAGCCTCTTTTATTTTAAAATATAGAAGTATCTATTCTGGTTTTTGTACCAATTTCAATTCTCCTTCCTCAAGCAAATAGCCTTTTTCCGCTTTATAAAGAATTTCCTCATCATCATCTGAATATGCTTCCAGAAGTTTGTATTCTCCGTCAATCTCAGCATTGAGACGTTTTACTTTTTCGGCATCATTACAGGTTTTACCTATAATTTTATAATCTTCATTTTCATATTTTGTGATAGTACCAATCACTTTTAAAGGTAAAAGTTCTTCCAGGTATTTCGTGTAGACTTCAAAACCGCCGGTAACTATATAAATCTTTATTCCGGCCTTATCTTTTTCTCGAATATCAGCCAGCATTTCTTCCCTAAATGTTCAGGAAATTCAATGTTCCAGAATTGCCTGGCATATTTTTCTACTTTCTCGGGTGGAAGTCTATTTAAATAATTATAAAAATTTTCTTTAAAATAGGTTTTGCTCATTATGCGCAGCTTTCCTAGCGCTTTTAGCCATCCTATTTGAAACAGATGCACTAGTTTATATCCTTTTTTATAGCAAATGAATTTGAAAAACTCATCTTTTGAAGACTTTTTATATAAGGTTTGGTTAAGGTCGTAAACTACAATCTTCTGCATCTTTCTAATGTTAGACTTATCTAAAGAAAGATACTAAGAATCATATTTCGATCATTAATTTTATCATTTTCTAAAGAAGAAATTAACCATATATAAAACTCGATCTTTAGAAAAGGACTTCTTCAATCTTTCTTGAAACACTTTTAGGGGGAATACTGCTTATGACATTTTCATAAGCTTCAGGAAATTTATTACCGTAAACGGAAGTCGGTATTTTTGGGTATTTATTTAGGTCGGGAAGCAAACTGTATTCCTGCGGCTGATTAAAAGGTCTAAAACCGGCATAAGGGTGTGTAACACCCCAAATACTAATCACCGGGATGCCGTACATCGCTGCCATATGGCCATTCCCACTGTCCATAGAAAGCATGGCATCCAGGTTTGAGATAAGTGCGAGTTCTTCTGCTAAAGTAAGTTTTCCGGCAATACTCAGGGTATTTTTAAATCTCGCCGCCCAGGTTTCCAGTTGTTGTTTTTCTTTATTTCCACCGCCAAAAAGCAAGACTTTAATTTTTGGATTTTCGTTTAATTTTCCTAAAACCTCTTCCATTAAAACTGCCGGATATGCTTTTGAATCATGCTGCGCAAAAGGAGCAATTCCCAGCCATTTTTTAGGCTCGGTGCCTACCAGGATTCTTATTTTTTCTGAAATCTTTTCTTTCTCTGGAAATTGATGAGTATTAAGATCTACAGGGTAACCCAAAGCATCAAAAACATCGGCATAGCGCTGCACGGTGGGTTTTAATTGTTTAAAAATTTTATTGTTTTCACGGGTGAGCGCTTTCTTTTCGCTTCTGCCTTTATCGATTTGCTTTACCGGAATCCCAAACATATAGAACACCGATTTCAGTACATTGCTACGCAGCACATCATGAAGATCGGCAACTTTATCAATTCCCATATCTCTTAAATCTTTTGCGAGCCGGCAAAGGCCAATTACACCGCTATGAATTCCGTTAACATCGGCTTCATAAACCGAAACCCGTGGAATGTCTTTAAACATTGGCTTAAAAAACCCACGGGTTAATACGCTAACTTTTAAATGAGGATAAGTGGCGGTTAAAACGCGTAAAACCGGTACCGTCATCGCCACATCGCCCATAGCCGATAAGCGAATAACCAAAATATGAGAAGACACCTCTGCCTGTGGAACCTCTCCCGAAAGGGGAGAATTTCTTTTATTAAAAGAGGTCTTCTTCTTCATTTTTAAACAATTTTAAGCGCTATTTTTTTCTTAAAACAGGATTTAACTCATCGTCATTATACATCTTCATTTGCCTGTAAACCTTCATATACTTTTTCCCCGCAGCAATATCTTCCAGCAACTGGTTTATTGCGGTAGAAAGGTCTACGCGCTGCTCCAGTAAAACATCAAGTTTAGCCTTGCATTTCATTTGGTGTTCTTGAGAGGCATCTTTCCGGTTGGCCTCCTCGTGCATATGGTAAATTTTCAATGCTAAAATTGAAAGTCTGTCAATGGCCCACGCCGGACTTTCAGAATTTATTGTAGCATCATCTTTTGGCTTAAGGTCTTTAAATTTTTCTAAAAAATAACTGTCAATATATTCCACTGTGTCGGTACGATCTTGATTTGACGCATCTATTTGGCGTTTTAGCGCCAGTGCATCTACAGGATCAATATGCTTATCGCGAATAATATCTTCATAATGCCACTGCACCGTGTCTATCCAGCATTTTCTGTATAACAAATGTTCAATCAATTCATTTTCGCTGTCGTACGGATTTGAAAACGGCTGCTCTACCGTATCTTTTTCGTGATATTTCGCTATTACTTCCTGAAAAATCTTATTCGCTTTATCTGAAAACATAAACTATCTTTTTTCTAAAATGTGTAAATATTCTGTTGTATTATTGGCCGTATGGTTTCGGTTTTCGGTTTTATCGGCTTTAAAACGCTGGTAATTTCTGGTTACCAGGTCGTAATTTCCAAAACGGCTCATTATTTTTTTTATTTCTGCTGAAGGCATTAAACCTTCGTTATTATAACTGAAAAAAATATACTTGAAATTTGCATTTTCAAGCAATTCTCGAAACGAATTTTCAACCTTTCCCCGGCTGCAATAATTTGATCGATAATAATCACGCAAGCCAGTTTTACCTTGTGGTGCAAAGGTATCATATTTTGCGATGGTATTTAAAATATGGTAGTTCGCGCCGTACTGCCGCGCATTGTAGGGCGGATCTAAATATAAAATATCGCCTTTAATTTCTTTAATTAATTGATTCGCATCTTTTTGAAAAACCTGGTGGGAATGTTCTGTAAAATCAAAGTTTGCTGGTCTTAATACTAATTCCTTCTGTGCCGAAAGTTTTACCTTTTTTAAAAATGCGCCATAGACTGAAGCGGTATTGGCCACTTTATCGGCACTTTCTAATAATGAAGCTAAAAGGAAAAAATACTGGTTTTCCCCTATATTTTTATTCAATTTCCAATTTTCTATTTGCTGTCTAATCGCGTCAATTTTCTTTCCATTTGCTTCAGAAAAATAAAGTCGGTTGGATTTTCCATTTTCGCTGTATTCTTCAAAAATAAAACCGGCTTTCCCTTCCTGATTATTTAGTTTAATAAGAAGATCTTCGGTATCTAATTTTTGATGATTTTCGATATAATTTTTCAGTAAAACATAACTATAAAACTCAGTATCATTAGCGATAACCGATTTTACCGAGGTTTTAAAATTGCGCCCCACGCTTCCGGTTCCGGCAAAGAGATCGCAAAATACCATTTGAGAAAGATTTGCGCCAACCACTTCTTTTACCGTAGATTTTATAAAATCGCCAAGCTTATGTTTAGAACCTATATAATTCATTTTGCTGCCCAGATCACATCAGCTAAAGTGGTTTTTCCTTGCTGAAATTGGAATTCTTTTAGTTGTGAATTTTCAAAAGTAGCAACATATTTTTCAATCACCTGCTTCAAAAAAGAAATTTCGGCTTTTAGTTTCCAGTGCTGCCCATCTTCAGCATAAACGATTAAGAATAATCGATTTTCAAGATGAAACCGGCTTTGTTTGCTTTGGTTTTTATACAACCAGGAAATCAAAGTTTCAGGATTATTTTTAGCAAATTCTAGTGTGCGATTAAAAGCTCTGGGGAAAACACTTGTTTTTAAATCGAAATCATTTCCGAAGAAACAAAAATCGATTTTCCGGTTTCTTGGATTTTTATTTGGAATAACTCCCTTCATTTCAGCAAAAATATATTCTACTGCCATCGCACTCCAGAAGTTATACCAGTGGTTACAGCAATATTGAAAAAATTCCTTTTCATCTAACTTTTCAGTAGCGATAATTAAGGCTATTTGTTCGTTTAATTTATCCCAACTTGAAGTTGAATAAACGAAGGCAGAAAGCCTGTCCCACGAATTATTTTGCTTACGAAACCAGCGATATTCGTATTTGCAGCGTTTTTTAAGTTCGTTCTCAATTGCCGGTAAATTCATTTAAAAAATAAAAGGAATACACAATGGCATTAAGATAAGCAAAACCAGTAAAACTTCCCGAAAGACTTTGTCCTCTCTTTGATCAAAATAAATTGAAGTGATTATACTTAACGGTACAAAAAAGAAAATAAGCTCGCTACCGTCTTTGGTAGGTGCAAAAATAGCAACCGCAACAGCCGTGAGTAAACTTAACAAAACCAGGTTTAAGGAAGGTTTCATAGAAACACTGGCCTTATTTACCACCGCAAAAAACTGCACAAGTGTCCAAAGTGCTAAAGTCAAAATAATACTTACGGGAATGAGGATTTCGAGATTTTGATAATTTGAATAATCAAAATTACTCCACTCAAACCATTGCGAAAACGTATAAAATTGGTCGTATGCGATAATATGAAAACTAAGCGTTAAAATCGCTACTGCTAAAGCCGCAATAGGCGGAATTAACCAGTTTTTAGGCTTTGGGAGATAATATAAGATTCCGGCATAAACCACCACCAGGAACAAAATAGACCAGAAATAAAAAAGTGAGGCGATACAAATCCAAAAAGTAGCATCAAAAACCTTTTTCTGCATTACTTTTTTAGATTTTAAGCTAATAATTCTTCTAAAAGCCAGTAGTACCAATAAATTGGCAAATATTACCTGATGATTTCTTAAAAGCGCAAAAAATGAAGCTGTAAAAATTGCAAAAAATAAAATTTTATAGGCGCTACGCTGGGTAAGTTCATTTTTCTTGGCAATGAAATTCAGGGTGAAAACACTTATTATTAGAGCTAATAAAACGGCCAGTTTTTCTAGAAAAACCAATAGATTAAAATCTATAAACCACTCCCTAAAATTGGCGATAATAAAAAATATGATGAGAAAAACTGTGATCGCAACCCCGTTTACCGGTTTTGATTTGCCAAAAAAGCTTGTTAGCATTGTGGTTTTTTATATTTTTGTAATCTTAAATATAACAAAGTTAGTTATTGAACGCCTTCAAAGGTATTTTAATATCGCTTTGAAATAATTTGAACTTAAAATACATTAAAAATGTTAAAAGATATATTTGAAGGTATTGCCTATTTATTCGAGGAAATATTATTTGTTCCTTTAGATGCTTTAAGATCGCTGGAACTTGATTCCTGGTGGGCAGCAAATGCCTTAAACTTCATCTTTATCCTAGTTGGTTTGGCAGCTTTTGCCTACTGGATGAAGCAACTTAAGCACTACAACGAAGTTAACGATGAAGATCGCGATCCTACGGCACACTCGTTTTTAGGATAAATCAAAACCAAGATCTTTTCTATAATACATCTTATCGAAATGTAGTTTTTCTACATTTTGGTAAGATTTTTTTAGTGCTTCTTTGTAATCTTTCCCAAAAGAAGTCACCGCAATCACCCTTCCACCACTGGTTACAACTTTATCGCCTTCAAATTTGGTTCCGGCGTGGAAAACTATTGAATCTTCAACTTTATCAAATCCTGTGATTTCTTTAGATTTTTCGTAAGCTTCGGGATAACCACCAGAGACCAACATTACTGTGGTGGCAGTGCGTTCATCTATTTCTAATGAAGCTTCATTTAATTTTTCTTCAGAAACTTTTACAAAAATATCTACTAAATCTGATTTGATTCTGGGAAGTACAACCTCAGTTTCCGGGTCGCCCATGCGCACATTATATTCTATAACATAAGGATCGTTTTTCACCATAATTAAACCGATAAAAACAAAACCTTTATAGTCTATATCTTCTTCCTGCAAACCATTAACCGTTGGTTTTACGATGCGTTCTTCAATTTTTTGCATCAATTCTTCATCCACAAATGGAACGGGAGAAATAGCGCCCATTCCGCCGGTATTTAGGCCGGTGTCTCCTTCTCCTATTCGTTTGTAATCTTTGGCGGTTGGTAAGATTTTATAATTTTTCCCGTCAGTAAGTACAAAAACGCTTAATTCAATTCCGTCTAAAAATTCTTCGATTACCACTTTGGCGCTGGCGGCGCCAAATTTCTTTTCGGCCAGCATATTTTGAAGCTCCTGTTTAGCCTCTTCCAGATCGTTAATAATTAAAACCCCTTTTCCGGCAGCGAGTCCATCGGCTTTTAAAACATACGGCGGATTTAAAGTTTCCAAAAATTCTTTTCCGGCTTCAAGGCTTTTTTCGGTAAAACTCTCGTAGGCAGCGGTTGGAATCTTATGCATCGCCATAAACTCTTTTGCACGCTCTTTACTTCCTTCTAAAAGCGCCCCTCGTTTAGATGGGCCAATAACTTTTACGCTGTTTAGCGCATCATCTTCAGCAAAGAAATCGGTAATGCCTTCTACCAAAGGATCTTCAGGACCTACTACCAGCATCTCAATTTTCTCTTTCAGCACAAAATCTTTAATCGCTTTAAAATCGGTTACTTTCAGGTCTATATTTTCAGAAATTTCGGCAGTGCCCGCGTTCCCGGGTGCCACAAAAAGTTGAGAACATTTTGGGCTTTGAGCCAGTTTGTAAGCAAATGTATGTTCGCGTCCGCCGGCGCCGAGAATTAAAATTTTCATCCTGAAGTCATTTTAGTTATGCACCAAAAATAATTGTTTGTAAATTGAAGCACCAATTATTTCTTATAAAAAAGCTTTTTCGCCCTTGGACTGGTTTAAACTTTCGTTGCAGCTTAATAAATTTCCCATTAACCGGGCGCAAAAAACACTACAGGAAATACAGGAAATCCCGGTAGAAGATTATAACAATTATATCTCTGGAAAACGCCAGGAAATAGTTGAATTTCACCTAAATAATAATCGGTTTTATAAGAATTTTTTCCGAAAAAATTCATTTTCTAATTGGAACGAAGTGCCGGTAATGGCTAAAACCGATTTACAGCAAAAACTTGAAAACCGACTGAGCAAAGGTTTTTCAAAATCTACCGCTTATATTGGGAAAACTTCAGGTAGCAGCGGTACACCCTTTATTTTCGCCAAAGATAAATTTGCCCACGCACTTAGCTGGGCGGGTTTTCAGGATCGCTACCAATGGCACGATATTGACCTCAATAAATCTTTACAAGCCAGGTTTTATGGAATTCCGCTGGATTTCTACGGAAATATCCAGGAGCGAATTAAAGACCGAATTAGCTTACGCAGAAGGTTTCCCATTTTTGATCTTAGCGAACAAAAGATGGAAAAATTTTTGAAGCGTTTTAAAAATTCAAATTTCAGCTATATAAACGGCTACACAAGTGCAGTCTTACTTTTCGCTAAATTCCTGGATCATAAAAACTTAAATTTAAAAGAAGTCTGTCCCCATCTTAAACTTTGTATTGTTACTTCTGAAAGATTATTTAAAGAAGATAAAAAATTAATGGAACTGGTTTTTGGAGTTCCCGTGGTGAACGAATATGGCGCCAGTGAGGTGGGACTTATCGCTTTTGAAAACAAGGAAAATGAATGGGTAGTAAACGCAGAAGATCTTTTTGTAGAAATTCTTGATAAAAATAACAAACCCGTTCCAACTGGAAGCGAAGGCCGAATTGTGATCACTTCACTTTATAATAAAGCACATCCTATAATTCGTTATGACGTCGGCGATACCGGCGTACTTTCAGAAAAAAGCACGTTGAAAAAGCCAATTTTGGAAAAACTAATAGGGCGTACTAACGATATTGCTATACTGCCCGATGGGAAAGTGGTGCCGGGACTTACTTTTTATTACGTAACTAAAAGTATAATTGAAGACACGGGAAGCATCAAAGAATTTGTAATCAATCAAAATGCGCAGGATTCTTTTAAAATTGAATATGTAAGTCAAAGTGATTTCTCAGAAACCCAGAAACAAAAAATCTTACAGTCTATTAAAACATACGTGGGTAAAAACCTAAAAGTTGCTTTTGAAAGAAAAGATAAGCTTGCACGAAGTAAAAGCGGGAAATTGAAGCAATTTACTTCAACTTTATAGGATTTCCTGATTAAATCTCCCCAGTTTTTGCCACGAATTCAAGAATATTTTTATAAAAAGCTCCTCTACTTTTAAAGGAGGGAATGATTTCAGCAAAGCTGAAGAAAGGGGTGGTTGGCCAAAACATAGATCCTGAAATAAATTCAGGATGACGTATTTTTAAAATGCTAGTATCTAAGCTTATTGTCTACTATAATTTAAATCGAAACTTGCCTGATTTGCAAGTTTGTTCTTTCATTTTTTGCGTGTATTCCTCTCACTGCGTTCGTCGGATACAATTAAAACGAAACAAAAAAGGGCGTCCTATGTGGAGGTGTTTTTTTGGCAACAAGGCCAAAAAATCGCAAATCAGCAGCTAAATTTTTTCCAGGGCTTCAAAAATTATTTACGCTGCTGATTTGCAACACTCACACACGGATTTTAAAACTCGCTAAGCTCGCCGAACGTCAATTTCTTACGCTAGATAATTTTTTTATCACGGGTCTCAGGATGACGTAAATTATTCTAAATTCGTTTTACTTGTTTTGGTTTTACGAAAAAATGTTCCTTTAGAAAAACCAACATAAAGCCGAAGCTTTTTGGTAAACTAAAACCCAAAACTTTGTGGTAAACTTTGAAATTATATTTGAGCATTTCAAATTTATTCCCTGAAATTGAACCTTTTCTAACTCGATATTTTGCTAAACATCTTTGAACACCAATCGCCGGCCCACCTTTCTCAACGGCTTCCAGCCAAAGCGCCCAATCCTGCCTTTTCCTGATTTCGGGAGCGTAGATCTTTCCTAATTTTTTAGTATTGTAAATCCCGGTGAGGTTGCCAAGGTAGTTTGATTTAAGCAATTTTTGATAGGTTAAAATGGGCAGGGCTTCTATAATTTCGTTTCTGGAATTTCCATTTTCATTTATTGGTTGATAACTGGAAAAACAAACCGTGGCATCTTGCTGCTGCATCACTTCAAGCTGGATTTCCAGCTTCTTTGGTTTCCATTTATCGTCTGCATCCAAGAAAGCTATAAAATCGCCCTGAGCCGCTTTAATTCCTTTATTTCTGCTTATTCCCGTGCCGGCATTCTTTTTATTTCGAATTATTTTAATTCGCACCTCTTGTTTTGCCAGTTCTTCCGCTTTAGAAAGGGTAGCATCTGTAGAAGCATCGTCAATTATAAACAATTCCCATCTGGAATAAGTTTGAGAGATAACCGAATGCACCGCAGCTTCAATAAAATTTTCCACATTGAAAGCGGGCATAATTACTGAAACCAGGGGATTCTCCATAACTTGATTATCGCCTTATATGATTTGAAAAATCTTTATGCTCGCTTTTCTCCAATTCTTCCGGACTTAAATTTTTAAAATAGTCGTAAGTGATTTTCATTCCCTGGCTACGGGAAACTTTAGGTTCCCAATCCAATACCTCTTTCGCGCGACTAATATCAGGTTGTCTTTTTAGCGGATCGTCTTCGGGGAGTTCCTGGTAAATCACTTTTTGATCAGTTCCGGTAAGTTTCAGGATTTCTTCGGCAAAATCTTTAATCGTGATTTCATCGGGGTTTCCAATATTCACAGGATCGGAATAATCGCTCAATAACAAGCGATAAATTCCTTCAATTTGATCGTCTACATAACAAAATGAGCGTGTTTGTAAACCATCGCCAAAAATGGTAAGATCTTCACCACGCAAGGCCTGGCCAATAAACGCAGGAATTACGCGACCATCGTTTAAACGCATTCTGGGGCCATACGTGTTAAAAATTCTCGCAATCCTGGTTTCCAAACCGTGAAAGCGATGGTATGCCATCGTTATAGATTCCTGAAATCGTTTTGCTTCATCGTAAACTCCCCGTGGCCCAATGGTATTCACATTGCCATAATATTCCTCATTTTGCGGATGAACCTGCGGATCTCCATAGACCTCTGAAGTTGAAGCAATTAAAATCCTGGCGTTCTTTTCTTTGGCCAAACCAAGGCAGTGCAAAGTCCCCACCGAACCAACTTTTAAGGTTTGAATGGGAATCTTTAAATAATCTATGGGACTGGCAGGAGAAGCGAAATGCAGAATATAATCTAACTCTCCGGGAACGTGAATAAATTTAGTAATATCGTGATGAAAAAACTCAAAATTATCAAGTTCAAAAAGATGCTCAATATTCTTTAGATCTCCGGTAATAAGGTTATCCATCGCAATAACTTTATAACCTTCTTTAATAAACCTATCGCATAAATGAGAGCCTAAAAAGCCGGCAGCACCGGTAATGAGTATTCTTTTTGCCATTCCTGAAGTTTGGTGCGAAAATTACTCAAATTTTATGAGATTTACGAAAGGATAAGCGTTTTAAGACTCATCTTCCATTCCGGAATTTTCTTCTGAAATTTCTGTTGAATTTTAGTTTTGTCTAACACGCTGTATTCCGGCCTGGCGGCAATGGTTTTAAAATCGTTGCTTTCGTTTAACCGAATTTCTTCTGAATTTCCTGTAAATTCTAAAATTGCATTTGCAAAACTATACCAGGTAGCTTCCCCTAAGTTACTGAAATGATACAAACCAAAATTCTTATCTTCTGAAGCGATTATTTCCAGAACAAATTCAGCCAGATCGTTGGCGTTAGTGGGAGTACCTGTTTGGGAAGTCGTAATATTTAATTCAGCTTTTTCTTCTATTTTTCGAAGAATAGTTTTATAAAAATTATGCCTAAATTCTGAATACAACCAGGAAGTCCTAAAAATAAAATGTTCTTTTAAAACCTCGGCGATTAGCTGTTCTCCCTTTAATTTTGAAGCGCCATAAACATTTATAGGATTGGTTTTATCGGTTTCCTGATAAGGTGTTCCAGCTTTTCCATCAAATACATAATCGGTGGAAAAATGTATTAAAATTGCTTGATTTTCAGCACAAAGCTCAGCGATATTTTTGGCACCTTCAGCATTAATTTTAAAAGAATTTTCGTCTTCAGATTCAGCTTTTTCAACATTTGTATAGGCAGCACAGTTAATTACCCAATCGAAATTCACTTCAGAAAATAGTTTTTCCAATTTATATTTATCGGTAATATCTGCTTCCGAAGAAGATTTAAAGTGAAAATTCAATTCAGAATAATTACCTGAAATCTTTTTAAAACAAGCTCCTAATTGCCCGTTGGCTCCGGTAACGAGAATGTTTTTCATTTAAAAGCCTCTTTTAAACTGGGTTGTTTTAAATCTTTATCTGAAATTATCATTTCTTCCTCTGGAAATCCCCAGTCTATCGCAAGATCTGGATCGTTGTAAATGATACCAGATTCATAACCAGGATAATAAAATTCATCGCATTTATAAGCAAAAACCGAAGTTTCTGAAAGGGTTACAAAGCCGTGGCCAAAACCTTTGGGAATATAGAGCTGGTATAGATTTTCATCGTCCAGAATTATTTTAAAACTTTGCTTGAAAGTTGGTGACTCTGGCCTTAGGTCTACCACCACATCCAACACTTTTCCATAAATAGCACGCACCAATTTGGTTTGGCCAAATTCGCCGGTTTGATAATGCAAACCACGTAAAACTCCACGTTTGGAAATAGATTGATTATCCTGAACAAATTCCTTTTCTATCCCGGTTAATTCTATAAACTTCTTTTTGTGATAACTCTCCAGAAAAAGGCCGCGTTTATCCCGAAAAATATCGGGTTTTATGATAAAACAGTCTTTTAAGGGCGATTCTTCAACGTGCATAAACTAAGATTTAAAAATTTGTTCCAGTATTTTTTCGGTAATTTGGTAAGTGGGTTTTACACCCGTGGTTCCAAGACCTCCTGATGCCAGGGTGCTACCGGTTTCCAGCGGATTATCTGAGGCGTAGTAGGCATATCTTACTTTTACTTCACTATCTATGCTTCCGCGTAATTTTGAAGCCGCCTGAATGGCCTTTTGGTAATGCGCGCCCTCCATCTCAAGCCCGCTAACATTCCAGGTAGAATCGTGGAAGAATTTAAGGATATCACGGTTTTGAAGGGAAGTTCCCAAAACGGTGATCATCGCGCCATCTACAACATCAATTCCGCTATCTTCAAGATCGGCAGGGCTAAGCTCATTTTTAAACGGATAGTTATCTGCAGTTCCTTCAAATAAGTGAGCAGAAGGAATCATAATATCGCCTTTCCCGCCTTCAAGAATCCCGGCTTTCCCCATAATGGAAATTGATTCTACGTTCATTTTAATCTCATTTCCTTCAAAATTGTAGGGCTTCAGTAGCTCATCCATAGTTTCATAAGCCTGCTCTCCAAAAGCATAATCCATCACGATAATTACCGGTGCTTTTTCTTCGGTTTTAATATCCCAGCTTCCATATTTACCATTTAATTTGGCCGTATCAAAGATTTGCACGTCTATATTGGTTCCACTTTTATCATCTAAAAATGTCATTCCGTTATCTAAAGCCGATTTCATTACCTTACTTCGTAAATCGCCATTGGCACTGTTACTAAGCAATTCGTAGATTTCAAGCGGTTTTTTCTTTTTAAGTTCGGTTTTTAAGGCTGAAGGCGTGTAAAGCGTGTTCATTACACTGTGCATATTCGCACTTATAATGTGTAAAGGCCGGTGCATTAAATTCTCTTTTATGAGATGTTGCTTAATATTATCGGCCCAAATTTCTCCATGAATATGATGCCCTAAACGCTCTCGTAAAACCGGACTAAAAGTAATAATCCTTTTATCGTTATTTATGGTTTCTGCAATGGCGAGTTTCCCCAGCCAGTATATTATATGCAGAAATCGCTCTGGATTCTCGGGTAGTGAGAATTTTGGATAAATATCCTGAACTTCAAAGAAAGTTCGGCCTAAAATGTTGGCGGTGTGCGTTAAAGCAATTTCGCGTTGTGCCTGGTCTAAAGGTTCTTCCTGTAAAACGGCTTTTTCCAGTTTTTGCCAATCGCGGGTAACGCTTCCTTCTTCATCTATAATTACGCGCCGCATTATTTTATGCGATTCTACAAACAAAAAGGTAAGGTGAGTAAGAATATCATAGATCTCAGAACGCCCGCGAGTAATTTCAATATTCATTTGCTCGTTGTCTATACGGTAACAATTACGACGCCTTTTTGGCGGAATAATAGGCTTAAAATGCGAATTACCGTAGCCTTCATCACTGGTAAGATTAATAAAGCGACATTCTTCAATACCTTTTGGTAAACGATCTACCACGTAAAGTAGGCCGCTTAACTCTGCTTTATCATCGGCAATAGAACCGTAAATTTCAGGACGTAGAATAAGTAAAGATTCCCTTAGCGTTTCACCGGAAACTCCCATAGGTTTATAAAATCCACGATTAAAAAGGTGGCGCATAGTAATATACATACGCTCTATGGCATGAGTACTTTCCTGGGCGCGGGTGCGGCCTAGTAATTTTAAATTCGTCATTTATTGTATTTTCTTAAATTTTCTTCAAGCACTTCGGCTATTTTTCTGTCATTTGAAAGACGGGCAAGTTTAAACTGTCCTCCTAATTTACCAATAGACTTCATATATTGATTAAATCCGTCTTTCTGAATTTTAGTTATTTTTAAAGGCTGAAGTATTTTGCCTTCAATTAAATCGAAATAATATGAATTTTGCTCCTGAAGTGTTTTTTCTAAAATACTATGGAATTCTTCCATGTTTTCAGGCTCTTCTTCAAATTCTATAAACCACTCGTGATAAGGTAATTCATCATTTTCAGGAGTAATTTGAGGAGCAACCGTAAATTCGCTTATCCGCGACTTGGTAGTATTTATAGCCTCCTGCATAGCCTCTTCAACTTCTTTACCGATAACGTGTTCTCCAAAAGCAGAAATGTAATGTTTGATGCGTCCTGAAACAATCACGCGATATGGTTTTAAAGAAGTAAACTGTACGGTGTCTCCCATATTGTAGCCCCAAAGCCCGGCATTGGTAGAAACAATTATTACATAATTAACCCCTTTTTCTACTTCTCCTATCGTTAAACGCTTCGGATTTTCTTCAAAAAATTCATCGGTTCTAATAAATTCATAGAACATTCCCGAATCTAGCTGGAGCAACATTCCTTTTTCGTTTTGTTTATCCTGAAAAGCGAAAAATCCTTCTGAAGCAGGATATAATTCTATGCTATCTACTTTTCTTCCAATTAGGTTTTCAAATTTGGCCCGATAGGGTTCATAATGTACCCCACCGTAAATAAACAGGTTGAAATTAGGAAATAGCTCCCCCACTTTCTTACCGGTCTTTTGCTGAAGTCGTTCAAAATACATTTGTACCCAGGAAGGAATACCGCTAATAACGCTCATATCTTCGTGAAGGGTTTCTTCAACTATGGCATCTACTTTGGTTTCCCAATCTTCTATGCAATTGGTTTTCCAGCTGGGCATTCTATTTTTTTGAAGATAAGAAGGAACATAATGCGCTACAATTCCCGATAATCGACCTAATTTCACTCCATTTTTTTCATCCATTTCTGGACTTCCCTGGAGGAAAATCATTTTTCCGTCTACAAATTTAGCATTTCCGGTTTCGGCGATGTAACATAAAATCGCGTTCCTGGCCGCATTAATGTGCGCCGGCATAGAATCTTTAGTTAATGGGATATATTTGGCGCCGCTGGTAGTTCCAGAGGTTTTTGCGTAATATAAAGGTTTACCCGGCCATAATATATCTTCTTCACCGGCTACCATTTTATCTACATAAAACCGCAATTCTTCATAATCCCGAATAGGTACATTTTTGGCAAAATCATTATAAGTTTTAATGTTTCTAAAATCGTGATCCTGCCCAAATTTTGTGTTTTTCCCTTTTTCAATAAGCTCCTGAAACACCTTTTGCTGTGTAGCTTCAGGTTGTGAAGCCCATTTATCTATTTTCTTGCGTATATAATTGGCAAAAATCTTTGCTCCAAACGACTTTAAAGACATAGGTTCTCTTGAATTAAATGGTATTCTATATTTTCAGCAATACCTTTTGTGCTGCAAAGGTCGTGATTTATTAATCAAAATCAATATAATCTGTAGGGTCTACGGGTACGGCTTCGTTCCAGAGTTCAAAATGCAAATGCGGGCCGGTGGTGTATTCTCCGGTAGATCCTGCGGTTGCAATAACCTCTCCCCTTCTTACATTTTCACCCTGCTCTTTGGCTATAGAAGCATTATGTTTGTAAACCGACAATAAGCCATATTCGTGCTTAATAATTATTACATAGCCGGTTTCTGTAGTCCATTCTGAAAAAATCACACGGCCATCGGCTACCGATTTAACCGGGGTGTTTTTCGCAACCACAATATCTACCGCATAATGTTTCTCTTTAGCATCATAGCCTTCAGAAATTGAACCTTTAACCGGAGGGAATAAAGAAAAATCTATATTATCTGTAGCAGAGGGAAGAACGTTGTATTTATCTTCCTGGGCAACTTCCTCTCTTAACAAAGAATCGGCGCGGGAAGGCTCTATGGCTTCAATTTCCTGGCCCATAATCGGGTTCTCAATAAGGGAATCGCGATTTAAACTGGAAGTATCGGCTTTGCCAGTAAGCACATCTTTTATGGAACTTAAATATTGATTATTCAGCTTTAAAACCTGCTGTAAGGAATCTGACTGGTAAGCTAATTGGGAAGCCTGCCTCTTTAATTGGGCGGAAGAATACCCAGGAATATATTCTTTAAGCGGGGTGAAAGCGATTATAAAAGTAGTAGCAGCAATTAGAATTATGGCGCTTAGCGTAATTGTTACAAAAACATTGAGCCGGGTTAATTTAAAAGAAAGTTTTTCCTCAAAAGTATCTTCATTTAAAACTACCATTCGGTATTTATGAAGTAACTTTTTGGTGAATTTTTTTCTCTCTTTTTTATTTTCAGCCATATTCCGTTTACAAAGTTAAATTAAAATTTGAGCCTGGTAAATGAAGTTATCAAACTTAGGCCCAAAATAAATTCTTTCTTATAAAAATTGGGGTTTTAAGCAATAAGGTGGCCTATGTCTTAAATGGTACACAAGTAAAACATAAATTTAAGCCATATTAACGTTGTAATTGCTTAATTCTTGTTAAGTTTGTAATATTAAAAATCATACGTTATGAATGCATTTATTTTACCATTAGCCATTGGTGCCCCGCAAATTATATTAATTGTTGTGGTAATATTGCTATTATTTGGAGGTCGAAAAATTCCTGAATTGATGAGAGGTTTAGGTAGTGGAATTAAAGAATTTAAAGACGCTTCCAAGGATGAAAATGGCGAAAAGACAGTTCCTTCTGATGATAAGAATTTTTCTGAAGAAAAGAAATAGACAAATAACTACCTTATAAAAAAAGCCCGAACTTTAAAAGTTGGGGCTTTTTTATTTGTTTAACTATGCGCTATTCAATATCTGCAGATTGCAGGATAGCATCTATTTCAAACATATTATCCCGCTTCGCTCTGGAGGGAGAAAAAACAAAACCTTCTACCACTACAAAGCGGTTATTGGCTTCATCTTTAATGGCGTAATTTAAGAATGGCCCCGCCATAAAGGCGCCTTTTACTTCCCAGGTTCCACGGGTTTCGTAAGCGAATTTTCCATCAATTTCAGTTTCAAAAAGGTAAGGAGCGTAGGCTTCTTCGGTAATCATATGCATACCTTCCTCAGGCTTGGGCCCTGGTATATGTGCCTTTCCTATTGAATCGCGCATTTTAATAATGTTTCCAATAGTATTAGTATCAGATTCAATTTGATTGATTGGCACCTCGTAAATAAGGATTTCCATATTCCCTTTTGGTATTTCCTTTCTTATCCAAACAAAATTATCTTCTTCTAAAGCGTACCTATATGCGGAAGGAAAATTTAATGATAAACCGAATTTTTCTTCAAGCTTTCCATCCTTTTTAAGCGATTTTTTCATTCGGCGTTGTTTCTCTTTCATTTCGGTCGCTTTGAAAGCTGAAGCTATTTTTTCTGAACTTTCATTTATAATATGAATAAGTTCCTCTTCATTTTCACCAGATATAATCGCGGCGGTTTGTGGCCGGGCATAGAGATCTTTAATAATCCTGGCTTCAGCTTCTTTACCTTCCTGAACGGAAATAAAAGAACGGTTTTTTCGAACAAATCCGCTAAATGTTTCTGGCGGTATCTGGCTTAAAGAAAACATTGGTTCTTCTTGTGGAAGGCCTTCTACCATAGCGGCAAAATTATCTCTTATAGCTTCGCCTACCGGGCCCTCCCATAATTCGTTTTCAATAATTAGGGTTATTTGATTGATATTTCCGGAAGAGTCTGAAAGGATACGTTCATCTGGTTTGTCACCGTTTTCATTACAGGAAACGAGAAAAACTAAACTGAATAGAAGGAATAAGGTTTTTTTCATTTTTATTAGTTTGGTTTGAAATGATTAACCCTTGGAAAGTTTAAGTTCCATACCGGGTTTTAGGCTATTATTACCCATATCATTCCAAGCCCTCAAATTCTGTACCGTAACTCCCGGAAACTTACGGGAAATACTCCAAAGCGAATCTCCTTTCTTCACGGTATAGGTTTTTTCGCTGTTATTCCGGCTATTTTCGGCAGATGCATTTTGAGTTTCTGTACCGGGTTTTCGCGGATAAATAGTAAGATACTGCCCTATTCTTACATTATTACCTCTTAGGTTGTTCCAACGTTTTATACTACTCACACTTACCCCGTAGCGCTGGGCAATTCTTCCTAAATAATCCCCACTTTTTACACGATACCTTATTTGTTCTTCGGCTTTTACAAATTCGGGGAAAGCTTTTGCTTTATTTTGAATATCTTCTTCAGCAAAATTATAGATAGCAGCTTCGTTACTAACAAAAGCTCCACTAACCGTGGCGGGAAGCCTAATCATATAATTTTCATCTTCAATAAAGGGGATAACGTCTAGCTTGTAGCTGGGATTTAAAAACTGAAGCATTTCTTTTTCTACACCGGTAACTTTAGAAATTTGATCGAAAGTGATCAACTTTTTCACTTTTATTGTGTCGGTTTCAAAAAAAGCGATGTCAGGTCCTTGGGGCTGAAAGTTATGTTCATCGGCATACTCAAAAAGATAGAGTGTGGCAAGAAATGCAGGTACATAACCTGCTGTTTCACGGGGTAAAAACCTTCTTAGTTCCCAGTAATTATTAGACCCACCACTACGGCGAATTGCTTTTGAAACATTTCCTGGACCCGAATTATAAGAAGCCAGTACTAAATCCCAATCTTCAAAAGATCGATATAGGTTTGCCAGGTATTTTGCAGCGGCTTCAGTAGACATTTGAGGATCCATGCGCTCATCTACATAGCTGCTTACATCAAGTCCGTGTGCTTTTCCAGTTCTGTACATAAACTGCCAAAGGCCGGTAGCACCCACCCAGGATTTTGCTCTAGGGTTTAAAGCCGATTCTACAATGGCCAGGTACTTTATCTCCAGCGGAATATCGTAACGATCCAGCTGTTGCTCAAACATTGGGAAGTAATACTCACTTAACGCCATAAGACGCTCCATTGCCTTCTTATTGCGCTTTAAGTAAGAGTTGATTACACTTTCCAGTACCGGATGGTACTCTACGTTAAACGGCGTACGTGCATTTAATTTTGCCAGCCTGGCCTTTAAAGTATCGGTGGGAAGTTCTCTATTTACTTCATCTTCGTAATCCTGCTCCCTGATGCTTTTATACATCTTATCAAATAGATCTGAATTGGTAAGTTGTGCTTTCCAAACAGAATCAATTTCGGCTGCACGTGGAAGATCTTCTAACGAAACGGCGGAAGAATCCCTAATCACAGCCGAAATTGGTAATTTATCTTTAAATTCTGGATCTGGATGAGCAAGAATAATTTTACTACTATCTACCTTTTGGAAGATCTGTACTCTAAAATTAGCTTTCTCTACCTGCTTCCCCTTCTCTTCTTCCTGCGCCTGAAGGCTAATTCCTAAAAGGAATACAAGAGATAAAATTATATACTTACCCATAATAATATTCAAGATTTAAAAAAGAACGTAAAATCCTCGATTTTAGTACGTTTTATTTCCCTATTGCCTCAATACCGGGCAGGGATTTTCCTTCTAACATTTCCAACATGGCACCGCCACCGGTAGAAACATAACTTACTTTTTCTTCAAAGCCGAATTTTTTAACCGCGGCTACAGAATCACCACCACCGACTAATGAGAAAGCTCCGTTTTTGGTAGCTTCAGCGATTGAGTTTCCTAAAGCGATGGTTCCTTTTGAAAATTTATCCATTTCAAATACGCCAAGTGGGCCATTCCAAAGAATAATTTTAGATTCCTGAATTACAGCATCAAAATTTTTGATACTCTCTGGTCCGGCATCAAGCCCCATCCAACCGTCGGGAATTTCATTGATTTTAGTAGTATCTGTAGAAGCCTGTTCAGAAAAACTATCAGCAATTATAGAATCAACTGGAAGATGAACCTGTACGTTTTTGGCTTCGGCTTTTTTAAGAATTTCCAGAGCCAATTCCTGTTTGTCTTTTTCTACAAGAGAATTTCCTATTTTTCCGCCTTTGGCGAGAATAAAAGTATACGCCATTCCGCCTCCAATAATCAAATGATCTACTTTATCAAGAATATTCTCAATCACTGTAATTTTAGATGAAACTTTAGCACCACCTAAAACTGCGGTTACCGGTTTTTCTTTACTATGAAGTACCTTATCAAGGTTTTTAATTTCTTTTTCCAATAAATATCCGAAACATTTATCGTCAAAATATTTTGCCACTATAGTGGTAGAGGCGTGAGCACGGTGAGCGGTACCAAAGGCATCGTTAACATAAATATCCCCAAGTTGAGACAGTTGTTTTGCAAATTCTTCGTCACCGCCTTTTTCCTCTTTGTGAAATCTAAGGTTTTCAAGTAATAAGATTTCACCGGGGTTTAAATTATCGGCTGCAGTTTTAACTTCCGCTCCAACACAATCGTTCACAAATTTGGGTTCTACCCCAATAACCTCTGCAACTTTCTTTACAATATGTTTTAACGAGTATTTTTCTTCTTTGCCTTCTGGCCTGCCAAGATGCGACATTAAAACAACGCTGCCTCCATCCTCTAAAATTTTAAGAATTGTTGGTTTTGCAGCTTCAATTCTATTGGCATCAGTTACTTCCTGATCTTTATTTAAGGGAACATTAAAATCTACTCTTATTAATGCCTGTTTGTCTTTAAAATTAAAATCGTTTAAAGTCTTCATTTTTCATTTCTTTATTTAAAACCAAAATCTGGTTTAGTTGGTTAAGATTAAGCCCAATCGGCTTTTATTCAGTATACGCTATTTACAAATATAAATTTTTCCGAAGACATTAAAGTGTATATAAATTTTATATTTGCTTATGCTTTTTGAAGAAATAATAGGGTTACAACATTTAAAGAAACATCTTACTACCACCGCTGACAACGGCCGTGTTCCACATGCGCAGTTATTTATAGGAAAAAGCGGTAGTGGTACTTTGCCTCTTGCCATTGCTTACGCGCAATACATACTTTGTAAAAATAAGGAAGGAGAAAACAATGCTGGAAACAGTAATTGTAATGAGCGATTTAAAAAACTGGCGCATCCCGATCTTCATTTTGCATTTCCGGTTGCTGCTAACCAGAAAGTTAAAAAGCATCCTGTTTCTTCTCACTTTTTAGAAGAATGGCGGGAATTTGTAAAAACCGATCCCTACGGAAGTTTATTTGAATGGTATCAAAAACTTGGTATTGAAAATAAACAAGGTCAAATTGGTGTAGATGAAGCCCAGGAAGTAGTTAAATCCCTTTCTTTAAAAGCTTATGAAGGCGGATTTAAAATTATGATTATTTGGATGGCCGAAAAGATGAATACAGCGGCTGCCAATAAATTGTTGAAATTAATAGAAGAACCACCAAACAATACGCTTTTTCTACTGGTTACAGAAGATGAAGAGCAAATTATACAAACCATAAGATCCCGTTGCCAGAAACTGCAATTCCCTCCTTTGCCAGAAGATGAAATTGCCGGTTTTTTAGAAAAAAATGAAAATTGCAGCAAGCCCGATGCTTTAAAAATTGCCCACCAGGCAAACGGCAGTTATACCCGCGCTTTACATTTATTACAAAAAGATAGCGGAGATCAGCAATTTGAAACCTGGTTTATCAATTGGGTGCGTAGTGCATTTAAAGCTAAAGGAAATCGAGCTACGGTGCTTGAACTTATCGCCTGGAGCGAAGAAATTGCAGGAATGGGACGCGAATCTCAAAAGAGCTTTTTACTGTATTGCATAGACTTTTTCCGCCAGGCCTTAATGCTGAATTATAAAGCCGAAAAACTGGTATATCTTGAACCGGCCACGCCTGGTTTTAAACTGGAGAAATTTGCGCCCTTTGTACACGGAAATAATATTAAAGAGATTATTGCCGCACTTGAAGAAGCCATTTATCATATTGAAAGAAACGGAAATGCAAAAATTATTCTTACCGATCTTTCTATTAGATTAACTCGATATTTACATAAAAAAGCCGCTTAAACTATGGAAAACCTATACGTAAACATCACTGAAATTTTAATCTTGCTTTTTATTCTTATCACTTTCTTACAATCTGGGATAGATAAAGCTGCAGATTGGGAAGGAAACACAGGATGGCTAAAAGATCATTTCTCGGGAACTTTCTTGGCAGGACAGGTACCTTTAATGGTAGGAATAATTATGATCATTGAAATCATTACCGGATTTGCTACTATCCTGGGAATTATTTGGCTAATCGCTTATAACGACCCAACAGTGGCGCTTTACGCCTGCATTCTGGCTGCTATTACCCTCTTAATGTTATTATTCGGACAAAGAATTGCTAAAGATTACGCCGGTGCTTTTACATTAACCGGTTACTTTATCGTGGTGATTTTTGGAGTTTATTTAATGTCTTAAAATAGAAAAAGGCCTGAGAAGTTCTTTTTTCGTCCGGCCGTGCCGACGATTATAGAAAACTTCTCAGACCTCTTTAAAAAACTCAGAACTTATCTTTAGTTCTTGTTATAAGTTTCATTCAAATTATCAAGGATTTCCTGAGTTAGATCTTTCCCATCTTTCGCATACATTATATTGGCAGATTCGTTAGAGCCAAAAATATAAGTGTAGCCATTCTCTTCACCATAATCTGCTACATAATCCTTTACTTTATTTACAATAGAATCTATAACAGCATCACTCTGCTCCCTAAGGCGATTGCCTTGCATTTGTTGTTGCTGCTGAATTCTTTGCTGCTTTTGCATTAATACCTGCTCTTTTTCCTGGCGTTGCGCCTGAGATAGAGAATTCATTTCTTCCTGGTACGCCTGAACTTCCTGTTGGAAAGTTCTCGCAATAGAATCTAATTGTCTTTTTACAGAATCTGATTGTGTAGAAAATTCAGCTTCCACATCTTTCATCTCTTTGTACTCCTGGATAAGTTTTGTGGTATCTACATAAGCCGTTTTTTCCTGGTCACAGGAAGTAAGTAAAACAGCAACTACCAAAATCATTAAAAGTTTTTTCATCATTAGTTAAATTTGTTTGCAGCAAATGTATGAAAGTTAAATTTTTGATTTAAACCAAAATCGACTTATGAACTACATATAAGAAATTCTTATCTATAAAATTATAATGATAAATTTAATAGATGAAAAATGAATTAAATAGCTCACAAATAAGCTGATTTCTCGAAATAAACCTGATACATATTATCCTGAAGGTAAAACGGGCTTAAATACGCTTAAAATGCGTTTTTTAGCTTTTTAGGAAGAAATAAACAAGTGAAGAATACTCTGAAGTGCTTTGCGCTTTCAAATTAGACTTTACACCAATTTTAAAGGCTTCTATCATATTTGAATTTCCTGTTTTATTTTTTTCTGAAAGTAAACTCACATAAAACGAATCAAAAACAAGAGGTTTGGTTTTAAGCTTTTCAAAATTATGCCTTTTGAACAACTCGTTAATTCCAGTTTGAGAAAAGTGCCAAAGATGTCTCGGTACATCATAAGCCGCCCAAAACTCTTTGTAATATTCGGCATCAAAACTTTTAAAATTGGGCACGGCGATAACCGCTACCCCATTAGGTTTTAATAGTCGGTATAATTCTTTGAGCTGAAAATCTAAATCTGGAACATGTTCCAAAACGTGCCACATAGTAATTACATCAAAAGAAGCATCTTTAAAATAAGATAATTCTTGCTGAAGTTCAATGCCTTTTTCAGCAGCTAATTTTCTTGCCTGTGCATTTGGTTCAATGCCTTCAACATTCCATTTCTTTCTATTTGCAGCTAATAAAAAATCTCCGGTTCCGGCTCCGATATCCAATAAGTTATTTCCTTTTGAAACTTTATGGATCCATTTCAGCTTTTGCAGCAGCATAAAATTCTTTACTCCCTGGTAAAGCTTATCGGTAAAACTTTTACTGGAATCTGTATGGGAAATATAATTTTCACTTTCGTAGTAAGCCGAAAGATCTTCGGGTTTTGGAATCGTTTCTAAAATATCAAAATCACTTCTCTTTTGTAACTGAAATTCTTCACCAGAAACTAAATGATCTTTACAAGTTAAATGGAAATTCTTATCGGGCATTAAAAGAATTTTTGGTCGGGATTATTCTCGGTAAAGTTTCTAAATTCTTCACGTATTTCAGTTAATTCTTCCAAAAGAGGTTTTTGAAAAATAGAGTTTTCTGCTAAGTGATCTACACCGGTTTTATCGGTTACCGTAATCCCCACAAAAAACATTAGATCGCTCTCTCTATTTTCAACATCACCGCCAAATAAAAGCCCGGTGAAATCCATATACTTTTCCTTATCGGAATAATCAAAAACGGTGACAATAAATTCGTGATCTGAGTTCTCCAAAAAACTGGTTTTAAAATTCACTAAATCATCATTTCTCTTTAAGTCGAAATAATTCCTAAACCAATCCTTTGTTTTTTGCACCTTAATCGGACTACTAAATTTAAAAGAAGTATACTCCGATTTAACTACAGGAGAACTTAATTCTGACGTCTCAATTTCCTTTACAGAATGCGTAGTAATTACGCAAGATTGAAAAATTAAAAAAGCGAAGAGAAACAAGAATCTCTTATTTCCTGAACTCGTATTTAAATAAAAAGTCTGACTAATCTTTGTAATATTTTTCAAGCTACTTCCTTCTGTAATTATCTCAGCAATTCTACTTCAAAAAAAATTGTTCCACGTGGAACGTTTAAATCATCTTCCCATATAAACCAACAAAACAGAAATATCATTAGGACTTACCCCGCTTATTCTTGAGGCTTGTGAAATTGATGTTGGTTGAATTTTATTCAGTTTCTCCCGTGCCTCAAAAGACATAGATTTGATCTTAGAATAATCAAAATCATTCGGAATCTTCACATCTTCCAGTCTATTTAATTTATCGGCATTGTTCTTCTCCTTTGCAATATACCCTGAATATTTCACCTGAATTTCGGTCTGTTCCAAAATCTCGGTATTCAAATTATTCTCCTGAATATAGTCTTCTACTCCGGGGAAATTCCGAACATCATCCATCGTAATATTTGGACGCGAAAATATTTTAAAAATCTTGTCGCTCTGTTTCATCGGCGAAGAATTATTCGCTTCCAGAATAGGATTTGCATCCTCATGAGAAACACTTTTATTCTTCAGGAAATTGACAAAACCGGAAGATTTTTCTTTCTTCTCCTCCATTTTCCGCATACGTTCTTCAGAGGCCAAACCTAATTTATAAGATCGTTCGGTCAATCTAAAATCGGCATTATCCTGGCGCAATAAAGTTCTGTATTCAGCACGGGAAGTAAACATTCTATAAGGCTCTTCTGTCCCTTTCGTGATAAGATCGTCTATAAGAACACCTATATAAGCTTCGTTTCTTTTAATAATAAATTCTTCTTTCTCCTGAACTTTTAAAGCGGCATTTATTCCTGCCATTAATCCCTGGCAAGCGGCTTCTTCGTATCCTGTAGTTCCATTGATTTGGCCGGCGAAATATAGTCCGTCAACCAACTTCGTTTCCAAAGTGTGTTTTAACTGTGTGGGTGGAAAATAATCGTATTCTATCGCGTAACCGGGTCTAAAAAATTTCACATTCTCAAATCCGGCAACAGATTTCAAAGCTTTAAATTGAACGTCTTCAGGAAGGGAAGTTGAAAAACCATTTACATATACTTCTACCGTTTTCCATCCTTCTGGCTCCACAAAAAGTTGATGCCTATCCTTATCTGCAAATCGGTTTATTTTATCTTCAATACTTGGGCAATATCTAGGCCCAATACTTTGAATTCGCCCATTAAACATTGGTGATCTTTCAAAGCCATCTTTAAGAATTTCGTGAACCTCGGGAGAGGTGTATGTCATATAGCAAGAACGTTGCTTTTTTAAAGGCTGGGTTTCATCTAAAAAAGAAAATTTAGAAGGAATTTCATCCCCAGGCTGCTCTACCATTTTAGAATAATCTAAAGATCTGCCATCTACTCTTGGAGGTGTTCCGGTTTTCATTCTACCAGATTCAAAACCTGCGTCAACAAGATCTTTTGTGATACCGGTAGCGGCTCTTTCTCCTGCTCTACCACCGCCAAAATTCTTATCTCCAATATGAATTAATCCATTTAGAAAAGTACCATTAGTTAGCACCACAGATTTAGCTCGAATTTCCAAGCCTAAAGAAGTTCTGACCCCTTTAAGTTCATTTCCTTCTAAAATCAAACCGGCAACCATTTCCTGGTAGAAATCAAGATTAGGAGTTTGCTCTAATCTAAGTCTCCAATGCTCAGCAAACATCATTCTGTCGCTTTGCACTCTCGGGCTCCACATTGCAGGCCCTTTAGATTTATTAAGCATTTTAAATTGAATGGCACTCGTATCACTAACCAATCCGCTGTAACCACCCATCGCATCAATCTCGCGCAAAATTTGTCCTTTTGCAATCCCGCCCATTGCAGGATTACAACTCATTTGCGCAATATTCTGCAGATTCATCGTCACCAACAAGGTTTTAGAACCCATATTTGCGGCTGCGGCTGCGGCTTCACTTCCAGCGTGACCGCCACCTACTACAATAACATCATATTCACTTTCGAACATAAAAATTCTTCTTTCTAAATTTATTGTTCCACGTGGAACAATGCAATCTTTTCGTCTTCCTTCTGTCGCATTAAAGCGGCTTCACTTTCAGTCTTATCTCCATATCCACATAGATGCAAAATCCCGTGGATCATAACCCTTTTAAGTTCTTCAGAAAAATCAACATTATACTCTTTCGCATTTTCAGTCACACGATCTGTACTAATAAAAATATCCCCGTTCAATTCGTTCCCTTCAGAATTATCGAAAGAGATAATATCGGTATAGCTATCGTGCTCCAGGAATTTGAGATTAATTTTATACAGATAATAATCATCGCAAAAAATATAATTAATCTCTCCAAGTTGTTTCTCTTCTGAAGAGATTACTTTTCTAATCCAGGTATCAAAAGATTTTTCTTCCTGAAACTCGAAATCATTTTCCGAATAAAAATTAATTATCTGTTCGCTCAAAATAGGTTTTTACTTTCTGTTTATAAATTTCGCGCAAAGGTAAGCTTTGTCTGTTTAAAATTTCGATAGAATTAAAATATTCTTTAGCCTTAATACTTTGATATTTAGCCGTATTATCAAACTGCTGAAGATTGGTTTCAGACTCCCGCTTATTATTTTTTCCCTGTTGCACGCGCGCGTCCTCATACTCCATCAATTCGTGTTCCAATTGCTGCAATTTCTGAAGGTTTTCAGGATCAAAACCTTTGTCCAGCAGTTGCTTCTCGGCATCCTTCATTTGCTCTTCAATTTGTCTCCCTTGTTGCGATCCCTCTTTCTTATTTAATTCCTGTAAACGTTGACGAAGTTCCTGCTGATCTTTATAAATCTCAAAAAGTTTTTCCATTTCTCCCTCTCCCATTCCTTCGCCGGGTTTCTTTCCTTCGTTTTGCTTTCCTTTTTGTTGTTCTCCCTGCTCCTTAAATTCCTTATTAATTTCCTGCTGCTTTTTAATAATATCCTGAAGTTGAAATTCTGAATTTTCGCCCTTTCCTTTTCCCAGTTGCGGATTTGCCTGTTGTTGCATCATAGAAAGAATTTCACTTAACATATAAGCCAAATCGTTTGCGCCGGTTACTACATATTGTTGACTAGCGGTTCCCTGTGGTAATTGGTTTTCAGCAAGCCGCTCAAGAGATTTATCGATATCAAATTCAATATCGGTTAAGCTTTTAGTAATGTTTTCGGTTATCATAGGATTACTAAGCGCAAGGGAATATAAACTATCATCTATATGCCTAAAGTTTTCCCTAAGGTCGTTTTGTCTTCTAAGCCTGGCCGCGTATCCCGGGTTGTTTATATCTATCTTATTAAAATCCTCTAATAGCTCTTCCTGCTGAAAGGAAAAAGTCACCAAATTATCCAGGATTTGCCGGAGCGTCTCAATATTGGCCTTTAGTTCTTCCCCACTTTGCTGCATAGAACGCTGTTGCATTTTTTGGCTCATTTCTTTCATTTGCTGCGCAGCATTCTTCTGTTTTTCCTTTGCCTTTTCTTTATCTCCTTTTTCTAAATTCTGCTTTGCATTATCCAATTCCTTATCTATACTTTCTTCATCTACTTCATCACGAGGCAAATCGGTTGGCTTTTGTAAATCGTTATTATCATTTTCCAGTTGATCCATTTCTTCCTGAAATTCTTCAAATTCATCCGAAATTTTCTTTTGTTTTTCTAAAGATTCAATATCAGAATTTTCTGACAATTGGTTTTGCCTTTCAGAAAGTTTGTCCAAATCTCTCGCCAGTTTTTGAAGTTTTTCTTCTACATAATAGCGCTTAGTTAATTCTAAAAGCTGCTCTAAGTTTCTTTCCTCACTTTGATTTCTTTTAGAAAGTTCTTCCAGTTTTTCTCCCAACTCTTCCCGGTTAATCTTATCGGCTATTTCTTGCAACTCTTCCAATAGTGCTTCATTCTCCTGCAGGCGTTTTTCATTCCTATCCAAACGCTTTTTGAGTTCATCTTTTTCCGAAGAATCTGAATTCAATTCTTGCTGATTTTCTTCAAAACTGTTTTTAAGTTTTTCAGAATAATTACGCATCATTTCAGATTGCTGCTTTTGGCGTTGAATAAAGTTTTGAAGTTTTTTACGCTGATTATAATCCAGGTTTTCATTTTCCTTTTGCAGGCGGTTAAGTTCATTTAATTCTTCTTCTGAAGATTTAATGTCTTTTAAACTTTCATTCAAATTATTTATAGACTCACCTTGTTGTCTTAACTTCTCCTCTTCTATTTCCTCGCTTGTTTTCTTTCTAAAACTAAAGGTTGAACTTTTTGTATTTTTACTCCCATTCACCGCATCATTATCCCAAAGCTGAAAATAGAAATTATAGGTTTCTCCGGGTTCTAAATCCAAATTTCCGGGAAATGTGTAATGAAAATCATCAAAAGCAGCTTTAGAAATCAAAATCTCTTCTTTTTTAAGGCTATCTTCTTTATTTTCAATATAATAAACCAGGTTTAACCTATTTAACCCGTAATCGTCAGAAAGTTTTCCGTAGAAATATTGTGTAGTATTATCTGTACTATCCAGTTTCTGTTGAATTTCCATTTCGGGATATTCATCCTTGATTATGTTTATGGAATAATCTAAAGCCTCAAAGTTTTTAATAACATTATTTGAAGTACTAACCCGATAATCCAAATGGGAATAAACCGCCTGGGAATATTGGAAACCGGAGTTTTCAGCAGAAAGTTTTATTAAAGAATCTTCAGTCGTAAAATTGAGAATTTCGGTATTTCTAGTATTAAAATTCCAGGTAATATTTGTGCCTTCCGGGACATTTACATTTCCTGAGCCACTTAAACTATCGTTAAGCTTCCCTATGTAATTAGGATAGTCAAACTTCATTTTGAAATCTAAAAGTTTAGGTACTTTTAGGGTTTCAAGGGTATATTCTTTAGAATTAATATCGTTAGCGCTCAATCTAAAATTTACATTACTCTGAAGTCTTTTAAAGGTATATTCAAAACTTCCGGGGGCGATTTGCTTTAAGAAATAGGTTTGTCCGTTGAAAGAGATTTCAGGTTTTTCGGGAGTGATATTTCCTTCTGTTTTTACCAGGATTTTATATTCTGAATTCTCCCTGGCTTTCAAAGAATCGTTTAAAATTATAAACCTGAATGGCGCGGGAGCTTCAAATTCAGTATTATATTTTGCGAGACGATCTAAAGGCGCAGCAACAAGCTTAATATTTCCGGTTACCAAAAGTCCTAAAATCAATATTAATGGAAATAAGGCATATTTTAAATATTTTCTGTTTTCCTTATAATCTACAGCCCGGGTAAAAGGAACTTTATTTAATTCGACCGACTTTTGTTCAATCCCCGCTAATAATAATTCCGACTGTTGCGAATCTTTTTTAAGCTGAAGTATATTCAGCAATTTATCGTTTACTTCAGGGAAATGCGCGCCGATTATTTTTGAAGCTTCTTCATCATTAATTCCGCTGGAAAATTTAAAGAGTTTCGCTAACGGGATTATAATAAAGTATCCCAAAAGCATCACCTCTACCCCAACAAAAATCCAGAATAGAAAACTTCTTGCTGATGGCTCCAACCATAAATAATGCTCTATCGCCAAAACGGCCAAAAAATAAAGCAAGCCAATGGACAGAAATAAGATAATTCCTTTCAGTAATTTATTCAGGTAAAACTTCCTGATAAAAGCAGCCAGCTTTCTTTTAATTTGATTGTAATTTCCCATAATCGAAGCTTAAAAATACAACAATTTTAGCGGAGTGATTTCCCTAGTATTGATGCGACTCTCATTAGGTTTCGTTTAATAAGGTTGTATCTTTGTAGTTAAAAACAAAACTAGATATGTCTGCTAAAGTTCGCGTGCGTTTTGCGCCAAGTCCAACCGGCCCTTTGCATATTGGCGGGGTAAGAACAGCTTTATATAATTATTTATTTGCCAAAAAACACAATGGAGATTTTGTGTTGCGTATAGAAGATACCGATCAAAACCGATACGTTGAAAGCGCTGAAGATTATATTGTGGAATCACTTAATTGGTGCGGAATTCCTTTTGATGAAGGTCCCGGAAAAGAAGGCGATTACGGTCCTTACCGCCAGAGTGAACGCAAAGATATTTATAGAAAATATGCTGAAGAACTTATCAAAACCGATAATGCTTATTATGCTTTTGATACAGCTGAAGAGTTAGACGCACATAGAAAAGACCACGAAGAAAAAGGAAAAACATTTATCTATAACTGGCATAATAGAATGAAATTGCAAAATTCCCTTGCACTTTCTGAAAACCAGGTTAGAGATAAATTAGATGCCGATGAGAATTACGTGATCAGGTTTAAATCTCCTGAATACGAAAATCTCCATATTAAAGATGAAATTCGTGGTGAAATGGAAATTGACACCAGCACTTTAGACGATAAAGTTTTATTTAAAAGTGATGGGATGCCAACTTACCACCTGGCCAATATTGTAGACGATCATTTAATGGAAATCTCTCACGTTATTCGTGGTGAAGAATGGTTGCCTTCGCTGGCGCTTCATTTTATGTTATACAGAGCTTTTGGATGGGATGCTCCTAAATTTGCGCATTTACCGCTTATTCTGAAGCCACAAGGAAAAGGAAAATTAAGCAAGAGAGATGGAGATAAATTAGGTTTTCCGGTTTTTCCGCTGGAATGGAAAGATCCAAATTCTGGAGAAATTTCTGCAGGATACAGAGAAGATGGTTATTTCCCAGAAGCCGTTACCAATATGCTGGCATTTTTAGGTTGGAATCCCGGTACAGAACAGGAATTCTTTAAACTTAACGATCTGGTTGAAGCTTTTGCAATAGACCGTGTTCACAAGGGCGGAGCTAAATTTGATCCTGAGAAAACAAAATGGTTTCAGCAACATTATATGCACGAGGCAGATGAAAAAGTAATCGCTGAAAAGCTGGAAAAGATAATTGACGAAAAAGAAATTAAAGTTTCTTCAGAATACGTTTTAAAAGTAGTGAGCTTAATGAAAGAACGCGCTGTTTTCGTAAACGATATTTGGGATCAGGGTTATTTCTTCTTCCTCGCTCCTACTTCATACGATCCTAAAAATGCGAAAAAAGCATGGAAGGAAGATACAGCCGATCTAATGCAGGAATTAATTCAGGTTTTACAAAAACAGGAAGATTTTAAAGCAGAATCCGTTCAGGCCGAAGTAAAAGCCTGGATCCAACAAAAAGAAGTTGGTTTTGGAAAAGTGATGCAACCTTTTAGATTAGCCTTAGTTGGTGCTATGCAAGGTCCAGATCTTTACGAAATCGCTGAAATGATTGGAAAAGAAGAAACCATTTCCCGCCTGGAAAAAGCGATAAAAACGCTGGGATAAAATAATTCAAGTATACTTATAAAAGTAGGCTGTTTGAAGGGTTATAAATCTTCGTCAAGCTGAACTTGTTTCAGCTTCTAATATGTTTCAAATTAATAACAAATTAGATCCTTAAATAAATTCAGGATGACGTCTTAATATCTTTTTCAAACAGCCTATTTTTTGTTCTTGCCTTCTACCGCATAGCTAAGTAAACTACTTCGGAGCAAGCTCTGGATGCATTATTTTTGGAAAATATAATTTGAATTCGAGGAAAGCCTCGGAGCATTTAATCTCGATTATCGAGGAAAGTTTCACTATCTTGGTGAACAATCAATTTATAAACTTTAAATATGCTTAGCTACGTATTCATCCCCATCATTATTGTTTTATTTCTGGTTATCCTTTTCAGCGGAATTTTTACTGTTCGCCAACAAAAAGCGGCAATTCTTGAACGATTTGGAAAATTTAAAAGCATTAAAAATTCCGGACTTCATTTAAAGATTCCTGTAATAGATCAAATTGCCGGTAGAATTAATTTAAAAGTACAGCAGCTTGATGTTTTGGTAGAAACCAAAACCAAGGATAATGTATTTGTTAAGCTGAAAATTTCGGTGCAATTCCAGGTAATTAGAACCAATATTTACGATGCTTTTTATAAACTAGAAAGTCCGTCAGATCAGATCACTTCCTATGTTTTTGATGTTGTACGAGCTGAAGTTCCAAAAATGATCTTGGATGATGTTTTTGAACGAAAAGATGATATTGCCATCGCTGTAAATCGTGAACTTAACGAATCTATGCAGGATTATGGTTATGACATCATTAAAACACTTGTAACAGACATTGACCCTGATGAGCAGGTAAAACATGCTATGAACAGGATAAACTCCGCAGAACGCGAGAAAGTGGCTGCAGAATACGAAGGAGAAGCCGAAAGAATACGGATTGTGGCTAAAGCCCGTGCCGAAGCCGAAAGTAAGCGCTTACAGGGACAGGGAATCGCCGATCAAAGAAGGGAAATTGCGCGTGGACTTGAGGAAAGCGTAGATGTTTTGAATAATGTGGGGATAAACTCCCAGGAAGCTTCAGCATTAATTGTGGTGACTCAGCATTATGACACATTGCAAGCTATAGGTGAAGAAACTAACAGTAACCTTATTTTATTACCTAATTCTCCCCAGGCCGGAAGCGATATGCTGAATAATATGGTGGCATCCTTTACTGCTTCCAACCAAATTGGGGAAGCTATGCGCAAGAAAAACGAAGAAATTGAGCAGGAGAAAAAGAATCAGGATGATTCCAAACGGAAATAATTGGTAGTAAAAGCTTGAATAGTATTACTAAAAAAGGTTTGAAGATTTATTTTCTAAATCATACGTCATTCTGAATTTATTTAAGAATCTAACATTTTAGAACTCCGAACAAATTTCGGAGCAAGCTCTGAAACAAGTTCAGGTTGACGGAGATAAAAAATAACCTTCAAACCTTTATAATATATCTATAATAAATGCTTATTTCTTTACTGAAGCAGTTACCTTTTTTAAGCCGGTAATTTTAGTTACAGCTTTAAGAATAAAAGCTTTTTGTAAGATAGACCCAGCAATACTTCCCATAAGAGATAAAGGAGACATGGCGCTTTTAGTACGCTCTATATTTAATTTTATCTCTTCCTGGTCTATCTTGGTTTGAAGTTTCAGAATTTTTAAATCCCGATCTATTTCTTTGAATGAACTATATTCCTTCATAGTGATTAATCGTTAAAAACTTTTCTTGAAACTTTTACCAAAAGAAACTTCTCAATGGGTTTTCTTCCGAAGAATAATATTCCAAGGAATAATAAAAAATAGAATCCGCCTACAATAAAATAACCGGAACTAGGTGTACCAATCGCTTCGCTTATAAGTATAGCCACAGCTACAGAGACCAAAATCAAGGCAAAAATGAAAAAGATACCCAGCAATAAACCCTGAACAAGGCCTATGGCCCCTTTCATGGCTTGTTTAAAGAATTCAAGTTTATAATATTCGGCATTGCTGTGTGCGAATGCCTTCAGATTATAATTTAACTCGTCAATACTTCTGGATAGTTTTTCGAATGCCATAAAATTGATTCTATACTACTGCTTTATTTGGTTTGTCTTTAGAATCTCCACCCTTACCGTCTTTTTGTAATTTGGCATTCTGCTTTCTAAGCTCTTCTAATTTAGTTTCCATAGCAGTAAGAATATCATCTGCTTTATGACTTGCTGAAGAAAGAGTTTCCTCTAAACGTTCTTCAAAATCTACTCGAGCCTGTTTAGCTTTTTCGGTTAGATTAGAAGAAGTCTCAGTATACTTTTTATTCAATCTATCCTGAGCCTTTTTAGACTCATCTTTTAATTTTTTACGCGTTTTTTCACCGCTATCTGGAGCATATAATAAACCTACTCCTGCTCCAATTGCAGCTCCGGTAATTAATGCTAATAGTGTACTTCCTGTATTTGCCATAATAGTTTTTAGTTAAGTTATTACTAAACCCAAAGATACAAGATGGGTTAAGGCTATGCTGTTAATAACCGGTTAATATGTTAAAATGCTTTACTAAAATATTCTTAAAAAGCCACTTAACCAAATGGATTACAGCTTATTTCTTCTTTGCCCAGGAATCTCTTAGCCCAACCGTACGATTAAATATAGGGTTCCCCTCTTTAGATTCTTTATCTACACAGAAATATCCTATGCGTTGAAACTGAAATTTATCCTGAATTCCTGCCGATTTTAAACTTGGTTCAACATAACCTGTTATAACTTCTAATGACTCGGGATTAACAAATTCCATATAATCCTTCTCTTTATCGCCATCTGGATTTTCTACGCTGAATAAACGATCGTAAAGCCTTATTTCAGTCTCTAAAGCGTGTTTTGCAGAAACCCAGTGCAAGGTTCCTTTTACTTTTCGCATAGATTCTTCAGTGCCGCTTCCACTTTTACTTTTAGGATCGTATGTACAATGGATTTCGGTTATATTTCCTTCGGAATCTTTTATTACTTCTTCTCCTTTAATAATATAAGCGTTCTTTAAACGTACTTCTTTCCCAAGCGTTAACCTGAAAAATTTTCTATTCGCACTTTCTTTGAAATCTTCCTTCTCTATATACAGATCTCTTGAAAATGGAATTTTCCTACTACCAGCTGATTCATCTTCCGGGTTGTTTTCTGCATCTAACCACTCTTCTTTTCCTTCTTCATAATTGGTAATTACCAACTTTACAGGATCTAAAACACCCATAACTCTTGGTGCTGTTTTGTTAAGATCTTCCCGGGCGCAAAACTCTAAATGTGCCACGTCTATCATATTCTCCCGTTTTCCAACTCCAATAGAATCGGCAAATTTCCTAATAGAATTAGGGGTATAACCTCTTCGTCTAAGACCGGAAATAGTAGGCATCCTGGGATCGTCCCAGGAATTAACAACGCCTTTCTCCACCAGTTGCATAAGTTTACGTTTACTAACTACTGTATGACTAAGGTTTCTACGCGCAAATTCTCGCTGTTTAGGTTTTAATTCACCTTCTTTACTTACTTTTTCAACGAACCAATTATATAATTCGCGGTGTGGTAGAAATTCCAGTGTACAAAAAGAGTGAGAAATACTTTCAATGAAATCACTCTCCCCGTGAGCCCAATCGTACATTGGGTATATCTTCCAGTTATCTTTGGTGCGGTGGTGACTTTTGTGCAAACAGCGATACATTACAGGATCTCGCATAAGCATATTTGGAGATTCCATATTTATTTTTGCTCGCAAAACGTGTCCACGTTCAGGAGTTTCGCCATTTTTCATTTTTTCAAATAGCTCCAGGTTTTCTTCTACGGAACGTTTTCTATACGGACTTTCTTTTCCGGGTTCGGTAGGCGTTCCTTTTTGCATAGCTATTTCTTCTGAAGTCTGGCTGTCTACATAAGCATCTCCATTTTTAATCATTTCTACAGCCCAGTCGTATAACTGCTGAAAATAATCTGATGCATAGCATTCCTTTTCCCATTTAAATCCGAGCCATAAAACGTCTTCTTTAATGGCATCTACAAACTCCTGCTCTTCCTTTATAGGATTAGTATCGTCAAAACGAAGGTTTACAGGAGCATTATACCTTTCACCCAAACCAAAATTGAGGCAGATAGAAGACGCATGCCCTATATGAAGATATCCATTAGGTTCAGGTGGAAACCTGAATTTTAACTCTTCCTTTTTGTGGGTATTTTGAAGGTCTTCTTCTATAATTTGCTCAATAAAATTGAGCGATTTTCTTTCTTCAGCCATAATTTATTAAAATCAAAAACCTCATAAAAGAGGTTAAAATCAGACATTTATTTTTAAATTCGAGCCAGGCTCAAAATATTCCAAGTTTACGGGGAATAAGCAGCAAAGTTACCAAAAAATAGATCGCCGCGCCCAAGCTTTGGTATACAAGAAATAATATATTTAAATGCAACAGAACTCAAATTCAAATCTCTGAGAAAAATAATAAAATCGAGGGCAATAAATATTGAATTAAACCGCCCACCCACTTATCTTTGTAAACTCCTCGGGGCAAGCTCACGAGGCATTATTGAAATACATTTGATTTCGAGCTTAATGATTAGCGCAGGCTGCGAAACTTATAAATCTCGATTATCGAGTAAAAAATAATCTTTTGGGAAGCATTAAGTTAAAAAACATCAGGGTATTTGCCTATCACGGCTGCCTGGATGAAGAAGGAAAAATAGGAAGCGACTATCGCGTAGATCTTAAAGTGAAAGGTGATTTATCACATTCGGCTAAAACCGATTCCCTGGGAGATACCATAGATTACGTTCATTTAAACAAAATTGTAAAAGAAGAAATGGCAATTCGCTCTAAACTTCTGGAAAACGTGGCCGAACGTATTTTAAAAAGGGTTTTAGATGAAATAATTTTAGTACAAAAAGCGAAGGTGGAAGTTTCAAAAATCAATCCGCCGATTGGTGGGAATGTGGCTATGGTTAGTGTAATTAGAAGTAAATCTCGCTAAATTCATTAAAAAAAAATTATTATTTGTAGTTTACAAAACCTTCCTGAACAGCACCGATTAGTTTTATTTTTTAAACTATAAATTTTTATTACATTTGCCAACCCTTAAAGAAACAGGGCATCGTGGCCGAGTGGCTAGGCAGAGGTCTGCAAAACCTTGTACAGCGGTTCGAATCCGCTCGATGCCTCAAGAAAAGCTCCTTTTTTAAAGGGGCTTTTTTTATGCGTAAAATTCAAGGTTTAGCATTTCAAAATTGACTGGTTTAGCGGTTCTCCCGAAGCCTCGGGACGCTCGATATCTCAAAAACCTTCCAAAGTTTACTGGAGCTTTTTTATATTTTATAATTCAGCTTAAAAATTTATAAATAAAAGCATTCAAGCACTTCTCGCGGAGCTCTGATATACCAGATTTTTCAAAATATTATCAAAACTTTATAGATTTTTCAGTTTGAATCTTCTTTAATGGTATCATTGGGAGAAATTGTTTCCATTTGATTTTGAATACCATTGACCTGGTTAGGAAAAAGGCCCTGAAAAATAAGCATTGCACCAAAAACGATGAGCATTATACTAATCCCCTTTTTCATAAGATAGATTCGGTTTGGGGTTAGTTTTCGGTTTAACTTTTTGGCCAGTAGAATCTTGAAAATATCCAGTATAAGGTAAGTACCCAAAACGCTTCCGAAGAAAACCATAATACGATCCTGTTCCATATCCAGTTTTGGCCCAAAAACGATAATTAATCCAAGCCAGAATCCTAAAACTCCAATATTGATGAAATTTAGCAGAAATCCTTTTACTGCCAAACCCATATAATCACTTTTACTGAGTTTTCTGATCTCGGGGGTATCATCTTCCTGCCGAAGTACTTTTTTGGTCTGTACAAAGCTCATAACGCCGTAAGTGGAGAGAATCATCCCTCCAAAGATAAATAGCGCAGGATCGTCTTTAATGCTTGCGAGTAGCTTGGTGGTACTTAAATAGGCGACAAAAAGGAATACAATATCGGCTACAATAACGCCTAAATCGAATGCAAAAGCTGCTCTAAAACCTTTAATAGCAGCAGTTTCCAGTAACACAAAGAATACCGGACCAAGTAAAAATGCCAAAAAAAGCCCTAAGGGTAGGGCTGCTAATACATCCTGAAACATACAATTGTATTATTTTACAAATGTAGACTTTTTAGTTTTTTCTAATTATTTTTCCGCCAAACAGGGTATTTTGATCTAAGGTTTTAGGGTTTCCATACACATTTACCGTGCCTCCTGCCCTAACCTTTGCCTCTACATTTCCACTAGCCGTAATATCTGCAACGCCACCAGCTTTTATACTTATTTTGGTATTTATTGATTTCAAATTTTTCGCGAAAAATTTCCCACCGGTATTGATGTCTATTTCCTGATCTTCGGTTTTACCTTCTACTTCAATTTCGCCTCCGGTGTTTGAATCTACATAGAGTTTTGTAAGATTTACATCTACAAAAATATCGGCACCTTCTGATGCATTTAAATAAAGAAATTCCTGTTCCAGTATAGAATCAACTTTTATCGAAGCATTTTGGCGTGCATCTATTTTCTCCAGTCTTTTAAACTGAATTGTGATTTGGGTATTATCATTACTAAGAATTTCATCAATACTCATCCTAACCTTTAAAATCCCGTTATCTATCTTGAATTTTACATCAGTTCGGTTCTCACCGGTTATTGTTGCCTTATTTTGGTTCGCTTCCTTTAAAATAACTTCCAGCCCATTATAGACTTTAATCTCATTAAAATCTTCTAAATCCTGGGTAAGTTCCTGAGCGCTTAGCACACAAACACTCATAAAAAATAGTGCAAAAAGATATTTTTTCATCTCTATTTGTTTTAAAAACCTTTACTCTTCATGCTTACCGATAAGCGTAAAATCTAAGTGTCTCTTCACCAAATCGGCATTTTTCACTTTTACGATCACTTCATCTCCTAACTGATAAGACTTTTTGGTTTTTCTGCCTACAATTGCATAATTCTCTCCATCAAAATCATAATGATCGCCTTTTATATCTCGCAGGCGAATCATTCCTTCACATTTATTCTCTACAATTTCTACAAATATTCCGAAATCTGTTACCCCGGAAATCACCCCAACAAACTCTCTATCCTGGTGATCTATCATAAATTTCACCTGCATATACTTTATAGAATCCCTTTCAGCACTAGAAGAAAGACCTTCCATTTCGCTGGAGTGGTGACATTTTTCATCGTATTCCTCTTCTTTTGCTGAAGGTTGACCGTCTAGATAACGCTGCAGTAATCTATGCACCATAACATCTGGATATCTTCTAATTGGTGAAGTAAAATGCGAGTAATAATCGAAAGCTAAGCCATAATGACCAATATTTTCGGTGCCATAATAAGCTTTACTCATCGTTCTAATAGCAAGCGTATCTACTAAATTCTGTTCTTTTTTCCCTTGAACATCCTGAAGCAATTGATTTAAAGAAGAAGAAACAGTTTTCCGGTTTTTAAGGTTTAAACCGTGTCCAAACCTTGAAACCAAACTATTTAAAGAAACAAGTTTTTCTTCGTCGGGTTCATCGTGACAACGATAAATAAAGGTTTTCTTTTCGTCTCTTTTTCCTATGAATTCAGCCACTTTTCGGTTGGCTAATAGCATAAATTCTTCAATAAGTTTATTGGCATCTTTGGCTGTTTTAAAGTAAACACCAACCGGTTCGTTTTCTTCATCTAATTGAAATTTAACTTCAACTTTATCAAAAGAAATCGCACCCTGACGCATTCTGGTAGAACGCATCTTTTTAGCCATTGAATTCATAGTTAAAACAGCATCAACAATTTCATCTTTAGCCGTATAAGCTTTATCCTGAATAGAAATATCTTCAGGAATATCTCCTTTTTCGGTTTCAATTATTTGCTGAGCTTCTTCGTATGCAAACCTGGCGTCAGAATAAGTAACGGTTCTCCCGAACCACTCATTCACCACTTTGGTATTCTTATCTATTTCAAAAACTGCTGAAAAGGTATATTTTTCTTCATTAGGCCTTAAAGAACAGGCATTGTTAGAAAGAACCTCCGGCAACATTGGTACTACACGATCTACTAAATAAACTGAAGTTGCACGCTCATATGCCTCGTCGTCCAGCACTGTACCGGGTTGTAAATAATGCGAAACATCGGCAATATGAATCCCGACTTCTACATTTCCGTTTTCCAGTTTTTGAAAACTTAAAGCATCATCAAAATCCTTCGCATCTGCGGGATCTATGGTAAAAGTTAACACATCGCGCATATCGCGACGTTTCTTTATTTCTTCGGGCTGAATAGAAGTATCTATTTGGTTTGCAAAATCTTCTATTTCCTTCGGAAATTCATGCGGTAAACCATATTGCGCCAGGATAGAATGTATCTCGGTATGATGTTCACCCGGAGTACCTAAAACCTGAATAATTTTACCAAAAGGAGAATCGGCTTTATCTGGCCATTCTTCCAGTTCAACAACTACTTTATCGCCGTCTTTAGCATCGCCCATTTTGTTCTTCTGAACAAAAATATCGGTATACATTTTTGGATCTCCAATAACCACAAAACCAAAATCTTTTTGCATATCCAGAACACCAACAAATTCGGTTCTTTTACGCTTTAAAATTTGGGTTACTTCTCCTTCAGATTTTTTATTTCGCTTACGATTATAGATATAGATCTCTACTTCATCACCGTTAAACGCCGTATTTAGATCCCTGGGAGATATAAAAACATCATCCTCTAATTCATCTACCAACGCATAGGCATAACCTTTAGTGGTCATATCTATAACAGCGCGATAATAATCGTTGCCTTTTCTACTAATTTTAAACTTTCCGCGTTCTTCTTCTTCAATCTGTTTTTTTGCGGCCAACTGTGCTAATTTCTTAATAATATTATTTCTGCTTGTAGCATCATTAACTCCAAGTTTAGCGGCAATTTGCTTATGATTAAAGGATTTTCCAGGTTCCTTTCTAAGGATATCGGTAATACTTTTGGTAAGATCACCCTGGGGTTGGGATTTATTTTTATTCTTTTTACTCATTTCAATATTTAAAGTATAAAATTACGGCTTCTGCATTACATGACATCTATTTGCAATTAAAGTTTTGTTAAGCGCTCTGAAAATTATTCTTTTACAAAATAATTTTACATTTTTTTAACATATTTTCCATACTGGGTAAAAACCCCCGTTTTTTGTTTTTAAATAAAATAAAAATATCCAAATCTTAATTTTTTCTTAATTTTAATTTAAGATTGCTGGATCACTTTCTTGTCATCTTTGCAATATTGATAATCAACTTGCTATGAATAAAGCAAAAAAAATATCGCTCCTCTTCTTTTTAATTTTCCTATTTGGATTAATAGGTTTTATTGCTTCTATAAATCTCTCCTTAAATAAAAAAAGCCAGGTACATATTAAATCGGCCCAGCTTTATATGGAAAAAACCATAAGTACAACAGATTATTCGCTGTACTATTAAAAACACTTTTAAATACTTGAATTTCAATAAATTAAACTTTAATAATTAACTCTTAATAAATTTAAATCTCTCACTTAATTCATTGCCAGACTTTTATATTTTAAGAATTCTAATGTAGAAATCTAAACCTCAAATTTCAATTTTAGAAGATAGCTTTCAATCTTATTAACATTATATATTATTATTCTTTTTTCTTCTTTTTATAAAAATTAAAACTAATGGTTATTATAGCCTGTTAACTTGTAGAACAATTTTTTTAAGCTTTTCTTGGTTTTTAAGTTAGCTTAGTTTTATAACAACTTATTAACATACTTCTAAAGTTCTAAAAGACTGGAAATCTTACTATTTTAATATTTACTTAACAAAAGTTAATAATCTAACCTTAATATAAAATCGGGATAATTAGAAAATAAATAACTGTTCACAACCTGTTTTTATGTGCTGATAACTTTACTAAAAATAGCTGACTTATAATTTGATTTACTCAGCATTATTTTGCTATTGAAATTTAATTTGAATACCGCAAATAAGTTTCTCAGTTTCTCATCAATGCTTATCCACAATGTTATGTCAATACTAAAGCCTTGATTTTTAAGCTTATTTAAAAAGTAATTAACAATTGAAAATAATGCTGTTACTAAGTGGTTTTTTTACCTTTGTGACAGCTAAAAACTTAATTATGAAAATTGCAATAGGAAACGATCACGCCGGTACCGGATACAAGAAAAAGGTAGTTGATTATCTAAAAAACAAGGGAATAGAAGTTATTAACTATGGTACTAATAGTGACGATAGTGTAGATTATCCCGATTTTGTTCACCCGGTAGCCGATGATGTTGAAAACCAAAAAGTAGATTTTGGAATTATTATCTGCGGAAGCGGAAATGGTGCTAATATGACTGCTAATAAACACCAGGGAGTGCGTTCTGCTTTATGTTGGATGGGAGAGATTACTAAACTGGCCCGTGAGCATAATGATGCTAATATATTAAGTATTCCTGCGCGTTTTGTTTCTGAACATCAGGCTGTAGATATGGTAAAAATCTTTTTAGAAACTCCTTTTGAAGGCGGAAGACATCAAAAACGAGTAGATAAAATTCCTGTAGAAAAATAGAATACTATTTTATTATAATTGAGACTGTCTGAAAAGTATAGCTTCGTCAAGCTGAACTTGATTCAGCTTCTAACATGTTTTGAATATAAACAATTTAGATTCTGAAATGAATTCAGAATGACGATTAAAAAATTTTTCAAACAGCCTCTTTCTTTTTATAGTTTTAAACAAATCTTCCTTAGAAAATATGGAAATCCTTATAAAAAATTTCAATGAACTTAGCCTTGAAGAGCTTTACCAAATCTTGCAACTTCGCTCTGAAGTTTTTGTAGTAGAACAGGATTGTGTGTACCAGGATATAGATGGGAAAGATCAAAATGCGCTACACGTTTTGGGAATTAAAGAAGGAAAAGTAATTGCCTACACTCGCTGTTTTGATAAAGGATTCTATTTTGACGAAGCCGCTATCGGCCGTGTTGTGGTTAAAGAATTTGAACGTAAAAATGCTTATGGCCACCTTATTTTAAAAGCTTCTGTAGAAGCTATTAAAGAGCATTTTAAAACCGATAATATCAAGCTTTCCGCCCAACAATATTTAACCGACTTTTACGAAAACCACGGTTTTATGCAAATAGGCGAAGGTTATCTTGAAGATGGGATTCCGCATATTGCAATGGTAAAGTAATTATTGCAAGATTTGTGAATAACGCTGGCTATCATTTAAAATAGATTTAGCCTCTAATATTTCAGGATTATTTTCAACGTAATATTCATATAAACCTTCTTTATAAAAATAGCGTTTAATAATCTCATCGGTTAAAATGCTTACTATTTCGTGTTTCTTTTCATCTAATTCTTTCTTTTTTTGAGCCTCAATTTCAGTTGAAATACTTTTATAATGATCTAAAATATCCTGTTCAAAACCTTCCTGTGAGGCGGTAGCCAAAAGTTCTCCCAGCTCCTTCTCTGTGGCGGTTTTATAATCAAAATTTGAAGTTTTTAAATATGATTTAAAATTATTGAAATCGGCACCAGTGAACTCAAATGCTTCAGGATCGCTTAATTCATTTTTATAATAATATTCCGTAGCAAAATTAAAAATAGCATTTTCGGCAAGTAAGGCGTTGGTAATATTGCTGTACTCAGAAGTTTCCAGTTTTACATCGGGAGAAATTCCGCCGCCATCAAAAACGCTTCGTCCGTTACGGGTTTTAAATTCGTTATAATCTTCTTTATTTGTTTTAATCGCATTTCCTTCTTCATCCCTTTCGGCATAATTTAGCGCCTGTATACACCTTCCGCTAGGCGTATAATAACGGGAAATAGTAATCTTAAGTTGTGTGCCGTATGCTAGCTCTTTAGGACGTTGTACAAGACCTTTACCAAAGCTACGGGCTCCAACTACTACTCCTCTATCTAAATCCTGGATTGCGCCAGCTACAATCTCGCTGGCAGATGCGCTGCGACCATTAACCAAAACCACTAATGGAATTTGGGTATCTACAGGTTCTTTTTGGGTTTGGTAAGCTCTGTTATATTTATCTATAACAGATTTTGTGGTGGTGATTAACTCGCCTTTTGGAAGGAAAATATTACTCACATTTATAGCTTGGGTTAATAGACCGCCCGGATTTCCTCTAAGATCCAGGATAATTTCTTCTGCGCCCTGATTTTTTAAATCTTTAAGCGCCCTAATAGTTTCTGAAGAAGCTTTGGCATTAAATCGGGAAAGTACTATATACCCGGTTTTTTCATCTAAAAGTTCATAAAATGGCACTGCTTTAAGGTTTATAGCGCTCCTGGTAAGCGCTGTAGTTTTTATTTCGCCCTGGCGGCGATATTTAATATTGATTTGAGAATCTGGAGAGCCATTCAGTAATTCTCCAACATCATCGGTATAATCAGCTACTTTTATTCCTTCAATTTCAATAATTTCGTCTCCAGCCTTTAAACCGGCTTCATCGGCGGGATAACCTTTATAAGGTTCCATAATTAGCAAAGCGTCTTCAATAACCTGAACTGTGGCCCCTATTCCACTATATTCACCGGAATTATTAATTCTTGCTGCTTCCACATCCTGCTCGTTCCAGTAGTTGGTATAAGGATCTAAATCTGCCAGCATGGCTTTAATGGCGGTATCCATTAAAGCGGCGGGATTGGTTTCTTCAACATAATTCATGTTGATTTCCTTAAAAAGCGTAGTAAAAATTTCAATTTGTTTGGCGATCTCAAAGAAATCTGATTTAAAACCAAAACTGCTGAATATAAGGGTGGCGCCCAGCGTAACTACCGCAATTTTTTTGGCGAGTTTCTTTTTCATTTTCAATATTTTTAAGTTGATTATATAGAAAGATCAGCCTTGTTTCTTTTCTTCTTCCCTAAATTTCTCCATCACTTTTATCATCGCCTTATTTAGGTCTTCAAGACTAATTTCGTCCCGGGAAATATAGATAAACATTAAGGCGTAAGGTTTTGAAAAGTCGCTGGTTACAAGATACTTATTTTTTCTGAAAGCTTCTCTCATCAAACGTTTAATCCGGTTGCGACCCACGGCTGTTTTTACCAATTTTTTAGGCACAGAAACCCCAGTTTTAAAATTGGTAATTTCGGGGTTGGTTATGGGAAGATAGATAAGTTTTAAAGGATATTTTTTAACCGATTTTCCTTCCTGAAATAAGATATCTATCAGCTTTTTGCTCTTTAGTTTTTCGTCTTTTCCAAAACTTTCATCCATAGTTCAAAAGTAAGGATAGTTTTAATTTCTCTATGAAGAAACGAAGAATTTAAGCAGAAATAAAAAGAATTCAGCGGCTATCTGGCTATAGTTATTTTTCACGTTAACCTGAACTTGTTTCAGGTTCTAAGAGGCTTAGATTCTGAAACAAGTTCAGAATGACGAATCAGGAACTGGTAAAAGCTCTTATAAAAAAGACCTCACAGGTTTTTGAAACCTGTGAGGTCTAAATTCTTATGTTGAAAATTATTATTCCTCTTCTTCTGCTTCAGCAGATTCTTCTGGAGTATAAAGGTTGTTATCTCTATTTACATCGGCCATTAATTGAGATTCGTCTATTTCTATACTTTCAATCTCACTAAGTGGCTTATCTATTTTTAAATCGTAGGTTGGTCGTGCCCAGGCCCAATCGTCTGCTACAGTCCAGTTTTCGTGTTCTGCAGATTTTTCCCAACGCATTATTTGTAACGGGATATAGATCATTTCCTCTTCGCCATTGGTATAACGAACGGTAAGATCTATAGGCATTGGCATTAATTTGTTACGTTGTAAAATTACTTTGGTTGAATTTTCATCAGCTTCAGTAACTTCTTTAATCCCGTAGTCTATAGTGGCAGTAGTACGCGTCCAGTCGTTTAAATACCAGTCTAACTCTGCTCCTGAAACTTTTTCGGCAATTCTTATAAAATCGTTTGGTGTTGGATGTTTAAATTTCCATTCGTCATAGTAACGTTTTAAGGTTTTATCAAGATTATCCTCTCCAATAACATAGCCTAATTGCGCTAAAAATACGGCGCCTTTCGAATAAGCTGATGCTCCATATGCGGCGTTTAAAGCATAACGATCGGCCTGGGTTGTTTGTGGTTGTTCCATCCCAGAGTTTGCTAATCCCATATAGCTACGGTAAGAACCGGTATGCGGATTTTCAGCATAAGTTTCCATTACCTGGTTCATTGCACGGCTGGAAATATAGCTGGTAAAACCTTCGTCCATCCACTCGTGTTTGCTCTCATTTGTTGCCATTAAATGCTGAAACCAGGCGTGTGCAAGTTCATGTGCGGTTACACCTACCAGGCTACCAAAGTTACGTTCTCCGGTAATTAAGGTTAACATGGCATATTCCATTCCGCCATCTCCACCTTGTGCTACGGTATATTGATCCCACGGATACGACCCGATATTTTCATTGAAAAACAACAGTAAATCTTCAGTTTTCTCCTGAAGATTTTTCCAGTTTGCCTTTATTTCATCATTGTCCTTATAGAAAAAGTGAAGTACAGTTCCGTCTTCAGCAGTTATTTTATCGTGAATATATTCAGGATCTGCGGCCCAGGTAAAGTCGTGCACTTTTGGTGCTACAAAATGCCAGGTATGAGTGTCGCCTTCCGCTTCTACTTCTTCATCAGAATAGCCGTGACCAATTTCATCTGGATTTTGAAGATATCCTGAAGCAGCTACGGTATAATCTTTATCAAGGGTAAGTTTTACATCAAAATCTCCCCAAACGCCGTGAAATTCACGACCAATATAAGGTGCTGCGTGCCAGCCTTCAAAATCGTATTCGGCCATTTTAGGAAACCACTGGCTCATAGAAAGCGCTACACCTTCTGAACTATTTCTACCAGAACGCCGAATTTGTTCGGGTACCTGTCCTTTAAATTTCATATTGAAAGTAGCTTTTTCTCCGGGTAAAATTGGTTCGTCCAACTCTACTTCCAGGACAGTACCAACTTCTTCAAAAGAAAGATCCTTACCGTTTTGGTCAAGACTTGAAACTCTTAAATACCCCTGTTGCTCTGGGCTTAATTTTGAAATACGATCTGCTACCCTTCTATCTGCATCTTGTATGGTTAATGACCGCACGTCCATTTCACTTCCAGGCTTAAAAGCGTTGAAATACAAATGATAAAAAACGCGATCTAAAGTATCGGGTGAATTGTTGGTGTACACCAATTCCTGTGTACCAGAATATTGAAAGTTTTCAACATTCATAGCTACCTCCATCTCGTAATCTACGTGTTGTTGCCAGTAGCTGGTATTGTTCTGGGCACTGGCCAGGGAGCTTGCAACAAGGGCCAGACTTAATAATAATTTCTTCATTTAATTGTGGTTTTTATGATCAAAATATTACTCGATAATCGAGATTTAAATGCTCCGAGGCTTGCCTCGAAATAAAAATATTTTTTCCTATTTATGCCTCGTGGCTTGCACAGAGGTAGTTTACTTGAATTCTATTTTGTTTGGGAGGCTAAAATAAGGGCATTATAAAGATTTACCATTTTACCTGAAGTAGATAATTCTTTAAAATTCTGTGTATTGCTTCTGTCGCCGCCTACAATAACATTGGCATTGGTGGTTAAGCCGCTATCCATAATTATCTGTTTAACTTGCGCAGCGCTTAATTTTGGATAAAAAGAACGAATAATTGCCGCTACTCCTGCAACTGCCGGGGAAGCCATAGAAGTCCCCTGCAGGTATTCATATTCATCATTTGGGGTTGTAGACCAGATCTTGGTCCCTGGGGCAAAAACATCAATATTTGTTTTTCCGTAGTTAGAAAAATCGGCAACCAGTTGAGATCCGTAGTCAAAATTAAGTGCACCCACGGTTAAAAAACTATCTGAAATTTCTTGTGGTGCTTCAGGAGTCTGGTCGTTAGGATAAACTGTGTTTTCGTCTAAATTAAGTCCTTCGTTTCCTCCTGCATTTACTATTAAAACATCATTTTTAGCCGCGTATTCAATGGCTTCTGTAACCCACTCAGGATTTGGAGAGAAATACTTTCCAAAACTGGTATTGATCACTTTTGCACCATTGTCTACAGCGTAACGAATTGCCAGGGCGATGTCTTTGTCATATTCATCTCCATCGGGAACCGCACGCAACACCATAATTTCAGCATTATTAGCTACACCGTTTATACCAATATTATTATTTCTTTCTGCGGCGATAATGCCCGCAACGTGGGTACCGTGCTTAAGGTCTTCTTTATCCTGGGAAGGTCCCATAACATTAGCATTACCATAATTGGTATCGGTAATATCGTAAGGATCGTCACCTACGGGTGCACGACCATCTAATTCCAGGTTAAAATGGGTATCTAAACGCCCGGCATAATATTCAATGCCTTCATCCAGCTCTTCCAGTGCTTCAGGAATATTTTCGTTTACATTATTCTGAATTTGCTGTAACATGGCTTTATATTGTGCCAATTGCCCGGTAGCCTCCATTTCATTAAGCTCTTTTTTGGTATAATCTTCTTTACCAAGTTGAGAAGAAACAGCCTGGTGAGCGGCTACCAGTTGTTTTTTGATTTGCTCGTACTGGTTTCTGTTTTGAACAGTTTCTTCATACTCTTTCTCGTACTCTTCTTTGGCTGCCTGGTAGTAAATAAATTCAGCACGATCTGCAGTACTTATAGAACTTGCAGATTTGCCTTCATATTTTGGCTTTAAACGCTTATAAATACGGGTGTATTCCATATTCTCTTCCACAGCATCACCAAGAAAGTTCCAGCCATGCATATCGTCTATATAGCCGTTATTATCATCGTCTTTTCCGTTGCCGGGAATTTCATCGGTATTGGTCCATAGTACGCCATCAAGATCTTCGTGTTCAATATCTACACCGCTGTCAATAACAGCGACAATGGTTTTTTGACCTTTGTTGTTTTTAATTATTTCTGAATAAGCCTTATCAACGCTCATTCCGGGGATAGTATCGTTCACAAGATCGGCCCCGCCCCAGCCTTTGAGTTGGGTTTCAGAAAGATCTGTAATTTTAAGAGGAATAGAATCTATATTGGCAATTGGGGTAGAAACTATTTTTGGGGAGCCACTTCCGCAGGAAGCTAAAATAAGGGCGCTTCCCATTACTAACGCAGGTTTTAAAAAGGGTATTTTCATTTATATTATTGAATTTAATTTATCTAAAAAAATAATTGATTTTATACGGAATTCAACTTAATTGAAAAGTTCATTAAAAGTAAAGGTTTTGTCTAACCTAACTCCTTTTTCGGTGTTTTTTAAGGTGATAATTTCGTTGTGGGCATCGTGCTCCAGGAACAAATAATAACCTTTATCTGCAGCTTGTTTTAAGAACTTTTCTTTTTCGTTTAAAGTTAGTAGTGGCCGGGTATCAAATCCCATCACATATGGTAAAGGAATATGTCCCGCGGTGGGCAACAAATCTGCCATAAAAACAAGGGTTTTATCTTTATATTTAATATGCGGAATCATTTGCTTATCGGTATGTCCATCTACAAACAGCACGCCAAAATCAAATTCCTGAGATTGTATAAAGTTTTTGTTCTCTTTACGATCTAAAAAATGAAGTTGCCCACTATCTTCCATAGGGAGAATATTTTCTTTCAAAAATGAAGCTTTTTCCCTGGCATTTGGTTCTGTAGCCCACTTCCAGTGGTCTTTATTACTCCAGAATTTTGCATTTTTAAAAGCCGGTTCGTAACCGGTGTTGTCTTTATTCCATTTTATAGCACCGCCAACATGGTCAAAATGCAGGTGTGTTAGAAAAACATCGGTAATATCGTCGCGGTGAAATCCGTGCGCTTTAAGTGATTTGTCTAAAGAATGTTCGCCCCAGGGATAGTAATATCCAAAGAATTTATCGCTTTGTTTATCGCCCATTCCGGTATCTATAAGGCTTAGTTTATCGCCATTTTCTATAAGCAGGCAGCGGGCTGCCATATCTATCATATTATTAGAATCGGCGGGATTTGTCCTGCTCCAAAGGCTTTTTGGAACAACACCAAACATAGCGCCACCATCTAATTTAAAATTACCTGATTCTATTGGGTATAATTTCATAATATTCAATTTAGGTTCTGCAAATTACTAAAAGCAAAAAACATGCACTGCTAAAATTGTGTTAGCAGGCATGTTTCAAAAGTTTCAGAATTTAAAATTTATGCTATTCCAAATAAACTATTTTTTCACCTTCAGCTATGGTATCATTGTAATGGAAAGGCCTTTTAATTCCTTCAGTATTAATTATAAAAAATGGCAGAATAGAGTTTTTATCGTTTTTATGCTGTTTTACCCATTCACGAGTAGAAATTTCTTCTTCTACAGTTTGTGTCCTTTCTTCAAAATTACCGTCACTAATTTTTGCTGCCCAGGGTTTTAATTCGGTCTTATTGGCAAAAAGTGAAGTAGCGTTAATTTTATCAAGCATATCCACATCAGTACCGCTCTCGCTAGGAGAGACCAATACAATTTTATTCGGAATATAAAATGCATCGTCTGCAAGTTGTGCAGCCAGGAAGTTTATTTCACTATTGCCGGTAAGTCCGATAAAAGTGCCTTTTTCTATAGCTTTGGCATCTTCCATGGTTTCTTCTTTTAAAATATTGCCATACATACTATTGAAGCCCTGTTTTTTAGCTTCGGCAACCATTTCGCGGTTGGCATCTATAATAATCACATCATCATCTTTTTGCTGAAGTTGCTTCGCCATATATAAACCCAGCGGATTCGCACCTAAAATTATATAACCGCTTCTTGTATCCTGATGTACGAGTTCGTTTCTATTTCTTAGCCAGGTGGTGGTCCAGGTTAAGAAAAGCGGTACTGTAAGTGTGGTAAAAATGGCCATGAAAACAAGAATGGAGAAAATTTCGTTGGTAATAATTCCCATTTGTAACCCAATACCAGCAATTATAATTTCTACAGCGCCACGCCCGTTCATTCCTGTTCCAACGGCAATACCTTCGCGCCAGCCATAACCGCTGGGAAGATAAAAAAGTGCGGTACCAAAAATTTTACCTACCATAGCAACTACTGTAACAACTATGAGCATAAGTAAATCGGTTTGAAATACCTCCAGGGTTACATTAAATCCTGCGGAGACAAAGAAAATTGGTGCCAGAAATCCTATAGAAATATCGTGAAATATATTGTTGATATCTTTAGAAATTTGGCGATTAAAAACGCCATCCCTAATAAATAATCCTGCCATAAAAGCTCCTAAAATACTATGTAAACCGGCCACTTCTGCTAGTTCTGAAAACGCGAGAACAATAATGAGAATTAGCGTAAAATGAAGCGTTCTACTCGTGTAGTTAGATTTTATTAAAAATTTACCTAGTAGTGGTAAAAGATAAATTCCTGCAAGTGCGGTAAAGACAAAGAATAAGATGGCTTTTCCTGCAACCCAAACCAGGCCAAGAGTGTCAATACTACCCGCATCTATGTAACTTACAATCCCTGCAAAAATAACCAGGGCGAGTGTATCAGAAATAAGGGCGCCAGCCATAAGAACATAGGCAATTCTGGTATTGAGGAGCTTCAAATCTACAAGTATCCTGCTTTTTGTTGCGAGCGAGGTGACGGCTACAGCAATGGCTACAAAAATCGCTGCCATTTGTGTACCTCCAAAATAAATTATGGCATAATACCCAAGAGCAAAGGGCACTACAAAACCTCCAATAGCGGCTAAAAGCCCCGGCCAGGAAGCTTTCCCAAGATCCCGAAAATTAATTTCCATCCCTATATAAACCATGAGGAGGATAATTCCAACTTCGGCCAGGACGTTAATCATTTCAGAAGTTTCCATTAATCCAAGGAGGGCCGGACCAATTAAAATTCCTATAATAAGCTCTCCCAGGATAGCTGGATATCCTAATTTTTTTGCGGCTGAGCCACCTAACCATGCACTGAATAAAATAAGTAGGAGGCTAAGGATATTTAATTCTTCCATAAAGAATAATTTGGTGGTTGGAAATACAAAATATCAATATTTTTATGAATTATAGATAATTAATTATGTTAAATGAATTTTATAATTAATTATTAATAAAGTAAACTACTTCGGGATAAGTATAAGATACTATATTGAAAAATGTTTATTTTGAGGCAAGCCGCCAGAATGATTGGGGCAAGCTCGGAGTATTTAATTCTCAATTAGCGAGTAAAAAGCCTGAAATCCTTAGATAGTTGCCATTAAATCAACCTATTTTTGTAAATAGCAATTTATACCTCAAATAATTAACGCATGTTAGAACTTGCAAGTTTGGTAATATTGGGAATCCTGGCGCAGTGGTTAGCCTGGAAAATTAAAACTCCCGCAATTTTACCACTTATTTTAATAGGGCTTTTAGTGGGGCCAATTTCAACTTTAATTAGTGAAGATGGCACCAAATGGGTAGAACCTATCTGGAACGGTTCTGAAGGATTATTCCCTGGCGAAAGTCTTTTTTATTTTGTTTCGCTCGCTATTTCGGTTATTCTTTTTGAAGGAGGATTAACCCTTAAAAGAAGTGAAGTAGGGAATATTGGTCCAGTTATTTTAAAACTTATTAGCGTTGGGGCGGTGGTTACATTTTTGGGTGCAGGTTTAGCTGCACATTTTATATTTAACCTTTCCTGGCAAATCTCTTTTTTATTTTCGGCATTAATTATCGTCACCGGACCTACGGTTATTTCCCCAATTCTTCGAAATATTCCTTTAAAAACTCATGTTTCCTCTATTTTAAAGTGGGAAGGAATTCTTATTGACCCTATTGGTGCGCTTATTTCAGTTTTAATGTTTGAATTTATTAGGGTTGAAGGAGGGCAGGATTTTACGCAAACGGCTTTAATTGAATTTGGGAAGATTTTACTTTTTGGATTTACTTTCGGATTTACTTTTGCCCATTTGTTGGCATTTTTAATAAAAAGGCAAATAATTCCACATTATTTACTCAATGTTTTTATTCTCGCAACCGTACTTGGTGTTTTTGTTTTGGCCGATATGTTCGCTCACGAAAGCGGACTCCTTGCAGTGGTTATTATGGGAATGGTTATGGGAAATCAAAAATTACCTAATATTAAAGAACTGCTGTATTTTAAGGAATCGCTAAGCGTGTTATTGATTTCTATACTTTTTATTTTGTTAGCGGCAAATATTGAAATTGAAGAACTTTTGCTGGTTTTTAACTGGAATTCGCTTATTCTTTTTGGGGTTGTAGTTTTATTAATCAGGCCACTTGGAGTTATTTTAAGCTCCCTGGGTTCAGGTTTAAAAATTAATGAAATTGCATTTGTAAGTTGGGTGGGACCACGCGGTATTGTAGCTGCCGGTATCGCCTCTTTATTTGGGTTGCGATTGGCCCGGGAAGGTATTGCGGGCGCCGAATATATTACTCCTTTAGTATTTATGATCGTGCTGTGTTCGGTTTTATTAAATGCAGCTACGGCAAGGCTTTTTGCTCGGTTAGTGGGTGTTTTTATAAAAGATTCTCAAGGAATTTTAATTATTGGCGCTTCATCTATAGCAAGATTAATAGGAAAATATCTTCACGATAATGAGCGTCACGTAGTGCTCCTGGATAATAATTCTGATAATGTAAATAAAGCTCGAAATTTGGGTATTGATGCTATTGAAGGCAGTGTATATTCAGATGATCTTATGAATAATGTAGAACTGAATGATATTGGTTATTTAATGGCAATGACTGGAAACAGTGATATTAATAAAACGGCTATAACCAAATTTAAAAAGCAATTTGGAGAAAACGGGTCTTTTAGGGTTATCACTGCCGATGAAATGAATAATCCGGAGAAAAACCCAGCTGAAGGTTTATTTTCTCATACCGATGATTATATAAAACTTACCGAAGTTTCCAGGAGTTATCCAAAAATCCATGAACTAATTCTTAACAGTAAAGAGCATTATGAAGGCTTAATTGAAATTTCTAAGACCGATCCTGATATTATCCCGCTATTTGTAAAAAATAATAAAGGCGGCCTAACCATTATTCCTTCCCATAGCTCAGATGTGGAGATTGAAGAAGGATTTCAGTTGGTTTACTTAGGAAAGAAAATTCAACGTGAAGAAAAAGTTGAAGAAGATTACAACGAGACCATAGATGAAGAGGAAGCGGTTGATGCTTTAGAGGGTGAAAATGAACAACAAGACCAAGAAAAAAATTAATCTTCTTTTTCCATTTCCTCTACCAGTTCGTCGGTAATTTCCATGTTGTGGTAAACGTTTTGAACATCGTCATCGTCTTCAAATTTTTCAACGAGGTTAAGGATTTTCTTAGCATCATCAACAGGCAATGCTACCGTATTCATAGGAATTCTTTGAACTTCAGAAGATTTTACTTCTATTTCCAATTCTTCCAGTTTTGAAGCCATGAGGCCGAAATCATTAAAATCGGTGTAGATTGTAATAAAATCATCTTCCTTTTCAATTTTTGAAGCACCACCTTCAATAAGTTCGAGTTCAAATTCTTCGAGATTCATCTCTATTTTTTCTCGTTCAATAGTAAAGACTCCCTTTTTATCGAAAAGGAATTCCAGTGAACCATTGGTTCCTAAATTTCCGCCATTTTTAGAAAAGGTAGATCGAACTGAAGCTACAGTTCTATTCGTATTATCGGTAGTACATTCAATAAAGAACGCGATTCCGTTCGGGCCGTAGCCTTCAAAGGTAACGAGCTCATAATTATCGGCATCAGCGCCGCTAGCCTTTTTTATAGCGCGTTCTATGGTGTCTTTGGGCATATTCACACCCTTGGCATTAGAAATTGCATTACGCAACGCCGGATTGGCTTCAGGATCTGGCCCGCCGCCTTCTTTTACGGCAACACTAATGTCTTTTATTGCCCTGGTAAATTGTTTTGCCCTTCTTTTGTCCTGCGCTCCTTTACGGTGCTTAATATTTGCCCATTTACTATGTCCGGCCATTTTTTTTTGAGTTTTTCTAAGTTGGTAGACTTACAAAATTAAGAAAATGTAGAAAATCAAAAAACCTCACAGATTAAGGGAATATCTTTTAGGTGAACTGAAATTACTGATTTCTTTTGTAAACTTTTTTATACCCCTGCCTTGTATGAAGAATTGCGAAAATAATTAATGTATCCTCTGAAATTTGATAGAAAATTGCATAGGGAAATTTTGTAACCAAAGCTCGCCTTAGATTTTGGTATTGAACCTGGTAATGTTCAGGGAATTTGCGGATATAATCGATTTCAGAATTTATTTCTGCTTTAAAATCTTCTGAAAGTGGATTTCCACCTTTTTTGAAGTAGTATTTTTTAGCTTCCGCCAGATCGGTTTTAACTTCAGCTAAGAATCTAACCGAAAAAGCCATTACCAGGTTTCTTTAAAACTATCCCAATCTGAAAGATTTTCAGGGTTTTTTTCAAAGCTTTTAATTCTATTATCCAGTTCTTCTTTTTGAGAAGTTGTAATTTCTGGACATAGAATTTTTTCAATATCTTCTATAACATGCTCATCTTTAACTTTAGTGAGCTCATGAATTAAGTTATATTTTCTGGTCACAAGATCCATAGTTCTTCATTTTAAACTAAAGATACAAAATTAGCTTATAATCAATTTTCTAATCATTTAACTTCAAAACCGCCATAAATGCTTCCTGCGGAATTTCCACATTTCCTACCTGGCGCATACGTTTTTTCCCTTTTTTCTGCTTTTCAAGAAGTTTTCTTTTACGGGAAATATCACCACCGTAACATTTAGCGGTAACATCTTTTCTAAGCGCTTTTACGGTTTCACGCGCAATTATTTTTGCCCCGATAGCCGCCTGAATTGGAATATCAAATTGTTGCCTCGGGATTAATTCTTTCAGCTTTTCACACATTTTCTTCCCAATATCGTAGGCGTTATCTACGTGGAGTAGGGCAGAGAGGGCATCTACAATATTCCCGTTTAATAAAACATCTACTTTCACCAGTTTTGATTCCCGCATTCCTATTGGCGAATAGTCAAAAGAAGCGTAACCTCTGGAAACGGTTTTTAGCCTGTCGTAAAAATCAAATACAATTTCTGCTAAAGGCATATCAAAACTTAGCTCAACCCTTTCAGGAGTTAAATAAACCTGGTTGGTGATTTCCCCTCTTTTTTCAATACAAAGCGACATTACATTCCCAACATAATCGGCTTTGGTAATTATAGTAGCTTTAATAAAAGGTTCTTCTACGCGGTTTAAAGAAGAAGGCTCGGGTAAATCTGAAGGATTATTAACCAGGATTAAATCATCTGGATTTTTATTTGTAAAAGCGTTGTAAGATACGTTAGGCACGGTGGTAATAACCGTCATATCAAATTCACGTTCTAATCGTTCCTGGATAATCTCAAGGTGAAGCATTCCTAAAAATCCACAACGGAAACCAAAACCTAAAGCTGCAGAACTTTCTGGTAAAAATACCAGGGAAGCATCGTTTAACTGAAGCTTTTCCATAGAACTTCTTAGTTCTTCATAATCTTCGGTATCTACAGGATAAATCCCTGCGAAAACCATAGGTTTTACATCTTCGAAACCGGCTACAGCTTCAGTAGTAGGATTTTTAGCATCGGTAATAGTATCCCCAACTTTTACTTCGCGTGCATCTTTAATTCCGGTAATTAGGTAACCTACATCACCCGTTTTTATTTCCTGACGAGGAAATTGCTTTAAACGAAGTGTTCCCACTTCATCTGCGAAATAATTTTTATTTGTAGCAACAAATTTTATATTCTGCCCTTTTTTAATAGATCCGTTTATTACTCTAAAATAAGTTTCTACGCCTCGAAACGGGTTGTAAACCGAATCAAATATCAAAGCTCTTAAAGGAGCATCTACTTTTCCGCTTGGCGGCGGAACTCTTTTAATAATCGCCGATAGAATTTCTTCAATTCCCAATCCCGTTTTTGCACTGGCAGGAATAATATCTGAATGTTCACACCCAAGAAGATCTACAATATCATCGCTTACTACTTCTGGATTGGCACTTGGCAAATCTACTTTATTTAGTACCGGGATAATTTCGAGATCATTTTCCAGGGCCAGGTAAAGGTTAGAAATGGTTTGTGCCTGTATACTTTGGGCGGCATCTACCACCAGTAAAGCACCCTCGCAAGCTGCGATAGAGCGAGAAACTTCATAAGAAAAATCTACGTGGCCTGGAGTGTCAATAAGATTCAGTACATATTTTTCGCCTTCATATTCATAATCCATCTGTATAGCATGACTTTTAATGGTAATGCCGCGTTCACGTTCCAAATCCATACTATCCAGGAGTTGTTCCTGTTTTTCACGATCGGTTACCGAACCTGTAAAGTCTAGCAAACGATCAGCTAGGGTGCTTTTTCCGTGGTCAATATGTGCGATTATACAGAAGTTTCTAATATGTTTCATTAGGTAATTTTAATAATTGAACTCCCTCTAAAACCTCGGAGCAAGTCCACGAGATATGAATTGGAAGTCTTTTTTATAAATTGAGGCAAGCCTCAGTGTATTTAATTCTCGATTATCGAGTAAAAGGTAATCAACAAATTTAAGTTTACAAATATAGTTTATTTCATAGTCCTAAAAAGAAAGATGGAAAATAAGAATATGGAAAGTCAGATTTTGAAATTATCTCTTTTTCACCAATTCATTTAAATAAAAAAATGATTAATCTTTTAGTTAATTATAAAAAAACTTACATAAGTATGTAGTAGTTGTGAAAAAGTTTCTTTTTTTTGTAAGAAACAATTTTGTTAGAATTTTACTAAAAAGGCGTTAAGTTTAACCCAAATAAAATTCTAACAATATATAAGATAAAATACATATGGCAGCTGAAACCGCAACAAACAAGAACAACACCAGTAGATCTATTGTCATAATTGGGGTGTTATTTTTCATCTTCGGATTTGTAACCTGGCTAAACTCTGTGCTTATTCCCTTTTTAAAAACGGCTAGCCAGTTAAATAATTTTGAATCTTATCTTGTTGCTTTTGCATCTTATATCTCTTATTTTGTAATGGCAATCCCTTCAGCCTGGGTGTTAAAGAAAATAGGTTTTAAAAATGGAATGTCCCTGGGACTTGTAGTGATGGCGGTGGGTGCTTTAATTTTCATCCCAGCAGCATTATCCAGAACTTACGCAATGTTCCTTTTTGGATTGTTCGTTCAGGGAACCGGTTTGGCTTTACTTCAATCTGCAGCAAATCCCTATATCACTATTCTGGGGCCAATAGAAAGTGCAGCGAAGCGAATTAGTATCATGGGAATTTGTAACAAAGTTGCCGGTGCTTTAGCTCCAATTATTTTTGGTGCCATTTTGCTAAAAAATATGGATGCGATAGAAGCGAGGCTGGAAGGAATGGGTGCTGCCGCAAAAGCTGCTGAATTAGATGAACTCGCTTCACTCGTAATCACGCCCTATATGGTTATGGCAGTTATTTTAGTAGGACTTTCTGTACTTATTTATTATTCAGCATTGCCTGAAATTGAAACCGATAGTGAAGATGATACCCTTGCTGCTGCAAATAAAAGTAAAACCAGCGTACTTCAATTTCCAAATTTATTATTGGGTACCCTGGCGATGTTCCTCTATGTTGGGGTAGAAGTAATTGCCGGTGATACCGTAATTAGTTACGCCCGCGATGGTCATAATATTGCTACAGATGTGGCTAAGTATTTTACCACTTATACCCTTATCGCAATGATTGTGGGGTATTTAATTGGTACAGTCACTATTCCAAAATATATAAGTCAGCAAAAAGCATTACAAATTTCGGGTATACTTGGAATTATTCTCGGGTTATCTGCAATTTTCACCGACGGCTATATTTCAGTACTTTGTATTTCCCTTTTAGGTTTAGCAAATGCGTTGGTATTTCCGGCAATTTGGCCTTTAGCACTTCACGGATTGGGTAGGTTTACTAAAATGGGATCTTCATTCTTAATTATGGCCCTTGCCGGTGGAGCTATTTTACCATTAGGTTATGGTTACCTGGCTGATACTTTTGATCCGCAATCGGCTTACTGGATCGTTATCCCCAGTTACCTATATATATGGTTTTTCGCTGTAAAAGGGCATAAAATAAAATAACTACATCGGAGTAAACCTACGAGGAATTAATGGAAATAATCTTTGATTTCGAGGTGAGTCTTAGAGCATTTAAATCTCGATTATCGAGGAAAATATTATTATTATGAAAAGTTTAAAGTTAAGTGTTAGTTTAGTTTTTTTAGTGTTATTTCAGTTGGGTTTATCCGCACAAGAACCCGAAGCTGAAAAACCAGCAATTATTCCGCAGCCAGCAGAAATTGAGTGGAAAGAAGATTTCTTCACACTTCAGGAAAGAACAGTGGTTTGTTTTAATTCGGGCGCAGAAGCCCCGGCTGCCTGGCTGCAGAGATTGTTGAAAAATACCTACACGCAAAGTTATACGATGAAGGGAGAAAACTGTAACGGTTTTAGCCTTAATCTAGATCCAAATCTGGAAGAAACACTGGGCAAAGAAGGTTATAATTTAGATATTTCTTCAAGCGTGGTGAGTTTAGAAGCAGCATCAGAAGCAGGGCTGTTCTATGGAATCCAAACCCTACGCCAAATGTTTCCGGCAGAAATTGAAAATGAAAAAGTTTCCGAAGAAATTAAACTTCCGCAGGTAGCAATTACCGATAGTCCAAAATATGAGTGGCGTGGTTCTATGTTGGATATTGCCCGTAGTTTTTTTGGTCCAGATTATATTAAAAAGCATCTGGACAGAATGGCGTTTTATAAATTAAACCGACTTCATTTACACTTAACCGATGACCAGGGTTGGCGTATAGAAATAAAACAAAAGCCGAAATTAACTGAACTAGGAAGTAAAGGCGCTGTAAAAGGCGGCCGAGCCGGATATTTAACCCAGGAGGAATATAAAGAAATTCAGGAATATGCCGCAGCCAGAAATATTGTAATAGTTCCTGAAATTGATATGCCCGGCCATATTTATTCGGCATTAATGGCTTATCCTGAATTAAATTGCGAAGAATTTGCAAATATTGAACCCAGGTTGGCAACTCCCCCACAACTCTTTCACGAGTACACAGTGGGCTGGAGTAAGTTATGCCTGGATAAACCAGAAATCTACGATTTTGTAGCAACGGTATTAGGGGAAATGGCTGAAATTACTACAGGAGATTATTTGCATATTGGAGGAGATGAAATTGAAGATGAGCGCTATAAAGAATTTGTTGTAAAAGCAGATTCTATTGTTCGAGGTTTAGGAAAAGTTAGCATTGGGTGGGAAGAAGTTACCCAGGCGCAGGTAGATAGCACATTGATTAGTCAGCGTTGGACCGGTAAAACTAAAAGTATAGTAAATACCCGTGTTATAGAATCTATTTGCTCAAGTTTTTATTTTGATCACGCCAATATTCCCGGCCAGGAATTTACGAATAACTGGTGCCAGGAAAGAGGAGTTTCTTTAAAGGATACTTATAATTTTAAATCGAAAAATCCGAATACTATAGGAGTAGAAGCCCCGGTTTGGACAGAAATGGTACTTTCTAATGAAGCTGCCGACGATAGGTTCTGGCCGCGAACAATTGCGATGGCAGAAGTGGGTTGGAGTGAAGATGAAAATAAAGATTACAAAAACTTTATAAACCGATTAGGGGAGCATGGATTGCGATTGGATCTTTTGGATGTACATTACTTTAGAACTCCAGAGGTAGATTGGAACAGCGATAGGAATAAAGGTGTTTTTTCAGAATTTATGCCCGAATCCAGATGGTAAATTTTTAACTGAACTTAAAATGGAAAATAATAATCCCGATACAGAAAAGACTTCAAATTATAATGATTTGGAGAAAATGAGTACTGCAACTCTTTTAAGTAATATAAATAAGGAAGATAAAACTGTACCTGAAAGTGTGGAAAAACAAATCCCGGCAATAGAAATGCTGGTAGAAGAAATAGTTTCTAAAATGGAACTGGGCGGCAGACTTTTTTATATAGGCGCCGGAACCAGTGGCAGGTTGGGAGTTTTAGATGCTTCTGAATGTCCCCCAACTTTTGGAGTTTCAGACCAAATGGTGATTGGTTTAATAGCCGGGGGCGATACTGCCCTTAGAAATGCAGTAGAAAATGCTGAAGATGATACAGAACAAGCCTGGAAAGACCTTCAGCAATATCAAATATCTGAAAAAGATGTTTTAGTGGGTATTGCCGCTTCAGGAACAACCCCTTATGTAATAGGCGGAATTAAAGAAGCCCGTAAAAAAGGAATTATTACCGGCTGTGTAACCTGCAGCTCCGGAAGTCCTTTAGCAGAAGCCAGTGAATTTCCTGTTGAAGTTGTTACCGGCCCTGAATTCGTTACCGGAAGCACAAGAATGAAAGCAGGTACGGCTCAAAAACTGGTTTTGAACATGATTTCTACCAGTGTGATGATAAAATTAGGTAGGGTTAAGGGCAATAAAATGGTCGATATGCAACTTTCTAATAAAAAATTGGTAGGTCGCGGCATCAGGATGATTATGGAAGAATTAGGAATTGAAGAAAACGAAGCTGCTCGCTTACTTCAGGAATACGGGAGTGTTCGGGAGGCTGTTTTAGCTTACAGAAAAACATAATTTTGTAATGCCAATTTAAGCTTGCATCTTCCGTTAATTATTCAAAACCTACACGATGAAAAAAACAATTCTTTCCCTCCTTGTGCTATGTATGTTTTTCTTTTCCTGTAAAACAGCGAAAGATGCACCCCAACCCCAAACACAGGAAAAACCTGAACCTGAAGAGGTAGTTGAGGTAATTCCTGAAGAAATTGAAGCCCCTGAAACTCCATCTAAAAAGGAGGTTAAATGGGATCCCAATACTCCAAAAAACATTGAGGAATTCCGTGCGGCCTGGATCGCTACTGTTGCCAATATTAACTGGCCTAGCAAACCGGGACTCTCAACATCAGAGCAACAAAAAGAAGCCCTGGAACTTTTAGATTTTTTAGAAGAGCACAATTTTAATGCAGTAGTATTCCAGGTACGTCCGCAGGCCGATGCACTTTACGACAGTGAAATAGAGCCGTGGTCTTATTATCTTACCGGAAAACAGGGAAAAGCCCCTGAACCTTATTACGACCCGCTTAAATTTTGGGTAAATGCTGCCCACGAACGCGGTTTGGAGTTACATGTATGGTTGAACCCTTACCGTGCCCATCATACAACCGGTAAAGAAATCAGTGAAAAATCGGTAATCAAAACCAATCCAGACCTTGTGGTAGAATTGGAAAACGGGATGTGGTGGATGGATCCTGCCCAAAAAGGCACACAAGATCGCTCCAGTGAAGTGGTAATGGATATTGTAAAACGCTACGATATAGACGGCGTTCATTTTGACGATTATTTTTACCCTTACGATTCTTATAATAACGGCAAAGACTTTCCAGATGATTTAAGTTGGAGAGCCTACCAGGCTGCCGGCGGAGAACTTTCTCGAGGTGACTGGCGCCGTGAAAGCGTAAATGTTTTTATTAAAAGAATTTATGAGGAAATTAAAGCTGAAAAACCACATGTAAAATTCGGTTTAAGTCCGTTTGGGATTTGGCGTCCCGGTTATCCTGAATCTGTTCAGGGTTACGATCAGTACGATAAATTATATGCTGATGCTAAACTGTGGCTAAATGAAGGTTGGATAGATTATTATACGCCACAATTGTACTGGAAAATAAGTCAGTTAGGGCAGAGTTTTCCTGAACTACTCGGTTGGTGGGAAAGTGAAAACACCAAACAACGCCATCTTTGGCCGGGAATGAATGTTGGCGGTGAAGGAGACGAAATGCACATTACCGAAGTGATTAATCAGATAATGATTACCCGCGGAATGCTTCCGCAGAGTAAAGGTGCCGTGCATTGGAGCATTGGTCCTCTTTTAAAATATAAAGAGCTTGCAGAAGCTTTAAAAGAAGGTCCGTATAAAAAGAAAACTTTGGTTCCGCCGAGTCCGTGGTTAGATAATACACCTCCTGAAATTCCAAATGTTACCGCAAACGAAAATCGCGATAAAATTGAAATTACCTGGGGAGTAGAAGATGATTCCGATATTAAACAATGGGTAGTTTATTTTAAATATGAAACCGGAAACTGGGATTATAAAATCTTGAATGCAGAAAAAAGAAGTCAGGATTTGCAGAAAGAAGTAGGAACGACGAAAAGTAAACTTGTAAAAATTGGAGTAACCGCGGTAGACCGCACCGGTAACCAAAGTGAATTTATAGAAATTGAGATAAAGTAATAACTTATGAGCCCTATCCTCGTTTTTGGCGTTATCGCCGGTTATTTTGCGCTGCTAATGGCAATTAGCCATTTTACCTCAAAACAAGCCGATAATAATACTTTTTTTACCGCAAACCGGCAATCGCCCTGGTTTTTGGTGGCTTATGGAATGGTAGGCGCCACATTATCTGGGGTGACTTTTATTTCTGTTCCCGGGGAAGTTGGAAATTCAAACTGGACCTATTTGCAGTTTGTCATGGGAAATATGGTGGGCTATGCAGTGATCGCGCTGGTGTTAATTCCGTTATTTTATAAACTGAAATTAATTTCTATTTATGAATATTTAAAAGATCGTTTCGGGCAGAATTCCTATTATGCCGGGGCTTCGTTTTTTCTTATTTCCCAAACCATTGGCGCTTCATTTAGATTATTTTTAGCGGCATTAGTGCTGCAAATCGCGTTTTTTGATGCCTTTGGAATTCCGTTTTGGGTTACGGTAATGATTACCATTGCCTTAATTTGGCTCTACACTTACAGAGGCGGAATTAAAACCATTGTATGGACAGATACTTTGCAAACCACATTTTTACTGCTGGCCGTTGTAATAAGTATCTGGATGATCACAGACCACATGGAGCTTGGGTTTATCGATGTTTTGGCAACGATTGGCAATAGTGAAAAGTCTACAATTTTTGACTGGAATTGGCGCTCCAATAATGCGTTTTTCAAGAGTTTTCTTGCCGGAATATTTATCACCATAGCAATGAACGGCCTTGACCAAAATGTGATGCAAAAAAACCTGACCTGCAAGAATAAAGGAGAAGCACAAAAGAATATTTTTTGGTTTTCTATTGTATTCTTCTTTTCTACCGTGTTGTTTTTAGCACTCGGAGTTTTGTTATACAAATACGCAATGGATCAGGGAATCGCCATTCCTGAAAGAACAGATGACCTTTACCCGTTACTGGCATTAAATCACTTTGGAATTCTCGCTGGTGTTGTTTTCTTATTAGGAATAACCGCCGCCGCATTTTCTAGTGCAGATTCAGCATTAACAGCGCTCACCACTTCATTCTGTGTTGATATTCTTGATATTCAGAAGAAAGAAAAGAATCAGAAGAAAACAAGATTAATGGTACACATTGGTTTTACCATTTTAATGTTCCTGGTAATTATTGCTTTTAACGCAGTAAACGATAGTAGCGTGGTAAGCGCGGTTTTTAAAGTCGCTGGCTTTACTTATGGCCCGCTATTGGGTTTATTTGCTTACGGTTTGTTGACTAAAAACCCGGTACGCGACAAATGGGTGCCGGGCGTGTGTATTTTATCACCTATAATTTCAGTAATTTTAGATTTTAATTCTGAAGCCTGGTTAAATGGCTATCAGTTCGGATTTGAAATTTTATTGGTTAATGCAGCAATCACTATGCTCGGATTATTCGCTTTATACAAATCAAAAGCTGATAAAATTTTAACCGAATAATATTCTGAAAAAATGCAGCTAAAATTTTATCCATATAACCTGGAATTAAAGAACACCTTTACCATAAGTCACGGTTCAAGGGATTTTCAGCCAACTCTAATCGTTGCTTTAAGCGACCGCGGATTTACCGGTTATGGAGAAGCCACGGCAACTTCGTATTACGGTGTAACTATAGAAAAAATGCAGGCTGATATTCTTAAAATTGAAGCTTTAATTGCTGAAAATATTCTGCTGGAACCCGAAGAGCTTTGGGAATTAACTTATCCGCATTTAAAAGAAAATCCATTTGCACTATGCGCCCTGGATATGGCTATGCACGATCTCCACGGAAAAAGAAATCAGCAACCGCTTTATCAATTATGGGGCTTAAATTTAAAAAATATTCCGCTTACCAATTACACTATCGGAATAGATTCCATAGAAAAAATGGTGCAGAAAATTAAAGAATTTCCCTGGCCCCTTTACAAGATCAAACTGGGCACCGAAGATGATGTTGCCATTGTAAAAGAATTGCGTAAGCATACAAATTCCGTTTTTAGGGTAGATGCTAATGCCGCCTGGACAGTAGATCAGGCTATCGAAAATGCCAAAGCTTTAAAAGAATTAAATGTTGAATTTTTAGAGCAGCCTTTAAAAGCAAATGATTGGGAAGGAATGGAAAAACTATACAAAGAATCGGTTTTGCCACTTATTGCCGATGAAAGTTGTATTGAAGAAAGCGATGTTGAGAAATGCGCCGGTTATTTCCACGGAATAAACATCAAACTCACCAAGTGTGGCGGGCTAACCCCCGGAAAACGAATGATTTTAAAAGGAAAATCTCTTGGCTTAAAAGTAATGGTGGGTTGTATGACCGAATCTACCGTAGGAATTTCAGCAATTGCACAATTATTGCCACTTTTGGATTACGTAGACATGGACGGCGGACTTTTAATTAAAAACGATATAGCCGATGGTGTAAAAGTTTATGATGAGAAAGTACATTTCCCAAATAGAAACGGCACCGGAGTAGAATTATATGAGAAATAGAAATGTTACGTCATTCTGAACTCGTTTCAGAATCTAAGTTTCTGAAGAAAAAAGTAAAAAATAATTACCAATGAAACTAATCACAAAATCTTATTTACCCTTCCTCTTAACACTTTTTCTCTTCACTTCCTGCGAGGAAAAAGAAGAAGAAAATCCACTTGAAAATCATATCGCTGAGGTGAAAAAAGAATACGCCCCAGATGGCCGAGTAGTTCTTTTTGATGTTGAAGCCGAAAAAAATGGAAATAATTATATTTTAAAAGGAGAATCTAACGATCCTGAAGCAGTAGCATCTCTAAAGGAAAAATTACAATCAGAAAACATCAAGTTTACCGATAGCATCCAGGTGCTTCCGGATACTGAAGGTTTAGAAGATAAAGTTCGGGGTGTGGTAAAAATTTCCGTAGCAAATCTAAGAGATGAGCCAAAACATTCAGCGCAATTAGTAACCCAAGCTACCATGGGGATGCCGCTTAAAGTTTATAAAAAAGAAGGTAGTTGGTATTATGTTCAAACTCCGGAAGGTTACCTGGCCTGGGTAGATTACGGTGGAATTGAAAATATGACTGAAGAAGAATTTTCAGAATGGAAATCTCAGGAAAAACTAATTTTTACGGAACCAACGGGTAATTCTTATGCCGAAACAAATTCAGATTCTCAAACAGTTTCAGATCTTGTAGCCGGGAACATTTTAGAGTTTTTAAACGAACAAAATAATTTTTACGAGGTAGAATATCCAAATGGAAAGAAAGCCTTTGTAGAGAAAGCCTACGCCCAACCTTATAAAGAATGGCTGGCATCTTTAGATCAAACGGAAGAAGATTTGGTTGCGACGGCAAATAAGTTGATGGGTTTACCATATTTATGGGGCGGAACTTCGCCAAAAGGAGTAGATTGTAGTGGTTATACCAAAACTATATTTTTCCTAAACGGAATGGTGATTCCGCGTGATGCTTCACAACAAATTCATACCGGAGATGTAGTTGATACCGACAAAAACTTTGAAAATCTTAAAAAAGGCGACTTGCTTTTCTTCGGAAGACCGGCAACCGATTCTACTTCAGAACGTGTGATCCACGTGGGAATGTGGATTGGCGACAATAAGTTTATTCACTCTATGGGTGAGGTGCACATTAGTAATTTTGACACTGAAGCCGAAGATTTTGATGAATATAACTACAATCGCTACCTACGAACTAAGAGAATTCTAAACAAAGAAGATAAAGGTTTGATCTATCTTAAAGACTCCGATCTATTTACTACTTCAGAAGCTAAGGAAGTGAAGATGTAAAGTTTTTGAAAAAGCTGATACTATCAAAAATAACTTTGGAAAATGGTCTTGAAATCGTCATCCTGAACTTGTTTCAGGATCTAAGATTTTATTTGCTCAAAACATGTTAGAAGCTGAAACAAGTTCAGCTTGACGTAAAACTAAGAGGCATTGGAAATCAAAATTTAAACTTATCACGTAACCTTCACAGGTTTCCAAAACCTGTGAGGTTTTCTATTACAAATACTTTTTATGTAACGAATACAGCACTTTTAAATCGCAAGTATTAAAAGGCTGGTCGAGATCTTTTTGAATAAAATGTAGTTTAAAAGCACTTTTTGCAGCCGCTAGGTTTGAAGTGTCAAAACCGATGATTTTAAGCGCATTTTCCACGTTAAAATCGGCGGGGATAACTTCAGGAAAAACCAATTTATCTATAAACGAGATTCGTGTATGTAGCCTGGAATTAAAATTTATAGCTAATGGATTTGGTTTAAAAAATTCAGCTTCCAGCTTCAAATTTTCTACTTCAGCTTCGTCATACCATAATCCAAAACCTTCTTCAGCTAAACGTTTCCAGGGGAAATTTATATTGGGATCTACTTTTCGGGAAGGTGCAATATCAGAATGCCCGATAAAATTTTCTGCAGGAATACCGTGTTTTTCTTTAATTTCTTCGAGCAATTCAATTAAACTAATTATTTGCAGATCGGTAAATTCTTCTTCGCCATTATTATCAATTTCAATCCCGAGGGAAGAGGAATTTAAATCGGTGTTGTTACCCCATTTCCCAATTCCTCCGTGCCAGGCGCGGTAGTAATCATTCAGCATATGAAAAATTTCACCGTTTTTGGCAATTACATAATGCGAACTTACCTGGGTTCTTGGCAGGGTGAACGTGGTTAATGTTTGCTGAACAGAATCTTGCGCAGTATGGTGAATTACCACGTAATTAGGTTTGCGCAGGTTAAAATTAGTAGTTCCCACCCAGTAGTCACCATAATTGAGTGCGGATTCGTTCTGGTTTTCCGGGGTGGGGAACTGCTGTAATTGTTTGCTATAAGCTTTTGCCTGTTTTTTATGTAAACGGTTGGTTTTTGCATAGGGATTACTTCCGCAGGAAATAATTGCTATAGCCATTAAAAAATAAAAAACAGGAATTAATTTTCTCATTTATTTATAATCTGAGTTCGATATTGAATTTATTCGAATTTCCATTTTACGAAGGCTTCCATAGCTTCATAATTTGCAAGTCCCAGTTTATCGTAACTTTCGGCGGTTTCGCGGTTTCTTTCTTCGGCTCTCACCCAAAATTCTCGTTCATCGTCCCCGGGAAATACGGGTCTGTCTTTTTGCGATTGGTGTTGAAAAATAGCATTTCTTTTGCGTTGTACTTCCTTGGGAGAAAGCGGTACGGCCATTTCAATTTCGTGAACTTCAAATTCCTGCCAGGCGCCACGATACATCCACAACCAGCAGTCTTTGGTCCAGGCTTCGGTTTTTCTAAGCCTTTTCATCGCCTCAAGAATGATCCTGAAACAAACAATATGTGTCCCGTGAGGGTCGGCAAAATCGCCGGCGGCAAATACCTGGTGAGGTTTTACCTTTTTTAATAATTCCATGGTAAGCTCCACATCCTTTTCGGTTACTGGATTTTTTACCTTTTTCCCGGTTTCATAAAATGGCAATGCCATAAAATGAATATTTTTATCTTTTAAACCGGCAAAACGGGCTCCTGCAATTGCTTCAGATTTTCTAATAAAGGCTTTTACGTCCCTAATTTCATCTAAATCTATTTCGTTTGGCTCCTTTTTATCAATAAAGGCACGCATTTTCTCGTATGTAGCTTCCAGCTTTTCGGTCTCTTCCCCGGTACTTTTCTTAAAATCTATGGCGAATTCTACATAACGTAACACATCGGTATCCCAAACAGCCGTGTTTCCTGAAGTTTGATACGCAACGTGTACATCGTGTCCCTGGTCTACCAGTCTTATAAAAGTTCCACCCATGGAAATCACATCATCATCGGGATGCGGTGAAAATATAAGAGAACGTTTTTTCGCCGGACTCTTACGTTCGGGGCGTTGAGAATCTTCGGCATTGGGTTTTCCTCCGGGCCACCCGGTAATACTATGTTGTAATTGATTGAAAACATCAATATTAATATCGTAAGCGGGGCCTTGTTCGGTGGCAAGTTGGGCCATTCCGTTGTTGTTGTAATCTTCGTCTGTAAGTTTTAAAATAGGTTTTTTTACTTCGGAAGAAAGCCAGATAACCGCTTTTTTAATTTGCGCTTTACTCCAGCTGCAATCTTTTACCAGCCACGGTGTATTAAACCTTGTTAACTCTGAAGCAGCATCTTCATCTAAAATAAATTCTACATTATCTGAAAGTTGAAGGTAGGTGGCAGGTACATTTCCAGACATTTCCCCTTCAACCGCTTTTTTAAGGATGGGAGCTTTTTTCTTGCTCCATGCCATTAAAATGATCTCTTTTGCCTTAAAAATGGTGCCAATTCCCATAGTTATGGCTTTGGTAGGCACATTTTCTTTACCACCAAAATCCCGAGATGCATCCCTACGAGTTAAATCGTCTAAAGTCACTAAGCGTGTTCCTGAATTTGGAGCAGAGCCCGGTTCGTTGAAACCAATATGTCCGGTTCTACCAATTCCCAGAAGCTGAAGGTCTAAACCGCCAACGGCACCAATTTGATTTTCGTAAGACAGGCAATAATCGGTAATATCTTCTTTGGCCAGGGTTCCATCTGGAATATGAATATTTTCTCTTTTTATATCTATATGATTAAAAAGATTCTCGTCCATAAATTTCACATAGCTCTGTTTGGCATCAGGCTGCATGGGGTAATATTCGTCCAGGTTAAAGGTGATCACGTTTTTAAAACTAAGCCCTTCTTCCTTATGCATTCTAATAAGTTCTTCATAAACTTTTACCGGGGTTGCACCTGTTGCAAGGCCCAGCACGGCATTATCATGATTGTCTTGCTTACGTCTAATAAGATCTGCAATTCGGTTGGCTACTTTTTTTGAGGCAATATGTTCATCTTTATAAACTTTTACCGGTAGTTTCTCAAAACGTGTTTCTTCTAAAAGATTTAATCTGGCCATAATTTTTTTAGCTAATTTGGGATTTTACCAGGCTTACCTGGTCTTTAAATATATCGTCCATTACTGCTATGGTGCCGCCATACAAACTGGAATTCGCCCCAAGGGTAGAAAGTTCTATTTTGGTGCGCTCCTTAAGCTGCATCATACAGTAGGTATTCATTGATTGTTGAATTGGGGTGGTGATAAACTGTTTTGCTTCCGCTATTTTTCCTTCTAAAATCACTAATTCGGGATTAAAAATTTGAATGAGGATTGCGATTCCTTTTCCCAGGTTTATTCCTATTTCAGAAAGTACATTTATCGCAAACTGGTCACCACGATTAGCTGCATCTATAATGGTTTCCGGCTCAAGTTTTTCCAGTTCTTCTTTTTTAAGCTTATTTAAAACCGAAGTTTGACCCGCTTTTAAACCTTCTTTGGTTTTTCTAACCAGGGCAAGTCCCGAGGCTTCGGTTTCCAGGCAACCGCGTTTCCCGCAGTGGCAAAGCAAACCATCTTCTGTCATTGGGATATGCCCAAATTCTCCTGCAAAACCCGATTCTCCCGAGTGCATTCTTCCGCCCATAATAATTCCCAGGCCAATACCCCAGTCCATAGAAATTACTAAAACATTGCTTTTATTTTTGGCTCTACCAAAGCGAAATTCAGCTAAACAGGCACTTTTTGCATCATTAAGAATAGCCACCGGTTTTTTGAATTTTTTCTCAAACCTGTCTTTTAAAGATTCGGGCTCCTGTTCGCTTAAATAATACGTGAAGTTTTTGCCTGCTTCAGCAGAAACCAGTCCAGGCATGCTTATACCAACACCCATTACCTGGTCCAGTTTCACTTTAGCTTCTTTCAGCAATTCCTGGGTCCACTCATATAGAATATCTACGATATTAGAATCTGAAGAAATCTCTGCGGGCCAGGATTTTTCGTGAAGAATCGTATGGTTATTATCAATAATTGCCAACTTAATCCTAAACCGCTCTATATGAATACTCACCACAAAAAACGAATTCTCTACCAGGCCGTAGAGGTCGGGTTTTCGGCCTCCTTCAGATTTTCCCCGGCCTTTTTTTACCACAATACCTTCTTCAATAAGTTGGTTGAGCAGAGACATGGAAGTTGGCAGGCTTACATTAAAACGTTGGCAAACTTCAGCATTAGAAGTCTCACCATTCAGAAATAGATGTTTAATGATCTTTAATTTCTGAAGGAATTTTTTCCGCTCTACATTATTGATATTAGAAAGTTTCTTTTCGTCTATAAAAAAGTCATGTAGATCTGTTGGCATAGTTTGAGTTGTCATATTTTAAAATAAAAGCATTAAAGGTTTGTTTTAAGCTTTTAAAAAAATGAATTTATTTTGAATTTAAAAGTATATAAAAAAATTATTTTTTAAAATACTTTTTCTATTTTTTTATAAAAGATTGAATATTTAATCGAAATTTATACTTTTATGGAATAATTAAGATGTTGAATTTTTAGATCCAGCTCCTTAAATTTAGGATTACTATAAAGTAGAATGACTGAAGCCATCAAATTATTTAAAGAAGCAAAATCTGCGAAAAACCAGCGATATCTTGCGCTTGATGTCCTACGCGGACTTACCGTAGCCTTAATGATACTGGTGAATACGCCGGGAAGTTGGGGGCATATTTACGCACCATTTAAGCACGCTCCCTGGGATGGGTTTACCCCAACCGATTGGGTTTTTCCTTCTTTTCTATTTGTAATTGGTAACGCAATGAGTTTTAGCCTTCGCAAATATGAAAATATTTCTGAGAGCGTATTTTTAAAAAAAGTATTTAAACGTTCCGCACTTATTTTTCTAATTGGATTGTTTTTAAGCGCATTTCCGTTTGTATTTCGACAGGAAGGGGAGCTGGTTTTTAAGAATTTGGCCAATATGCGTATTATGGGCGTTTTGCAGCGCATTGCTCTTTGTTATTTTTTTGCATCGCTAATTCTTCATTATTTAAAACTGAAAAAATCTATTATCTTCGGAAGTTTTATTTTGCTCGCTTACTGGGCAATTATGTGGTTTTTTGGCGATCAGCCCAATCCACTTTCTTTAGAAAATAATGCTGCCCTGAAGTTTGACCAACTATTATTTAACGATGCAAACCTCTATAAAGGTTACGGCATTCCGTTTGATCCCGAAGGTTTATTAAGTACGCTTTCCGCAATTGTGAATGTAATTGCAGGCTACGTTGCTGGCGTTTTTATTCAAAGATCAGGGAATAATATTTCTACGGTAATCAAGTTAAGTATTTATGGAGTCCTGTTACTTGTTGTAGCGCAAATTTGGGATATTGGGTTTCCTATAAATAAGCCTATTTGGAGTAGTTCTTATGTTTTGTACAGTACAGGCTGGACCCTTTTAGTACTTTCAGCATTAATTTTGGTTATTGAAATTTTCAATTTCAAAAAATGGACGACTTTCTTCGAGGCTTTTGGAAAGAACCCTTTATTTGTTTTTGTAATGTCTGGCCTCGTAGTCATGCTTATGAATATTATTTATGTTAACGGGCAGGCCTTAAAACCCTGGCTTTACGAAAACTTATATCTTAGCTGGCTAAACAATTATAACGCTTCGCTGCTATTTGCAATTTCTTATATGTTGCTAATGTGGCTGCTTGGTTACTGGTTGCATAAAAAACGCATTTATATTAAAGTATAAAATCAATTTCTGGATAATGAGAAATATAACATCACGCTTATTAATTTTTACAATTGCTTTTTTCGGCTTAACACTACAGGCACAGGAAAATGCTAAAAAATCGCCTGAATTCCTTCAGTACACCAACAGTAAATGGGTAGATTCTATAATGAAAGAGCTTACGCCAAAAGAGCGAATTGCTCAACTTATTATGGTGGCGGCATATTCTAACCGCGGAAATGCTCATAAAGAGGAAATCCTAAAACTGATTAATGAACAAAAAATTGGCGGATTAATATTTTTCCAGGGCGATCCTGAAACGCAATTAAAATTGATGAACGATTATCAGTTGGCTTCAGAAGTTCCTTTATTAGGAGCAATTGATGCCGAATGGGGATTGGGAATGCGATTGGACAATACCATAAGTTATCCTTATCAAATGGCGTTGGGTGCAATTCGTGACGATAGTTTGGTGTACGATTTAGGACAGGAAGTAGCCCGCCAAATAAAGCGTACGGGGCTTCATCTTAATTTCGCCCCCGTAGTAGATGTAAATAATAACCCAAACAACCCGGTAATTAATTATCGTTCTTTTGGAGAAAATAAAGAAAATGTTTCTGCAAAAGGAATTGCCTATATGCGCGGCATGCAAGACGCAAATTTGCTTACTACCGCCAAACATTTTCCCGGTCACGGCGATACCGATACCGATTCTCATTACGCGCTTCCGCAAATAAATCATCCGTTTGAAAGATTGGATTCCTTAGAAATGTACCCATTTAAAAAATTGATAGACGCCGGGATTGGCGGTGTGATGGTAGCGCATTTAAATATTCCCGCACTCGATTCTACCGGGGTGCCTTCCACTTTATCAAAGTCTATTATTACCGGTATTTTAAAAGATAGCTTAGGTTTTAAAGGTTTGATCGTAACCGATGCGATGAATATGAAAGGCGTAACCAAAGGCAACGAACCCGGCATTGTAGATAAAGATGCTATTTTAGCGGGTAACGATCTCTTAGAGTTTACAGAAGATGTTCCAAAAGCCATAGATGAGGTTAGCAAAGCAATTAAGCAAGGTTTAATTTCCCAAAAACAGCTGGATGAACGCGTAAGAAAAATCCTGGCGGTAAAACAATGGGTTGGTTTAAATGAATTTAAAACACAAAGCCCTAAAAATATACTGAAAGAGATCAACACGGCTGAAGCAAAATTTCTAAACAGAAAGCTGGTAGAAGCCTCGCTTACCGTACTAAAAAACGAAAATAGCATTTTACCAATAAGGAAGCTGGATACTTTAAAAATAGCCTCAATTTCCTTTGGAGCTTCAAAACAAACCGAATTTCAGAAAACCTTAAACCTATATACAGAAGTAAAAAACTTTCAGTTAAAAGCTGATGCAAAAGCTTCGGAAATAGAAAAAATCAGGGAGAAACTTTCAGAATATAATCTTGTAATAGGCGGGATTCATGACGATAGCCGTTTTCCGAGAAATACAATGAAATTCTCTAAACCTGTAAAGGATTTTATCGCGGAACTTTCTGAAGAAAATAATACGGTATTCAGCTATTTTAAAAATCCATATTCTATAAATAAACTTGATAAGATTGAAAATGCTGCCGGTTTGATTTTAACGTATCAGGACAGCAAAACTACCCAAGACCTGGTTGCGCAACTTATTTTTGGTGGGGTAGGAGCAAACGGAAGACTTCCGGTAAGTATTGGTGAGAAATTCAAGTCGGGAGACGGGATGGACGTTAAGGGAAAAATTAGATTTAAATATACACTTCCCGAAGATGCCGGGATGAATTCTGAAAAACTTTTTGGCGGTGTAGATTCCTTAATGCAGGAAGCTATTAAAAAAAAAGCGACGCCGGGAGGGCAAATTTTAGTCGCTAAAGATGGGAAAATCGTCTTACACAAAGCTTACGGTTACCACGAATACAGCGATACCATAAAAGTTAAGAAAACCGATTTGTATGATCTGGCTTCGGTAACCAAAATTTCTTCAGCTTTGCCGGCTTTGATGAAATTACAGGACGAAGGCAAGTTTGATTTAGATTCCGGGATAGACGATTATTTACCATATTTCAAAAATTCTAACAAAGCCGGCGTTCCTTTTCGGCAAATTCTTACGCACCAGGCCAGGTTTAAACCCTGGATTCCATATTGGAAAAATACACTTCGAAAAAACGGAAGCTATAAATGGTTTACGTTTAAGAAAGATTCCTCCAGGAGATTTCCTGTAAAAGTGAGTGAAGATTTGTGGTTACATCGTAATTACCAAAAAAAAATGTTTAAAGCCATCAAAAAATCTGAGCTGGAAGAAGAAGCGAAATATAAATATTCCGGGCTGGCTTTTTACTTGTTACCTTCTATAGTTGAAGAAATTACCGGAACAGATTTCAGGCAATATATCAATGAAAATTTTTACGATAAACTTGGTGCTACAACTTTGGGCTATAAGCCGATGGAGCGTTTCGAAAAAAGTAGGATTGTACCTACCGAGCATGATTATTTATTCCGCCGTAAAGCTATTCACGGGATGGTGCACGACGAAGGGGCGATTATGATGGGCGGGGTTTCGGCCAATGCAGGTCTTTTTTCTACAGCTAATGATCTGGCAAAACTGATGCAAATGTACCTGAATATGGGTGAATATGCCGGCGAGCGCTATATTGAAAAAGAAACCTTAGAAGAATGGAGCAAGGCACAATTTCCCGAAAACGACAATCACCGCGGAATAGGATTTGACAAACCCTATTTAAAATATAAAGGCGAAAGCAGCAACACGGCAAAAGATGCAAGCAAACTCAGTTTTGGCCATACCGGATTTACCGGAATTTACGCCTGGGTAGATCCCGAAGAAGATCTTCTTTACCTGTTTCTTTCAAATCGCGTTTTGCCATCGCGAGAAAATACTAGGCTATATCAATTAAATACACGCACCAATATTCAGCAGGTTTTGTATGATGCTATAGAAAGATAAGAGAGAATTTTATATTTATTTTATTCACATTTATTCTGAATTATAGAATAGATTCCCTAAAAATTTTACAGCTTATGTAGGAAAGTATATATTTGTTTGATTTTTCCATAAAAAACCATTCAAAATATATGACCAAAAATTACTCCCTAATTCTAGTTATCCTACTGTTTTTATTTACCAATTCTTTATTCGCACAACACACTGTAAAAGGCAAATTGGTTTCTGAAGCCAATGATCCTATCGCATTTGCCAACATTATTTTATTAGATGCCGAAGATTCAACTTCGGTTTACAAGGGTACTATTTCAGAAGATAACGGTGAGTTTTGGCTTGAAGAAATTGCTTCTAATGATTATCTCTTAAAAGTAAGTTTTGTAGGGTATGAAGAATATCTTCAGCAGATTTCGGTCAATTCAGATAAGAAAATAAAAAAGATCACCTTAAAAGAGGGCGCTTCAAATTTAGATGAAGTAACCATCAACGCCCGTAAACCAAAAATTACGAGGAGCATAGACCGCATTACCTTTGATGTAGAAAATTCTACGCTTTCCAGCGGTAGTAGCTGGGATATTTTAAGACAAACCCCGGGTGTGATTATGACACAGGGCCAATTACAGGTGAGAAATTCTTCAGTTACGGTTTATATTAATGACAGAAAAGTGCAACTTACTGCAGATGAATTACAAACCCTTTTACAAAGTTATTCAGCAGAAAATATAAAGTCTATTGAAGTAATTACCAATCCGCCGGCTCGCTATGAAGCAGAAGGTGGTGCGATTTTAAATATCACTACAACATCGGCTATATCTCCCGGTTATAAAGGAAGTCTGGAAGGCGCTTACACGCAGGGAATTGTTCCAAAATACCAATTTGGAACCAGTCATTATTGGAAAGGTGATAAATTGAATGTATTTGCTAATTATAGCTTTAGCCCAAGAAAGGAAATAAAACGAGACGACAGCTATATTAATTTTAGTCCAAATGAAGAATTTGGTCAAAGGTGGGAAAGCGATTTTGAAAGAATTACGCGCTCACAAGCTCATAACGCCAATGTTATTCTGGATTATGATTTTGATAAAAAGAATAAACTTAGTTTTTCTTCTAATTTCCTGTATTCGCCCGATAAAACTTTTGATAATTCTGTGCGAACCGATATTGCAACACAGGGGAATACGCCTTTTTCAAATTTTATGACCGATAGTGAAGTTGTTACCGATGAACATAATATTGGCTTAGATCTAACTTATACCCATAATCTTGAAAATGGAGGCAGTTTTTCGGCAGCGACACATTATACCAAGTTCACTCAGGACAGGGATCAAATGGTCGCCACCAATTATTTTGATTCAGCCGGTGAGAATGTTCAAAATATCAATTTTAATACTTCCTCGGGACAAAATATAGAGATTTTTACCGGTCAACTGGATTTTAATAGTTCGCTAGGTGAGATGAGTTTTGACGCCGGGATAAAGGTTTCATATATAAATTCTAACAGTGGGATCAACTTTTCTAATGCAGAAAGCCTGGACGATCTGTATGATAATCTTTCCGACGATTTTTATTATGACGAAACAGTTTCTGCGGCTTATATTAGTACATCCAGGGATTGGGAAAAATGGAGTGCAAAAGCCGGTTTACGGGGAGAGTATACCGATCTTTTGGGAGTGTCTTTATCAACAAATCAGCGAAACCGTCAGGAATATTTTGAATTGTTCCCAACGGCATATTTACAATATCGCGCTTCAGATAATCATAGTTTTACCCTGGATTATAGTAGAAGAATTGAACGCCCACGTTATGAAAGTTTAAATCCATTCAGGTATTTTCTAAATGAAAACGATTTTAATGCCGGAAACCCGAATTTACGCGCGGCAATTAGCAATAATATCAACTTGAATTATACGCTTTTAGGACAGTATTTCTTCGATTTTTATTATCGTGATAACGGGAGGTCACCGGCTAGTCTGGCTTTTCAGGACAATCAGAACTTAACGATTAGAAGGTTACAGGCAAATTTACTGGAAAGCAAAAGCTACGGATTGGATATTTTGCACGGTCGCTCGATTACCGGGTGGTGGTATGCACAGTTATACGCTTCACTTTTCCACGAAGAGAATACCTTTTTAGCTGTAGAAAGTGGCAATGTTGACGTAACCAATGAGATCGATGCAGTTTTTGGTCAATTTTATAATTCATTTACGCTTTCGAAAGATGGAACATTCTCAGGAAATCTAAGTTTCACTTACGTATCCGATTATATCTCGGGTTCTTATAATTTCGATCCGTTTTCAACCTTAAGTCTTGGTTTTAGAAAAACACTTTGGAATAATCGCGCCGAATTAAGTCTGAATATCAATGATATTTTTAATAATACCAATACACGATTGACTTCCCATTATTTAAACCAGGATAATTCCTTTTTTGCACAGGAAGAAATGCGTTATGTACGGGTTGGATTTAAATATAACTTCGGAAACTTTAGACTGGAAGATAACCAACGCAGCATAGACGCAGCGGAAAGGGATAGGTTGTAAAAAACCCCCCTAACCCCCGAAGGGGGAACTCTACGCACTCCGATTGAATTTAAAATAGTTCTTGTAAACCCTATTTTCCGAGGGTTTGGGTGGACTGGGTTTTTTCGTACTTTTGCACTCCAAAATAAACCGAAGTGGCTAAAATAGGAAATATAGATGTAGGAGACTTCCCGTTGCTGTTGGCACCGATGGAAGATGTGAGTGACCCGCCATTCCGTGCGCTTTGCAAAGAGCAGGGAGCCGATGTGGTTTACACTGAATTTATCTCTTCAGAAGGGCTTATTCGCGACGCGGCGAAAAGTACCATGAAACTTGATATTTACGAGAAAGAACGCCCGGTAGGTATTCAAATCTTTGGAGCCAACCTGGAATCTATGCTGCAATCGGTAGAGATTGTAGAAAAATCAGGTCCCGATATTATTGATATTAATTTTGGTTGCCCGGTGAAAAAAGTGGTTTCCAAAGGCGCCGGCGCTGGTATTCTAAAAGATATTGATCTAATGGTTTCACTTACCGAAGCCATGGTAAAACACACCAACTTGCCAATTACCGTAAAAACCCGTTTGGGTTGGGATAACGATTCTATAAAAATTGTTGAGGTAGCCGAAAGACTTCAGGATGTGGGTTGCAAAGCCATTTCTATTCACGGGCGAACCCGAGTTCAAATGTATAAAGGCGAAGCCAACTGGGCGCCAATTGCCGAGGTTAAGAATAATTCGCGGATGCATATTCCAGTTTTTGGAAACGGCGATGTAGATACTCCCGAAAGAGCTGTGGAAATGCGTGATAAATTCGGACTAGACGGTGCGATGATTGGTCGTGCCAGTATTGGTTATCCCTGGTTTTTTAGAGAAGTAAAACATTACTTTGAAACCGGTGAACATTTACCACCGCCAAATATGCTAGAGCGTTTAGACGCTGCAAGACGTCACCTACAAATGGCGATTGACTGGAAAGGGGAGAAGCTGGGTGTTTTTGAAACCCGAAGACATTATACCAATTATTTCAAAGGAATCCCGCATTTCAAAGAACACCGTATGAAAATGGTCACCAGCGATCATGCCGCAGATGTTTTCGCCGCATTTGACGAGGTAGAAAAGGACTTTTCTGATTTTCAGTTTGCTTAATAAAGTATAGCCACGAATTCACGAATATTCTTAAAAAACTCCCCTCATTTCCAAGGAGGGGAATGAATTCAACAACGGTAAAGAAAGGAGTGACTTCGTCAAGCTGAACTTGGTTCAGCTTCTAACATGTTTTGAATATCAATATCTTAGATCTCCGAATGAATTTCGGAGCAAGCTCTGAAACAAGTTCAGGATGACGAATATTCGTGAATTCGTAGCAGAACACTAAGCTTAATTTAAACTGCTTTTAAAGCTTTTCTACTACTTCCGGCAGCAATAAATGAAGCGATAAGCCCCAGGATTCCAATAGTGAAAACCACAATAATAATATTTTCTAAAGTAATAGCTACAGGGTAAGGCAGGCTGGGCGTAATCATAACCAGGTCAAATTGCAGTTGCAGGTAAACTAATAAAACTGCAGCCGACAATCCTATGGCACCACCAATAATCGTCATTAGCATTCCCTGTGTAAAGAATATTTTTTTGATTTGTCTTTCAGAAGCGCCCAGGCTAAATAATGTTTTAATGTTATCCCGTTTATCCAGGATCACCATAATAATAGAACCGGCAACATTAAATAACGCAATTATTAAAACGAGGGTAAAAATTAAGTAAACCGCAAGATTCTCGGTATTCAACATTTTATACAGGGTCTCGTTTAGTTGTGCCCTGTTTTTTATGATTATTTCGTCTCCAAAAAGTTCTTTTATTTCAGCGGTAACTGCATCTGGGTTAGCGTCTGGAGCGATTTTAATCTCCACCGCAGAAAATGTGTTTTCATCTAATTCTAAAAGATTTCGAGCGAAATTCAGATTAGAAAAAACATATTTATCGTCCAGTTCTTCGTTTACGCTATAAATTCCGCTAACAATCACTTTTTCCTGGTTAAAAGCCTGGCCAGGATCTAAACCGGTAATTTGCCCTTTTCCGGGGCGCGGCACCATCACGTTTAGGAGATTTTGATAGTTAAAAATACTAAGTCCGAGTTTTCGGGAAATCCTGTTTCCTACTACAACCTGGGCTTCGCTATTGGTTAACCAGGAGCCGGAAACCGCACTGTCTATTTGGGTTACATTTCGGTAGTTATCATCTACGCCTTTTATAAATGCAGTGTGATTTTTATTTCGGTAATCCAGGAAAATACGCTCTTCAATAATTCGGCTAAAGCTTGAAATTCCTTCAATTTCAGCCAGTTTATCGGCTTTATCTTCAGGCAACTGAAAAGTTTTTCCGCTTGACGGTAATATTTTTAAATCGGGATCAAATTTATTGGAAAAAGAAAGGCTAAAATCTTTGAGTCCGGCGAAACCTGAGAGTACTATAAATAAAGAAAAAGCCCCTGCAAAAACCCCAATGGCCGCAATAATGGTAATGATATTAATGGCATTATTACTGCTTTTGCTAAAAAGATAGCGCCTGGCGATATAGAAGGGGAATTTCAAATTAAGATTTTTTCCGGCGTTCCAGTAGATCGGGATCGTTGATTGGGTTTTCTTCCCCTTTAATCGATTTTTCTATACCTTCTATATAATCCAAAGAATCATCTAAATAATAATTGATTTCCGGCATTTTTCGCAACTGGTTTCTAGTACGTTGCGCCATTTCGTGCTTGATCTTAGACTTGCCAAGATTTATTTCCTCTATAACTTCTTGCGCATGTTTCTGCGGAAAAATACTGATATAGGCCTTCGCGATAGAAAGATCTGTAGTTACTTTTACTTTAGAGACCGAAATAATTACTCCTGTTCTCCCGGCATCTTTAAGGTTCTTTTGCAGGATATCGGCTAGATCGCGCTGCAAAACTCCTCCTATTTTCTTTTGTCTGTTTGTCTCTTCCATAAGGCAAAAATACTATAATAAATTGGTATACTCCTAAATGTAGAAAACTATGCGAACAAGTCTTAATTTTGAATTAAACCATTCCTAAATATTTAACTTGTTCATTTTTTCCATAGATGAAAAAACGAACCAAAAAATTCTAGGCTTACGAATCTTTATCTAAATTTTATGCTTGTCCCCTAAATTTTAGGAACTCGCCAATAGAGATGCTGCTTGCGTGAAAATTTAGGTTGGCTCAAACAGCCTAAAATTTTACGGAAACTTCGCTTCAAATTTTACGATAAATTTTCGATAGGCCAAAGTGAACTTATTCAAAAAGCAACCTGAATATTACTAAAGCTATTGGAGTAAAGGTGTTAGGGTTTCTTTTTAAATTGATAGAAGTTTACAGATTTTGAATATATGAAATTAGAAGTTTAACTTGCTGTATCTACTTAAAAAATGAAAAATGAAGAAGATTGAACATATTGGAATTGCCGTTAAAGATCTTGAAGAGGCGAATGCTACTTATAACGCTGTTTTAGGAAGTGAACATTACAAAACCGAAACGGTGGAAAGTGAAGATGTAAGTACTTCTTTCTTTAAAATTGGGGATAGTAAGATTGAATTACTGGCTGCCACGAATGCTGAAAGTCCTATCGCAAAGTTTATTGAAAAACGCGGCGAGGGAATTCATCATTTAGCTTTTGCAGTAGATGATATTAAAGCTGAAATTTCCCGACTCGAAAAACAAGGTTTTAAACTGATAAATACCGAACCTAAACCCGGCGCCGATAATAAGTTGGTTGCTTTTATGCATCCAAAAAGCGTTAACGGGGTATTGGTAGAATTATGCCAGGAAGCTCCGACTTCGGGTAGTTCGGAATCATAGTAAGCAGCGATTAAGGAAAAATGCGTTTAGTCTTGCAGAGATTGAAAATATATACTAATATTGCACTCCTAAAATTCGGGTATTGTTGAAATACTGGAATTGGTCCTATAGCTCAGCTGGTTAGAGCACTTGACTCATAATCAAGGGGTCCCTGGTTCGAGCCCAGGTGGGACCACCAACAAAATCAAGCCTTACAGAGATGTGAGGCTTTTTTGTTTCTGCTTGGGTACAACATATGTACAACATTTTGAATCCTGATTATTTTTATGCAACATAACTACCTTTGCTAAACTTGGTGATACAAGAAGCGTAATAAATTTCTTTATGAGTTTGGTTTTTAATCAGAATCTTCCAAAACGTTTTACTTTATGTTATAGCCCTAAATTCGAATAAATGGGACCTGTCTAAGAAGCTTTTGATTGATAATCATTCAAATCGCAATCCCATAGGTTTTGCACCTGAATTCCGATGGTAGCTAAATTTTATGATATTATGGAATACATTAGCTTCAGCGTGGTTACCTGCTTAATAATTCACTTCAGTGTGATGTATTAAATTGAAGTAAGTGATATGAATCTTCCAGAATTAAAAATACAGTATGTTTCAGATCTTCATTTAGAATTTCCTGAAAATCAAAAATTTTTAACTGATTCTCCAATAGTGCCGGAAGGTGACGTACTCATCTTAGCAGGTGATATTGTTCCTCTGGTTAGACTAAAAGATTTTGATTATTTCTTTGATCAACTTTCAAACGATTTTGAAACGGTATTTTGGATTCCTGGTAATCATGAATACTATCATGACGACGTGGGTTTGAAACGTGGCAGCTTTAAGGAGAAAATCCGGAATAATATATGGTTCCTGAATAACGAGGAAGTTCTTTTAGGGAAGTACAGAATGATATTTTCAACGCTTTGGGCAAATATATCTGTTCAAAATTCCTTTTTGATACAGCAAAATTTAAATGATTTTCGGATGATCGAGTTCAATGGTAGACCTTTTACTCCAAAATTATTCAACACCCTCTTTGAAGAAAATTATAAGTTTATTAGGAATAGGTTGCTGCAGAAATCAGAATTAAAGACGGTGGTAGTAACTCATCATGTACCTACATTATTCAATTACCCGAAAAAATACAGGAACAGCCAGATTAATGAAGCTTTTGCCGTAGAACTCTATAATTTGATTGAAAATGAGCAGCCTAGCTATTGGATTTATGGGCATCACCATAGTAATACTCCGGATTTTAAAATAGGAAATACTTGGTTGTTAACAAATCAACTGGGTTATGTAGCGTATCATGAGCATGAAAAATTTCAATTAGACAAAACTATTGATAGTGCAGAAAATTAGTAATCAGCGAGTTATTGGTTTGTGCCCAGGAGGGGAGCTTAGGAAAACAAGCCATTCAAGAAATTAAATGGCTTTGTTTTTTTAATGGGCACAACATTTTTTATTGGGGTTCCGTTTTTCCTGTAATTAACGTAAGTTCGATATAAGAAAATGTAAAAAAAAGAGGAATTGAACAGCAAAGAAAAAGCAGAGAATTAGTATATTTAAGTATTTTAAAACCAAATATTTAACTAACTCTCTGCTTATGATTTCTATTGATAAAATTACTGATATTTTTTGTTTTATTGATGAGTTTCATCAAGAATTTGAACAAGCTCAGAATGGACATCTTCTTCAAACTGATTGCGGGATTAAAAGGAGGAATAAAAAATGCAAGTTATCCAATAGTGAAGTAATGACCCTTATGGTACTCTTCCATTCAGGAAATTTTAGAAATCTAAAACACTTTTATCTTTTCTATGTAAAACCACATTTGAAAAGTGAATTTCCTGAAACAGTATCTTACAACCGTTTTGTGGAACTTCAACAAAAGGCGGTGGTGCCGATGGCTTTATTCCTGAAAATGTGTTGTTTGGGAAAATGCACTGGTATTTCCTTTATAGATTCAACACCCTTAAGATCCTGTCATATTAAAAGGGAAAAGCAGCATAAAACTTTCAAAGGAATGGCTGCCAAAGGGCAATGTTCCATAGGATGGTTTTTTGGGTTCAAACTTCATTTAATCATCAATGATAAAGGAGAAATTCTAGATTTCATGCTTACCCAGGGCAATGTTGATGATAGAGAACCTTTAAAAAGTGATAATTTTCATAAGAAGATAATGGGTAAGCTCTATGGCGACAAAGGGTATATAAGCAAAGACCTCTTTGAGAAACTTTTCGTAGATGGAGTCCACTTGGTCACCAAGATCAGAAAGAACATGAAGAACAGCTTGATGCATACCTACGACAAAGTGATGTTGAAAAAGAGAGCCATCATAGAAACAGTAAATGATGAACTCAAGAATATGTGCCAAATCGAACATACCAGGCACAGAAGCTTTGATAATTTCCTGTCAAACCTACTCTCTGGACTCATCGCCTACAGCTTCTTTCCTAAAAAACCTTCATTAAACCTATAGATTATAGATCAAAGATTATCTGCTTAAGTCGAACTCACGTTAATTATGACTTCTAGTATGGTGTTCTCTCGCAACAGCATAGTTTTACTCCCGCCGGGCTGCTTGCTGCTTATGGCCCTCTACCTCCAGCTTCGATATTAAAATAGCCTTCATCGGGCTCGATCATATCTTCAAGTATATAGCGTTCGTCCCTCTAGCCTATCGCCTCCCTACTCTTATTGTACCTTTGACCAGTTGGGTTCATAACGTTCAGTCCCAGCTGGTACTAAATCTCCTTACTAAAAAATCTTCTTGTCGCTCAAAAGGCAAATGGTTTATTCCAAATCAAAATAGATTTTGTGTTTTGGTTAAAGTTAAGGTATGTCGGTCTTCACAGGATTTATATTGGTATGCCCATTTAATTTTGAACAATAATTTGAGGTGCTACCATTCTTAGCGCGCTGTGCCTTTATTGAACGACAACTAATATTCAATTTTTTGTCAGCGCCGGGAGGAATCTCTTATTATAAGCTCAGTTTTTAAGATTATCGATTGAGATTTAATAATGTCTTGATTTTCCTCTTCAATTTGGCTAATTAATAATTTTGTAGCTGACTGTCCCATCTGGAATGCTCTATCATTAATAGTGCTAAGGTGAGGCTCAATAATTTCGGAAATCGGATAATTACTAAAACCGACAACTGCAAGTTCCTGGGGAATTTTTATATGGGCCTTATTAAATATTTGAACTACACTTACTGCGGTGTAATCATTAGCACAAAAAATTCCATCAGGTAATTCAGGCTGGGCAAGAAAATTTTTTGCGCAAGCAACCCCTTCGGCATAGCTAAGTTCTTTGGTTTCCAGAAGAAGGCCTGGCTCGATGGGTAGATTGTATTTCTTAAGAGCGGCCAAATATCCATTTGCTCTTGCTCTGAAAATCCCAGTAGATTGAAGACCTGCAATATGGGCTATACGCCTACAGCCTATCTTTATTAGATGTTCTGTAGCCTTGAAAGCTGAATCAAAATCATTAATGGCTACTTTATTTACTTCTAGATCATCGGGAATTCTATCATAAAACACTAGGGGAACCTTTAACTTTTCTAACTTTTTGAAATGGTCGTAGTTGTTGGTTTCCATAGCCAGACATACAATGATGCCTTCTACCATTTTATTGTGAAGGATTTTTATAATTTCCTTTTCTCTTTTATAAGAATCCTGTGATTGAAAAATGGTGACATTATATCCAGATCGATATGCACACTCTTCTATTCCACTAATAACAAGACTGTGGAAATGGATGTTAATTTTAGGGACAATTACTCCAATTGATCGAGTTTTTTTATTTCGGAAGCTAGAAGCAATAAAATCAGGTGTAAAACCTAATTCATCCACCTTCTCCTTAACGATTTTTTTAGTTTTAGCACTAATTCCCGGGTGATCTTTAAGAGCCCTTGAAATAGTACTGGGCGCTAAATTCAACTCTTTAGAAATATCTTTTAGGGTAATTCTTTTTTTACTCATTAAGAACAAACGTTTGCATAATATATTTTAATATCTACGTGTTTTAAATAGACATCTTGAGACTATTTAAATATAATAATTTGATAATTAGACATTTAAGAATTATCAAATATAGTGATTTATAATTATATTTTAAAATTATTCTAAATATTTACAAAAAATTAAGACAAACGTTTGCATAAATGTTATTTTACTTTTACATTTGAATATGATTATTAACATATTTTCAAATAAAAACCAACTAAAACTTGTTTTATGAGGAATACACACAGGTCGGGATTCTTAAGAGTTGAGGGATCTTATAATTTATTTAAGTTGGCTATCTCAATTTTTTTTCTGTTCAAAATAATGGGTGTTCAGGCGCAGGATGTTCAAGTGTCAGGAGTAGTAACAGATGGGGATAGTGGGGCTCCTCTTTTAGGGGTGAATGTAATTGTTGAAGGTTCTAATTTGGGGACAGCAACTGATTTAAATGGTGAATATAGTTTGAATAATCTTTCTCCAGATGATATTCTCTCTTTTACTTTTGTTGGATATGAAACTCAGGAAGTTCTTGTTGCTGAAAATTCAACAATTGATGTTGCACTGGTAGCGTCAGCAGATCAGTTGGAAGAAATGGTTGTGGTGGGATATGGAAGGAAAAAGAAACGTAATCTCACAGGTTCAGTTGTTTCTGTTGGGAGTGAGGAGATTGAACAGACCAATCTGCAAGACCCAATTTCTGTGCTTCAGGGTCGTGCTGCTGGAGTTGAAGTGGTTTCTAATTCTGGTGCTCCTGGAGGAGGTATGAGTATTCGAGTTCGAGGGAATTCTTCCTTGAATTCTGGCAATTCACCTTTGTATGTTGTGGATGGGGTGCCAATAGAATCATCTTCAATGTCTTCATTAAACGGTACAGAAAACTTTGGTCTGAATCCACTTGCTGATATAAATCCAAATGATATTGAATCAATTGAAATTTTGAAAGATGCGGCTTCTACTGCTATATACGGTAGTAGAGCCGCTAATGGGGTTGTAATGATTACTACGAAGCGAGGAAAGGAAGGTAAGGCTCAGATAGATTTAAACCTTCAGGCTGGAGTTAGTGAGATAACAAGGCGTCTTAGTGTACTTAATGCTAGCCAATATCGACAAGTAATAAAGGATTCATATCGTAATATGGAAAATCCTGTAGAATTGAATTGGGCAATAAGGGACTCTTTGAATCCGAGAAACAACGGGGATGTAGATTGGCAGGATGAGCTGTTGCGTATAGCGCCACAATATAAAGTAGATATTTCTATAAGAGGTGGGGCGGAAAATGTAAAATACGCCTGGAGTTCCTCTTTTTTAAATCAAGATGGTATTATATTGAATAATAACTACAAGCGTGTGACTTCACGGTTAAATGTAGATTTCGATATTTCGGATAAAGTTAGGGTTGGGCAGAGCTTTGCATATACTAATAGTGCTAATAATAGAATTAATGCTGGAGGGTCCGGTAATTTAAGTGTGATACGGGAATTACTAATTCGTCCACCTTCCTATTCTATGTACTTGCCTGATGGTTCGCTTAATGGGTATCAGTCAGGACGACGAAATCCGGTTGGAATAGCGAAATATGCTACCAATCTCAATAAAAGTAATCGTGTTATTGGTAGCCAGTATATGGAAATAGATATCTTGGATGGCTTAACCTTTCGTAGTAATTTAAATTTAGATTTTTTGGCTATGAAAGAAGATGAGTTTATGCCTTCCATACTTGACTATCGTGAAGGATATAATTCAGGAGGTGTCAGGGCCATTAATAATCTTACATGGGGAAATGAAAATTTTCTAACTTATAATAAAGTTGTTAATGATGATCATAACTTCGGGGGACTTCTGGGGTTTAGCTTCCAAAATTGGAAATATGAAAGAACGGGTCTCGATGGGATGTTCTTTCCGAGCGATAATATACGAACCCTGAATGCTGCCGGAACTATTTCCAATCAAGAAGCTAATATTTCTACAGAACATTCTATGCTTTCTTATTTTGGGAGAGTCTCTTATGATTATAAAGGACGCTACTTGATAGAGGCAAATTTAAGGGCAGATGGCTCATCTCGTTTTGGGAAAGATCAACGATTTGGATATTTCCCTTCGGCTTCAATAGGTTGGCGTTTTTCGGAAGAGGCTTTCCTGGAAAACTTTAAGATACTTAATGATGCAAAATTACGCTTTAGTGTTGGATCTACTGGAAATGAGTCAATTGGGAATTATACTTCCCAGGGAGTATTTGCAGTAGGAACAAATTATCTGGACTTTTCCGGAGCTGCTCCAACGGTAATGCCTAATTCAGGACTTACCTGGGAAACTACTACTCAGTACAATGCCGGTCTAGATATAGCTATGTGGGCAAATCGCGTTATATTGAATGCAGATGCTTATCTAAAGAAAACAGAAGATCTACTTTATGCAGTGCCGATTCCTAGAACTACCGGGTTCAATTCGATAACCCAAAATATTGGTAGTATTGAGAATCGAGGAGTTGAATTTATGGTTACAAGCCGTAATTTGGTAGATGATTTTAAATGGACTACCAATTTTAATATTAGCACCAATCGTAACAAAGTCACTTCTTTACCTGAAAATGTTTTAACAAATGGATTTATTCAAAATGGTCAGTATCATATTCTACAAGAAGGCCTACCTATTGGGACTTTTTACGGCTGGCAATTTGATGGTGTGTATGCCAGCGATCAGGATAACGTCAATGGTGTTACTAATGGAGCCCTTGGGTCTGAGTATCAAGGAGGGGATCCAATATGGAATGACCTTAACGGAGATAATATCATAGATCAGGATGACCGACAAATTATTGGAAATGCAGAGGCAGATTTCTTCGGCGGAATTTCTAATGAGTTCTCTTATGAGAACTTCTCATTAAATGTATTCTTTCAGTATTCCTATGGGAATGATATTTATAGCGAAATAAACCATCAACGTAATGCGGTGGTGCGATATAACAATTTATCAACAGATGCCTTAGACCGATGGAGAGAGCAAGGTGATATTACTGATTTCCCTAGACCAGTTCGAGATGATCCTTTACAATCAGATAGTAGGGTTCAGAGTCGTTGGGTTGAAGACGGCTCTTACATTAAACTTAAGAATGTACATCTTCGATATAGTGTGCCTGAGGCTTTTGTGAATCGTTTCGGAATTGGGAGTCTGGACGCATATCTTACAGCGACAAATTTAATTACCTGGACTGAATATACTGGATTTGATCCCGATGTCAATTCTTATAGTGGATTACGTATGGGGGTGGATGAAGGATCTTATCCGCAAAGTAGAACTATAATTTTCGGATTAAATTTTGGATTTTAAAAATAAGCATATGAAAAAAATTAACAACATAATTATTGGTTTTATTGTTTTAACCTGCGTGGCTTGTTCAGAAGATTTACTGGATAAAGATCCAGTAAGTAGTTTCTCAGCGCAAGGTTTTTATCAAAACGCAAGTGACGCTCAGGCTGGAGTTTACGGTACTTACGATGCTTTACAATCCGTAATGAGGGTGAATTTTGCCTACTGGGGAGAAGGTCGAGCAGACGCCGTAAGCACTATTCAGGCCGGTGATCCTGGGCTTTTACAACAGAATAATCTTACTCCTATAATGAGTTCGGCTAGCTGGAATAATCTATACGAAATGATAAGCCGTGCGAATTATGCAATTAAATATATTCCTGATGTCTTCGGGGAGGATAGTCCGCTTGGTGGAGAGCTTATGGGGCAGGCAAGAGCATTACGGGCACTGGGGTATTTTTATGCCGTTCGTATCTGGGGGGATGTGCCTTTGATCCTGGAACCATACGAAAGTATAGATCAGGATATATTCTTAGAAAAAGCGGATGAATCGCAAATAATGGATCAAATAATTGATGATTTGAGCTTTGTTCTAAGATGAATATGTCTTATATTTGTGTAAAACTATATAGATATGATACCTTCAGATTTCAGGGATTTTTTCGTTAATAGTCCAGCGACTGTTCAACAAGAGATAGTGGCTTCGTTGCTATCATTGTCTTTGCAAGAAAGTGAAGTAAAGGACAGCAACGAGGCAAAAGCAGTTACCTGTCCTCATTGCTCAGAAAAGCGTGTTCGTGCCAATGGCAAGCTCAAAGGCGTTCAACGCTATGTTTGCAATGGCTGTAAGAAGAATTTCAGTGAGACCACAGGTAAGTTTTGGTATAATATAAAAAAGAAAGAGAAGTTAAATCGGTATTTATACTGTTTGTTGTCGGGCTACAGTATCAGGAAAAGTGCAGAAGAGACGGAGATATCAATTCAAACGTCCTTTGATTGGAGACATAAATTGCTCACGTCATTTTCCAGTGTTTCGGTAGAAGAGTTTCAGGGCATAGTCGAAAGCGATGACCTGTTCTTTGCCTACTCAGAAAAAGGAGGACGTCATTTAGGTAGAAAACCGAAAATGCGAGGAGAAAAAGCAAGCAAAGCAGGCATAAGTGATGAAAAAGTAGCTGTAGTGGCAACTTGTGATAGATCTGGAAACAAAGACTTTAAAGTGGCCACAAGAGGTCGTATCAGTAAAGAGGATCTGAATAGAATACTTAAAGGGAAACTTGATAAAGCTGACGTACTCTGCAGCGACAGCCATAGAAGTTATGGTGCTTTTGCAAAAGCCAACACAATTGCCCATAAAAAGTTCAACACCTCAAAGGGACAGCGAACCGTAGATAAGGTGTACCATGTCCAGAATGTAAACAATATGGATATGAGATTGAGAAAGTTCATGGATTCTTTCAATGGGGTAGCTACAAAATACTTACAGAATTACTTGAATTGGTTCTTGGTACTTGAAAAAATCAAGAACTCAACCAGTAAAATGGCAACAGTTACAGCCATTGCCTTTGCTTCAAATAGCGCATGGTACGAGTACAAACAACAACTATTCAATATGCTAATTAGAACTTAGCCATGATTTGCAATTTGCGGCTGAAAATTGTCGTGCATCATATGGTGGGGAACGAGATAGGATTCTAATAACCCAAGGCGCAGCTCAAGGTTTTTTGACACAAGTCTATATGTGGAGAAGAGATTATTCTAATGCTATTGGCTCTGCAAATCAAGTGATTGATAATCCTCTTTATAGTTTGGTTAGTATTAGCGATTGGTCAAGTATTTTTACTACAGGACTTTCATCAGAAAGTATTTTTGAGGTAGGTTATAACGATGTGCAAACCAATGGGTTAAGAGTTCTTTACGCTTTAGGATCAGATAGTAATTATTTTCCAAATGAAAAGTTTAGAAATTCTTTTGAAGAGGATGATCAGAGACGTCAAAAAATATATGATACCACGCAGATAGAACCACGTATGATATGGAAGTACTTCGGTGAGGGATTTAATGATGAGAGTCCGAACCCCTCAGAGAATAATATCGTTCTTCTTCGTTTGGCTGATATCCTGCTATTGAAAGCTGAGGCTCACGCAAAATTAGGCGAGGATGACGATGCTCTCGACATGTTGAATACTATACGTAATCGTGCAGGCTTAGAGAGTCTCGACCAAACTGATGCTCAAAGCCAGTACGGAAGTATTCTTGAAGCTATTTATCAAGAACGTTATATCGAACTTTCATTTGAAGGGCATCGCTGGTTTGATCTAATAAGGACTGAACGTGCTATTGAAGTGATGCAACCTCTAAATGGCTTGAGTGATCCCGCAAACCTTGTATGGCCTATCCATGAAGATGCGATTAACCGCAATCTAAATCTTGAGCAGAATGCGTTCTACCAATAAATTCATTAAAACTTTAAATTAACTAGTTATGAAAACTAAAATGAGCATTCGAGCATATTTATATTTTGGTATTTTGACATTCCTTTTAGTATGGGTTTCAAGTTGCGAAATTCAGGAAGACTTTGAATACCAACATGATAATATAGACGGAAAATTAGAAGTGTCAGCTTGGGAATATATTCAGCAAAACGATTCTCTTGCCTTGCTGGAAAATGCGATTACAAGCGCAGGATTGCAATCTTTTTATCAGGATAGTGAAACCAGGACATTTATTGCACCCAATAATCAATCATTCCGTGATTATCTTCAAGCCAATGGATATAGTAATCTGGAAGCCATTCCCCTCCCTATATTAAGAAATATTTTGCAGTATCACATTGTTAATGATAAAGTCATCTTTTCAGATCCTGATTTAGCGGAAAGTAACTTTCCTATTGCATATCCAACCCAGAATGGACAGGTAATGTTTTTATCCCATGATACTAATTTTAGGGGGATTATCAATCAAGGAACAAATAGCCAATGGCAGATCGTAACTTCTAATTTAGAGCCTAGTAATGGAGTGATACATGTAGTCGATGCATTGGTGTATTTTTCAGCACCGGCAGGAGACCCGAGCGCTCCAGATCCTTCCATAGTTACGGATACCATTTTTCCAATATATGATACTTATGTAAACGGAGGTACGTCTTCAGGGACTAACTATGGAAGTGATCCGTTAATCAAGGTTAAGAATGTTACTGGTGATGGATTGTATGATCGTAAGGCGTTTTTAATGTTTGACCTGAATGAATTCGGGGAAGAAGGAATTATTACAGATCTACAGCTGGCAATTGCGGTCTCATTTACCCACGCGAAAGGAGTAAGTTTGGATGCCTATCAAACTCCAGATACAACTTGGAATGAAATGGGGTTGACGTTTGATAATGCTGTATTCCCCGACGGAGAACCGATAGCAAGTATTACCCCTACAAGGGTTCCTCAATTTCAATTCGATTTAACTAATTTCTATCTTGAAAATGAGGGATTAGGTAGAGTTTCTATAATGTTAGATGGAGAGGCTACTACAGATGAAACCAACGATTTAGCTTCCAAAGAACATCCATCACTTCATCCCCCTATGCTTATAGCCAGATTGGCTTCAGGAGAAAATACGCTAGAGGTTTTAAAAAATAACTCAATTCAGACCGCTTCAGGAGATGTGTTTGTTATGGATAATGAAATTTTGGAACTGACAGGGGCTCCGGCAGCAGATATTATTTACACAGTAAATTCCGTGCCTACCAATGGATGGCTTATACAAGGAGCATCAATCCTAAGACCTGGTGATCAATTTACACAACTGGATATCGATTTACAAAACCTACTATATATTAATGACGATCAAGGTGCATCCGAGGACCTTGTCTTACTTTCTGCTAAAGATCGTACAGGTAGTAGGATTGATGAAATAACTATAAACATTGAAATTCAATAAAGTTCTATGAGGATTAAAACGAGCTACCTCTTGATCTTATTGATAGTTAACACCGTTATATTTCAGGCTTGTGAAGATGAAACTGATCCGTTTGTCGAACCAAAGAAGACAAACCGAACGATAGAATTTTCTGGAATGGAATGGATCGTACGAAAAACAGATCAGGATTTAGCAGGTCCGGGTCCAAATTATTTTTCAGATGTAGAAGAGAATGTCTGGGTGGATGGAGAAGGACGTCTACATCTGAAAATTAGACAAGTGGGTGGAAAATGGCAATGTAGTGGGGTTTCATTAAGAAGATCTTTGGGTTACGGTAAATATATCTTTTACCTGGCAAGTGATTTAACTGACTTGGATCCTAACGTTGTTGCTGGTTTATTCACTTATATGAATGATAATGAAGAAATAGATATAGAATTCTCACAATGGGGCGATCCTCAAAATATTAACGCACAATTTGCAGTACAGCCCTCTTATATAGATGGGAATAAGGTTCGGTTTGACATTATGCCGAGGGATAACAACCTATCAACTCATTTTTTTGATTGGAAGCCAAATAATATAAAATTTGGTAGTTATCATGGCCATAGCTTAGAACCGAAACCTGATGATTTAATTAATTCTTGGTTATATAATGGTGAAAATATTCCTCCAGATAGCAATGAACGCTTAAAAATAAATTTATGGCTTTTTCGTGGAGCGGCGCCAAAGGATATGCAAGAAGCAGAGTTAATTATAGAAAGAGTTGAAATTCATTGACCTAATTGGATATAAACTAATAGTTCTTGATTTTTCTTCTTTTTAAAGACTAAGGAACTATAACATTTAAATTATCACCATTAGGAAATATTTAATAATTAAATGGATAGATCTGTTAACTATTAGTATTGACTTTTACCCATGAGTTAGCTGTTAGCTGGTCTTGATTGGGATCCGGAAGGTATGAACCTTCCAGGATTCCTTTTTTACGAAATATGGTTTTACCTCAAAATTGTAACAATTAAAATATAAAAATGAAAACGGATACTTTTTCGAAGTTAAATATAAATATATACCCGACCAAAGAGCTCGTAGGGAAGTCAGCTGGTAGGGATATTGTGAATGAAATAAAGAAAATTCAGAAACAAAAACAGAAAGTTAGAATAATATTTGCAGCTGCACCTTCTCAGAATGAAACCTTAGAATACTTAGTTAATTCTGATGAAATTGACTGGGAAAATGTAACAGCATTTAACATGGATGAATATCTTGGACTATCTCCGGAGGCCCCTCAACATTTTTCCAAATACTTAAAAGAACATTTATTTTCTAAAGTTAAGGTGGGAGAATTACATTTAATCAATAATCAAGCTCAGGAACAGGAACTTTTAAATTTTGAGGATAAAATCACGAGAAAACCTATTGATATAGTATGTTTAGGCATTGGTGAAAATGGTCATATTGCTTTTAATGACCCACCTGTTGCAGATTTTAATGACTCAAAGGTAATAAAGATAGTCCAGCTTGATGATGTTTGTAGGCAACAACAAGTCAATGATAAGTGTTTTGAAAAATTAGAGGATGTACCCGCAAAAGCAGTAACCTTAACCATACCCACTTTGATGAAAGGAAAGAAGTTGTTTTGTATAGCAACCGGTAAAAAGAAAGCTGATGCTGTTTATCATACTCTTACAAAACGGATTGATGAAAGCTGTCCTGCAACTATTCTTAGATCACATCCTAGCTGTTCCTTTTATTTTGACAATTCAGCCGTTGAGCAAATAGAATTGCAGGAATCATTAAAGAAAAACTCTTAAAATTCGTGGTTTCCTATCTAAATAGGATAAAATTTAAATATTGAATTTAATAATTATGTATCATAAAGCAATTAAAAAAAGAAGTTCCTATAACTTATCTAATTTCTTGCTGACTACTTTTTTTATTTTAGTCACGTTATCTATAAGTGCCCAGGAGCAGTTCGAATCTAAAGATGATTTTGACGTTAAAGGTTTTCATTTGGATCTAAGAATTCAAATTATGACACCCAAGGCGTTAAAAGAGTTTGCTTCAGAAATAGCCGATATGGGGTTAAATACATTAGTGATGGAATGGGAGGCTACTTACCCCTATGAAAAACACGCTACGATTTCAAATGAATATTCTTACTCCAGGGAGGAAATTGAAGATTTTATCAAATACTGCAATAATTTAGGTATACAGGTAATTCCGCTTCAACAAAGCTTGGGTCATGTAGAATACATTTTAAGACATCCACGATATAATCACTTTAAGGTAGATCAAAAAGACATTTCTCAGCTTTCACCTATGAAAATTCAGCAAAGCTCTATTTTATTTGAAGAATTATTTTCTGATCTGGCTTCAATGCATAAATCAGATTACATTCATATTGGAGGAGATGAAACCAGACTTCTGGAAGAATGCGAAGGCTGCCAGAAGAAGATTAAGGAGCAAGGAAAATCGAAAGTTTTCGTGGATCATATGAAATCTATGGCAGAGATTGTCATTGGTCTTGGCAAGAAGCCTGTTATGTGGGCTGATATGATTTTAAAATATCCGGAAGCAGCCAAGGAACTTCCTAAAGAAACAATTCTTGTGGATTGGAATTACGGTTGGAAAATTAATCACTTCGGGGACGTATCAAAACTTCAGGAAATGGGATTTACCTTCTGGGGAGCCCCCGCAATCCGTAGTCATCCTGATAATTGGTATGTTACAGATTGGAAAACACACTTTAATAATCAAAAAAAATTTATTCCATATGCTAGGCAAGCTGGTTATGAAGGAATAGTAATGACCTCCTGGTCTACCACGGGACTTTATGGATTTACCTGGGACGTGGGATATGAAGTAATAGATATGACCCAGATAAGAAATACTTACCCGATGTCTGGATTTAGAATTCTCATTGCAAGTTACGTCGAATCTCTAAATTCCAAGGATTCAATTAATCCAGAGGATTTTGTACTTCAATATTCAAGAGAACGCTTCGGCTTAGAAAAGGAAGATGGAAGAATTCTTTGGGATTATTTTTCCAAACCTGTTGAATTAATTCAGAACGGAAAACCTGAAAAAAGTAAAAGTATTGAACAAATGCAGTTTGACTATGGCCAGTTAAATGAAAAACTCAATAGGATTAACCCGAAAAGAAATATTACTGAATTTAACCATCTTAAATTAATGGCTGATTTAAGAATGCATTATCTGAAATTTAAAGCAATTGAAGCTAGATACAATTCACCAGAATTTTCCATTGATCAAACTCCAGAATTAGCGGAAGAATTAGAAAACATTTTTGATGAAGCTAAAGTCCTGAATAGACGATTTACTGCTTTGAACAAGGGATTTTTGTACGACTCTGAAATCAAAGAGCAAAATGATATTAGAATTCAACCTGTTCAGGTTCTATATGATCGATTAGTCAAACTTAAGTAATAAAGATAAAGGCTAAATGAATATTCTTCATCTTTTTTTTACAAGGGAATTATTCGGTAAAATCAAGATAATGCATAAAAGAACTATGTCTAGGATGCTAAAAGAGATTGTTGTCTTTCTAAATAGAAGAAGTGATATATAGAAATTTAATTCAGCCACCACTTTACCCCTTTCAAGCTATTTTTTGGGATAATAGTCAAAAGATCTTTTCAGGCTTAGAGAATCTATATCCTCGCTCATTTGAAAAACTGAGCATTATTTTTAAAAAGAATCAAATATTTAATTATTCCTACCTATGCAAACACTGGACTGGATAGTTCTATCCGTATATTTTTTAATGTTACTTGCAATTGGGGTTTGGGCTTATTCACGTGTCAAGAATTCCGCTGATTTTTATACTGCGGGTGGGAATTTACCGTGGTGGTTATCGGGGGTGTCCCACCATGTTTCGGGTTATAGTGGTGCAGTCTTTGTAGCTTATGCCGGAATAGCATATACCCATGGGTTTACCTTATATGTGTGGTGGGCTTTTACGGTGGGTCTGGCCACTCTGATCGCTGCTTTTTATATTGCTCCAAGATGGTCACGATTGAGAATATTTGCTTCGATTCAGTCCCCAACAGAATATTTGCTTGTTCGTTATAACTTATCAACGCAGCAACTTATAGCTTGGACTGGGTCAATAATTAAAATTTTCGATACGGGTGGAAAATTGGCGGCAATTGCTGTATTGCTAAATGTATTTAGTGGGGCACCCATCAGTTTGGGCATATTCCTAGTTGGAGGTGTTTCTTTAATATATATTACCATTGGTGGATTATGGGCAGATGTATGGAATGACTTTGGGCAATTTATCGTTCAATTATTAGCAGGGTTAACAATGTTCGTTATGATAATTCTTAAATTGGATGATGGAATTAGTGGAGTCTTCAGTATGTGGGATAGACTTCCAGATTCTCATTCTGGTTTTTTTAATGATCCATTTACTCTCAGCTTTATGATGGTGATGTTAGTAATTAATTTTTTTAGTTACAGTGGGGGAACCTGGAATCTAGCTACCAGGTTTATTTCTTCGACTTCCGGTAGAACCGCACGTAAGGCCGCACTAACTTCATCGTTGCTTTATTTTTTATGGCCACTAGTATTACTTTACCCAATGTTTGCTTCCCCCATATTCTTCGAAAATCTCGCGGATCCAACCCTTTCTTACGGTAAGATGGTAATAGAATTTTTGCCCCAAGGATTAGTAGGATTAGTATTAGCGTCATTATTTGCCAATACCTTATCAATGACAGCTTCTGACTCTAATACTGTTTCTGCTGTAATTAGTCGGGATATTCTTCCTGTAATTTTTCCGAAGATTAGAAAATATTCCCATAAGAAAGCCTTGAAGTTGGCCAGAGTGACCACATTTAGCTTTACCTTATTAACCATAATTGTAGCCTTGAATGCTAGTTACTTTGGAGGTGTATTTGGTCTTATTATTACCTGGTTTGCAGCATTATTAGGTCCAATTTCAATACCGATGATCCTGGGTCTTTTACCTATGTTCGCAAATAGTGATGGAAAGGCAGCAGTGATTTCAATACTGGGCGGGTTGTCTACCTTTATAATTCTTAAAGTCTTCCCTTTAGAGAATCTCGCTATTGAAATTGGTGGGCCTACCCTTGTTTCATTTTTGATATTCGTTCTCTATGGATTTATTTTTAAAAAACAGCCATCAGAAAAGGTTAAGGAACTTCATCTAAATTTAGATAGAAATCATTAAGAGTTTATAAAATGGAAAGAACTATAGTTGGGAAACATTATAAGGATAAAAGCACTATAGGTATAGGCTTACTTAATGGATACATAAAAAGTATCAGTAAATATCCCAGAAAAGAGGAGTTAGAAATGGTTGGTCCTGGTTTTGTAGATCTTCAAATAAATGGTTTTAATGGAGTTGATTTTAATCAGGGAGGTCTTTCTCCGGGACAAGTAGTTAAGTTAACTAAGGATCTTTGGTCGGAAGGCGTTACTACGTATTATCCTACTCTTATTACAAACGACACCGTTAAAATTCATGCTGCCATAAAATGCATTATAAAGGCGTGTGAGAATCCTCTTGTTGCCGATAGTATTGGAGGTATACACCTGGAGGGCCCTTTTTTATCTAAAAAAGATGGACCTAGAGGAGCACATCCTTTAAATTTTGTTCAGGCTCCTAACTGGAATTTGTTTTGTGAATGGCAGAATACTGCTAAGGGAAGAATAAAATTGATAACTATTTCCCCCGAATGGCCAGATTCGGGAAAATTTATAGATAAGTGTGTTTCATCAGGAGTAAAGGTGGCAATTGGTCATACGGCAGCCTCTGAAGAACAAATAGCTGAAGCTGTGCAAGCAGGTGCAATTATGTCTACCCATCTAGGTAATGCAACGCATCTTACTCTACCACGTCATTCAAATTATATCTGGGATCAGTTGGCAAATGAGAACCTATGGTGTAGCTTAATTGCTGATGGATTTCATTTACCCGTCTCTATTCTTAAGGTCTTCTTAAAGGTTAAAAATACAAAAAGTGTACTAGTTAGTGATTCAACCAAGTTTGCCGGGTTGCCTCCTGGAATTTATAATTCCCATATAGGGGGTGACATTGAATTGACAAAAAATGGACGCTTACAAATAATAAATCGACCAGAAATGTTAGCGGGTTCTGCCAAAACTTTACGCTGGTGTATTGAGCATTTAGTTAATAATGAAATTACTAGCTTGGAATATGCATTGGAAATGGCTAGCCTTAAGCCTATAGAAGTTATGGAAATTTCAAATGGCTTTGAAACAAACAAGAAAGCAGACCTTATTGTCTTTGAATATGTCAAGGGTAATTTGAAAATTTTAAAAACCATAAAATCTGGAGAGGTGGTTTATGAGTACCCGTAAGCAAGAGTAATCTGTTGAGGAGGGTGTAAGTTTTGAACACCAAACTGTTAATGTTTTTATTCTAAAGTAATTATTATTTAAATCTTAAAATCAATGAAAATTAAAACGCTTTTTTTATTACTGCCTTTAATTTGGATAAATCCGACAATGGCTCAGAAGAGTATTAATATTATACCTCAACCTAATTCAATCGAACAAAGAAGCGGAATGGTAATTCTGGATAGGAATGTGGCTATCATTGCAGAAGATTCCCTAAAAAACGAAGCTTACATTCTTTCAGAGCTTTTAGGAAAAGGGTTGGGTCAGAAACCTAGTATTAAGTCAAAGGGCAAGGGTTTCAAATTAGAAGTAGATAGGGCTTTGTCAGAGGTATTAGGAGATGAAGGATATATACTCAAAATAGAGAAGAATGAAATTTCAATTAAGGCTCGTACGGTGAACGGTGTATTTTATGGGATACAATCTTTTAGACAAATCTTGCCTGAAGATTTTGAATTTAGGACATATACAAAGGATATCCTATTGCCGGAATTAAAGATAACTGACAAGGCTAGATTTCCCTGGCGAGCTTTTATGTTAGATGAGTCTCGACATTTTAAAGGGAAGGCTGTGGTAAAAGATTTACTTGATCAAATGGCATTATTAAAGATGAATAAATTTCATTGGCACCTAACTGATGATCAGGGCTGGAGGATTGAGATAAAAAAGTATCCGAAGCTAACTCTAATTGGATCCAAGAGAGATGATACACAAACGGCTAGAAAAAGTGAAGAAAGGACAGGAAAATCGCATGAAGGATTTTATACCCAGGAGGATATTAAAGAAATAATAGAATATGCTAATAAACTTCATATTACCATAGTACCTGAAATTGAAATGCCCGGGCACGCCATGGCAGCTATTGCAGCTTATCCTTGGTTGGGTACTTTAGGGACTACTACAGAAGTATCAGAAATTTTTGGAATAATGGATGATTCTTTTTTAATCAGTGATCCCAAGGTTATAAGATTTTTAGAGGATGTTTTGGATGAAGTGATGGCTCTTTTTCCAGGAGAGGTGATCCACATAGGAGGTGATGAAGTGAATTTTGATACTTGGAAAAATTCTAAGGAAATTCATAGTTTTATGAAGGAAAAAGAGTTAAAATCTCCTGTTGATCTGCAAATATACTTTACCAATGGGATTTCAAATTATATTGATAGGGCTGGAAAAAGAATGATGGGATGGAATGACATAATGGGAGAGGATATCCATGAGAAAGCAATAGAGGAATCTCATAAGGTTGAAGAAAAATTAGCATTATCAGCTATTGTTCATTTTTGGAAGGGAGATTTGGAATTAATTAATAGAGCGGTAAAGGAAGGTTATGATGTAGTGAATTCAAATCATTGGGATACTTATTTGGACTATACTTATGAGCGCCTTCCACTAAGTAAATCTTATGCTTTTGATCCTATACCTCAAGGCCTAGAAAAAAAATATCATTCAAAGATTCTTGGTTTAGGGACTCAAATGTGGAGTGAGTGGATTCCTACCGTGGAGAAAATGGAGAATCAAATTTATCCCAGGTTAGCTGCTTACTCAGAGTCAGGCTGGACATCCACGGATCAAAAAGGTTTTGAAAAATTCGAAAAGAAATTGCAGAGCCTCAAAAAACGATGGAGCTTAACAGGTATTAATTTTAATGACAAATAATTTTTTCAATGGATAATTCATTATTTATAACAAATAATTTTTTGCTGGAGAATCATTATTCTCGAGAACTTTATAATAAATTTTCCAAAGATCATCCAATAATTGATTATCACAATCATTTGTCTCCAAAAGATATTGCCCAGGATAGGAAATATTCTAATATAACTGAACTCTGGTTGGCAGGTGATCATGCCAAATATCGAGCAATGAGATGTTATGGTATTTCAGAGGATTATATTACGGGCCAAGCAAGTGATAAGGAAAAGTTTCTTACTTGGGCTAAGACTGTTCCCAAAACAATAAGAAATCCCATATATCATTGGACGCACTTAGAGTTAAAACGCTATTTTGGAATAGAAAAGCTTTTGAATCAAAAAACTGCTGAGGATATTTATGAAGAAGTTAATTATCAACTACAAAAACCAGAGAATTCTTGTCAAGGATTTTTAAATAAATCGAATGTAGAGTCCCTTTGCACAACTGAAGATCCCTTGGACGATTTGAAATATCATAAACAGCACGTAAGCAGCAATTCGAAAGTTAAAGTAAGTACCTCTTTTCGTCCAGACAAGGCAATATCAATTGAATCCGAAAGCTATTTGACTTATATAAATAAATTATCCGACACTTCAAATATTGAAATTAGTACTTATTATGATCTTCAGGATGCTTTACGCAAGCGAGTAGAATATTTTCACGCAAATGGCTGTCGGTTAAGTGATCATGGATTGACTTATATGCCCTTTGAGATATCTAGTGATTCTAATATTGATAAAATATTTAGGGACAAACTTAAGGGTAAAATTCTTTCAGGTAATGATATAGATAAATTTAAAACGGCCATCCTATTATATTTGGCGGAGATCTATCACGAGTTCGGTTGGGTACAACAGTTTCATTTAGGTGCACAGCGTAATAACAATTCTAGAATGTTTAAAAAATTAGGGCCAGATTCAGGTTGGGATTCTATTGGCGATTTTAAACATAGTAGGGCTCTTTCCTTTTTTCTGAATGCTCTTGATAAAGAAAATAAACTTTCTAAGACTTTACTTTATAATTTAAACCCATCGGATAATGCGGTGTTTGCGAGTATGGTAGGGAATTTTAATGATGGAAGTGTGAAGGGGAAGATCCAGTATGGCTCTGCTTGGTGGTTCTTGGATCAAAAGGAAGGTATTATTAATCAACTCAACACACTTTCTAATATGGGTCTTTTGAGCTGTTTTGTAGGAATGCTTACGGATTCCCGTAGCTTTTTATCCATGAGTAGACATGAATATTTCAGAAGAATTTTGTGTAATCTTTTGGGAAATGAAATGGTTTCAGGGGACTTACCCAAGGATTTAGATTTAATAGGTGAAACCATCTCTGAGATTAGTTATTTTAATGCTAAAGAATATTTTGATCTATAATGATATCTGAAACAAAACCTCAAAGAATAATAACATTTGGTGAAATTCTAATGAGACTTTCACCTCCAGACAAACGGCTACTTGGTCAGAGTTATCAGTTAGATTTTTTCTTTGGTGGAACAGAAGCCAATGTTGCTATGGCACTTGCAAATTGGAATGAGAAGGTTGACCATGTTTCTGCCGTGCCTGATGACTTCTTAGGTGAGAGTAGCTTAAAGGAACTGAATCGATTAGGAGTAGGAAATCTTTATACTCAAAAAAATTATCACCCTTTAGGTTTGTATTTTATGGAAGAAGGTGCCTCCCTACGTTCAAGTCAGGTCATATACAACCGGCTTTACAGCTCTTTTGCTAATATAGCTTGGGAGGATTTAAAATGGGAAGAAATATTAAAGGATGCAAATATTTTTTACTGGACTGGAATTACACCGGGAATATCCGAGAACACTTATCAAGGCTTGAAACGTGCTTTAGCTACAGCTGCAAATTTAGAAATTAAAATCACCGTTGACCCTACCTACCGAAAGAATCTTTGGAAATATGGAAGGGACTCGCAGGTGGTTCTCAAAGAGTTTATCTCATATAGTAATGTTTTTATTGGAGGAACTAATGAAATTAATGAGATTCTTGAAACGAATTTTGATAATGGGAAAGATGGTTTTGTTAAAGCGTCTAAAGAGTTAATGAAAATTTATCCCTCAATTAAGAAGGTTTTTGATAAAGTTCGCGTTAGTTATGGAGCCTCTATTCAAAGGATTTATTCGAGGTATTGGAATGGGAAAAGATATTTTTCTACTATTGAAATTGAAATAAATCCAGTTATAGATAGGATAGGTACTGGCGATGCTTTTGTTGCGGGTATAATTTACACTATGGATAGATACGATGAACAGTCTGCTTTAAATTTTGCCAATGCATCTTGTGCATTAAAACATACAATCGTTGGTGATGTAAATTTAGCTCGCAAAGAAGAAATCTGGAAAATAGCAAACGGTCAAATTGAAGGTAGAATAAAAAGATAAAATATGTATAAATATACTCGAATTGAGGTGGTATTAGAAATGCAGAATTTGGGTCTAATACCCGTTTTTTATCATCCGAACGTGAATGTTTGTAAGAAGGTAATTAAAGCTTGCTACGAAGGTGGAGCTCGCGTATTTGAATTTACAAATCGTGGAGATTTTGCTTTTGAAGTTTTTGAAGAACTGATAAAGTATTGTAAAGATAATTTACCAGGCATGATAATTGGCGTGGGATCAATTGTAGATGCTTCTACTTGTGCACTCTTTATGGAAAGAGGAGCCAATTTCATTGTAAGCCCGGTCTTTAAAGAAGATATTGCAATTTTATGTAATCGAAGAAAATTATTATGGATTCCTGGATGTGGCACTTTAACCGAAATTTCACAAGCTGAAGAATTGGGTTGTGAAATAGTAAAAATCTTTCCTGGAAGTGTTTATGGTCCTAACTTTGTGAAAGCAATCAAAGGCCCCTGTCCCTGGACCAGTATCATGCCCACAGGGGGTGTTACTATTTCAAAAAGTAATTTAGAAGAGTGGTTTGAAGCTGGGGTGACTTGTGTGGGAATAGGCTCAAAATTAATATCTGCTAATATTTTATTGAAAAAGGATTTTAGTTTGTTAAGCGAACGGGTTAATAGTACCCTAACACTAATTCGCAATGCTAGAAATCGGAAGAAAAAAATAAATCAAAATGATATTTGAACAAAGCTGGCGTTGGTATGGCCCAAAAGACCCGGTAAGCTTGGAAATGCTTAAACAGGCAGGCGCACATGGCGTGGTAACTGCTTTACACCATATTCCGGTAGGTGAGGTGTGGTCTTTACAAGAAATTGAAAAACGAATTGGGGAACTTTAAGAAAGCAATAAAAAACATCCTTTTAAATTGCACTGGAATGTGGTAGAAAGCCTTCCGGTACACGATTCCATAAAACTCGGAAAACTACAGCGCGACGAGTTTATTGAAAATTATAAAATCAGCCTTAGGAATTTGGGGAAATGTGGCGTTAAAACCGTTTGCTATAATTTTATGCCGGTGCTGGATTGGCTGCGAACCAACGTGAAATTTCAGTTGGAAGACGGCAGTACGGCCTTGCTTCACGATAAAGTTGAACTCGCCATTTTCGATTTGTTTATCTTGAAAAGGGAAAATGCGGAAAGCGATTATTCTAAAGAAATTCGGCAGAAAGCTAAGCAACGTTATAAATCAAAAAGCGAAGGAGAACTTGAGGTCCTAAAGCAAAGTCTGTTGATGGCCTTACCAGGCGATGATAAAGGTTTTACTCTTGAAAAATTAAAAAATGGTCTGGCGGCTTATGATGGAATTTCTGCAGAACAACTTCGTGAACATTTAGTGTATTTCCTTAGTGAAGTAATTCCGATTGCTGAAGAAAGCGGTGTAAATATGGCTATTCATCCTGATGACCCGCCATGGTGGATGAGCCGGTCAAAGTGAACCACGTGCGCCGGATGAAAGTGAGCATAGCAAACTAAGTGCTCAAAATCGATTCTATTGTGGTTAAATTTACTATTTATTTTTAAGCTTTTTCCTCATTGATTCCCCTTTGATATCTATTCTGTGAGCCGTATGAACTAAACGATCCAATATGGCATCTGCAATGGTCTGTTCTCCAATAATCTCGTACCAGGCCTCTACCGGTAACTGGGAGGCTATAATGGTAGATTTTTTTCCGTGCCTATCTTCAATTATTTCCATCAGGGAGTGCCTGTTAATATTATCCAGACCTTTAAGTCCAAAGTCATCAAGTATGAGCAGATCCTGTTTTTCTATCTTGTTTACCTGCTTTAAATAAGAGCCATCAGCCTTGGATGTTTTAAGCATGGTAAAGAGCTTAGAAGTGTTGAAGTACATCGTTTTGAAGCCTAATGAACAGGCCTGATGACCTATGGCGGATGCCATATAACTTTTTCCTGCCCCGGTGCTTCCCGTGATTAAAATATTATCCTTTTGTGTTACAAAGTCGCACGTGGCAAAACGTTGTATTTGATTTCTATCGATATTTCGTTCGTGGTTATAATCGATATTCTCCATAATGGCGCTATACCTGAACCTGGCTGTTTTAGTTAGGCGTTCTACCTTTCGGTTCTGGCGATCGTCCCATTCGGACTGGATAAGGTAAGCTACAAGCTCATCATTAGTGTAATCCACGCTCTGCGGGGATAAGCTGGAGTTGAAGGCCCTGATCATTCCGTGGAGCCTTAATTGTTTCATCTGTTCTAAGGTTTGCGTATTCATATACATGGTTTTAATGGTTCCTTTCTATTTGTAATAATGGCCTCCCCGGATGTTCTTGTGATCGGGCAAGACTATTTCCTCTTCGAGGTTTTCTTCAAGATTATCCCAGCCTTTTTTAAGGATGCGATCAATAATATTGTAATTGTATGCCCCGTAATCAGAAGCCCTCTTACAAGCATTATCCAGGCGCAGGTTCCCTACTTTTTTTGCCAGGTGTAGTATGCCCAGACAGGATTTATAGGATTGTTCGGGATGTTGTTTTTTGTCCAGTATTTCAGTGATATACCCTTTGCAGTGTACTCCAATATGAGCTGCCCAGGCGATGAATTTTTCAGAGCTCCATTCACTTACAAACCTATGGTGTGATGGCATATGTTCCTTAACTGTAGTATAGGCGTATTTCCTTTTCTCTCTTGGATGTGCGGCCAGGCGTTCAAATTTATAGAATATCTCCACCAGGCTATCGGAGTAGATGATCTTGATGCGTTTGCCTATGTGCTGATAAGGTACGCTATAGTAATGCTTGTCTTTGCTAAAATAGATGTGGCTGTTCTTGTGAATGGTCCCATTGGCGTAGGCTTTTATCTCATACCGTTTTAAAGGCAGGGGTTTTAATTCCTGTTTTTCTACTTCTTCGAACAAAGAACGGCGGGAGTACTCTCTTCCCCGGAAGGACATTTCATTATGTGTTTTTAGAAGTTCAAGTATTGCCTTATTGATTTCTGGTAAGCTATGGAAGGTCTGGTGGCGTAGCGGTGCAAATACCCTGGTATATATAATCCGTACAGCGTTTTCTACAATGGCCTTATCCCTGGGTTTATATGTTCTTGTGGGCAGTACTGCGGTTTCATAATATTCTGCAAAATCAGAGAACGTCTCGTTGACCTTGGGTTCATAACGACTCCCTTGGTTACAGCAGATTTCAGGTTATCGGGTACCAGAGCATTGGGCACCCCACCATAAAACCAAAGCGCATTCTCGACGCTACGTATAAAATCTTCCTTCTTTTGGCTTGGTGAAGCTTCTACATACGTGTATTGGCTACTGCCCAAAACGCACACAAAAACTTCCAGATCCTGCAGTTCTCCAGTGTGACGATCCACAATGCTAAGTTTCTTGCCTGTGTAATCGATGAACAACTTATCGCCAGCCTTATGAGTAAGGTGCATCACCGGTGATACTTCCTTAGTCCACTGATGGTACCAGTATTTGAACTGGGATAATTTAAAGCCATCAGGATGTTTTACATAATATTCCTGCCAAAGCAGTTGCCTGGTTACTCCCGTCTTACGTAATTCCTTATCAAAATAGGGAAAGTATTTTTCCAGGGTCAATAGTTGAGCGCTCTTTGGCTTTTGGTCTGACTTAAAAAGCTTGTGTAGCTCTTCTAGAGTCATGGCAGAGATCTCGTAGCTTGTAAACTGGTAACGCTGAAAAAAGGCGATGTATTTAGTGATGGTATTACGTGACAACCCCAAGCTAGAACTTATCTGGCGTTTACTTACGCCCTGGCTGTACAACTTGAAAATCTGTTTTACTTTTCGCATATCTATCTGTTTGTTGGCCATGGTCTTTTTTACAAAAAAAGACATTTGGCTTATTACAAATAGAATCGATTTCTTAGTGGTTCACTTTATCCCGGCTAAAGTGGTTCACTTTGACCCGGCCAAGGTGGTTCACTTTAATCCGGCCAGGGTGGTATACTATGACCGTTTTTTGCAACCTAGGTCTTTTCCCTAATTATTTTGAAAATTTTTCGGAGTTTATTGAGAAAGAAAAGTATGAGCTAACTTTAGAGAAGTATTATATACACCAGTATAGAATAACAGAAAAAGAGCATCAAGATCATTACTTAATGCAATCTTACTTCCAAAACTTACATCTTATAGGATTGGTAAAAGAATTAGCGGATCATAGCAATATTACTGCAGGAAAACTCAAGGTTTATTTTCATAGAGTTGGTAACAGTCTGATTTTACCTATTGAATATGGAGTTTCTGAATTAGAAAATTTGACACTTGATGACGTTAAGGAAATGAGAGAAGATATATTTGGAGGAATTCATAAGTCGGAAAGAAGTAAATTGTTTGTAAATGAACTTATGAATATTTTTACCAATAAGGAAAAGAAGTATTCATTTTTAATTGAGAACTGGAGTTTATTAAAAGAGAATTATTATTCAAGTTTTGAATCGTATTTAGAAGGCTTTTCGTTTGAGAAAATTAAAACGTCTTCACTTCAGTATTTTCAGGAATTAAATGATAAAATTCACGAAACAATAAGGAAAGTTTCAAATTATATTTTTGGGATACCAATTGCATTTTTATTTCTAATAAGTCGTTTAGAGTTTTCCGAACCATCCGCTGTAAAAAATTTCAGCTTATTGGGAATTGGTTATTTATTCATTTTATTGATTTATAAAATATTTTTTAAAAGTATTGAAGAGTCTTTAGATTCTATTAAAAATGATATTAATCGATATGAAAGTAAAATTAAACATATAAGTAGTCTAAGTCAAATTCACACCGAATTAAAACAATTAAAAAATAATACTTTAGAGAATCAGTATAATAAATTGAAAACTCTTAGATGGGTGACTTTTTTTATTGCACTAGGACTTACTAGTCTAGTTTTTTATCTAAGTTGGAATAGTGTTGCGAGAGTATGGGATGCTTTTATTTTTTTCATCCAATCTTTTATACAGCGGTAAAGTCAAACTTAGCATTGTTCTTAGTCACGTATTTTGTAACATAGGAAGCAATAGACCTGATGTTATGAGAATTTAATTGCTTTACGTCAGAGGGTGTAATCTCAAGTCTGTCTAGACTTTGAAAATTAAATTAAAATTTTTAGACTAGATTATGACACAAGAAGAGATTAAGGAATTAAAGGAAAAAGCATTAAAACAATTTTTATCAGGAGAATCCCTAACCGGCAAAAACGGCGCTTTTGCTCCAATGCTTAGGGAGTTTATGGAAGAGGCCCTGGAAGCAGAAATGTCTTCGCACCTTTCCGATGAAGAAAAAGGCTCAAAAGCAGGTAATAAGCGTAATGGCAAAGGCAAAAAGACCCTAAAGAGCAGCCAAGGGGACGTCACCATTAACACGCCCCAGGATCGTAACAGTACCTTTGAGCCGGAGATCGTAGCGAAACGCCAGCGTATCCTGGCCGATAATTTAGAAAAGCAGATTATAGGCATGTACGGGATGGGCAATAGCCTGCGGGATATCTCAGCTCATATAGAGGAAATGTATGATTCCAAGATATCCACACACGTTCTAAGTGATATTACGGACCGGGTGATTCCCAAGGTTAAGGAATGGCAGGATCGCCCCTTGGAGCCGGTATATTGCATCCTATGGCTCGACGCGATGCACTTCAAGGTACGCGAAGAAGGCAAAGTAAAGCACAAGGCCTTGTATAATATTTTAGGAATAAATAAAGCTGGAAGAAAGGAAGTGCTGGGTATGTATATCTCGGAAAGTGAAGGGGCCAATTTTTGGCTTCAGGTGCTGACCCAATTAAACAACCGTGGCTTAAAAGATATTCTGATTGCCTGTACGGATAATCTTACGGGCTTTAGTGAAGCCATTCATTCTGTTTATCCCAAGACTGATATTCAGCTATGTATTGTCCACCAGATCCGCAATAGTATGAAGTATGTGGCCAGTAAGGATCAAAAAGATTTTATGAAAGACCTTAAACTGGTGTACAAGGCTGACACCAAAGACCAGGCTGAATCGGCTTTACTGGATCTGGAAGAAAAATGGGGCAAAAGATATCCCATAGTGATCCGTTCCTGGAATGATAACTGGGACCGATTGAGTGCTTATTTTGAATATACCGCACCCATTAGAAAACTCATATACACCACAAATGCCGTAGAGGCTTTTCACCGGCAGGTAAGAAAAGTAACCAAGACCAAAGGCGCTTTTACCAATGATATGGCACTATTGAAGCTGGTTTACCTAGCTACCAGAAGAATTGAAAAGAAATGGAACGCCCCACTGCAGAACTGGGGTTTGGTAGTTCAACAATTAGCTATTAAATTTGAAGGTCGGCTAGAGTTGGACTTAGCCACCAATGAAACGAAAAACTAAAATTTTCTTCTCCCGGGGGTACCCCCGGGAGAAGAAGCAGACAGAGTTGAGCTAACACTCCCTTACGTCAAATGCTGATGAAGGCTTGTAAT